>NZ_JAKUMN010000005.1:0-173831 GCF_037026505.1 Erwinia sp. CGal63
GCGTATACTACGCTTTCCTCCTTCAGAGTCAACCTCTTTTTCAGAAGTTTTCTCCGGCGGTTCAGCTTCCTGAACCTGCTGAGCCGCTGGTGTAAACCGTTGTGCCGTCTCAGTGGTTGCGCATTATAGGGAGTTCTCGCCGGCTGACAACCCCTAATTTTAGAAAAATAGCGCGTTCGCTGCATTCCACAGCAAAAGGCCTGTTTATACGCATTTACCCACAAACTTATCCACATTGCACCGCGATATTAAATTTAGGCGAGCATCACGCAAACGTTTTCGCTACAATGCCCCGGAAAAATCCCGGCCCCCATTTGGGGGCGTTACCTGAATCTTTGTCTTCTGCGTTCTGTATAAAGAAGGGAAAACGCTAAGATTGATGTAACGCTCTTATCTATGCGAACCAAAGCCAAGGGATAAAACCTCATGCAACAACCTCGTCCTGTACGCCGCGCTCTGCTCAGCGTGTCCGACAAAGCTGGTATCCTCGAATTTGCTCAGGCGCTTTCAGCGCGCGGTGTCGAGCTGCTTTCCACTGGCGGCACCGCCCGCCTGCTTGCGGAAGCGGGTCTGCCCGTTACGGAAGTTTCTGACTACACCGGTTTTCCGGAAATGATGGATGGACGCGTCAAAACTCTGCATCCCAAAGTGCATGGCGGCATTCTGGGCCGTCGCGACCTGGACGACGCCATTATGCAGGAACATGGCATCAGGCCGATCGACATGGTGGTCGTTAACCTTTATCCGTTTGCACAGACAGTGGCCCGCGAAGGTTGCTCGCTGGAAGATGCGGTCGAGAATATTGATATCGGCGGCCCAACGATGGTTCGCTCTGCGGCCAAGAATCATAAGGATGTGGCAATCGTAGTAAAGAGCAGCGACTATAACGCGGTTATCGCGGAGATGGACGCCAACAACAATTCCCTACAGCTGGCGACCCGCTTCGATCTGGCGATCAAAGCCTTCGAGCACACCGCCGCCTACGACAGCATGATTGCCAACTACTTCGGCAGTCTGGTTCCAGCCTATCATGGTGAGAACACCGAGCCAGCCGGACGCTTCCCACGCACGCTAAATCTGAACTTCATCAAGAAGCAGGATATGCGCTACGGCGAGAACAGCCATCAGGATGCCGCCTTCTATATAGAAGAGAACGTTTCCGAAGCCTCGGTCGCTACCGCGCAGCAGCTTCAGGGTAAAGCGCTCTCCTATAACAACATCGCCGATACCGATGCGGCGCTGGAGTGCGTGAAAGAGTTTGATGAGCCAGCCTGCGTTATCGTCAAACACGCCAACCCCTGCGGCGTGGCGGTCAGCGACTCGATCCTGGGCGCTTACGAGCTGGCCTATAAAACCGACCCCACTTCCGCGTTCGGCGGTATCATCGCTTTCAACCGCGAACTGGATGAAGCGACCGCACAGGCGATTGTCAGCCGTCAGTTTGTCGAGGTGATTATCGCGCCATCCGCCAGCGAAGCTGCACTGAGGGTAACGTCGACTAAGCAAAACGTTCGCGTGCTGGTTTGCGGCCAGTGGCAGCAGCGTCAGGCCGGCCTGGACTTTAAGCGCGTTAACGGTGGTCTGCTGGTTCAGGATCGCGATTTGGGCATGGTGGAAGAGAGCCAGCTGCGCGTGGTAACTAAGCGCCAGCCGACCGAACAGGAGCTGCGCGATGCGCTGTTCTGTTGGAAGGTCGCTAAATTCGTGAAATCCAACGCTATCGTTTATGCCCGCGACAATATGACCGTCGGCATTGGCGCTGGCCAGATGAGCCGCGTTTACTCCGCCAAAATCGCCGGTATCAAGGCGAAAGATGAGGGACTGGTGGTTGAAGGCTGCGCGCTGGCTTCCGACGCTTTCTTCCCGTTCCGCGACGGTATTGACGCCGCCGCTGCTGCTGGCGTTAGCTGCGTTATCCAGCCGGGCGGTTCGATTCGCGACGAAGAGGTAATTGCCGCTGCAGACGAACACGGCATCGCGATGATCTTCACCAACATGCGTCACTTCCGCCATTAATAAGGAACCGGATAATGAAGATTTTAGTAATTGGCAATGGCGGCCGTGAACACGCGCTGGCGTGGAAAGCCGCTCAGTCGCCGCTGGCGGAGACTGTTTTCGTCGCGCCGGGCAACGCAGGCACCGCGCTGGAACCTGCACTACAGAATGTCGCCATCGGCGCCACGGATATTCCCGCGCTGCTGGAGTTCGCACAGCGTGAAAAGATCGATCTGACCATTGTTGGCCCGGAAGCGCCGCTGGTCATTGGCGTGGTGGATGCCTTCCGCGCCGCTGGCCTGAAAATTTTCGGCCCGACTCAGGCCGCCGCACAGCTGGAAGGATCTAAAGCCTTCACGAAGGATTTCCTCGCCCGCCATAACATTCCAACGGCTGAATACCAGAATTTCACCGATGTGAATGCGGCGCTGGAGTATACGCGCAGTAAAGGCGCGCCGATTGTTATTAAAGCGGATGGCCTGGCGGCTGGCAAAGGCGTCATTGTGGCGATGACGCTACAGGAAGCGGAAGAAGCCATCAAAGACATGCTGGCCGGCAACGCTTTCGGCGACGCTGGCCACCGCATCGTGGTGGAAGAGTTCCTGGATGGTGAAGAAGCCAGCTTTATCGTGATGGTTGACGGCGAAAACGTGCTGCCGATGGCTACCAGCCAGGATCATAAACGCGTGGGCGATGGCGACACTGGCCCGAATACCGGCGGTATGGGTGCCTACTCGCCTGCGCCGGTGGTCACCGATGAGATCCACCAGCGCGTCATGGATGAGGTCATCTGGCCGACCGTACGCGGCATGGCGGCGGAAGGCAATGTCTACACCGGTTTCCTGTACGCCGGCCTGATGATCGACAAGAGCGGCCAGCCAAAAGTGATCGAATTCAACTGTCGCTTTGGCGATCCGGAAACGCAGCCAATCATGCTGCGCCTGCAGTCGGATCTGGTGGATCTGTGCCTGGCGGCCGTTGACGGCAAGCTGGACAGCAAGGATTCAGTCTGGGATCCGCGTCCCTCGCTGGGCGTGGTGCTGGCGGCTGGCGGCTATCCTGGCGACTACAACACCGGCGACCAGATCCACGGACTGCCGCTGGAAGAGACGCCGGATGGCAAGATATTCCATGCCGGAACAAAAATGCAGGACGATCTGGTAGTCACTAACGGCGGACGCGTTCTCTGCGTGACGGCGCTGGGCGAAGACGTGGCGGCGGCGCAGAAGCACGCCTACGAACTGGCTAAGTCTGTCTCTTGGAACGGCAGCTTCTGTCGTCACGATATCGGCTACCGCGCGATCGGCCGTAAGTAACCTCTTCAGGGGATGAGTCCTTCATTCCCTTTCCCTTTCTTAAAAGCTATCGGCTTCGGGCTCCGCCGCGCAAAGGTCTTCCTGCGTCGCCAGCAGCAGCTGCGTGCCGCCAGGCGCTTCCAGCCAGGCGATGCTGAGCGGCTCGCCAGCTTCCTGCTGTTGCCGGGTAATATAGCGCATGTCGTTGTCATCAAGCCCGGGCGAAGCTTTTTCGCCGCTGCACAGGCTCACGGTGCCGGAAGGCGTCCAGCGTCCCTGTAACAGCCTTACGCGGCCCTTCAGCAAATCGTTGCTGATGTTCAACATACGTCCGGCGTCAAACTGGTAGAGCGCGATGGCGTCGGCGGACAGTGCTTCGCGCCGGTTTTCCAGCTGCCGCTGCATAAAGCTCATCCGGCCCTTCTGGTCGAAACGCAGCGTGACGCTTTCCGGCTGGCTGCCGACGATGTGCCGTTCAATAGAGATGAGCTTGCCCTGCTGCCACTGATAGTCGGTGGTTTGCGACGGCGCCTCGCTAAAAGGGGTATAAACCGTTTGCAGATGGGTGCTCTGAGGAGCGTGCTCTTTGCGCCAGATACGCACGGCGCCGCGATCGGCCAGATAGCCGCTGGCGGTAAAATCGGGGGTATGCTGCGAGCTACAGCCCGTTAGCAGCAACAGCAGAAGAATGCAGGAAGAACGATTCACGGGCTCCTCTGGGCGAAAGCCTGAACAAAAGGGGCTTAACGCCCCCCTGTTTAAAACCTTTCACCGTTGATTATTTAACGGCGTCTTTCAGAGCTTTACCAGAAACGAATGCCGGTACGTTTGCAGCTGCAATTTTGATTTCTTTGCCGGTCTGCGGGTTGCGGCCAGTACGCTCAGCACGGTGGTTAACTTTAAAAGTACCAAAACCAACCAGTTGTACAGCATCACCTTCTTTCAGAGACTCAGTAATCGCAGCCAGGGTGGATTCCAGAGCAGCTTTAGCCTGGGTTTTAGACAGGTCCGCTTTGTCCGCAATTACATCAATCAGTTGAGTCTTGTTCATAAGTTATCCTTACAGTGTATTTATCGCTTGCTAAGCATCGAGTGCGAGGGAAAAACCAGTTTCTGGCACTCTCCTGCATACACGCACCGATAGCCACTTTTTTCAGCCCCCCAAATGTAGACCAGACTGGGGGCGAATGTGAAGCCTTAAGGCGCTACAAATCAGGCCTGAAGTCACGTTTTATCGCCTTACTGCTGAAAATTTATACCGATATTGCTAATCCCTGATTCCCGCAGGTCGGAACGCAGTCCTTTTATCAGCTCGAGATCCCTTTCCTCGCAGGCGCTGAGCAGGCGAAAAATCTCCCACTGGATGTCCCATTCCTCTTCGACGGCGGGATTGGCTTTTAGCTCTTCATCGGTCATTTCGCGTTCGGCCTGGGTCATTTCCAGCATCGCAACGGTAGTGATAGAGGCTTCGCTGACGGCGATCGCATGGGCTAAAGTTTCACCGCTCAGGCGAGAATGCAGCAGCTCGCTCAACGCCACGCAGGCGTCGATAGCAGGATAAACACCGTACAGGTCATAATCCTCTGCCGCCGGGATCGCCTCTTCCAGCTTTTCCAGCTGCGAATCGAAATTAACTTTGGCGTCTTTCACTACCAACGTTTCCCACACCAGATCGAGGATGCGGCGATAAAGTTGCCCGTCGCCAAAGCCGGTCTGCTGGCAAAAAGCCCAGTAGTTGGGATACATGCGTTCACACAGGCAGGCCATAAAAGTCACGTGCTGCCAGCTTTCCAGCTTTTCCAGCCGCAGGTGAATCGGATTACGTAACATGTTGGGATCTCTTAAACAAAAGTGCGCGGCCTGCAGTGTAACCGAAAAGCGGGCGGCTCACACCGTTATAGCGGGATGCCGAGCCGCGCAAAGGCGGGCCGGTTGGAAGCTACCGCGTCCGCCCAGCGGGTCGGCTCCGGCAGGCGATAGCCTTGCAAACAGGTTTCCACCCATTGCAGAGCCGTATCCGCGCTGACGCGGTGGCCCGGCGAAATAAATAGCGGATTGCAGCGCTTTTTGCTGCGCAGCACCCAGCCAATCTGTTCGCCTTTATCGATAAGCGGCTGGCGGGAGCCTGGCTCGTCGCCCAACGGCTCGAACTTGCCGCACAGGCGCCGCTTCGCCACGCCGATGGTCGGCACGTCCACCAGCAGCCCAAAATGGCTGGCGACGCCAAGACGACGCGGATGCGCGATGCCCTGACCATCGACAAACAGCAGATCGGGCTTCTGCTCCAGCTGCTCCCAGGCGGCCAGCAGCGCAGGATATTCGCGAAACGAAAGAAAGCCGGGGATATAGGGCATCGTGGTGGCTATCCGCGCAACGCGATGCTCAATTAGCTTCAGCGACGGATACTCCAGCAGCACCAGAGCGGCGCGCGTGACCTCGCCGCCCTGTTCGAACCCTACATCCGCCCCGGCGATATAGCGCGGCGGCATTACGTCAAAATCATCGGTGCGCACCACTTCCGCCGCGCGCATCGTCTGTTCCTGCTTTAATGCCTGTATATCCATAACTAGTCCTGGTGATACTGTCCTGACAGTTTGTGAACGGCCTCCACAAAAGCACCCGCGTGTTCCGGCGGCACATCCTGATGAATGCCGTGGCCCAGGTTGAACACGTGGCCCGTACCCTTGCCGAAGCCCTGAAGAATGCCTGCCACTTCCTGCTCAATACGGGCTGGCGTTGCATACAGCATAGAAGGATCCATATTGCCCTGCAGCGCAACTTTGTGACCCACGCGACGTCGTGCTTCGCCAATATCCGTTGTCCAGTCCAGGCCAAGCGCATCACAGCCGGTTTCCGCCATCGCTTCCAGCCACTGTCCGCCGCCTTTGGTAAACAGCGTCACCGGCACGCGGCGGCCATCGTTTTCACGCAGCAGGCCGTCGACGATTTTGTGCATGTAGTGCAGCGAAAACTGCAGATAATCGCGTCCGGTCAGCACGCCGCCCCAGGTATCGAAAATCATCACCGACTGGGCGCCGGCGCGGATCTGTGCATTCAGATAAAGCGTGACGCTGTCCGCCAGCTTGTCCAGCATCAGATGCAGGGTTTCCGGCTCGGCGTACATCATCTTTTTCAGTTTGGTAAAAGCCTTGCTGCTGCCGCCTTCCACCATATAGGTCGCCAGCGTCCACGGACTGCCGGAGAAGCCGATCAGCGGCACTTCGCCCTTCAGGTTTTTACGGATGGTGCGCACCGCGTTCATCACGTAGCCCAGCTCCTGCTCGGGATCGAACACCGGCAGTTTTTCCACATCGGCGCGGCAGGTCACCGGGGAAGAGAAGCGCGGGCCTTCGCCAGCTTCAAAATAGAGTCCCAGCCCCATCGCATCGGGAATGGTCAGAATATCGGAGAAGAGGATCGCCGCATCCAGCGCGTAGCGCCGCAGCGGTTGCAGCGTGACTTCACAGGCCAGCTCGGCATTCTTGCACAGCGACATAAAATCGCCGGCCTGGGCGCGCGTGGCTTTATATTCCGGCAAATAGCGTCCGGCCTGACGCATCATCCAGACGGGCGTGACGTCCACCGGCTGACGCAGCAGGGCACGCAAATAACGATCGTTCTTCAGTTCACTCATTTTCAGGACTCTTTTTCATTCAGGCGCACAGTATATCAGCTATTCTGCCTCGGCGCGGCAGAGCGCGACGGTGTCTTCAATCAGCCGGCGGGCAACGGTACCGGCTGGCGGCAGCGCTGGCAGCGCGTCAAAGCGATACCAGTTCGCGTCCAGCAGCTCTTTCGAATCGATGCGGATTTCGCCGCTGTCGTAGTCGGCCATAAAAGCCATCATCAGCGACTGCGGGAAAGGCCAGGGCTGCGAAGAGACATAGCGTAGGTTTTTGACTTTAATGCCGCTCTCTTCCATCACTTCCCGCGCGATGGTCTGCTCCAGCGTCTCGCCCACTTCGACGAAACCGGCCAGTACCGTATAGATGCCGTTGCGATGACGGGTATGCTGAGCCAGCAGGATCTCGTCGCCGCGTCGGATCGCCACGATAATGCAGGGCGCGATCTGTGGATAGTAGCGCTGACGGCAGTGGCCGCACAGGCAGGCCCATTCCGTTTTGCTACGGTGCATGGCGTGGCCGCAGTAGCCGCACCACTTATGCGAACGGTAAAACTCTGCCAGCTGGACGCCGCGTCCCGCCAGCTGAAACAGCGCGGGATCCTGATCGAGCAGCTGGCGCAGCGAAGCCATCCCTTCCGGCCGGTTTTCGCAGATCAGCCGCACCGGTTCGCCCTGCCATTCGCCGATAAGCGATCCTTTGGATCCTGCGAAGCCCAAATTTTGCGCGCTACCGTATGGTAATTGACCTTTCGGCAGCCAAAGTTTCTGTTCATGGCTGACAACCCACCAGCCAGCGTCTACGCTTGAAATCTCAAGTTCCATAAATTGCTCATCCTCACTTCACGCCTTACCGGATCGGGATCGACAGTTAAAAATAACACTTTTGGAGTCACTCATGCTTGACCAGCTGGAAGTTCTGACCTCACGCGTAGGCGGATGTAGCGAACTGGTAGATTTTTGCCTTCACTCACGTAAGCAGCTGTTAGTTGCCTATTATCAAATGGTTGGCATTAAGCCTAACAAGGAATCACTGACTTCGCTTGACGAAAACGCGCTGGATAATTTTTGCCAAAGCCTGGTAGATTATCTTTCAACCGGCCACTTCACCGCTTACGAACGCTTTATCCAGGAGATGGAAGGCACCGAGCAGCTGGCCAAAGCGGCGCTGATTTATCCTTCGTTACAGGCTAATACCGAACAGATTATGGCGATTTACGATGCCCATCTGGAAAACGCTATCGATCACGACAACTATCTGGAGTTCCAGCAGGCGCTGTCGATCGTCGGCGAAACGCTGGAAGCCCGTTTTACCCTGGAAGATAAATTTATTCAGCTGGCGCTGGAGAAGTACAGTGACCAGCCAGCGGCAAACGACGCGGCAATGGCTCGCCCGGCCTGATAAGTTATAAATTTGTAAAACCCTTGAGCTTTCTATAAAGCCCCTTTATGCTCAAGGGGCAATCAGCTGATTGTCCCTGGCGAAAGCCAGATTTCTTCTTGTCGGAGTGCCCTTCGGGGCTGAGACCGTTTATTCGGGATCCGCGGAACCTGACCAGGTTAATACCTGCGTAGGGAACAAGAGTAAAGATTCAGGTTTGGGCCTTCAGCCCGGCAATTACTCATCCGAACTCCGGACAAGCAAATTTTCCTTTATTCAGGAACTTGCTATGTCTACGTCCGTTAAAAAACCAACCCGACGCGAACAGCGTGCCGAAGCCCGCCAGTTTATCGATTCCCTGCAGGGCGCCGCCTTCCCCAATTCCAGACGTATTTATCTTACCGGCTCCCGAGCCGATTTACGCGTCCCCCTGCGCGAAATCCAGCTCAGTCCGACGCTAACCGGCGGCAGTAAAGACCATCCGCAGTTTGAAGAGAACGAACCCGTGCCGGTATACGATACGGCCGGCCCTTATGGCGATCCCGAAACCGTCATTGACGTCCATGCAGGGATCGCCAGACTGCGGGAAAGCTGGATTTTGGAACGCGAAGATACGCAACCGATCGAGCAGCTTAGTTCCACTTATACGCAGCAGCGCCTGGCGGATGAAGCGCTGGATCATCTGCGCTTCGCAAAGCTGCCGCGTCCGCGCCGCGCGCTGGCTGGCCGCTACGTCACGCAGCTGCACTATGCGCGACTGGGCGTTATCACGCCGGAAATGGAGTTTATCGCGCTGCGGGAAAACATGGGCCGTGAGCGCATTCGCAGCGAGGTGCTGCTCCAGCAGCATCCCGGCCACGGGTTCGGCGCGCAGCTGCCGGAAAACATCACCGCCGAGTTTGTGCGCCAGGAAGTGGCCGCCGGACGAGCGATTATTCCCGCCAATATCAACCATCCCGAAGCGGAACCGATGATCATCGGCCGCAATTTCCTGGTGAAGATTAACGCCAACATCGGCAATTCCGCCGTCAGCTCCTCAATCGAAGAAGAGGTGGAAAAGCTGGTCTGGTCGACACGCTGGGGCGCAGATACGGTGATGGATCTTTCCACCGGCCGTAATATTCACGAAACCCGCGAGTGGATCCTGCGCAACAGCCCGGTGCCGATTGGCACCGTGCCGATCTATCAGGCGCTGGAGAAGGTCAACGGCGTGGCGGAAGATCTCAACTGGGAAGTGTTCCGCGATACGCTGCTGGAGCAGGCTGAGCAAGGCGTCGATTACTTTACTATCCACGCTGGCGTGCTGCTGCGCTATGTGCCGATGACGGCGAAGCGCCTGACCGGCATCGTCTCGCGCGGCGGCTCGATTATGGCTAAGTGGTGCCTGTCGCATCATCGCGAAAGCTTTCTCTACGAACACTTTCGCGAAATTTGCGAAATCTGCGCCGCTTACGACGTCTCCCTGTCACTTGGCGACGGCCTGCGTCCTGGCTCTATTCAGGATGCCAACGACGAAGCGCAGTTCGCCGAGCTGCGCACGCTGGGCGAGCTGACGAAAATCGCCTGGGAATATGACGTTCAGGTCATGATTGAAGGGCCGGGCCACGTGCCAATGCAGATGATCCGCCGCAATATGACCGAACAGCTTGAGCACTGCCACGAGGCGCCGTTCTATACGCTTGGCCCGTTGACCACCGATATTGCGCCGGGTTACGACCACTTCACCTCCGGTATCGGCGCGGCGATGATTGGCTGGTTCGGCTGCGCCATGCTCTGCTACGTCACGCCGAAAGAGCATCTTGGTCTGCCGAACAAAGAGGATGTGAAGCAAGGCCTCATCACCTACAAGATCGCGGCCCATGCAGCCGACCTGGCTAAAGGGCATCCGGGCGCGCAGATCCGTGATAACGCCATGTCGAAAGCGCGCTTCGAGTTTCGCTGGGAAGATCAATTTAACCTGGCGCTGGATCCGCATACCGCTCGCGCCTACCACGACGAAACCTTGCCGCAGGAGTCAGGCAAGGTCGCGCATTTCTGCTCTATGTGCGGGCCAAAATTCTGTTCGATGAAAATTACGCAGGAGGTGCGCGACTACGCCGCGAAACAGGAAGCGGCAGCGCAGCCGATAGAGATCGGTATGGCGGAGATGTCGCAGGCTTTCCGCAGCCGTGGCGGCGAACTTTATCATGCCGCGGACGCGCTTCAGCAAGAGGATAAAGCATGAGCCGCGGCGCCTTTCCTCCAACGGCAGCGAAACTGGGACTCTATCCTGTAGTGGATACGGTAGCCTGGATCGAGCGCCTGCTCGCAGCTGGCGTCCGCACTATCCAGCTGCGCATTAAAGATCTGCCGGAAGAGGCGGTGGAAGAAGATATCGCGGCGGCTGTCGCGCTGGGCAAACGCTATCGCGCGCGCCTGTTTATCAACGACTATTGGCGGCTGGCGATCAAGTATGACGCTTACGGCGTGCATCTGGGTCAGGAAGATCTGGATATCGCCGATCTGGACGCGATTTATCGCGCCGGGCTGCGGCTTGGTCTTTCCACGCACGACGATGTAGAGCTGGATCGCGCGCTGGTCGAACGCCCTTCCTACATCGCGCTGGGCCACGTTTTCCCAACCCAAACCAAAGAGATGCCCTCTTCGCCTCAGGGACTGGCGGAGCTGCGGCGTCACGTAGCGCGTTTATCGGGTATTTCTACCGTCGCCATCGGCGGGATTTCTCTGCAGAAAGCGCCTGAGGTGCTGGCGACCGGCGTCGGCAGCATTGCCGTGGTCAGCGCCATCACGCAGGCCGCAGACTGGCAGGAAGCCACGGCGAAGCTGCTGGCGCTGGCGGGAACGGGAGATTCGCATGCTTAGCGACAGCGATTTTATGCGCTACAGCCGTCAGCTGCTGCTGGAAGAGTTCGGCCCGCAGGCGCAGGAGAAGCTACAGGCGGCCAGCGTGCTGATCGTCGGCCTGGGCGGCCTGGGCTCGCCCGCCGCCGCTTATCTGGCTGCCGCAGGCGTGGGCAAGCTGCTGCTGGCTGACGACGACAAAGTGCATATCAGTAATTTACAGCGGCAGATCCTTTACCGCAGCGGCGATGCCGGGCAGCCGAAAGCGACGCTGGCGAAAGAACGGCTGCAGGCGCTTAATCCTCAGGTGGAATTTGTGACGCTTGAACAGCGTATGGACGCCGACTCGCTGAAAGAGAGCGTGCAGTGGGTCGATCTGGTGCTGGACTGCAGCGACAACATGCAGACGCGCCATGCCGTCAACGCCGCCTGCGTGGCGAGCGATACGCCGCTCATCAGCGCCAGCGCGGTCGGCTTCGGCGGCCAACTGATGGTGCTGACGCCGCCGTTCAGCCACGGCTGTTACTGCTGCCTGTGGCCCGACGCGGTCGAACCGCAGCGTAACTGCCGTACCGCAGGCGTGCTTGGCCCTGTGGTCGGCGTAATGGGCACGCTGCAGGCGCTGGAGGCGCTGAAAATGCTGGCTGGCCTGCCATCCGCGCTGGACGGCCAGCTGCGGCTGTTCGACGGTAAAGCGCAAACCTGGCGCACGCTCAGCCTTGAGCGCAGCCCCAACTGCCCGGTATGCGGAGGCGATCGTGAACATCGTAATTAATGATGAGCCGCACGAGCTTGCCGCGCCGCTAACGCTGGCCACCTTGCTGGAACAGCTTGACCACCAGCAGTCGGGCACCGCGCTGGCCGTTAACCAGCAAATTGTGCCGCGAGCGCGCTGGTCTACCCATCTTTTACAGGAAGGCGATGAGCTGGTGATTTTCCAGGCCATCGCCGGAGGCTGATATGCTGCAGATCGCTGATAAAACCTTTTCTTCCCGGCTCTTTACCGGAACCGGCAAATTTTCCAGCCCAACCGTGATGCTAGACGCGCTAAAAGCGTCCGGCACGCAGTTGGTCACCATGGCGATGAAGCGTGTGGATCTGCGAGGCGGTGATGACGGCATCCTTGAACCTTTACGTCAGCTGGGCGTACAGCTTCTGCCCAATACCTCCGGCGCGAAAACCGCCGAGGAAGCCATTTTCGCCGCCCGCCTCGCGCGCGAAGCGCTGGGAACAAGCTGGGTGAAGCTGGAGATCCATCCCGACGTTCGTTATCTGCTGCCGGATGCGATCGAAACCCTCAAGGCCGCCGAAACCCTGGTACGGGAAGGCTTCACGGTACTGCCCTACTGTCATGCCGATCCGGTGGTGTGCAAGCGGCTGGAGGAAGTCGGCTGCGCCGCCGTGATGCCGCTTGGCGCGCCTATCGGCAGTAACCAGGGACTGAAGACTCGCGACCTGCTGGCAATCATCATCGAACAGGCCAGCGTGCCTGTGGTGATTGACGCAGGCATCGGCGCGCCCAGCCACGCCAGCGAAGCGCTGGAAATGGGCGCAGACGCGGTGTTGGTCAATACCGCGATGGCCTCCGCGCGGGATCCCATTCAAATGGCGCGCGCGTTCCGCCTGGCCGTTGAAGCCGGCGAACTGGCTCGTCACAGCGGCCTGGGCAGCCGTCAGCCGCAGGCCGTCGCCACCAGCCCGCTGACCAGCTTTTTGCGTAGCGGAGCGGTTTTATGAAAAGTTTCGTTTCGCAGTGGCAGCAGCTCGACTGGGATGATATTCGCCTGCGCATCCACAGCAAGA
Organism: Erwinia sp. CGal63; assembly: GCF_037026505.1. NCBI lineage: Bacteria > Pseudomonadati > Pseudomonadota > Gammaproteobacteria > Enterobacterales > Erwiniaceae > Erwinia > Erwinia sp. CGal63. Next base: position 12,938 of record NZ_JAKUMN010000005.1, read on the forward strand.
CCTCAGCCGACGTAGAGCGGGCGCTTAATGCGCCCGTCGTCGGTCGTGAAGAGCTGATGGCCCTGCTTTCGCCGGCCGCGCAGGACTGGCTTGAGCCTATGGCGCAAAGAGCGCAGCTCCTGACACGCCAGCGCTTCGGCCACGCCGTTAACCTTTTCGTCCCGCTCTATCTCTCCAATCTGTGCGCCAACGACTGCACCTATTGCGGTTTCTCCATGAGCAACCGCATCAGGCGCAAAACGCTGGATGCGCAGGAGATAGAGCGTGAGTGTCAGGCGATTCGGGCGATGGGCTTTGACCAGCTGCTGCTGGTGACCGGTGAGCATCAGGCAAAGGTTGGCATGGCCTATTTTCGCCAGCATCTGCCCGCCATCCGCGCGCATTTCAGCTCGCTGATGATGGAAGTGCAGCCAATGGCTGAAGAAGAGTACGCCGAATTGAAAACGCTGGGACTGGACGGCGTGCTGGTTTATCAGGAAACCTATCATCCGGCGGTCTACGGTCAGCATCATCTCAAAGGCAACAAGCAGGATTTCTTTTTCCGGCTGGAAACCCCGGACAGGCTGGGTCGCGCAGGCATTGATAAAATCGGTCTGGGCGCGCTAATCGGTCTTTCCGATAGCTGGCGCACCGACTGCTATATGATGGCGGAGCACCTGTTATGGCTGCAAAAAACTTACTGGCAAAGCCGCTATTCGGTCGCTTTTCCCCGACTGCGCCCTTGCGCGGGCGGCATCCAGCCCGCTTCCATTATGGACGAGGCGCAGCTGGTGCAGGCGATCTGCGCGTTTCGTCTTTTCGCGCCGGAGGTTGAACAGTCGCTGTCGACGCGCGAATCGCCGCAGTTTCGCGATCAGGTAGTGCCGCTGGCGATCAACACGCTCAGCGCCTTTTCGAAAACGCAGCCCGGCGGCTACGCTGATGCTCAGAGCGAGCTGGAACAATTTTCACCGCATGACAACCGTCACCCGCAGCAGGTTGCGGAAGCGCTGGTCAAAGCCGGCCTGCAACCGGTGTGGAAAGACTGGGATAGCTGGCTGGGCCGGGTTTAACCGCTGCCGGAAACGCGCCGGCGGTCGTGCTGGCGCGTATCGGGTTTGATAATGACTCAGGCGCTCGCGCTACCGGGCATACCGGGCATCGGCGTTTCCGGCAGTTTAGACGGCACGTCCGCGAACAGCACTTTGCCCAGCAGGCTGTCTTTGTTCACCGCGCCATAGCGGAGATTGGTCTGAAGATATTTACGATCCAGGCCGGTCAGCTTCACGATAGGCGGCAACACGTCCGGCAGACGATCGATCATCAGCATCCGGCTGAGCTGTACTGCGTCCCAGCTCACCAGACGCTGATAGTAAATTGCGTTGGCTTCGCACTTTCTCAGGTAGAAGTTGTACTGATTATCTTCACGCATCGCCTGCTGCTGGGTGATATTCAGAATAAGATATTGTGGATCGGTGATCTTCTGCACCACTTCCTCGTAATTGGGAAGCTGCTGCAGCTGCCTGAACATCTCCGCCGCGCCCAGCTCCGTAATCGGCCGGAAATAGCGCAGCCAGTTTTCGATAAACCGGTTATTTTTCGGTGCGGCCATAAACCAGGTTTCAATCACCGGATAGCGGCGATCGACGGTAGAGACGTCGCGATAAAAAGCGACCATATCGTAGCGATTACTGGCGTTAACCGCTAAAAAATCGTCCAGCGTGCGGTTGAGGATAATACTGGCGTCCATCCAGACGCCGCCATATTTGTACAGCAGCTCCAGGCGAATTACGTCGCTTCGGTGCGCCACCAGCATATCCTGACGCTTAAACGTCAGCCCTGGCAGATACTGCGACAGATTGCTGTCGTTGACTACGGTCACGGTCCAGGCCGGGTTTTCACGCGAGATTTTGTTTACGAAACTCTGAATTTCTTTCGGCAGCTTCGCGCCAGCCCAGAACATCCAGACCTGTTTAGGGATCTCATTCAGCGGCCTGTCATGAATAACGATATCCATATCCTGTTCCAGCGCAGGATTATACTCCGCTAATTTCTTTCTTTTTATCAGCGTCTTTTCAAGACGCAAACGTAATGAAACCGCGTTCTTCAATACCGGACGCGCCAGCGCTTTTAGCTTTTTTTTATTCATAATTACCTCACGGCAGCTGGCTGACAAAGACGTAGCGCGCTCTTATCCGGCAGCTGGGAATTTTTTATTAACTTAGCAAGATGAGAAAGACATCACAATATTGCCAGGGAAGTCTGAATAACTTTAAGATAAAGCTCATGTCAAAAAAGATTAAAAAGTAATTAATAGAGAGAAACAATATAAAACAGGAAAATAAGCGGCTATCAAAAACCTAATAAACGCAATTACGTATTTATAAAGAAAAAAATGATAATGCAATAAGAGCCGGGCAAAGTCTTTTATAAAATAACTCTGATTATCGCTGGACCTTAATAATGGCTGGCCACGGCAATGTTGTTGTCTGTCATTCCTTACCTACCTGCCACTTCAGCCAGGGAAACCTCTGTCGCCTGTTCAATCGCCGTACCCAGTAAAGCCAGCGCTTTTTCCGTCTCCGCCGTGAAGGGCAAGCCGTAATTCAGACGCAGGCAGGTCTGGTATTTGCCCGAGGCGGAAAGCAGTGAACCCACGGCAATCTGGATATCGTTGTCGCGCATCTGTTTATTCAGCTTCGCCATATCGGTCGTTTCCGGCAGTTCGATCCATAACAGATAGCCGCCCTGCGGTCGCGTAACGCAGATGCCGCAGGGAAAGTGCTGCAGTACCGCGGCGGTGAAAACTTCCAGATTACGTTGGTAATACTGCCGCATCCGGCGCAAATGGGCGGGATAAAAGCCCTGCCGCACAAACTCTGCCGCTGCAATCTGCGTCTGCTGTACGGTCGAGCCGGTGACGATATATTTCATGTGCAGCACGCGATCCAGATAGCGGCCAGGCACAACCCAGCCAACGCGCAGGCCTGGCCCCAGCGTTTTGGAAAACGAGCTGCAAAGCAGCACGCGACCCTCGCTGTCGAAGGCTTTAACCGTTGGCGGACGAGGATATTCCCATGCCAGCTCGCCATAGACATCGTCCTCAATAATGGCGATATCAAAACGCTGCGCCAGCTTTACCAGCCCGCGCTTGCGCTGCTCCGGCATAATGAATCCCAACGGGTTGTTGCAGTTAGGCACCACGATGACGGCTTTGATTGGCCACTGCTCCAGCGCCAACTCCAGCGCTTCCAGGCTGATGCCGCTTTGAGAATCGGTCGGAATCTCGATGACTTTAATACCAAAGCCGTGCAGCACCTGCAGAATGCCGTGGTAGCAAGGGGATTCAACCGCGACGATATCGCCTGCCTGACAGACGGCACGCACAGAAACGGATAGCGCTTCGTGACAGCCGTTGGTCACCACAATTTCTTCCGGCGTAACATGACAGCCGCTGTCTATCGCCAGTCTGGCGATCTGCTCCCGTAGTTCAGGCATGCCGTATATATTGTCATATTCAAACAGCCTGATGTCCTGCTGCTGCCCGATGCGGCTGATAATTTTCCACAGCGGTTTTAGCGTGGACTGCGTCAGGTTGGGCGTCCCGCTGCCAAGCTGCAGGATATCTTTTTCCTGCCGCAAACTAAGCAATTTCAGGACGGCGTCCCACTGCGTAATATCGACCGGCCGCTGGGTCGGACGCGTCAGTGCAGGCATCGGATGTGCCGATTTATGCGGCGTAACAAAATAGCCCGAACGCGGCTGCGGCGTGATCAGCTGCTGTTCTTCCAGTAAATAATAAGCCTGCTGAACTGTACTGATGCTAACGCCGTGCTCTTTACTGAGCGCCCTTACCGACGGCAGCCGTTCCCCACAGACGTAAAGCCCCTGATTAATACGCTGCGCCAGCAGCTTAGCCAGGTGCTGATAACGTGTCATCGCTCTTGTTTTCCTTTGCGGATTAAAAACCAGTACAGATACCGAATCGAACAACCATTCAGAACTACTATCGCGCACTTTGTATGTTAAATAAAAGTGATTATTGCATCTGTATCGTCTCGCCGCCGCCGCGCACAATAACTCTACGGCGGAATAAGGAGACGAGCATGGAATTTAATGAAAACAAAGGCGGACAGCCTTTTAAAGACTCACCTTTCGTCCTGATGTTCAGGCTACCGCGACGGCTCTGGCTGGCCTGGCGGCAGCGAGCCTATAGCCGCAAAGTATTAGCGCGACTGAGCGATGCGCAGCTAAAAGATATCGGGCTGACCAGCGAAGATGTGCGAAAATTTAAGTAGGCAAGCCGGGCGACTTCGCTATGGTTTGCACATAAAAAAACCCCGTCAATGCGGGGTTTTTTCGTTCCAGAAGCGGATTGCCGTCCGGCACTGGGTGTTACTGCTGAATTGCGAATACAAGCCAACCACACGGTCAATATATAGCCGCATAAAATAAAAAACCAGTGGTTTCTAAAACCATTATTCATACCATTTATTTCTGCAGTGGATATCACAAAATAGCTGTGGTGTCTGTGCAACTTCACAAAGTTACTGCATAACAGCCCTCATTTTCCCGATAACGAAATGCCGGTTTATTTTTAAACTGTTACTGTTGCGTCGGAGCCGTTTCGCCTGTTGCCGCAGGCCACCGGACTCAGGAAACGGCATCTGCAATACCGCGAAAACAAGTCAACTACACTGCTTTTTTCGTTTGCAGCGTTCCGGTGAGCGGCAAGCGATAGCGGTTCCTGAGAAAGGAATCCCCATGAAAAAACGCAACGGACTGTTGTTGGTCACGTTATTCATGGCGCTGATGATGAGTGATAACGGCGGCTGGCGCATTAATATGTCAGACGTGCGGATAACGCTCAACGTAAATCAGAGCAGGTAAGGCCGCAAGCCGCTCTTCTGAGCGGCTTTTTTAAATGTCCTGAATTTCAGCCAAAAAAAACCCCACCGAAGTGGGGTTTTATGGTCTGCTGAAACAACGATTAGTCGTCGTTTCCGCCCAGACCCGCGTTCAGCAGTTCCGCCAGGCTGGCGGAAGCTTCGTCTGCGGTAACCTGTGGCGCCGCAGGGATTTCGCCTGCCGCTTTACGACGCATACGATCCTGATGATAAGCGTAACCGGTACCGGCTGGGATCAGACGGCCCACGATGACGTTTTCTTTCAGGCCGCGCAGTTCGTCGCGTTTGCCCGCAACGGCTGCTTCGGTCAGTACGCGCGTCGTTTCCTGGAAGGATGCGGCCGAGATAAAGGACTCGGTCGCCAGTGACGCTTTGGTGATACCCAGCAGATCGCGCATATAGGTCGCTGCGATTTTGCCGTTGGCTTCCAGTTCACGGTTAGAGATCTTAACGCGTGAAACTTCAACCTGCTCACCGTCCAGGAAGTCGGAGCTGCCTGCGCTTTCGATGGTTGCTTTACGCAGCATCTGACGCACGATGACTTCGATGTGCTTATCGTTAATCTTAACGCCCTGCAGGCGGTAAACTTCCTGCACTTCGTTAGTGATGTAACGGGTAACCGCATGCACGCCGCGCAGACGCAGAATGTCATGTGGTGACTCTGGGCCATCGGAAACCACGTCGCCGCGCTCTACGCGTTCACCTTCGAACACGTTCAGCTGACGCCATTTCGGAATCATCTCTTCGTACGGATCGCTGCCGTCAACCGGCGTAATCACCAGACGACGCTTGCCTTTGGTCTCTTTACCGAAGGAGATAATACCGCTGATCTCCGCCAGGATAGCTGGCTCTTTCGGACGACGCGCTTCGAACAGATCCGCAACGCGTGGCAGACCACCGGTGATGTCCTTGGTACCGCCAGATTCCTGCGGAACACGAGCCAGGGTGTCACCCGAGCTGATCTTCACGCCATCTTCCAGCTGCACAATCGCTTTACCCGGCAGGAAGTACTGAGCAGGCATATCGGAGCCTGGGATCATGACGTCGTTGCCGTTGGCATCCACGATTTTCAGCGCAGGACGCAGATCTTTACCGCCGGAAGTACGTTCAGCACTGTCCAGGATCACCAGAGAAGAAAGACCGGTCAGGTCATCCGTCTGACGGGTAATGGTCTGGCCGTCGATCATATCGGTAAAGCGAACGAAACCGCTCACTTCGGTGATAACCGGCATGGTGTGCGGATCCCAGTTTGCTACGGTTTCGCCCGCTGCAACCTGCTCGCCGTCGCCTTTCGCCATGGTAGAACCGTAAGGAACCTTATAGCTCTCTTTGGTACGACCGAATTCATCGATCATTTTCAGCTCGGTGTTACGCGAGGTGATAACCAGCTTGCCAGCGGAGTTGGTAACCGACTTGGCATTAGAGAGTTTGATAGTACCTTTGTTCTTCACCTGGATGCTGGATTCAGCAGCCGCACGAGATGCCGCACCACCGATGTGGAACGTACGCATCGTCAGCTGTGTACCCGGCTCACCGATGGACTGTGCTGCGATAACGCCGATGGCCTCACCTTTGTTGATGATGTGACCACGCGCCAGATCGCGTCCATAACAGTGGGCGCACACGCCGAAGTCGGTTTCACAACTAACCACGGAGCGAACTTTCAGGCTGTCGACAGAGTGCTCTTCCAACAGGTCACACTGCTGTTCGTGCAGCAGGGTGTTGCGTGGCAGCAGGATGTCGGCCGTGCCCGGCTTCAGCACGTCTTCTGCGGTAACACGACCCAGTACGCGTTCGCGCAGTGGTTCTTTCACGTCGCCACCTTCGATAACCGGAGTCATCATGATGCCTTCGTGCGTGCCGCAGTCGTCTTCCGTTACTACCAGATCCTGCGCGACGTCTACCAGACGACGAGTCAGGTAACCGGAGTTCGCGGTTTTCAGTGCGGTATCCGCCAGACCTTTACGAGCACCGTGGGTCGAGATGAAGTACTGAAGTACGTTCAGACCTTCACGGAAGTTCGCGGTGATCGGCGTCTCGATGATGGAGCCATCTGGCTTAGCCATCAGACCACGCATACCGGCCAGCTGACGAATCTGCGCGGCGGAACCACGAGCACCGGAGTCGGCCATCATAAAGATGCTGTTGAAGGAAACCTGACGCTCTTCTTCACCGTCACGGTTAATGACGACTTCGGTAGAGAGGTTTTCCATCATCGCTTTAGCAACGCGTTCGTTGGCCGCAGCCCAGATATCGATCACTTTGTTGTAGCGTTCGCCAGCGGTAACCAGACCAGACTGGAACTGCTCCTGGATCTCGGCAACTTCGGTTTCCGCTTCGCTGATGATCTCGATTTTCTTCTCCGGGATCACCATGTCGTCGATACCTACAGACGCGCCGGAGCGTGCCGCGTAAGCAAAGCCGGTGTACATGGTCTGGTCAGCAAAGATAACCGTCGGCTTCAGGCCCAGGATGCGGTAACAGGTGTTCAGCATCTTGGAGATCGCTTTCTTACCCAGCGCCTGGTTGACGATGGAGTAAGGCAGGCCTTTCGGCACGATCATCCACAGGATCGCACGACCAACAGTCGTATCGATCAGGCTGGTTTTCGACGTCCATTCGCCCTGCTCGTTTTTCTCGTGCTCGGTGATACGCACCTTAACGCGAGCGTGCAGAGAGGCCAGGCCAGCGCGATAAATACGCTCGGCTTCTTTTGGACCAGTCAGCACCATGCCTTCGCCTTTGGCGTTAACACAGTCGCGGGTCATGTAATACAGACCCAGTACAACGTCCTGAGAAGGAACGATGATTGGCTCGCCGTTCGCAGGTGACAGGATGTTGTTGGTAGACATCATCAGCGCACGCGCTTCCAGCTGGGCTTCCAGCGTCAGCGGCACGTGAACAGCCATCTGGTCACCATCGAAGTCGGCGTTATAGGCCGCACAAACCAGCGGGTGCAGCTGGATAGCTTTACCTTCGATCAGCACTGGCTCAAACGCCTGGATGCCCAGACGGTGCAGCGTTGGCGCACGGTTCAGCAGAACCGGGTGTTCGCGGATCACTTCATCCAGGATATCCCAGACGACGGCTTCTTCGCGCTCAACCATTTTCTTGGCGGCTTTGATGGTGGTAGCAAGACCACGCAGCTCCAGCTTGCCGTAGATAAACGGTTTGAACAGCTCCAGCGCCATTTTCTTCGGCAGGCCACACTGGTGCAGACGCAGGTATGGACCAACGGTGATAACGGAACGGCCAGAGTAGTCAACACGCTTACCGAGCAGGTTCTGACGGAAACGACCCTGCTTACCTTTGATCATATCGGCCAAAGATTTCAGCGGACGCTTGTTGGAACCGGTGATCGCACGACCGCGACGGCCGTTATCCAGCAGCGCATCGACCGCTTCCTGCAGCATACGTTTTTCGTTACGTACGATGATATCAGGCGCGGCCAGATCCAGCAGGCGCTTCAGACGGTTGTTACGGTTGATCACGCGACGGTACAGATCGTTCAGATCTGACGTGGCGAAACGACCGCCATCCAGCGGCACCAGCGGACGCAGATCCGGCGGCAGTACCGGCAGCACAGTCAGGATCATCCACTCTGGCTTGTTGCCAGACTGCACGAACGCTTCCAGCAGCTTGATACGCTTGGTCAGCTTCTTACGCTTGGTTTCGGAGTTGGTTTCGTTCAGCTCTTCACGCAGCTGCTCGCACTCCTGCTCCAGATCCATGTTTTTCAACAGGGCCTGAACCGCTTCGGCGCCCATCTTCGCGTCGAACTCGTCGCCAAACTCTTCCAGCGCGTCCAGATACTGCTCTTCAGTCAGGATCTGACGGCGCTCAAGGTTGGTCATGCCGCCTTCAACAACGACATAAGATTCGAAGTAGAGCACGCGTTCGATATCGCGCAGTGGCATATCCAGCAGCAAACCGATGCGTGACGGCAGCGATTTCAGGAACCAGATGTGCGCGGTCGGCGAAGCCAGCTCGATGTGGCCCATACGCTCACGGCGAACTTTAGTCTGGGTAACTTCAACGCCGCACTTCTCGCAGATCACGCCGCGATGTTTCAAACGCTTGTACTTACCGCACAGGCATTCGTAATCTTTTACCGGCCCGAAAATACGCGCACAGAAAAGCCCGTCACGTTCTGGTTTGAACGTACGGTAGTTAATGGTTTCCGGCTTTTTAACTTCGCCAAAAGACCAGGAACGGATCATGTCTGGCGAAGCCAGCGCAATTTTGATCGCATCAAACTCTTCGGTCTTAGTTTGCGCTTTCAGAAACTTAAGTAAGTCTTTCACGGATTAGCTCCCGTCGGAGTGAGACTTCTCAAGACGGCCCGGCAATTCGGGCCGCCTCGTAACCAGTACAAATTCGAGTGCTTACTCGTCTTCCAGCTCGATGTTGATACCCAGCGAGCGGATCTCTTTCAACAGTACGTTGAAGGATTCCGGCATGCCCGGTTCCATCTGATGGTTGCCGTCAACGATGTTTTTATACATCTTGGTACGGCCGTTGACGTCATCAGACTTCACGGTCAGCATTTCCTGCAGGGTATAGGCGGCGCCGTATGCTTCCAGCGCCCACACTTCCATCTCACCGAAGCGCTGTCCACCGAACTGCGCCTTACCACCCAGCGGCTGCTGAGTAACCAGGCTGTAAGAACCGGTAGAACGCGCATGCATTTTGTCATCAACCAGGTGGTTGAGTTTCAGCATGTACATGTAGCCAACGGTAACCTGACGCTCAAACTGCTCGCCGGTACGGCCATCGAACAGGGTGATCTGACCGGAAGAAGGCAGGCCGCCGAGCTGCAGCAGCTCTTTGATCTCGCTCTCTTTCGCGCCGTCAAACACTGGCGTGGCAATTGGCATACCTTTTTTCAGGTTCTCGGCCAGACGCAGCACTTCGTCATCGCTGAAGGTATTCAGGTCTACTTTCTGACGCACGTCGGTGCCCAGATCGTAAGCGCGCTGAATAAACTCACGCAGTTTGGAGACTTCTTCCTGACGCTTGAGCATGGCGTTGATCTTCTCGCCGATGCCTTTCGCAGCCATACCCAGGTGGGTTTCCAGAATCTGACCAATGTTCATACGTGATGGTACGCCCAGCGGGTTCAGTACGATATCGACCGGCGTACCGTTCTCGTCGTATGGCATATCTTCGATCGGGTTGATCTTGGAGATAACACCTTTGTTCCCGTGACGACCTGCCATTTTGTCACCAGGCTGGATCTGACGTTTAACGGCCAGATACACTTTCACGATTTTCAGCACGCCCGGTGCCAGGTCATCGCCCTGAGTGATTTTGCGGCGTTTCGCTTCGAGTTTCTTCTCAAACTCGTGCTTCAGCTCGTCGTACTGCTCCGCCAGCTGCTCCAGCTGACTCTGTTTTTCTTCGTCGGTCAGGCCGAGTTCCAGCCAGCGCTCGCGCGGCAGCTTGTCCAGTTTTTCCGCTTCAACGCCGCCGGAAACCAGCAGGTAGTTGATACGGCTGAACAGGCCGGCTTCGAGGATCTGCAGTTCTTCAGACAGGTCTTTCTTCGCCTGCTTCAGCTGCATCTCTTCGATTTCCAGCGCGCGCTTGTCTTTTTCCACGCCATCGCGGGTAAAGACCTGCACGTCGATAACGGTGCCGGAGACGCCGTTTGGCACACGCAGAGAAGAGTCTTTAACGTCAGACGCTTTCTCACCGAAGATTGCGCGCAGCAGTTTCTCTTCTGGCGTCAGCTGGGTTTCGCCCTTCGGCGTAACCTTACCAACCAGAATGTCGCCGCCGGTCACTTCCGCACCGATATAAACGATACCGGATTCATCCAGTTTAGAGAGCGCAGCTTCACCCACGTTAGGGATGTCGGCGGTGATCTCTTCCGGCCCCAGCTTGGTGTCGCGAGACACGCACGCCAGTTCCTGAATATGGATAGTGGTGAAGCGATCTTCCTGTACCACGCGCTCGGAGACCAGAATGGAGTCTTCGAAGTTGTAGCCGTTCCACGGCATGAACGCCACGCGCATGTTCTGACCCAGCGCCAGCTCGCCCAGATCCGTAGACGGGCCATCGGCCAGCACGTCGCCGCGCTCGATCGGCTCGCCCAGATTCACACACGGCATCTGGTTGATGCAGGTGTTCTGGTTAGAACGGGTGTACTTGGTCAGGTTGTAGATGTCGATGCCCGCTTCGCCCGGATACATCTCGTCTTCGTTAACTTTGATAACGATACGGGATGCGTCGACGTACTGTACGGTACCGCCACGTTTCGCTACGGCAGTAACGCCGGAGTCAACCGCTACCGCGCGCTCCATACCGGTACCAACCAGCGGCTTATCAGCGCGCAGAGTTGGAACCGCCTGACGTTGCATGTTTGCACCCATCAATGCGCGGTTGGCGTCATCGTGCTCCAGGAACGGGATCAGCGACGCACCGACGGAAACCACCTGCTGGGTGGAAACGTCCATGTAGTCAACCTGATCGCGGCTGAACAGGCTCGATTCGCCTTTGCTACGGCAGGTCACCAGGTCGTCCACGAAGTGACCTTCGTCGTCGAGATTGGTGTTCGCCTGAGCGATAACGTAGTTACCCTCTTCGATTGCAGAGAGGTAATGAATTTCGTCGGTCACCACGCCTTCGCGCACGCGACGGTATGGGGTTTCCAGGAAACCGTACTCGTTGGTCTGTGCGTACACGGACAGCGAGTTAATCAGACCGATGTTTGGACCTTCAGGCGTTTCGATTGGGCACACGCGACCGTAGTGAGTCGGGTGAACGTCTCGAACTTCAAAGCCTGCGCGCTCACGCGTCAGACCGCCTGGGCCAAGCGCAGAGATACGACGCTTGTGCGTAATCTCTGACAGCGGGTTGTTCTGGTCCATAAACTGTGACAGCTGGCTGGAACCAAAGAACTCTTTCACTGCTGCGGAGATCGGCTTGGCGTTGATCATATCCTGAGGCATCAGGGTATCGAGGTCGCCCAGGGAAAGACGCTCTTTCACCGCGCGCTCAACACGTACCAGACCTACGCGGAACTGGTTCTCGGCCATTTCGCCAACGGAACGGATACGACGGTTGCCGAGGTGGTCGATATCATCCACTTCGCCAATACCGTTACGGATACCGATGAGCTTCTTCATCACTTCGATGATGTCGTCTTTGCTCAGGATACCGGAACCTTCGATCTCGTCACGCAGCAGAGAACGGTTGAACTTCATGCGGCCTACCGCAGAAAGGTCATAGCGGTCTTCAGAGAAGAACAGGTTCTCAAACAGGTTTTCAGCCGCTTCACGCGTTGGCGGTTCGCCAGGACGCATCATGCGGTAGATCTCAACCAGCGCGCTCAGGCGATCGGTGGTTGGGTCGACGCGTACGGTCTCGGAGATGTACGGGCCGTGATCCAGATCGTTGGTAAACAGCGTTTCAATGCGCTTGTGGCCGGACTGGCTCAGTTTAGCCAGCAGATCCAGCGACAGCTCCATGTTCGCGGCAACGATCAGCTCGCCGGTGCTTTCGTCGATGTAATCTTTAGCGACGACTTTACCCGCGATATATTCAACCGGAACTTCGATGTGCTCAACGCCATCTTTTTCCAGCTGACGAATGTGGCGTGCGGTAATGCGACGGCCTTTCTCAACGTATACGGTGCCGTTGGCTTCGATGTCGAAAGAGGCGGTTTCGCCGCGCAGGCGCTCAGGCACCAGTTCCATCTGCAGCTTGTTGTTGCGGATCTCATACACGACTTTTTCGAAGAACAGGTCGAGGATCTGCTCAGTGGTGTAGTTCAGCGCGCGCAGAATGATGGTCGCAGGCAGCTTACGGCGACGGTCGATACGAACGAACAGGTTGTCTTTCGGGTCGAACTCAAAGTCCAACCAGGAACCACGGTAAGGGATGATGCGTGCGTTATACAGCACTTTACCCGATGAGTGGGTTTTACCCTTATCGCTGTCAAAGAAGACACCAGGACTACGATGCAGCTGAGAAACGATAACACGCTCTGTACCGTTGATGACAAAGGTACCGTTATCGGTCATGAGCGGAATTTCGCCCATGTATACTTCCTGCTCTTTAATGTCTTTTACGGTGCCTTCGGGCGCTTCACGCTCGTAGATCACCAGGCGCAGTTTTACGCGCAGAGGAGCAGAATACGTGACGCCACGAATCTGACACTCTTTCACATCAAAGACAGGCTCGCCTAAACGGTAGCTGACGTACTGCAGCTCAGAGTTACCGCTATAGCTTTGGATAGGGAATACGGAACGGAAAGCAGCTTCCAGACCATACTGACCTTCCGGATCTTGCTCGATGAACTTCTGGAACGAGTCAAGCTGGATAGAAAGGAGATAGGGAACATCCAAAACCTGTGGACGTTTGCCAAAATCCTTACGAATGCGTTTTTTCTCGGTATAGGAGTAAACCATAGGGTTCCTCAGCTCGCTGAAAAGTAGAACCTCTCTGTCCGTCCAGGGGGGACAGTTCATGCAACACTATTTTGTTGGGTCGGAATGAACAGCTTCCGTAATACCTCTTTCTATCACTCTTAAATCATTTCATTGCCGTGCAAGGCAGGGAACCCTGCGGGAAGGCAGTATATTAAGGCGTCGATAGAAAAAGACATTAAGCAAATCAGTGACTAAACGGTGTGAAACGTCACTGACGCTCTACAGCGCAAAAAGGCTGGTGACCAAAAAGTCACCAGCCGTCAGCCTGATTAACTCAGGCTGCAAACTGAAAGCGTGGCTTATTTAACTTCAACTTCCGCGCCAGCTTCTTCCAGGGATTTCTTCAGAGCTTCTGCGTCGTCTTTGCTGATGCCTTCTTTCAGGGCAGCAGGTGCAGACTCAACCAGGTCTTTAGCTTCTTTCAGACCCAGACCAGTTGCGCCACGTACAGCTTTGATTACGGCAACTTTGTTAGCGCCGATAGCTTTCAGCACAACGTCGAACTCGGTTTTTTCTTCAGCAGCTTCAGCCGGGCCAGCAGCAACAGCTACAGCAGCAGCAGCAGAAACGCCGAATTTTTCTTCCATAGCGGAAACCAGCTCAACAACGTCCATTACAGACATAGCCGCTACTGCTTCCAGAATTTGATCTTTAGTGATAGACATGACAATTGTTCCTGTGAATCAGAAATAGTTTATACGTTAAAGTGCAACGGGCAAAAAGCTTATGCAGCTTCTTTGGCGTCGCGTACGGCAGCCAGGGTGCGGACCAGTTTGCCTGCAGCGGCTTCTTTCATGGTCGACATCAGACGTGCCAGCGCTTCTTCGTAAGTTGGCAGAGTTGCCAGACGGTCGATATTCGCCGCCGTGATCAGCTCACCTTCAAAGGCCGCAGCTTTGACCTCAAATTTTGCATTCGCTTTCGCGAACTCTTTGAACAGACGAGCAGCAGCGCCCGGGTGTTCCATAGAGTATGCAATCAGGGTCGGACCAACAAACGTGTCTTTCAGGATCTCAAACTGAGTTCCTTCAACGACGCGGCGCAGCAGGGTGTTACGAACAACACGCATGTAAACGCCAGCTTCACGACCTGCTTTACGCAGTTCAGTCATTTTGTCTACGGTCACGCCGCGGGAATCCGCAACTACCGCAGACAGCGCGCCTTTGGCTACTTCGGTGACTTCAGCAACAATCGCTTGTTTGTCTTGAAGATTTAATGCCATTAGCTTTTGCTCCTGGATTTTGACCGGAGAAGGATTCCTCCGGAACTCACATCACCTGCGAACATGACTGTAAGCAGGCGCTCAAACACGGTGAGCAGAATCCAGCAAAGACTATAAAAATATTCTTCAGGTTCTGTCACCGTCTACGCAGGAAATTAAGTTTCTCGCGAAACACCTGCGGTCTTGGACGGAGGCCTGGATAAGGCCAGGCTCCAACCGAAAATTCTGGTTCTGCTTATTTGCAGAACAACGGGCGTAAGATTCTAGTAGAAAATTTCGCCCGCGTAAAGCAGATTAGTTAGCTACAGCGTTCAGGCCAGCCTGATCAACCGCAACACCTGCACCCATAGTGGTGGAGATGCTAACTTTCTTGATGAAAACGCCTTTCGCCTGAGAAGGTTTCGCTTTTTTCAGCGCAACCAGCAGGGCTTCCAGGTTTTCTTTCAGCTTATCGGACTCGAAATCAACCTTACCGATAGTGGTATGGATGATGCCGTTTTTGTCGTTACGATAGCGAACCTGGCCCGCTTTAGCGTTTTTAACCGCTTCAGCAACGTTAGGAGTAACGGTGCCAACTTTCGGGTTTGGCATCAGACCGCGTGGGCCCAGAACCTGGCCCAGCTGGCCAACAACGCGCATGGCATCCGGAGATGCGATAACCACGTCAAAGTTCATTTCGCCTTTTTTGATCTGCTCAGCCAGATCTTCCATACCTACCAGCTCTGCGCCGGCTGCTTTAGCAGCTTCAGCGTTTGCGCCCTGGGTAAATACGGCAACGCGTACTGAACGACCGGTACCGTGTGGCAGTACAGTTGCACCGCGCACGTTCTGGTCAGATTTACGAGCATCGATGCCCAGGTTTACAGCTACGTCAACGCTTTCTACGAACTTAGCGGTGGCCAGTTCTTTCAGCAGAGCTACAGCTTCGTTGATGTCGTACTGCTTGGTAGCATCAACTTTGTCACGGATCACGCGCATGCGCTTGGTCAGTTTCATGTATTAATCCTCTACTACCAGGCCCATGGAACGAGCAGTACCTTCGATTGAGCGAGTCATCGCTTCAACGTCAGCACCAGTCATGTCCGCAGCTTTAGTTTCTGCGATTTCACGTACCTGAGCACGTGATACTTTACCTACTTTGTCTTTGTTCGGCTTGCCGGAACCAGACTTGATACCCGCCGCTTTCTTCAGCAGTACAGCTGCTGGAGGCGTTTTGGTAACGAAGGTGAAAGAACGGTCAGAATAAACGGTAATAACAACCGGAATCGGCAGACCTTTCTCAACGGATTCTGTTTTGGCGTTGAACGCTTTACAGAATTCCATGATGTTAACGCCCTGCTGACCCAGAGCCGGACCAACTGGTGGACTCGGGTTCGCCATACCGGCTGCAACCTGCAGCTTAACGTAGGCTTGTACTTTCTTAGCCATGATATTTCCTCTATTGGGTGCAAGCGCTCTGGAAGAGCTCCCCGTGATTAATATTTACGCGCCGTGCGCATAAAAACAAAAGGCGCGAAATTGTAGGGTAATTTCGCGCCTTCCGCAACTGTTATTCTGTTTTGAGCAGAACGGTCAGCCTTTCTCAACCTGACCGAAATCCAGTTCGACCGGCGTTGCACGGCCAAAGATGGAAACGGAAACTTTCAGGCGGCTCTTTTCGTAGTCCACCTCTTCCACCACACCGTTGAAGTCGGCAAAAGGACCGTCGTTGACACGGACCATCTCGCCTGGCTCGAACAGCGTTTTCGGACGCGGCTTGTCGCCGGCGGACTGCAGGCGGTTCATGATCGCGTCGACTTCTTTATCGCTAATAGGTGCCGGACGATCGGAAGTGCCGCCAATGAATCCCATGACGCGCGGCACGCTGCGCACTAAGTGCCAGCTTGCGTCGTTCATGACCATTTGAACCAGAACATAGCCCGGGAAAAACTTGCGTTCGCTTTTGCGACGCTGACCGCCACGGATCTCAACCACTTCTTCGGTTGGTACCATGACGTCGCCAAAAAGCTCTTCCATGTTATGTAATTTGATATGCTCGCGCAGCGACTGGGCTACACGGCCTTCAAAGCCGGAAAACGCCTGAACGACGTACCAGCGCTTTTTTGGAGCTTCAGACATCTCAGAACCTCAGGCCAGTGATAAACGATACCAGACGGACCAGAATACCATCCAGTCCCCACAAAATCAGTGACATCACGGCAGTAACCGCGGCAACGATTAAGGTGGTATGCAACGTTTCCTGACGAGTCGGCCAAATAACCTTGCGAACTTCCGTGCGCGCTTCGCGGGCAAAAGCCAGCGTCGCTTTGCCCTTCGTCGTCAGCAGCGCGATGCCACCTGCTGCTGCGATCAGGATTACAACGGCCAGCGCGCGCAGCGGGAGGGTGATCTCACGATAATAGTAGTTGCCGACCACGGCCACGAGCAGCAGCAGCGCCACCACTAACCACTTTACCGTTTCCAGTCCGCGCCCGCTCCCTTGAGCTTCGGTATTAGCACTCATAAACCAACCTGCCACAATAGATCAGAAACTGTTTTGCCCCATAACAAGCGGCAACCGAACCGAATAATGCGCTCAGGCGAAACTCGGCATATAACGCCGTGCTACAGAGCCTGCCTCAGCAATGATTATGGTTGAAAATCACTGATGAGCCAGGTTCTATGTTACAGCGTGCAAAAAGGGCATCAAATGATGCCCTCTTCTTGTGCATTGCGTCAAATATTATCAGCGATTAAGCGATAACTTTGGCAACAACGCCCGCACCAACGGTACGGCCGCCTTCGCGGATTGCGAAACGCAGACCATCGTCCATGGCGATTGGGTGGATCAGGGTAACAACCATTTTGATGTTGTCGCCTGGCATTACCATTTCCACGCCTTCTGGCAGTTCGATGGTACCGGTCACGTCAGTAGTACGGAAGTAGAACTGTGGACGGTAGCCTTTGAAGAACGGAGTATGACGGCCGCCTTCGTCTTTAGACAGGATGTAAACCTCAGACTCGAACTTGGTGTGTGGCTTGATGGTGCCTGGCTTAGCCAGAACCTGACCACGCTGGATATCTTCGCGCTTGATACCGCGCAGCAGGATACCGCAGTTCTCGCCCGCACGGCCTTCATCCAGCAGCTTACGGAACATTTCAACGCCGGTACAGGTTGATTTCACGGTATCTTTGATACCAACGATTTCAACTTCTTCGCCCACTTTAACGATACCGCGCTCTACACGACCGGTAACAACGGTACCACGGCCGGAGATAGAGAACACGTCTTCGATTGGCAGCAGGAACGGCTTGTCGATAGCGCGCTCTGGTTCCGGGATGTAGTTGTCCAGGTGACCAGCCAGCTCGATGATTTTCGCTTCCCACTCAGCGTCGCCTTCCAGCGCTTTCAGCGCGGAACCGTGAACGATTGGGGTGTCGTCGCCCGGGAAGTCGTACTGTGACAGCAGGTCACGGACTTCCATCTCTACCAGCTCCAGCAGCTCTTCGTCATCAACCATGTCGCACTTGTTCAGGAACACGATGATGTAAGGAACGCCAACCTGACGACCCAGCAGGATGTGCTCACGGGTCTGCGGCATTGGGCCGTCAGTCGCAGCAACAACCAGAATAGCGCCGTCCATCTGCGCAGCACCGGTGATCATGTTTTTCACATAGTCGGCGTGGCCTGGGCAGTCAACGTGCGCGTAGTGACGTGACGGAGTATCGTACTCAACGTGAGAGGTGTTGATGGTGATACCACGAGCTTTTTCTTCTGGCGCGTTATCGATCTGGTCGAATGCACGAGCAGAACCGCCGTAGGTTTTAGCCAGTACGGTGGTGATAGCAGCAGTCAGGGTAGTTTTACCGTGGTCAACGTGGCCGATAGTACCAACGTTGACGTGCGGTTTGGAACGTTCAAATTTTTCTTTAGACATCGCTTGTCCCTCTAAGACACGGATAAATCGGTGATATCACCACATCAACCAGGCATTGCCTGAACTGTTGAATTTTAACGTACAGAGAAAGAATCAGGGAGGGAGATTTAGAAGTGGTGCTGATACCCAGAGTCGAACTGGGGACCTCACCCTTACCAAGGGTGCGCTCTACCAACTGAGCCATATCAGCACGGCTTGGAGCGGGCAGCGGGAATCGAACCCGCATCATCAGCTTGGAAGGCTGAGGTAATAGCCATTATACGATGCCCGCATCCTGGAACTCGGCTACCTGTTCTGTCTGTAGCTTGTGAATAGCAGAAACGCTTTCCTGCCACTCGAGTCAACCCGCATTTGCTTGATGACTCCGACTGTGCCTGAGCTCAGTCTAAAATCTGTATTTGCAGCCTGATAAGGCCAGACTGAAATGGTGGTGCCAGGTTTGACTTCCATGTTAGAAGGATTTACGTCGCTTCGCTCCGCGCCCTTCGGGTCAAACCTTCGAGGTCGAAGCTTCTCATCCTTCCCCGTGGGGAATTTGAAGAGCTCTGCCTCTTATTAACATTGCGAGCAATGTTAATGGTGGTGGGGGAAGGATTCGAACCTTCGAAGTCGATGACGGCAGATTTACAGTCTGCTCCCTTTGGCCGCTCGGGAACCCCACCTGGGGTACTTGATGGTGCCGGCTACCGGAATCGAACTGGTGACCTACTGATTACAAGTCAGTTGCTCTACCAACTGAGCTAAGCCGGCATCAAGTGGTGCGCATTCTAGGAAGTGTGGCGGCGGGATGCAACAAAAAAATTGCGATAAAAGTTCTTATGCCTGTTATTTGTGCAATTCTTCGCAAAAAAGTGCTCTGCATCAACCGTTTCGCTTTAAAAAGCGACAAATTAGTCGTCGTGGCGCATCGTGTTCCGCCGTTTTTTCTTTTCCGGCAGCTGCAAAGCTTATGGCTGTCGCCGATCGAACGGCGAATTTTCCAATTAATGCGGTAAGCATTCCGTTTGCGGCGACAGTTTTTATTTTTCCTTCTGATTCCGCCCCGTCTGGTGTTAACCTCCTGCCCATTGTTTTCTGAAATTTACCTTAGTTACGCGAGCGGCAGCGGCGGACAATCCCTTCTCTGCGCACGCCACGACAGGCAAGTTCTTGCTGGCAGAAGCATGTATATGAGCAAAAAAGAATCTTTGTTGACCACACCCTATCTGCAATTTAACCGTTCGCAGTGGGCCGCGCTGCGTGATTCCGTGCCGATGACCCTGAGCAAAGAAGAAATTGCCCGGCTCGAAGGCATCAACGAAGACCTTTCTCTTAACGAGGTCGCCGAGATCTATCTGCCGCTATCGCGCCTGCTTAACTTCTATATCAATTCCGATCTGCGTCGACAGGCGGTGCTGGAGCAGTTTCTGGGCACCAACGGCCAGAAAATTCCCTATATCATCAGCATCGCCGGCAGCGTCGCCGTAGGTAAAAGCACTACCGCGCGCGTGCTGCAGGCGCTGCTGAGCCGCTGGCCGGAACACCGCCGCGTCGAACTGATCACCACCGACGGCTTCCTGCATCCCAATCAGGTGCTGAAAGAGCGCGGCCTGATGAAGAAAAAGGGCTTTCCGCAATCTTATGATATGCATCGCCTGGTGAATTTCGTCTCGGCGCTGAAGTCGGGCGCCGCTCAGGTTACCGCGCCGGTCTATTCGCACCTGATTTACGACGTTATTCCGGACGGCGACAAAGTTGTTCAACAGCCGGACATTCTGATTCTGGAAGGGTTGAACGTGCTGCAGAGCGGCATGGATTACCCGCACGACCCGCATCATGTTTTTGTCTCTGACTTCGTGGATTTCTCTATCTATGTGGACGCGCCGGAAGATTTGCTGCGCAGCTGGTACATCAATCGCTTCCTGAAGTTTCGTCAGGGCGCTTTTACCGATCCCGATTCCTATTTCCATCACTATGCGAAGCTGCCCGAGGATGAGGCCGTAGGCATCGCCACGCAGCTATGGGAAGAGATCAACCTGATGAACCTGAAAGAAAACATTCTGCCGACCCGCGAAAGAGCCAGCCTGATTATGACTAAAAGCACCGACCATGCGGTCGATCTGGTCAGGCTCAGGAAATAGCTGCTACAGGCTTGCGCCACGGAAGGCGCTAGCCGACACCCTGTTAGCGACGGCCCGCCAGCCAGATGGCATAAGCCTCATCCCAGATAGCCGCCGGCGTTCCCGCCCTGCCCAATCCGAAACCATGCCCACCGCGCGTAATTTTAATCTGTTCCACAGGCACGCCCATGCGGCGACAGGCATCGTGCATAATCTGCGTATTGTGCGGATTTGAGGTGTGGTCGTCTTCAGCCTGCGCCAGAAAAGTCGGCGGAAAACTGCGCGTTACGTAATTCTCTACCGACCAGCCCGCCTCGTCAGCTGGCGAGGCGTTTTTCCCGACGATTTCGCTATGGGTGCGCGTATGGGTATAAGGCGCTTCCAGGGTAATCACCGGGTAGATAAGCGCTACGCTGTCCGCCACGGGTGCAATTTGATCCAGCGTATCCTGCGGCGCATAGGTGACGAAACCGGGCCGCGCCGCCGACATGCCCAGCAAATGTCCGCCGGCGGAAAAGCCCAGCAGATGAACTTTGCGCTCCAGCGAGCGCACCAGCCTGATAGCGCGCTGCGCATCCTGAAAAGGCGCCAGCCTTCCCGCGTGCCACTTCTCGTGCGGCAAACGATAGCTCAGCACATAGGCCGTATAGCCACGAGCGTTCAGCCAGCGCGCTACCGGCCAGGCCTCGCCGCCCATCCCGATCCAGCGGTAACCGCCGCCCGCGGCGATCAGCACTGCCGAGCCGTTAGGTTCCTGCGGCTGAAAACGCTGGATAGCGGGACTGACGATATTGGACCAGGAACCGTTGGCGGAGATGCGCAGCGCGCCGCTCGGGCCGCCGCCGCCCGGCGGTTCGTCCGGCCATAGCGGAATGATGTCTTCCCTGGCGAACAGTTTCCCGGCGGTCATCGCAAGCATAGCTGCGCCGGTTCCCATTATTAACCGACGTCGACTAATCATCTGGCATGGTTTTCCTCAGTAGCCCGGATCTTCCCACAAAAAAACGCTCTGCCTGGCTGCGTAAAGCAGGCACTGGAAGCGAATATTTTTTTATCGGCAAGGAGAACCGCTTTTTTATGCGATCTTCCGGCAAAGAGGCAAGAAAAATTCGCGGCGGCAATGCCCGGCGCGAGCCGGGCGAAAGGCGATCAGTGGCTGCTGCTTTTATCCCGGCGCGACATGGCGTCCAGATAGCCCATGACAAAAGCGGAGAGCACAAAGGCCAGATGAATAATGACGTACCACATCAGCTTGTTATCGGGGATGTTTTTCGCATCCATAAACACCCGCAGCAGATGGATAGAGGAGATCGCCACGATAGAAGCGGCCACTTTATTTTTCAGCGAGCCGGAATCCATCTTCCCGAGCCAGCTCAGCTTCTCTTTATGTTCGCCGATATCCAGTCTGGAGACGAAGTTTTCATAGCCGGAGAGCATCACCATCACCAGCAGGCCGCCGACCAGCGTCAGATCGATCATTGACAGCAGTACCAGCACCAGATCGTTTTCCGCGATAGCCAGCACGTTGGGCAGCAGATGAAAAACTTCCTGAAAGAATTTGATCGCCAGCGCCAGCAGGCCGAGGGAGAGGCCAAGATAAATAGGCGCCAGCAGCCAGCGTGAGGCGTAGATAAGGTTTTCGGTGAAACGTTCCATAGCATTCCGTAAGCAGGTTAAAACGAGCGAGCGTTAGTATACCTGATGGAATGTTAAATTTTTCACCTGCGCGGATCGTCTGGCGAGATTTACTCTGGCTGTTCCGTCAGCGTGCCCGCCGCTATCGGTTCCAGCACGCGGCGCGGCTGACGGTCAACGCCGCTAATCTCCGCCAGCCCGTTACCGGCCTGTGCCGGTCGCAGGCAAACGTCCGGCTCGCACCAGCCAGCTATGTTTGCGAGCGCTGGACGAACGGGCAGCGCGGCGAAACTGCTTCCGCTTATCGCCAGCGCGATAAGAAATGCATATTTTTTTATCATAGTGGGTCAGGGGCGACGGGCTTAGTGCAGCTCGCGATGCTGGTTGCGATAATCTCTCGGCGTCACGTTGAAGTGTTTTTTAAACACGCGCTGGAAGCATTGTTGAGAAGAGAAACCCAGATCCATCGAGATGGTCATAATCGTCTTATGGGAAGTCACCAGACTCTTCGCCGCTTCATCCAGACGACGACAGCGGATAAAGGTGCCCAGCGTCATGCCTTTTTTCTCTTTAAAAGCGCGCTGTAAGTGCCATTTAGAATAACCAGAGCGCGCGGCTACGGCTTCTATGTTCAGTCCGTCGTCCAGATGTGCTTCAATCCAGTCGACGATCACGTCTACGATTTCACCTTTCACTTGCTTTCTCCTGCGGCTACGCCCTGCATGTTGCGCCACCACGCCACGATGTAATTTTATATCTATATGTTTTTTATTAGTTAAATTTTGATATACAAAAAATAACGTAAGTTATCAAAATTTGCCGGAAGGATATAAAGAAGCGTAAAATAGTTCAAATAGATAATTTTAATCTTGGTTAATAGAGTGTCTCTATAGAGGTGACTATGCTCGATCTGAACCTGGTGCGCGTTTTTACCGCTATTTACGAAACCCGCAGCGTCAGCGGCGCCGCCAGTCGCCTCTTTATCACGCAGCCTTCCGCCAGCTATGCGCTTTCACGGCTGCGCGGCGCCACCAACGACGAACTCTTCAAGCGCAGCCGTAAAGGCATGGAGCCGACGCCCACCGCGACCCGACTCTACAAGGTATTTAAAAAATCGCTGACCGGCATTGAAAAGGCCGTGGCGGAAACCCGTATCTTCTCGCCGGAAACGTCACGCTATAAATTTCGTCTGGCGCTGACGGATTTGGGCGAGCTGCTGCTGCTGCCTAAGCTCATCACGCTGTTCCGCAACGTCGCGCCCCATATTCAGCTGGAAGTGATCCCGGTTGACGTGCACAAGCTTGATGAATGGCTGCTGACCGGTCGCGTTGACGCGGCGCTTTGCAGCCGCAACGAATCCGTCTCCTCCGCGCAGCGTGAGCTGATGGCCTATGAACGCTACGTCTGCCTGCTTAACGTCGATCACCCTCGCATTAAAGAGAGCCTGTCGCTGGATGACTATATGCGGGAGCGCCACGTGGTGGTCGCCGCCACCAGCGGCCACCATATTGTGGAAGACCGGCTGAAAGAGTTTGAGCTGGAGCGGGAAATCGCGCTGGAGGTGCCGCACTTCGCCGCGCTCGGCGAGCTGATCGCCTCCAGCGATCTGCTGGTGACGCTGCCTTCCAGCGCTGCCAGAATCTACGCGCGTCGCGGCAATGGCCGCATGCTGGAGCTGCCTTTTCACGTGCCGAATCAGGAAGTGTTTCTCTATGCGCATACGGAAATCGGCGATATCGCGGCGAAAACCTGGTTCTACAACGTGCTGCGCATCGCCGGGCCAACCATGATCGATCCCTGATAAAAGCGCTCTCTGTAGAAGATTACGCGGAAAGAAAACCTGATACAGCGCACGTTCCGGAAAAGCGGGGCTGGCGGCGCGGCGGATAACTTAAGGAATGTGAAGCGGTTCAAGCCGCGTCGTGCATATTTCCTAATGTATCGCTAAACGCGCCCGTTAATCCCGACAACAGCACAATGACCCGCCTGAAAAGCTGCTCCTATAGTTGATAAAAACGCCCGCTGGTCGTTTTCCTCTCGCCTGCCGCTATCTCCCGCGCCTGTAATCAGAGCGATAATAAAAAGGGTAAGCACTATGACAGCTAAAAACGCCTCGCACGTGCGCGTGTGGATATTAATGCTGATACTGTTTCTTTCCGTTATTGCCTATGCGGATCGCTCCATTCTCTCTATCGCCGGCGGCGCTATTAAGGATGAGTTCGGCCTGTCGCCCGTACAGCTCGGCTTTATTCTCTCCGCCTTTAGCTGGGCCTATGTGATAGGACAAATTCCCGGCGGCCTTTTTCTCGACCGTTTCGGCACCAAAAAAGTCTATGGCGTAACGCTGGTACTCTGGTCGCTCTCCACGCTGGCGATGGGCTTTGTCGGCGAATTCTCCACGGGCGTGACCAGCGCGCTGGTGATGATGTTTACGCTGCGTTTCGCGCTGGGGCTGATTGAGGCGCCGAGCTTTCCCGCCAACGCCCGCGTCGCCATTATGTGGTTTCCGAAAGCCGAACGCGGCCGCGCCTCTTCGCTGTTCGCCTCGTCGCAATATTTTGCCGTCGGCATCTTCTCGCCGCTCTCCGGCTGGCTGGTTTC
This sequence comes from Erwinia sp. CGal63, assembly GCF_037026505.1. NCBI lineage: Bacteria > Pseudomonadati > Pseudomonadota > Gammaproteobacteria > Enterobacterales > Erwiniaceae > Erwinia > Erwinia sp. CGal63. The sequence continues at coordinate 37,733 of NZ_JAKUMN010000005.1, forward strand.
CGAGTTCGGCTGGCCGTGGCCTTTCTTCGTGCTGGGCGTTATCGGCATCGTCGCCTTCTTCGTCTGGCTCTGGTATATGCAGGAGCCGCGCCTGCATCGCAGCGTGTCGCCGCAGGAGCTGAGCTATATCGAGGCGGGCGGCGGCCTGATCGATATCGACTCGGCGCGGGAGCGTAAGGAAAACTCGCGCCCTTCCCGCGCCACCTTCCACAAGTTGCTGACCAACCGTATGCTCTGGTGCGCCTATATCGGCCAGTACTGCATCATAGCGCTGAGCTATTTCTTTATTACCTGGTTTCCCATCTATCTGGTGCAGGCGCGCGGCATGGATATTCTGCACGCCGGGTTTGCTACCATCGCGCCGGCGCTGTTCGGTTTCGCGGGCGGCATCTCCGGCGGCGTCATCTCCGACTACCTGATCCGCAAAGGCTGGTCGGTTTCCTGGGCGCGCAAAACGCCTTATATCGTCGGCATGTTGATGGCCGCCACGCTGATCGCCGCCGCCGTAGCCAACAGCAACTTCTGGGTCATCGCCATTATGTCCTTCGCCTTTTATGGCAAAGGCGTCGCGGCGGGCGCGGGAACCTGGGCGGTGATTAGCGATACGGCGCCGAAAGAAGCGGTCGGCCTGGCGGGCGCCATCTTCAACTGCGTCGGCAATATCGCCGGTATCGTCACGCCGATTATCTTCGGCTATCTGGTGGCGCTGACCGGCAGCTACAGCGTGGGACTGGTATTCGTTGGCGCTCACTGCATCGTCGCTGCCTGCTGCTTCCTGTTCGTGATGGGGCCAATAGAACGCGTCGGCGGCGAAACGCCGGAGGATAAAACCTGGTCGGGCGCCACGGCGACCAGCGTACGTAAAGTTTAGCGCCACGCCGGAAGGCGTTGATCTTCGCCAGCAAAACCTTCACTTTAGCTTCATGGTTAACCGGGCAGCGCGTCTGCCCGCCTGAAGACGGAGTGTTTCTATGTCGCTAATCCTTCTGACGCAGCTGGCCGATCTTCCCGCCAGTCAGTGGGACGCCCTGCTCCCTGACGATCAGCCCTTTCTCCGTCACGCCTTTCTCAGCACGCTGGAAGAGAGCGGCAGCCTGGGCGCCGGCTCCGGCTGGCAGCCGCAGCACCTGCTGTGGCAAGAAGAAGGCGAAATCCGCGCCGCGCTGCCGGGCTATCGCAAAAGTCATTCAATGGGCGAGTACGTTTTCGATCACGCCTGGGCCGACGCCTGCCGTCGCGCCGGGCTGCCCTACTATCCGAAATGGCTGGCCGCCGTGCCGTTTAGTCCCGTGACCGGCGCCAGGCTGCTGGGCGAAAGCGCCTTTGCCGCGAAGCTGCTGCGTCAGCTTCCCGATTTTTTACAGCAGCGCCAGCTACACAGCGCGCACATTAATTTTGGCAATGCGCAAACTCGCGAGCTGATCGCGACCGAAGCGCGCTGGCTGCCGCGACTCGGCTGTCAGTATCACTGGCGCAATCCCGGCTACCGGGATTTCCAGGATTTTCTGGATACGCTGATGTCGCGCAAGCGCAAGCAGATGCGCAAAGAGCGCGAGCTGGTGGCCAGCCAGGGCTTTGAGTTCGAGTGGCTGGCTGGCGACAGACTCAGCGAAGCGCACTGGGATTTCGTCTATGCCTGCTACGCCAACACCTATGCGGTACGCGGCCAGCGGCCCTATCTCACCCGCGACTTTTTCAGCCTGCTGGCGGAAAAAATGCCGGAAGCGATCCGCGTGGTGCTGGCAACGCAGCACGGCGCGGCGGTAGCGATGGCTTTTAGCCTGATGGACGGCGATACGCTGTATGGTCGCTACTGGGGCTGTCTGGAAGAGTTCAACCGGCTGCATTTCGAGACCTGTTTCTATCAGGGCATGGATTACGCTATCGCGCATGACCTGCAGCGTTTTGACGCCGGCGCGCAAGGTGAACATAAGCTGGTGCGGGGGTTCGAGCCGGTGATTACCGAATCCTGGCACTATCTGCGGCATGAAGGGTTGTTTGAGGCGGTAGCGGACTACCTGCAGCAGGAGCGGCCAGGCGTGCAGGCCTGGGCGGTGGAGGCTCGTGAATCACTGCCCTTTCGGCGCGAAGGCGCATAGCGGGCGGCCCGAAAGCCGCCCTTTGCGTTAGTCGCCGACAAAGCCGCCGGTCTGATGACGCCACAGCCGTGCGTACAGGCCATTTTGCGCCAGCAGCTCGCTGTGGCTGCCCATCTCGGCGATACGGCCTTTTTCCAGCACCACCAGCCGATCCATTTTGGCGATGGTGGAGAGGCGGTGCGCAATGGCGATCACCGTTTTGCCGCCCATCAGCGTTTCCAGGCTCTCCTGAATTGCCGCTTCCACTTCGGAATCCAGCGCGGAAGTCGCCTCATCCATAATCAGGATCGGCGCGTCTTTGAGCAAAACCCTGGCAATAGCGATACGTTGCCGCTGGCCGCCGGAGAGCTTTACGCCGCGCTCGCCGACCTGCGCGTCCAGCCCGAAGCGTCCTTGAGGATCGGAGAGCATCGGGATGAATTCGTCCGCCTTCGCGCGGTGAATCGCCTGCTGCAGCTCCTCTTCGGTGGCGTGAGGGCGGCCGTAAAGCAGATTGTCGCGGATAGAGCGATGCAGCAGCGAAGTATCCTGGGTAATCATGCCGATCTGCGCGCGCAGGCTCTCCTGGCTGACGTGGGCGATATCCTGTCCGTCGATAACGATGCGGCCGCCGTCCAGGTCATACAGCCGCAGCAGCAGATTGACCAGCGTCGATTTCCCGGCGCCTGACGGCCCAATCAGGCCAATCTTTTCACCGGGCCGGATCGTTAGCTGAAAATTGTCGATTACCCGTCGCTCTTTGCCATAGTTGAAATCAACCTGCTCATAGCGGATCTCCCCGCTGTGTACTTTAAGCGCGGGCGCCTGCGGCCTGTCGGCCACGCTGACCGGCTGGGCGATGGTTTTCAGGCCGTCCTGCACCATACCGATATTCTCGAAGATGCCGTTGACCACCCACATAATCCAGCCGGACATATTGACGATACGGATCACAAGGCCGGTAGCCAGCGCTATCGCGCCGACGCTAATCAGCGACTGCGACCACAGCCACAGCGCCAGACCGGTCGTGGAAACGATAAGCAAGCCGTTCAGCGTGGTGACGGCAACATCCATGTTAGTCACCATGCGGCCCTGCTGGCGCGTTTTCTCGGTCTGATCGCCAATCGCTTCACGTGCGTAGGCACGCTCCAGATCGCTGTGCGCGAAAAGCTTCAGCGTGGTGATATTGGTGTAGCCGTCCACGATCGTACCCATCAGCTTCGAACGCGCGTCGGAAGAGGCAACGGAGCGGGATTTCACGCGCGGCACAAAGTATTTCATGCTGACGACATAGCCGACGATCCACAGCAGCAGCGGGATCATCAGTCGCCAGTCGGCTTCGGCGAACAGCACCAGCGAGGTGATGGCGTAGATCAGCACATGCCAGAGCGCATCCACCGTCTGCACCGCCGAATCCCGCAGGGCGTTGCCGGTTTGCATAATGCGCTGCGCGATGCGGCCGGCAAAATCGTTCTGGAAAAAATTCAGGCTCTGTCGCAGCACGTAATTATGATTCTGCCAGCGGATCATGCTGGTCATGCCGGGGTTGATCGTCTGATGCACCAGCAGATCGTGCAGCCCGATAAAGATCGGCCTGAACACCAGCGCGACCGCCGCCATCCAGATCAGCTCGCTGGCGTGCTCGCTGAAAAAGCTGGCGGCCGGCGTGGTATTCACCATATCGATAATAGTGCTGAGAAAACGGAACAGCGCCACCTCGATCAGCGAAGCGATGAGGCCCACCACCAGCAGCATGGCGAAGCTCTGCCAGACCTGGCGCAGATAGTAGAGGTAAAAAGCCCAGACGCTGCCCGGCGGCGCGTCGCTGGGCGCATCCTGAAAAATATCGATCAGCTTCTCAAAGCGGCGATACAACATGCGCACTTCTCCATCCAAAAGAATTGATAATAGTGCATTTTCTCCGTGGCCGAAGTCTGGCGGGCGCGGCGCTGTTATCGTTTTGTTAACGTTGGCTGGCCTGGCGGCCGATTTTTTTATACCCTCAAGCGGCTGCGCAACGCGTCGGCGGCAGGCCAAAGCAGGAAGCGACAGGCGACAGCGAACAGGGAAAACAACGACCAGGACAGAGAGACGAAAATGGAACGGCTTGATTGTGATCGTATGCTGGTGGCGGTAATGGAGCTGGGCAGCTTCGCCGCGGCGGCGGAACGCCTGGGCACCAGCAGCGGCCAGGCTTCGAAGCTGGTTTCGCGTCTGGAAAGTGAGCTGGGCGTGCAGCTGCTGAAGCGCAGTACCAGAGCGCTTTTTCCCACGGAGATAGGCCAGGCCTATTTCGATCGAATTAAAACCATACTGGACGACTTTGACGCGCTGGACGCTTCGGTGCGCCATGCTTCCGGCAAACCTTCCGGCCGCCTGAAGCTGACCGCGCCGCTGACCTTCGGCACCAGCAGCCTTGCGCCGGTGCTAATCGCTTTCGCCAGGGAGTACCCGGAGATCGAACTGGACGTCAGTTTCTCCGACCGCACGGTCAATATCGTGGATGAAGGCTTCGACGTGGCGCTGCGCATCGGCAAGCTTGGCGACAGCAGCCTGATCGCTCGCCGGCTGAGCGATATCCGCATTGTCGTCGCGGCCAGCTCCGACTATCTGCGCGAGCACGGCACGCCTGACGATCTGCGCCAGCTGGCCAGGCACAGCTGCATTATCGACACCAACTTCCGCGAACCGTGCAATTGGCAGTTTCGCGACGTTAACGAACGCATACTCTCGGTGGCGGTACAGGGAAGGCTGCGCTTCTCTAACGCCGAAGCCTGTCTCAGCGCGGCGACGGCCGGTTTGGGCATCGCGCGGATGCCTACTTTTATTGCTGGCGACCAGCTGCGCAGCGGCGCTATTACGCCATTGTTCCGACAGTATGAGATGCCGCCGCTGGGCCTCTACGCCGTCTATCCGCCAGCACGCCATCTGGCGCATAAGGTGCGCGCGCTGACGGAGTTCCTGGAAGCGCATTACGCTGGCGAAGCGGTGTGGGATCGCGGCTGGTGATTGTTTCCATATCGGAAGGGATTTCCGCGCCATTGCAGGGATTATCAATGCGGCAGAATCCGTGTAGCCTTGCCTGAAACCGTTTCCACAGGAACATTCGCATGGCGAAAGGATTGATTATTTTACTACATGGCGTCGGCAGCAGCGGCGAGGATCTGATCGGGTTGGGCGAGCACTGGGCCGATACCCTGACCGGGACGGCTTTCGCCGCGCCCGACGCGCCCTTCGCTTTTGAGCACGGGCCGGGCTGCCAGTGGTTCAGCATGAGCGGCGTCACGCCGGCCAACCGGGCCGAGCGCGTTGGCGGCGCACGCGAGGCTTTCGATGAGCGGCTTATCGCTATCCTGGCCGCGCACCAGATGCAGGATCGGCTGGAAAGCGTCGTGCTGGCAGGCTTTTCGCAGGGCAGCATTATGGCGCTGGACGCCGTGGTTTCCGGCCGCTGGCCGGTAGCGGGCGTGGTGGCTTTTTCCGGCAGGCTGGCGTCGCCGCGCCCCTACGCGATGGCGACAAAAACGCCGGTAATGCTAATCCACGGCATGGCCGACAGCGTGATCCCCTGGTCGGAAAGCGAGACGGCGGCCAGGCAACTGCTTGAGCTGGGCGCGACGGTCAGCACCCAGTTTGACGCTTCGGTCGGCCACACCATCTCCGCTCAGGGCGCGCGCAGCGCCGGCGAATTTATCGGCAAGTGCCTGGCGCAGTAGCGTTGTCGTTCAGCCGTTTTTGATAAAAAGCGAGAGTCAGCCAGCGATCGAACTTCCACGCCACCTCATGCAGCGTGCCGGCCAGCGTAAAGCCCTTTTTCTCATGCAGAGCGATGCTGGCGCGGTTATCCGCGTCGATGCCGCCGATAATCAGATGCATCCCCTTTTCACGCGCCTGCTCGACAATCGCGTCCAGCAGGATTTTTCCCAGGCCGCGCCCGCGGAAATCGGGATGAATATAGATGGAGTGCTCCACGGTAAACTGGCAGGCGGCGTGCACGCGGAAGGCGCCATAGCTGGCGAACCCCATTAGTCTGCCCGCCTCGTCCTCGACGCCGATCACCGGGAAGTCGTTCTGCCGCTTGATGGCGAACCAGCTCTGCATACTTTCGGGCGGGCGCGGCTGATAATCATACAGCGCGGTGGAGTTGACGATGGCATCATTGAAAATGGCCAGAATTTCGGCGCTGTGACGATCTTCGGTACAGGTGATGATCTTCATAACTGACTGACTTCCTTAACGGCGATGCAAACAGAAAAGCGGTGCGAAGACCGCTGCGGCAAACGGCACAACGGCGCGGCGATCAGGTCGTCAACAGCGTATGCAGGTTTTGCAGGTCGCCTTTCACCATCGCTATTTCTTCAGCGAATTTTTCATCGGAGGTAAATGGCTGCCGGAACAGAGTAATCAGCACTTCCGAGCCCTCTTCGTTGCCGACCACGCGCATCGGCACATAAGCTTCCTTGCCGAAACCGCTGTCCACATAGCGATCCATCACGCCCCAGGGATTGTGATCGGTAAAGCGGATTTTTACCGCGTTTTCCGCACCGGAAACTTTCCAGTAGCTGCCTTCCAGCTCCAGCGAAGCGCCGCGCAGCCCGCTGACCCATTTGGGAAAATAGTCGGGTTTACGGATGGTCTCATAGAGGTCGACCCAGTTGCGGGGAATGGTCAAACTGATGGTGTGCGATGGCAGCATAGCGCCTCCTGAATAATTATTGTCAGGGGATTTAACCATCGCCAGATAAGGATGAAAAGGGGCGGCGAACCGCCCTCAGTAAGATTTTAATTCCACTTTGGCCGTTTCCGCGTCATAGGCGCCCTTCAGGCTGAGATCGACAGGCTGAGGTTTCCAGTTAATCAGCCCGCCGATTTCAAAATGTACCTGGCTGTTTTTGCCCAGCGGCGCCTTACCCGTCAAGGGACGAACCAGCAGCGTTTCCGGAATAATTCTCGGCTCGAAGCGCAGCAGCGCGTTACGGATATTTTTTTCAATGGTCTGCCAGCTGTGATGATGGGCGTATTTTCCCGTCAGCGGCGCAACGCCGTAGTTAATCACCGAAGCCAGCACCAGGCCGTAGCGGGTTTCATCCAGCTCTTCTTCAAGGTTGGTGCTGTTGAGTAAACAGGCGATATCTTTTTGCACAATGGCGCGCATCTCTTTGGCGCTCAGGTAGCAGGCGTCAAAACTCTCCTGCTGCTTTTTCGGCTCGTCATCCAGCAGCCTTTCCAGCAGCGCGGGCAAAAAACCCTGTTTTTTCTCCATGGCCTACTCCCTGAAGTGAATTTCAGCCACTTCCAGCAGAGAAAACTCCCCGCTGTCGGTAATCAACTCCTTTCTGCCCGTTCCCATCGCCAGCGTATCGGAGATCTGTTGCCATTCGCTGCGCAGCCCCAGCTTTTCATTCTGCTGCGCGTCGGCGCTCAGCGGATAGCGCGCCGGCACGTAGCCGTAATGAAACTCGCCGTTGATTTTGATATGCGCCGGCGTCCAGACCAGATCGAGCAGATCGGCAGGCCGCCTGACGTGCAGCAGCTGCAGCGCGGAGAACGGCACCTGACGATAGCCGCCGGCGCTGATAAATTCGCAGGCTGGCCCAATGCGGCCGTCGCCATCCGCAATCCACTCGAATTTCCCCGTCATTTCGCCGCCGCCCGCGCTTTCCGGCGCCTGCGAAAAAGCCTGCTGGCGAAGGGTTTCGGCCTGCTCAGGTTCGTTGTCCGCCTGCGCTTTGTTGGCCTGCAGCAGCAGCGTCATCCATGCGGGCATATCGGGCGTAAAGAGCCCTGGCGCCCGTTTCCCGGCCAGCACTTCTTCGCGCATCAGTTCGCTGAGGATCAGGTTCTTGCCCAGCTCGCTTTGCTTCTGCGCCGCCTCATCCAGCAGGGCAAGGGTTTGCAGCTGCATCAGCGCTTTTTCCCACAGCCCTTCAACGCAATAGAGCCGAAACAGCGTCTGCCGCAGCGCGCTGTCGTCGGGTTTGGCTTTGACCTTCGCCACCGCGTCGGCAAGCAGGTCGCTTAACGAAGCGGTTTTCAGCTTCGCGGTTAAGGTGTTGGCGTCATGCATAGTAATCCCATCCCTGGTTAGTAAGGGCTGTCCAGCCCTGGTTTGTAGAGATCATGAAAGACCAGCTCCGGCACCGCCTGCTTCTCTTTTGAAGCAATGTTTTCCGGCGCCAGCAGCTTCAAAATATCCGTTTTTTCCTCGTCGAAAATCAGCGTTTCCGTGCCGCCCTCCACGTTCAGCTCCGCCCAGACTTTATCGATCAGCGAAGGCGTCTGAATCAGACATTCGGTCAGCGTTTTCGCCTTCATCTCCTCGCGTACGGCCTCAAAGTAGTGATCGCAGTCGGGAAGCCGGGTTTGTAAAGGCTGCTCCGTGACAAAGTGTCTGTTCTGCTCGCCCCAGATAAGAAACTTTTTGTACTCCACCTCCAGCGATTTCAGCACGTCCGTTTCGCCTTCCGCAGCCGGCGCGTCGGCATCGTTAAGATAGCGATAGTCGCCGGTAAAATGACCGCCGTTGGGCAAAATATCCTCCACTTCCGGCATCACCAGATCGGCCCTTTCCTTTGTGGGATGCAGGCCGAGCAGAGTATCAAGTAGTTCGTCCTCCGAGGCTATCTCGCTATCGGCGCTTAGCCTGAACGCGTAGTGTCCCAGCTGGATGGCGGCGTTAACGCGCAGCGGATACCTTTCGCCAGGCGGCACCACGCTGTCGTCCACCACACAAAGCAGCGTCGTACAGGTGTTAAACATCACCGCGCCGCCGGGCGTGCTATAAAACCAGACCGCATCCGGCACCCCGGCTTCGCTAAAGGTTCCGCTTTGCGGATCAAAGCAGACCGCCTTCTCTTTCGTGTAGCGCTCGTCAAGCGTGAAAGCGGGCTGATTGTCGGGCCAGGTCATGCGTAGCTGCATAATTTAGCCGCCGATAGTCACGTCGCCGGAACCGCTGCAGATGGGCGCGCCGCAGCCGGTCACATCGCCTATTCGTGCCGCGTTGTAATTGTTGATAAAAACGCTGCCCGAGCCGCAGGCCACGGGCGCCGCGCCATGAAAAGGGCAAGGCGCCACGCTTATACATACCGCCGCTGCGGCGCTGTTATTGGTAAAAACATCGCCCGATCCGCTGGCTATAGCTCCGCCATGACCGGTGGCGTCACCGACTCTTGCCGCACTGTTTGACATATCTCACCTCATTTTTTCTGTCGGGCCGCCTGGCCCGCTTAATTATGTTGCCTGCACGCGGCGAAGCGCGCCGCGTGCGGTTTCCTGTCAGCACCCTTTCGTTTAAGCCCCTGGCGTCGTCGTGATCTCAAGCCTCATCGGCACTGGCGTTGTAATGTCCGGCGTCTGCGTCGGTGCTATCGTTGGCGCTACCGTCGGCGCTACCGTTGGCGCTATCGTTGGCGCCACTGACTGTGTCACCGTTGCAGTCGGCGTCGTTGCGGTCGGCGATACGGTTGGTGTGCCGGTTGGCGTCGGCGCTATAGTTATCTCCGGACAGACTATTTTCAGTGGCAGGCAAGGCAGCGGGAACGGCAGGCCAATAGCCGGGAAACATTCCAGGCTGGGCACGCCGCAGATCATACCGCCGCCACCGCCACCGCCGCCGCCACCGCTGCTACAGCTGTTGCAACAGCAGCTGTCGCCAGGATTGATATCAACCTGGCCGCCCTGAATCACAATATGATTCGCGCACAGCTTGATTTTTGAAGCGCAGAGACAGAGCTCGCCGCCGGCGGTCAGCATCAGCGCGCCGCCAGCGACTACCGCCGCCGCGCCGCCCGCGTTGACCGAATAGTAGCCGCCCACCGCCAGCGAGTAGTAGCCGCCAACGTTGTTCATAAAGGCGCCGCCAACGTTGATGCCTTTGGCGCCGCCCACGTCGTCGGACTGCGCGCCAGCGACGTTAATACTGAACGCGCCGCCGACCATCAGGCCGTTATTGCCCAGCACAGTGGTGCTGTTGTTGACCCCAACAGTAATAGAGCGATTGGCTCCAACCTCCAGATCGTCGTTAATCCCGATACGGGTAGAGTTGGATGCGCCTACGCTCATCGTGCGCGTCGCGCCTACGGTGATATCCGAGTTCACGCCGATCGTCTGCGTTTCGTTGCGCTTGGTCAGGCGGGACATATCGCGCTCGGCCTGCTCCCAGTACTGCTCAAGGCCGGGCTTGTCTTCAAACTGAATGCCGTTAAAGTTAGTGCGGCCGCCGCCTATCGTCCGGCTCACCAGGCCGCTTTGCGTGGCGTTGGCCGGCAGATCCCACGGCGGCATGGTGACGTTGTTATAGAGGCTGCCGATCACCAGCGGCCGATCCGGATCGCCGTTGATAAAGTCCACGATCACCTCATGGCCGACGCGCGGAATATAGATGCCGCCAAAGTTGTTGCCGGCCCAGGCCTGACTGACGCGGATCCAGCAGGAGTCCGTTTCGCGATTCTGCCCGTAGCGATCCCATAAAAATCGGACTTTGATCCGGCCATAGGTATCGGTCCAGATATCCTGGCCCGGCGGGCCGACCACTACCGCCGTTTGCGGGCCGCTGGTTTTTGGCCGTTTCGCCAGCTGCGGATGACGGTAGATTTTAGTGGTGGGCTGTACGGTGAATTCACATTCATAGCTGAACTCGCCCATGCCGCTGACCTGGCTGACTTCCGTCACGGTCAGTTTGCTGGCGAGCACCATATATTCCCGGTTGGCTTTTTCCAGCGGATAGTTCTGCAGCTCGAAGTTGGTGCCGCAGACTACGCCGCGCAGCTCGCCTTTTCCCTTCGCCCGCGAGCCGATCGCGCCTCGCTCTTCCATACGCACTTTTGCCAGCTGCTCGCCGATATTCGGCTGATCGTAATCGCCCGGCCAGTGATAAACCTCCATCTCATTGAAGCTGGTATGACGAGGCTTGCTGTCGACAGCCGAGATATCCGCGCGGGATTTAGTGAAGTCGTAATCGTCGGTGTACCAGCGGCCTGAAGTGATGGTTTCCTGGAACTCAAAGCTTTTGATATATTCCTGCCCGGCTTTCGGCTCGCTCGGCATATATTGCAGGACGTGGTAAGCCTCGCTGGAGAAGCGTTTGTGGGCGCCGACGTGATCCACCAGCACCAGCTTATGCTTCTGGTCTTCGTGCTCGAAAAACCAGTAAATGCCCCACTCCTCCATCAGGCGCTCGATAAAGTTGAAGTCCGTTTCGCCATACTGCACCTGGAAATCCAGCAGGGGATAGGTGCCGGTTAAGCGCTTCTCTAAGGGGAAGTTATAGTCCGCCAGTACCTCATCGATAATATCCACCACCGTTTTCTGCTGGAATATTTTAAAGTCGGTGGTCAGCTCGGTCAGATAGAGCCAGGGACGAATAATAATCTCGAAGATCGCCTGGTTGGCATCGCGGCCCAGGAATCTCGCGCGCTGCACCAGCCCGGAAATTTCCCGGCTGCCCGCGCCGATCCCCATAAATTCATCCAGACCGTTGCCGTCCAGCTCGATCGAAATCGTCATCTCTTTACCGATCAGCGCTTTAATATCGACGTTCGCCGCCGACTGCCACGGAATTAAATCGTTGGCGGGCGTCTTGGCGGTCAGCTTGTAGCTATAGAGCGTGGAAAATGACTCTTCGCCTTCCAGCTTCGTCAACACCAGCGCGGTTTCGCCCAGCAAAAGAGGCATTGCTGAACTACTTAACGTAATGGTTCTTGCCATATCAACACCTGATCCTTGGTTTATGTTGCACAATAAGAGCGTGCGTCCCGCTCCCCTTTTTTCACCACTTAATCTGCTGCGAGTCGATGATCTTGCCGTAGCGGCTCTGCCGCCAGAGCCAGGCGCTGTCAGCCGCGATCGTCTGTGGCCATCCCGGCCACGGCATTCTGCTGACGCCCTTCTCTTCCGTCGCTATTTCGTCATAGTCGCAAAGCCCGGCCAGCAGCAGCTCCGCATGGCTACTGAATTTATAGCTGTCGTTAAGCAGCCGCTCGCGCAGCGGAGAGTAGCGAGACTGCAAAAGTTTCAACCAGCCTTGCACAGAGATATCGCTGCTCCGCGCGCGGTGCCGTGTCGCCATAATCCTCGCCAGCCAGAAAGCGATATGAAAATTCGTTGCCAGCTCCTCCTGCAGCCACGAATAGCTGGCGGCGGTATAAAATGCCGCGCCATCCTTAACCAGCGCGCCCGTGTAAAAACGGCCTTTTTTTCTGAGCGGCGGCAGCACAAAACACCACGGATAGCGCTCAGGCAGCAACTCGCCGGGCAGCGTCGGCCGCAGAGCCGGCATCACCTTCTCAGCCAGCGCCGCAGCGATCGCTTTCCGCTCTCTGTCCCACAAAGGTATCGCGTTTTTTTCGCCGACAATCCCTATCCGAACGGCCATACTTCGCTCCGCTATCTCTGCCGCCGCTTCAGAACGCGCCGGGACAGTTAAAATTCTTGAGCAAATCCACGATAAGCTCATCGTTGTAAGTCAGGCCGGTCACTTCGACTTTGATTGGCCGCTGATGCAGATCAAACAGCAGCACTGGCTGGCCGGAAGGCGAAGTGGCGATATCGTTGACGGTATCCAGCCAGCGCATCAGCGCCCAGGGCCCGGTCAGCGTCAGGCCGTTTTCCTGCGACAAAATTCGCGGTTTGGTGCTCATATTGACCACGGATTCCGCTCTCGTCCCCGGCCAGTGAAACAGCTTCGGCGTCACCGGGCCGTGCGAATAGCCCATCACCACGCCGTCGAAGTTAAGGTTAAGCTGGGTCACCGAAGGCGCCAGATAGGGGATCGCCACGGAGAAATCGATGCCCAGCGTGCGGCCGCCGTTCTGGAAGAAAGCGCTGCGAATCGCCTCGGCCTGCTCAAACACGTCCAGCGCTTCCGAATCCTGGGTGTTGATATCGCCGCGATAGCGCCACGGCCTGGCGGCGGTATCGACCTTGTCGGCCAGGTTTTTCTGGAAATAGTCATCCAGCACGCCGCCGGTAGCGAAAAAGCGCTCAAAGTCGCGCAGGCTCACTTCTTCGCTGTTGTCGGCAAACGGATAACGTCCCTGCAGCGTATTGCGGCACACCTCGCCCGGCCCTGAAGAGATCGTCCTGTTGCTGCTATAAACGATCTGATGATTCACCCGACGGTAGGCGCCGTTCAGCAGCGGCGCGATAAGATATTTAAAGGGATCGGGCCAGACGGCGGACTCGGCGCTCAGCCGCTGCCCGGCATCGGATACCGCCGGCAGGCTGCCGTTTTTAATCGCGCTGTCGGAGATCACCAGCAGCGTATATTGATCGTTCAGCACGCCCATGATCTGGTGCAGCTTAGTACCGGAAGCCGCGCCCATCCCCTTCTCGCCGCCGCCAACAAATTCCCGCAGCGGCACAAAATAGTTATCGACGCCCTGGCGCAGCACTTTTTTCTCATGGGCGGCCAGCGCCAGATTCAGCTTCGAGGCCGCATCCACCAGCCGACTGTTGGTCAGGCCTGTGCCGCCCAGGTTTTGATTTTTCAGCAAATTATCCTGCTGATCCTCAGCCAGCGTCGTCTCCCTGACGGCACGGCGCGCCAGATTAATTAGCGGCGAATTGGTGGACACCAGGGTGCGCAGCATATAGATATCGAAAGATAATCCGCTGCCGTTATGCTCCGCGCCCTCGCTTTTCAGCCGGATATTCTGCAAAAAATGTTGCCAGCGTCGCGTGTACTCTTTCAGGTAGAGCTTCATTAGCGCGTCGCGTGTCGGATCGACGACGCCGGCGCTTTTATCTACCTTGAGCCTCTTCAGCGCGTTCTGCGCCTCTTCGTTGCCCATCACCCAGCTATCTTCAACCTGCAGCTGTCGGATGCTTTCACCCAGTTTTTTTTTAAACACCTGGTGATAGCCTTCCCAGGTAAACATTCCCGGCATCCCTTTTTCCGCCAGCTCCTCGTCCGCCAGCGTAAAAATCTGTCCGGCATCCTCATCGGTCATTTTGCTCAGGGTTAAACTTTCCGGCGCTTCCGCCTGCATCAGCGCCATCACGCGCTCATAAAGGCGGTTATTGAGCACGTTACGGTTCAATATTTCGCGCGCTTCCTTCACCAATGCCTTATCCGGCGACTGGCCATACTGTCGCCACTCCGGTCGGCTGAACAGTGCGTTAAGATGGGCGATAAACAGGCTTCGCTCTTCGTAAGGCTGGATTTTTCCGGCGCTGTCCCAGGCGCGCGTGACTTCGCTGACCACATAGTCCTGGTCGAAGACCCCCTGCCCCGACAGCATCAGATAGAGCTTCAGGCTGTTGTAGATAGCCGCATTGTTCCGTTCATACACGGCGTTCTGCAGCGCCGCGTGCGCCTGATTTTCGATCTGCGGAAAGAGCAGCCGCCGCAGAAAATAGTGATAAAGACCGTCGGCGTCCTTCGCCAGATGCTTGCCGATATAAAGGCCGTAGCGAAAAGAGAGATCGGGATGCAGCACGTCAAGCCCGCCAAACTCAGGCAGATACTGCGCCAGATTCAGCAACAGCGGCAGCCTGTTCGCGTCCGGCGCCTTTTGATAGCTTTTTACCTCTGTCTCCAGCCGCGCCGCTTTCTGCCCGGCCGCGACCAGATAGTCGCCGTTCTGGAAGTAGCTGTGATAAATCCCGTTCAGCAGCCAGATACAGGCGGCGATGCCCAGGCAGTGGCCGAAGAAATTCTGGAAGCGATATTTAGACTCCACGCGCAGGTTGCGCCGCGCCAGATCGGCATCTTTCAGAATGATTTCTGAAAACAGCGTCTTCAGAAAATATTGTCTGCCCCAGGCGACATCCCTGACCAGCGCGTCGCTTTCCCGGCTGAGCGACGCCTGGTAAGCCAGCGGAACGGCCTGCCGGTTAGCGACGAAGTTGCGCCACTTTTGCATCAGCGTGCCGTTATTGATCATCACGCTATTTTCAGGCTGGTGGCTGCTGACGAAATAGATGCCGCGCAGCGAGGTATAGCCCTGATTTTCGTCATAGCGCGAGGCGAAAAAGAGGGTCTGCGCCACTTCCGCCACGCCTTCCAGCAGCATTCTGAAATCCTGCGGCAGCGCGTACATCCGCTTTCTGTCGGTATTGCTGTACTCCTCCTGCTGACGCAGAGTCATCGCCCGCTCCAGCCGGTTTTCCAGCAGGGCGAACTCCGCTTCGACCCGCTCGCGCAGATCGCCGCCGCCATTTTTGGCCTCTTCGCCCCACGGAAAAGTGACGCCCCACAGCTGCTCGCGCTCCTGTTCGGTCAGGCTGCGAAAATATTCGGCGAAGCCCATCAGCCGGTCCAGCTTGGTAATCAGCATATAGACGGGAAAGCGAATGCCCAGCATGCTGCGCATCGTATCCAGCCTGGCGCGGACTTTCGCCGCCAGATCGTAGAGCTCCGTCTTGCTTTTGCCCATCACGTCGCTAACGCTGAGCGCGACGATAACGCCGTTGAGCGCCTGCACCGGTCGATATTTCTTAATCGACTTGACGATGCCGTCCCATTCCGGCTGCTCGTCCGCCACATCGATATACTTGCCGGCCGTATCGATAAACAGCGCCTCATTGGCGAACCAGCACTCGCAGTTCCTGGTCGGCGCGCTCTCTTTACAGACTTTATTGAGCTGTTCCGGCAGCGGGAAATGCTGGCCTGAGGATAAAATAGCGGTGGTTTTGCCGGCGCCCTGCGTGCCGGTCACCATATACCAGGGCAGCTCGTCCTGCATTTTGTTGAAGGAGAAGAAGCGTTTAAGCAGCGTCCCGTTTTTGCGCAGCTGCCGGACATAGGTCGCCGCGTCGCGAATAGTGGCGTTAACCTCGCTGACTTCCTCGTCGCTTTTTACCGCTTTGCTGCTGAAAAAAGTATCGAGCAGTTTGGGATTGTTTTTCAGCGCCAGCAGCAGACGCCAGATGCCATACAGCAGCGTAACCAGCAGGATCGCGCCGATTACGCTGCACCTGGCCGTGATGCTCGCCAGCGGATAGCCTTCACCAATCAGCAGATAGGGCCCGATGACCCAGACAATGACGCAGGCCGCCATCGCCAGCAGCAGAAACGCCGGGACGTTAAACCAGAGTCCAATCAGGCAGCAAAGCGCCAGCGCGATAAAAATAACCCGCGCCTCGACCTCCGCCAGCGGCCGCGTTTCGCCAAAGCCCAGCAGCGGCCCCAAAAACCAGATAGCTGCGATAATCAGGGCGAAAAAAACGATCGCCGCAAAAATTTTAAAACCGCGAAGCGAGAACATCCTGTTCAAATTAAACATGGTTTAACTCATTAATAGGTCACAAAAAATTCCACGCGCCTGTTCTGTGCACGCCCTTGCTTATCGTTATTGCTGGCGATGGGCTGGCTCTCTCCGGCGCCTTTAATACGGATTTTGGCCGGATCGATACCTTCCGCCAGGAAGTAGCGCGCCACGTCCGCCGCTCGTTTTTCCGACAGCACCTGGTTATTGGGGAACGCTTTAGTTTTAACCGGCGTGGCGTCCGTATGGCCCACGATCACCACGTCGCCGTTGACGCGATGCACCTCTTTCGCCACGCGCTTGATGATGTGCTCCATTTCAGGCATGACCTTGTCCGATCCGGAGAGGAAAATAGCGTCGCCGCGAAAAACCACTTTGCTCTCCCGCTGCGTTTCATCCACGCTGACCATCCGCTTTTTAATCTCCTCCTTCAGCAAAATAGCCAGCCGCAGCTTCGCTACCGTGACGGGTCGGCTGACATTCATATGCTGCATGGCGAAAATACGCTGCTGCAGCGCCACCTGATGCGTGCCCAGCCAATATTTGCACCAAATCCAGACGCCGCCGACCAGCAAACAGCCCAGCAGCAGCGTCACGCGTACCGGCACAATGCGCCTTTCGCGCTTCTTCTGGCCACGCACGGCCGCGCCGTGCGGCGACAGCGCGGGCGAAAGCGAATCGCGCGTGCTTTGGATCAGGGTCAGCAGTCGCTGGCGAATTTTCATCAGCTGCCGATCGCCATCCTCCAGAATGCTGTAGCGTCCCTCAAAACCCAGCCCGAGAATGCGCAGCAGCACTTCGAGCACGTCCACATACTCATGCGGATTCATGGAAAGGCGGCCGATCAGCAGGAAAAACTTGTTGCCGCCGTCGTTGTCGCCTTCGAAATGGTTGAGGATATTGCTTTGCGACCAGCCGGTCTGGATACCCCACGGCGTGGTGTGCGCCGCTTCATCCAGCGCGGTACAAAGGCAGTAGCGCACGATGGCCATTTTTTTCCACGCGATATTGACCTCGTCGCACACCACGCTGAAAAGATTGATTTCGTTTTTCAGGCTCTGTTTCAGCAGTTCGACGTGCTCGGGCTGCTGAACCACTTGCGGCATCTCGCTGAGTGCGCGCAGCAGCGGCTGCGCGGCTTCCAGCAGCGGATTTTCCGCCGCTCTGACCTTCTGCACGCGCAGCTGCACGCCTTCGCTCTGCAGCGAAACGTCGCTTTTTTGCGTCGTCCAGCTCTGCAGCAAGGCATCGGGATCGCCGCGATCCGTCGCGCTATTGGCCGCCTCTTCATCCAGCAGAAACCGGCCCAGCGCCTGCGCCGTCAGCGTCTCTTCCGTGGCTGAAGTCACGCGCGGCGCGGCAGGCATGATGCCCGGTACGGCCTGTTGTCGCTCTTCGCTCATCAGCTTCTGACTCCCCACAGCTCCATTTTCAGATCGGGGAAATCACCGGCGATATGCAGCGCCAGCGCGCCGGTAGCGGCGATTTTTTCCCAGAACGGCCCGCTTTGCAGCAGATCGAAATAGACATAGCCGGAGTGGTAGGGAATTTGCCGCGGCGGCACCGGCAATCCCTGCAGCACCAGGCCAGGCAGATGCGAGCGCACCAGTTCATGCAGCTGCTGCGGCGCGCTGATTTTCGCCTGCGCCGAGAACTGCTGCTGCAGCACGTCCATCGGCAGCTGGGCGTGTACCGCCAGCACCAGATTGGAAAAATCGCGCAGCTCGCCCGGCAGCATCGCCGCCGTCCAGACGCCGTTGCCTTTCGCATGGAGATCGATCATCTGTCCGGCGCGGATCAGGATCTGGTTCAGCAGATAGTGCAGCTCTTCCACCAGCGGACGGATCGACGGATAGAGCCTGGCATGATCGTAGCCCGGCGCGCCGATCGGCCTGCGCGTCTGGGTGCGGATAAAGGTCGACAGCTCGCCCGCGAACTTCGCCAGCTCCTGATAGAGCATGATTGGCGGCAGTTCGGGCACGTGCCGCAGATGATCCAGCACCGGCTCATATTTATTGAAGATCTGCAGCAGCAGATAGTCGACCACCTCGGCGCTGGCGCTCGCTTTGCCGTCGCTGTTGGCAAGCCGACCGGCCAGCATTTCTGCGCGCATCTTGACCAGTCCGTTAAGGTGGGTCAGCCATTCGCTCAGCAGCGTGCTGGCCGCATAGCCGGTGACGGGCGGAATATAGTCCTCCACGTGCAGCAGCACGCTGCCGTCGGGCTGAATCGCCTTAACCCGCGTCAGCGGCAGGCCAATCCAGGACTCGGTCATTTCGCTTTCAGAAACCAGATTCAGGCGCAGCCTCGCCAGCTGCACAGGCTTCGGCCCCTGACGAATGGCGTTGGTGTCGCTCAGCTCGGTTTCAAAAGCCGCGAAACGGGCCAGCGAACCGCTGTCGCTGAGATCGAAAATAGTTTCGTCGCTGTTGTCCAGCCGCAGCGGCACGGCCAGAAAAATCAGCTTACCCAGGTGATCCTGAGTGATGGTTAGCGGCTCGGGCAGCTCGGCGTGGCCCGGAATATCGAAAGGCGTGCCGTCCGGCAGTACGCCGCGTCCGGCGCGCAAAACGAGCTTGCCGTACGACAGCGCCTCCTGATCGATCTCATAATGAGCGAATCCCCAGAAAAAAGGCGAAATCGTCGCTGCCCGTTTATGGGCGTAATATTCCAGATAGCGCTCCTGCTGCTGAAACAGCTGCGGGCGTAAAAAGAGTCCTTCGCTCCAGACGACTTTATTTGTTCTCACTGGCTAATCCCTTTTATCGAGTGTGATCGCTAAGGCGTCAAAATGCACCGTCAGGGCAACCGCCTCGCCGGGCAGGACTTTTCGCCACCAGGATCGTTTTTTATGTTTTTTATACAGCTCCCAGGTTTCACTCCAGCCGGCGCGATCGATATCCCGATAGGCGGCAACAATCCCTAACGCGATCGTCTCTTTTCCCGGCGACAGGCTGATGATTCTGGTTTCTCCGGGCTGCAATATTCCCTCGTAGGCTTTTTTCGCTTCCGCCTGCAGCGCCGGATCCGCGCCATCGGTCAGGGTAAAGAAGTCGCTGTTTTCGAAATTATCCAGCGACTTTAAAAAATAAAAGGAAATATCCAGCGGCGCCGGCTCTCCTTTTTCATTGAGATTAATATCTTCTGCCGCTTCCAGCCTGATGGTTAATTCGGGCGATTTTTTTTCACCGAAAGGCGAGCTGCAGCCTGCCAGCGTAAAAAACGCCAGAATAAGAAGCAAACCACTCAATCGGGCTATTTTATTTGAATGCATCATAACGTTACCTTGGCTTGCCGGAACCGGAACCGGCCACGCAAACCCGCGACAGGCAGGTTAAAAAGCCTGCCATCACCATGATGACAAGCTTTAATTTGGTTCAATTCCTTAGCTGCTCTGGTTCGCTTTCACATCGTAGCTTGCAGAGATAACGCCAGATTTGCTGCCTTCAGAGTTCTGCATGACATAATCCTGCGTCACTTTGGTGAAGGAGAATTTAACCAGTTCGCGAGGACGGGTTTCATCTTCGGAAGAGCCTGACATCTCGACACGGGTAATAATGGTGTCGGTAAAGGTAATAGTCAGATATTCCAGAGGATCGCCGCCCGCTTTACGGATTACGAAAACAATATTTTTAATGTGTTTCCCCGTCAGACAGTAGCTCAGCAGATTAGGACTGGCTTTGTCGGTATAGTGGGTAAAACAGAAATCGTTTACGCTCGCCTTACCTGAACCACCGCCAGAACCGCTGTGCATATTGGAATGTTGTGAAACATCCCAATGCCACTCCAGCACCTCGATTTCATTAGTGTGTGAGGCATCAAGCGATTCACCTTCAATGCCGTCAATTTTGATAAACATATCTTGTGCCATGATAATTCCCTTATTTAGCACTTATTAAAATCGCTGCGCTTGCGCGCAGCGCACGTGGTTAAAGACAGCTTTTTCAATGCCATCAATAACAATATTAAAAAATCAAATCCGGTTTATGCCGCGCCTTTTAATGACGGCAGCTTGGCGACCATACGCAGCGACACCGTCAGGCCTTCCAGTTGAAAATGCGGACGCAGGAAAAATTTCGCCTGGTAATAGCCCGGATTGCCTTCCACATCCTCGACCACCACTTCCGCCGCGGCCAGCGGACGACGGGCTTTGGTTTCAAAAGTAGAGTTCACCGGATCGCCGTCGACATAGTTCATAATCCAGTTGTTCAGCCACTTCTGCATTTCGTCGCGCTCTTTAAAGGTGCCGATTTTGTCGCGCACGATGCATTTCAGGTAGTGGGCAAAGCGCGAGCAGGCGAACATATAGGGCAGACGCGCGGAAAGATTGGCGTTGGCGGTGGCGTCCGGATCGTAATATTCCGCAGGTTTTTGCAGCGACTGCGCGCCGATAAAGGCGGCATAATCGGTATTTTTACGGTGGATCAGCGGAATAAAACCGTTCTTGGCCAGCTCCGCTTCCCGGCGATCCGAGATGGCGATCTCCGTCGGGCATTTCATATCCACGCCGCCGTCGTCGGTCGGGAAAGTATGGCAAGGCAAGCCTTCGACCACGCCGCCGCTCTCCACGCCGCGGATCAGGGTGCACCAGCCGTAATGCTTGAACGAGCGGTTGATGTTGACCGCCATCGCATAGGCGGCGTTGGACCAGGCATATTTGCTGTGGTCGGCGCCGTCGGTGGTTTCTTCAAAGTTGAAGTCGTCGACCGGGTTGGTGTGGATGCCGTAAGGCAGGCGCGACAGGAAGCGCGGCATCGCCAGACCGATATAGCGCGAATCCTCCGACTGGCGCAGCGAGTTCCACGCCGCGTACTCCAGATTCTGGGTAAAGATCTTGGTCAGATCGCGCGGGTTGGCCAGCTCCTGCCAGGAGTCCATCTGCAACACCGAAGGCGACGCGCCGGTAATAAAAGGCACGTGAGCGGAAGCGGCCACCTTGGCGATCGACGCCAGCAGATCGACATCCGGCGCGGTGTGATCGAAGTAGTAGTCGGCGACCAGACAGCCGTAAGGCTCGCCGCCCAGTTGACCATACTCCTCTTCGTAAACCTGCTTGAACAGCGGGCTTTGATCCCAGGCGATCCCTTTATAGCGCCGCATATTGCGCCGCAGCTCGTCTTTGGAGATATCCATAAAACGCAGCTTTAGCTTCTCATCGGTTTCCGTGTTGTAAACCAGATAGTGCAGCCCGCGCCAGGCGCTCTCCAGCGCCTGAAACTCCGGATGGTGCAGGATCAGATTGATCTGCTCGGAGAGCTTGCGATCGATCTCCGCAATAAATGCGGCAATATTTTTATAGGCGTCGTCGGCCATCGTGACCGAACTGGCCAGCGCCTGCTCGGCCAGCGTCTTGACCGCGCTCTCTACGGCGGATTTCGCCTGCGCCGATTTCGGTTTGAACTCTTTGCTCAGCAGCGCGTTGAAATCGCTATAGCTGGCGCTGGCCGTCTGACCTTTTCCCTCAGCTTGCATCGACATGATATCCCTCTCTCCACTTACTCTTTCGGTGACAGACTGCTGTCGGTATTTGCCGGTTTCGGCGACGCGGCCAGCGTGGCCAGCAGCGTTTTATCCTGCAGCACTTTCATTACCAGGCTCTCTGCGCCGGCCTTGCCGTCCATATAGGTTTGCAGGTTGGCCAGCTGGGTGCGCGCCTCCAGCAGCTGAGAGAGCGAATCCACTTTTCTGGCGATCTCATCCGGCGAAAAGTCGTGAATGCTTTCAAACGTCATATCGATCATCAGCTGCCCTTCGCCGGTTAAGGTGTTAGGCACGGCAAAAGCCACGCGCGGCTTCATCGCCTTCATTCGCTCATCGAAGTTGTCGATATCTATGCTGAGAAATTTGCGATCGGCGACCGGCGGTAAAGGCTCCAGCGCTTTACCAGAGAGATCGGCCAATACCCCCATTACAAAGGGCAATTCTATTTTTTTCTCGCTGCCGTAGATCTCCACGTCATACTCAATCTGCACGCGTGGCGCCCTGTTTCTGGCGATAAATTTTTGAGCACTGCCTCTTTTTAAAGTCATGATATCCCTTTCACCGTTTTTTAATAAAAGCACCCTTATTTATCGCAATAGCTGGCTGCTTTACCGCGCTATTGCCTTACTGAATCTTCTGATTTCGCAATATGTCCCGTTTACAGATCGATTTATAAAACTTAAGCCGCCCGCCCATTTCGGGCGCGGGTATTCTTGCTATACGGAATGATAAATTGCCGTTTTCCCGCTTATACGCATGCGGCTTGCTGGAATAAAATAGCGATATTATTTTCCGCCAGGGTTATGCAGAGGCGCTGTTCGCTTAATGGCTGCTCGCTTTTTAATATCTGCCGTGCGATTTCCGGCGCGATATTTTGCTCAATAAAACGGATTAACATGCGCGCGCCCGTTTCAGCGACGGGACACTGCGCGATAATATGCGCCACCAGTTCATCGCTATAGTGAAGCGCAACGTGATGCTGCTCCTGCAACCGCAGCGCCAGCCTGCCGAGCTGCTGCCGGACGATACGCTGCAGCGAAGCTTCCTGCAGCGGCAGATAAGGCACGATGGCCAGACGCCCCAGAAACGCCGCCGGAAAAACCTTCAGCAGTTCGGGCTGCAAAAGCTTTCTGACGCTCTCGGCGTCTGGCGCCGTCTCCGCATCGGCGAACAGGCTGGCGATGGTTTCGCTGCCCACGTTGCTGGTCAGCAGGATCACCGTGTTTTTAAAATCGATCTGCCGCCCTTCGCCATCCTCCATGCTTCCCTTGTCGAAAACCTGGAAAAAAAGCTCGTGCACGTCGGGATGCGCTTTCTCAATCTCATCCAGCAGCACCACGCTGTAAGGCTTGCGCCGTACCGCCTCCGTCAGCACGCCGCCTTCGCCGTAGCCGACATAGCCCGGCGGAGATCCCTTCAGCGATGAAACGGTGTGGGCTTCCTGATATTCGCTCATGTTGATGGTGATCAGGTTTTGTTCGCCGCCGTAGAGCTGCTCGGCGATCGCCAGCGCGGTTTCCGTTTTCCCCACGCCGGACGGGCCAACCAGCATAAAGACGCCAACCGGCTTGCGCGGATCGGCCAGCCCGGCGCGGGCGGTCTGAATGCTTTCGCTGACCTGATGCAGCGCGTAATCCTGACCGATAACGCGCCCCGCCAGCCGCTGCGGCAGCTCCAGCACGGCGCGAATATCGTCTTTCAGCATCTGGCCGACCGGGATGCCTGTCCAGTCGGCCACTATCGCTCCGATAACCTCTGCGTTCACTTCCGCCTGCACCAGTGGCTGCTCTTCTCTGATCGCCTGCAGCTCTGTTTCCAACGTCGCCAGTTCGGTTTGCAACGGCGAGAGATCCTCCTGCGGCTCTTCGCTGGCCTCATGCGCCTGCAGCTTTTCGCGCACTTCGACGATGGCCGCGACCAGCGCTCTTTCCTGCGCCCAGCGCTGCTCCAGCGCCTGCGATGCCTCGGCCTGACGGGCAATCTCCTGTCGCAACCGCTCGCCGCTGTCGCCCTGGCCTTTGCCGAAGCGGTCCGCTTTTTCCACCAGCGCCAGTTCCGCACGAGCGGCTTCCGTCTGGCTGTGCAGGCGCTGCAGCGTGACCGGCGCCGCGTGTTGCGCCACCGCGACGCGCGCGCAGGCGGTATCGAGAAGGCCAATCGCCTTGTCCGGCAGTTGGCGAGCCGGGATATAGCGGTGCGAGAGTCGTACAGCCGCCTGTAAAGCCTCTTCCATAATCCAGACGCCGTGGTGTTTCTCCAGCACCGGCAGCAGTCCGCGCAGCATGGCGACGGCGGCCGCCTCGTCCGGTTCGGCGACCTGCAGCACCTGAAAACGCCGCGTCAGCGCCGGATCTTTTTCGATATGGCGCTTAAATTCGCTCCAGGTCGTGGCGCCGATGGTGCGTAGCTGACCGCGAGCCAGCGCGGGCTTCAGCAGGTTGGCGGCATCGCCCGTACCGGCGTTGCCGCCCGCACCGATCAGCGTATGGACTTCATCGATAAACAGGATCACCGGCTGCGGCGAGGCGATGGCTTCATCCAGCACCGCCTTCAGCCTCGCTTCAAACTCGCCCTTCATGCTGGCGCCAGCCGCCAGCGCCACCACGTCCAGCGCCAGCAGGCGAACTTTCGCCAGCGCCGGCGGCACGTTGCCCGCGACTATCGCCTGCGCCAGTCCTTCCACGACGGCCGTTTTCCCTACGCCCGCTTCGCCGGTCAGCAGCGGGTTGTTCTGGCGGCGGCGCAGCAAGATATCGGTCATGGTGCTGATTTCAGGCTCGCGTCCCGTCACCGGATCGATCTTGCCCTCGCGCGCCAAAGCGGTCAGATCGGTGGCATACTGCGCCAGCCCGCCGCTTTTCTGCTGGCCACCAATGGCCGAATTAACCTCGCCAGGCAGCGCGCCGCTGTCGCTGGTCGCTTCGCCGACTTCGGGCGACGCCTGGGTGATATAACCGAAATCCGCGGTCAGGTGCTCCAGAGAGATGCGCTCGAAGGCGGAAGAGATAGCGAACAGCGCGCGCCGCAGCTCCATGGTAGTGAGCATCGCTATCAGCAGATGCCCGCTGCGTATCCGGCTCTCCAGACACTCCAGGCTGGCGTAGATCCAGGCGCGTTCGATAGCCAGTTCGATATGGTATGAAAAATCGGAAATGGTGCTGGCGCCCGAAGGCAAGCGGGTCAGCGCCTGAGAAAGACCTCTTTCCAGCGCCTCCGCATCCACCTCGAAATGGCGGGCGATCAGGCGCAAATCATTTTGGTCCTGATACCAGATCTGATTCAGCCAGTGAACCAGCTCGACATAGGGGTTGCCGCGCAGCTTACAAAGCGTTGTCGCGCTCTCGATACTTCTGAACAACGTTTCATCCAGCTTGCCGAATAGATTCTGCCTTGTAATCGCCACGTATAATTCCTTCCCTGGTGTTGTCCTGCAAACTAAGCCCTGTTATTCAGGCTTTCCCTGGCAAGGAAAACAAAAACAATCCGCATTGTCTACGCCAGAAAATAAAATTAAGAAAACCGCCCGAACGTTATTCCTGAATATCAGCAGCAACAGCAGGACAATCCATTATTTAAAAAAGATTTTTTCCCGAACGAGCCTGATTTCGCCGGCAAGAATATTTCGCATTTTTTATAATCCCGTTGAGCACATTTTCAACCCGTGCTATAAATCCATTTAAAAAATCGCATAGCCGTAATTATCAACGCGATAGCGATAAACTATCATTAAAATTATCGCTAAAACAGAAAAAGGCCTTTCCCATTATAAGCGCCGACAATAAATACATAAAATAATATTATAAATCCAAAAAAGATAAATATATTAAGCCGGATAATGCCAACAGAATGACGGGAGCACGCGGTGAATCATAAATTTCTTGATTACTACAATCAGGAACTCACTTTTATGAAAGAAACGGTTCGTGAGTTTGCTGAGAAGCATCCTAAAATCGCGGGCCGCTTAGGGATGCGCGGCATAGAAACCGCCGATCCTTATGTTGAAAGGCTTATTGAAGCTTTTTGTTTTTTATCTGCGCGCACACATTTAAAACTGGATGCGGAATTTCCAAAATTCACCCAGCGCCTTCTGGATATTGTCTATCCTAATTATAACTGTCCTACGCCTTCTATCGGCGTGGTGCAGCTTGTGCCGGATTTAAAAGAGGGCGATTTAGGCCAGGGTTATCTGGTTCCGAAAAACAGCGC
Source organism: Erwinia sp. CGal63 (assembly GCF_037026505.1). Lineage (NCBI taxonomy): Bacteria > Pseudomonadati > Pseudomonadota > Gammaproteobacteria > Enterobacterales > Erwiniaceae > Erwinia > Erwinia sp. CGal63. Next base: position 63,708 of record NZ_JAKUMN010000005.1, read on the forward strand.
TTTTTATACCCGAATCCTGCCTGGAGAAAATACGCGCTGCGAGTTTCGTAGCGGTCAGGACGTCACGCTGTGGCCGATAGAAGTCGCCGAAGCGCGCCTGACCTCGGTGCCGCCGGATCTGCCTAATCTGGAAAAATACCGCATTCCCTACGCCAGGCTGAAAGGCGCGCTGCGCATTAAGCTGCGCCTGCAGGGCGAGCGGGTCTTCTCTCAGCTGACTGGCTTCGATCGGCTACCGCTCTATCTCGACGGCGACGAGCGCATTGTTTCCCATCTTTTTGAACTGCTGCATACCAGCAATGTGGCCATGCTGGTGCGAGCCGGGCACGACAGATCGCAGGATGTGGTGGTCAACCAGCGTCCGCTTACCTTTGAAGGGCTGAATCCCGATCAGACGCTGCTGCCGCTTTCCTGGAATATGTTTCACGGCCATAACCTGATCCATGAATATTTCGCCTGCCGCCAGCGCTTCTATTTCTTTACCCTGACCCAGCTGGCAGAAGGCTTTCGCCATAACCATAGCAGCGAAGCCGAACTGATTGTGCTGCTGGACAGGCTTCCGCAGGAGCTGGTCGGCCATACCGACGCCTCCAAATTTTTACCTTTTTGCACGCCCGTGATTAATCTGTTTCCCAAAGTGGTGGACAGGATCGAGGTCAACAGAGCGCTGAACGCTTTTCATATCGTGCCCGACCGCAGTAAGCCGCTGGATTACGAGGTCTTTTCCGTCCATAAAGTGCTGGGTCAGCAGGCGGAAACCAGCGAAGGCGTAGTGTTCCATCCGCTCTATCAAACCCGCCACTGCGATTACGGCAATTTTGGCCGCTACTTTTCGCTGAACCGCGAAGCGCGCATCAAAGGCGACGGCAAAAGAAAATATGACACCCGCACGCCCTATCTGGGCACGGAGGTTTTTGTGTCGCTGGTCGATCAGCAGGAAGCGCCCTATGCCGATCCTATCCGCTATCTGACGGTGGAAGCCCTGGTCACCAACAGGGATCTGCCGCGTCTGATTTCCAGAAGCGGCAGTTTCGATCTGACCATGTCCGATGCGGTTCCCATCGCGGGCGCGTCCTTTATCTGCCAGCCCAGCGCGCCGCGCGAGCCTTTCGCGCTGGGGGAATCGGCATGGCGCCTGATTCGTCAGCTCAGCTTCAACTACCTGCCGCTCTCCGATATGGAGCACGGGCCGGGCGGAGAGTCGCTGCGCAATATGCTGCGTCTGTTTTTACACAGCGCCGATCGCGAGTCCGGCACTCAGGTGGACAGCGTTATCGGCTGTAAAACCTTTCCGGTGACCCGACGTCTTCCTGGTGACGGTTTGCTGATCTACGGCAGAGGCGTGCGCTGCGTTCTGACGGTGGATGAAGAAGGCTTTTCCGGCGTCAGTCCCTATCTGTTCGGGCTGGTGATGGAAAACTATCTTTCACGCCATGCCGCCATCAACGTCTTTACCGAAACCGAGCTGCGCTCGATGCAGCGGGGCCTGGTGGCAAGCTGGCAGGCTCGTCCCGGCAAGCGAGGATCGTTCTGATGGCGGGTTCCACCCCAGAGATGCTGGCCGCCTGGTTCGATGAAAAACGCCCCTGGGAAGCCGGCTTTTTCAGCGTGATGCGCGCCATTACCGCTAAAACGCCCGGCATGCCCGCGCCGGGCGCCGCGGTATTGCCCACGCAGGAGAATTTTCGTCTCGGTCAGACGGCCACCATGATCTTTCCGCCGCGCGAGATTGCTTCCATTGCTCAGCACGATGGCCGCATTGACATCGAGCTGTTCGGACTGGGCGTTTGGGGGCCACAGGGCGCGCTGCCGCTGCATCTGTCGGAGCTGGCCTATTCACGGGCGGAAGCACACGATCCGACGCTGATCCACTTTCTTAATATCTTTCACCACCGCGCGCTGTCGTTGTTCTATCGCGCCTGGTTTGTGGCGCAGGATACCGCCTCGCTGGACAGGCCGGACGATGAGCGATTCTCTTTTTATATTGCCAGCCTGGCGGGCATGGACCCGGCCGAGCTGCACGGCAAGCCGCTGCCGACCCATGCCCGGCTCGCCTCTTCCGCCCATTTGATCCGCGAAGCGCGCAACCCGGAAGGACTAACCGGCGCTATCGAATACTACTTTCAGATTCAGGCGCGGCTGGAAGAGTACGTCAGCCAGTGGATTTTTCTGGAGCCGCAGGATTGTTCGATTCTCGGCTCGCACGACGGCGCAATGCTGCTGGGCGACGGCGCGATTCTGGGCGACACCGTTCGCGACAGGCAGCATAAATTCAAGCTGATCCTCGGCCCGTTGACGCTGGATAACTATATGCGCTTCAGCCCGTGGGGCCCGGATTTGCCGGTACTGCGCGAGTGGGTGCGTAACTTCACGGGCTTTGAGTACGCCTGGGATATAGAGCTGGTGCTGGCCGCGGAAGAGATGCCGCAGGCGACGCTGGATGGCAGCCACCAGCTGGGCTACGCCGTCTGGCTGGAGCGAAAAGAGAAGGATACGCCGGTTTACGGCATGAGTTTCGAGCCGGAGCTTTATCACTCAGAGTCCCGGCGCGGCAACAGGAAACATTAAGGACGATATTGTGACGGAACACGCCTACTATCAAACGCTGCTACAGCCTGTTTCCAGCGAGCAACCCTGTGGGGAAAACCTGGAATATGACGCCGGCTTCATTATGCTGCAGGCCAGGCTACAGCCCAAACTGGACGCCGAATATGGCAGCTTTGTCGAGGCTGCCGAGCCGGTCAACTGGGCGGAGATCGAGCGAGACTGCCAGACCCTGCTGCAAAGAAGCCGCGATATTCGGCTGATAGTCGCGCTGATACGCTGCCGCATCCGGCAAATCGGCGCGCCCGCGCTCTGTGAAGGCCTGCTGATTTTACGCGATCTGCTGACGGCTTTCCCCCAGCATCTCTATCCGCAGCTGACGGAAGAAGGCGAGTTCGATCCGGTGATGCGGGCCAACGCCCTGGCCGAACTGGAAGATATCGACGGCCTGCTGGCCGATCTGCGCAATTTACCGCTGCCGAAAGCGGCAGGGCTGCAGATCGCCATCAAAGATTTTGAAAAGGCGCACGCCACGCCGCGTGAAGAAGGCGCGCTGCCGGAAGCCACGGCGGCGGCTCTGCTGCTCGAATGGCAGGCTCGTCAGGATGCGAATATCCTTTCGCTGCAAAAAGCCGCGGCCTGCCTGACAGAGCTGCAGGCTTTACTGGCGCCTACGCTGGGCGATGAAGCGCCCGACTTTAGCCGCCTGAAAAACATTTTGCAGCTGTTCGTCACTCATCAGGAAGCGCCTGCGCTACCCACGTCTTATGTCGAAGCGGTAAGCGAAGAGCAGGTTCTCCGGCAGGAAACGCCGCCGGAAAGCGTGACGACGGCCGATCCTCTTCCCGCGCCGCGCCAGGGCGATATCGCCAGCCGTACCGATGCGCTACTCAGGCTGCAGGAGCTGCGAATGTGGTTTACCCGCATGGAGCCCGGTAGCCCCGCAATCCTGCTGCTGCAGTTTGCGGAAAGAACCATAGGCAAAAGCTTTGCCGAACTGGTGAAAATGCTGCCGCCGGAGATTATCGACAAGCTGGATCCCGACAGGCAGTAGCCCGCGACGCTGCCTGAGGACTAAACAAGGACCGTTACATCACAGGATGGCTATATGGAAAGGAAACCTGCCATTTTTATCAGCATCGCCAGCTACCGCGACGCCGAGCTAATCCCGACGCTGCGCGATTTAATCGACAAGGCTTCCGGCTTGTACCGGCTCGCCATAGCCGTCTGCTGGCAGGACGACGGCGACCAGCGCATTTTTCAGCAGGCCGGCATGACGCTTTGCGCGGAGCAGTCGACAGAGGCCTACAGGCTGATGAACTGGCGCTACGCCGACGCAGAGATTCAGGTTATCGCCCTGCACTACTACCACAGCAAAGGCGCCTGCTGGGCAAGAAACCTCTGCGAAACCCTGTACCGGCAGGAGGACTATTTTCTGCAGATCGACTCCCACTGCCGTTTTATCGACCACTGGGATCGCGAAATCGTACAGATGCTGGAAGCGCTTAAAGCGCACAGCGAGAAGCCCGTGCTCTCCTGTTATCCGCCAGGCTACGTGCCGGGCAAGGAAGAGGAAAAAACCCAGGCGACCTTCCGTCTGGTTTTCCGCGGCTTTTCGCCTGACAAAATAGTTCAGCTCACCTCGGTTGATTTCCACCAGCAGGCGCCGGTCAGAGGAGGCTATATGGCAGGCGGTTTTATCTTCGCCGATGGCCGCTTTGTCAGAGAAGTCCCGAACGATCCGCAGATATTTTTTGAAGGCGAAGAGATCGCGATGGCGGCGCGCGCCTTTACTCAGGGCTATGACGTCTGGCATCCGCATAAGGTGCTGCTGTGGCATTTTTACGGCCGGGATAAGGCCGTGCGTATCTGGGGCGATCATGATGAAAAGGCCAAAGAAGCCGGTTCCGTAGACCAGGCCTGGTACGAAAGAGATCGCGAGTCGAAAAAGCGCGTGAGGGTGCTGCTGGGCATAGAACCGCACCAGGGCGGCGAGACGAACGACTATGGCCTGGGCGATAAAAGAACGCTGGCGGAGTTTGAAGCCGTGCTGGGCCTCTCTTTTACACAGCAGGCCGTGCTGCCGGAAGTGCTGGCGGCGGAGCGCGTAGCCTGGTTCCCGCCGCCGCACGACGAAAACTGGCGCGAAAGACTGACCGACCGCCTGCCGAAAGAGATCAGGCTGAAGCAAGAGGAGTTCACCTCGCCTTTGACCGAGGTCGACTCTCTGCATATTGGCATCTACAGCGGCTATAACGATCTGCTCTACAAAAAAACCCTTTCCGGCGCAGAGATAGCGACCCAGCTGGCAAGCGGCAGCGAAGTAAAGATCATCATGAACATCGCCTCTTCGGCCACGCCCAACCCTGCCGTCATCCGCTTCAGCGCCTGGGATGACGATGAAGGATGGGGCGAGGTAGTGGAGAGAGCCTGGTGAAAAGCGACATCCTCTACAACCGCCTGATTGGCGTGGACGCCCTGCTCTCTTTCGACGGCATTGTTCCTTCCCTGCCGGATCTGCAGCTAAAGCTGATCAATCTTATCGATCTCTTCAGCAAAGCGCTGGTGGCGGAAGGCGAGAACGAACAGCTCAGCGACGCCCTTTGCTATCTGCTCTGCCGCTACCTGGACGGGCAGATCGAGCTGTGCCTGCGTGCCGATAAAATCGCCTGGGATCGCTATTCGCTGACCAACCATTTTTATGGCTATCAAAACGAGACGGAAAAGATAAGTGACGGGCTGGCGTCGCTGCTGGCCAACGCCAAAGGCCAGCTGCTGGTCTGCGCCAGAAAGCTGCTGCTGCTTGTCGCCGCTTCCGCAGGCAATGACCGCGTTGTTGAGAGACTGCTCGCGCAGTACGCGCCGCCGCCAAAAGCCGTGCGGCCACCGGAGACGGAAGATGAGCCGCTGCCTGCGCCGCCCATGCCGCCCGCGCCGCACAAATCTGCCCGTCTAACGCTGCCGATTCAGCTGCTGTTATCAGGCCTGTTGCTGGTCGCCGTAGGCTATTTTTGCCTCAGCTATCTGGATACCCTTTAACGATGAGCGCCTTAATACCGCCCGAAAAAAATCCGCTGCCCACCGCGGCGATCTTCATCATCGGCCCCTATGCGGAAAAATGGTTTTCCGCGCGGCAGTCGAAACGGCAAGACGATCGGGTGCGCTGGATAGTGGCGCAGGATGCGGCGGCGATGCAGCAAACCCTGCAGCGGATACGAGCAACCAACCGCCGTCTGCACGTCAGCACTTTTTTCCCTTTTTTCCCGGATGGCGAAGAGAATGTCGCGCAGACGCTGGCGCAGATCGCCAAATGGCAACGGCTGTTTCTTCATCAGCAGGAGACGTTCCCCTGCGTACTCGCCCTGTATGCGCGCCTTAGCCAGGAAAGCGCGGCCGGGCAGGCCAGATGGTCAGGCGACTTCAACCTGAACAGCACGGGTGAAACCCCGCTCAAAAACGAACTGGATAAGCTGCTCACTCTGCCGGAACCGCTCAGCCGCCACGCGCTTCACCGCCGCGCCATGACGGATGCGCTGCGGCTGTGGTTGCTGGAGTCGGGCGTGGAGAAAGCGCTGCACGCGCTCTTTTCCGCTTCGTCGCTGCGGCTGAACGCCGTTTTGCTGGCCGATAACGGCAGCGGCTTTACGCGACATGGCGCCTGGGCGCAGTGGCTGCAACAGAAATTTGGCCTTTGTCCGGGGCTTGCTGCCGGCATCGAACTGCCGGTTTTGCCCAGAGTCGTCAGCCATAACGCGCCGCTGCCGGTTCAGCTTGTCGTTCAGGAAACGCCGCGCGCTTTTCTGCGCTGGTTACCGATAGCGACCGCGCTGCTGCTGGCCAGCGGCATGATCGGCGCGACCTGGCTGGAAGCCAGGCGTATAACCGCGGTCGAGCGGGATCTGGCCGTTTTTCGGCAAACGCACGAGATGCAGCTGCAGACAAAGCGGGCGCTTTACCAACAGCTACTGGCCCGAAAGCAGCAGCTGCTGAGCTGCCGTGACGCCTGGTATCACTGGCCAGCAGGATTTTCACGCTGCGGAGAAATGGTTGAAAGCATCGATCGGGCGCTACAGGAGTATAACCTGTCGCCAATTTTTATGCCGTCAGGCTCTGTGGCCCTGTTCAATCAGGGAAGCGCCGCGCTCAGACCTGACAGCAGCGACAGCCTGGCCAGTCTACTGCCGTTAATCCGCGACAACGCTCAAACCACTTTTGCGATTGTGGGGCATGCGGATAACACGGGCAGCAATGAAACCAACGTCCAGCTCTCTATGCGCAGAGCGCAGGCGGTACGGGACTGGCTGGTCGCTCATGCCGGGGTTTCGCCGGACAGGTTTGTCATCAAAGGCATGGGCGCCAGTAAACCCGTCGCCAGCAACCAGACCGGAGAAGGCCGTGAAAAAAACAGGCGCGTGGAAGTGATTCCGCTGCCGGATTTCGTACATCAAAAACAGGTAAAGGATGATGAGTAAAAAACTGAATTACATTATGTATGAAGGCACATTTCTGACCGAGACGCCGACTTACGATCAAAGCATTAATATTTTGCGTTTTCACGATCCGGAACAGAATGAATATACCATCCTGATCAACCGCGCTTTCAAGGTAGAGAATCAGACGCTGGAGGAGTTTTGTGAAGCGCAGATGAATTTGATGGCCAACAGCCTGCCCGGTTTTAAAAACGAAGGAAAAATGCTGAAAAATGAAATCGGCCCGGCAAAGCTACCGGTTATCCAGACGGCCAACGCTTTTCTGGAGAATGGTCAGCCGGTGAAACAGGTGCAGACCACCGTCGAGCTGCCGTGGCACCCTACTATTAATCCCGCTCGTCTGAATTTGATGGTCTTTACGCTGGCGTCGCAAAAAGAATTTAATGATTATCAGCGCAAGCACTATGTCCAGATTATTAACAGCTTTAACCCGGAAACCTCGCCGCTGGGCGAGAATGAATAAGTTATGCTGTCGGCCCGCTCATTCGCGGGCCGTTTTTCGCCGCGCGTGTTGTTAAAGACAAAGCGTATTCCCTTTTTTCCCTCCGCTTCTGGCAATATAAGACGCATATTTATAAAATTCTACGCGGTTCAGCATCCCCATCTTTCTGATAGCATTCCGACAGTGCGTATTAACGGTTTTTTCTGAACGCCCCAGCATTCTGGAAATATTTCCCGTATCGTAACCCTGGCCGACCATCAGCATAACTTTACTTTCCGTAGAAGAGAGCTGCATAAATTTTTTCAGTCCGGCAATTTTACAGCTCTCACGACTGGTGGCATAGAGGGCATTATTACTGGCTATCAGTAAAATCTTCTTTATCTTACCGGTAATTTGCTGCAGATTGTCACCGCGGCAGGTAAAGGGAATATGTAGCACCGGCAAACTGTTTTCGGCCCGGCCTTTGCCAGCAAACCTGCCGCAGCGGTTATTATTAAAAGAAATACTAATCATAATATCTCTGAAAACGATATCAGCTTCTGCTACTGCCGAACCATCCTTGTCCGACAGGATCTCCACTAACCCATCTTTAATGATGTTGCCTGTCTTCACAATCAGTGATTCCAGGCCTTTCCGATAAAAGACATCGTCGCTGGCTACGGTTATCTTAAGCATAATATTTCATCCTGAATATAAATTACGCAGTGAATAAATCTTCATGCAATCAGCAAGTTATTTCCAATATTATTGTTCTATAGTGTGTAGTTAAATATCAGGAGACGTCCGTTAAGACCAAAAACTCAAATCCGAAAAATAGCGCTTTTATATAATTTTATTTTACTAAAAACAGGGGCTGATCATCTAATAACTAAAAAAACTCCCCTCCCGATTTCTCTTTATCGTAATGTTAATATGCTGTAAGAAAGAATAAATTTATCATCATCCCGGCGCGTCAGGCATAACCGATATTAATATAAAATGTAGTAATGATTACCCGCTATCGTTACGTTTTTTTCCTGAGGGTGAATATATTCAATATTAACCATATAAAAATAAAAATCACTCTAAAGATAAAGCAATCCTACAAATCAGGAATTTTCTGAGATAATGCTCTGGCGGTTATTTTCCTGCAGTGTCGGCATCACGCTATTTCATCGGCATCCTGTTTAAATAAAATCGCCGGCGCGCCACAGGAAGCATCAGGCGACAGAAAAATTTACGCTCTGCCAGCGGATACAAGGAAAGTTATTTTTTCGCTACGGGCAGGGTGGAATAATATGATGCAAATCACGCTATTTTCACCAGGTTTGCCGTCGGCTGGCCGTTTCGCCAGCAGTGTGCTTCGAAAAAGGCCTGAAGCACACGCTATATACTTAACGATATAGCGTTATGCTATCCTTACGCGCTCTTTACATTTCAACAGGCGGACAGCGGTTCGTCTGTCGGCAAGGCATAATAAAAAATGACGATTTTCCCCACGCCGCGCGCGGCTAAAAGCGCGCTCTGCGTATTGATTTTTATGGCAAATCAGGCCGCTTCCCAGGAAAAAACGCTGACCGTGGCCGCCGCGCCCGACAGCGAGACGGCCGCGCCCGACCAGCAGGCCACGCTGGGCAATCTCGGCAAGCAGGAGATCCGCAACACGCCCTATTCCGTTCAGGTCGTTTCCCCGGAGCTGATGAAGCATCAGCAGTTAAAAAGCATCACCGATATCTATCGCTACATGCCTTCCGTTCAAGGCGACGGCGCAAGGCCGCAAACTCGCGGTATGCAGGGCAGCGTAGTGCAAAACTCGATGATCGATGGCCTCAATGTGGTGTCGACCACCGATTACGCCGCCGAACAGTTTGACCATATAGAAGTGCTGAACGGCCTGGGCGGATCGCTGTACGGCCCGGCGAACCCGGCAGGCCTGTTTAATTTTGTGGCGAAGCGCCCGACCGATATCGCCCGGCATAGCCTGACTTTTGGCGCAGGTACCGGCCTTAGCCATCTGGTTGCCGGCGACTTCAGCGGCCCGCTGGACAGCAACGATCGCCTGCGCTATCGCGCCAACTTCCTCGACGATGAGGGCGACGGCTTTACCAGCGGCAGCAAAAAGCGTCGTCAGCTGGTCAGCCTGGGGCTGGACGCCACGCCGACCGACAGTACCGTACTGGAAAGCAATTTCAGCTACTACCACTATTACGAAAAAGGGCTGCCCGGCAAGTTCGCGCTGGGCAATGGCCTCTCTTTCCCTGCCGCGCTCAATCCGAAAACCGCGCATCTGGGACAGTATTACGCCGGCAGCGACAACCACACGCTGACCGCCAGCCTGCATCTGAAACATGACTTTGACGGTAACTGGCAGGGCGAGCTGGGCGTACTGCGCCAGATTGCCGATCGTGAATCCACTGCGGTCACCAATACCTTTACCGATCGCGCTGGCAGCTATAAAACCACCACCTCGTCTTCTACCGCCAGCCGCTTCACTATCAACAGTTATATGGCGAACCTGAACGGCGAAGTGGAAACCGGCTGGCTGCGCCACCAGATATCCACCGGAATGCGCGGCTTTGTCTGGAAAAACTATAATCCGCTGCACGGCGGCACCAGCACGCTGGGCAGCGCCTCGCTTGACGATCCGCAATCTTTCGCCGAGCCGGACTACCCCGACTTTACCCATCGCTATCACTCGGCGACCGCGACGCAGCAGGCTTTTCTGCTTAGCGACACGCTAACCTTTTCACCGCAGTGGAGCCTGCTGCTGGCCGGGAGCGAAAGCTTTCTGACCTCGGCCAACTATGCGAAGACCGGCAGCCGCAGCAGCCATTCCAGCGACAGCGGCTTCAGCGGCTCCGCCAGCCTGATGTACAAGCCTGTCGATCCGCTGACGCTCTATGTGACCTGGGCCGACAGCCTGCAGCAGGGCGATACCGCGCCCGCCGGATCGAATAACGCCGGCAGCATTCTGTCGCCTTATCGCAGCAAACAGGTGGAAGTCGGCAGCAAACTGGCGATCGACAAGCTGCTGCTGACCGCCGCGCTGTTCCAAATCGATCGGCCTTTCGCCTATACCGCCACCAGCGGCGACTACGCTGTTGACGGCAACCAGCGCAACCGCGGCCTGGAGCTGATGGCCAACGGCGACGTGACCGGCAATCTGCATCTGTATGGCGGCATGACCTGGCTCGATCCGCGTCTGCGTGACACCGCCAGCGCCGCGACCAGCGACAAACAGATTGTCGGTCTGCCGCGCTATACGGCCAGCCTGTTCGCCGCCTACGATCTGCCTTTCCTGAGCGGCACGGACATCCACGGCGGCATGCGCTATGTGGGACGCCGCAGCACGGATAACGCCAACGACAGCTGGGTCGGCAGCTATGCGACTTTCGATATCGGCAGCAGCTACAAAACGCGGCTGTTCAACACCGACACCACTTTTCGGCTGGATATGACAAACCTGACTAACCGCCACTACTGGAGCAATATCGTGCCGGGCGGTCTGAATGGCTACAGCGGCGCGGGCTACGCCAGCGCGCAGCTGGGCGAGCCGCGTAGGGTGCAGGTTTCCATGCAGCTTAACTTCTGACGGGGATGCCATGAATAAACGTCTGATGATGCCGCTGCTGGCGGCTTTCAGCTTCTTTACCGCATCGGCCGCCTTCGCCCGCACCGTAACGGACGATGTCGGCAACACGGTGACGGTGCCGCAGCAGGCGCGACGCATTGCCGACGGCTGGTATGCGCACCACTCGCTGCTGATGACGCTGGGCGCGGGCGACCGCATCGTGGCCACCGTCAATCACGCCAGCGATCGCCCCTGGATGTTTAAAATCCAGCCTTCGCTGCACCAGGCGCTGGCGGTACATGGCCGCACGTTCAACAGCGAGGCGCTGCTGGCGGCGAAAGTGGACGCGGTATTCGTTCCCGCGCAGGACGCCGACGCCGACGCTTACCGACGGGCCGGGCTGCCGACGCTGGTGATGCGCTTTGACGACTTCCCTTCCCTGCAGCGCTCGCTGCTGACCACGGCGGAGGTGGTCGGCACGCCGCAGGCGCGGCAGCGGGCGCTGGCCTATAACGCTTATCTCAATCAACAGATAGCCGCCATTCAGGCCAAAACCGCCGGGCTAAAGGAAAGCCAGCGGCCGCGCGTGCTACATATTCAGTCACTGCATCCGCTGAAGGTCGACGGACGTAACACGCTGATTGATACCTGGATCAGGCTGGCGGGCGGTCGCAACGCGGCGGCGGAAGTCGATGGCAATATGAAAGAGATCTCACCGGAAAGCGTGCTCTTCTGGCAGCCGGATATCATCATTATCGGCGCGGGCGCCGGCACGCTGGCCGATTCGGACTACGCGGCGCTGTTCGCCAGTCTGCGGGCGGTCAAACAGCACCAGGTCTGGCAAAATCCGGCGGGCGTTTTTCCGTGGGATCGCTACGGCACGGAAGCCGCGCTGCAGATTCAGTGGGCGGCAAAGCTGCTGCATCCACAGCGCTTTCCTCAGCTGGATATGGTGAAAACGACTCGGGACTTTTATCAGCGTTTTTTTGATTACCCGTTGAACGCCGACGAGGCGCAGCGGATTTTGCAGGCGAAAAGCCCGGATTAACGCTACGCGTTATCAGGCACGTTCCAGCTACAGTCGATCTCCTGGCTGTGGCTGGAACACTCTGCCGGACGGCTCTGGCTGTTCGCCGGATCGGCATGGTGGTGATGGCCCATGCAGCCGCTCAGCGACAGCAGCAGACAGATTAGCGCGCTATATTTTTTCATCTCTTTTTCGGCAAGAACGATTTATTTTTGCCAGAGCATAGAAGGCAGGAAATAAACGCGAAGCCAACGCCGCAGATAAAGGCTTTTTACCGCCTGTTATTTAAAATAAGCGCAAAGGAAACGTTATTAATAATAAATAATTCGTTATTTATATTAACTATTACCAGCCAGAATTAACGCGCGACCGGCATTATTTATCGTTGCCATTGCCGGACGCGTTTATCATTGGTTGAGAAGGCGCTGTATATTCTTTTTGCCGTGGTGAATCCCCCTGAGCGGCGGGGCTAAGCCAAAACGCTAACCATGTGGCATACAGCGGATCGGGTTATGGCTTTTCCGATCCACCGGGAGGCACCCGGCACCACGCAGGCGTCAACGTCTGGCCGCCAGCGCAGGCTTTTCGCCTGCGCTGCGCTGTCGTCAGGATTTATTCAGCTCGTCGATCAGCGCGCGATTAAACCTCGCCGGATCTTCCATCTGCGGCGCGTGCCCCATGCCGTTAAATTCAATTAATGTCGCATGAGGGATCAGCTTCGCCGCCTCTTTGCCAAGCTCGTTATAATGCCCGACTTTCGCTTTCACCTCCGGCGGCGCGATATCGCTGCCAATCGCGGTAGTGTCCGCAGTCCCGATCAGCAGCGTGGTCGGCACCGCCAGGTTTTTGAATTCGTAATAAACCGGCTGGGTATAGATCATGTCGTAAAGCAGCGCGGAGTTCCAGGCGACCCGTTTTTTTCCGGGGCCGTTATTTAATCCCGCCAGCATCGTGACCCAGCGATCGTATTCCGGTTTCCACTGGCCGACGTAATAGGTTTTTTGCTCGTAGGCTTTGATGCTTGCCGCGCTGGTTTTCAGTTCCCGCTGATACCAGTCGTCCACGCTGCGCCACGGCACGCCTTTCGCCTTCCAGTCCTCCAGCCCGATGGGATTGACCAGCGCCAGCTTCTCTACCTGCTGCGGATACATCAGCGCGTAGCGTGTGGCCAGCATACCGCCGGTGGAATGGCCCACCAGGCTGACCTTGTCGATATGCAAAGTGGCAAGCAGCTGATGCGTGTTTAACGCCAGCTGCTGAAAGCTGTACTGATAGCTGGCGGGCTTGGATGAAGTGCAGAAACCGATCTGATCCGGCGCGATAACCCGATAGCCTGCGCGCCGCAGCGCTTCAATCGAATCCTGCCAGGTTACGCCGCAGAAATTTTTGCCGTGCATCAGCACTGCTGTCCGGCCATTGGCCTTGCCCTGCGGACGGACATCGATATAGCCCATCGTCAGCGACTCTCCCTGGGATGAAAAAGCGAATTTTTCGATCGGGTAAGGAAAAGCGAAGCCCTGCAGCTCCTCGCCATACTGCGGCGTGGTTTCAGCGGCGCTCGCGCTAAAGATCAGCAGCGCGCCTGCCGACAAGAGTATCCGGGTCGTTTTTAACACATGCATTATCCTCATTAACATCAAAAAGCCGCCTTTCAGCTTAGCGGATATCGGCCTGGGGAGGAGACGTCATTCCGGCGCTGCCTGCAGAAAAAGGGCGGCGCGATTAGCAAAAAGAGCTATGCCTGTGGCGAATTCCTCACGGGCGAGTAGAGTTGATTTGTTACCGCGTGTTAAAAGGGAAAACAAATGTTAAGCAATGTAGGTTGGCTGATCTCGCTGGTATGGCTGAGCCTGTGCTGCAGACTGGAGCCAGAAGCGCCGGAGCGTTCCAGCTTCTTTATGAGCGCCTGACAGCGGGCTGCCTGTGGAAAGCGCACGTCACGCTTTTTCCACAGGCAGGTCAGCATCAGTTATCGCCCGTTTCGCGGGTAAAGTCGATCACCATTCTGCCTTTGATTTTTCCTTCCACCATTTCATCAAAGATGTCGTTAATCTCCTCAATGGAACGTTTGGTGACTTTCGGCACCACTTTGCCTTCCGCCGCGAACTGAAAGGCTTCGGCCAGATCTTCGCGCGTGCCGACCAGCGACCCGACGACCTGAATGCCGTCCAGCACCAGCCGTGGAATATTCAGGCTCATCGACTCCGGCGGCAAACCGACGGCGACGATGCGACCGCCAGCGCGCATGGCGTCCACCGCGGAATTAAAGGCCGCTTTGGCAACGGCGGTCACCACCGCTGCGTGCGCGCCGCCCGTTTGCGCCTGGATAACCTTCGCGGCATCCTCCTTCAGCGAGTTAATCACTAAATCAGCGCCCATCTCCTTAGCGAAATCCAGCTGCGCGTCGTTGACGTCTACCGCTATCACTTTGGCGTTAAACACGTTTTTGGCATACTGCAGCGCCAGGTTGCCCAGGCCGCCCAGGCCGTAAATCGCCAGCCATTTGCCGGGCTGGATGCCGGAAACCTTGACCGCTTTATAAGTGGTGACGCCCGCGCAGGTCACGCTGCTGGCCGCTGCAGGATCCAGGCCGTCCGGCACTTTCACCGCGTAGTCTGCCACGACGATGCACTCCTGCGCCATGCCGCCGTCGGCGGTAAAACCGGCGTTCAGTACCTGGCGACACAGCGTCTCATTACCCGTTGTGCAATATTCGCAGTGGCCGCAGCCTTTATAAAACCAGGCGACGCTGGCCCTGTCGCCCGGCTTCAGCGAGGTCACGCCCGGCCCGACTTCGCTGACCACGCCGACGCCTTCATGCCCGAGCACAATACCGGTGCGATCGCCGAAATCGCCGTTTTTAACGTGCAGATCCGTATGGCAAACGCCGCAGCACTCCATCTTCAGCAGCGCTTCGCCATGCGCCAGCGGGCGCAGCTTTTTCTCAACAATTTCTACGGTACGATTTTTACTTACCACAGCAGCTTTCATCATCCCTTCCTCTTCGATTGATTGTTTTTTAACTATATAAACATTTCCTCAACCTGGTTTGATTTAACCCCGCTAACTTGCCTCTAATCCGCAACAAATTGTGTTCAATTCAGCATGATTCACTGATTCAATAAAAATGAAACGCCATTTTATTAAATTAGTGAAGCAGGCCGCCGCTATCTTCCTCTCTTCGCCATCGCCCGTTTCCTGCTGGCAAAATCGCAAAGGTTTTCCGATCGCCATAAATCTAACGTAGCTCATCTCCCGACATACAGCCGGGCTGTGCATGTTGGTTACTCAGGATGAACACTATGACGATACGTAAACCAGGAACGCTTAATTATCTCGCCTATGGATCAGGGGATTTTCTTGGTGCCGGAACCATGGCATTGACTTCTGCCTGGCTGCTCTACTTCTATACGACGTTCTGCGGCCTCTCCCCGATTGAAGCCACCTCTATTTTCGCTATGGCTCGTATTGTGGACGGCGTGGTCAGTCCGCTGATGGGCTACCTGACCGATCATTTCGGTTCTACCCGACTCGGCAAGCGGTTTGGCCGTCGTAAGTTCTTTATTCTTATCGGCATTCCGTTGGTCTTCAGCTACAGCCTGATGTGGGTCGGCGATATGACCTACGTCTACTATCTGCTGACCTATCTCTTCTTTGAAGTGGTCTACACCTCGATCCTGGTGCCTTATGAAACGCTGGTGCCGGAAATGACCGACGACTTTAAAGAGAAAACCAAATTCTCCGGCGCCCGCATCGCGCTGGCGCAGCTTTCCGCAATCCTGGCCGCCTTCCTGCCGGGCATCCTGCTGGGCTATTTCGGTAAAAATAATCCGCTCTCTTTTTTCTACTCCAGCCTGGTCTTCTCCGTGCTGTGCGCCATTGTACTGACGCTGGTTTATCTCTTTACCTGGGAAAGGCCTGCCGAGAAGAAATCCGCCGCCGCGCTGGCCGCCGAACAGCAGAAGCTGACGCTGGGCCAGAGCCTGAACCGACTGAAAATAGAACTGCTCTCCACGCTGCGCATCCGCATCTTTCGCCAGCATCTGGGCATGTATCTGGGCGGTTACATCGCGCAGGATGTCTTTAACGCCGTCTTCACCTATTACGTGGTCTTTGTGCTGATGCAGCAGGCTACCGTGGCCTCTAACCTGATGGGGACGATGGCGATCCTGCAATTTGTCGCCGTTATCGGCATGATCCCGCTCTGTATCCGCATCGGGCCTGCGCCGGCTTACCGCATCGTTGTGACGCTGTTCGCGCTCAGCACCCTTTCCTACGGCGTGCTCTATTACAGCGGCATGAGCGACGTGTTCTCGCTGCTGCTGCTGATCTCCGCTATCGCCGGCCTGGGCCGCGGCGGCATCAACTACGTGCCGTGGAATATCTACACCTATATCGCGGACGTGGATGAGGTGATTACCGGTCAGCGTCGTGAAGGCATCTTTGCCGGCATCATGACCCTGACACGCAAAGCCTCACAGGCTGGCGCCGTAATGCTGGTTGGCATTCTGATGCAGCTCTCCGGCTTCGTGACGGGCGCTACCGAGCAGGCGCCAAACGTCAGCCACGCGATTCTGATGATCATGTGCGGCGGCACGATTTTCGTCCTCTTCCTCGGCTTTATGATCTCCCTGCGCTTTAAGCTCAATTTGTCCACGCACAAAGTTCTGCGTGAGGAAACGGAGAAAATGCGTCAGGCGGGCAACGTGACGCCGGACAAGATTACGCCGCAGGCTCGCGCCACCGTCGAGATGCTGGCCGGTATGCCTTACGAATCACTCTGGGGCAATAACAATATTGGTTACCTGAATCGCCACAAGCCCGCCGCCGGCGTCCTGCCCGCGCAGACGGCGAAAACCGCGCCAGGCGACAATTTAACGCATTCATAGTCAACTTAAGATTCACGAGGACAGTGCAATTATGGTCGTATACCCAGTAAAACACAGCCCACTCCTGCGTCAGCCGGAAAGGTTTATCGCCAGCCACGAGCTGCATCAGCTGATCAACAAGCTGGTGGACAACCTGGTGAATATAACCGACGAAACCGGCGAGTTTTTGCTGCGGCTGGATGATGGCCGGGTGATCGATACCAAAGGCTGGGCAGGATGGGAATGGACGCACGGCATCGGGCTGTACGGCATTCACCAGTATTACCGCCAGACAGGTGATGACAGGCTGCGCGCCATCATTGATGACTGGTTCAGCGACCGTTTTGCGGAAGGCTCCACAACCCGTAACGTCAACACGGTATGCCCGTTCCTGACGCTGGCATACCGCTATGAAGAAACCCGCGATCCGCGCTGGCTGCCCTATCTGGAAAGCTGGGCGGACTGGATTATGCACGCCATGCCGCGCACTCGCATGAACGGCCTGCAGCATATTACCCTGGCGGAAGAGAACCATCAGCAGCTGTGGGACGACACGCTGATGATGACCGTGATGCCGCTGGCGAAAATCGGCAAGCTGCTCAACCGCCCGGAGTATGTGGAAGAGGCGAAGTATCAGTTTATGCTGCATACCCAGCATCTGATGGATAAGGAAACCGGCCTGTGGTTCCACGGCTGGACTTTTGAAGGCAACCATAACTTCGCCAACGCTCGCTGGGCGCGCGGCAACAGCTGGATCACCATCGTTATCCCGGAATTCCTGGAGCTGCTTGAGCTGCCGGAAAAAGACGCGACCCGTCGCTATCTGATCGAAGTGCTGAACAGCCAGCTGGCGGCGCTGGAGAAGTGTCAGGACGAGAGCGGCCTGTGGCATACGCTGCTGGACGATCCCAACTCCTACCTGGAGGCTTCGGCCACCGCCGGTTTCGCTTTCGGCATGCTGAAGGCGGCCCGTCGCCACTACGCCGATCCACGCTACATCGCGGTCGCGGAAAAAGCCATTAAGGGACTGATTTCCCGTATCAACAACGATGGCGAGCTGACCCAGGTTTCCTTTGGCACCGGCATGGGTAAGGACCTTGATTTCTACCGCCAGATCCCGCTGACCT
Organism: Erwinia sp. CGal63; assembly: GCF_037026505.1. NCBI lineage: Bacteria > Pseudomonadati > Pseudomonadota > Gammaproteobacteria > Enterobacterales > Erwiniaceae > Erwinia > Erwinia sp. CGal63. The sequence continues at coordinate 81,756 of NZ_JAKUMN010000005.1, forward strand.
CCATGCCTTACGGGCAGGCGATGGCCATTCTGTGTCTGGTGGAATACCTGCACGTCTATCTTTAACTAAGGAAACTGCATGATTCTTGACGATTTTTCTCTACAGGGAAAGGTGGCGTTGGTCACCGGTTGTAATACCGGCTTAGGGAAAAGTATGGCAGTGGCTCTGGCGCAGGCGGGCTGCGATATCGTGGCGATCAACCGCAGCGAACCCGCCGATACCGCCGCAGAAGTGGCGGCGACGGGAAGGCGCTTTCTCAGCCTGAAGGCCGATCTTGGCCGCCAGGACGAGCTGTCAGCACTGATGGAACGTGCGGTAGCAGAGATGGGACGTCTTGATATCCTGGTCAACAACGCGGGTCTGATCCGCCGCGAAGACGCGCTGAACTTTAGCGAACAGGATTGGGATGACGTGATGAACGTCAATATTAAAACGCTGTTCTTTTTATCGCAGCTGGCCGCTCGTCAGTTCATCAAACAGGGGAGCGGCGGCAAGATTATCAATATCGCGTCGATGCTCTCCTTTCAGGGCGGCGTGCGCGTGCCTTCCTATACCGCGTCGAAAAGCGCGGTAATGGGGCTGACGCGCCAGCTGGCCAACGAGTGGGCGAAATACGGCATCAACGTTAACGCGCTGGCGCCGGGTTATATGGTCACCAATAACACGGCGCAGCTACGCGGCGATGAAGAGCGCAGCGCGGAGATTCTGGCGCGTATTCCGGCAGGCCGCTGGGGTACGCCGCAGGATTTAATGGGTCCGGTGATTTTTCTGGCATCGAAAGCCGCTGACTATATCAACGGCTATACCCTTGCGGTAGATGGCGGCTGGCTGGCGCGCTGATGCGCCTGCGGCCTCTCAATGACTGAATACTGGAGAGAAAAGATGAATATCGCACTGATGATGGAAAACAGCCAGGCGGCGAAAAACGCCATTGTGCTGGAGCAGCTGCAGGCCGTAGCGGCGCAGAACAAAGATACCGTGTTCAACGTCGGCATGAGCGACGAGAACGATCATCATCTGACCTATATCCATCTGGGGATTATGGCCAGCATTCTGCTGAACTCGAAAGCGGTGGATTTTGTCGTTACCGGCTGCGGCACCGGCCAGGGCGCATTGATGTCGCTGAACATCCATCCCAACGTGGTTTGCGGCTACTGCCTGGATCCGGCGGACGCTTTCCTGTTCGCCCAGATCAACAACGGCAACGCGCTGTCGCTGGCCTTTGCCAAAGGCTTCGGCTGGGGCGCCGAGCTGAACGTGCGCTATATGTTTGAAAAAGCGTTCACTGGCCGTCGCGGCGAAGGCTATCCTGTAGAGCGCAAAGAGCCGCAGGTACGCAACGCCGGCATCCTGAACCAGGTAAAAAGCGCGGTAATCAAGGATAACTATCTGGATACCCTGCGCGCTATCGATCCTGAGCTGGTGAAAACCGCCGTCGGCGGCGAGCGCTTCCAGAAATGCCTGTTTGAACAGGGCAAAGATGCGGAAATCATCGCCTGGGTTAAGCAGCTTTTACAGAAATAAGATTATAGCGGTCAGCGTTGGCTGGCCGCTTTTCACGCCGCGTTATTATTGCCAATAATTATTCTCAGCCGCCTGTCGTTTATTACTCCATTATTCACCTCGCTTATTTAATGAATTACTCCACTCAACATATAAATAATTAACAAACCCATTACAAAACCGCGTAATCATCGGGTGTGATCTGTATCAATCAATAAGAAAGGGTATTTCTGTTTGCTGCCGGCGTTTAATTGGCGTTTAGCCGTTTCTGTTATTTTATTTTTATTATAAAACATAAACACTACGGAGATGATTAATGAAGACTGGATTAATTGGTTTAATGATTGCCGGCGTTCTTACCAGTTCTGCCGCTTTTGCCCAGGAAACCACTTCCTGCGTTAAAATGACCGAAAAAGAAGTGGCCTCTATGTTCGATCGCTGGAACGATTCGCTGAAAACCGGCGACGCGAAAACCGTTTCGCAGAACTATCTTTCCGATGCCGTTCTGCTGCCAACGCTCTCCAACAAGGCTCGTCTGACTGACGAAGAGCGTATCGACTACTTCAACCAGTTCCTGGCGAAAAAACCGGTTGGGCATATCGACAGCCGCACCATTCGCATCGGCTGCAATAAAGCTATCGATACCGGCACCTATACCTTTACCTTTGGCGACGGTTCCGAAGCCGCCGCGCGTTATACCTTTACCTATGCGTGGGATGGTCAAAAATGGCTGATTTCAAGCCATCACTCCTCCGCCATGCCTGAAGGTTAAAACAGCGCTCGCCAGCCTGTTTTCTTCAGCGATTATTTATCCCGGATAAGGTTAAGACGGAATGAGAATTTCCTGCTTCGCTGACGGATAGAATTATTAAGACTGGCATCTTACTCGCCAGAAAGTAAATGGTGATTTTGTCATTCTGTTCTCGCTGAAAATGCTGTTTCTTCTCACCTTGAGAAAATCCGGGCCGGCAAATTTTATTCGGCCCGGATTATTATTTTTTGATTAAGATTATGTTGCTATAGAAAGCGACTCTGTAAAATCGCCAGGCACCGGATGGAATACTCAACCACCTACCGTTATTACAGGGAGTTTTTATGTCACTATTTACCCGCACGCTGGCTGGCGATATCGCCGTCACCGTACGCACGCCCGATCTCTCTTCCGCGCCCGCTATTATTCTTTGCCACGGCTTTTGCGGCATTCAGGAGATATTGCTGCCCGCCTTCGCCGAAGCGTTTACCCAGGCCGGCTTCACCACCCTCACCTTCGACTACCGCGGCTTTGGCGCCAGCGGCGGCGAACGCGGCCGCCTGGTGCCGTCCATGCAGATTGAGGATATCGTCACCGTTATCGACTGGGCCAGCTCGCAGCCGGATATCGCAAGCGTTGGATTATGGGGCACCTCTTTCGGCGGCTGTCATGTCTTCGGCGCCGCTGCGCGCCGTCCCGCGGTCAAATGCGTGGTCAGCCAGCTGGCCTTTGCCGACGGCGAAGCGGTAGTGACCGGTAACCTCTCCGCAGACGAAAAGAGCGGCTTCATCGCCACGCTGGACAAAATGGCCGCGAAGCAGGCCGCGACCGGCAAAGAGATGTTTGTCGCCATTACCCGCGTTCTTAGCGACGAAGAGTCAAAAGCCTTTTTTGAAAGCAATAAGGCGCAGTTCCCGGCGATGGACGTAAAAATTCCTTTCCTGACGGTGCGCGAAACGCTGAACTACAAACCGGCGGAAAACGCCCGCCTCGTCTCCTGCCCGACGCTGGTGGTCGTGGCAGGTGAAGATCGCGTCAATCCGCCGGAACAGGGCATCGCACTGTTCGACGCCGTAGCGGCGCAAGAGAAAAAGCTGCATCAGGAAGCGGGCGCTAAGCATTACGATATTTACAGCGGCCCGCACTTCGATAACGTCGTTGCACAGCAGATCGACTGGTACCGAAACTGGCTCTGAATTAAAGTACTGGCTCTTGCCTGTAAACCCGGCCCGACAGGGAAACGCTATCCTTATCGGGCAGGGTAAAAAATCTACCGCCCGGCGGTAGAAAGGCTGAACGTTAATCACAGGAGCAAGTATGAAAAAAGTTATGCTGCTGCTTGCCGCTCTGGCGGCGACCGGCGCGGCTCACGCTGCAGATTCAGACGATCCGGCTGAAGGCTATATCGCCAATCTTTGCACGGTAGTTACCCAGGAGAAAACGTCCGGCTCGGCAGACAGCTATATTGCAAAACTGAAGGCGTTGGACGCGCGTGGTCAGTCGCCTTCCGCTCAGGAGAAGCCGGATTTCGACGAGGATGAAGCACGCACCGTGATCGCCGCCTGGCTGAACCTCAGCGAGGCGCAAAAACAGCAGGCGCGTCAGAGCACGCAGGCCTGTCAAAATGCCACGCTGGACGAGTATCAAAGCCAGGACTAACGGCCCTTCCTGTTCCGCCCTGTTGGTCGCGATGGCGTCAGCAGCGGCGGTTTTCCCTGCGGATGAATACGCCCGCAAAGCGCAATCGACTCACGCCTGACAAAACATTTAGCTGAATAGAATACAGGCCCGTTAAAGGCGCGATGGTGGAATCAGAAGGGATAAAGCGAAGCGGAAGGTGATAACCACCGGTCTTTCCCTGACCGCGGCTATCGAGGGTTTCTGGCCACGGCCATTAATACATGGCGCCTGGCGGTACGTGTTTAAAAGTTTCAACGTAGCTACGGAACACGTAATTAACAATCTTCTTCATTTTTTTCACCTGATTCAACTTTTATTGATAGAACGCAAAAAAAGTATACAAGAAGCGCGTTTTTCAGGCAAATAAATTTGAACCAGCTCACAAAAACAACATAAAGCGGCAAAACCGTCAGGGCACAAATGTCCGTTCGCCGCGCTACAGCAGACCCAAATGCTCAACCAGGATGCTGGTGCCGATGCCAATCAGCACCACGCCGCCGAAAACTTCGGCCCATTTCCCCATCACCGGCCCCAGGAAACGGCCCAGCAGGATCCCTGCAGACGCCATCACCATAGTGGAAGCGCCAATCGCCAGCGCGGTAGTCACGATATTAACCTGCAGGAAAGCCAGACCGACGCCGACGGCCATTGCGTCCAGGCTGGTCGCCACGGCGGTCATCGCCAGCAGCCAGAAGCCGTGACGCTCCGGCGCTTCGCAAACCTCATCTTTTTTACGAAAACCTTCCACGATCATACGTGCGCCCAGCACAAACAGCAGCGTAAAGGCGACCCAGTGATCCCATGCCATGACATAGCGGCTGGCAGCAATGCCGACGGCCCAGCCGATCAGCGGCGTCAGCGCTTCAATCACGCCGAAAATCAGGCCCGTGCGCAGCGCTTCTTTCAGGCCTGGACGCTGCAGGCTGGCGCCTTTACCGATCGCGGCGGCAAAGGCGTCCATTGACATACCGAAAGCCAGGATAAGGGTTGCATATAGATTCATGTGGTTATACCGACCTGGCGGCTAACTGACCGCCCAGCCATTAAAAGCACTCTTCTTGTGGAAAAAATAAGCGCATCAGGCTCAATGTGGCATGCATCCTACCATGCGATATCGGTAAAAAAAAGACAATAAAATCAGGTGTTTAATTATAGCATTGGCTATACTTTTTAACGAATGCTAATTCCGGTCGGAAAATCAGCCGAAAAACTCCAAAAGAATTACCGGCTTAAGGCTTTCACCCTTTAGCTTAAGGGGATTAAACCCGCCTGAACGCCGAAGGTTGAACCCATACGCCGTTTGCCGGAGAATGGCCGCCACTGTATGCAACGGTAAGCACAATGAACAATCCCTTTCTGACCTTTCTGATGCCGATGAGCACGCTGATGCTGGGCTTCCTCTCCGCGCTGCTGCTGCCCGCGCCCTGGTTCGGCGTTGAGCTGACGCGCCGCCTGACCGAGCTGTTCCATCTGAGCGACATCAATCAGCTTTATACCCTGATCTTCTGCCTGTGGTTTTTACTGCTGGGCGCGCTGGAATATTATGTAATCCGCTTTATCTGGCTGCGCTTTATCAAAGTATGAACAAGGCGGAGTGAACTCCGCCTTAAGCTGCACCGTGGGGTCAGTGGCTGAAGATCATCATCAGGCCGCTGGAAAGGATAATAACGGCGATAAAAAACAGCACGATAGTGGTGATAACGTTGTTATGCTTCATGGTTTTCTCCTCAGAACCACTGGCCGAAACGGCGGATATAAAGGCGCTTCATGCTCTGCGCCACCAGGCAATAGCCAAACAGCGTCGCCGCCAGCCACGGGAAATAGCTCCAGGGCAACGGCACCAGGCCAACGGCGTGGCCCAGCGGTGAGAACGGGATCAGCATACCCAGCACCATCACCAGTCCCGTCATCAGCAGCACCGGCAGCGCCGCGCGGCTCTGAATAAACGGGATCTTTTGCGTCCGCAGCATATGCACCACCAGCGTCTGCGACAGCAGCCCTTCAATAAACCAGCCGGACTGGAACAGCGCCTGATGCTCCACGCTGTTGGCGGCGAAAACGTGCCACATCAGCAGAAACGTGGTGATATCGAACAGCGAAGAGGTTGGCCCCATCCATAACATAAAGCGGCCGATATTCTTTGCGTCCCACTTACGCGGCTTGCGCAAAAACTCTTTGTCCATCTTGTCCCAGGGCAGCGCCAGCTGGGAAAGGTCGTACATCAGATTCTGGATCAGCAGGTGGATAGCCAGCATCGGCAGAAACGGGATAAACGCGCTGGCGATCAGCACGGAAAAGACGTTGCCGAAGTTGGAGCTGGCGGTCATATTCAGGTACTTGATGATATTGCCGAAAGTCTCGCGTCCCTTGATAACGCCCTGCTCCAGCACCAGCAGATTTTTTTCCAGCAGGATGATATCGGCGGACTCTTTCGCGATATCCGTAGCGCTGTCGACTGAAATACCGATATCCGCATCCCGCAGCGCCGGCGCGTCGTTGATGCCGTCACCCAGGAAGCCGACCGTATGACCGCTGCGCTGCAGCACCCGCAGCACGCGGGACTTTTGCTGCGGCGTCAGGCGGCAAAACACCGTGCGTAAAGCGACCTGCGCCGCCAGCTCGTCATCGTCCAGCCGCTCGATCTCGCTGCCGCACAGCGGCTCGCCAGGCTCCAGCCCGACGTCGCGACAGATTTTGCTGGTGATGGTGGCGTTGTCGCCGGTCAGCACTTTGACCGTTACGCCATGCTCATGCAGCGCAGCGATGGCTTCCCGCGCGCTCTCTTTTGGCGGATCAAGGAAGGTCAGCAGGCCGCAAAGCGTCAGATCCCGCTCGTCGTCTTTATGCAGCGGCAGTCGCAGCGGCGTTTCGCCCAGGTCGCGCTCGCCGATCATCAGCACGCGGAATCCCTGACGATTAAGATCTTCCGCCTGCTGCAGCCAGTGCTGGCGCGCCGCTTCATCCAGCGGACGGCGTTCGTCACCGTCCAGCCAGTGGCTGGCGACGGCCAGCATCTCATCCAGCGCGCCTTTGCAGATCAGCGTCTGACGGTTGCGCTCGTCCGCCACCACGATCGACAGGCGGCGGCGTTCAAAATCAAACGGCAGCTCGTCGACTTTACGGTAGCGCTGCAGCCCGATAATTGCTTTACTGCCCTGGCTGAAGCTGAGGATCGCTTTATCCAGCAGGTTCTTAACGCCGGTCTGATGGCGGCTGTTAAGCCATGCCAGCTGCAAAACCCGCTCGCTGTTCCGCCCGTGCGCGTCCAGATGCTGCTCCAGAATGATGCGATCCTGCGTCAGCGTGCCGGTTTTATCGGTGCAGAGCACATCCATCGCGCCAAAGTTCTGGATAGCGTTCAGCCGCTTCACCACCACTTTGCGGCGTGACATGGCGATAGCGCCTTTCGCCAGGTTGGAGCTGACGATCATCGGCAGCATTTCCGGCGTCAATCCTACCGCTACCGCCAGCGCGAACAGCGTGGCGTCCAGCCAGTCGCCTTTGGTAAAGCCGTTGATAAACAGCACTACCGGCACCATCACCAGCATAAAGCGGATCAGCAGCCAGCTGACGCTGTTGACGCCGCGATCGAAAGCGGTTTGCGGACGGCTGCCGACGATCGATTTCGCCAGCGAGCCGAACCATGTGCGGCTACCCGTCGCCACGACCACCGCCGTAGCGGTTCCGCTGGCCACGTTGGTGCCCATCAGGCAGATGTCGGGCGCGTTCAACAGATCGTCTTCATCCGGCTGTGGCGTGCGTGCCGAGGCCAGTCCTGACAGCACGTCATATTTCTCAACCGGCACCGCTTCGCCGCTCAGCGACGCCTGGCTGACGAACAGATCCCGCGCTGAGAGCAGGCGCACGTCCGCCGGGATCATATCGCCAGCCGACAGAAAAATAATATCGCCCGGCACCACTTCCTGTAGCGGGATCGCCATCCTGACCGGCCGCGCGTTGTCGCTGCTGCGGCGGATCACCGTCGCGGTAGTGCGCACCAGCGATTTCAGCGCTTCCGCCGCTTTATTGGTGCGGTATTCCTGCCAGAAACGCAGCAGGCCGCTGAGCGTCACCATCAGCAGCATGATGATGACGCCAGTCAGATCGGTGTCGTCGCCTTTTCGCAGCGGCAGCAGATAATCCGTGACAAAGCTGATGGCAGCCAGCGCGATCAGCACCCAGATAAAAGGGTTGTTAAAAGCCTGCACCAGCTGGATCAGCGCGTGCGGCGCTTTTTCAGTGGCGACCTGATTTTTGCCATATTCCAGCAGGCGCTCGCTGGCGTCGCTGCTGGTCAGGCCGTTGCGCTGCGTGTTCAGTCGCGCCAGCGTGCTGTCCAGGCTCAGTTTGACCTCGCGAGCGATAGCCAGATCGCGGGCGAGTTTTACAGTGGCTTTGTTCATAGGCCGAATCCTTTATTTTTATTCAGGCGCAGAGAAGCGATCCTGCGCGTGAGGATTTAATTTTTTATGTCGGGATTGGGCGAGGCGGGGGAAGAGAAAAAAGGAGGGTTAAGGGAAGCAGCTCCCTGCTCTGCCTGTTTGCCATCGCCCGTCGCTGGTCGGAGGTTCTTTCATGGTTAATCCTTGCCCGGCAGCTGCGCGGGAAAAAAAATGAATGACGGGGATGTGATGCTCAGGAGAGAGTAAAACAGTGCCCACCGGTTTTTCGGCAAGCAAACGGCGTAGCCTGCCTTATCAGTTACAACAAGAAGAATGACTGTCCAATTTATGGCTCCGTTGAAAAATTCGTCGCCACTATAATCCTGCATGGCGGCGAAGTAAACCTGTCTGGATCCGGGCCTGACCCCTGATTTATCGCAGATAAATCATATATTATTCATACGGTTAAAAAGTAACGTACCGTAATTAACCGCCATTTTTTTCCTAAACCATCCGTCAACCGGCGCGATTTAGTCCGTGGTTGCCAGGGCGCTTCGCCGAGACGCTTTGGCGGGCTGACGCCGATCAACGCCAGGCCGCTGATTTCCTCTATACTTCCAGCGGAAATTGCCGAAGAGAAAAGCCATGCTACAACGCACACGATTCTGGATAAGACGGCTGCTGCTGCTGCTGGCGCTGGTTATCATCATCCTGCTGGCGCTGCGCGTCGCCGTTACCGAACGTGGGCCAGCCCTGCAGCTCTGGCATACCTGGCTGCCGGAGGAGCTGAGCGACAGCCAGCTGGATCGCAGCGACTGGGCAGGCTATCTGCGTAACGAGCAGCGCATTTTTACGGAGATGAAACGCAACGTCAGCGACAGGCTGCCGGAAAGCAGCGCGGAAACCTATAACCGCTATGCCGAACAGAGCCCGGTTTATCCGGCGCGTTTCGCTACCGACTGGAATCGTTCTTACCAGCTGCTGCCCGACGGCAAGCCTCGCGGCGCGGTTGTGTTGCTGCACGGCCTGACGGATTCGCCCTACAGCCTGCGCCATTTTGCCGCCGACTATCAGCAACAGGGCTACGCCGTGGTCGCTATTCGCCTGCCGGGTCACGGCACCGTGCCGGCTTCGCTGACCCGCATCGAATGGGAAGACTGGCTGGCGGCGACCAGGCTGGCGGTGCGGGAAGCGCAGAAGCTGATCCCTGCCGGCGCGCCGCTGCAGATCGTGGGCTTCTCCAACGGCGGCGCGCTGGCGATGAAATATACGCTGGATGCGCTGGAAGATCCTGCGCTGCCGCGGCCAAACCGGCTGATTCTGATCTCGCCGATGATTGGCGTCAGCAGCTACGCGCGCTACGCGGGCCTGGCCGGTTTGCCTTCGCTGCTGCCGGCTTTCGCCCGTTCGGCGTGGCTCAGCATCCTGCCGGAATTTAATCCTTTTAAATACAACTCTTTTCCGGTGAAGGCGGCGCGACAATCCTGGCTGCTGACCAGCGCGCTGCAAAGCCAGCTGCACCGCGACAGGGAAAGCAGCCTGCTGGAAAAACTGCCGCCGGTGCTGACTTTTCAGTCGGTGGCCGACGCGACGGTAAGTACGCCCGCAGTGGTGCGAGGTCTTTATAATTTGCTGCCCGCCAACGGCAGCGAACTGGTGCTTTTCGACGTCAACCGTTCGGTACGTCTTTCGCCGCTAATGCGGCCCGCGGCGCTACATGCGGCGGAAAACCTGCTGCCGCCAACGCCGCGCAACTATGCCGTTACCCTGGTGACCAACGCCGCGCCAGACAGCAACAGCGCCGTTGCCCGCACCACGCCAGCCGGTTCTGCAACGACCGTCAGCGCGCCGCTCGGCATCAGTTATCCGGCGGACGTCTATTCGCTCTCTCACGTCGCACTGCCCTTCCCGCTCAGTGATTCGCTCTATGGCCGTCTGCCAGCCAAACCCAACGAGTTCGGTGTCAGCTTTGGTATCCTGACGCCGCGCGGCGAACGCGCCGTACTGATGGTTAGTCTGGATATGCTGATGCGACAGGCCTCCAATCCCTTCTGGCCGTGGATGCGGCAGCGCATCAATCAGACGCTGCAGTAAGATCGTCGCCGAGCAGCAGCGCCAGCCGCTTGCCGCCCGGCGCCTGCTCCAGCGCGATCTTCGCTACTATGGTCAGCGGCACGGAGAGCAGCATCCCGACCAGCCCTAACAGCCAGCCCCAGAAGATCAGCGACAGAAAAACCACCAGCGTGGATAACCCCAGACCGCGTCCCATCCAGCGCGGCTCCAGCATATTGCCGATCACCAGGTTGATCAGTAGATAGCCGCAGGCCACCACCACGCCTTCCCAGCTGCCGTTAAAGATCAGCGCCTGGATAACGGGCGGCACCGCGGCGATAACCGAGCCGATATTAGGGATATAGTTCAGCGCGAAGGCCAGCACGCTCCACAACAGCGCGAAGCGTACGCCCATCAGCCACAGTAGCAGCCAGACCACCACGCCGGTCAGCAGGCTGATGGCGGTTTTCAGAATCAGATAGCGGCTGACGCTGTCGAGCGCGCGCTGGATCGCCGCCATGCCGGCGCCGGGCCGACTGAGGACGCGCTGCAGCTTTTTCGTCAGTAAAGGCGCTTCAAACAGCATAAAAACCACCGTCATCAGCAGCAGAAAGAGGCCGCTGATCGCCCCGGAAAGCTGTGAAACCAGCCGGCTAACCAGGTTGATCGCCGCGTTGGGATCGGCCAGCGCCATCGCTTCGTTCAAAGAGAAAGAGATGCCAAAGCGCGCCATCAGCTGCTGCGCCTCTTGCAGCCACAACATCATCACCAGGCGGTATTGCGGCAGCGTGCGGGCGAAATCATTCAGCATCGTCACCAGCGTGGTCAGCAGCAGCGCGCCCGCCAGCACGATAACGCCGATAACCAGCGCGATCCCCGGCAATCGCGGCAGACCGATGCGCTGCAGCAGCTTCACTAACGGATTCAGGATCACCGCCACAAACAGCGCCAGAATAAAGGGCACTACGATTTCGGCGCTTGCCCGTACGCCGGCGAAGATAATCACCAGCATGCCTAGCATGACGACGGCTTTGAAGGCCCGATCGCGCCGGGTCATCAGCGTTCACCGCGCGGGCGCTTGCTCCACTCCCGCAGACGCTGGATATGCAGCCACAACGCGGGAATAAACAACATGCCGAACAGCGTGGCCGCGAGCATACCGCCAAAAACCGTTATCCCGATAATCTGGCGGCTGGCCGCGCCCGCGCCGCTGGCCATCACCAGCGGCAGCACGCCGACGATAAAGGAGATGGCGGTCATCATCACCGCGCGGAAACGCTGGCCGGCGGCCTGCTTCGCCGCCTTGCCGATCGGCACGCCGCTGGCCCGGCGATCGCGGGCGAACTCCACCACCAGAATAGCGTTTTTAGCGGCCAGCCCCATCAGCAGCACCAGACCGATCTGCGCATAGACGTCGTTGGTAAAGCCCATCAGGTGTAAACCAGCCACCGCGCCAGCGGCGGCGAAAACCACCGACAGCATCACCGCCAGCGGCACGCTCCAGCTCTCATACTGCGCCACCAGGAAGAGCCAGGCGAACAGCACGGCCGCCAGATAGATCAGCACCGCCTGGTTGCCGGCCTGCTGCTCCTGCCAGGACATGCCGTTCCAGCTGTAGTCGTAGCCCTGCGGCAGATGCTGCGCCAGCACCTCGGCCATCGCCTGCATCGCCTGACCGGAGCTGACGCCCTCCGCGCCGGAGCCGCTGACGGCCAGCGCAGGAAACTGGTTGTACTGCATAATGTAAGGCGCGCCAAGCGACGGCGTCAGCGTCACCAGCTGGTTCAGCCTGATCTGGGCGCCGCTATCGCTGCGTACCGTCAGATTCAACAGCTGATCGCTGTACTGGCGGAAGCGCGTCTCGTTTTGCACCTGTACCCTGAACTGACGCGCGTTCCAGGTGAAATCGCCCGCGTCGCTGCCGCCAAGCGCGGTTTGCAGCGCGGAGAAGATGCGGCTGACGGGCACCTGCATCAGCGCGGCGCGTTCCCGATCGATCGTCAGGCTCATCTCCGGCACCGTGGCGCTGAAGGTGGTAAACACCCGACTAAGCTGAGGATGCTGATTTGCGGCCCTAATCACGGCGTGAGCCGCCTGCGCCAGCTCCTGCGGCGACTGCCCTTCCAGCGCCTGGATACGCAGGTCGAAACCGGCGGCGTTGCCCAGGCCGCTGACCGGCGGCGGCACGAAAGCCATAATCGTGGCGGAAGGAATCGCGGCCAGCTGCTGCTGAAGCTGCGGCAGCACCTGCTCTATCGGCGCGCGTTCGTGCCAGTTTTTCAGCAGCACGATGCCAAAGCCGCTGTTGGGCGCATTGCCGCCGCCCAGCAGGCTGAAGCCGGTAATTTTAATCACGTCCTCCACCGCCGGATTGTGCTTCACGACCTTAAACATCGCTTCCATCACCTGCTGCGTTCTCGGCAGCGCCGCGCCGTCCGGCAGCTGGACGTTGATAAACAGATAGCCTTCGTCCTCCTGCGGTAAAAAGCCGCCGGGCAGCTGCTGATAGCTCAGCCAGGTAACGGCGCCCGCCGCCAGGATCACCACGAGGGTAGTGGTGGCGTAGCGATTGATTTTGTGGGAAAGCAAGACGTAACCGTCGCGCGCGCGGTCGACCAGGCGGTTAAAGGCCGTCAGCGCGCCTTTAGTCGGCACCACGCGCCGCCGCAGCAAACAGGCGCAAAGCGCGGGCGTCAGCGTCAGCGCGCAAACGCTGGAGAGCACCATCGCTGCCGACAGCGTGACGGCGAACTGCCGGTAAAGCTCGCCGACGATACCCGGCAGCACGGCGGTCGGCACAAAAACCGCCAGCAGCACCAGCGTGGTGGCGATAATGGGGCCAGCTATCTGTTTAAGCGCTTTGCGCGTCGCGTCGGCTGACGTCAGCGACGGCTCTTCCGTCAGCAGGCGCTCGACGTTTTCCACCACCACGATGGCGTCATCCACCACGATGGTCAGCGCCAGGATAATCGCGAACAGGCTTAGCGTATTGGCCGAATAGCCCGCCGTCAGCAGCACGGCGAAGGTGCCGAGCAGCGACACCGGAATGGTCAGCGCCACGATAAAAGTCGCGCGCAGGCTCTGTAAAAACAACCAGACGATCGCTAATACCACGATCAGCGTAACCAGCAGTGAGAAGGCAATCTCATGCAGCGTGGCGGTCACCGGCGTGGTAGCGTCGAACTTGATTTGGTATTCCATATCCGGCGGGAAAACCTGCGCCTGTTTGCTCATCTCCTTACGCACCGCTTTCACCACGCTGAGCGCATTGGCCGCCGGCGCGGGATACACCATCAGAAAAGCGCCCTGATTATTGTTCAGCGCGGCGTTGACCTGGTAATTCTGCGCGCCCAGCTCGGTGCTGGCGATATCGCCGACGCGCACCATACCGCCGCGTTCGTTGCTGCGCAGCACGACGCTGGCGAAAGCTTCCGGCGTCATCAGCCTGCCCTGGCCGCTGATGGTCAGTACGGTTTGCTGCGCCGCAGACGAAGGCGCGGCGCCGATTTGTCCGGCAGCCGCCTGCACGTTTTGCTGGCGTAAAGCCTGCACCACCTCGTCCGTCGTAATGTTTAGCGCTTCCATACGGTGCGGATCAAGCCAGATACGCATACTGTAATCGCGTGCGCCGAACACCTGCACGTCGCCGACGCCCTTGATACGCGCCAGCGCGTCGCGCAGCCTTACCGAGGTGTAATTGCTGAGATAGAGCGGGTCCAGCGTATTATTGGGCGACAGCACGCTGATGCTCATCAGAATATTGCTGGCGCGTTTGCGGACGGCGATGCCGTTTTGATTGACCTCAGCAGGCAGACGCGCGCTGATCTGCGACAGCCGGTTCTGCACTTCCACCGCCGCCATATCGGGATCGGTGCCGCTGGCAAAGGTGATGCTTAGCTGATAGCTGCCGTTATTGCCGCTGGTCGACTCCATATAGAGCATATTGCTGACGCCGTTGATCTGCGCCTCGATCGGCGCGCCGACCGCTTCAGCCACGTCGCGCGCGCTGGCGCCGGGATAGAGCGCCGACACGCTGATAACCGGCGGCGTGATCTGCGGAAATTGCTCGACCGGGATAACTCTCAGCGCCACCGCGCCGCTCAGCGCGATAATTAGCGCGACAACCATCGCGAATTTAGGTCGTCTGATAAAAAAGTTCAGCATCGGCTCGGTTCCTTATGGCGCTTCGCTGGCGATAACCTGCATACCTGGCCTGACCCGCTGCATCCCCGCGACAATGACGCGATCGCCCGCATTAAGGCCGGAAGTCACGATATAGCGCTGCGCTATCTGCGCGCCTGGTTCGATAGCGACGCGCTCTACCTGCTGCTCGTGATTAACTCGCAGGACAAAATAGCCGCCGCTGTCCTGCTGCAGCGCCGCGGCGGGCAGCAGCAGCCGATCCTGCGCTTCCGGCTGCAGCTGCACGTTGACGACGCCGCCCGGCAGCAGCAGATGCTCCGGATTAGCGAACTCCAGGCTAATCGCCACGGTGCCGGTATGGTTATCAATATGGTTATCAACGGAGAAAAACTTTCCTTTGAAGGGATAAGCCACGCCGTTCGCCAGCTGCAGCCGGGCCGTCACCGCCGCGTTCGCTTTTTGCATATCGGCGGTTAGCGTTTTCTGCCAGTCGGCCAGGTAGTCGCGCTCGTTAATCGCTATCACCACATGCACGGGATCGAGCTGCTTCAGCCTGACCAGCGGCCCGCGTGCCGGATTGACCAGCGCGCCTTCATGAATAGCGCTGTGGCCCGCTCGTCCGCCAATCGGCGCGGTAATCCGGGTAAAAGCCAGATTCAGCCGCTGGGTCTGCAACAGCGCCTCCGCCTCTTTCAGCGCGGCGCGCGCCATATCGCGTTCGGCCAGCGCGTTATCCAGTTCAGACTGGCTGACCGCCGTGCCTGCGCCCAGCTGCTGCAGGCGATTGAGATGCAGCTGCGCGTTGCTGGCCTTCGCCGCCGCGTTATTAACCTGCGCCTGGCTGCGCGCCAGCGCCGCGCGATGCTCTGCCGAATCGATCTCAAACAGCAGCTGCCCTTCCTTCACGTTTTCGCCGTTTCTGAAATAGCGTTTGGCGATAACGCCTTCCGTACGCGCCATCACATCGACCTGTCGCAACGCCTCGATACGGCCCAGATAGCTGCGGGGATTGGCGACTTTTTCGCTGGTCAACGTTATTACGGTAACGGGCGGCGCCGCTGCCGACACGGAAAAAGCAAACAGCAGAGGTAAAAGGCGCGTCAGCGCGCGCAAAGTAGTGAGTCGCATCCGGGCAAAACCTTTCAGAAATTCAGGAGGCAAAAAGTAAGGAGAGTCTATTTACCGCTGGCGGCGGCAGGCTGTTTTCGATCAGGAAAAAGCTGAATTTTGTGGGAAATGCAGGGTTGATTTAGGGTTGATTTACTTGCTGGCGAAACGCCTTTTCATCGCCGTCGCTCGGGAGCGCGCCGCTTTTATCAGCCGAAAATAGCGTCAGGCGCCTTAAAAACGCTCACCGTCCGATATTTTTAATCCGGGGACACTTTTTATCGCTTCTTTGCTGGTGAATATTGCCATAAAACCGTCATTTTCCCCGGCTATCAGCCAGCGACGAGACTATCTCACGCACGATCCTCTTTTCCCGCCGCCGCGCGTCTTTTCGCCGGCTTTTGACCATTGAACCAACAGAAACCAGTGCGTAAGATTCCTTTTCACGTATTACAAATAAGAAATGATTATGCAAGCCTCCATCGCTCCATCGCTCGACGCCGAACAGGACGCCCAGCCCGTAAATTCACGGGGCAAGGTTGTGGTCGCTTCTCTGGTCGGTACCGCTATCGAATTTTTCGATTTCTATATCTACGCTACGGCGGCGGTGATTGTTTTCCCGCATATCTTCTTTCCGCAGGGAGACGCTACCGTCGCAACGCTACAGTCGCTGGCCACCTTCGCTATCGCTTTTGTGGCCCGGCCTATCGGCTCGGCAGTATTCGGTCACTTCGGCGATCGTGCGGGCCGTAAAGTAACATTGGTCGCCTCGCTGTTGACTATGGGTATTTCCACCGTGGTGATCGGCCTGCTGCCGGGCTATGACAC
The DNA here is from genome assembly GCF_037026505.1 of Erwinia sp. CGal63. Taxonomy (NCBI): domain Bacteria; kingdom Pseudomonadati; phylum Pseudomonadota; class Gammaproteobacteria; order Enterobacterales; family Erwiniaceae; genus Erwinia; species Erwinia sp. CGal63. The sequence goes on from NZ_JAKUMN010000005.1 coordinate 98,202, forward strand.
TATCGGCGTGTTTGCGCCGCTGCTGCTGGCGCTGGCGCGCTTCGGCCAGGGTTTGGGTCTGGGCGGCGAATGGGGCGGCGCGGCGCTGCTGGCGACGGAAAACGCGCCCGCGAAAAAGCGCGCGCTTTACGGCTCTTTCCCACAGCTTGGCGCGCCGATCGGCTTCTTTTTCGCTAACGGCACCTTCCTGCTGCTCTCCTGGCTGCTGAGCGACGATCAGTTTATGCAATGGGGCTGGCGCGTGCCCTTTATTCTCTCCGCCGTGCTGGTACTGATCGGCCTCTACGTGCGTGTTTCGCTGAACGAATCGCCGGTTTTCGCCAAAGCGAAAAAAGAGAAAAAGCAGGTGAAAGTGCCGATCGGTACGCTGCTGTCGAAGCATCTTAAAGCCACCGTTCTCGGCACCTTTATCATGCTGGCGACCTATACGCTGTTCTATATTATGACCGTTTATTCCATGACCTACGGCACTACGGCAGCGCCCAACGGGCTGGGGTTTGAGCGCAACACCATGCTGTGGATGCTGATGCTGGCGGTGCTCGGCTTCGGCGTTATGGTGCCGATTGCGGGCCTGCTGGCCGATCGTTTTGGCCGTCGCGGCACAATGATCGTCATTACGCTGATGATTATCGCCTTCGCGCTGATCTTCCCGTTCATGCTGGGTTCCGGCAATCAGCTGCTGGTGATGGCTTTTCTGCTGTGCGGATTAAGCATCATGGGACTGACCTTCGGCCCAATGGGCGCGCTGCTGCCGGAGCTTTTCCCTACTGAGGTTCGCTATACCGGCGCCTCTTTCTCCTACAATTTGTCGTCGATTCTCGGCGCCTCGGTCGCGCCCTATATCGCGACCTGGCTGGCGCACACGTATGGCCTGTTCTATGTCGGCGTCTATCTGGCCGCTATGGCCTGCCTGACGCTATTTGCGCTGTTTGCCAGCCGCGAAACCCGGCACGAATCGCTGTTCGACTGAGCGAAAAAAACCGGCCTGAAGGCCGGTTTTTGCTTGTCCGCTATTTCTTTTTCATCTGCTGCAGCACGTTGACGCACTGATTCTGCTCATTGTCGCTGGGGGAAATCAGCGCCAGCAGCGCGGCGGCAGGCGCGACTACCGCGCCAAGAGCGACGGCCGCGGCGCCGCGGGCGATCAGCGGGCCGGCTTTCACGCCCGCATCCGGATCCTTAAAGGTGCCTTTGACATAGAGCGGCGAGCGCAGCGTCACGATACGTACGCCTTTGCTTTCCGGATCGATCGATAAATCCATTCGTTCATTAGCGAAGTTGGTGGTGCCGCTGATATTGATCACCGCGTTCTCCGTGTCGAACACAAAAAGTTTGGTGGACGCCAGGCCGTTTTCAACGTTCAGATCCGCCGCCGCGCAGTTGATACGGACTTCATCGTCGCCGAACAGCTTGCCGACCACATAGTTGCCGACGTTCAGGCCCACGATTTCCATCAGGTTACGGCTGATCACGCCATCGTTCATCAACAGCTTCACGCTGCCGTCGCTGGTCGCCAGAATATCAGCGACCGAATTGCCGGTGCCGTTCAGCGTGGCGTCGCCGTTAATCTGTCCCATACTGCTCTGCATCGATTCCACACCGGGGAAGAGCTGTTTCAGCTTCAGGTTGCGCGCATGTAGATCGGCGCGCGCGCGCATCGGCGTACGATCGCCTTCCATACGAATAGTGGAGTTGAGATTGCCGCCCGCTACGCCGAAACGCAGCGGGTCCAGCAGCAGGTCGCCGTTTTTCAGTACCAGATGCGTATAGAGATCGCTAATCGGCAGTGAGTTGCTGTGTTCGATGCGTTTGCCGCTGAACTTCACATCAGCGTCCATGGCGTCCCAGCTTTTGGTATCAAACTTGTCGTGCGGCAGCACGCGATCTGCAGGCTGGCTGGCTGCGTCGCCTCTTTTCGCCTTCGCTTTCGCCGTTTTTTCGCTGCCTTTGCCGGAGTTTACGCCGATCAGCGGCCCCAAATCGGCCATGCGCAGCTGACGCGACTCCAGCGAGCCTTCGAGCTTCGGCCGCGGTTTGATCTGACTGTAGGTCAGCGAGCCGTGAATATCGCTGTCGCCGATATGGCCGTTGAAATCCTTGTAATCAAAAACCGGCCCGCCTTTTTGCTGGAAGCGAGCGATCAGATGACCGTCGGTTTCATAAGGCGGCGTATCCGGCAGCAGTACGCCAGTCAGGCCATAAAGGTCAGCCAACGTGTCGCCAGAGAAGCGCAAACGGATATTCAGTCCGCCCAGATTCATCGGATCCTGCAGGCTGCCCGCTATCTGCACGCGGGTAGCGCCATTGCGTACGTCGGCCTGAACAGGGAAAGGATTGGTTTTGCTGCGCAGCGACAGCATACCGCCGATTTTTCCGTCGCCGGTCAGTTTTTCATCATTATAGGTGCCGGCCGCCTTCCAGCCGAAGATAAAGTCAGAAGCGCCTTTTTGGCCCGCTTCATCTTTGCCGCCCGCCAGTTGGGCATAGGGAACAGGCTTGCCCAGCGGATTGACCGTAACCTGTACGTCCGCCTTGTTAATGGCGTCGCGGTAAGCAATTTTCCCCTGATCGAACATGATGTTGTCCAGGCGGAAACGCCACGCTGAAGGCTGCTTGTCGGCTTCGGCGCTGTCGCCGGCGGCCAGATTGAACGTCCAGTTATTCTTGCCGTCTGCGGTCTGGATCAGACGCGCATCGGGCTGCTCCAGCTTAATCCACGGAATAAAAACTTCTTTATGCAGCAGCGCCAGCGGTGCCAGCGTCGCGTCCGCGCGTTGCAGATGCACCATGGTGATATCAGCGATTTCAGGCGGGTTGCCCAGCAGAATATCCTGCGCGTGCAGATGCGGCCACGGCACCCAGCTACGCCAGCCTGGCTCGTCGCGGTTGCGTTCCCAGGCGACGCCCAGGTCGCCGCGAATGGCGAAAGGACGATTCAGCTCCGTAGAGACTTTCTCGTTGATCGTTGGCTTCAGGCGGTTCCAGTCAAATGTCGCGATAACCACTACCACCACTACAACCAGCAACAAAAAAATCCCAACCACCCAGCTAATTACTTTTCCCGTGCGCGACACTGTTTATCTCCTTGCTCGCTTCGTCTTCAGTAAAGATAGACGAGCGCGGAGAAAACGGCATTATGCCAGGGAGAGCGGCAGCGTCGCCAGACGATCGAACGGCACAGGACGAGAAAAGTAGTAGCCCTGCGCGGCGCAGGCGAAGGAGTTTTGCACCTGGTGCCACTCTTCCAGCGTCTCGACGCCTTCTACTATTACCCCTTTGCAATAGCGATTGATCAGCGCCAGCAGCATATTAAACAGGCTGCGCCCCTCTTCCGAGTCTCTCAGCAGGATAAACAGCTCGCGCGCCAGCTTGATATAGTCATATTTCAGCTCGGACAGCGCGGAAAAATTCGCCATGCCTGAACCAAAATCATCCAGCCACAGCGGCCCCAGCTCCGGCATCTGCGCCACCAGCTCTTCTTGCGGCAGCACATGGTGCTCGACCAGTTCGAAACGTACCCAGGGAGAGCGTGCGATCAGCTGTCGAACCGCCGGGTTATGCCGTACCGCCTGCAGCGTCGGGCCGTCAATATTGACCGAGGCCACCATACCGCCTTCGACAAATTTTGCTTGCCAGGTTTCCAGCAGCTCCAGCTGCTCGCGAATAATCAGCACCCGCTCTGCGGTATCAAGCGCGGCAAAATAGGACTCCGGCGATAGTCTTTGCTCCGGCGCGGCAGGATGAAACACCGCGGTGAGCAACTCAATTGCCATCAGGCTGCCGGTTACCCGGTAGATCGGTTGAAACGTATAGGTGCGCTGACACTGTCGCCAGTAAAGTCGCTCCTGCTGCTGTTTCAGGACAGTTGAGGGAGGAAGCCGGTGTCTGATGTTCTTCAGCACCATAGTGAGATCCTTATAATTTTCTACGGCCATATTGGATGAGGCTTCAGCAATCAGTATCGGCATTTGGCTATATAACTTTATCGCATTGTTGCCGGCGCGCTTTGGCCTTGAGAAAAATAAAACAGCGTTTTAAATTATTGACTGCGGCGGGCTGCGCGGCGAAACTGGGCGAAAAAACCAGCGAGCGGATTATCATGACCAGGAAAAAAATCGCCGTTATCGGCGAATGTATGATTGAGCTGTCCCAAAAGGAAAATGGCCTGAGCCGGGGCTTTGGCGGCGATACGCTAAATACGGCGGTTTACCTTGCCCGGCAAACCAGCCAGCTGGAGGTTCACTATGTGACCGCGCTGGGTACGGACACGTTCAGCAGCGAGATGCTGGCGGCCTGGCAGCAGGAAAAAGTGCAGACCGCGCTTATCCAGCGCATGGAGAATAAACTGCCCGGCCTTTACGTGATTGAAACCGATGCCCGCGGCGAGCGCACCTTCTATTACTGGCGCAATGACGCGGCGGCCCGTTTCTGGCTGGAAGGCGAACGGGCCGATGAGATTTGCCAGCAGCTGGCGCAGTTCGACTATCTCTACCTGAGCGGCATCAGCCTCGCCATTCTCACGCCTGCGGGACGTGAGAAGCTGCTGGCGCTGCTGGCGCGCTGTCGCAGTAACGGCGGCCAGGTTATCTTCGACAATAATTATCGTCCACGGCTCTGGGCTTCCGTTCAGGAAGCTCAAACGGCTTATCGGGCGATGCTGGCCGTTACCGATATCGCCTTCCTGACGCTGGACGATGAGCATTTGCTCTGGGGCGAAACCAGCGTGGATGAGGTTATCGCCAGAACGCATGCGGCGGGCGTTGTCGAAGTGGCAATCAAGCGCGGATCGGAATCCTGTCTGGTGTCGCTGGCTGACGAGCCGCTGGTCGAGGTTCCTGCGCAGGCGCTTCCACCAGAGCGTATTGTGGACACCACGGCGGCCGGAGACTCTTTCAGCGCAGGCTATCTGGCCGTGCGCCTGAACGGCGGCAGTGTGGCAGAGGCGGCCAGGCGAGGCCATTTGACGGCCAGTACGGTTATTCAACATCGTGGGGCGATTATTCCGCTCTCTGCCATGCCGGCATAGCGACGCTTCCGCCAGCGCCACAGGCCAGCGGCGCTGTCGCCTCACCGCGGCGGCGGCGCAATCATACAGCGGCTGAGCTATTGATGCATGGCGCCGCAAATCATTAATGCATGGCGCCACACAGCAGCTTTACTGCTGCAGCAAAGCCAGCTCTTCTGCGGCAATACCGGTTATGTCGCTAACGGCGGCAAGGCTGTAGCCGTTATGCATCAGTTGCCTGGCGATACGGAGCGCCTCTTCTCTGCGCCCTTTATCAATTCCCCGCTCAAGCCCCTGTTCAAGTCCTTGCTCAAGCCCCTGCTGAATGCCTTTCTCAAAGCCTTTCTGTTCCAGCTGTTGTGCAATGGTCATCAGTTCCTCTCCATGTTGCGGCACTTTGTACCGCCAGATGACGAGTAGCGCTCCGACGCAACGCTACCACAAATTGTGGCACGTCCGCTTTACTGCTGCAGCAAAGCCAGCTCTTCTGCGGCAATACCGGTTATATCGCTAACGGTGGCCAGGCTGTAGCCGTTATGCATCAGTTGCCTGGCGATACGGAGCGCCTCTTCTCTGCGCCCTTTATCAAGCCCCTGCTCAATTCCCCGCTCAAGCCCCTGCTCAATTCCCCGCTCAAGCCCCTGCTCAATTCCCCGCTCAAGCCCTTGCTGAATGCCTTTCTCAAAGCCTTTCTGTTCCAGCTGTTGTGCAATGGTCATCAGTTCCTCTCCATGTTGCGGCACCTTTTCCGCAAGCTGGCGAACAAGCTTTGCGGCGTCTGCCGTCTCGCCAGCCTGAACGATGTAGTTGAACAATAATTTTACCTGCTCCTGGGAGAGATAACCAGCCAGCAGCACCGCCGCCAGCTTGTCGGCGAGCGCGGCGAGATCCCGCTGTTGAATATGTTTTTGCAGCAGCGTCAGAGCCGCCATACTGCGATGCTGCATAATCTCGTCGTCAGGAATGGTGGTCACGTCGATTAAAATAAACCCGTCGCTGTAGAGCTTTTTCGCCAGGGCCGGATTGTCGAAATCCTCCAGCCAGTTCAGCGAATAAGGATAGGGGCTACGCTTTCCCGCATAAAACAGCACAGGGATCACCAGCGGCAGGCGGTCGTGCCCGGCATTAAGATGACGGCGCATAGCCGCAATGCCGTAGCGCATCAGCCTGAAGGCCATATGCCTGTCGGGCGTGCTTTGATGCTCGATAAGCACATGCACATAGCCCTGGCCCTCTGTTGTTTTCAGACTGTAAAGCACATCGCTGTAGTAAGGCCGTAAATCGTCCTCGATAAAGCTGCCGGAAAGCAGCTGCAGCGTAGTCAGATCGCAGATTTCCTGTAAATCCACCGGAAGATGTAATTTGATAAAATCTTTAATCGTGGTCGAGTCAGCCAGAAATTGTTTAAAGATAGCATCGTGCGGCGTTGATACGGTTTGCGTTTTTTTCATCATCCCTGCCTCAATAAGATCGGGCAGCCCTCTGCCCGACCAGGTCACCACCGGCTTCACGCCGAATCGTTTTTCGGACTCTATAGCAGTGGGTCAACGGAAAAAATGGCAGAAAAACAATTATGCGGCGCGACTCGTTAACATTTACTGCAATATTTCACCTGCGACATAAAAATTGCGAGACAGCCCGAAAAATTACCTGCCACCCACCCGGTGATGATTTTAAGTTGCTAAATTAGCGGTTTACGTAAAAATACCTTTTCTCTGAACCGCTCTCAGCCACTTATTAACATATTTTTTAACGGCATAAGTCAAATAACATCACTATTATTCCGCAGAGTTTTTTTATCAGATAACCCCCGCATTAAATTTATAAAAAATTTTATATCAGGAAAATACAAACTGACCGAATTTACTCTGCAATAAAGGGAAAAAGATGCCTGAATAATAGAGCTGGATAAATTCTGAAATCGCGCGAATTAAGCATTAAGCAGTAGACGAAAACACCTTAACCAGGTGATGCTAAAATTATTCTCAGAGCAGTTTAAAACTACATCATTTGTTTCGTCTGGCGCTTTAAAATAGGGCGAAGCGGGAGTCTTTATGAAAACCGAAATAATCACTATCTGGCCTCACGGTGAGGCGCCAGGCGCCAGCGATTCTCGCGTCAGCCCGCAAATTGTCGATCTGGCTAAAGAGTATGAGCCTTTCGATCGCGCCGCTTCCGGCGTGCGCTGCCCGGAGCTGGCTTTCTGGTATCCGGAAACCAGCAACGGCGTAACGCTGCTGGTGGCGCCCGGCGGCGGTTTTGAACGTATTATGATCGATAAAGAAGGCAGCTCGCTAGCGGTGTTCTTTACCTCGATGGGCTACACGCTGGCGGTAATGACCTATCGTTTTCCGCAGGACGGCCATCATGAAGCGGCCGAAGCGCCTTTAGCCGACGCCCAGCGCGCCGTGCGCGTTCTGCGCCATCGCGCGGCGCGGGGTCTTAACGGCAAGAAGATCGTGATGATGGGCTTTTCAGCCGGCGGCTACGTGGCGGCCAGCGTGGGCACGCGCTTTGACGAAAAGCTCTATCCCGTTCAGGATATCGCCGATTCGCTGGCCGCCAGGCCCGATGCGCTGGTGCTGCTCTATCCGGTGATCAGCATGCGTGAAGGCCTGGCGCACGTCGGCTCGCGGCTGCGCTTGCTGGGAGAGTGTCCGACCCAGCGCGAAATCGATGCCTATTCGCTGGAAACCCGCGTCACGGCGCAAACACCTCAGACGCTGCTGATCCACGCGGTGAACGACGAATCGGTGCCAATCAACAACAGCATGGTGATGTTCAGCGCGCTGCGGGAGCACGGCGTACCCAGCGAGCTGCATTTCTATGAGCAAGGCGGCCACGGCTTCGGCCTCCGCAACGTGGCGGACTTGCCGCTCGCCAGCTGGCCTATGCTGGTTAACGAATGGCTGCGCGCGCGCAAATGGTAAGGCGCAAAACCCGGCTTAACGCCGGGTTTTCAGCGGGCTGAGCTAAGTCCGATCGGCCCTGTCGTTCGTTAATTCTGCGTGGCGGGAATATCCGAAACCTCCGGCTTTGTGTCATCCACAACCGGCGGCGACGCGCCAGCTTCTGGCTGCATAATCTTCTGCCAGCTCTCATACAGCGCCTGCACGTTGGTTTCCGCTTCGCCCTGCGGCTGCATCAGCAGCATGGTCAAAGGTTGCGACAGCTGCTGGCGCAGTTCCTGATTCAGCATTTGCAGCGTCAGCTCCGACAGAAACTTCTGCCGCAGCTTCTGGTATTGCTCCGGCGCGATATCCACCACCGCGTTCTGCTGCGAGCGCAGGCGCTGGCTCATCAGCACGTCCGTATTGGTGCGGGCATAGGTAGCGAACAGCTTGTTAAGCTCGGCGGTTTTCTGCGCCATCAGCGCGTCAAACTCCTCCTGCGGCAGGCCGTTATCACGGATATTCGCCATTTCATGGGCGACCAGGCTCAGGTTCGCGGCCAGCGTATTGTTGTCCGCGTCCAGATTAATGGCGCACTGCGCACGCTGATACAGCACCCGGCAGTCGAAACCAACCTGCACTTTTTGCGCTTTGTTGTCGCTTAACACGCGCTGCACGTGCCAGAACAGCGCTTCGCGCGCCAGATCGCTCTGCCAGTAGCGCTGCAGATTCTGCGAGTCGCGGATCGGCAGCCACGGATTATCCCAGACCAGCGACAGCCGATCCTGACTGAGATTCGCGTTAACCAGATTGATCGGCTGCTGCGGCAGCGGAGAAAGCGTCGGCACCGGCGCAGGCGTTTCACGTTTGCCCTGCAGCGGCGAAAAGGTTTTGTTGATCTGTTCCGCCAGGCCGCGGCTTTCGACGTTGCCGACCACGAACAGCGTCATGGCGTCCGGCGTATACCACTGTTTATAGAAATCGTTCAGCTTCGCCATATCCACCGGCGTGCTTACCGGCAAAGCCGGATCGTGACCCAGCAGCGCGGAGCCCTTCAGGCGATAGCGCCACCAGGGGTCCTGCGGATCGGCAGGCCAGGTGGCGATAGGATCGTCGGCGTTCAGCGCGGTATTAACCGTCTGCTCGTTGACCGCCATATCGCCAACGGTAGCGGCCAGCCAGTTCAGCGCCTCTTTCAGCACTTCAGGACGGTTGTTGGGCAGGCTGAGCGAATAGAGCGTGAAATTATAAGAAGTTACCGCGGGCGGCTGCGGGCGATCCGGATTCATGCTCTGCTGCCACAGCGAGCGCTGCTGCGCCGTGTCCAGCTTCGCGTTATGTACCAGCGCCAGGCGCGGCAGCAGATGGCTGTAGCCCGCCTGCTGAGTGCTCTCCAGCAGCGAACCGGCGTCGACCATCAGACGGACTTCCACGCGGTCGCTGGGGCGCTGCGGCGTGGTCAGTACCTGCCAGCGAAAACCGTTGTCCAGTTTGCCCTGCTGCCAGGCGGGATCGGGTTGAAGAGTTTCAGCCTGCACCGAACTGCTGGCGAAGGCCAGCGCTATCCCACCCACTAAAAGACGAATTGTGGTGCCCTGCATGTGAACCCCTAGTCAGTCACAAACCAAAAAAATCGCGTGCGGCCTGCGGCTATCGGTGGAAAGGATAACTCAGGGAAGCCGGCGAACAGCTTTTTAGACCACGCGGCGGCGGCGATGTCCCGCCGCAAAGCGAAAAATAGTCAAACAATGGGGGTTATTATGCAAATGCCCGCCGTGAGGGCAAGTCACGACGGGCATTTCGGCGGATATTTAGCGTTACAGGCGGGTTTCTGTCAGATTCTTCGGCTTTTTCGATGCATTAAGCGTCGCTTTCAGCTGTTTTTCATCCAGCTGATCGACCCACTTCGCCACGACCACGGTCGCTACGCCGTTGCCTACCAGGTTAGTCAGCGCTCGCGCCTCGGACATAAAGCGGTCGATGCCCAGAATCAATGCCAGGCCCGCGACCGGCAGATGGCCGACGGCGGAAAGCGTGGCGGCCAGCACGATAAAGCCGCTGCCCGTCACGCCCGCCGCGCCCTTTGAAGAGAGCAGCAGCACGACCAGTAACGTGATCTGATGGACGATATCCATATGCGCGTTGGTCGCCTGAGCGATAAACACCGCGGCCATCGTCAGGTAAATCGACGTTCCGTCCAGATTGAAGGAGTAACCGGTCGGAATCACCAGGCCCACCACCGATTTTTTACAGCCCAGCTTTTCCATCTTGTCCAGCATCCGCGGCAGCGCGGATTCCGAAGAGGAAGTCCCCAACACAATCAGCAGCTCTTCTTTGATATAAGCGATAAATTTAAAGATGTTGAAGCCGGTGACGCGGGCAATCAGGCCCAGAACCACAACCACGAACAGCACGCAGGTAATATAGAAGCAGATAATCAGCTGGCCCAGCTGCACCAGCGAACCCACGCCGTACTTACCGATGGTGAAGGCCATCGCGCCAAAAGCGCCGATCGGCGCGAGGCGCATAATCATATTGATGATGCCGAAAATAACTTTGGCGAAGCTGTCGATAAAGTTAAACACCAGCGTGCCTTTGTCGCCCAGACGATGCAGCGCAAAGCCAAACAGAACGGCGAACAGCAGCACCTGCAGGATGTTGCCGCTGGCGAAAGCGCCGATCACGCTGCCGGGAATGATATCCATTAAAAAGGCGACGATACCCTGCTGCTCCGCCTGCTGCGCGTAAACGGCGACGGCTTTGGCGTCCAGCGTGGAAGGATCGACGTTCATGCCCGCGCCCGGCTGCAGCACGTTAACCACAACCAGACCGATAATCAGCGCGATGGTGCTGACGATTTCAAAATAGAGCAGCGCTACCGCGCCGGTGCGGCCTACGGCCTTCATGCTCTCCATACCGGCGATGCCTGTCACGACGGTACAGAAGATAACCGGGGCGATAATCATCTTGATCAGCTTGACGAACGCGTCGCCCAGCGGCTTCATCTGCGCGCCCAGCTCGGGATAAAAATGGCCCAGCAGAACGCCGATGGCGATCGCGGTTAATACCTGAAAATAGAGGCTTTTAAACAGGGAAGTTTTCATAAAGTATCCGTTAACATCTGCGGCGGGTGACATTGCTGTGGTTATTTTGACAACAGGCCAAAAGTAACACCACGTTAACCGGATTGATATAATCTGCTACATTATGCGCGGACGAGCGTTTGATTTTATGAGCTGAATCACTTCAGCTTCGGGTATGACAGGCCTCTCAAGGCCGGATAAAAGTTACGTTTTGGTTAATTCAGGTGGGCAGTTCTGCCGATGCCGGAGAGGAGGCGGAGCGACGTCCTGCGTTGCAAAATGCTTAAAACAGGATCTATCGCTGCCTTATTCCATAACGCTAAAGCGCAGCCGTTTCGCGTCGATTATTCCTGCCTGTCGATTATTCCTGCCTTACGATGCTTTGCTCCCGCCGCGCTTGCTTTTATCCGCGCCCTCGCCGTTAAAAATAACGCTGTTCGAACGCTTCGGGCGGCAGCGCTTCGGCGTAAAGATAGCCCTGGCCAAGATGGATGCCGCGCGCCAGCAGCCAGTCGCGCTGAGCATCGGTTTCCACGCCTTCGGCGATCACCTCCAGCTGGACGATCTCCGCGATAGCCGCTACCACGCGCACCATAGTATCGTCCTCAGGCAGCTCGCTGACGAAGCTGCGATCCATTTTTAGCTTGCTGATGGGCAACGATTTAAACTGGCTCAGCCAGTTCAGGTTGGCGTAGCCCATCCCGAAGTCGTCCAGCGCCACGGCGACGCCCGCCTGCTGCAGATCGTTAAGCAGACGCAGCGCCAGCTCGGGTTCGCCGACCTGCGCCGTCTCGGTAATTTCCAGCATCAGGCTGCCAGGCCTGATACCGTATTGCTGAATCAGCGCTCGCAGGTGCGCGACTCTGTCCGGCTCGCGCAGCTGTACGGCGGATATATTCACGCTGAGCGGCAGCGCAATACCGCGCTGTTGCCACGCCGCCAGAATCCGGCACGCTTCCTCGAACACCCAGCGGCCAAGCGCGCTGATAACGCCGTTTTCTTCCGCGTTGACGATCAGATCTTCCGGCAGGCTCCAGCTGCCATCGGGCTGGTGCATCCGCAGCAGTACTTCGGCGCCGACCAGCTGGCCATTGCGCATATCGACCTGCGGCTGCAGAAATACTGCGAACCGGCCATCGTTCAGGCCCTGCAAAATAGCGTGTTCCTGAGTCAGCCGCTTGTGCGCCCGCTCGGTCATGGCGGGATCGAAAAAGAGGATCTGATTTTTACCCTCAAGGCGCGCCGACATCATCGCCGACGCCGCCCGGTTCAGCAGTTCTGCCGCACACGAACAGCGCGCCGCCATGCCAATGCTGATGGTCGGTCGGATTTGCATCTCCTGCAGCGTCACCGGCTGGGTCAGGCGCAGCTGCAGCAGACGCGCCATGCGCATAGCGCGAACGGGCGTGCTGGCGCGCTTCATCAGCAGCACGAAATCGCTGTCCGACAGCTGACCGACCACCGTCTGGCTGTCGACGCAGTTGCGGATCTTATCCAGCAACGTCAGCGTCAGCGCGTCGCGCTGCTCGTCCGTTATAACGCCGTTGGCCTCCTGCAGCGTTTCAATACGCAACGCCATCAGCGTGAAGCTCTCTTCGTCCGCTATCGCCTCGATATGCTGTTCGAGCAGCGCCAGAAACAGCGCCTGATTAGGCAGCCCGGTAAGCGCGACGCGCGTGGTCAGGCGGCTCATCTCGTCGTGCACCGTTTCGATAATCTGCTGATTGTAGTTATAGCTGCGGATCAGGATACCCAGCTCGTCGTCGCGATGGCGAGCGGGCAGCGCCAGCTGATGACCAATCGCTTCCTGCGGCGGTAAATCGTGCAGCTCGGCGGCGATCCGGCGCAGCGGCCTGACCATCAGTTTGTTGATGCACCAGCTGATGGCCACCGAGAGGATCAGCGCCAGCAGCAGATAGGTCGTCACCATAGTGGAGAGCGCGCTGAGGATAAACTGGTAAACGCGCCAGGAGTCGGCCTGCAGCACCAGCAGCGCCAGCGGTTTGGGATTGGCCGGCTCCACCGAATAGAGCGGCACCGTGATCTGCACGGGCAGTTCAAAAATAGCGGCTATCAGCTTTGGCACCGGCTTCGCCGGTTCAAAATCGGTATGCAACGTTTGCAGCCCGTTCGGCAGCACCACTTCGGCGCGCGCCAGGATCCCGGCGGGCTTGAGCGAATTAAGAATATGTTCGGCCTGGGTGATATCCGCTTTCAACACCGACTGCGACAGCGGCTGACGCACGGTATGCGCTACGTTTTCCATCTGTTGGGCGTAGTCAATCCTGCGCTGCTGCACAAAGTGGAAAAGCTGAATGACGATAAAAATCAGTATGGTGACTACGGCGACGCCGGACACCGTCGCCATCTGTTTTATCGTTAAGGAACGACTAACGCGCAAGCCTGTTCTCCGCAAAACTGAATGCTGCCAGAAAGGCGGCAAAAACAGCCCTGAGTATATCCTATGACAGGCACTTGTTAAGACATCCCTGAAAGCTACTGACCGATTAAGCGTTTTCCGATGGGCTTCGAAGGTTATTTAAAGTCCGCGTAGGGCGTCAGCGGCTGCGGCGGCATATCAAGATCGCCTTCCCAGCCCGCCATCGAATAGCGCAGATAAAGCATGCCGTGGCTTGGCGTATAGTCTTTCGCCTGCTGGATATCCATGCCCAAACCCAGCGTCCAGTGCGCGCTGAGCCGCCGCTCCACCACCGCCTGCAGCGTATAGCCGAAGCCGCTGCTGCTGCTGCTGTCGCCGCGCGGGTTATCGCTGGTCAGCGCGCCGAAGCTTAGCGGATAGCGCGACTGGCCGCGCGTGCGGGAATGGGACCAGGAAACCGAGCCGCCCAGATCGAATGACCAGTTCTCCGTCCGCTGGCGATAAGTTAACGGCACCGACAGCGAGTTATAGCTCTGTGGACTGTAGTAACCGCCCTGGCCGAGCGAATAGTCGCTTAAGTCCTGCGCGTAGTGCCACAGCATACCGTTGAGGCCGATGGTCGCCCGTCGGTTGTTCTCGTTAATCAGCTTGTAGTAATAACCCGCCATCAGCCGCTCGCGGGAGTTGTCCTTGACGTTTTCGCCGGTGATCTGGTGCGCGCTGATATCGGCCCAGACGCCGTGCGCGCCGCCCTGGTCATAGCTCAGGCCAACCGCGCCGCCGGTGGCGACCACGCCGCCCCAGGTTTTGCCGCTGGCGGTATTGGGATCGCGCGCGCCCGCATAGGCCAGCAGCGAGCTGGAGATGGGACGACGGGAAGCGGTCAGCGAAACGCCCAGATCCTTCACGCTGGTGTTCCAGGTAAAGCCGCCGACCCAGTTGGTGACTTCGAAGCCCAGCGGCGTGGTGCCGATATCCGCCGACCATTTGTCGCTGTTGTAGCCGACGCCGACGCTGGTGCCGTTCTGGTGCTGGCGAAAGTCGCGGTTACAGGTCGCATCGTCGTTGGCGCAGGTGCCGTAGTTTTCGTCGATATTGCCGAGGCTGTTGCGCGAGAAGGTGCCTGCCGAGATATCGACGTTATCCAACCGCAGCCAGCCTTTGCCCTGGCCGAACGGCGTTTCCGCCTGCATCATCGTCGTGTGCGCGGTGAAATCGGAGACGCCGCCGGTGCCTTTGTTGCGGGCGTAATCCTCTTCCAGCGTCAGGACGGTGTCCTGCTGGCGCGCCAGATCGGCCGCCTCGCTGCGGATGCCGCGCTTCAGCCAGTCGTCCCGCTCGTCGTTGCGCGTCAGCCGCGTATACTCTTCCGTGCTCTGCGGCGGCGCGGCGGCGATGCCGCTGGCGACCATCGCCTGGCGATAGTCATACTGCGCGGCGGCAGGTTGGTTCTGCGCCGCTTCCAGCCGGGCCGCGTCGCGGAATACCAGCGCGCTGCTTTGCGACGGCATCTCCTGCGCTGCCTTCGGCTTAAGCAAGCCATAAAGCGTAGCCGCGCGGGCAGTATCGCCGACGCTTTGCGCCGCGTTAGCTACGCGTCTTCCTGTATTTACGCTCTCTTCCGCTATGGCTGGCGGTAGCGCCTGAAGCCGCGCTTTCGCCGCAGGCAGATCTTTCAGCGCCACCAGCGCTTCGATTTCGCCCAGCCGCGCGTCGTTGTTCTGCGGCTCTTTTTCGCTGACGTCACGATAGCGCGCCAGCGCCTGTTCCGCGTCGCCGCGCTCCAGCGCCCAGTCCGCTTCGGTCAGCGTGATGCGGCTGGAAGGCGGCAACTGGCCAAGCAGCGCGATGGCCTGGCTCTCCTGACCGCTGGCACGCAGCTGGTCGGCGCGGGCGATAACCCTGTCCGTTTCCAGCCGGGCGGTCAGCTCTTTGATATTTTGATCCTGCTTCTCTGCGGGCAGCGTGTGCAGCTGCCGCAGCGCTTCTTCGGCGCGATCGCTGCCGGAAAGATAGAGCGCGTAGGCGTAAACCTGCGTTGGCGCGCCTGGCTGGCGCTGCGCCATCGCCGCCATTTGCCGATCTGCCGCCTGCGGCTGGCCCGCCTGACGCAGCGCGCCCGCCAGCCGGTAGTTCAGCCAGACATCGTCCGGCGCGCCCTGCTGCGCCTGGCGGTACTGTTCCGCCGCCTGCGCCCAGCGTCCGGCCGCCGCCTGTTTATCGCCTTCCGCGCTCAGCGTGCTGCTGCGCAGGCTGACCAGCGTCGCGCCCAGCGATCGTTTTTGCGCGGCGGGCAGGCCGTTGATAAAGGCCAGCGCTTTTTCCGGCGACTGCTGCTGGTAAAGGTTCACTAACCGCTGCGTTGCCGTGGCGTTGCCCGGATCGATCTGGCGTGCCCGACGGAACAGCGATTCTGCCGCCTGCGAATTTTTCTGCGCCAGCGCCACGTCGCCCAGGCCGATTAGCGCGTAGCCGTCGGTGTTATCCAGGCTTTGCGCCTGTTGATAGCTGCGCGTCGCGCCGCGAATATCGCCCGCCGCCAGCGCTTTGTCGCCTGCGGCAATCGCCAGCCAGTAGCGGTTGGACTTGAGCAGGCTTTGCCATTTGCCGATATCCGTGCCCTGGGCGTCGGCCGCCACGGCCCGCTGAAAATAGCCGTCTGCCTCTTCACGCTGGTTGGCGCGCGCCAGCGCCTGGCCCATCGCGCCCAGCAGATCGGCATCGTTCGGACTGGCCTTCAGCGCCGCCCGCAGCGCGGGAATAGCCGCCGTGCTTTCGCCCTTGTCGATCAGCGCCAGACCGCGCAGCCGCTGCTGATAAGCGGGATCGGCCAGCATCTTTTCCTGCCGCGCCAGCTCAAGCTGCCCGTCCGCCTGGGGTTTATCGCTGGTGAAGGTCTGCAGATAGGTTTTCAGCTGCGCCACGGTTTCCGGCGTCACCGGCTGCGATTTGATATCGCTCAGCCACAGCTCGGCCGCCTGCGTGCGGCCAGCGGGTTCGTTAGCCACTTCCTGCAGCTGTTTCACTGCCGCCGCGCGGTTGTCCTGGCTCAGCTGCAGCTGCGCAATGGCCATTTTAACGTTGATGCTGCCCGGCGCGTCGCGATCCAGCGTCTCCAGCTGCTTCAGCGCTTCAGGCTGCTGGTCAGGCAAACGAGCCACCAGCCGCCAGTACTCCAGCGCGATATCGTTGGAAGGGAAAACGCCGTGAAACAGCTTGTCCCAGGCGGCGCGCGCCTCCGGCAGACGCCCGGAAGCGGCCAGCAGCCTCGCCTGCTGGAATTGCTGTCGGCCTTCGTCGGAGATCAGCACCAGGCTGGCTTCCGCCTGCCGCGTCGACAGCGCGTCCGGCGCCAGCTTTTTTAGCCGCGCCAGCCTCTCCCGCGCCCGATCCTGCTGACCCATACGCAGATCCTGGCGGATCTGCGCCGCCACAACCTGCGGATTGTCCGGCGCGATTTTCTCCAGACGATAGAGCGACTGGCTGACCAGATCGAACTTATTGGTCGCCTCGCCAACGCGCACCTGCTGCAGCAGCCAGTCGAGCGGCGCGACTTCCGCCGCCTGAGCCGCCACGCAGCCCAGCGGCAGCAGCAGCGCGGGAGCAATCCAGCGCGGGCTCACTACAGATCGTCCTCATCGCCCAGGCGACGACGGCTGACAGCGCGCATCAGTCGCCACAGCAGCAGTGCGAACAGCACCACCACTATCGCGGCGAACAGCGCCAGCAGCATCGGATGAGTCGCCAGCGCGTTCCAGACTTTCTCCCACCACGGCAGATGACCGACATACCAGGTATCGCCCACGCGCAGGCTGTTAACGCCGGATTCGCGGATAATCGACGCCGAGCCGAAAATGGCCGCGCGCTTGCCGCTGTCGATCAAAGCGCCGTTCAGCAGCTGCCAGGCGCGCGGACTGTCCGCCAGCAGCGCCACGACGCTACGCTGATCAAAGAAAGGCGATTTAAAACTGATGATCGCCGCCATCGGGCCGTTCGAGCTGATAGAGGTCTGGCTCTCCGCGTGCATATCCTCAGACGACAGCGGCTGCGTGGAGAAATTATCCTGGCGATTCGGCTTGTTGACCCAGCTTTTCGCCGCGTCCACCAGCAGATTGATTTTACTGTCGTCCTTCAGCTCCTGCGGAATTTCGCCGATCATCAGCAGATCGTCATCCTGTTCTTTCGCCCGGCTCCAGTCATCGGTCATCTGCACTTTCAGCGCCGGATAGCCTGTCTGCGCCGAGATATTACCCAGCGCGTTAAGCAGCGCGCTGACCTTGTCCGCTTCCGGCTGCGGATTGACCAGCACCAGCGTCTGCGCCATGTCGGCGTTGCGGCTGAACGGGAAACCGGCGTTAGCAAAGGCGCGCAGCGAAGGCATCTGCATATAGTGGCGATAGCCGGAGAAATCGATAGTGGAATTTTCGTCAATGACCACATGGTTGGCGACCGGCGTCACGGTTTCGCAGCGTCCTTCATTGGTGGCGCTGTTATAGGTGCCGCCCATAAAGATGCTGGCGTAATCGAAATCGAAGCGTAGCTGATTGACCACGCCCAGGCGCAGCGCCGGAATGGTCAGCTGCGTGCTGCCGTCGGTCAGCCCCTGAATCAGCGGAATGCGCAGCAGCTGTTTGCCGCTATCGTTTTTGCCGGGCAGCGGATAATCCTGCACAAACTGGTTGTTAAGGTGAATCGCCAGCCTGGAGCCGTCATCCTGCATCGGCGTGGTGTAGCGGTAATTGATATTCATATCGATGCCGCGCGCGCGAACCAGGAAGAGATCCGGCGGCAGCTTCAGCGTTACCGCAATCGGGTTCGGCTGCAGTCCGTCGCTTTGCAGCTGGTCAGCGTACTGCTGCAGCTCGCCAAACGTGGTTGGCCGATCGGTACGCACCCAGTTTGGCGCGTCATACAGTTTGCGCGGCGCCAGCTCTTTGACTTCGTCCACGGTGGCGCTCTGCCCGCGCAGCAGCACGTCGCCCTGCGCGATGCCCTGTACCGCCTTCAACAGATCCTGGTCGTCACGTCCCATAATCAGCAGCATTTTCTCGTAGGGATCCTGCGGCTGATTGACGATGGCGATGGTGGGTTTATCCACCGGCGGCATCGCTTTCAGGAAGTCGGGACGGCGATCGTTGGTGGCGAACACCACCGCATGCTGCTGTTCAGGCAGCTTGTTGTACATCACCGGGAACGACTGGCCGCGCCAGTCCGCTTTGGTGCCGAACCACGAAGCCAGCACGGCGGCGGCTTTCTGCTCGCCCAGATCGGGCGCGCCGGCAAACACCATCGGCAGGATCAGCGGACGGTTGTCGCGCGTATCGAAAAAAGGCTCCGGAAAATGAGAGAGATCGTCCTGCACCGGCAGTTTCTGCAGCGTCAGCGCCAGCGAGCTCTCTTTGCCGATATCCATCCAGACCGCGCTGTTGGCCGGGTTTTCGCACAGGTTAGTGTAGTGGCCGACCAGCTCCAGCCGCACGCGGTTGAAATCGCCGATAAAGCGCGGATCGAGCGGCAGCTGTAGCTGACCGGGTTTACCCAGTTGCTCCTGGGTTATCGGCACCAGGCCGACCATTTCATCATTAAGATAGACTTTGAGATGCGAGATCGACGGCAGCAGCGAAGGCGAAGGCAGATAGCTCAGATTCAGCACCGCTTTAGTCACCACCTCGTCGCTGCGCACGCCAAATTCAATCTGCCCCTGCGTGCGCGTGCCGGTCAGTTTAAAAGTGCCCGGCGGCGGCGCAATCTGCGCGAAGGTCTGCGTCACTTCGCGTACAGGCGCGGCGGGATCGACGTTCACCGGCGCGGCGGGCGCGTCAGATGCGGCCATCGGCAGCGGCGCGGCGTCGGGCGCCGCATGGGTTAGCGGCATAACGCCCATCAAAACAGCAGTGAACCAGCGTAGTTTTCTCGTCATCGTTTCATCATCAACTTTGCGTCAGCGAGCGGCGGGATCGGGTCGTCCCACGCCCTTCGGGAAAAATGAGGCTACCCAGCCGGTAAAGCGCGTCAGCCCGGCAAAAAAGCCACGCAGCGGTTGCGGCCCGTACTCGGCCAGCCGCAGGTAGCCTTTAAAGCCCAGCACCATGATATCGGCGAAGCTTTGCATCGGTTTGTCTTCGGGAAAACCGTCCTGCCACAGCGCCCAGGTGTCGGCGCGGGCAAAGGTGCACTGAATAAATTCGATATGCTGTTCGGTAGTCAGCTCGTGCAGACGAATACCGGCGCGGCGGCCAAAGGTGCGCTGCACGAAGCAGGGGAAGCTGAACTCCTGCTGGCCGCGCCGCAGCAGCAGCCAGACCTTCTCATTCTCTTTCAGCTGATTCTCTTCGCGCAGCTCCAGGCCGACGCCGCCGTCGGAGTAATCGCGCAGCGTACAAGGCAGCATATGGCCATCCTCGCGGGCCAGCGCCGCAGGCATGGCAATCTCTACCCTGTGCGCCTCGCGAAGCTGACGAGCCTCTACGGAAACCGCCACCGCGCCGCCGAGAATAATCATGTTGTAAATCACCCAGACCACGCTGACCAATACCGTCAGGATCTCATTCGGCGGGCCGTAGTTCAGGCGCCAGATGGCGGCGATAATCCCGGCGACGTTGATCAACACCAGAAACATATAGGGCCGCGTAATCACCCAGTCGAGATGCTGCTCTTCGACCAGGCCGCCTTTCGCCGTAACGTTGAATTTGCCCTTGTGCGGATTGAACAGCGCCACCGTGGTCGGCCGCGCGATATACCAGGCGAGCACCGTTTCATACACCTCGCTCCAGAACGAGTGTCGCCAGCGCCCCTGAATACGCGAGTTGGTCAGGCTGGTATGGAGCATATGCGGCAGCACGAAGATGGCGATCGCCAGCGCTGGCGCATAGATGATGTAGGCGTGGAACAGCAGGAAAGCCAGCGGCGCCAGCAGGAAGATCAGCCGGGGAATGCCGGACAAAAAGTGCAGCATGGCGTTGGCGTAGCAGAGACGCTGCACCAGTTTTAGCCCTTTGCCCATCAGCGGGTTATCCAGCCGGAAGATCTGCACCATGCCGCGCGCCCAGCGAATACGCTGGCCGATATGGGCGGAAAGGCTCTCCGTCGCCAGCCCGGCGGCCTGGGGAATGCGGATATAGGCCGAGGTGTAGCCTTTACGGTGCAGACGCAGCGAGGTATGCGCGTCTTCGGTAACGGTATCCACCGCGATGCCGCCGATTTCGTCCAGCGCGGTACGTCGGATCACCGCGCAGGAGCCGCAGAAAAACGCCGCGTCCCAGATATCGTTGCCGTCCTGCACCAGCCCGTAGAACAGCGTGCCTTCGTTCGGCGTCCGGCGGAAACGGCCCAGGTTGCGTTCAAAAGGATCGGGCGAGAAGAAATGGTGCGGCGTCTGCAGCATCGCCAGCTTTGGATCTTTAACGAACCAGCCCAGCGTTATCTGTAAAAACGAACGCGTCGGCACGTGGTCGCAGTCAAAAATCGAGACGAACTCGCTGCGGCAGTGCGTACGCAGCGCGTGGTTGATATTGCCCGCTTTGGCATGTTCGTGCGTCGGCCGCGCGATATAGTTCACGCCGATTTTTTCCGCGAAGGCGCGGAACTCCGGCCGGTTGCCGTCATCCAGCACGTAGACGTTGAGCTTGTCCTTCGGCCAGTCGATGCCCAGCGCGGCGTACAGCGTCGGTTTAACCACGCTCAGCGGCTCGTTGTAGGTCGGCACCAGCAGATCCACCGTCGGCCAGCTGCTGATATCTTCCGGCATGGAGACCGGCGGCCGGTTCAGCGGCCACAGCGTCTGGAAATAGCCCAGAATCAACACCACCCACGCGTAGGTTTCCGCCCCGATTAGCAGCACGCCAAAGGTCAGACTCAGCGGATCGTCCCAGTTCAGCGTCGAGGTGTAGCGCCACCAGAGATAGCGGCAGGAGATGGTCAGCGACAGCACGATCAGCATCATGGTCGATAATCGGCCAGGAACGCGCCGCACCACCATCGCCACGCCCCACAGCAGCACCACAAAGATAAACTGCGTCATGAGATCGAACGGCTGTGAAATACAGAGGATCGCCAGCGCTGTCGCCACCACAATCGCCACGGCGAACAGCGCTTTACGCAGCAGCGGCGGCAAACGGCGCAGGCTACGCTCGACCCGCTTTTCCATATCGCGCGCCTCCGCTTTTTCCGGCAGTTTGGCCAGCCAGTTGTAAAAACGCTGGCGCGGCGTGCGCAGGGTATAGCGGCCCGCGCGATCGCTCAGCGAAACGCCGCTAAAAGGGATCACCAGCAGCAGCCACAGCGTCTGCAGCAGATAGCGCAGAATATCTGCCGGACGCGGCCTTTCCGGCGAGATATGCGGATAAAGGCGGCGGCGCTGCGCCTGCACGTGCTGCCAGGCTGGCGTTTCAAAACGCAAAAAAGCCCAGCCGAGCGCCACCCAGAAGCACTGAATAGCGGCGGTCGCGCCGCCGGCGCCGTGCTGGCGGTAGCCGGAATAGCGCTCGCGCAGCGCCGCCGTGGCCGCAGGCATCAACAGCCAGTGCAGCGGCCTCATGCACGCTCCCGCAGATTAATCAGCGCCCAGTTGGCGAAAGTCATCATGCCTTCTGCCGCAAGTGCGTGCGGCCGGTATTCGCCCAGCGGCTGCTTGTTCAGCAGCGCTTCCGCCACCGCTTCATCGCGATGAATCGTTAAAGGGATAAAGTTTTTCAGGCTGTTGACCCACAGCTGGTGCAGATCCTGCTGCGCCTTGCTAACCGGCGAAAACTGATTGAGCAGAAACAGCGAATGCGGCACAAAGGTCTGCTGATGCAGACGCAGATGGCAGTTGGCGTCCGGCGTCGCCACCATTAATACGCGATCGGCCAGCGCCAGCATCGCCCGCGTCCACGGCGTATCGCCAGCCGGCACGTCGAGCAAAATCCAGGGGTAAAGCCGCTTTAACGCTTCGATTTGCGTCGTCCAGAGGTGGCTGTATTTCTCCGGCTGGCGGATAAAATCCATGCGCTCGTCGTCGTTGATCCGCCCTGCCGGAATAAAATCCAGCCCCGGCGCGTAGCGCAGCGCGCTCTGCTGCCACGGTAAGCCGTCAAGGGCCGTGCGCAGCCAGCCGCGCGGCTGGCCGACCGCCATATTGAAGTGCATACGCAGCAGATTATCGGCCGATAAATCGATAGCGATGACCTGTTCACCCAGCCGGTTCAACGCCCAGGCGAAGGCGGCGGTCAATGAAGTCGCTCCGGCGCCGCCTCTGACGCCCTGTAAAGCAATAACCGTCATTACTGCCCCTCGTACTGCGCAGCACCGGCCAGCTCGGCCAGCAGCGGCCAGCGGTTCAGTATCCCGGCCAGCCTTTCCTGGCGATCGATATCGATATAGCGCCAGTTCTGTAGTGAAAAAGCGCGTTCCAGTTGCGCAATATCGTCCTGGGATTCACGCGCCAACGGCAGCGTTTTATCAGCGAGTTGACTCATAGAGATAGCCCCAGAAGGCAGCAAAAAGTCCGCCCCGAGCAAGAAAATTCTTAGGTCGGGTTCAGGTCGGTTTGCTATAAGTTGTAATGTATATTAGCCAGAATACAATGATGCTACTTCATTTTTTAACTGGACTACACTCTAGCCGTAGAATAAGCCGGGTTGCGAAATATCTTATGACATCGCCATTTACGTTAGGATTTGATCAAGTCAGAGATGAGTTGATGCTGATGCAGCCATCGGGATGTTACTGGCTGACGGCCAACCGTCAGGAGGACGCCCGTATTCTGGCGCGTCAGTGCATCGCTGCGCAGCGTTCGGTAACGCTGATCGCGTCAGGCCTGGCGCCGGAAACGCTGCTTTCGCCCGCGCCGGTCGGCGGGCCTGCGGCCATCCCGCTTTTTTCCCTGCCGGAAACCCGTCGGGCGCTGCTCGCTTTCACGAACGATCTGGCTCGCGTGCTTCCGGAAAAACCGCGACTGGTCCTGTTTTTCGCCCCGGCGACGCTGTGGGAAAAACTCAGCCAGGAAGAGCTGCGGCAGTGGACGAAAAGGCTTCAACACTTTCTTGCTGCTAAACCCATCGCGCTGCTAATCATTAGCTTTGGTTCAGTAATCAATACGCTACGTGGTCAGCTGCAGACGCTTTATCGTCATGTGGATGGCCTGGCGCAGCTCGACTGGCAGCAGGACAGCTGGGACTACCGCATTAACTGGTGGGCCAACGGCGGCGGCATGCTGGCAGATCGCGAATTAAGACTGGCCCTGAATATGGACCAGTTTACGCTTCAGGAGCAGGAACAGAGCGCGCCGCTGACGCTGAACGACGAAACGCTCTGGCTGGCGGAGAAATCCGTGCTGGAAGGCGCGCCGCCTTTGTCGAATCAGTGGACGCTGTATGAGGATAACGCGGATCTGCATAATCGCGCGCAGCAGGCGAACGCCGCGACGGTGATTTTCAGCCTGCAGCATAACGATCAGATCCCCACGCTGGCGGAGCAGATTCATAATTTGCGCCGTACGCGCGGCAGCGGCCTGAAAATCGTGGTGCGTGAGATGCGCCCTTCGCTGCGCTACAGCGACGAGCGGCTGCTGCTGGCCTGCGGCGTCAACAGCATTGTGCCGGTCAACGCCACCATGTCGCGCTTTCTGACCATGCTGGAAGGCATCCAGGGCCAGTCCTATAATCGTCATGTCCCGGCCGACCTGCAGGCGCTGATGAAATCGATGCAGCCTTTACAGGCGCGCGGCTACCTGACGCTGCCGGAATTTTGTCAGTCGGTCACGCTGCTGGTGAACAATACGCTACTGCCGGAAAACGGCAAAGGGCTGCTGGTAGCGCTGCGTCCCGTTCCCGAACTGAAACCAGAGCAGGCGCTGACGCTGTGCAAACCGCGCCGTTATGGCGACCTGGTCACGCTGGTGGGCGACAGGCTTTATCTTTTCCTCTCATCCTGCCGCTTCAGCGACCTGAATACCGCGCTGAAGTTTATCTTCCAGCTGCCGCACGATGAGATTTTCTCTAACCGACTGGTATGGCACGAGGATTTGCAGATCCTGTCGGAGGTGCGGCAGATGACCAGCCAGGTGCCGACCGCCTGGCGCGACGCGCCTGTACCGCGGGCGCCGGAGCAAACAGTGGCCGCGCCTGTGGTAACAGAGCGCCGGCAGCCGCAGAACATTATCCTGGGTCAGGATTCACCGGACAATCTGCCATGACGTTAATGGATGGCGTGCAAATCCTGATCCTGCTGGTTCTGCTGCTGCTGCTGCTGAAACCCTTTTACGCCCGCTGGCTGCCCAGGCAGTGGCGGGGCCTGGTGCTGCGGGTTACGCCGCCTCGCGCGCTGAAATATGAAGGCATCTGGCGGCGTAACTCTTCTGAATCGGATAAGTCATGAGTCAATCCAGGATTCGACAACCTGCTGCCTGGCGTGGCCTGGGCGGCTGGAATTTCTATTTTTTGATCAAATTCGCGCTGCTGTGGTTTGGTTACCTTAACTTCCACGCCCTGACCAACCTGGTCTTTCTGGCGTGGCTGCTGCTGCCGCTGCCCAACGAGCGGCTACATCGCTGGCGCAACTGGATCTCGCTGCCTGTCGGCTTTGCGCTGTTCTGGCACGATACTTGGCTGCCCGGCCCGCAGAGCATCGCCAGCGAAGGCAGCCAGCTGGTCGGTTTTTCCGGCGCTTACCTGCTGGATCTGGCTAACCGTTTTATCAACTGGCAAATGGTCGGCGTCGGCTTCGTAATACTGGTGCTCTATCTGTTTATCTCACAGTGGCTACGCGTCTCGGTGCTGGTGTCGCTGATGCTGCTGTGGATCAACGTGGTGAATATGGCCGGGCCCTCTTTTGCGCTACTGCCGACCAAAGAGGCGACGCCGCCGGTGGCGCTTAACACCGCCGCGCAGCCGAATAAGGCCGCTGCCAATGCCAACGCGATGGATCAGTCCGCGCCGCCGACCAGCGCCAATCTGACCGCTTATCTGAACAAGTTTTACGCCAGCGAAAAGCAGCGCGTTACGCATTTTCCCGATTCGCTGCCGGCAGATTCAGCGCCTTTCGATATCCTGGTGATCAATATCTGTTCGCTTGCCTGGTCGGATGTGGACGTCGCGCAGCTGCGCGGCCATCCGCTGTGGAAGCATTTCGATATCGTGCTGAACAACTATAACTCCGCGACCGGCTACAGCGGCCCGGCGGGCATTCGCCTGCTGCGCGCCAGCTGCGGCCAGACCTCGCACAGCGATCTCTACAAGCCGACCGATCGACAGTGTTATCTGTTTGATAACCTGGCTAAGCTGGGCTTTAAAGAGCAGCTGATGATGGATCATACCGGCGTCTTCGGAAACTATCTGCAGGAGCTGCGCGACGATGGCGATCTGCAGGCGCCGCTGATGTCGCAGGCTGGCATCAGTGCTTCCTGGACCTCGTTCGACAGCACGCCGGTATTTAACGACGGCGAGCTGATGCAGCGCTGGCTGGATGACCGACAGAAAAGCGCGGAAGCCCGTACTGCGACTTTCTACAATCTGATCCCGCTGCACGACGGCACGCGCGAGCTGGGCAGCACCAAAACCGCCGCCTGGCAGCCGCGCGCCAAACTGCTGTTCGACCAGCTTGACGCCTTCCTGACCAATCTGGATAAATCGGGTCGCCGCGTGATGGTGATGGTGGTGCCGGAGCATGGCGCGGCGCTGCAGGGCGACAAAATGCAGATGTCCGGCCTGCGCGATATCCCCAGCCCGAGTATTACCCATGTGCCGGTCGGCATTAAGTTTGTCGGCATGAAAGCGCCGCATCAGGGACAGCCGCTCACCGTGGAAGCGCCAACCAGCCTGCTGGCGCTCTCCGATCTGGTTTCCCGCGTGGTGGATGGTCAGGTGTTCAATGCCGCCAACGTCAATATGTCGGTGCTGACCGAGAATCTGCCGCAGACTCAGGTAGTGTCGGAAAACGACAACGCGGTGGTCATGATGTATCAGGGCAAACCCTGGATCAGGCTAAACGGCGGCGACTGGGTCGCTTATCCGCAGTAGCGTGACTGAAGAGGCACCGACCTGGCGTCGGTGCTTTTTTTTCAGGCTCAGCTTATCTTCTTGCCATTTAAATCATAAACCGTGCGCTGCCAGCGGCGATCGGGGCGATTAACGAAGGAAGCCAGCTCCAGCGCTTTAACCGCGCCGCTGATATTGCCATCGGCATCCGTTGTCACCGCGTTCCAGTTAGCGGAGCAGTGCAGGTAGTTGGTCGCCAGCAAAGCTATCTCTTCTGCAGTAAAAGCGACAGCTTCCCGGCCGTGGCGCACGGCATGACTCAGCGCCAGCGCTTTTTCACACAGCGGCTGCAGCTCTTCCGGCAGTTTCAGCGCCTCTTCGTCAATCTCGCTGAAAACCACGCCCGCCGCCTGCGCGGCGTCGATCATGACCCGTAGGGCCACTTTCGACCAGTCGTTACGCACGATGCGTCGCAGCACCACAGCCGCGCCGCTGCGTTTTTGCAGCATACCGTAGCGATCGGCGGGCATACGATCGTCAAACCAGGTGCCGATCTCTGTCTCGCCGTTTTCTATATAGGGCGCAATCGTCGGATACGCTTTCATCCTCTCCAGCTCTTCGCTGGCGGCGCGGTAAAGTCTTGTGACGCTATCCGCAGTGGTGAGCGGCACGGTTTCAAACTGCGGACGCGTCAGAAAGCAGGTTTCCTGTTCGACGGCGTGATAGCCGCCGCCGATATCCGAATGCGCGCCCGGCAGAGCGACTTCCGGCCAGGCAGGTTTGACGCTGTTCAGCGCGAAGTTGAAACGGCATTCGTGCTGTGCGGTCAGATGAAAAACCTTTTCGGCCACGCCGGGACGCAGCTCAAGGTTCACATCGCCGGTATGCGCATTATTGGGATTCATGCCGTTAGCCAGCGTGGCGACGGCGGCGACCGTGTCAAAAAGCCCCAGAAAGCGGGTTTTACCGCCCGCCCGCCCGCGGTACTCCACACCTTCCAGCCCACGCTGAATAGCGTCGATAATCTCTTTGTCCTGATTAAATACCCGATTAGCGAAATGGCGTGCGGCCGCCGCGCCGCGGCTGAAGCCGAAAATGTCGAACTGCAGCTCGGCGATAATCAGGCCTGGCCGTCGCAGAA
The DNA here is from genome assembly GCF_037026505.1 of Erwinia sp. CGal63. NCBI lineage: Bacteria > Pseudomonadati > Pseudomonadota > Gammaproteobacteria > Enterobacterales > Erwiniaceae > Erwinia > Erwinia sp. CGal63. The sequence goes on from NZ_JAKUMN010000005.1 coordinate 125,655, forward strand.
CGTAGTCGCGCAGCGCTTCCACCAGTGCGGCGACGGCCTTATCGGTTTTCGCCACTATGCCTCTCTCGCCAGTGCCGAACGCCATATTCAGCGCCTTATCCGCCGCGCCCTGCTCTGTACCGATACCGTCGATATAGAGCCGTTGCTGAACCTGGCCGTCAGGCAGATCGGTGGCGTAGAGCGTGTGGAGCCAGTGAATGTTGCTGTAGTAGCCGAGATGGCTGCCGACGGCTCTGTCGCGCAATCCCAGCGCCTGCTTTGTAGCCTGTGTCCAGGCTACCAGCGCCTCGCCGTCATCCGGCAGAAACTCGCCCACTTCCAGGCTATTGCGGGTATTGAGCGCATTATTGCCCGTACCGTCGAAAAAGAGGCCGAGGGTAAAAGTGACGGCGGATGCTGCGCTCTGGCCGTCCGCAGAAGCGCGCTGTAGCAGGCTCATCTGGGTATCCGGTAATTTTGGGAGCCCCAAGTAAGCCGCTAAAGCTAAAAAAGTACAAAGGTTTTCTGGCGCTATATATTGCCGCTGGCTTTGTAAAAATTGGTATATTATTCAGTTTGTTGAGTATTTGTAGCGATCTGTTGCCAGCAGAGGCGGAACGTAAAGCTGACGCGATTCCACTCTGCCGCATTGCGATGATTACAGGGGCGTTACCAGGGTGGACCATAATGGCGTATCGTCCGTTGCATCGCCGCTGACGATAAGCTGAGGTTCGCCACGCTGCGCGCCTTTCGTTGCACAGGCAACGGCCAGCCAGGGAGCGGCCGCGCCGGGATAGCCCAGCGTCGCATCCAGGTTGTGCAGATGTTGGCCTGGATTTATCGGGCTGGACAACGCCGCCAGCTCTGCGGCGATCGTCTGGTGCCAGCACGGCGCGACGCCGGTCAGCCAGCCGCTGCTGACGCGTCCCGCGTCAACAGGAACCCATTCAAAAGACTGAGCAAAAGCATAGCGTAAATCCGCATCGCCGATTTGATGCGCCTGCTCCGGACGATGTAGCGTGGCAAGCGGCGGTAAACCGGCGGCGGCATAAGGCGTTGCCAGCAACAGGCCCGCTACGGCTTCAGCCGAGCCTTCCGGCTGCGCCGCATCAATCTGAAACGCGACAACCAGCAGCAGCGCCCGGTCGTTAACGTGCTGGTCAAGCCAGTTATCCACCGCGGCGAAACCCTGACCAGTCGCTTCTTTAACCGGCTGCCGGATACGGCTGGCAGCCCATGCCGACTGCCACAGGGTCTGCAGCTGGTTTTCCGGCAGGTTACAGCTCTGCTCCATCAGCACGGCCAGCGGCATATCTTCAGGCACGGCCACAAGAAGACGACTCAGCTCCTTCAGGGTCTGCTTCAGCATCCTGCTTAATAGCTGCTCCGGCGTTTCATCCTGCAGAGGGATTAACCGGCTGTGGCGTATGCCTTCTTCACTGTGCCAGCCGGGCTGAGTTTTTATTGCCTGAACCTTATCCTGCAGCGCCTGCCACTGTTTCTGCCCGTCACTATCCTCAGGATTACGTAGCGCGCTATGCAGACTGATGCCCAGCACCTGCATCGCGCGCTGTCCCCGACTCGTTTCCTGCCGGACAAGCTGCTCGTAGCGTTGCTGGCTTTTTTCCGCTACCCCTTGCTGGCCTGAAAAATAGCACAGCCGAAACAATAGCAGTAGAAGCCATCCCAGCAGAGGAATTGTCCCGCAGGTCTCCATAAAGGTTTTAACATCAACGTCTGCGGAAATCGTATGGTTGTCCAGAGCGTACAGGGTGCTTACTGCCAGCGCGAGCAGCAGTAGCAGCAGCCATCGAAAGTAGTTGGGAGGCGCGGGTTGCGGCTCGGGCGGCGGAATTTGCTTTAAGTTTACGGTCATGGCTATTCCACCTTAGCCTGCGGCAGACTGGAAATCAGCACGCAGCCACAGGCGCATTTGTGTCCTTGCAAAGCCACCGGAACGCCGCGATCTTTAAAGAAAGCATGGCCTTCGACTATCAGGTTCTGGCCATGCCCGGAGAGTGGACAACTGACCGGATCGCCCAGCCTCGCCACGCCTCTGCCGTCAAAGCTCATCGTAGTGGAACCACTTAATACGCGGCCGCCGCCGGTATGCGCGTCGCCTGTGCGAATAATCCCTTTCATCATTGTTGCTCCTTAATTAGCTTTTAGTGATGGTGATATTTTTTAATTTGCCTGAAGGCAGATAGCCGTTACCGCTTAACCCTGATACGACGTTCGGCCAGGATCGCTGGTAGTGTGGACAGGCGTTGCCGCTGTTGCACTGCAGATACGCACCCGTGTACTTTTCAAAGTCCGGCGACGTTGGCAGCGGCCTGCCCGTTTCCGGGTTCAGCTGTTTCCGCCGCGCCAGCTCCGCTATCAGCCACACGTCCGGCTGCGGCGGCGCGATATTCGCCTCGCGCGCCTCCAGCCACTTCAGCTTTCCGTCCCACTCTGGCAGTGCCGCCGGCGGCAGCGGCACGATTTCGTTGATTTCCGGCACTTTGGGATGGGCGTAGGAGTAGTTGCCTAAAACTTCGCCTATTGCCTCATAGCGCCTGACCCTTTCCGGATCTTTTTGCTGGCCCAGGTAGTAAAGCCGGTCGGTTACCTCCGGCCCGTCAAATCCGTGCTCCAGAAAGCTGGCCGAAATTTCATCGCCTGCGGCCACGCCCAGCTGGAACACCTCCAGCGCCTCCTGATAGCGCCCGTCAGTTTGAAAATCGACCCCCAGAGAGGTTGCCGCGCCACCATTGCCCTGCTCCGCTGCGCAGCGGCGCATCTGTCGGGCCACCTCCGGCGCTATATCCACAGGCGCCAGTTTCTCCGCCACCCAGGCCTGCGCCTGGGCATTGCCCTCGTCTGCCGCCCGGCGAAAATAGCGCAGCGCCATCTCCTCGTCCTTCTCCAGCCCCGCCCCACCGTGCTGCAGACAGAGCGCGATAAAGTAGTAGCCGGTGGCTACCCCCTCATCAATCAGCCGCTGGCTCATGCGTAGCCGCTCCGCCGCGCTGAGCAGGTACTGCCCCCGCAGCGCGCCGTTCTGCAGATTTATCGCCGCCTTTACGTGGCCGTTTTCCGCCGCGATGCGGTAGAGCCGGGCGCTTTCGGCGTCCACCGCCGCGTCCCGCTTCAGCTGGTTATTGACCTGCAGCCAGCGGGCGTACTTAAACAGCACGTCCGCCTCCGCCGGGGGTTCAGGCATGCTTTCATGCTTGCAGGTAAAGGCAAGTCGGGCGTTGGTTTCAGTCAGTGGCTTCACGGCGTTCTCCCTGTGAATGGCTGTAGGACTTCCGTCGCAGCCCGCCAGCAGCAGGCCGCACAGCAGCAGCCCGCTTTTGCAGCGCTTTATCATTGTCCGCTCCTTTTCTTCCGTGAAAACCCGCTACGCCTCGCCGATAAATTGCCAGCTCACCGGCTGTTCCCGGCTGACGTGCCTGTCGCTCAGCGGCCAGATGCGCGGCGCCATAAAGCTCACCCTCAGCCTCGGCAGCCTGTTACCCTGCGCAAAATAGCGTATCTGCGGCACGTCCTCGCTCAGCCACTCCCACTTACACAGCGACACCTGCCAGTAGCCGCTCCGCGGACAGGCGTTGCCGCTGTCGCACAGCAGAGACGCGCCCGTGTACTTTTCAAAGTCCGGCGACGTTGGCAGCGGCCTGCCCGTTTCCGGGTTCAGCTGTTTCCGCCGCGCCAGCTCCGCTATCAGCCACACGTCCGGCTGCGGCGGCGCAATATTCGCCTCGCGCGCCTCCAGCCACCGCAGCTTTCCGTCCCACTCCGGCAGCGCCGCCGGCGGCAGCGGCACGATTTCATTGATTTCCGGCACTTTGGGATGGGCATAGGAGTAATTGGCAAGAATGCGCCAGATTTTTTCGTAGCGACTGACCCTTTCCGGATCTTTTTGCTGATCCAGATAGTAAAGCCGGTCGGTTGCCTCCGGCCCGTCAAACCCGTGCTCCAGAAAGCTGGCTGAACTCTCATCGCCTGCGGCTACGCCCAGCTGAAATAGTTCAATCGCTTCAACATATTCACCTTTGATTTTATAATTGATAGCTAAAGATCGTGCGGCTTCACCATCCCCCTGTTCTGCAGCACAGCGGAGCATCTGCCGGGCCACCTCCGGCGCTCTGTCAGCGGGCACCAGCTTTTTCCCCACCCAGGCCTGCGCCTGCGCGTTACCCTCGTCCGCCGCCTTGCGAAAATAGCGCAGCGCCATCTCCTCGTCCTTCGCCAGCCCCGCCGCGCCGTGCTGCAGATAGAGCGCGATAAAGTAGTAGCCGGTGGCTACCCCCTCATCAATCAGCCGCTGGCTCATGCGTATCCGCTCCGCCGCGCTGAGCAGGTACTGTCCGCGCAGCGCGCCGTTCTGCAGGTTTATCGCCGCCTTTACGTGGCCGTTTTCCGCCGCGATGCGGTAGAGCCGGGCGCTTTCGGCGTCCACCGCCGGGTCACGCTTCAGCTGGTTATTGACCTGCAGCCAGCGGGCGTACTTAAACAGCACGTCCGCCTCCGCCGGGGGTTCAGGCATGCTTTCATGCTTACAGGTAAAGGCGAGTCGGGCTTTGATTTCAGTCAGTGGCTTCACGGCGTTCTCCCTGTGAATGGGTGTGGGACTTCCGTCGCAGCCCGCCAGCAGCAGGCCGCACAGCAGCAGCAGTCGTCTCATCAGTCCATATCCTTTAGATTGGGTTTGTCGTAGTTAAATTTAATTAATGGGGAATCAGGCGGTGCTTCGTTACTGTTCTGAAGTCCTTCATTTATGTTTAAAAGATCGCCCCAAGCACTAAATGCTTTAGCCGCATCATCCTGCGCCCCCCGGCCCGCCGTATGCAGATCCCACAGCCGCCGCCGCAGCGCCCGCGTCTCGCTGAACCACTCGTGGGCGATATTCAGCTCGCTGTCCACCTCCATGCTGCGGGTGTTGATATTGGCCGAGCCGTGCGTAATAAAAGTATCGTTGACAATCATCAGCTTGGAGTGAATATAGACCGGCATCCAGTCAGCGGGCGGCGAGTCCGGCGCCACCAGCGAGCAGATATGCACCTTCAGCCCCGGACGCTCCTCCGGCAGGATGGTGCCGTCCCGCAGCGCCTGCACCTTTTGCTCCAGCGCCAGCGTCTGCTCCAGCGTTTTGCCGGCCGCCGCGGCCGAATAAGCGGGATAGCGCGCCGGCCCCTGCTCCGCCTTCAGTTTTTCAATGCGCTTCAGCCGCGTGACCTCCGGGATGGCGTCGGCACGTCCCAGGCAGTCGAGCATCCGCTGCGTGTTGACCGTGCCCGCGCCGATGCCCTCGTCCGTGACGTTGGTGACCACAAACAGATGCAGCGCCCCGTGTTGGCCGGGATTGCGGCCCGCCCGCGTCTGCACCTCCGCCGCTTTTACAATCGCCTCCGCCAGCGGCGGCCAGCGAAAGTACTGGTTCTCGATATAGATAAACTGCGTGGCGTTGTTGACCGCATTCAGGTAAAGCTTTTCGATATCGCGTTTACCCTCCTGCGCCTGGGTGCGCAGCAGCTGCGCCATCAGCGGCCTGCCGAACGCCGGACGCGGTTTCAGCTTGACGGCGACCTCTTTTGAGCGGCGCAGCGCCAGCAGATCCTGGCGGGTTTCCCGCCGCCAGGCGACGGCGAAGTTGTGGTGCAGATGCTCCAGAATGGGGCCGGTAAGCTGGCAGGAGATATCCTGACGCGGCAGGTTGCCGCGCGGCCCCCGGTCCGGATCGGGCCTGAACTGCCCGCGATCTTTCGCCGAATGCGCGTCCGTGTCCCAGTATTCATCCAGCATGTTATGCCCCATCACAAAGCCCACCGCGTGCTCCGGCAGCTCGTAGTCGACCAGCACGGTTTTCTGGTGGTGCGTGGGCGTGGCGGCCATGGTGGCGATGGCGGCGGCGCTCAGCTCGCGATCCAGCGCCGAATACGCGGTCAGCCGGGCTATTTCGGTACGGTCTCTGGCATCGAAGCCGCGGCTGACGAACAGCGGCTTATGGCACAGCAGCAGCTGCTGGCGCCTCTCCTCCTGCGCCCGCAGGGCAAGAATACCGCCCTGGGCGTACACAACGTCGTTCGGCTGCAGCGCCAGCGCATGTTCGGCAAACCAGCGGCAGTCGTACTCATACTGCTGTCTGGTGGTGGTCTGGCCGGCGCGGTCCCAGAGATGCGGCACGCCCTTGCCGGGCAGGTTGGCTTCTCCGGCGAAGCCCGCCGCATTGAAGGGGCTTTCCCAGCCCAGAATGCGCACCTGCACCTGCCTTTTTTCCGCCAGCTCGCAGAGCAGCCGGCCAATACAGGGCGAGCGGCCGTCGCGGATAAAATACATCGACGGCTGGAACCCCCAGCAGATGATGTCGACGGATTTACGGGCGTTGGCAATGGCGTGGTGCACGGCGGCAAAAGCTTCTTCCCCGTTGACCAGCGGCCGCCAGGTGGTCGGCAGAGGATGATATTCCGTGCGCTGGATAAACCAGGGCGGCGTGATGGTGCACTCCCGGCTGCGGTTCAGCGCGATGGGCACCACGATATCCTGTTGATTCATCAGTTTTCTTCCCTGTTAGTTGATCCCTGTAACATGTCGACGTAGAGGTGGCGATGGTGAGTATGATCCACTGGCGAAACGACTTCCTCGTCAGGCTGCGGAGCATGGTTATGTAGGCCAAGATTGGCCAATATGCCCTGATCGGGGTTGCGAAACTCGCTAACCACCGGGATCTCATAGCTGGCGCCGTTCGCCATGACCAGACGGTAATCGCGGGTAGCAATCTGATGATCTATTTCCAGCTGGCCATTCGCATCCAGCACGCCCTGACTTAACGGGGCGCCGTTGGCATAAAGCGTGTAGGGCATCCCGACCCAGCTGGCATTGTCCGTGGCGTTAGCGGCCTGTGGCAGGCTAAAGCGCAAAGACTGCACGGCTGTCGCCTGCAGCGGCGGGTAGTCGGGATGCTCTGCCTGCATACTGGCCGGGCCGCTATAGTCAAAATCCACCGCTTTGACGGCAAAATCGCCCTGAGTCCCCTGCTCAATTCGGTAGGGGTCGAGCGTGATATAGCTGCCACCCGCGTTAAGCGTGATCTTCTTTTTAGCCATAATATGGATTTCGTCTTCGGTACTAACTATCTCCAGCCCGTGACGAGCCAACAGCTGCATCTGGTCGTTCTGCGCCTGAATCGTTACCTCGCCCTGATTAGCGATCAGCTTCATTCCCAGCCTGCGTACAAACAGGCTGACGCCCTCGCCCACGCCGATAAACAGACGCTTTATCACGCCTATATCCGCGTCGGCGCCCGCGTTGACCATGACATTGCGGGAAGCGGCCAGCTGCAGATGCTTGCCGCTGGTGAGAGCGATGCCTTCCGGCGCGCTGAGCAAAGCGACCGCCTTTTGCAGCCGCTCGATCTCTTCGCGCATAAAGGCCAGCTGCGCCTCCCATTGCGCCGGCTCCGCTTTCGCCGTTTGCGCGTCGTCAGACAGCGCTTTTAGTTGTTCTCCGGCTGCGGTCAGCCGCTCTGCGGCCTCCGCCATCGCCAGCATCTCTCCATCCGCTTTCGGCTGCGCCTCCGCGCTGATAAATACCCCTTTGCCGCCGCGCAGCGCCACATGTCCATCCGTGCGCAGCTCGGCGCCTTCACCCCGCAGCTGGCGCTCCGCGTTTACGTTATGACCCAGGTTCAACTGAGTTTTCCCATGCTCCGTCGCCAGCTTGATATGCTCTTCACCACGCTTGTCCTCCATGCGCAGCTTGTTGTTGGCGGGCGTGCGGATGACGTTGCGCGTGCTGTTTTTCTCCGTCACGTGATCCGGATGCCGCGAGTCGTGCAGCGCGTGCGCGATATAGGGGCGATCCGGGTCGCCATTGTGGAAGGCTATCGCCACCTCCGTGCCCTGTATCAGCGGAAAATGAAAGCCGTACATATCCCCGCCATAGGGCTTCGCCAGCCGCACCGGCATACTCTCCTGTCCCGCCGCGCGCTCATCGCGGTCCGCATCGAACCTCACCCGATATAGTCCCGCCGCGTCCTGCCATGCATACAGGTCGCCTGAGCGCGCGCTGGTCACGCGCGCCATCAGCGTGCCGCTCACCACCGGTCGCGGTTTCAGCATTGGCCGCCACACCTGCGGGCTTCTGTCCGGTACCGCCGAGAACGTCACTTTCAGCGCCTGTCGGCGGCTTGCGCTCAGCGTCACCGATACCACTAAAAGCCAGCCGCTCAGCGCTTCAGGCAGCGGCGATATCGCATCCGCCTTCACACTTATCACCTGGGCAGGCCCCAGCGTTGCGTCACTGCTTTCTCCCGTCACCTCCGTGCGGCGACATAGCTGCCGCTCGTGAGCCAGCCGCGCGTAAAAGTTTCCCGTTTCCGCCGCTGGCCACAGCGCCTCTCCTCGCTCATGGTGGCCTGTACCGTATAGCCACTCATCGCCATAGGTTACCGCTTCGTCATCACCGCCGGACACGTCTGCCGCTGCCGACTCCAGCCGGAGATGCGCCTGGCGAGGGTTATAATCGCCTGTGGTTACCGAAGCTGCCGCCACGCTATGCGATACCGTTAGCGCCCAAACCGCCGTTGCGCCGCCATCCTCCATGCCCGACGGGCTGTTCAGCCGCAGCGTTTTGTCGTAAAGCCATGCATCCTGACAGTCCGCAAAATGTACTATCTCCGTCAGCGTCTCCGGCTGCAGCGTGAAAAAGTAGTGGATGCCCACCTCTGCCAGCAGACGTTCGATAAAGGCCAGGTCGCTTTCGCGATACTGGTGTATCTGTTCACGCGGCGAATAGCTTTCCTTGAGGTGAAATTCAAATTCCCAGCCCTTCAGCCCGTGTTCCCTGAGCACCTCTTCCACCACCTTTGGCACTGTTTTCCCCAGAAAAAAGCGGTGGCTGCGCGTCTGCCGCGACAATAGCGCAAGAAACGGTTCAATAATGATTTCGTAGCAGGTCTGATCGGGCGATCCAGCCAGACGCTGAAAGCCGGTCACCACGCCATGCACGGTGCGCAGGCTTTCCGGCAACGGCACGGTCGTCTCCTGTGGCAGCGCGCGCAACGTCAACCAGGCGCTTTTACGCAACACCTGCGCCATCGGGATATCAGCCTGCGGACAGGTAAACCGGACGCGGTAGCGATAAAGAGTGCTCAGCCCCTCGCTGCCGCTAAACTCCTCGACATCAAGGGCGGCATCGCAGCCTTCAATGACCAGCAGATAGCGGTTCATGGAAAAGTAGTTAAAAGCGGCACTATTCATCAGGCGTTCCTTCGCTACTGAGGCGGTATCGATTCCGTCTTCACTCAGCAACGCAGGTCACAGCACTGCCGGAAAGACAATAAGTAGTCTGTTAAAAGGGGAATTTCAGGCTCAAACAGATCCAATCTAAAGTAGATAACTTAAGAATGATTCACGTCAGATCAAAAAAACAGCAAAAAAGAACGATTAGCGGGAGTGAGAGAAAAGGTAGCGTTGAACAGCCTGCGTCGCCTCGCCGGCATATAGCCCGCGTAAAGAGTTCTTCTCATTAGCAGCGCGTCCGGCTGGCGGCTTAATCAGGCCGTTTCAATTTAAACGGCAACGCGTGAGGCGCGCAGGCTGATAACACCAGCGCGGTCGATATAAGTCCGATTTTAAACATAGCATTCTCCCTGAGCGTTAATGCTTCCATCCTGACCCTTCATTTAATAATAAAATCAGGCCAGGAGGGAAGCGCCGGGAGAATGAGGCGGCGAAGCTTTACTGATCCTTATAGGCCAGCCAGGCGAGCAGCTGCAAACTGGCGGAGTAGTAATCCTGCGCGTCCGTTAGCTGGTCGCTCAGGTAGCCGGTCTGATTCAGGGTTAAATCACGCACCGCCAGCAGGCCGCCGGCCATATTATAAGGCGCCTTATTGCCGTTGCTGACGTCGATCCACGCGGGCGTTTTATCGCGCGCGAAGCTCGTCCAGAAGTGCTGGAAAGGCACCAGCTGCAGGCTCTGCGCGTCGTGCCAGTAAAGATAGAGCGGCACGCGGATGGCGTCGTAAGAGAAACGCGGCGGCCAGCCAATCGCGGGCGCGACGCTGCCGTCGGCGTTCAGCGCCACCCAGTCGGTCGGCAGCCCGGCGTCGCCGAAGCGCATTTTCGGCAGCAGATCCAGGCCGCTGTCGATCAGGTTCGTCCACACCTTCAGATGGCTGCGCGCGGCGAAATCTCGCCAGGCCGGGAACAGCAAATAGGAAGGATTCAGCACCACGTAGCTGGTTTTATTAAAGCCTTTGTCGCCGGGCAGCATGACCGTATGGCCCGCATAGTTAATCACCTCTTTATCGACAATAGCGCGCTGAATACGGTCGGAAGCCTGCAGATAAGCGTTGTTCTGCCATTTCTGGCCCGCTTTCAGCAGTGCCCAGGCAATCAGCACATCGCCGTCGGAAGCGCTGTTTTTATCCGCCGTAGGATCGGCCGTGCCGGGCACGTATTTCCAGTAAAACAGGCCGTTCTGCGGGTTTTTCAGGTGCTTTTGCGTCCAGTTCCACAGGCTGTCGAAACCGGCGCGATCGTTGTTGGCAACTGCCAGCAGCATGCCGTAGCCCTGTCCTTCGGTATGGCTGATATTTTTGTTGCCGGTGTCCTGAACGCGGCCTTCACTGGTTAAAAAGCGGCTTTTAAAACTGCTCCAGCCGTCGGCGGCGCTGGCCTGTACGCAGCCCAGCATCATGGCAATCATCAGTACGCTCGCCCTGAGCAAAGTCATGGTCAGCTTCCTTAAAGTTGATAGCGGAAAGTGGCAGCCGCGCTGCCGGTTTCGGCGTAGCTCAGCGACACGGCTGGACTGCCGCCCTGTTCGCTCAGCCAGCGGGCGTACAGGCCGGTCAATACCGCGCCCAGCGCCCGACGCCACTGGCGTTCGTCCATCTGGCCGTCGCCCGGTGGCAGCGCCAGATGATGAATAAGGATAGCGGTTTCATAAGGCTGTACGTCGACGAATCCCCAGTTAAAGCGCGCCAGCACCAGGTTGATCTGCTGCTCCAGCTCGCTGACGGTATTCGCTGTACCCAGTGGATAACGCCCGGCCAGATTGCTGCCCATCTGCTGTAAAAACGCGTGGCTCTCCTGCTCGCCCGCGTTGCCGAGCATCCCGCCAATCATCGCGCTCAGCAGATCGAACCAGCCGGGCTGATACTGCTGCTGGCGGTAGTAGCTCAGGGTACGTTCCTGAAATTCACTCATTATTTGTCTCCGAGCATATAGCGGAAGTAGAGTTGAGCCGTGCTCTCGTTATAGTCGCCAAAGGTGTCGTAACCCAGCTGACCGCCAACGGTGACATCCTTGTTAACCTTGTAATCCGCGCCCGCATGCAGATTATAGCCAATGCCGTTTTTACTGCCGCCCGCGTAGTAAGCCTCGGTGGCGTAACCGGCGTCGTAGTAGCTTTGCAGCTGCGCCTGTTTGGCCGGATCGGTCGGGAAGTAAGCGCTACGATCCTGCGAATAGGACTGATAGCCGACGGAGCCGCCCACTTTCACCTTGAGATCGTCGTAGTTTTTGCTCCAGTCCACCGGCAAGGAAACCGCAACGAAATCCTGCGGACTGAAGTAGCCGCCCTGGCCGTAGCTGTAGTAGCTGAGGTTTTTCGAGTAGTCCATCCAGCTCATGCTGATACCGGTTTTCAGCTCGCTGTTGCCGTCGTGATAAGGGCGCACATAGGCGCCAGCCGTGCCGTTCAGGCTCTGGTTGCTGGCGACGTTTTCACCGATATAGCTGTAGCCGCCCGCACCGACGTAGAAGCCGGCGTCGCCGTTGTCATAACTCAACAGCGCGCTGCCGCCGTTTTTGGTCACGGCGCCCCACTTCTTGCCGCTCAGCTTGTCCTGCGTGCCTACATAGGAGAGCAGGCTGTCGGTAACGGCGCGGCGTTCGCCGGTCAGGATCAGCGTCAGATAGTCGGTAAGCTTCGGCGACCACTGGATGCCGCCCACCAGCGTACTGAGATCCTGGCCCAGCGGCGTGGAACCGAGGTCGATTTTAAAGCTGTCGTTGCTCAGGCCCAGATTGACTTCCACGCCGGAAGCAGTCTGCGAGCCTGGCGAATTGAGCAGCACGGTCGATGGCGTAATCTTGTTGGCCTGCGCGATGCGGCCCTGCTCCAGCGCCTGAGTACCGACGCGCGAAACCGAGGTGCCCGCCGCGCTGCCCGCGCTGAGCGTGACCGGCGTCAGCGTAAAGTTAAAGCGCGTATCGCCATAAGGCACGCTCGACCAGGTGAGCGGCGCTTTGGCTTCGGTCAGCTTGCTCAGACCCGATTCGCCGTCGCGACCGCGCACCTGCACGCCGCCCTGCGCCCAGCTACCGGTACGCTCCTGTAGATCGTCCATCATTGTATCGATTTGATGCAGCGTCCGCGCCTGCTGCGACACGACTTCGGTGCCGTTCGGCACGCTGTCGTCACCAGCAGGAGCCTGCTGCCACGGCATGACGCCGCCGTAAGCGGAAGGCGATTTGCGCGCCGGCAGCGTGGTGCGATTGACAAACGGATTGTCCGCCAGCGCCATCCCGCCAATTACCGGCGCCGATCCGCTTTCCGCGCCCTGCAGGCCAATCATTTTTCCGCGCGCGGTGCGCAGATAAGCGAGCGCCTGCTGATGATCGCCATCGGCTTCGGCCACGCGCGCCAGCAACAGCAGCCGTTCCGGCGTCTGTTCGTCCTGCAGTCCGGCGGCCAGCGCTTTCGCTTTCGGCAGATCGTGCGTCGCCAGCGCCACGTCGATAGCGCCGACGCGCGCATCCTGAGTCGGCGTGTCGCGCGTGATCAGATAGTCGTAAACTACGCCCGCTTCTTTGTTCATCTTGCCGGACTGATAGAGACGGCCCATCGCAAACATCAGATCGCTGTTCTGCGGATCGTGCTGCAGCGCGCCGATCAGCTTGTCGTAGGCTGCCGCGTATTTGCCCTGCGCGCGCAGGCGATCCGCCTCGTTGATCAGATAGCCGTTCTGGATACCGGCCAGCTGCGTCGGCGTGCTGTTGGCCTGCAGCTGTGGATTGCTCAGGAAGCTTTGCGCTTCGCCGCTCAAGCCAGCCTGGTTCAGCACCGCGATCTGAGCCGCATAGTCGCCCGCGTTGCCCTGCACGCCGCGCCGCATATTGTCGCGCACCACGGCTACCGCCGCGTTGATATCACCAGCTGCTGCCAGGTTTTTCGCCAGGCTGCCGGCGTCCGCCGGATTGGTCGGTGGATTAATCGCTAACGCTTTCAGGGTGTTGGCCGCAGCCGTTGTGGAACCTTGCGCCAGATACTGCTGCGCGACCGCCATTTGCAGATTGAAATTCACGCGGCGCGACAGTTCGCGCATTTCGCCGTTCTGGTTATGCAGACGCGACAGCAGCGACTGCGCCTGCTGCCAGGCGCCGCTTTCGCTGGCGAACAGCGCGGCGGCGTAGATTTCGCTGCTGCTGGCCTGCGAGCGGAAAGCAGGCTGCATGACGCCAGCCGCCTGTGCGGTATCGCCCTGCTGCTGATACAGACGCGCCAGATCCAGCTTTAGCCAGGCATCGTTCGGAAAACGCTGCATACCGGCGGTTAACAGCGAGATAGCGCGCTGCGGATTGCCTGCGGCCAAAGCCTGTTTGGCTTCGCGACGCAGCGGATCGCTGGTAACGCCTGGCCGTGGCGCAACGCTTGCCCGCACGCTTTCCGGCAGCGAAGAGAGCAGCGCGTTAGCTTCGCTACCACGGTTTTGCTGGCGCAGCACGTAAAACAGCCCTTCTTTCGCCGAACGGTTGTCCGCGTCGCTTTGCAGAATGGCGCGATAGGTCTGTTCAGCGGCCTCCGGCTGATTGTTGCGGCGCTGCACGTCGGCGCGGAACAGCTTCGCCGCCACGCCTTTTTCGCCTTCCGCCTGGGTCAGCGGCTCGCTCAGACTCAGCGCCTGCGCCGTATCGCCCGCTTTCATTGCCTGCTGCGCGACGGCCAGCTGGCCGTAGAAACGGGCGTCGGCGGCCTGCTGCTGACGCTGCTGACTGTTATCGCCGCCCAGTTTGGCGGCGCGCTCCAGGTAATCTGCGGCGGCAGCATAGTTGCCGCTGCGCTGAGCCACATAGCCCAGGCCCGCCAGCGCGTCGGCATCTTCGGGGTTAGCCTGCAGCACGTGATCAAAGGCGCTCTGCGCGCCGGAAACGTTGCCGCTGTTCAGCGCGCTAAAGCCCGCGCCTTTTTCCGCGCCGCCGGCGTTTTTACGGAAATAGTCCATCGTCGCGCTGTCCTGCGGATGACGCTGCTGATAAGTCTGATAGAGCGACGCGTCTTCCGGCTTCGCCGCCAGCCACAGCAGCGCCTGACGCAGCGAACGATCCGCGTCCTCGTTGCCGTCCGCCATACCGCTTAAAACCTCTATCCCTTCGCGGCGCGTCGATTCTTCGTAGGTCAGCGCCTTGCCCAGCGCCAGCTTAGCGCCGGTATCCTGCGGATGAGCGGCGGCGAACTGGCGCAGCGCGTCCACGGCCTGCGGCAGCAGCGTACGGTCGCCTGCCATCGTCAGATAATATTCGGCGGCAACGCTGGCCGGCGGCTCGTTGCCGCTGAAGGTGTTGCGCCAGGTTTGCAGCGAGGCGGCGATATTGCCGCCGCGGGCCTGCTGACGCGCCAGCGCCAGCTGCGCTGTCGGAATCGACTGGAGCTGGCGGGCATTGTCCAGTTCGCTGAGTTTCGGATCGGCAGGCGAAACCTGGCTGAGCCGCTCGCGGAACGAGGCGGCGGTCGCTTTGTCGCCGCTCTGCTGCGCCCACAGCGCCAGCAGATAGAGCGCCTGAACGTTGTCGCCGTCCACCATCAGCACTTTGTTCAGCGCGTCGCGCGCCAGCTCGTCATGCGCCTTCTGGTGCCAGTAGTTCGCCTGGCCGAACAGCGCCTGGATTGCCGGATTTTCCGCCGCCTGCGCGGAGAAAGCGCTTGTCGCCAGCGTAATGCCGGGCAGCGCCAGCGCAATAAGCGTTTTGTTAGTCATCTATTTTTTTCCCGCCAGAGGTCGGCCGATCGTGCTGCGGATGCAGACGCTTCCAGGCATGACGCTTCAGTAAAACAAAAGTGCTCAGCCCCACGATGGCGGAGATCAGCAGCGCCAACAGCGCCAGCACTACCGCGTGCTGGTTGGCGTACCACACCACCATCATGTACCACGGCATTTCTCCGCTCGGGAACTGCGCGCCGACACGAAAGCTGCGAACGCCGTTTTCATCGGTGATGATGGCGGCGTCGCCACGGATACCGGCATTGATACGCTGTAATTTCAGGTCGTTATGCAGGCGAGAGAGCTGCTCATCGTCGGTGGCGACGGTCATGACCACCACGCGTGAGCTGCTCCACGGCGAGCGATAGCTGACAAAACCGCGCCAGTCCTCGTTGGAGGAGAAATAGCGATCGGCGCTTACCGCCTGGCGGTTCCAGTCGCCGGCCAGCCAGCCGCGCAGATTATCCAGCAGCGACGGCTCCTTAACGCCCAGCGTGTGGCCGTTCACTTCAAAAGGCGAATGCTGCAGCAGCGCCTGATTGAAGTCGCTCTGCGCCAGCGTGGAAACCGCCAGCACATCGCTGTCGCGCAGCAGCTGCGCGCTGCCTTTCGGCACGCCGAACAGCACGCGGTTATGACTCAGCGCCACGCCGGTTGCGCTACCCGCGCGTCCGGCCATATCCAGCAATGCGCCGATTTCCGCCTCGCTGGGCGCGGCAGGCAGCATCAGCACGGTCTGCGAGTAATCCGCAAAGCGCGTGAACGGGAAAGAGGCGCCGACAAAATAAGAGAGATTGGGCAACAGGCTGAAATGGCGCGTATGGCTCAGATCGATCCAGGAATCCTCTTCAATGCGGCTTTTAATGTTGTTGTTGGTCAGCACGCTGCACGGCGCGCTGGCCTTCGGCTTGATAGCGAAATAGAGCTGCAGCTGGTTGTCGCCGTAAATCAGGTACGGATCGAACTTAAGGGTATATTTCTCCTGGCGCGCGTCACCGCCCAGCCGATGCCAGATATTTTCCAGCAGGCCGACTTTATTGACCGACAGGTTGCGCAGGAAAGTGCCGTTCAGGCCGACGTTAAGGAATGAGCTCTCCTCGTCGATCCAGCTTTCCGCCGGAAAACGGTAGTTCACCTGCACCGGCACCGATTCGCCATCCCACAGGAACAGATCGGGCGCGGCGCGGAAGTTTACTTTCAGCGCGTCGTGCCAGATGCCGGTAGTGGTCAGGCTCTGATCTTTACGCAGCAGCTCGCTCAGGCGCACCGGGCGGTCAGTAGTGATCCAGCGCGGCGCGTCCCAGGCTTTGCTCATCGGAATAGTTTGCCGGGCAACCGACAGCGAAGCGTCATCGACGCTCAGCGGCTGGGTCAGCCGCCAGGCGGCCTGGCGCAGCTCGTCGTCGTTATTGCCGATCACCAGCATCAGTTTGTAAACGGGATTGATGGGGTTATCGACGACGGTGAGCGTCGGCCCGTTGACCTGCGGCACCTTCAGCCCGGCGAGGGTTTCGCCCGCTCGGGCGAAGACGATGCCGTTTTTCTCCGGCATGGCGTTGCGCAGCACCGGAAAATCGATGCCGCGATAGTCGGTTTGAATGCCAAGCCAGGAGGCGACCGTCGCTGCGGCGCTGACCTTGTCCGGCGTCACGGAGGCGCCGAAAACCATTGCCACGCTGGCGGGCGTCATACGCTGCGCGTCGATAAACGGACGCGGGAAATTGCGCAGCTTATTGCCAATATTCAGCTGCTGTCCTTCCAGCGCCAGCGTGGTGGCGGGCAGGATTGTCACCTGATACTGGCCGTTGTCGCGTTCGCACAGCAGCTGGTCGGCGTCGTTGATCTTAAAGCTGAGGTTGTTGCTGGACACCACCATCGCGGCCGGAATATCCAACTGGTACTCCTCGCTGGCGCTGTCGGAGGCGCTCAGCGGCAGCGTGCCCAGCGGCTGACCGTTCAGCATCAGTTGCATAGAGGTGTTGCGTGCCGCCAGCGCTTTGGAGACTTTTAGCGACAGATTCAGCCGCGCGTTGGTGATCACCTCGTCAGCGGGCAGCGTAAAGACGATGCCAGACTGCAGCTGGCCGCCGGTCAGCAAAATGCCCTCAGGCTGGCCCATCTGCGCGACGGAGATCGTGCTGGAGAGCGGCTGGTTCAGCGTAACGGGCGCGGCGGCGTCGCTGACGGGCGGCAGCGGCGGCAAACCATTCGCCTGTCCGGTTCCGACCGGCGGCGGGATCTGCGATAGCGCGCTGCTGTCCTGCGTGACGCTGTCAGCGGCCCACACGTGGCCTAACGCCATCGCGCTAAGGCAAAGGACGGATAAGAGCTTCTTCATGCCGCGCTATCCTCTTTGGCTTTCACCGCCTGACGTCTGGCGCGCCCATCTTTCCAGCTCAGCCAGAAAAGTTCGAACACGGTGCGGATAATGGTCACCAGCGAGCGCAGCGGCCGATCTTTCGGCCCTTCCGGCTTGATCCACGCGTCGGCGCGGGAAAGCACCACGCGCACCAGCTCACGACGGCGCGACAGCGGAATTTCATCAAATTTCAGGCGGATAACGCCATCATCCGCGCCGATAGTGCTGACGGGAATAGAGATAGCGCCAGATTGCAGCATCAAATCGATCGCTTCGATAGCGTCGGTTTCATGACGGTTATCGGGCGCCGTCACCTGCACGCCGCCCATGGAAAGGTTTACCGTGGTGGCGCGCGACGAGATGCCGCTGGCATAGTGCAGGATCACCGGGATTTTGACGTCGATACGGATGGTTTTACGCGTCTGTTTGGTTTCTCGCGCTACGGCGATGGCGGCCATCAGGATAATCAGGCTGAACAGCGCCCAGCCGACGTTAAGCGCGATAACCCAGGGATCGACGCCAAAATAGTTGTGCGCCGTCGCGCGTATAATCCCGCTGATGACGCCCGCCGACAGCAGCGCGGCGCAGATGACGTGCGGCCGCACGATGTTGAAATCGAAGAAGCCGGTATTCAGCAGGCCGCCCTTATCAGTCACGTTGAATTTGCCATGTTTTGGCGAAATCATGGTCAGCAACGTCGGGATCACCAGATGGAAAGCCATCACCGTTTCGTAGATCTCGCCCCAGAAGGTGGCGCGGAAGCGGCCGTTCATCCGCGAGTTGACGTAGAGCGACATCACCAGATGCGGCAGCACATAGGCGAAGATCAGGCTGGCGGAAGAGTGAATGATATTCAGGTTAAACAGCAGGTAGGCCAGCGGCGCGGTCAGGAAGATCACGCGCGGCAGACCGAACTGGAAGTGCAGCATGGCGTTCAGGTAGCAAAGGCGCTGCTGCCACTTCAGGCCGCGGCCCAGCAGCGGATTATCCACGCGGAAGATCTGCGTCATGCCGCGCGCCCAACGGGTACGCTGGATAATATGCAGGCCCAGACGCTCGGTGGCCAGCCCGGCCGCCAGCGGCAGCGCCAGGAAGGCGGATTTCCAGCCGCGACGCTGCATTTTCAGCGCGGTATGCGCATCTTCGGTCACGGTTTCGGTGGCGAAGCCGCCAATCTCTTCCAGCGCGCTGCGGCGGATGACCGCGCAGGAGCCGCAGAAAAAGGTCGCGTTCCAGTTATCGTTGCCCTGCTGTACCGGGCCGTAAAACAGCGCGCCTTCGTTCGGGATCTCGCGTGCCGCTTTAAGGTTGCGCTCGAAAGGGTCTGGCGAATAGAAGTAGTGCGGCGTCTGCAGCAGCGCCAGCTTTGGATCTTTCAGGAAAGGCGCAACGGTCGCCTGCAGGAAAGTGCGGGTCGCGACGTGGTCGCAGTCAAAGACGGTAATCAGTTCGCCTTTGGTGATGGTCATCGCGTGGTTGAGATTACCCGCTTTGGCGTGGCGGTTGTCGTCACGTGTGATATAGCCCACGCCGACATCAGCGGCGAAAACCGCGAACTCGCTGCGCTTGCCGTCGTCCAGCAGATAGATTTTCAGCTTATCGCGCGGCCAGTCGATGCACTGCGCGGCCAGCACCGTATCGCGCACCACGTCCAGGCTTTCGTTATAGCTTGGAACAAAGATATCCACGGTCGGCCACAGGCTGATATCCTCCGGCATCGGTTCAATGGTTCTTTTTAACGGCCAGGACGTTTGCAGATAGCCTAAAAGTAAAATAACCCAAACGTAAACCTCGGCGATAAATAAGCCGATACCGAGAATCGCTTCTATTTCGGAATTAAAAGCCAGCGTTTCAGTGGCGCGCCAGTATATATAACGCGTTGACATTAAGGCGGAAAGAAACACCATCACCATAGTGATTTTATGGCTTTTACTAAGACCCAACACAAAAAGTATAGCGATGCCGATCAGGCCAAAAATATATTGTTTTTGGCTATCCATTGGGGTGATAACAATCACTGCGGCCAGCGGCAATAAGATCAGCAGCTGCAGGTAATACAGGACTTTTTTCATAAGTCATCCTGAAAACGATGATAAACGGGACGCGAACGCGCCCCAGAATGCAAGAAAGCTTTTCTGACAGCGAGTTAGCGCGAGGTCAACGGCGCCTGCAGCTCGCCGTCGCCTACTTTGATCTCCAGCAGCGCGGCGACCCTTTTGCCGACCAGTTCAATATCGAAAGCGGCCGCGGAAACCGGGCTGAAATCAAATACCGACTGCTGCGAAGCGTTGGCTTCCGCCACGCTCTCGTCGCGATTGACCACGCCCAGCAACTTGTCGCCCAGACGCTGCTGCATAAAGGCGGTGACGTCGCGGCTGATATTGCGGCGGCTGTCGCTCTGGTTAAGCACGAAAAAGTGGCCTTTGTTGCGGTTCAGCGCGCCACCGATCATCTTTTCGTTTTCAATCTGCGGCAGCAGCGACAGCGAGGCGGTGTCCGCCAGCATCACTACCAGATGTAAATCGGCAAGATCGGCCATTGCCTTTAGGGCTGGATTGGGGCCGGGAGGAAAATCCGCCACGATAATCAGACCGGGATAGTTGAGGACGGTCTGCAGCCCGCGAGCGAGGAAATTAGGGTCAGTGGCAAGATTATTTTCAAATTCAACGCGCTGCGCTTCCGTGACCTCGCCATAGGGCAATACGAAGATATTGCCGCCGGTGGTCAGGATCGACTGGCTCCAGTCCGGCGATTCCGCCGACTTCGCCACAAAACCGCGGCCATCCGAGAGCGGTACGCCAAAATGGAGACGCAGCGCGTTCTGGACGTCAAAATCGATCGCCAGCACCTTGCTGCCGCCGCGCGCCAGCGTACAGGCCAGGTTAGCGGCCAGCGTGGTTTTGCCCACGCCGCCTTTCGGCGAACAAACACAAACTAACGGCATGAGGCAATTCTCTCCAGCAGGGGTTGTAGCGGGGTATCTTTCGGCAAGGCTTGTTCGGCTGCCGCGCGCGCGCCGGCAGCGCTGAACAGCTGCTTAAAGCGTGCTGGCTGCTCGTCGGCAGACGACAGATGCGGACGGTCAGTGGCGGCAGACGGAAGCTCAGCGGCCGAGACCGGGCCAGACTGCAGATGGGCAAGTTGCGCTGGCGCAGCCTGCGCGCGCACGGCATCCAGCAGCGAAGCGCCCGAAGGCGTGGTCGGCTTAAGGCTGGTTTCCAGCGGCGATGCGCCTGAAGTATCCGGCGACGATCGCAGCATATCCGGGACTGCGGCGCTGAGCGGCGCCTGCGCGGACGTCTGCGGCTGGGCAGCAGGCTTCAGCGAGGCGGAAATGCTGTCGAGCAGCGATCCGCCCTGAGCGGCCGGTTTAGCGGCAACGAAAGCGGCCACGCTGGAGGATACCGGCGCGGAAGCTTTAGCCAGGCTTTTGACCGGCGCGACTTCCGTAACAGGCTGGCTGAAAAAATCGGCGGCGGCAGGCTGCGGCGCGGCGACATCAATACGCTGACCATTCCCTAAGTCTGATTCCGCGCCTGTCAGCTGCCTGATAATAGCCCAGTTTGTATTGTCGGCATTCCGTGTCTGTTCAGACATATCTTTGAATTCGATATGTTTTGTCTGCGTTTTTTCTTTAAAACGCTGCAGGTCGTCATAGCTTTTCATGGGAACGGTCGTAGAGAATGAGGAAACTCGCGGCAATATATCATACAATTTTTACTTACATCAGATTATTCTTACCAGCGATAAAAAATCATTCCGCGTTTAAATATATTCACAGGACAGCGCGTAAAGATAATTACGCAGGCTATCAATCAGGTCAGTTATTATTTGGCTTAATTAAATAATTGCCGTACGTTAATTCAATAGCAGGCTGTTTTAATCGCGGACGGAAGCGCTGCTTTTTACGTTGCGCGACGCGTAAGCCGGGCATCCGCCAGACGCCGGTTAATTTGACATAGGGCGCCTTATTGTCCCTGAAAGCTGAATCTATTACGTAGTCACAAGCCCTTATCTGTCAGTGACGATAAAATGCTTACGCTAAGTCAACTCTGCCATCATCGCCCGTTTTTGCTAATCGTTTGTGCAGAGCATCAGGGAACGGCGAGTCGAAAAGCTCGACTGTTTCACACAGGGCTACTATGCCAGAAGTTTGCCAGGCAACGGCAACTTCAGGGATGATAACGTCAGATATCGTCTGGCTTAATTTTCAGAGCTGCCAGCCGTTGATTCTTATTGGTAAATCAACAGTGGGCAGCTTTCTTGGAATGCTGACGTCAAAACAGGTATCGCGTAACGTAAACATCTTAATAAAAAAAATATTACTTTGTGCTGACCGACAGGGTATTTTTAAAGGTTTTGATCTTGCCCATATACGCTTCGGTTTCCTCCCTGTTCATCACGGTTTCGCCGCAGGCCGGACAGTGTTGACCGCGCACGTCGCGCAGTAGCGTAGCCTGACCCGCGAAAGTATAAGGAACATCTTTGCTGCCGAACTCCAGTTCCGCACCACCGCAAACGGGACATTTCATCGCTATTTCTCCCTGAATGAGACCACTAACAGATCTTCCCTTACCGCTATCTTCAGGTAGAGACGTCGACCGCTCAGCAGCGGTCTGTAGACATCCTGCCAGATACGATGATCCGCATATGAGGTCACGCTTTTATAAAAATCTTCTCCGGTTAGATTAAGCAGTATCAGACAAACCTGCTGAAAGCTCAGCTGTAGCGCCTCTGCGCCTTCTGCTGCCAATCGCATCATTCTTATCCGGCCCGATCTGATTAGCTGTTTAACTATTGCTAGCCGGGTATGAGGTACGTGCTTTTCCATAGCGCTCTTCCTTGAAACAAATCTGGAAAAGAGTGTACGAGAAACCCCCATCGGCAGGACGAAAATATACTGGCTTCATTTTAATTTATCGAGAAGCGCCGCATAAAAATGAAAAACGGCGGCAGAAAACGCAGCCATTTTTTGAGACAGATTCCGGAAGCAGACGGCGCCGGAAAGCCGCGCCGCTCTAACATAAAAAGCCGCCCGGTTTTACCCTGGCGGCCTTTGGTCGGTGAGCTTAAGGTTGCGCGACCGGCTGCTGGCCGCCGGGCACCGGCACGCCTTCATCCTGATCCACCGCGAAACAGGCGATCTGCTGGTCGCCGTACTGCTTTAGCTTTGGCTGGATCTGCGGACAAGGCGCGAAGCGTCGACGGCAGCGCGCGTTAAAGGCGCAGCCCGGAGGCGGATTCAGCGGGCTTGGCAGTTCGCCGGTCAGCTTGATGCGCTCGCGGCGCTCGTCCGGGTTCAGACGCGGCGTGGCGGAGAGCAGCGCCTGCGTATAAGGATGGCGCGGATTAGCGAAAATCGCCTCTTTGCTGCCGCGCTCTACGCAGCGTCCCAGATACATCACCATTACTTCGTCGGCGATATGCTCCACCACCGACAGATCGTGCGAGATAAAGACGTAGGAAAGACCCAGCTCCTGCTGTAAATCCATCATCAGGTTCAGCACCTGCGCACGCACCGAGACGTCGAGCGCGGAAACCGGCTCATCGGCGATCAGCACATCGGGATCGAGCATCAGCCCGCGCGCGATGGCGATACGCTGCCGCTGACCGCCGGAAAACATATGCGGATAGCGATCGTAATGCTCCGTTTTCAGCCCCACTTTCGCCATCATCGCCAGCGTTTTTTCCCGACGCTCCGCTTTGCTGAGGCTGGTGTTAATCAACAGCGGCTCCTCCAGAATCTGGCTGACTTTTTTGCGCGGATTCAGCGAGCCGTACGGGTTCTGAAACACGATCTGGATTTTCTGGCGGCGCAGCTTCTGCGCCTCCGGATCGTGCTTCAGCAGGTCCTGTCCCTGGTAGAACAGCTGTCCTTCGGTTGGCGTTTCGATCATGGTCAGCAGACGACCCAGCGTCGATTTGCCGCAGCCCGACTCGCCCACCACCGCCAGCGTTTTGCCGCGCTCCAGGTTAAACGAGACGCCGTCCAGCGCCTTGACCAGCCGCTCCTGGCCGAACAGGCCTTTCTTCACCGGGTAGTGCTTTTTCAGGTCGATCGCCTGCATCAGCAGGGTGGAATCAGATGGCTTCATAGGTTGGTCTCCCGGCATCATCCAGAGGGTAATGACATTTGGACTGGCGTCCCGGAATATCACGGAGTTCAGGCTCGTCCACGCGGCAGCGATCGGTCGCATACGGGCAGCGTGGATTCAGCAGGCAGCCGTTTGGCCGATCGTATTTGCCCGGCACCACGCCCGGCAGCGAGGCCAGCCGCGCCTTGTCGGCCGCAAACTCCGGCAGCGCGCGAAGCAGCGCCTGAGTATAAGGATGGCGCGGCGCTTTAAAGATATCGACCGCTCTGCCCGTTTCCACTACCTGGCCCGCATACATTACGATAATGTGCTGCGCCGCTTCGGCCACCAGCGCCAGATCGTGTGTGATCAGGATCAGTGCCATATTCTCCTGACGCTGAAGATCGAGCAGCAGCTCGATGATCTGTGCCTGAATAGTTACGTCCAGCGCGGTAGTCGGCTCATCGGCGATCAGCAGCTTTGGCCGACAGGCGATAGCCATCGCGATCATCACACGCTGGCTCATGCCGCCGGAAAGCTGATGCGGATAAACCTCCAGTCGCGACGCCGGATCGGGAATGCCGACCTGGGTCAAAAGATCGATAGCCCGCTGGCGGCGCGTGCTTTTATTGCCGCCCTGATGCACCTTGATCGCTTCCATAATCTGGTAGCCCACGGTGTAGCAGGGATTCAGGCTGGTCATCGGGTCCTGGAAGATCATCGCCACTTCCGATCCCACCAGCTGGCGGCGCTCTCTTTCAGAGATGCGCTTCAGGTCGCGCTGGTTGAATATCAGATTGTCGGCCATCACTTTGCCGGGATAGTCGATCAGCCCCATAATCGCCAGCGAACTGACCGATTTGCCGGAACCCGATTCGCCGACAATGCCGACCACCTGGCCCTGCTCGACCTGGTAGCTGATGCGGTCTACCGCGCGGAACGGCGCCTTTTCGTCACCGAAATGCACCGACAGTTTGTCTACAGTTAATAACGCCATCGCTGCCTCTTACTGCTTGAGTTTCGGATCGAGGGCGTCGCGCAAGCCGTCGCCCATCAGGTTAAACGCCAGTACGGTCAGCAGGATCGCCAGACCGGGGAAGGTCACGACCCACCAGGCGCTTTGCGCATACTGCAGCACGTCGGAGAGCATGGTGCCCCACTCCGGCGTCGGCGGCTGCGCGCCCATTCCCAGAAAACCCAGCGCGGCCATATCGAGGATAGCGTTGGAGAAGCCCAGCGAAGCCTGCACGATTAGCGGCGCGAGGCAGTTAGGCAGGATATTGACGAACATCTGGCGGATTGGGCCAGCGCCCGCCACGTTGGAAGCGGTCACATAGTCGCGGCTCACCTCCACCAGCACTGCCGCGCGCGTCAGGCGGATATAGTGCGGCAGCGCCACGAAGGTCAGCGCGATAGAGGCGTTGACGATCGACGGCCCGAAAATCGCTACCAGCACCAGCGCCAGCAGCAGGCTCGGCAGCGCCAGCATAATATCCACCAGCCGCATAATCACGGCGTCGGTGGTGCCGCCCACATAGCCCGCGATCAGCCCGAAAATTACGCCGAGGATCAGCGACAGCACCACCACCAGGCAGCCGACCAGCAGCGACAGGCGCGCGCCGTACATCAGGCGCGACAGCACGTCGCGACCCACGTCATCGGTGCCGAGGATATAGTGCCAGCTACCGCCTTCCTGCCAGACTGGCGGATGCAGCAGCGCGTCGCGGAACTGCTCGGCCGGCGAGTGCGGCGCGATGAAGTTGGCGAAAATAGCGATAAAGAAAACGATCACCACGTAAGCCAGGCCGATCACCGCGCCTTTGTTACGCTTAAAGTAGTGCCAGAACTCCTGCAAAGGGGTCATCGGCTTGGGTGCGGCAGGCACGCTGCCCGGATCCACTAAAGACATGCAGCCCCCTATTTCTTGTGGCGGATGCGTGGATTAACCACGCCGTAAAGCACGTCAACCAGCAGGTTGACCAGAATGATCAGGATAGCCACCATCAGCACGCCGCCCTGCACCACAGGGTAGTCGCGCCGCTGCAGCGCATCGATCAGCCAGCGGCCCAGGCCGGGCCAGGAGAAGATGGTTTCGGTCAGGATAGCGCCGGCCAGCATGGTGCCGACCTGGAGCCCGATCACCGTCACTACCGGCAGCATGGCGTTACGCAACGCATGGATCACGATCACGCGCATCCGCGTCAGCCCTTTGGCGCGCGCGGTGCGGATATAGTCCTCTCCCAGCACTTCCAGCATGGCCGAGCGCGTCATACGCACAATCACCGCCAGCGGAATGGTGCCGAGCACGATGGCGGGCAGGATCATATGCATCACGGCGTCTTTAAAGTCGCCCTCTTCGCCCCAGAACAGCGTGTCGATCAGCATAAAGCCGGTGAGCGGCTTAGTGTCATCCAGGAAGACCGTATCGCCAATGCGTCCGGCGACGGGCGTCAGATTGAGCTGCACCGAAACCAGCATGATCAGCATCATGCCCCACCAAAAGATCGGCATGGAGTAGCCGGTCAGCGAGATGCCAACAGCGGTGTGATCGAAGATGGAACCGCGCTTAACCGCGGCCAGCACGCCAACCGGGATACCGACCGCGACGGCGAAAATCATCGCGCAGATGCCCAGTTCCAGCGTCGCCTTAAAGCGCGGCACAAACTCCTGCCAGACAGGAATGCGGCTTTTCAGGGAGATGCCGAGATCGCCGTGCAGCACGCCCCAAACATAGGAGAGATACTGCTGCCACAGCGGCTTATCCAGTCCCATTTGCGCCAGCAGCTGGGCGTGACGTTCGGCGGACATGCCGCGCTCGCCCGCCATAATCAGTACCGGGTCGCCTGGGATCATATGGACAAATGCAAAGGTTAACAGGGTGATGCCAATAAACGTCGGGATAACGAGTCCCAGACGTCGGAGTATGAACTGCAGCATAATCCGGATTCTCTGTAGGTTCCCGCAGGCCGTGACCTGGAGGATTATAATTGCTCACATCTCGCGGTCGGGCAGCCCGTCCGCGACGTCTGTCCTGACTCTTTTTACTTAAAGCCTTGCGACGGGCCGCTGAATTCGGCCCACAGGGATGGGTAAAACGGCCGGCGAACCGGCCGCTCTCTTTACTCCTGAATATCGACGTTCTCGAAGTGATGCTTGCCTAACGGATCGACCACGTAGCCGGAGACTTTTTTGCTGACCGGCTCATACACGGTGGAGTGAGCGATAACCAGCGCCGGCGCCTGATCGTGCATCACGACCTGAGCCTGCTTGTAGTATTCGATACGCTTGTTGTGATCCGCTTCGGCGCGCGCCGGCTGAATCTGATCTTCAAACGGCTTATAGCACCAGCGAGAATAGTTAGAGCCATCCTTCGCGGCGGCGCAGCTGAACAGCGTGGCGAAGAAGTTGTCCGGATCGCCATTGTCGCCCGTCCAGCCCATCATCACGGTCTGATGCTCGCCCGCTTTGGCGCGCTTCAGATATTCGCCCCACTCGTAGGTAACGATTTTGGCTTTCACGCCGATTTTCGCCCAGTCCGCCTGAATCATCTCCGCCATGCGGCGAGCGTTCGGGTTATAGGGACGCTGTACCGGCATCGCCCACAGATCGATGCTGAAACCATCCGCCATGCCCGCTTCTTTCAGCAGCGCTTTGGCTTTGGCTGGATCGTAAGGGTAATCCTGTATCGTATCGTTGTAGCTCCACATGGTCGGCGGGATCAGGTTTTTCGCCGCCTGGCCCGCGCCCTGGTAGACCGCGTCGATAATCGCTTGCTTGTTTACCGCCATGGTCAGCGCCTGACGCACCTTGACGTTATCCAGCGGCTTTTTCTCGACGTTATAGGAGAGATAGCCGACGTTCAGGCCCGGCATCTGCATCAGGTTGATATTTTTATCTGCCTTCATGCTGGCAATATCGGCCGGATTCGGATACGGCATGACCTGGCACTCGCCTTTCTGCAGCTTGGCGTAGCGCACCGAGGCGTCCGGCGTGATCGAGAAGACCAGGCGATCGATTTTCGGTTTAGTGCCCCAGAACTGGTCGAAGGCTTTATAGAGAATGCGGGAATCTTTCTGGTACTGCAGCAGCTGGAACGGGCCGGTGCCGACCGGATTAAGATCGACTTTCTCCGGCGTGCCCGCTTTCAGCATGTTGTCGGCGTATTCTGCGGAGAGGATGGAAGCGAAATCCATGCCCAGGTCAGCGAGGAACGGCGCTTCCGAACGCGTCAGCACGAAGCGCACCGTATTGTCGTCCACCTTCTCGATTTTGCTGATCAGCTTCGGCATATCCATGCCTTCGAAATATTCGTAGCTGCCGCCGGAAACACCGTGATATTTGTTGTTTTTATCCAGCTGGCGCTCGAAGGAGAACACCACGTCGTCGGCGTTAAAGTCGCGCGTGGGTTTAAAATCTTTGGTGGTCTGCCACTTCACGCCTTTGCGCAGGTGGAAGGTATAGGTTTTGCCATCTTCGCTGACGTCCCATTTTTCCGCCAGGCCGGGCTGAATTTCCGTGGTGCCGATTTTGAACTCGACCAGACGATTATAGATCGGCACCGAGCTGGCATCATAAGTGGTGCCAGAGGTAAAAAGCTGTGGGTTAAAACCTTCAGGCGATCCTTCGGAACAATAGACGAGGGTTTTGGCCTGGACGCCAGCGGCCACGGTCATAGCGATCAGGCTCAGGCCAACCTTCAGCATCCTGTTTTTAGCCAGGGAGTTACGCATGCTTCTGCTCCAGTTGTGATGGTGTGTTGTGCAATTCGCCGGGCCTCTGTTTTTTTATGTTGGCCCGGGCGTGCCGTCTGGCGACGGTAACGGAGGAAAAGCGACGGCACTGAGTACTATCAGAATATTCCGCATCCTTTCTCTGCCAGGCGATCAATTTGTCAACAGTTGCAGAAAACGTCAATACGGCTATCTGCTATTTACACAGAGTCTGCGAGGTTACTGGCAAATATAAAAAATAAGCAAAAGCGCTCCTGAGCAGCGCATATAATAGGCCGCCATGCGGTAATACCGCTTAAAATATCGTCTTTATCCCCTCGCCCAGCGAAACGCGTCGCAAAAAAACCGCCAAAAAAATTCGTCAGAAGGGCGTTTTTTTAACGATACGCTTTGCTTATACCTGCCATCACAGGCAAAAGTTCTGCAATGGCAGGATAAAAAATGGACAGCCGCGCGTCTTTTACGCGGAGCGAAGCGCGGCGCGAATTAACGCAGCGGTGCAGAGCGGCAAAGGCTTTCTTAACGATTCAGCAGGCGAAGCGGCCACGGAAGGATTTTGAGGCAGCAGCATAAATCACTGCCTGCGTCACGGCGACCAGAATCGCGATGCAGGCTTGTTAATTCAGTGCGAAACGGCGCGGGAAAGCGTATTGATGATGATTACGCCTGCAATAATAAAGCCCATACCGATCATCGCGGGCAGATCCAGCCGCTGACCGTGCCACAGCCAGGCGACCAGCGAGATCAGCACGATGCCCACGCCAGACCAGATGGCGTAAGCGACGCCGGTAGGCATATGCTGCAGCGTCAGTGAAAGGCAGTAAAAAGCGACGCCGTAGCAGAGCGCCGTCCCCAGGCTTGGCCAGAGGCGGGTAAACCCTTCCGAGGTTTTTAAGAAGGTTGTGCCGATAACCTCCGCCACGATGGCGATACCCAGCGTAATATACATATACATGGTGCTCGTCTCCTGTGAGTGCCGGCCTGGCCGGTTTAGGGGTCAGATGTGCTGGCGCCCCGTAGCGCGCCATCTCTGCGGCTTATCTTGCTGAAAATTCCCGCTTTCTTATTGATCCCGCGCATAACTCTGCGCGCCAGCCTGAACGCTTCCTTAATAGCAGGCAATAAAAAACCCCGGCCAGAATGCGCCGGGGTTTGGCAAAGCGAATTAGCGCTAAGTTTTATCTGCCGCTTTAGCTTTAGCCTTAGCCGGATCCGCGCACCAGTTGTTTGCCTGGTTGATGCCGCCGTCCGGAGAAGTGTAGCCCAGACAGCCGAGTACAGAATCAAACAGCTCTACGTGGCGGTGTCCGGTGCCTACACGCTGCTGCGCCTGCAGGCGTTCGAAGCGGCTCTGATTGGCCGGGTCGGCCAGATAGCTATCGGAAGCCCAGACAATCATCGGCACGCGGAACTGCTCCGGCGGCGCCATATGACGCGGCGTGCCGTGCAGATGCATGTTGTCGCTGATTGACTCGCCGTGATCGGCCGCGTAGAACACGATGGCTTTCTTATCGCGCAGCTGATCGAACACGCTCTCCAGCACCGTATCGGTATAAAGCACCGAGTTGTCAAAGGCGTTGATCAGCATCGCCTTGCTGCATTTATCGTCCACGCCCATGCATTCAGGCTGATAGCGGGCGAACTCGCGCGGGTAGCGCTGCGAGTAAAGATAGTGCGAACCTTTGGTATGCAGCACCACCAGATGCTTGCCGACAGGATGCCTGTCCAGCGACTTTTTCAGCTCCGGCACCAGCAGCATATCGTCCACCGATTTACCCTGGTTCTGCTGCTCTGAGCCAATCTGTTCGCGGAACGCGAAGTTGTCCGCGTTGGTGTTGTTATAGAACCAGACCTCGCTCTGCATGGCGAAAAGCTCGGAGCTGAAGCCCAGCTCTTTCAGTACCGCGAAGACATTTTGCTCTTTCAGCGTTCGTCCCGGCCCTTCATCGGTGCCGCCTTCGCGCACGAACATGCAGCGCAGCGACAGCTTAGTGGCGGTATCGCAGGATTCACCACGGAAGGCGACCAGATTTTTTTCGCGGGAAAGTTTCGGCGTGGTGTCGCGATCGTAGCCCAGCAGGCCCATATGATCCCAGCGCGTGGTTTCGCCAATCACAAACACCACATAGGTATCGTCCAGTCCGGCAGGCGCGGCATAGGTGAATTTTTTCGCCGGGTCGAACAGCGCTTTGCTGTCCATGCTTTCGTCATAGCTGGTATAGGCGAACAGCCCCAGCGCCGACAGCCAGTTGGAAGGCAGATAAGAGTGCGCCACTACGCCGCCGTAGCTGGGCAGATCGATATTGGTCAGCTTCTCGTTGATATTTTGCTGCTTGTCGAAGTAGCGGATTGGCAGCCAGACCAGCGCCACGGCCAGCAGCAGCACGCCAAGCGGCTTCAGTCGCTGGCCCGGCGTTTTCAGCTGCTCAATCAGCGTCAGGCGCAGCGAGTTGCGCCAAATCAGCAGCAGCGGCAGCGCGCTGACCAGCACCATCCATAACAGAAAGTGGTAGCCGACCACTTCTTTCGACAGATCGGTATCGGTAGTCATTACCGAAGCGACAATGCCGTAGCCGATCACCACGTTGAAGAAGCTCATATAGTAGCTGGCGGCCACGGAAATCAGCACCAGCGCGGTTGCGGTCACGCGCCAGAAAATTTTGCCGCCCAGCGACAGCAGCCGCATCAGGAAAAAGGTCAGCAGAACGATCGCCACCACTTCCGCTACGGCGGAAAGCCACTCAGCGACGGTGAAATGGGCAAGAAAAGGGTCGAAGCGGCGGTAAAAAACGGGAATGTTCAGAAAGATACCGATGTAAAACGCCAGCAAAAACGAGAGCTTTTGCTGCGTCAGTGTTTTTATGTAATTCATGCAACCTTTATCCCGGCGTAGCTTAAATGTAAACGCTAATCAGACCGTGCCGTTTCGCCAGAGTTCGGTAAACCGGTCGATTATCACCCTGAGAAACTTTTCCCGGATGATTCTGAAGGGAAAACATTCACCTTCACGCGTAAGCGGCGTAGTTAACCACATTAACGGGTATTTATCAGCGCAATCGCGGGAATAAGGCAGGATTTTGCGGTAAAGATCGCAACAGAATGGTTGAAGAAGGGTCGGACGGCCGGAGCGCGAGCGCGTTTCCGGCCGCAGCCGTTATCAGTTAATGATATTCAGCGTAACGTCAATATTGTTGCGGGTCGCGTTGGAGTAAGGGCAGACGATATGCGCGGCGTCCACCAGCTTTTTCGCTTCCGCTTCATCCATGCCTTCCAGATGAATATTCAGCTTAGCCTCGATGCCGAAACCGGTCGGCAGCGGCCCAATACCGACTTCACCTTCGATAAAAGCGTCTTTCGGCATGGCGATCTTGTCGCGGTTAGCGACAAATTTCATCGCGCCCAGGAAGCAGGCCGAGTAGCCAGCGGCGAACAGCTGCTCCGGGTTGGTGGCCTCACCGCCCGCGCCGCCCATCTCTTTCGGCACGCCCAGCTTCACGTCCAGCACGCCGTCGGAAGAGGTGGCGCGACCGTCACGACCGCCGGTGGCTTTTGCTTTGGCGCGGTAAACGACTTTTTCTAAGGACATCAGGCAACTCCTTTCATTAGGTTTTATATACACGATTAAATCGCGAGCGATTTAATACAGCGTTCTTAGTCAGTATAGTCTTTCTGCAGCGGACGTAGCGGCCCGCCCTTCGCCGCGCTTAGCCGTTAAGGCTGTCGCGCAGCTGTTCCAGCTCTTCTTTCAGCGTCCGCATTTTTTCCGGGTCGCAGGCGGCGGCGCAGCTTACGGCCTGCGGCAGATCGAGCGCTTTATGGCGCAGCTCGCGGCCTTTTTCGGTCAGCGTCACCACAACCTGACGCTCGTCTTTACGCGAGCGTTGACGATTCAGCAGGCCTGCCGCTTCCAGCCTTTTCAGCAGCGGCGTCAGCGTGGCGGAATCCAGAAACAGCCTTTCGCCGATAGCGGAAACCGTCACGTCGTCGCGCTCCCACAGCACCATCATCACCAAATATTGTGGATAGGTGATATCAAGCTGCGCCAGCAGCTGCCGGTAAAGCTTGTGCAGCGCCAGATTGGCGGAATAGAGCGCGAAACAGAGCTGCTGATCAAGCAACAGTGGCGAGGTTTCCGCTTTTTTGTCATCTTTATCTGTGGTCATGGCAAAAAATATAAATAGCGCACTATATAATTGCAAGCGAATCTTAATGCTCAGGGGAGAACACCGATGATTTCACTGGAAGAACAGGCCCGACGCTATGCCAGCAAGGCTCATGCTGAAGCGGGCCAGCGGCGCAAATACACCGACGAGCCCTATATCGTTCATCCGGCGGCGGTGGTTGAGCTGGTACGCAGCGTCACCGACAACGAGATTATGCTGGCGGCGGCGTGGCTGCACGATACGGTAGAAGATACGCCCAGCACGCTGGCGGATATTGAAAGCCACTTTGGCCCGCAGGTCAGCGGACTGGTGGCGATGCTTACCGACAGCAAGCAGCCCGACGCAAAGAATCGCGCGGCGCGCAAGGTGGCGCATTTTCGCCATACGGCGCAGGCTTCGGCCGATGCCCAGACCATCAAGCTGGCCGATATTATCGATAATACCCGCTCGATTATTCATTACGACCCGCACTTCGCCCGTGTCTATCTGGTGGAGAAACGCGTGCAGATCGCGCTGTTGAAAGCGGGCGACAACGAGCTGTGGCGGCAGGCTTCTTTGATTATCGAAAGCGGCATCGAGCAGCTGACGCAGGCACCGCATCACGTGCCGCCTGCCTGGTTCACCCGCCAGCAGGAAAAATATCAGCTGCGGGAGTAGCGACGAGCGTGTTTTGGCGCCATTTAACGCAAATTAACCACTTTTTGACTCAACTTCCCGCCATCGCCCGTCGCTGGCGCCATTATTTGGTAATCCCTTACCAAATCAAAACCTATAATCGCCCCGACAAAAAATAAGGGGTGTTATGCAATCTGATTTACTTTTTATCCGCCGCAAGGCGCTGGCTTTTATTGGCTGTGCACTGTTTCTGGCCGCCATGATGGGAATGGTATTTATCGATGTTCGCTGGATGAACGACGGCGTCCATGAATCTTCTTTTACCGAGGTGGCGCAGGAGCTGATCCTGCTGTTTATCGCGCTGCTCTTCTTTCACGCCGCTTATCGGCGTCCGGACGTGCGGCCTTCGCTGATGTTAATCGGCGGCTTTTTCAGCTGTATGCTGATCCGCGAACTGGACTTTCTGTTTGACGAGCTGTCGCACGGCAGCTGGGTCTGGTTTGCGCTGGCCGCCGCCGCCGTCTGCGTCGCTGTAGCCCTGCTGCAGCCGAAGCGCGCCGTGGCTGGCCTGGCCGATCTGCTGCGCCATCCGGGCTGGGGCATGATGTGTGCGGGACTGCTGACGATTCTGGTATTCGCCCGCCTGTTCGGCATGCGCGATCTCTGGCAGCATCTGATGCTGGACGGCTATAACCACACGGTGAAAAATATGGCGGAGGAAGGCTGCGAGCTGCTGGGCTACAGCCTCTGCCTGCTCGCTTCGCTAAGCTATCTCTGTAGCCGACCGCTCAAGGGTTAATAAATCCTGATCCGCAAAGCCCGGCATCGCGCCGGGCTTTCTTATCTTTACTGCTTATAGAAAATATCGCCCGATTCAATTTTCAGGATACGGCCATCGGCTTTGGAGATCAGCACGTAGTTGCCGCCCATATAGGTCCAGTTGCTGCCTTCTTCCGGCGCGGGCAGATTAAGGATATCGATAGCACCCGCTTTGCTTATTTATTACGTTCCACACTTCGCCTGCGTCTCTCTGGTGGCAAACACGTGCAGACCGCGTTACTGAAAGCCGCATCACATGCCATCTATCTGGTTCAGGCCAGCAGGAAAATATCATTGTGGGAGTGGCGCACGATCTTTTTGAAGTTGAGCCAATAAACGGAAACAGGTGATTTGAGTTAAGTCATCATTACTGTAGTATGTCGGGGTTTTTAACCACATAGTTACTGAGGGATTAGTGATGGCGAGAGCGCTGGCCTGTCTGGGCGATAACACAAGTTATGGGAAAATTATTTCCGCAACCGCGAGCTGGTTTGAAGGCAATAAAGCCATTGCTCGTACTGGTGATAAGGCGTCATGCAGCAGATGTAATGGCCATTTTGACATCCTCGCCTCTGCACAAGATTGGGCAGAAGAAGGCAAAGCATATGCTGCTACTGGCGATAAAGTCCTGTGCCGCTGTCCCGACCATTATGTCTTCGGTTCTGCCATGCAATTTACCAGCACTGAAGCTGGCTCCCTGGTTTCCCGAGGCACCAGCCATTCTTCTCTGCCCGCCCAGCAGGTAAGAGACACCAACGCCAGAAACTGTATTCGTTTCCAGTGCGTCGATGACGATGGCCAGTTAATGACGAGCTGCCGCTATACCCTGATGTTTCCGGATGGTCACGCCGAAGCAGGCGTAACCGATGAGCAAGGCATGACGGAATGGCATTATGCCGAATCGGCAGCCGATATTAGTCTGCATATTCTCACTGACTAAAAAGGCGTTATGTCGACAATAGCGTATACGGCAAAATATCAGCAGGAGTGGGCTACGATGGCGGAAGCCAGAGCGGTTTTTGCTGAATTTTTTAAAAATATTAACCTGCATTTATTAATGGATTAATTATGGCTGTTTATCACCTCAGTACCCGTATCAACTCTAATGTTCCAGCAGATTCCCTGTTGTACGACCTTTGTATTTATCGCATGGATTCCGAAAGGAATAAATTTTCTCTGGTAGATGTAAAACAGCAGCCGCTTCAGCATAATTACGAAACGCAAAGCCACCCAACCGAAGATATAAATGACTC
Source organism: Erwinia sp. CGal63 (assembly GCF_037026505.1). Lineage (NCBI taxonomy): Bacteria > Pseudomonadati > Pseudomonadota > Gammaproteobacteria > Enterobacterales > Erwiniaceae > Erwinia > Erwinia sp. CGal63. The sequence goes on from NZ_JAKUMN010000005.1 coordinate 160,620, forward strand.
GCCCACAACTATTTATATTATGGAAGTCAGGCTCTACCGAAAAACCATGTTGCACACGCGCTGCGTAACGCCTGAATCCTTTACTAAAATGTACACGCTGGCAGAATTTTCATCGGGTAAAGCCTGGTCCCCGGTTAAGCGAGAGAACCCCTGCTATTTTGAGACCACAGGAACCATGAAGCCTGAGAGCCAGGGAGGCGAAACAAAACGGGTAACTATCACCAGACCGAAGCGTCCGTTTATTGCAAAAGAGTATCCTGTTGGTAGTCCCAGAGACCCTTTTGAAAAAAAAACAATAGAACGCCAGATAGATAAAAGATTTAATGGATTCGATTTTCCTGGCCAGATAGCTGCAAGTGTCTGTGGGCCCGCTGCATTTTTTTACTGCCTGCAAAAGGATCGTCCAGATGTGTATGCGCAAGCCGCCCGTGAACTTTGGCAATACGGGAAAACTAAAATAGGTAATTTAATCATCTTACCGGGTGAAGGCTGCCGGCACCCGGCTGGCATTTTCTATTTCGATAATGGCGATCCAAAGATAACAGGAACTGACTGGATGACTTTAGCTGGACTAAGGGATTCAGAGAACATGATATTAAGTTTTGATACTCTCGATTCCCCTGTCGCAGGTATCACAATGTGGCAAACACTAACTGAATGGTTTGAAAAAGCCGGTTATGAAAAGGTTTTTAGTAATGTGGGAATTACTCAGGCAGGCATTCAGGGAATCAGAAATTTAAATAAATATATAGAGCAAGACTACAGAGTCGTTACGCTGATCAATGACGGGCTCCTCGAAAATAGTACGCAAAAAACAACGTTACCTACACACTGGATTGTATGGGAAAGTCCAGTTACACAAGACACTAACGGATATATTAGTTTGAATCTTTTTTCTTGGGGGAAAGCGATTAACTGGATAAAACCCCAAAAAGATTTGCACTTTTTTATCAATAGATTTTTCGGAGGAATGGTTTTTAAACCATTAAGCTAAATGAGAATATTTTTCCTTGTGTTTTTTGTATTTTTATTATCTGCCTGCTCTGTACGGGCAACCTTTATTCCGGAAGGAGAAAAACTTAATGACGCTATTGTTAGTATTCCCTACCATAGTCAAATAAATATATCTGGCGGCAGGGTTCTCTCTCACGACATTGATGGCCACCAAAAAATTGCAGGTACAATCCAACCAGATGATACAGGCCTCCAGGTAAAATATTGTAATGCAAAAAAACTCAATAACTGCCTGCAGATTACCGGAGTACCCCAAAAAGCAGGCATAGCCAGGGTGCGCATCTATGGGGGCCTAAGTGGCAGCATGTTTTCGAAAGCAGGTGAGTTCGATAAAACTTATACAATTACGATCAAAGATTCAAAAGAGTACCCTTAATATTGTTTTAAGTTAATATGCAGTATCAAATATTCCAAAAAGATACGAGAATCCGCTTGGGTAGCGGCACTCTCGTATCGAAATGGCCAGGATTGAGCCTTAATATATGATATTTTTTCGTTGTGGATAAACCGTAACACAGGACACTCATGGACATGTAAAATTGAAGCTATTCCCTTTAGCAAAAACAACTTATTGGATCAGCAAAATATTTGCCTTTTTCGCAAAAAATATTTGGAGGGATGGTATACAAACCATTAAAATGACATGAGAACATTAAAATTTTCTTTTATTTCCTTAATTGTATCAGGTTGTACGTTACATGCCGACATTTCCCCGAAAAACAATGAGCTTAATAATGCATTAGTTGGTGTGCCATATTATGCTCAAATAAATATTGTTGGTGGGAATGTTGCTTCGCTGAAAAATTCTTATGGCGACAGAGAACCTGTTGGAAATATAAGCCCTGACGATTCTGGGTTATATTTAAAACATTGCAACGATAATAAATATGATAATAATTGCATTGAAATCAGAGGAACACCAACCAGGACAGGGGTGATTAAAGTCAGAATATCCGGTTTTTTCAATGTGGCGATGTTTCAAAAAACTGATGAATTCGATAAAACCTATACGATTAATATTAAAGGTGCAGAAGGTTATTTTTAAGACTGTTTGAGTGGTTCACATACCTTCTCGCGGATACGAAAAGCTGTTCAGACAGCAGTTTTTTATCGGCCTGGTCAAGCTTTACCCTCAGTCTACAATGCTTTCCCTGCGCACTGGACAGGTAATTTTTAATTTACTGTTCTGGGAAGAGTTTGTTTACTGCTTTAATGAGATTGAACATTTGAATTTTTTACCAAAAATTTGGAGGAATGGTTTCAAACCATTAAAACAAACATGAAGAATTTCTTTATAGCTTTCATTTCAATCCTGTTATCAGCTTGCACCTTGCATGCTGATGTAACTCCTGCAGGTAATGTTCTTAACGATGCAACAGTTGGAATACCCTATAACAGTGAAATAAATATAATTGGGGGAGCTGTATCTTCTCTGGATTACAATGGTAAAAAAAGATTTATAGGCGAAATAACTCCCTCCGATACGGGATTAAGTTTGCAGTATTGTAATGATTCTCCTGCCCGCAACTGTGTCAGAGTTCAGGGCGTACCGGTTAAGCCCGGGATTGTTAATGTACGCGTCTCGGGTGGCTTGTTCGGTACTAATGTAGCAACAGGTGGCCGGTTTGATAAAACCTACACGTTCAAGATTAAAGAGGCAGAAGGATCTTCTTAACATCGTTTGATATAGTGAATTTCTCCACGGATATAAGATGCTGTTCAGTTATATGCTCTGCCTGCTCGCTTCGCTATCTCTGTAGCGACCGCTTAAAAATAGCCAGATAGTCCGCAAAGCCCGGCATCGCGCCGGGCTTTCTTATCCTTACTGCTTATAGAAAATATCGCCCGATTCTATTTTCAGGATACGGCCATCGGCTTTGGAGATCAGAACGTAGTTGCCGCCCATATAGGTCCAGTTGCTGCCTTCTTCTGGCGCGGGCAGATTGCGGGTTTTCCAGTCCACGATCTCATATTTTTTAGTGCGATAGCGATCGGGCACCACGCTGCCGAGGGTAAAGCGCTGGAAATCGGCAAAGAAGTATTGAATCTCATAAGGATGGGCCGGATCGCGCTGCGGCGCGGCGGCTTCGCCTGAAGGCGACTGCGCCTGGGCTGGCGTTTGCGCTTCCGGCGCGACCGGTGCGGCTGGGGCATCCGGCGCGGCTGGCGCGTCCTGCGTCTGCGGCACCTGTGGCTGGGCATCCTCTGCGAAAGCCGTGGAAACTAACGGCGCGGCAGCAAGTAAAAGGGCAGAAAAAAGAACGGACTTCGACTTACTCATGAGTTTCTCCGCTGAGAAAAGGAATTATCAGGTGGCACCCGTCAGCGAGGAAGCGCCACTGCGTCACGCGCACATTATCTTTTCTTTTCGGGCAAGGGAAGCAGGAAAAAGCGCCTGCCGTCTCTTTTCCCGCCGCGTTATCTTTCGCGCAGCGCCTCTTTCGCGCGGTTCAGCGGCTTTAGCAGATAGGCCATAATGGTTTTGCTGCCCGTATGGATCTCCGCCATCGCGATCATCCCCGGATGCACCGGGAATTTTTTCCCTTTTTTATTAACCAGATAGTCTTTATCGGTGCGGACATAGACGCGGTAGTAGTAATTATCCCGATGCACCTCGTCCTGAATGGTGTCTGGCGAAATGGAGTCGACTTTGCCTTCCAGTCCGCCATAGATATTAAAATCATAGGCAGTCAGCTTTACCACGGCGCGCTGGCCTGGCGTGATAAAGGCCACGTCGCGCGGCGATATCTGCGCCTCTATTAACAGCTGCTCGTCCAGCGGCACCAGCTCCATCAGGTTACCACGCTGCGGGATTACGCCGCCTACCGTATTGATTTCAATGGCTTTTACCACGCCTCTGACCGGCGCAACTATGGTGGTTCTTTTTAGCGAATCGGCACGCCCAATAATCACCGATCGCTGGGAAGCCGCCTCGGCGTTGGCTTTCGCCAGATCTTCCCGCGCACGCACGATATACTGGTTTTGCGCGTCATTCAGCTTGCTTTGCAGATCGTTGGCCTGCCGCTTTAACCGCAGCACTTCTACGTCACTCGCCGCGCCCTGCGCGACCAGCGACGAGGTCAGCTTCAGCTCGCGGTTGATCAGATCCAGCGCCTCGCGCAGGCCGCTGAGCGTTTTTTGCAGGTTTTCCCGGCGGGAGTGGTAAAGCGCCGTCTCCGCCGCCACCAGCTGCGGGTCTTCCTGTACCTCGGGGGGAAACCTCAGCTCGCTGCCCGCCGTTTCCGCCTGCAAACGCGCCGCCGTCGCCAGCGCCGCCCGCATCCGCGACGTGCTCTCCTGTAGCCCGGAATCCAGCTGCGTGGGATCGAGCAGCGCCAGCACCTGGCCCGCTTCCACCACATCGCCTTCACGTACCTTCAGCTCTTTCAGAATGCCGCCTTCCAGCGACTGCACAATCTGCTCGTGGCTGCTGGGGATCACCTTACCGACGCCAACCGTCACCTCGTCCAGCTCAAACAGGCTGGCCCAGAGAAAAAACAGCAGCAGCATCGCCATCACCGACCAGACGATTAGCGCGCCGCCGCGCCCTGGCCGCCGTCGCAAAGGCCGCTTCCGCTCGCCGAAAAAACCGCTCATGATAACGTTCCCTCTGTTTTCGTCCGCCGCGCGGCCGGTTTCACCAGCAGCTGCTCTTTGGTTCCGTCGCGCACGATCTTGCCGTTTTCCAGCAGCAGAATACGATCCACCAGCTGCATCACCGCCGGACGGTGCGTGGCGATAATCAGCGTTTTTTCGCCTGACCAGGCTTTGAGTTTTTCAATCAGACGGCTTTCGGCGGCGTCATCCAGCCAGGCAGTCGGCTCGTCCAGCAGCAGCACGCCAGGTCGACGTAGCAGCGCGCGGGCCAACAGCAGCAGCTGCCGCTGGCCGCCGGAGAGCCCTTTACCGCCCTCCTGCAGCGGATAATCCATACCGGCGGGCAGCTGACGGATAAAGCTCAGGGCGCCGCTAAGCTCCAGCGCCGCCAGCATCTCCTCTTCTGTCGCCAGCGGCATGCCCAGCCGTAAATTCTCCCGAATGGTGCCGAAAAACAGCGAGGAAGACTGGCCGACCAGGCTGACATCGCGCCGCACGTCCAGCGGATCGAGCGAAGAGAGCCGGACGCCGTCCAGCAGCAGCACGCCCTCCTCGGGCGTCAGCAAGCCGGCCAGCATTTGCAGCAGCGTGGATTTCCCGGAGCCGTTACGGCCCAGCAGCGCGATTTTTTCACCCGGCTGAATCTTCAGTTTGTCGATAGCCAGCACCGCCTGCGCGGCGTCAGGATCGTAACGGTAGCGAATGTTTTCCAGGCTGTATTCGCCATAAAGCCGCGGACGATGGATCTGCGCGCCGCGTTCCGGCTGGTCGACCTCGCTGTTCAGCAGGCTTTCCAGCCCTTCTCTGGCGACCTTCGCCTGCTGCCAGCGGCCAAAAATCATCGCCAGCTGGCCCAGCGGCGCCATCATGCGCGAGGCCAGCATCGAACAGCCGATCAGCACGCCGGTGGAGATATCGCCGTTCATCGCCAGAAAGGCGCCCACCAGCACCACGCTGATATAGGCCAGCGTCTGCACCTCGCTGGTCCAGCTGGCGAGCAGCCCGCTGATAAAACGCTGGCGGGTCGCGGCCTTGCCGATGGTGTCGTTGAGATGGTTCCACTGATTCTGGAAATAGGGCTCAGCCCGCAGCAGCTTGATGTCATCCACGCCCTGTACCGACTCCACCAGCATCGCGTTGCGCAGCGCGGACTCGCGCATGGTCGATTTCGACAGCTTCGCCAGTGGCCGCTGCGCCAGCAGTCCCGGCAGCACGATCAGCGGGATCGCCGTCAGCGGCACCAGCACCAGCCAGCCGCCCAGCAGCCAGAGCACGAACAGAAACAGGATCAGGAAAGGCAGATCCGCCACCGCGGAGATCGTAGTGGAAGTGATCAACTCACGCAGCTGCTCCAGTTCGCGGATCTGCGCGATAAAAGATCCGGTGGATTTAGGCCGCACGTCGTTGCGAATACGCAAAGCGTGGCCGAATACCTTGTCGGAGATGCGCAGATCGGCGCGCTTGCCCGCCTGATCCGAGATATGCGTGCGGGTTACGCGCAGGATAAAAATAAAGGTCAGCGCAATCATTACGCCACCGAACAGCACCCACAGCGACGGCACGGACTGCGAAGGAATGATGCGATCATAAACCTGCATGGTGAACAGCATCGCCGCCAGGCCCAGCACGTTGGTGATCAGCGAGGCGAACATCACGTTAATCCAGCTCGGCCACTCCTGCAGCAGCGTGCGCCACAGCCAGCTGGCGCGATAGGGCTGGATATAGTCGTCAACCCGGCTGTCGGGCACGGCGGTTTCAGGCCGGGCAAGCAGCACGCGCCGCGCATGAAGGCTCAGCTCCTCTACGCTAAGCACGCTTTGCAGCTGCCGTTCGCCGGTCAGCATTACGCTCGCCTGGCCCTCCGCGCTTATCGCGGTTACCACGCCGACGCCGCGCGCGCCGAAATCCACGATCAGCGGCAGCCGCCAGGCGTCCAGCCAGTCGGAATGAAAATCGTCGAATAGCACCAGCAGGCCGAGCTGGCGCGCCATATTTTCCACCAGCTGCTCCTGCGGCAGCTGATTGAGCTGCCATTCCGCTTCGCCTCTCACCCGCTCCGGCGAGCCGTCGAGGCGATAGTGTCTGGCGATCAGCAGCAGCGCTTCCAGCCACGGAAGATAGCGGCTCTGCTCCTGGCCCGCGTCGTTTTCGGTCAAGGCGTTTTCCATAAGGCTCATAGTTCGTCCGCTGTCTGTCGTGATCCCTGAACGCTCAGAGGATCGATACTGAAGGCTTCTCTGGCCCAGCCGGCCAGCACGATATACTCCACGGCGGCGGCCCACAGGTCGCTGCGGGCGTTGATCAGATCCAGCTCTGCGCGGCTGATCTCCTGCTCGGCGTTGAGTAAATCGAGCACGTTGCGGTTGCCCAGCGCCAGATACTGCTCGCGGTAGAGCGCCCGCGTTTCGGTGATGGTACGCAGCCGTCGCGAGAGAATGTTGATGTTGCTTTGCAGCCCTTTCATGCTCTGAAAGGCGTTGCGCTGCCGATCGGTCAGCTCCAGCTTCTGGCTGTTGACCGCCTCGCGCGCGGCAGCCAGCGCGCGGGCGCTGGCGTTTTCCTGCGCCGCCAGCGCGCCGCCCTGATAAAGCGTGCTGTTCAGCGACAGGTAGACGTTTTGATACTGGCTGCGGCTCTGGTAGCGCGAGATATCGCCGATATATTTGTTGCTGCTGGCTTCCAGCGACAGCGTGGGATAGCGCTGCGCTTTGCTGTTGCGCAGCTCGGCGCTGGCGATGGCGGCGTCGGCCTGCGCCATCAGCACGGCGGGATTTCTGTTCAGATCGAGCTTTGCGCCGATCTGGCGGATCAGCGGCTGTAGATCGGGCGGCGCGGAAAGCGGTCGATCCGCTACCGGCTGGCCCAACAGCGCCTGCAGGTGGTATCTCGCCTGGCGCAGTTTGATTTCGCTCTCCTGCTGCTGCGCCTCGGCCGCCTCGACGCGCGCCTGCGCCTGTACGGGATCGACCCGCGTGCTGGCGCCTGCTGCGGCGCGCAGCTCCGTGAGCCGCAAAATATCCCGCAGCGCCCTGACCTGCTTACGGGCGTTTTCCAGCTGTCGCGTATAGCGAAACACCTCGTTCAGCGCCAGCGCCGTCTGTTCAATCACGCTATCGATCTGCGCCAGCAGCGAGGCCTGCTGCCGCAGGTAGCTCGCCGTAGCCCGATCGACGGCGCTGCCGGTTTTACCGAAGTCATAAAGCATTTGCGACAGGCCCAGCGTGGCGATCTGTCCGCTGTCTTCGTCCTGCTGGCGGCCTGAAGTGATGCCCGCTTTGATCGCGGGAAGATAGCCCGCGCTGGCGTTATCGACGCCAAAGCCCGCCGACTCCAGCGTGGCGACGCTGCTGCTGATGGCGGGATGATGATTTACCGCCAGCAAAACGGCGGCCCGCCACTCCACGGGAACTCGGCCGCCGCCGTCGGGCGGCTGCATTTCCGCTTCGTCCGCGGCGGCGCTGAGTTGCGCGACCTCCGCAGGATCGTTATCGGGCGTGCCGGAGAAAACGCCCCAGAAGCCGTCCGGCGCTGGTTTAACAGGGGAAGAGAGCTGCGCCAGGCTGGCATAAGGCAGCACCAGCAGGCAGCAAAAGGCGATAAAGCGCTTTTCCATAATAGATTGCGTCCCTGACTTGCAGCATGAAACAGAGGCGACGGGCATGCGGCCCGTCGCCTGAGGCTTATCTAATCGGTGGCGGAGAACGATGCCGCCAGGCCGTTAGCCGATGGTGACATCATCCTCCACGTAGAGCTGCACCACCGAGCCATCAGCGGTAACGCTGGTGTAGTGCTCGTAGTGGACGCCGTTCACCAGCTGAGCCGTCGACTGCTCCCAACTGCCGTTCAGCGTCACCGTGTCGCCGTCCGCGCCCCTGACGTAGAGCGTATTGCTGTCGTCAGTGACTTTAAGCAGGCTCTCCGCGCTGACAATCAGGTTGTCGTTCCCGCTGTCCTCCAACAGATCCACGGTTTCGATATTGTCGACTCTGGCCGAGATCAGGCTCAGGTTCAGCGAACCGCTGCCGTACCAGGCCAGGGTATCGCTGCCTTCCGCGCCGTTCACCGAGGTGAAGTCGGTATCGTAAAGCTGGAAGACATCACTGCCGCCGGAGCCGCTGAAAGTGATATCGCCGCCCGCGCTGCCGTCTACCGTCAGGCCCAGGCTGAGGCTCAGCGAGGCGCTGCTGCCGTCCGACAGGGTCCAGGTGAAGGTGTCGGTGTTGCCGCTGTGCGCCGCGCCATCGTCCGGCACGTAGCTGTAGTGGCCGGCGCTGTCGAGCGTGAGCGTGCCCCAGGCGCCTTTCAGGCTGGCGGCCTCATCGCCGACGGCGACGGTTTCGCCATTCTGGCTGATGGAGACCACCGTGCCGCCGTGCAGCGCTTCCGCGCTCAGCGATCCGGAAAGCGTTTCGGCCACTTCGTTAAAGCTCAACCCTTCCTGCACGTAGAGTTTCACCGCCGTACCGTCCAGCGTGGTGCCGGTGTAAAGCTGGTAGACGATATTATTCAGCGTCTCCACGCTGCCAGCGCTCCATGCGCCCAACAGCGAAAGCGAATCTTCGCTGCCGCCGCGCACATAAAGCGCGTTGCCGTCATCGGTCACGCTGGCGATATCGTCCGCGTTCAACGCCAGCACGGCGGCCGTGCCGTTATCCTGCAGGTCGATCGCTTCAATGTTGCTGACCTTGTCGGCGATCTCGCTAAGCTGCAGCTCGCCCGTGCCGCGCCAGACCAGAGTATCGTGGCCCGCTTTGCCGTCCAGCGTGGTGAAGGCCGTATCGTAGATGGCAAAGCTGTCGTCACCGATGGTGCCGCCGAAGGTGAGCGCGCCGCCGTCCGAACCATCCACTGCGACGCCCAGCGTCATGGTCAGGTTTTGTGTGGTGCCGTCGCTCAGCACATAGGTAAAGGCATCCTCGCTGCCGGCAAGCTTAATTACCGAATCGCTGTTCAGCGTGTAGGTGTAGCTGCCGTCGCTGTGAATGGTCAGCGAGCCGTAAGTGCCGGCAATGGTGGTGCCCGCCTCGGTGACCAGCGTGTAGCTGGCCGTGCCGCTGACGATGCCCGCCGCGATCGATTTCACCAGCGGATTGCTGTCGCTGGCCGCGTCGCTGCTGAAGACGGAACCCGCGGCGCTGCTGCTGGTGGTGACCCGGTAGTCCGAGGTGCTGACGATTTTCGCCGAGACTTTCACCGTCACTTCATCGTACTGAGTGGTCCACAGCGCGCCGGTATAGCCGGACTGGGTATCTTCAACCACCACCCGATAGGTTCCAGCCTCCTGACCTGACAGCGTAACGTCGATAGAAGAGTCTGCGCGCGTATAGGCTTTCGATCCTTCCCTTACCGTATCCCAGCCATAGGTCTGCTCGTTGTAGACCTGCAACGCCCAGTTTACCGTCAGGTTGTTATTGGCATTCATCAGCACTGTCGTATAGACATTGATATGGATGGTCTGCAAATCCGTGGCGCTGTTGATAGTGAACTCGTCGCTGGTAAAGCTGCCGGTGGCGCCCTTCATCGTAGCGGTTTGATCGATACTGTCGCTGAGCAGCTCGACCTGGCCCGTGACCTGCGCCGCATTGGTTTCAGAAGCGGTTTCCACGCCGCTGGATTTGATATCGCCATCGACGTAGAGATGCACCGTTTGACCCTCTGCGGTTTCGCTGGTGTAGTGCAGATAATTGACGTTATTAAGAACCTGCCCATCGGCCAGCGTCCAGCTGCCGGAGAGCGTCAGCGTATCGGTAATCGATCCTTTCACATACAGCGTATTGCTCTCGTCGGTGATATCCGCCACGTTTTGCGCGGTGACCGCCAGCGTATTCACGCCGCTGTCGTTTACCAGCTCTATCTCTTCTATGTTGCTGATTTTGGCAGCTATATCGCTAAGGGTCAGCGTGCCCGTGCCGCTCCACGCCAGCGTGTCAAATCCGTCGCCGCCGTCGATGCTGGTGAAATCGGCGCTGCTGACGTTAAAGAGATCGTCGCTGTCCGTTCCCGCCACTTCTGCTGCAGCGGCCACATCATATTCCGTACCTGCAACGCTTTCTTCGTAAGCGGCCGTGGATAGCGCAACAGCCTGCTGCACATAGAGTTCCACCGTCTCGCCTGCGGCGGTCACGCCCGTATAGTGGGTATAGAATACGCTGTCGACCACTACGGTACCGCTGTCGCTCCAGCTTCCTTCCAGCGTGACCGTATCGCCCGCCGCGCCGGTGATATAGAGCGTGTTGGCGTCATTGGTGATATCCGCCACGTCCTGAGCGGTTACCACGACGTTGTCGTCATAGTTTTCGGAAGCCAGCGCCAGGGTTTCGATATCGCTGACTTTGGCGACGATATCGCCCAGCGTCAGCGCGGTTTTACCATGCCACGCCAGCGTGTCGCTGCCGTTCGCGCCGTCCACCTGCGCGAAATCCGTATCGTAAATGGCGAAGACATCGTTCGCCTCTGTGCCCTGGAATATCAGCGAACCGCCGCTGCTACCGTCCACCTCCACGCCCAGATTGATGGTCAGCGTGGCGTTGACTACGGCGCCGTTGGCCCCTTTCAGCGCGTAGGTAAAGATATCCTGCGAGCCTGTCGGCAATGTCGTGCTGTCCGGCGTATAGACATAGGTGCCGTCGCTGTAGAGCAGCAGCGTGCCGTACTCGCCGACCAGAGTCACGCCGCTTTCCGTCACGGCGGTATAGCTGTCGTCAATCCCGCTGTCGGCGCTGGCGTCGCCCGCTTTGGCATAGAGACGGGTATAAATAGAACTGAGTTTGTCCACGCCGCCGTCGGCGCCTTCGTCCGTCAGCAGATTGCCCGTCGCGGCCTGGCTGGCGGTGATGTCGTAGTCCGTGGTGCTGGCGACGGTGACATCCATATCAAGGATAACTTTGTTTTCCGCGCCGGTGGTGACGATAGCCAGGCGGTAAGTTCCGGCCTGGTCAACCAGCGTCGACATATCCAGCGTCAGCAGCACCTCACCATTGTGCTGACCCGCCGGCACTACCAGACTGTAGGTGCTTAGCGTCGACCAGCTGCCGTCGCTGTTCTGCTGCTGGACTTCGTAGATGATGGTCTTCGCGGTCGTGAAGTTGTTGCCGAAAATGCCGGATTCGGTTTTCAGCGTCAGCGTACCTGCGACCAGATCGTCCGCGGCGTTCAGCGTAAAGGCGTTGGTATAGTTCGCTGTCCCGCCGGTAGTCAGAGTCACGTTGCTGTTGCTGACGGCGGTGCTGTGATAGACCACGCTGACGCTGGCGTCGGCGACGTCGTTGGAGGCGATATCCGTCACCGCGTCCGCGCCTGGATCGGTGGCGTCCCAGCTCAGCGTCAGCGCGTCGTTGGTGGTGCCTATCTGAATATAAAGCTGTGCCGAAGAGGTGGCGCCCGTGGCGGAATCGGTCAGGGTATAGGTAAAGGTTTCCACCTTGCCGATGTTGTCCATTGAGGTATCAGGAATATATTCATAGCTGCCGTCGGCGCCGATCATCAGCATGCCGTATTTGCCCGCCAGCGCGGTTTTGGACGAGGCGTTGAGCGTGGTAGTCCTCAGTGAGCCATCGCTTTTCTCTACGCTGATGGACGTTACCAGCGTTGTGTCGCCGTGCGGAATGCTGTCGGCACCATAGACGCTGTCCGCATCGGACATGACATTGCCCGTCGCGGTAGTGTAGGTCGTCGTGGTCGCCTCTTCGGCCAGGGTATAAACGGTTTTCGACGCTTCCAGGTCAAAGCTGGCGCCAAGATTAAGACCTGTAGTGGTGTAGACCAGCTGATAGGTACCGGCGCTCAGGCCGGTGAGCGTCAGCGTCGATGAAGTGGCGCCCGAGCCGAACAGGCCGAACAGGTTGCTGCTGTCGTCCTGCGAAATATCCACCCACTGGCCGGCGGAAGAGCTGTATTTTTGCAGCACCAGCGAAGCATTACTGGCGACATTAAGGAAAGAAGAGGTAGTCGCGATAACCTCAAGATCCATCACCGTGCCGTCGGCAACCACGATAGGATCGCTGACAATGCTCTTATTCAGGGCGAGGAAGCCGCTGTCGCTGATTAACGTGCCCAGATCGGCCTCTACGTCCACCGGATAGGTAAAGCCTATCGCCGCGCCAGAGCTGATATTATCCATCGCCGTCAGGATCACGGCCTGCACGTCCAGGTTCAGCGTGTCGGAAGGCTCGCTGCTGTTGCCCGCCTCATCGGTGACCGTAAAGGCCAGTTCGTGACTGCCGTTGTACAATCCGTCTTCGTCGGTAAAGCTCCAGCTGCCGTCGTCGGCTACCGTGGTTTCGCCCAGGATTTCACCTTTGTCATAGATGGTTACCGTGGCGCCCGGCTCCAGATCGCCGCCGCTGAAGGTGGGTTTGCTGTCGATCAGCGTTTCCGCGCTGTCCACTACGTTACCGACTTCGTCGGTGATGGTGATAGCCGAGATATCAATGCCTGCCGGCGCGGTGATGTCAACGGTGTAGTCGATCGGATCGGACGCGCCGCTGCTGTTGCCCGCTTCGTCCACCACTTCGAAAGCGATATTGTGATCGCCTTCCGCCAGCGGCTCGTCCGGCGTGAACGACCAGCTGCCGTCTTCGGCAACCGTGGCTTCGCCCAGCA
>NZ_JAKUMN010000005.1:173929-353593 GCF_037026505.1 Erwinia sp. CGal63
CACGGTGTCGCCGTCGCTGACCACTATCGTCGTGCCCGGTTCAGCGCTGCCGCTGAAGGTCGGCGTGGTCACTGAGGAAGGCGCGCCCGGCTCAATGACGTTGCCCTCGGCGTCGGTGATGGCCACAGCCGCGGCATCAATGCCTTCCGGCGCCGTGGTGTCGACGGTGTAGTCGATCGGATCGGAAGGCGCGCTGCTGTTGCCCGCTTCGTCCACCACTTCAAAGGAGATATCGTGATCGCCTTCCGCCAGCGGCTCGTCCGGCGTGAAGCTCCAGCTGCCGTCTTCGGCAACCGTGGCTTCGCCCAGCACGGTGTCGCCGTCGCTGACCACTATCGTCGTGCCCGGTTCAGCGCTGCCGCTGAAGGTCGGCGTGGTCACTGAGGAGGGCGCGCCCGGTTCGATGGCGTTACCTTCCGCATCGGTAATTACCACGCCGGAACTGTCCACCGCTTCCGGCGCGGTGGTGTCGACGGGATAGTCGATTGGATCGGACGGGCCGCTGCTGTTGCCCGCCTCGTCCACCACTTCGAAAGAGATATCGTGATCGCCTTCCGCCAGCGGCTCGTCCGGCGTAAAGCTCCAGCTGCCGTCTTCGGCAACCGTGGCTTCGCCCAGCACGGTGTCGCCGTCGCTGACCACCACCGTCGCGCCCGGCTCCGCGCCGTTGCCGCTGAAGGTTGGCGTGGTATTTGAGTTCGGGCTGCCCGGCTCAATCACATTACCTTCTTCATCGGTAATTACCACGCCGGAACTGTCCACCGCTTCCGGCGCGGTGGTGTCGACGGGATAGTCGATTGGATCGGACGGGCCGCTGCCGTTGCCCGCTTCATCCACAACCTCGAAGGAGATATTGTGATCGCCGTCCGCCAGCGGTTCGTCCGGCGTGAAGCTCCAGCTGCCGTCTTCGCCCACCACAACTTCGCCAATAACCTCATCGCCATCGCTCACCACCACAGTGCTGCCTGGTTCCGCGTCGCCGCTGAAGGTCGGCGTGTTGTTGGAGTTCGGCGTTCCCGGTTCGATGGCGTTACCGTTTTCATCGGTAATCGTCACGCCGGAGGTATCCACCGTTTCCGGCGCGGTGGTGTCGACAGGATAGTCGATCGGGTCGGACGGGCCGCTGCCGTTGCCCGCCTCGTCCACCACTTCAAAGGAGATATCGTGATCGCCGTCCGCCAGCGGCTCGTCCGGCGTAAAGCTCCAGCTGCCGTCTTCGGCAACCGTGGCTTCGCCCAGCACGGTGTCGCCGTCGCTGACCACCACCGTCGCGCCCGGCTCGGCACCGCTGCCGATGAAGGTCGGCGTGGTATTTGCTGAAGGCGCGCCCGGTTCGATGGCGTTGCCTTCCGCATCGGTGACGATCACGCCTGCCACGTCAATGCCTTCCGGTGCGGTGGTATCGACTGTGTAATCAATCGGATCGGAAGGCGCGCTGCTGTTACCCGCTTCGTCCACCACTTCGAAAGCGATATTGTGATCGCCGTCCGCCAGCGGCTCGTCCGGCGTGAAGCTCCAGCTGCCATCTTCGGCAACCGTGGCTTCGCCCAACACGGTGTCGCCGTCGCTGACCACCACCGTCGCGCCCGGCTCGGCACCGCTGCCGCTGAAGGTCGGCGTGGTATTTGAGTTCGGGCTGCCCGGCTCAATCACGTTGCCTTCTTCGTCGGTAATTACCACGCCGGAACTGTCCACCGCTTCCGGCGCCGTGGTGTCGACAGGATAGTCGATCGGGTCGGACGGGCCGCTGCTGTTGCCCGCTTCGTCCACCACTTCAAAGGAGATATCGTGATCGCCGTCCGCCAGCGGCTCGTCCGGCGTGAAGCTCCAGCTGCCGTCTTCATCCACCACCGCTTCACCGATTACCTCGTCGCCGTCGCTGACCACCACGGTGCTGCCCGGCTCCGCGTCGCCGCTGAAGGTTGGCGTTGTATTGGAAGACGGGCTGCCGGGTTCGATGGTGTTGCCGTTTTCATCGGTAATCGTCACGCCGGAGGTATCCACCGCTTCCGGTGCCGTAGTGTCGACAGGATAGTCGATTGGATCGGACGGGCCGCTGCCGTTGCCCGCTTCGTCCACCACTTCAAAGGAGATATCGTGATCGCCGTCCGCCAGCGGTTCATCCGGCGTAAAGCTCCAGCTGCCGTCGTCGCCTACAACGACTTCGCCGATAACCTCGTCGCCGTCGCTGATTATCACAGTGCTGCCCGGCTCCGCGTCACCGCTGAAGGTCGGCGTGTTGTTGGAGTTCGGCGTTCCCGGTTCGATGGCGTTGCCGTTTTCATCGGTAATCGTCACGCCGGAACTGTCCACCGCTTCCGGCGCCGTGGTGTCGACAGGATAGTCGATCGGGTCGGACGGGCCGCTGCCGTTGCCCGCCTCGTCCACCACTTCAAAAGAGATATCGTGATCGCCGTCCGCCAGCGGTTCGTCCGGCGTAAAGCTCCAGCTGCCGTCGTCGCCTACAACGACTTCGCCGATAACCTCGTCGCCGTCGCTGATTATCACAGTGCTGCCTGGTTCCGCGTCGCCGCTGAAGGTCGGCGTGTTGTTGGAGTTCGGCGTTCCCGGTTCGATGGCGTTACCGTTTTCATCGGTAATCGTCACGCCGGAGGTATCCACCGTTTCCGGCGCGGTGGTGTCGACAGGATAGTCGATTGGATCGGACGGGCCGCTGCCGTTGCCCGCCTCGTCCACCACTTCAAAGGAAATATCGTGATCGCCGTCCGCCAGCGGTTCGTCCGGCGTAAAACTCCAGCTGCCGTCGTCGCCTACAACGACTTCGCCGATAACCTCGTCGCCGTCGCTGATTATCACAGTGCTGCCCGGCTCCTCACCGTCGCCGTTAAAGGTTGGCGTGGCGTTTGAGTTCGGGCTGCCAGGTTCGATAGCGTTGCCGTTTTCATCGGTAATCACCACGTCTGAAGTATCGACGGCCTCCGGCGCAGTGATATCGACGAGCAGTTCAAAATCGTTGCTGCTGCCTGCGCCGTTAAGGCCGGTACCGGTAATCGTGATGCTGTGGGCGCCTTCCGGCTGCGCTTCGAGCGTAACTGTCCAGCTACCGTTCTCATCCACCGTAATTTCGCGCAGCGTTACGCCGTTTTCGCTCAGGATCACCGCGCTGCCCGGCTGGTAGTTGCTGCCGCTAAAGGTTGGCGTGGTGTCGCTGGTGGCGGCGCCGCTGTTGATAACGCTGCCGCTGTCGTCGGTGACAACTACAACCGGCGCGACCTCGATGGGATCGACGCTGCCATCGTTCAGCCCATCTTCGCCGCCGTTATTACCATTTTCGGTGTTACTGGTGCCGTCGCTGCCCTGGCTATCGACAATGACATTTACGTTTTCGCTGATGGGGGTGCCGTCCGCTTGCGTCCCGTCAATCACGATAGCGTGGTCGCCGTCCGCCAGCGGTTGTTCCGGTGTAAAGCTCCAGCGTCCGTTTTCATCCGCCACGGTTTCGCCGATCACCACACCGTTGTCGCTGATAGTTACCACGGAACCAGGCAACATGCCTTCGCCGCTGAAGGTTGGCGTATTGTCATTGATCGTGCCGCCATCGCCAATAATATTGCCGTTATCGTCGGTCAGCACCGTAGAGCGACTGGCCGCGTTCTCTTCGGTACTGGAGGAAGAACCGCCACCGCCGCCACCGCCTGAATGATTCGCCACGCCCAGGCCAATCAGCAGCGCAGCGCCAGCCAGAGAGCCGCCCGCCGCCAGCGTCACGCCGCTGCTGTCCGTCGCCAGCAGTCCTTCGGTGCCATCGGCCAGCTCATAAACGCTCGCAGACGTATCGTAATCAAAGGCGTAAACCGTGCCGTCCGTACCGGAAGCGGTGATCACGGGCGGCGTGTCAGGCGAATAATTTTCCAGCAGAACCTGGTAATTTTCGTCCGTAGCCTCGTCTGCCCATTCCAGCTTCATGCCGTTAGCGGTTTTGCTCGCCTGGATTTTTGGTGGGATATTGCCGTCATTGCTGTGTACTTCAAAAGTAGAGGCGCCCGCAGGCGGCGTCAGGGAAAGAGGCTGTTTTGAAACCAGGGGATGTTTGGCAATAACTTTACCGCCAGCATCTTTGATAATTAATTCCAGGTTCATTTTTTTCACCAATATAGTTTTAAATGGAGCTGACTGTTTTTAGAAAGCATATCCCTGGAAGAATAAGACGCAGCAAGCCTGCGCAGGCGTAGCGCTAATTATTATTGTAAGCATTAAATATATTTTAAAAATACCAGGCAAAGCCCAAAGATATATAAATAGCCCGGCTGCCTCGTGATTTTTATCTGATTACATTTCTGGATAAATTTAAACAGAACCAACTGTTTTCTGTAAATAATAGGGTTTTATCATACTGCCTTTCAGACGGACGCCTTTTCCTTCCGCCGTGCGACAATAGGTAATAAAATCAGGCGGCACGTGCAGTGACAGCAGCCGGAGCTGCAGCAGCTGCATAACCTGCCACAAACGCTGGCTGGAGGATTGCAATCCCTGGCGATCCCAGACGTGGTAAAGGATATCTTTCAGCGGCACCACATTATCATTGGCGTTCTGTAAAAGGAAAAGCAGCAAACGCAGCATGGTATCCCGCAGCAAATACTCTTTAATTGCGCTGTGGTTTTTCTTGTCAAAATTGGAAATTCTACGATGGTTTAAATCAAACTGGACGTATTGTCCAATATAGTAACCTGCAATCACCTTTCCCAACGGTTGCCTCCGGTATAAGAAGACGCGCATAAAATCTTACCACTTTAATATTACATATTTGATATAAAAAATTAAGTGCTTTGCTACAAAATCAAAAGATAAAAACATCCATCTAATCACAAACGTGAAAATAGAATAAACATCTGATGTCTTTTGTTCACAAGGCAACCGGGGATACATTTATATAACAAACCCAAAAAATCGGTGCGGCTTTGACGCTGTTTTTCACTAAAATGAATATTCCAAATTAGGATAACACACAGGATTTTATCCTGGAGTAAGACGTTCGTCACGTTAATATGAAACATTATCATTTTCAAATCAAGGAGTTAGAAATAAATTTATCACCATTCTTTTGGCTACCTATTTACTGTTAAATCATTGGCGCTTTTGGTTTTAAAAAGCGCATTTCATTTTCTATCCGCTAAATAATAAGAAACCAGATAACAGGAAAAATTTAGCGCTTTTTATTGGCGTAATGCCGGGCCTGCCGATATCAGCAGGTCGCAAGCGTTACGGTTTCTGACTTGTAATCGGCAGCGCCGCCAGCGGTTTAATCTCTTTCAGCACAAACATGCTTTGCATCTCTTTGATACCAGGCAGACGCCGGATAACCGACATGGCGAAATCGGCGTAGGAATCCAGATCCTGCGCCACCACCTGCAGCAGGAAGTCGGCATCGCCGCCGATGCTGTAACAGGAGACAACATTCTCCAGCGCGGCGACCTCCTCCTCGAATTTTCGCGCTTCGGTTTCGCTGTGGCTGTCGATAACCACCCGCACAAAAACCATCACGCCCAGTCCGATCTTTTTACGATCCAGCACCGCACGGTAGCCGAGAATAACTTTCTCCTCTTCCAGGCTGTGGACTTTGCGCCAGCAGGGAGAAGGCGACACGCCGACTTTTTCCGCCAGCGCCTGATTGGTTATGCGGGCATCAGCCTGTAGCTGCCGCAATATCTTTATTTCTGTCCTGTCCAACGCCATATGGGGATATTCCTTGCTGTTTAGCCTGTTTAATCGGTCATTTTTTCCCAAAGCAGCGGAGCAGGCAAGTGATAAAGGCAGCACTTTCCGCTGTTTGCCGGGCAGAATAGATCCCGCTATATCGCACGCCATCCATCACGAGCGCGACGTTCGCCTTCGGGCAGCGCCACGATCAGAGAACGCCGCCACCGATAAAATATCGGCCTGTTACACGAGGAGTAAAAAATGCATTTCGACGCCAGCCAGCATCGCTGCACCATTGTTATTAATAAGGATTTGCCGGCAGGCCTGGCGATAAACGCCGCCAGCGTGATTGGCATCAGCTTTGGCCGCACTACGGAAATTCTGGTCGGCCCGGACAGGCGGAGCGCGGATGAGATCAACTATCCCGGCGTCATCTCCAGTCCCTTGCCCGTGCTGCTGGCTTCCGGCGACTATATTCGGGAGCTGCAACGCGCCGCCAGTGAAGAAGAAGCAATTTACGCCATGCCTTTCAGCGCGCTGGCGCAGTCCTGCAAGACCTATGAGGAGTACGGAGAAAAGATTGCTGCCGCCAGCAGTGAAAATATCGAACTGGTGGCAATCGGCCTGATCGGCCCGAAAAAGAAAATCAGCAGGCTGACCGGCAATCTGGCGTTATTCCGCTAGTTCCGCCAGCGCAGGCTGCTGATAACGCCTGCTTTTTCATCAGGCAGCCTCGCGCGATTAGGTTTTATCCAGCCGCTTAACGCGATTGATGAATCACACTAATAAAGGCTTGCTGATGACGGCCTCTAATCAGCTCAATCTGGCCAGGTTATGCTTTTTGCACTCGATCCCACAGAGATGGGATAACGTGCCTGGTGGTTTTACGCCATCAGGCTCTCAGATAACAGCGAGGAGTTTACCAATGCAAAAACGTATGCTGGGCAAGTCCGGGCTGGAAGTGTCGGCGCTGGGTTTGGGCTGTATGGGCCTGAGTTTCGGCTATGGCCCGGCCACCGAAACCAAACAGGCCGTTGAGCTGATCCGCGCCGCCGTTGAGCGTGGCGTTACCTTCTTTGATACGGCGGAAGTTTACGGCCCTTATCTGAATGAAGAAGTGGTCGGCGAAGCGCTGAAGCCGTATCGCGATCGCGTGGTTATCGCCACCAAATTCGGTTTCGCGTTTGACGACAATCACCAGCAGCAGGGACTGAACAGCCGACCGGAACATATCCGCAAGGCCGTGGAAGGCTCGCTGCGCAGGCTGAAAACGGACGTTATCGATCTGCTGTACCAGCATCGGGTCGATCCTGAAGTGCCGATCGAAGAGGTCGCGGGCGCGGTGAAGGATCTGATCGCGGAGGGCAAAGTAAAACATTTTGGCCTTTCCGAAGCGGGCGCCAGCACCATTCGTCGCGCCCATGCGGTACAGCCGGTCGCGGCGCTGCAAAGCGAATACTCGCTATGGTGGCGTGAACCGGAGCAGGAGATTATCCCGCTGCTGGAAGAGCTGGGGATCGGTTTTGTGCCGTTCAGCCCGTTAGGCAAAGGCTTTCTGACCGGCGCCTTTAAGGCGGGAACCACCTTTGGCGAGGACGATTTCCGCAGTAAGGTGCCGCGTTTCGCCGCAGAGGCGCTGGAAGCCAATGAGAAGCTGGTGACGCTGCTGACGGAGCTGGCGGCAGAGAAAAGCGTGACGCCCGCACAGATCGCGCTGGCCTGGCTGCTGGCGCAGAAGCCGTGGATAGCGCCAATTCCCGGTACCACTAAGCTGCACCGGCTGGAGGAGAACCTGGCGGCGACGGCGATCGTGCTGGATCAAAGCGATCTGCGGAAAATCGGCGCGGCGCTGGAAAAAGTACAGATCGTCGGCGAACGCTATCCGGCGGCATTACAGGCGATGGTCGGGCGCTAGCCGCCTGAGGTTGGGCATCCATAGCTCATCACGCTTCGCCTCAGGCTGCTATTCATCAATCGGCAAGCGACCTGCTATTTAGCTACAAATCTGTCAGCAACTTCTGGCGGCTTCGCAAGAGGCCGCCTTGTCCCTTCCACACCCGATCCTGTCCGTTTCTGGCCTTCTGCCCGCGCGCATCCCTTGTCATGATGGCGTTCTCTTCCTGTTAACCGGAGTCCCAAAATGACCGCAACCGTTCTGTTAGTGATTGACGCTCAGCAGTCTTTCTATCACCGTGGCTATCTGGAAACGGCGGAAACGCCCGACTTTGAGCAGCGGCTCAGCCAGCTTATTGCCGGTTGCGAAGCGCGGAAAATCCCCGTGGTGGATGTTTTTCACGTGGAACAGGATGGGCCGTTTTCGCTGGCTTCAGGCCTGGTGAAACGCCTGCCTTTTCTGCGCCACCAGGCGGCGGCGACGGTGCGGAAACATGTGCATAACGCGCTGACCGATTCCGGCCTGGATGCCTGGCTGCGCGAACGCCAGGTCAAAAACCTGATTATCAGCGGCCTTCGTACCGAACAGTGCTGTGAAACCACTGCCCGCGTCGCCTCCGATCTGGGCTACAACGTGACTTACGTTACCGAAGCGACTTTAACTTTTCCCATTACCCATCAGGGAATTACGCTAAGCATTGCCGATTTGCGTCACCGTACCGAAAGCGTGCTGGCGAACCGCTTCGCCACTGTCGCTACCGTCGCAGAAACCTTACAAACGCTGGCGTAAGACCGGCGCGTCCTGGAGAACAAAAAAGATGACTATTCCCGTCTGGTTCCTGACGCTGCCCGGCGTGATGACGCTGGATATGACCGGCCCGGCGGAGACGCTTCAGCTGGCGGACGGCGCGTTCAGCCTGCGCTATATCGGCCCGCAGGAGAGCGTGCCGACCTCTACCGGCATGACCATAGGACAAGTGGAGCCGCTGCCGGAAGCCTTGCCCGCCGACAGCCTGCTGGTGATCCCCGGCGTAGCGGACTCCAGCGTCGCTTTCGACACGCCGCAGGCCATCGCGGCGCAGCACTGGCTGATGCGCCAGCAGCCCGCCATCCATGCCGGGCAGATTAAGCTGGTGTGCGTTTGTTCCGGTTCCGTGCTGGCGGCGCGCAGCGGCCTGCTTCACGGCGTGCGCTGCACCACTCATCATGAGGTTATCCAGCGGCTAAAAAGTGCTGAACCCACCGCGATTATCGAAGAAGCGCGCATTTTTGTGGAAGATCGCAACATCTATACCAGTGCGGGCATTACTGCGGGCATCGATCTGGCGCTGCATCTGATTCATCGCCTCTGCGGCCCGCAGACGGCGCTGGCGGTAGCGCGGGAAATGGTAGTCTGGTTCCGCCGTTCGGGCGACGATCCCCAGCTTTCGCCGTGGCTGCGTCACCGCAACCATATCAATCCGGCGATCCACCGCACCCAGGATTTGCTGATTGGCGAACCGGAACGGAACTGGCCGCTGGAAGAGATCGCCGCACGCGTACACGTCAGTTCGCGTCATCTGACGCGTCTCTTCAGGCACCATTTAGGGATTAGCGTGCGGGATTATCATGAACAGCTGAGGCTGGCGCTGGCCCGCCAGCGACTGCAGCAGGGCGAAGGCGCGGAAAGAGCGGCGCTGGCGGCAGGGTTTTCTTCCTCCCGCCAGCTGAAGCGTGCGCTTCAGCGCTGGCAGGCGTAGCCAGCCCGCCGCCGCTTTGTTAACGCTTAACGCTGTCGATAAAGGTTTTACGGGCGGTTTTCGATCCCAGCCGCTCGGCCTCGGACAAAAGCTTCAGCGCTTTATCTATCTCTCCCGCCTGCACGGCCTTTTTAATCGCGCCGTTAAAATAGTCGTCTGATTCCGCCAGCATCGGCTCCGCCGGTTTCGCCTCCGGCGCCGGTTTGGCAGTATCGCCAATCATTGCCGGCGCGGCCGCGGGTTCGGATGAAGGGAAGAGTTGCCCAATCATCACGTTACCGGCTTTCTGCTCGGCGCTGACTTTCAGGCTGAGCGTCCCCACAGGCGTATGGCGCGCCACCGGATCGGGAATATCCGGCACCGCGTTGCCAACGCCCGCCGCATAGGCTTTGGCCGGATTCACCATCTGCGTGGTGCTCTGCAAATCCCGCTGCGTGGTGTAAACCAGCAGGTAGATCTGCTTCTGCCCCAGCGCCGGCGTCAGCTTCAGCGTGCCTTCCAGCCGATCGCTGGAAACCAGCCCCGGCTTTTCATAGGGAAAATAGCTGGCGGGATAGAACGCCGCTGGCCGCATCTGTTCATCCAGTACCAGCACATTCGGCGCATAGACCGTTTTCCCGGTAACCAGACTGGTCAGCACGATTTCCAGCGATCCGCGATCGGCAGGCAGCGAGAAGGCCGCGACGGCGCCCTGAATCTCGCCCTGATCGATCTTCGTGCCGCCGAGCGTTACTTCCTGCGTGACCGGCGGCACCAGCGGCGTCCAGCTAAGGTTATGTAAGGTCTGCGCCGAAATTTTCGGCGCGGCGGAGGCGTCCGTTTGGGCAGCCTGCGCGCCGGCGAGCAGGCCCAGCGACAGACACAGAGACAGCAGCGTTTTTTTCATCAGGGTTTCCTTTTGCTTACCACCAGACTTCCATCTGCGCGCCGAAGGTGACTTCATCGTCGTTGCCACGGCTGAAAGTGCGGGCGGAAGTATCGTTCATCGCCAGGCCGTTGTTGACGCCGCTGTCGGTGTCATAGCCCCATTTTTCGTCCCAGTTGGCGTAGGTGGCGAAGACGCGGATGGCTGGACGCGACCAGATGCTGTCGCCCGCCTGCCACTGCTGCGCCAGCGTCACTTTATACTGGCCGTTGCGATCGCCGGTGCGCTGCGATTTGACGTTGTCGTAGCCCACTTCCAGCAGCGTGCTCATAATCGGCGTCCACTTGTACATCGGCCGCACGCCGACGGTATACCAGGTGGTGCCGTTGCTGTTGTCGCGGTCGACATCCTGATACATCGCTACGTACATCAGTCCCCATTTGTCGTTGAAGTCCAGCGCGCCGTGGTCAAGCACGCGCACCATGCTGCCGTTGTTGTTGATCGCCGCGCCGCTTGAATGGCCGTTTGCCGTGCCGGTGCTTTCAGCCGTCATCGAATCCGCCGCGTACTGCAACACCAGCTTGTTATAGCCGTTGTAAATGCTCTGCGTATGTTCGGCCGTCAGCAGCCAGCCGTCTTTGGTGGCATCGTCGGCCAGCGAGTAGCCATCGCGCGCGTTAGCTCGACCATAATCCACGCCCAGCTCCAGCACGCCGCCAGGGTTGGTTTGCAGGCCCGCCAGACGCACATCGAAGACGTCGTTCGAAGTCGGCAGCTCGTCACGCTGGTCGGCGATATAGCCAAAAGAGCCGCCGCTTTCGGTGTTGCGCGTGGCGGCGAAAGAGAGCTTGCCGAAGCCGACGTCAACATCTTCCAGGCCTGCGCCAGGGCCGGAGATATCCCAGTAGTAGAAGTCGATCATGTGTACGTCGTGACGCTGATAGAAGCGCTTACCGGCCCAGATGGTCGAACCGGGCAGCCATTCAATCAGGTTTTTGCCCTTGACGTTGGCCTCGCGGAAAGCCGGATCGGTCGCTTCCCAGTCGTTCTGCTGCGAGACGGAATAGGCGACGTTGGTATCAAAATAGAAGCTCTTATCCCCCTGTTTCCACACTTCCTGGCCAAGCTTCAACTCCGCGTAGGTTTCGCACTCGTTGCCCAGGCGGTATTTGCTTTCCGCGCCCGTGGCTTTAAAACACTGCTGTTCGCCGCCGCTGCCGGACCAGCCGATCCCGGAGCGGGCATAGCCGGTGAAATCGACCGCCATCGCCTGACTGGAAAGCGCGCCTGCCACTGCCAGCGCCAGGGTGGAATTGCGTAGAGTTATCATTATTGTCTCCTGTAGGGGATTTACACGCCTGGCTCGGGATGCAGCCGACGGCAGGCCGTTCCGTCTTCACGGAACAGATGACAGCGGTGCGGCGGCAGGCCGATGGCGAAGGTTGCGCCTTCTTCAACCAGCACCACGTCATTCTGGCGGTAGACCAGGTTCTGACGGATAGCCGGAATTTGGATATGGATCTGCGTCTCGTTGCCCAGCTGCTCGACCACCTGTACCTCGCCCGCCAGCCTGACTTCCGCCTCTTCGCCCGGCAGAAGATGTTCCGGCCGGATACCCAGCGACAGGTTGCTGCCGGGCACGACGCCGTCGCCGCGCACGCTCAGCCAGACCCACTGACCGTCGGGCAGCTCGACCTGAACGCGCTCGGGTTCGACCGCGATCACCTTCACCGGCAGGAAATTCATTCTGGGCGAGCCGATAAACCCGGCGACAAAGCGATTGGCGGGATAGTGATAGAGCGCCAGCGGTCGACCGATCTGCACAATGCGACCGGCGTTGAGCACCACGATTTTGTCGGCCAGCGTCATCGCCTCTACCTGATCGTGAGTAACGTAAATCATCGTGCGCTTCAGGCGCTTGTGCAGACGCGAAATCTCAATGCGCATCTGCACGCGCAGCGCGGCGTCCAGATTGGAAAGCGGCTCATCCAGCAGAAACACCGTGGGTTCCGCCACCAGCGTGCGGCCAATCGCCACGCGCTGCCGCTGGCCGCCGGAAAGCGCTTTCGGACGGCGATCCAGCAGGTGGGCCAATTGCAGGATTTCCGACACCTGACCAACCCGCCGCTCGGTTTCCTCTTTTTTGGCGCGCGCCAGCTTCAGGCCGAAAGACATATTCTCGGCCACCGTCAGATGGGGATAGAGCGCGTAAGACTGAAACACCATGCCGATGCCGCGCTCAGCTGGCGGCACTTCATTCATGCGTTTGCCGCCGATTTTCAGCTCGCCGGCGCTGATCTCTTCCAGGCCGGCGATCATCCGCAGCAACGTCGATTTACCGCAACCGGACGGCCCGACGAAGACCACAAACTCGCCCTGTTCAATCTCCAGATTGATATCGCTGGAAATGGCGGTGTCGCCAAAGACTTTACAGACGCCGCTAAGGGAAACGTTCGCCATCCTGCACTCCTTTCCATCCGTCAGACATTCATTACCCCGCAGCATGCCGTCGCGGCGCTCGGGCGTAATCCTCCGCCGTGCGGTTTTTGCTGGCGGAGAAGCGGGGCGGAGAAAAAACGCCTTCCGCTGACCGTGCTGGCGAGCGGCGCGACAAATTTGTGATCCGCCTTGCAAAAAACGTTGGCTATCAAGGTAAAGCGGCGCGGGTTGCCCGCAGGCGTGCAGGCGAGGTCACAGTTTGCGCCCCAGGGGCGTAGATCGGGGGAGGATGAAGTCAGCCCCGCCTGGCCGCACACTGGCCTCTACCCACTTTTCGTCCCCACGGTTATAAGGACTCGATCATGCTCACTGTTAAAACTCTGGTTAAGCACGCGCTGTCGCTGTCGGCGCTGGCGACGCTGGCGCTCTCTTCCGCCGCCATCGCCAAAATCGAAGAAGGCAAGCTGGTGATCTGGATCAACGGCGACAAGGGCTATAACGGCCTGGCGGAGGTAGGAAAGAAATTCGAACAGGATACCGGCATCAAGGTGACGGTCGAACACCCGGACAAGCTGGAAGAGAAATATCCTCAGGTCGCCGCTACCGGCGACGGCCCCGATATTATTTTCTGGGCGCACGACCGTTTTGGCGGCTATGCGCAGTCTGGCCTGGTGGCGGAAGTCAGCCCGGACAAGGCGTTTAAAGAGAAGATCTTTCCGTTCACCTGGGATGCCGTGACCTTTAACGGCAAGCTGATCGGCTATCCGGTCGCGGTGGAATCGCTGTCGCTGATTTACAACAAAGACCTGGTGAAAGCGCCGCCGAAAACCTGGGAAGAGATCCCGGCGCTGGACAAGACGCTGCGCGCCGAAGGGAAAAGCGCCATTATGTGGAACCTGCAGGAGCCCTATTTCACCTGGCCGGTTATCGCCGCTGACGGCGGCTACGCCTTTAAATATGTCGACGGCAAATATGACACGAAAAATACCGGCGTGAATAACGCGGGATCGCAGGCGGGTTTACAGTTCATCGTCGATTTGGTGAAGAACAAGCATATCAGCGCCGACACCGACTATTCGATTGCCGAAGCCGCCTTTAATAAAGGCCAGACGGCGCTGACCATCGACGGCCCCTGGGCCTGGGCCAACCTGGATAAAAGTAAGATCAACTATGGCGTCGCCCCGCTGCCGACCTTCCACGGCAAGCCTTCCCGGCCGTTTGTCGGTGTGCTGACTGCGGGCATCAACGCCGCCAGCCCGAATAAAGAGCTGGCGAAGGAGTTTCTGGAAAACTATCTGATTACCGACGACGGGCTGGCGGTGATGAATAAAGATAAGCCGCTGGGCGCGGTGGCGTTGAAATCTTATCAGACGCAGCTGGAGAAAGATCCCCGCATCGCCGCCACCATGGCTAACTCGAAAAACGGCGAAATCATGCCGAATATCCCGCAGATGAGCGCCTTCTGGTATGCCGAACGCAGCGCCATCGTCAACGCCGTCAACGGTCGCCAGACCGTGCCGCAGGCGCTGAAAGATGTTGAAACACGTATCGCCCGATAGTCTTCGCTGAACAAGGGGCCGCTTCTACGGCGGCCCACGTCGAAAAGGATAGCGCCATGCCTCTGGCCCACATTAGCCGATCTGACCGCCGATCCCCGCTAAGCCGCGTGCTCAGCGGCTCTCTTATTACCCTGTTTGCGCTGCTGGCTGGCTATTTAATCGTGCTGATGTACGCGCAGGGAGAGTATCTCTTCGCCATACTGACGCTGCTGCTTTCCGGCCTCGGCCTGTTTATTTACGGCAACCGGCGCGCCTACACCTGGCGCTATATCTATCCCGGCCTGGCCGGTATGGCGCTGTTTGTGCTGTTCCCGCTGGTCTGCACGCTGGCTATCGCCTTTACCAATTACAGCAGCCTGCACCAGCTCACTTTCGAACGCGCGCGGGAAGTGCTGCTGCAAAGGCAGTTTGTCGCGGATAAGGTCTGGAATTTCTCGCTTTATCCCACGGAAGAGAAGTGGCGGCTGACGCTCGCTTCGCCCGACGGCGACCAGCTGCTGGTGTCGCCGCCCTTCGCTTTCACGCCTTCAGCGCCGCAAACGCTGCCGATGACGCAGCAGGCCGCGCCGACGGGCGAGAAAGCCGGGCTGCGGATCATTACCCAGAACCGCCAGGCGCTGGGACAGCTCACCGCTGAACTCGCCGACGGAACGCGGCTGCGGATGAGCTCGCTGCGGCAGTTCTCCGGCGCGCAGCCGCTTTATCAGCTGGGCGAGGATGGCAAAACGCTGACCGACAGCCAGAGCGGGAAAGTTTACCATCCCGAGATGAGCACCGGCTTCTATCAGTCGGCGGACGGCCAGCAGCGCCTCAGTCCCGGTTTCACCGTGAATATCGGCTGGCAAAACTTCCTGCGCGTTTTTCAGGACGCCGGTATTCAGAAGCCGTTTCTGTCGATCTTTGTCTGGACGGTGATTTTCTCGCTGCTGACGGTGCTGTTTACCACGGCGCTGGGCATGGTGCTGGCGTGCGTGGTGCAGTGGGAAGCGCTGAAAGGCAAGGCGGTCTATCGTATGCTGCTGATCCTGCCTTACGCGGTGCCCGCTTTTATTTCGATACTGATTTTCAAAGGTTTATTTAATCAGAGCTTCGGCGAAATCAACCTGCTGCTCGGCAGCCTGTTCGGCATCAAGCCCGCCTGGTTCAGCGATCCGCTGACCGCCAAAGCGATGCTGATTATCGTCAACACCTGGCTCGGCTATCCCTACATGATGATTTTGTGTATGGGGCTGCTGAAAGCCATTCCTGACGATCTTTATGAGGCTTCGGCAATGGACGGCGCGACGCCGGTGCAGAATTTCTTTTTGATTACGCTGCCGCTGCTGATCAAGCCGCTGACGCCGCTGATGATCGCCAGCTTCGCCTTTAACTTTAATAACTTCGTGCTGATCCAGCTGCTGACCAACGGCGGGCCGGATCGTATCGGCACCACCACGCCGGCAGGCCACACCGATCTGCTGGTCAGCTATACCTGGCGCATCGCCTTTGAGGGCGGCGGCGGACAGGACTTCGGTCTGGCGGCGGCTATCGCCACGCTGGTTTTCCTGCTGGTGGGCGCGCTGGCAGTGATCAATCTGAAAGCCTCACGCATGAAATTCGATTAAGGAATCACTATGGCTATGGTTAAACCGAAATCGCAGCGGCTGCGGCTGCTGATAACGCATCTGCTGCTGCTGGGCTTTCTGGCGCTGATCCTGTTTCCGCTGCTGATGGTTTTCGCCATTTCGCTGCGGCCCGGCAATTTCGCTACGGGCAGCCTGATCCCGGAAACCGTTTCGTGGGATCACTGGAAGCTGGCGCTGGGTATCGCGGTGACCAACGATAACGGCACGGTGACGCCGCCGCCGTTTCCGGTGATGCTGTGGCTGTGGAACTCGGTGAAGATAGCGACCATTACCGCCCTCGGCATCGTGGCGCTCTCCACCACCTGCGCTTACGCCTTCGCGCGCATGAAGTTTCGCGGCAAAAGCCCGCTGCTGAAAGGGATGCTGATTTTCCAGATGTTTCCGGCGGTGCTGTCGCTGGTGGCGCTCTATGCGCTGTTCGATCGGCTGGGCATCTATGTGCCTTTCCTGGGGCTGAACACGCACGGCGGCGTGATTTTCGCCTATATGGGCGGTATCGCGCTGCATGTCTGGACGATCAAAGGCTACTTTGAATCGATCGACGGCTCGCTGGAGGAAGCGGCGGCGCTGGACGGCGCGACGCCGTGGCAGGCGTTCCGGCTGGTGCTGCTGCCGCTGTCGGTGCCGATTCTGGCGGTGGTGTTTATCCTGTCGTTTATCGCCGCCATCACCGAAGTGCCGGTGGCTTCGCTGCTGCTGCGCGACGTCAACAGCTATACGCTGGCGGTCGGGATGCAGCAGTATCTGAATCCGCAGAACTATCTGTGGGGCGATTTCGCCGCCGCCGCGATCCTCTCCGCGATTCCGATTACCGCCGTGTTTCTGATCGCCCAGCGCTGGCTGGTCGGCGGATTAACCGCAGGCGGCGTTAAGGGATAGGATTTTAAAAAAGGCGGCCTGCGGGGCCGCTTCAGAGTGTTGATAAGCGGGTCCGCGCATCTCAACTCAACGGCTGTGCCTTTTGCATCCAGTATCATCTCAATGTGACCCGTAAGGCTGACTCTCCTCCGCTAAACTTAATTTGGTTGCCGCCTCCGCGAGGCGGTTTTTTTACGCCCCTGCCCGGGCATTCGGTAAAACGCCAATAAACCAGAACATCGCAGAACATGATAAAATGGCCCTCTTATGTAAGCCGATCAAGGATAAGAGCAGCGTGGCGCGTGCGAAAAAAGGGTTAAATACATTCAGAGATTTAGAGCTTCCTGACCTGCGCGAACTGGAGAGCAAATTCAGGTTGGATCCGACACCGGAAATTGAAGCCGGAGACAGTGTTGAAGCTGCAGTCACCCTGCTGGAGCTGCATATGGGTTTTACTGAACCGGAAATGCTGATCGTCCCCAAAGAGACAATTATCGGTACGCTTAACATTCTTAGAGACAAGCTGGAACATATTGTCGAAAAGCGTCTTGATGCTCGTGAACGCTATGTACTTCTTGCGCTGGATACGCTTGAAAATCCGTATGAAGTATGGGAAACCATGTATGACGATGAGCAGGTACGCTATCTTTTTATCGGCGCATACCGGCAGAAACAGCAGATGCTGGTTGTGGTGGCTCCATGGGAAGGAAAAGTGCTCTGGAATTTTATGCATACTGACGCGAAAAGCCTCAATAAACATCGTCAGGGTACTTTGCTTTATAAAAGGCAATAAAAAAGCCGCCATTTTTCAATGGCGGCCTATCGAATCTGGGCCTGGTTATTTTACACCTTCAGGCGGGAGGTGTGAGGTTTCACCCTGGCACAGAATTCAGGGATTCTATGGGGTCCTTCCACCGACTGTTGCACCCTGATGCAGTCGGCTTCTCGCTCAAAAGTAATATTACCCAAATTTGACGAACGCGTCAATCACCCCGAATCACTGGGGCCACTAAGGGTCATTAGCTTTCACATATGCTGAAAATAATAATTTATACCGTTTTATCATCCTTTTTCATTCTTTCGGTAAAACTATGGCAGCGGAAGCCTTAACCGAATGCGATTTACCGCCAGCGGAGTTTTCTACTTGCTTTTTTACAGACTTCACAAGAGCGAGGTAGAGTTAGTAAATATCATTGCTGACATTAAACCACTGTCCGCTCTTCACTCAAAGCGGCCCCTCAGCCCCGCCGTTCCGTTCGCTCTGTACCAAAAGCAAACGTTTCATGATAGATAGGGTAAAAGACAGAACAGCCTGTGCACGCACCGGTTTTGTTAAAATAACCCCCCGTGCAGTCACGGCTATTTAAACAGAGCCGCTCTCGGATTAAATTCATAAAAGCGTCATCGGCTGGCTGATAACCCAGCACTTACCGGGTACGGGAGAGACCAAATCTCTTAAACCAGTTATTTGAAATGCCATAGCCGAAGCGCCACGCAGGAAAGCCCGCGCTGAATAGCATATTGTTAGCAATCTGAGGCGGCCCGCAGGCCGCCCCAGTCACTCCACAGACACCTTGCGGCGTCGCCTGTCCACATCGCGGATTAACTCGTTGACCTCCGCATCGGCGAACATCTCCTCCAGCGTCAGGCTGAGCTTACGCCGCCAGTTCGGGTATTCACTGCTGGTGCCGGGCACGTTAACCGGCGTCGCCATATCCAGCCAGTCTTCCGGCTGCAGCCCCAGCAGGGCGCTGGCGCTGTCGGCCACGTAGCGCTGCAGGCCGCGACGCACTGCCAGCGTCAGCCCGGCCTCTTCACAAGCGCTCTCCGGCGGCAGACAGTTATAGTGACGCAGGCTTGCCAGCAGGCTTTGCCGCGCGCTTTTTCTGTCGGCATACAGCGCCCGCAGCACCGTTTTATCCGGATAAAGCCCCAGCTTTTCCCCCAGCGTCAGGTCGTCGCTTTGCCAGTAGCCGCGCAGCGTCGGCAGATCGTGCGTGGTCAGCGTCGCCATCGCCTGCGGCGGCCAGGATTGCGGCGCGCGGAACTGGTTTTGCTTGTCGCGCTCAAACCAGAGCACTTTGTAAGAATAGATACCTTTTTCCCGCAGCTTGCTGACGATCTCCGGCGGCACCGTGCCCAGGTCTTCACCAATCACCATGCAACGATGCCGCTGGCTCTCCAGCGCCAGAATCGCCAGCAGATCGTCGACCGGATAGTGAACATAGGCGCCCTTATCCGCCGTTTTGCCTGCCGGGATCCACCACAGGCGCAGCAGCGCCATAACATGATCGATCCGCAGCGCGCCGCAGTGGATCATGTTCGATCGCAACAGCTCGATAAAAGGCTGATAAGCCCGATCGATCAGCGTGCGCGGGTCCATCGGGCGCAGACCCCAGTCCTGCCCTTTTGGCCCCAGAATATCAGGCGGCGCGCCGACCGAAGCGTTAAGGCAGTAAAGCTCGCCGTCGCTCCAGGTTTCGGCGCCGTCAGCAGCCACGCCGACCGCCAGATCGCGGTAAAGCCCGGTCGGCATCCGGCGGCTGCTCTGATAGCACTGCGCCAGCTGCGTCGCGGCCAGCCACTGCAGCCAGAGATAAAACTCCACCTCCGATGCGTGCTGTTCGCAAAAGGCGCGCACTGCCGGACTGCGCGCCTCGCGGTACGCTTCCGGCCAGCGATCCCAACCCTGCGCTTCACCCGTTTTCTGCTGAAAATGCGCACAGAGCGCGTCGAACGCTGCCTGAAACCAGAGGCTTTCTCCGCCTTCTGCCATAAACCGGGCGAAAGCCTGCCGCTCGCTATCCTGCCCATCGCGGCTAAGAAACTGCGGCCAGGCGAACCGCAGCGCCTTCAGCTTCAGCGCCATCACCTGAGCGTAATCCACCAGCGCGGCCTCGCGCGCCGCCTGCAAAGCCTGCTGCGTGGCGAAAGCACGCCACCAGCGCTGCGCCGCCGCGCTGGCGTGAAAATCCGCTACCGCGTTGACATCGATATAGATGACGTTCAGCCAGCGGCGGGACGAAGGGCTGTAAGGACTGGCCGCTTCCGGATTGCCGGGACAGAGCGCGTGCAGCGGATTAAGGCCAACAAAGGCGCCGCCGCGATCGGCGATACCTTGCACCAGCGTCGATAAATCACCGAAATCGCCAATGCCCCAGTTCCGCGCGGAGCGCAGCGTATAAAGCTGCACGCAGACACCCCAGAGTTTTTTCCCCGCCAGCAGGGCTTCCGGCTCGTAACAGCGTTTGGGCGCCACTATTAACCGGCACGCCCAGCTTTGCCCGGCCTGGCTCAGCGTTAACTGGTGATAGCCGCCAGGCAGGCTCTCCGGCAGCGTCAGCGTCATTTTGCCATTGACTCTGCCCTGTCGCGCGCCGCCCTGTTCCTCGCGAAGCTGCCAGAAGTATTCGCCTTCTCCGTCGATCGGCAGCGCAAAACGTCCGCCGCGGGTAAACACTTTTACCGCCGGAACGGGACGTGACGACGGCTGGCGGCCAGCCTGCCAGCCCATCGCCTGCAACAGCTCGCGCCGGGTTTCCGCCGCAATCGCCTGCGGCTTGCCGTGAGCATCGATAAACCCGGCGGCGATGCCTGCTTCGCTGGCGGCCTGCTCCAGTGCGTTCTCTTCCATAGCTTCCCCTCAGCGCTTCGCCTGCCAGATCCGCTGTTGATAGTCGCGGATAGCGCGATCGGCGCTGAACATGCCTGTTCTGGCGGTGTTCAGGATCGTGCTGCGCGTCCACTGCTGCGGATCGCGCCACAGCGTTTCGACCTGCCGCTGGGCGTCGCAGTAGCTGGCGAAATCCGCCAGCACCAGATAGGGATCGCCGCCGTTGAGCAGGCTATCCAGCATCGGCCTGAAGGCTTCTTTATCGCCGTCGCTGAAGAAGCCGTTTTCCAGCTCCGTCAGCAGGCTGTTGAGATGCTTGTCTTTTTTACGCACGCTCAGCGGCTTATAGCCTTTGCGCAGCCGCGCTTTCACTTCGTCAACGGTATGACCGAAGATAAAGAGATGTTCGCTGCCGACCTGCTCCGCTATCTCCACGTTGGCGCCGTCGAGCGTGCCGACGGTCAGCGCGCCGTTCAGCGCCAGCTTCATATTGCCGGTGCCGGAAGCCTCTTTGCCCGCCGTGGAAATTTGCTCGGAAACATCCGCCGCCGGCACAATCAGCTCGGCCACCGACACCTTGTAGTCAGGAATAAACACCACTTTCAGGCGATCGCCGACCAGCGGGTCCTGATTAATCTTCTCCGCCACTTTGTTGATGGCATAGATGATGTTTTTCGCCAGGTAGTAGCCCGGCGCGGCTTTCGCGCCAAACAGGAACACGCGCGGCGCCAGCTCCAGCTGCGGGTTATCCCGAATCTGGCGGTAGAGCGAGAGAATATGCAGCAGGTTCAGATGCTGGCGCTTGTACTCATGCAGGCGTTTGATCTGTACGTCGAAGATCGCTTCCGGGTTAAGCGTGATGCCCATCGTTTGCTGCACGTAAGCCGCCAGCCGCTCTTTGTTGGCTCGCTTGATCTGCCGGTAGCGCTGCTGAAAACGGGTGTCGTCGGCGAACGCCTCCAGCCCTTTTAAAGCGTCCAGATCCGTTGCCCATTCGACGTTGAGCTTGCTGTCGATCAGCTCGGCCAGCGCTGGATTGCACTGCTTCAGCCAGCGGCGCGGCGTGATGCCGTTGGTGACGTTATGGAATTTTTCCGGCCACAGCTCGTAATATTCCGGAAAGAGATCTTTTACCACCAGATTGGAATGCAGCGCGGCGACGCCGTTGACGGCAAAACCGCTGACCACGCAAAGATTCGCCATCCGTACCTGGCCGCCATGATGGACGGCGACCTTTTCCCAGATCGCCTTGTCGCCCGGCCAGCGCTGCTCCACCTGTTTTTTAAAGCGCGCGTTGATCTGCTTAATCAGCGAGAAGTGGCGCGGCAGCAGGCTGCGCACCAGTTTCTCGTCCCAGCACTCCAGCGCTTCCGGCATCAGCGTATGGTTGGTATAGGCAAACGTGCGGCTGACCACTGACCAGGCCGCGTCCCACTCAAGCTGGTGTTCATCCAGCAGAATTCTCAGCAGTTCCGGAATGGCGATGGTGGGATGAGTGTCGTTAAGCTGGATCACTTCATAGCGCGGCAGCGCTTCAATTTTCCGACCGGCGGCGTGATGGCGGCGCAAAATATCCGCGACCGAACAGGCGCACTGGAAATATTGCTGCATCAGGCGCAGGCGCTTGCCCGCCTGGTGGTTATCGTTGGGATAGAGCACCTTAGTGAGCTTTTCCGCTTCTACGCCCTGTCGCTCCGCCTTCAGAAACTCGCCGTCGTTAAACAGGCCCAAATCGAAAGGCTGCGGCGCGCTCGCCTGCCACAGCCGCAGCGGCTGGACAACGCCGTTCTGATAGCCCGTAACCGGCAGATCGCCCGCTTCGCCTCGCAGCGAAAAGGCTGGCTGCCACTGTTCGCGTCCCGCCGCGTCTTTCACCAGCTTGCCGCCAAAGCCGACGCTGACGGCCAGCGACTCGTTGCGCCGGAACCAGGGATAGCTGTCGCGCTGCCAGCTGTCCGGCGCTTCCTGCTGCGCGCCGTCGCAAAAAGACTGGCGAAACAGCCCATATTGATAATTCAGCCCGTAGCCAGTCGCGGGCTGGCTAACGGTAGCCATCGCATCCAGAAAACAGGCCGCCAGCCGTCCCAGGCCGCCGTTTCCCAGCGCGGGATCGATCTCCTGCTCCAGCACGTCGACCAGCTCAACGCCCTGCTGCTGCAGGAGTTCGCCGACCTGATCGAGCCAGCCGAGATTCAACAGATTGTTGCCGGTCAGCCGACCGATCAGAAATTCCATAGAGATATAGTTAACGTGGCGCTGCTGCCCGGCTGGCGCGGCCATCGTCAGGCGGTTGAGCTGTTCGGCCAGCGCAGCGCTGACCGCGTGCCACCACTGTCGCCGCGTCATCTCCTGCGGGCGTAGCCCCATCCCTTGCCGCTGGCGCTCCAGCGCGGCCAAAAACGCTTTTTGATCAAATGTAGCCTGCATGACTTTTCCTCATAGTCCCTGAATAGCGCCATGCTGCCCATTCCACCAGGGCAGAGCATCATCCTGAAAAGGATTAGCAAGGGAGGAGCGACAGGGCGTAGGCGAGCGAGACGGCGGAGACTGTTTGAAAAATGTGACGAAGTACGACTAAATGCAACATAAAAATCTATCCTGCTTGCAATCAACGGATTAGAGGCGGACTTTAGAAAAATTGATTAATTACGGGCTTTGAAATAATTAATCGCCCCTCGCTGACGCTGCTGGAAGAACCCAACATCATGCTTATCCCTTCGAAACTGAGCCGCCCGGTACGGCTGCAAGACACGGTGGTACGCGAACGTTTACTCAACAGGCTGTCAGCCGTGCCGGCGCACCGGCTGACGCTGGTCACCAGCCCGGCGGGCTATGGCAAAACCACGCTGGTCGCGCACTGGGCGGCCGGGAAAAACGCGTTGGGCTGGTATTCGCTGGATGAGAGCGACAATCAGCCGGAGCGCTTCGCCAGCTATCTGATCGCCGCCATTCAGCAGGCCACCGACGGCCACTGCGTGAAAAGCGAAGCCTTAAGCCAGAAGCATCAGTACGCCAGCCTGAACACGCTGTTTGCGCAGCTCTTTGTCGAGCTGGCCGAGTGGCACCAGCCGCTGCTGCTGGTGATCGACGACTACCACCTGATTTCGAATGCGGATATCCATGACGGGATGCGGTTTTTCCTGCGCCACCAGCCGGAAAATTTCTCGCTGGTGATCCTGTCGCGAACCCTGCCGCCGCTGGGCATCGCTAATCTACGCGTGCGCGGCCAGCTGCTTGAGCTGATGGTTTCCGAGCTGGCGTTTACCCACAGCGAAACGCAGCGGTTTTTTGACTGTCGGCTGAAGGAGCCGATCGCCGAAGCGGACAGCAACCGGCTGTGTGATGACGTCGCCGGCTGGGCGACCGCGCTACAGCTGATCGCCCTGTCGGCCAGCCACTCTTCCACGCCGGCACTGCAATCCACACAGCATTCCGCCCGTAAGCTGACCGGCCTGAACGCCAGCCATCTGTCGCAATATCTGGTGGAGGAGGTGCTGGATCGCGTCGATCGGCCCGTCCGCGATTTTCTGCTGCGCTGCTCTCTGCTACGGTCAATGAATGACGCACTGATCGTCCGCCTGACCGGCGGCGACAACGGGCAGCAGCGTCTGGAGGCGCTGGAGAGCCAGGGCCTGTTTATTCACCGCATGGACGGCAGCGGCGAGTGGTTTAATTTTCATCCTCTGTTCGCCTCTTTTCTGCGCCAGCGCTGCCAGTGGGAGCTGGCTGCCGAACTGCCTGCGATTCATCGCGCCGCTGCGGAAGGCTGGCTGGCGCAGGGTTTTCCGGCCGAGGCCATTCATCACGCGCTGGGCGCGGAAGATACCGATATGCTGCGGGATATTCTGCTGCAGCACGCCTGGGCGCTGTTCAACCAGAGCGAGCTGGCTCTGCTGGAAGAGTGTTTGAACGCGCTGCGCTACGAGCAGCTGATCGTCAATCCCAGGCTGGTGCTGCTGCAGGCCTGGCTGATTCAGAGCCAGCATCGCTACGCCGAGGTCGAGGCGCTGCTTTGCCAGGCGGAAAGCGAAATGCGGCAGAGAGATATCCCGATGACGCCGGAGCTGGATGCCGAATTCAACGCCCTTCGCGCCCAGGTGGCGATCAACGATGGCCGCGAGGAGGAAGCCGGAAAGCTGGCTACGCAAGCGCTGCATTTTTTACCGCACGACAGCTTTTACAGCCGCATCGTCGCCACTTCGGTAACCGGAGAGATCCAGCACTGCAAAGGGAATTTAGCCCGCGCGCTGCCGCTGATGCAGCAAACAGAGCAGATAGCCAGGCGCTATCAGGTCTATCACTACGCGCTGTGGGCGCTGCTGCAGCAGAGTGAGATTTTGATCGCGCAGGGCTTTTTACAGGCCGCTTTCGAAATGCAGGATCGCGCCTTCGAGCTGGTGGCGGAACAGCATCTTGAACAGCTGCCGATGCACGAGTTCCTGCTGCGCCTGCGTTCCCAGGTGCTCTGGTCATGGTCAAGGCTGGAGGATGCCGAGCACGCCGCGCGTCAGGGACTGGAAGTATTAAGTAATTTCCAGCCGCAGCAGCAGCTGCAGTGCCTGGCGATGCTGGCCAAGTGCGCGCTGGCGCGCGGTCAGCTTGATAACGCGCACCATTATCTGCAGCGCTGCGAAAATCTGATGAAAACCGGCCAGTACCATATCGACTGGATCACCAACACCGATAAAAGCCGGGTGATTTACTGGCAGCTGACCGGCAATCAGGCCGCCGCCCAGCGCTGGCTCCAGCAGACCCGCAAGCCAGGCGTGGCGGACAACCATTTTCAGCAGGGCCAGTGGCGATCCATTGCGCGGGTTCAAATTCTGCTGGAGCAGTTCAGCGAGGCGGAAGTGGTGCTGGACGAGCTGACCAGCGAGGCGCGCAGGCTGCAGCTGATCAGCGATCTCAACCGCAATCTGCTGCTGAGCAACCTGCTCTACTGGCGAACGGGCCGAAAAAGCGAGGCGCAGCGGGCGCTGATTGAAGCGCTGAGCCTGGCGAACCGTACCGGTTTTATCAGCCATTTTGTGATTGAAGGCGAAATGATGGCGCAGCAGCTAAGGCAGCTGCTGCAGCTAAACCTGCTGCCGGAGCTGGAGCAGCGGCGCGCGCAGCAGATCCTGCGCGAGCTGAACCAGCACCATCGTCACAAGTTCGCGCACTTCGACGAAGCGTTTGTGAATAAACTGCTGACCCATCCGCAGGTGCCGGAGCTGATCCGCACCAGCCCGTTAACCCAGCGGGAGTGGCAGGTGCTGGGGCTAATCTACTCCGGTTACAGCAACGAGCAGATAGCCGGCGAGCTGGACGTGGCCGCCACCACCATTAAAACCCATATCCGCAACCTCTATCAGAAGATGGGCATCGCGCACCGCCAGGACGCGGTGCAGCAGGCGCGCCAGCTGTTAGAGGTGATGGGCTACGGCGAAATCGCCTGCGCTAACTGACAAAGTGCCGCTTATCGATTCTGCGCAGCGCCAGCGACAGCAGCAGGCTACCCAGCAGCGTCAGCGTAAACACCAGCGGAATATCGATCAGCGGCCGATCGGTGTGATCGAGATGATGCGTGCGCATAAAATGGATAAACAGCGCGTGGAAGCCGTAAATCGGCAGAGAGTGACGGGATATAACGCCTAAAATCGGCAAAATATGCGTATTCAGCGCGTTTTTAAACAGAATCAGCAGGCTGACCGCCGCGATAAATACCGCTGGGCCGCAGTAGAGATACCAGGTATCGGCAAAGGCGCCGTTAATCGCCATCTGCCTTTTCGTGCCTGCCGCGATAACCGCCACACAGGCGAGAAAAACAGAGCCGGCCAGCCAGCTAACGGCGCGTCCGCCGGTATCCATCGTGCCGAGCGCGCGGCCAAACAGCGCATACAGCATGTAGTAGAAGCTGTCGCCATTAATATAGAGGTTCAGCGGCAGCCACTGAAAATGCCCAACAGACTGATCCACCGTATTGGGGTTGGCTAAAACCGCCAGCACCAGCGTCGCCGCCGCTAAATAGCCCGCGCGCACGTTTTTAACCTGAATCAGCGGCGAAAGCAGATAAACCGCGATAATCGCGAAGAAAAACCACAGGTGATAAAAAACGGGCTTCTGAAAAAGCAGCCGCAGCGAGATGTTCTGGCTTATCGGCGTCAGCCAGGTGATATAGGCCAGCGCCACCGCGCTGTAAAACAGCAGGCAGAGCGCGATGCGCAGAAAATGGCGTCCCTGCGCGCTGCGTTCGCCGAAGAACAGAAAGCCGGAAATCATAAAAAAGAGCGGGACGCAGACTCGCGAGGCGGAGTTAAGCAGGTTAGAGAGATCCCACGTATGCTCTCCCACTTTTGGCGCGTTAGTAATATACCAGGTGGTGGTGTGGATCATAATTACCATCAGGCAGGCCACCGCGCGCAGGTTATCTATCCAGGCTATCTTTTGCTTCATTTTTTCCCTCTTCTCGCATCAACGCGTATCAGAGGGTAGCCGGATGGCAATTTTCCAACAACATTCACAGCAATAATTTGACGCCCTGCGCTTTTCAGGCGTCAAAAGCGGTCAGGGCCGTGCTGGTCTTCTGATGCGGCACGCTTTTTAGCCGCATTGATCACCGGCATTTTGCGAAAAGCGATGCCTCGCAGGCTTCGCCTTACGCGTATCTTTTTTACGGCGCTCTTCGGCCAGTAGATAAAAAGGTTAGCGAGTCTCTCCATCAGATCGCTCATTCCGGTCGTTTCCTCCGCTTGAAGCCTCAGGGCCTGACGCAGCTATCATGCTCAGAGAGCGGCGACGGATTCTACTTCGTGCTGAAAAACATAAGGATCCGACAACAGCTCAAACTTCTCGTCATCCTCATAGGTGACGGCAACATGATAGTCCTCTCCGGCAAACGCTTTAACCGCGGCGAGATCGCGCCAGTAAGTTGCCAGGAAAAAATGTTCCCATTCGCCCTGCGTTTCTCTGCGCACAAACGCGCCTTTATTGCCTGGCGTTTGTTGAGCATGCCGTACGCCGGTTTCGTCAAGATGACGACTGAAAGCCTCCGCGTGCTTTAGCGGCACGCAGCCGTGCCAGGTTCTGACAAGCATCATTTTTATCCTGATGATAGTTAATGGTTTTTAACCGTAGCATAGTCGATTAACGGAATCAGCAGGATTGGCCAAACCGGCGGCAGAAAAGAAACGGCTTTTTCCGGCGACCGATCCCCAAACGGCGGCGGCCGGAGAGGCCGCTATCGGCAGAGTTGCCGCGCCACAGGCGCTACTGCCACGGATTACGGCTCTCTTCGCCCAACATCGGGCTGACTAACCCACGGTCAAAGGGTATACTGGCGCCCACTTTTAAAACCGTCTCGCGTGCGAAAACAACATGCAAAAGTTTGATACCAAGACATTTCAGGGTCTGATCCTGACCTTACAGGATTACTGGGCACGCCAGGGCTGCACCATCGTGCAGCCGCTGGATATGGAAGTCGGCGCGGGCACCTCTCACCCGATAACCTGTCTGCGCGCGCTGGGGCCGGAGCCAATCGCGGCCGCCTACGTGCAGCCTTCCCGCCGTCCGACCGACGGCCGCTACGGCGAAAACCCGAACCGCCTGCAGCACTACTATCAGTTCCAGGTGATCATCAAGCCGTCGCCGGACAATATTCAGGAACTCTACCTGGGCTCGCTGAAAGAGCTGGGTATGGATCCGACCATCCACGATATCCGCTTTGTGGAAGATAACTGGGAAAACCCAACGCTGGGCGCCTGGGGCCTGGGCTGGGAAGTCTGGCTGAACGGCATGGAAGTGACGCAGTTCACCTACTTCCAGCAGGTCGGCGGCCTGGAGTGCAAGCCGGTGACCGGCGAAATCACCTATGGCCTGGAGCGTCTGGCGATGTATATCCAGGGCGTGGACAGCGTCTACGATCTGGTCTGGAGCGACGGCCCGCTGGGGAAAACCACCTACGGCGACGTCTTCCATCAGAATGAAGTGGAGCAGTCGACCTATAACTTCGAACATGCGGACGTCGACTTCCTGTTTACCTGCTTCGAGCAGTACGAGAAAGAAGCTAAATCGCTGCTGGAGCTGGAAAAACCGCTGCCGCTGCCGGCCTATGAACGCATTCTGAAGGCGGGCCATACCTTTAACCTGCTGGACGCGCGCAAGGCGATCTCCGTGACCGAACGTCAGCGCTATATTCTGCGTATCCGCACCCTGACCAAAGCCGTGGCTGAAGCCTACTATGCGTCTCGCGAGGCGCTGGGCTTCCCGATGTGCAAGAAAAAATAAGAGGCAGCCATGACTGAAAAAACATTTCTGGTGGAGATCGGCACCGAAGAGCTGCCGCCAAAGGCGCTGCGCAGCCTGGCCGAATCCTTTGCCGCTAACCTGACAGCCGAGCTGGATGGCGCTGGCCTGACGCACGGCGAAGTAAACTGGTACGCGGCGCCGCGCCGCCTGGCGGTGAAAGTCGCCAGCTTAAGCGCCGCGCAGCCGGATCGCGAAGTCGAAAAACGCGGCCCGGCCATCGCCGCCGCGTTCGACGCTAACGGCGTCGCCACCAAAGCCGCCGAAGGCTGGGCGCGCGGCTGCGGCATCACCGTGGATCAGGCCGAGCGCCTGAGCACCGACAAAGGCGAATGGCTGCTCTACCGCGCCCACGTCAAAGGCGAAAGCGCGCAGTCGCTGCTGCCTGCGATGGTGGCTAACTCGCTGGCGAAGCTGCCGATCCCGAAACTGATGCGCTGGGGCGATTCCGACGTGCAGTTTGTGCGTCCAGTGCATACCGTCACGCTGCTGCTGGGCGAAGAGAGCATTCCTGCCACCATTCTGGGCATTGAATCCGGTCGTACGCTTCGCGGCCACCGCTTTATGGGCGAGCCGGAATTCACTATCGACAACGCCGATCAATACCCGCAGATCCTGCTGGAGCGCGGCAAGGTGCAGGCCGATTTCGAAGCGCGTAAAGCGCAGATCAAAGCCGATGCCGAAGCGGCGGCGCGCAACATCGGCGGCCATGCCGATCTCAGCGACAGCCTGCTGGAAGAAGTTGCCTCGCTGGTCGAGTGGCCGGTGGTGCTGACCGCGAAATTCGAAGAGAAATTCCTGGCGGTGCCGGCGGAAGCGCTGGTCTACACCATGAAGGGCGATCAGAAATACTTCCCGGTCTATGACGACGCGGGCAAGCTGCTGCCGAACTTTATCTTCGTAACCAACATCGAGTCGAAAGATCCGTCGCAGATTATCGCCGGTAATGAAAAAGTGGTGCGTCCGCGTCTGGCCGATGCGGAGTTCTTCTTTAATACCGACCGCAAACAGCGTCTGGAAGATAATCTGCCGCGTCTGGAAACGGTGCTGTTCCAGAAAGAGCTGGGCACGCTGCGCGATAAAACCGATCGCATCCAGGCGCTGGCTGGCTGGATTGCCGCGCAGATCGGCGCGGACGTCAATCACGCCACGCGCGCTGGCCTGCTGTCCAAATGCGACCTGATGACCAATATGGTGTTCGAGTTCACCGACACTCAGGGCGTAATGGGTATGCACTACGCGCGTCACGACGGCGAAGCGGAAGATGTGGCCGTCGCGCTGAACGAGCAGTATCAACCGCGCTTCGCGGGCGACGATCTGCCGTCTAACCCGGTCGCCTGCGCGCTGGCGATTGCCGACAAGATGGATACGCTGGCGGGCATTTTCGGCATCGGCCAGCATCCGAAAGGCGATAAAGACCCGTTCGCGCTGCGCCGCGCCGCGCTGGGCGTGCTGCGTATCATCGTCGAGAAAAACCTGTCGCTGGATCTGCAAACCCTGACTGAAGAAGCGGTACGCCTCTACGGCAGCAAGTTGAGCAACGCCAAAGTGGTCGACGAGGTAATCGACTTTATGCTGGGCCGTTTCCGTACCTGGTATCAGGAAGAGGGCCACAGCGTCGACACCATTCAGGCCGTGCTGGCCCGTCGCCCTACTCGTCCGGCAGACTTTAACGCCCGTATGAAAGCCGTTTCCCACTTCCGCACGCTGGAGGAAGCAGCGGCGCTGGCAGCGGCCAACAAGCGCGTTTCCAACATCCTGGCGAAAGCAAGCGAGCCGCTGAACGACAGCGTGCAGGCATCATTGCTGAAGGAAAACGAAGAGATCCAGCTGGCGACCTACGTCTCCGCTTTAAGCAGCAAGCTGGCGCCATACTTCGCGGAAGGCCGCTATCAGGATGCGCTGATCGAGCTGGCGCAGCTGCGTACCGCCGTGGATAACTTCTTTGAGAAGGTGATGGTGAACGCGGAAGAGAAAGAAGTGCGGATTAACCGTCTGACGCTGCTGACTAAACTGCGCGAGCTGTTCCTGCAGGTAGCGGATATTTCACTGCTGCAGTAGGCCGTAAGGTTCCGGCTGACCATTGAAAATGGGCGGATAACTCCGCCCATTCAATTTTGCCATCTTTGGCAATAAAAGCGGCTTAGTTCGCCTTCATATCAATCACAAAGCGATACTTCACGTCGCCTTTCAGCATCCGCTCAAACGCCGTTTCCACCTCAGCCAGGCGGATCACTTCCACATCAGAAACGATATTGTGTTCGCCACAGAAATCGAGCATCTGCTGCGTTTCCTGAATGCTGCCGATGGAGGTGCCGGAAATGCTCAGGCGCTTAAAGACGATTGGCGTCACGTTCGGCGACTTGTGCGGCGCGTCCGGGATACCGACCAGCACCAGGTGACCATTGGTTTTCAACGTGTGGAGATAAGGATCGAGATCGTGCGGCGCGGCTACGCAGTCGAGAATAAAGTCGAGGCTGTTGGCCTGCGCGGCCATTTGCTCCGCATCTTTTGATACCACGACTTTGCTGGCGCCCAGGCGCAGCGCGTCTTCGCCTTTAGCAGGCGTGGTAGTAAACAGCACCACTTCCGCGCCCAGCGCGCTCGCCAGTTTGACCGCCATATGGCCCAGGCCGCCCAGACCA
This sequence comes from Erwinia sp. CGal63, assembly GCF_037026505.1. Taxonomy (NCBI): domain Bacteria; kingdom Pseudomonadati; phylum Pseudomonadota; class Gammaproteobacteria; order Enterobacterales; family Erwiniaceae; genus Erwinia; species Erwinia sp. CGal63. The sequence goes on from NZ_JAKUMN010000005.1 coordinate 205,107, forward strand.
ATCACGCCGACGCGCTGCCCTGGCTGGATGTTCCAGTGTTTCAGCGGCGACCAGGTGGTGACGCCCGCACACAGCAGCGGCGCGACCGCGCTGAGTTCCAGATTTTCCGGCACCCTGACCACGAACTTGCTGTCCACGACGATGCTGTCGGAATAGCCGCCGAAGGTTTTGCCGCCGATAACTTTTTCTTCGCCGTTATAGGTGGCGGTGAAGCCCGCTTCGCAATACTGCTCTTCGCCCTGGCTGCACTGCGAGCAGTGGCCGCAGGAATCCACCATGACGCCGACGCCAACCAGATCGCCCGCTTTAAAAGCGGTAACGTCGTGACCAACGCTAATCACGCGGCCGACAATTTCATGGCCCGGCACCAGCGGAAACTCGCTGACGCCCCATTCGTTGCGCGCCATATGCAGATCGGAGTGGCAAACGCCGCAGTAGTGAATATCGATATGCACGTCGCCAGCCTGAGGCTCGCGGCGGTGGAATTCGAAAGGTTCGAGAGAAGTGTTGGCAGATTTTGCTGCCAGGCCTTTAACCTGCATGTGCTTGTCCCCTGTTGCAAAAGCGGCGTAGGGTAAAGAAATGCGCTGACGGCGGCAAGCCGCAATTGTAAAAGGAAGAAAGCCTGAAAACATAAAACCCGCCAGATGGCGGGTTTCGCAGCTATCACATTTTATTTAATCAACTTAAGTTTAATGCGTCCCGCTTTTTCTACTACCCCAGCAGCTCACGGCTGAGACAAGGATTAGATTGGATCAACAGCATCAGCTTCTGGGCGCTACGCGACGGTTTGCTGCGCTTGGCTTCCCAACTTTTAACCGAAGAAACACTCACGCCCATCGCCAGGGCGAACTCGTCTACTTCCATGCCGGTGATTTCCCGAATGCGTTTTGGTTCGGGCATGGATACTTCACCCTTTAATGCGGGAGCGGCCTGGATAATTTCACGCGTAAGCACAATGTGCTCAAGACTGGACAACAACTCACCCATTGGGTCTTTAACTTCCATAGAACACTCCTCATAAAAATCACGAAATGTGAACAACCAGAGGGAGGATCCGAGACCCGGACCCTGAATGCTGGCGGACAACAGCCTGAGGAGCTCAACAAGAACGAGACAGCGCAGGAAAACGCCAGGATTTTTAGTATGGGCGCAAACGCAAACTTTTGCGCTCCATTTTTTGACTATTTTTTAATCCTGCACGCCAAAAATTTTTACAGGCGTTGATGACGCTTCAGACCGCGTCAGACGCGGCCTGAGGTGGTAACGATTACAGCACAGGGTAATGGATAACGCCTTTAACAATTGGCGCTATCCGCGCGACTTTATGAACGAACCTGTTTTTTACAACACGCAGGATGCAGGTTTGCGTGACGCTCCACGTCTGACTTCGAGGCAAAGCTCTCTTCTGGCGACAGCAACCCTTACCAGCACGCTATCGACAATCTGCGGGCAGGCTGGCGCAAAAGGCTGCTCCTCAATAATCTGGCTAATCCTGTACACCAGCCTGGCATGATGTGCGCACTAACGAAGAGCGCTACCGCACCATAAGCAAGCATTTCAACTTTTCAGCGTTGCATTGCCGTTCCGCTCTCTGAGATTGTTCTCTATTCAATTCATAGGCTTATGTAAAAAAAATCCGAATTCACCCGAACCACTTCAATAGTGGTTCGCTTTTTGCCTCTGTTTCTGTGGGGAACGTGCCTCGGCTGAGCCAGCGCTTTCATGCCGTCCGCACGTGGGATCACAAAGTAAAGAAGCGAACCAATTATGAGTGATACGCCGCAGTCCATCAGTTCACATAGCGCGCTGGAGCAGCTGCGCCAGCTAATCCAGCAGCAGAGCCTGCAGCCAACCCAGCCGCTGCCCGGCGAACGCGAGCTGGCGGAACGCTTTACCGTAGGCCGCCGCGAAATTCGTCGGGCGCTGGACGTGCTGGAAGAGGAAGGCCGCATCTGGCGTAAACAGGGCAAAGGCACCTTCGTCGGCCCCGCCGCGCCGGTGCAGCCTCTGGTGCTGCAGGATTTGCCGCAGCGCTCCAACCTGCTGGAAGTCATGGAGGCGCGTATCCAGCTTGAGCCTGGACTGGCGCGTCTGGCCGCCCTGCGCGCCAGCGGCGAGCAGATCGCGCTGATGCGGCGGCTGCTGGAGCGTATGCAGCAGATCGCGCTGGAGGACGGCGACCAGCACGAGCTGTGGGACAGCGCTTTTCATCGCGCCATTGCCGAAGCGGCGGGCAATCACCTGCTGCTGGGCCTGTTCGACGCGGTCGACGCCGTGCGCCGCGAGCCGGGCTGGCAGCATCTGCGTGAGCTGGCGCGCACCGCCGATCGTCTGCACAGCTATGACCATCACCATCAGCGGCTGGCGGACGCTATCGCCAGCCGACAGCCGCAGGAAGCGGCGACGGCGATGCGCGAACACCTACTGGCGCTGCAACAGGCGCTGATTGAAGCCATTAACTGCGGTGAGGAGGATCGGCTATGAGCGCTACCGCTCCGGTGCTGGATCTGCGCCAGCTTAACGTCAGGTTTAAGGGATCGCCGGTCAGCGTGCTGGATGATATTTCGCTCCAGGTGCAGGCGGGCGAAACCCTCGCGCTGGTCGGCGAATCCGGCTGCGGCAAAAGCATTACTTCGCTGGCGCTGATGGGCCTGCTGCCCGACAGCGCGGAAATCCGTCAGGGCACGATGACCTTTCTTGACCGCGATCTGCGCACGCTAACGCCGCGCGATTACGCCGACCTGCGCGGCAACCAGCTGGCGATGATTTTTCAGGAGCCGATGACCTCGCTGAACCCCTCTTTTACGCTGGGCGATCAGCTAAGCGAAGCCGTGATGCGCCACCATCACGTCGGCAAACGCGAGGCGATGGCGAGCGCGCTGACCCTCCTGGAAAAGGTGCAGATCCCGGCAGCGGAAATGCGGCTGAAAGCTTATCCACACCAGCTCTCCGGCGGGATGCGCCAGCGCGTGATGATTGCAATGGCGCTGATTAACCGGCCTAAGCTGCTGATCGCCGATGAGCCGACTACCGCGCTCGACGTGACCATCCAGGCGCAAATCCTCGCGCTGCTGAACAAGCTGCAGCAGGAAACCGGCACGGCGGTGCTGATGATCACGCACGATTTAGGCGTGGTGGCGGAAGTGGCGCAGCGCGTGGCGGTGATGTACGCCGGACAGGTAGTGGAAACCGGCGACGTGGCGGAAATCTTCAACGATCCGCAGCATCCTTACACCATCGGCCTGATGGGTTCTATCCCCAATCCTGACGCGCGCGCCGAAACGCTCGCCACCATTCCCGGCGCCGTGCCGCTGCCTGAGCAGATGCCGGCGGGCTGCCGCTTCGCTACCCGCTGCCCTTTCGTGCAACCGCGCTGCCGTCAGCACAAGCCCTCGCTGAAAAATCTTGGCCCGCGTCACCAGGTCGCCTGTTTTCGCGCGCCGCTGGAAGAGCACGTTACTTCAGGAGAATACGCATGACTCAGCCCATTCTCGAATGCACCGATTTAAGCAAGCGCTTCGCCGGGCCAACGCGCCTGTTTAAGCGCAATACGCAGGTTACGGCGGTCGACCGTATCTCCCTGAAGGTGATGCCGGGCGAAACCCTGGCCATCGTCGGCGAATCCGGCTCCGGCAAATCAACGCTGGGCCGCCTGCTGCTGCGGCTGCTGAAGCCTTCGCAGGGCGAAGTTTTCTATCAGGGCGAAGAGATTACCCGCGCCAGCGGCGCGCGCCTGAACCAGCTGCGCCGCGAACTGCAGATTATCTTTCAGGACCCGTTCGCCTCGCTGAACCCGCGCATGACCGTAGAGCGCATCGTCGGCGAGCCTTTATGGCTGCACGAATCGCTTTCGGCCAGCGATCGGCAGCAAAAAGTGGTCGATCTGCTGCAAACCGTCGGGCTGCCCGCCGCCTGGGCGCGCCGCTATCCGCACGAGTTTTCCGGCGGCCAGCGCCAGCGTATCGGCATTGCGCGCGCGCTGGCCTCCGGGCCGAAACTGCTGCTGGGCGACGAACCGGTTTCCGCGCTGGACGTCTCGGTGCAGGCGCAGGTGGTCAATCTGCTGGAAAGCCTGAAGCAACAGTTCGGCCTGACGCTGATCGTGGTGGCGCACGGCCTGGGCGTCATCCGCCATATGAGCGACCGCGTGGCGGTGATGTATCTGGGGCAGATTGTCGAGCTGGCGACGGTAGAGGAGATTTTCGACGCGCCGCTGCATCCCTATACCCAGGCGCTGATCGCCTCCGCGCCACGTCTGCGGCCCGGCGCCGCCCGCCAGATCCCGGTATTACAGGGCGATTTGCCCAACCCGGCCGCGCCGCCTTCCGGCTGCCGTTTCCATACGCGCTGTCCGCACGTCAGCGACGAATGCCGCCTGCTGGAACCGATCCAGCAGATTATTGCAGGTGGTCGCCAGGTCGCCTGTCACCGCTGGCAGGAGATTAATCGCGATCGCAGCATGATTGCCGTTACGCCGCCTTCTGAAGCTTTTCTGCGCCGCCGCGCGCTGTTCGATCGGGCGGTGGCAAGCCGCTCTTTATCCCTCTCTGGAGAAGTGACGCCATGAAGCTACGCCATAAGTTATTAACCGCTGCCGGCAGCCTGTTGCTGTTGGGAAGCCTCTCCGCGCAGGCGGAAAGCACGCTGCGCATCGGCCTGGGCGCCGATCCCGATATGCTCGATCCGCACCTTGCCCGTACCTACTATGGCCGCTTTGTGTTTGCCGCCATGTGCGACCGTCTGGTAGATATTGATGAGAAACTGCAGATTGTGCCGGGCCTCGCCACCGACTGGAAATGGAGCGACGACGGCAAAACGCTGACCATGAATCTGCGCCAGGGCGTCACCTTCCAGGATGGCGAAAAATTTGACGCAGCGGCGGTGAAGTTCAATATCGAGCGCGCGCTGACGCTGCCCGGCTCGCTGCGTAAAAGCGAAATCTCTTCCATTGAGTCGGTGGAGGTGACCTCGCCTTCGCAGGTGGTTTTTCATCTGAAGAACGCTGATGCCGCATTGCTCAGCCAGCTCAGCGACCGCGCCGGCGCGATGCTGGCGCCGCAGGCCGCCGCGAAGCCCGATTTCGCCACGCATCCGGTCTGCTCCGGGCCTTATCAGTTCGACAGCCGCGTGCAGCAGGATCGCATCGTGCTGAAGCGCTTTGAAAACTACTGGAACAAAGGCGCGTATCACTTTGACAAAGTGGTGTTTCTGCCGATTCCGGACGCCTCGGTGCGGCTGGCTAACCTGCGCTCGGGCGATCTGGATCTTACCGAAGGCATCGCCGCCAGCGACGTGAAAACGGTGCTCGCCGACAGCCGCCTGAGCCTGGTGAAAGTCACCGGGCTTGGCTATCAGGGCATTACCTTTAACATCGCCAACGGCAAGGTCGCGCCCGATAATCCGTTCGCTAAAGATGCCCGCGTGCGCGAGGCGTTTTCGCTGGCTATCGATCGCGACGCGCTAAACCAGGTGGCGTTTGAAGGCCAGTACACGCCTGCGAATCAGGCGTTTTCACCCGTCAGCCCTTATCACGTCAATCTGCCAGTTCCCGCGCGTGATGTGGAAAAAGCCAAAGCGCTGCTGGCCGCCGCAGGCGTGAAAACGCCGATTAACGTGACGCTGCTGGTCACCAATAACCCGACTTCCCAGCAGGTCGGCCAGGTGATTCAGGCGATGGTCGGCGAGGCCGGTTTTAACGTCAATCTGCAGATGAGCGAGTTCGCTACCCTGCTGGATCGCCAGCAGCGCGGCGACTACCAGCTCAGCCTCTCAGGCTGGTCGGGCCGTCCCGATCCCGACGGCAGCATCTTTTCGTTTATCGACAGCAAAGGCACGCTCAACGATGGCCGCTACGCCAGCCCGCAGGTTGACCAGTGGCTGACCGAAGCGCGTCGCACCAACGACAAGGCCGCGCGGCAGGCGCTTTACGACAAGGTGGTTCATCAGCTGCAAACCGATATGCCGATCGCTTACCTCTATTTTGAGCCGCGCATTTTCGGCATGAGCAACAAACTGCAGGGCTTTAAGGCCTGGCCGGACGGGCTGGTACGCCTGGCCGGTGTGCAAATGGCGCAGTAACAAGCGGGAGCAATTATGCCGGAACTGATTTTTAAACGCCTGCTGCTGGCGATCCCGACGCTACTGCTGGTCAGCATCATGGTTTTCTCGCTGCAAAAGCTGCTGCCGGGCGATCCCATTCTGGCGATGGCGGGCGAAGAGCGCGATCCGGCGGTGATAGCCCAGCTGCGGGAGCACTATCACCTGAACGATCCGCTGCCCGTGCAGTATTTCCACTGGCTGGGCAGCGCATTGCAGGGCGATTTGGGCACCTCGCTGCGGACTCAGGAGCCGGTCACTAAGCTTATCGCCAGCAAGCTGCCGGTAACGCTGGAGCTGTCGCTGCTGGCGATGATCGTGGCGCTGCTGGTCGGCATCAGCCTGGGCATCGCCGCGGCGGTGCGGAAAAACAGCTGGGTCGATCACGCCACCAATTTCGCGGCGCTCTCCGGTATTTCGGTGCCGCACTTCTGGCTGGGTATCTTGCTGATCCTGCTCTTTTCCGTTCATCTGCAGTGGCTGCCCGCTTCCGGCTACGTCAGCATCAGCGAAGGGCTGGCGCAGAACCTGAAAACGCTGCTGCTGCCCGCGCTGGTACTCGGCACCGGCCTGGCCGCCACGCTGATGCGCCATACCCGCGCGTCGATGATCGCGGTGCTGAAGGCGGACTATATCCGCACGGCGAAGGCCAAAGGGCTGCTGCCGAAAACGGTGATCCTGAAGCACGCTTTCCGCAACGCGCTGGTGCCGGTGATTACCCTGACCACGCTGCTGTTCGGCGAGCTGCTGGGCGGCGCGGTGCTGACCGAGCAGGTTTTTACCCTGCCCGGCTTCGGCAAAATGATCGTCGACGCGGTCTTCAACCGCGACTACGCCGTGGTGCAAGGCGTGGTGCTGGTGGTCGCTATTGGTTTTCTGCTGCTGAACCTGCTGGCCGACGTGCTCTACGTGCTGATTAACCCGAAAATGCGAGGCTGACCATGAGCGAAGTTCTGACGGCGGGCGGCGCGGCGCCGCTGCGCAAACCCGCCAATCGGGTGCTGAAGAAATTTCTCGGCAATAAAAGCGCGATGATCGGCGCGGTTATCGTCACGCTGTTTGTGGCCGTGGCGCTGCTGGCGCCCTGGCTGACGCCGTTCGATCCGATTAAAGCGGACTTTCTGGCGGTGCGCAAAGCGCCATCCGCGCTGCACTGGTTCGGCACCGACGAGTTAGGCCGCGATATTCTGTCGCGGATGGTTTGGGGCGCGCGCACCTCGCTGCTGGCGGGCTGCATTTCGGTCGCCATCGCCATTCTGATCGGCGTGCCGCTGGGGCTGATCGCCGGCTACTGGCAGGGGATTTGGGACGGTGTGATCTCGCGCTTTATCGAAGCGCTGCTGGCCTGCCCGTTTCTGATTTTGGCGATTGCGCTGGGCGCTTTTCTCGGCCCCAGCCTGGGCAACGCGATGATCGCTATCGGCCTCTCCGCCATGCCGATTTTCGCCCGGCTGACGCGCGGCCAGGTTATCGCTATCCGCAACGAAGAATATATCGACGGCGCGCGCGCCATCGGCCTGCCTGACCGCTGGATAGTGCTGCGCTACGTGCTGCCCAACGTACTGTCGCCGATCCTGGTGCAGGCCACGCTCGCGATAGCCTCTGCCATTATTACCGAAGCGAGCCTGTCGTTTCTGGGCCTGGGCCAGCAGCCGCCCAATCCTTCCTGGGGCGCGATGCTCAATACCGCTAAAGGCTTTCTGGAGCAGGCGCCCTGGATGTCGATCTTTCCTGGCCTCGCCATTTTTCTGATTGTGCAGGGCTTTAACTTGCTGGGCGACGGACTGCGCGACGCGCTCGATCCGCGCAACGATTAATTCTAAGGAACCGCTATGAGTGGAATCAGTGATTTTAACGTGGGCTACCCTTCTTACCGCGTGCCGATGATGGGCCGCAACGCCGTGGCCGCCTCGCAGCCGCTGGCGGCGCAGGCCGGAATTAAAATGCTGCAGCTGGGCGGCAACGCGGTAGACGCGGCGGTCGCTACCGCTATCGCGCTGACCGTGGTGGAACCGACGGGCAACGGCATCGGCAGCGACGCTTTCGCTATTGTCTGGGACGGCAACGAGCTGCACGCGCTGAACGCATCAGGCCGCGCGCCTGCCGCCTGGTCGCGCGAGACGTTCGCCCATCTGCAGGCGATGCCGGAGATCGGCTGGGATTCCGTGACCGTGCCGGGCGCGGTTTCCGCCTGGGTCGAGCTGGCGGAACGCTTCGGCACGCTGCCGCTGACCACGCTGGCGCAGCCCGCCATCGACTATGCGCGCAACGGCTTCCCGGTTTCGCCGCTGATCGGCCATCTGTGGCAGCGCGGTTATGAGAAGCTGCGCGACCAGCCAGGTTTCAGCGCCTGTTTCGCGCCAGAAGGGCGTCCGCCGCGCGTGGGCGAGCTGTTCCGCAATCCCTGCCAGGCCGCGACGCTGGAGAAAATCGCCGCCAGCAACGGCGAAGCTTTTTATCGCGGCGAGCTGGCGGAAAAGATCGCCGCCTTCGCCAAAGAGCACGGCGCGGCCCTGACGCTGGACGATCTGAAAAACCATCGCGCCGACTGGGTAACGCTGCTTTCCCGTCCTTTCGCAGGCGGTTCGGTGCAGGAGCTGCCGCCCAACGGCCAGGGCATCGCCACGCTGATGGCGCTGGGCATTCTGGAGCAGTGGGATATCGGCCGCTACGAGCCCGATTCCGTGCAGTGGCTGCATCTTTCCATCGAGGCGATGAAGCTGGCGCTGGTGGATCTGGAGCGCTATATCGCCGATGAAGAGCATATGGCGTTTCCGGCGGAACTGCTGCTGAGCGACGACTATCTTAAGCAGCGCGCCGCGCTGATCGACCCTAATCAGGCCGGTGATTTCACCTTTGGCGCGCCGCAGCAAAGCGGCACGGTCTATCTCTCCACCGCCGATGCCAGCGGCATGATGGTCTCTTTTATTCAGTCCAACTATATGGGTTTCGGCTCTGGCGTCGTGGTGCCCGATACCGGTATCAGTCTGCAGAATCGCGGCGCAGGGTTTGTGCTGGAAGAGACGCATCCCAACGTGGTGGCGGCAAACAAACGCGCCTTCCATACCATTATTCCGGCCTTCGCGCTGGATGGCGACGGCCAGCCGCTGATGTCGTTCGGCGTGATGGGCGGCCCGATGCAGGCGCAGGGACATTTACAGATGGCGCTGCGCATTATGCTGCACAAGCAGAATCCTCAGGCGGCTATCGATGCGCCGCGCTGGCGAGTGGTGGAAGGTCGGGAAGTGATCGTAGAGCCGGCGTTCGATCGCAATACGATCGCTGCGCTGCGCGCTATGGGCCATCACATCGTGGTGGAAGACCCGCTGCAAACCTATAGCTTCGGCGGCGCGCAGGCGATCGTCCGCGATCCGCAGGGCTTCTGGATCGCCGCCACCGAAAGCCGCAAAGATGGGCAGGCGCTGGTTTTTTAAGATGAGCGAGGCCGCGCCCAATCCGGCGCGGCTTTTTCTGGCTTTACTGCCCTTTAAACCGTTTTATCCGATGGAGACGCCATTTTACCGATGCGTTCGGCCAGCTGCTGCGCCAGCATCTCATTCTGCGAGCCGGTCGGCGTCGGGCTGCGGCTCTCTGCCGAATGTGGCGTAGCGGCTGTCGAACTGTCGCCACTGGAAGGCAACGGAACATCCTGTCCGGTAGCTATCGATGAAGCCCGGCTCGACGGCAGCGGAACATCCTGTCCGGTAGCTATCGATGAAGCCCGGCTCGACGGCAGCGGAACATCCTGCCCGGTAGCTATTGATGAGGCACGGCTCGACGGCAGCGGAACATCCTGTCCGGTAGCTATCGATGAAGCGCGACTCGACGGTAACGGAACATCCTGCCCGGTAGCTATTGATGAGGCACGGCTCGACGGCAGCGGAACATCCTGTCCGGTGACCGTTGATGAGGCACGGCTCGACGGCAGCGGAACATCCTGTCCGGTGACCGTTGATGAAGCCCGGCTTGACGGCAGCGGAACATCCTGCCCGGTGACCGTTGATGAAGCCCGGCTCGCCGGTAGTGGAACATCCTGCCCGGTTATCGCTGATGAATGGCTATCGCTATCCGCGTTCGCCGCGCCGGTGTTAGTTGCGTGAGCCTGTCGCACATTGCTGTAGACATTCATGGCGGCGTTTTTCATAAGATTTTTTGCAGCCGACGATCCCACGCCTGCCAGTCCCTGCCCGAAGTAAGCCAGGGCGGCGGTGGGCAAGTTAGCCGCCTGCGCGGCGCCTTCCCGCAAAGCACGGAACGCCGGATTAGTCAGTAAATCCTGCGGGCTGATGGGCATATTGCCGATGGCGGCTTTCATCACGCCGTCGCGCGCGGCGCTCTTCGCGATATTGGTGCCGCCAAGTCCGGCGCCCAGCGCCACCATTTCAGCCAGCTGATTGATGGTGAGCAGGTTGGCAAAACCGGCTCCCCATTTCTGCAGAGTCGCCGCATCTTTCGCCACGGTGGCGACCCGGTTTTTCGCCCCGTTAACCAGCTGACCCGAAACGGAAGTATCGGTCAGCGCGCTATAGCGCTCTTTCCAGTCGCTGCGGCCAAACAGGAATTCAGGGCCGTGGAGTTTATTGTATTTATTCTGTACGACGGCGCTCATGGAGCCTGCCGCCACGGTCAGTACGGTACCCACGGACTGATTGGCGATATAGCCCGGCTTTGCCGCGCCGGCAAGAATGCCCACAGGCGGATTGCGCGGATCGTTTTCTTGCAGCGTCTGGGTGCCGGCGGCAAGCCCGCCGGTGATAACGTTACGGGCATCAAAGCCCAGGCCGCCCATCCCCGCCTGACCAATCTTGTGTAAGGCGCCGTCCCGCTTTTTCATCACTTCCTGCATAAAAGGCTCCAGCTTTTCCGCATCGGCCTGCAGCCATTTGGTGTCTTTCAGGCTGGTATCGAGCACTTTTTCCAGCACCGCTTTCATCCCTACTGCGGTAACGCCGCCCGCCATACCCGTGGCAAAATCGTGCATTGGCGTACCTGGCTGCAGGCCCAGATGCTGTGCGATCCCCTTACCGATAAGATCTCCCGGCACGCCGGAAAGCGCGTAGCCAAGCGCGTTAGCGCCGCCTTCGAGCAATGAGGTAATCTGATCGAGCATTTCGGCTTTGGCGAGCGTCGCTTTCACATCATCGACATCGTGGCCGATTTCGTCATACAGCACCGTCGCTTTCTGATGCAGGTGGTTGCGGATTTCCGCTCCGCCCGGAAAATGGTTCTCCAGCAGATGCGCGATGCGGTCGATCTCCTGTCGCCGCCCCTCGCCAGCGCCGTCCACGCCCGCCGTAGCGTTTGCCGCCTGTGCGCCGCGCTGCTGCAGCTGCATTGCGTTCTGATTAAGATCGGGGGCGACAGGACGCCCATGACCGCCTACGTGATTGACCATGTTACTCACTCCATAGATTATCTGCTGCGAATAAGCCGACGCCGGGCGTCAGCACGCTATAACCTTGTGAAATGAGTACCACCGCTTCCCATCGCACAACGATAACCCTGAGTGAAAGTTCCCCGTGTGAAGTTTCATCGTCAGAAGATAAACTTATGGTTTTGTGATGCGATTCATAAATATGTCATATACCGACGGAGATCGTTAGCCGCAGCTGGCCTGATAAAATTTATTCACGGTTCGGCAACAGTTTGCCGTATTCTCACCAGGCGAACTATTCTTCAGGGGCGACACAGGTCGCCCTTTTGCTTGTAAGCCTTTTATTACAGGAGTTACTTCCGATGACGACAGGAACCCTTCGCGGCTGGACGCGCCTGCTGGCGCCTTTTATCGCACTGCTGCTGGTTTTTCAGCTGGCGGGCTGCGGCGATAAAGAAGCGGATCAGCGCAAAGCCTTTATCGATTTTCTGCAAAATACGGCGATGCGCAGCGGCGAACATCTGCCCGCGCTCAGTGAGGATCAGAAACAGCGCTTCGGCAATTACGCCAGCGACTACGCGATTGTTTACGGCTTTACCCAACAGGTTAACCGCGCGATCGACAGCGGCCTGAAGCCGGTGGTGGATGAGCTTTCCGCTATCCGCACGCCGCAGGACTACCTGACCCGCCGCGAGTCTCTTCGTCAGGCCAGCGGTTCGCTGGACGTGCTGGCGCAGCAGATCCAGACGGCGAAAACCCAGGCCGACAGCAGCAAAGCAGGGCTGAAGCAGCCAGCGGAGCTGAAAACGGTGTATGACAACCTCTATAACAAGGTCGTCACGCAGCCGGCCACCACGCTGCTGCCTCTGCTGCCCGCTCTGCAGAAGCTGAGTCAGGACGCGGTACAAACGGGCGACTTCCTGCAGCAGCAGGGATCGCAGGTGACTTTCAACGGTCAGACCGTGCAGTTCCCCAGCCAGCAGCAGGCTACGCAGTACAACACGCTGATGAGCAATATCTCCGCCAACGCTCAGGCGCTCGGCCAGGCGCAAAACGCGCTGCAGAGTCAGTAAGTTCTCTCGATTCGGGTCGCGCGCTTTGCGACCCGTTTCGCCAGCAGACGATAACGCCCGCCGCTAAAAATAATTTGTGAACTACATCACGTATTAAGCATAAAGTCCGCCGATAAAAGTGTGATATCAATCACATACAACCCTGCCACCCGATTAATTATCAGACAGATTCCGGCGATTTTCTCTCCTTTACGTGACCCATATCACTAAACAAGCCCCCGATTACCGCTTCATCCGGTGATTTCGATCACACTTCGTACCCTGACTACGCAGCGTCAAAAACGCGTGCTAGAGTCCGCCTGCACAGGGCAATGTTTTAAACAAAATTCAGCGCGCTCTCTTGTCGGCGCGTACCAATAAGGGGTGTGCTTGTATGTCCTCATCAGATATCAAGATTAAAGTGCAAAACTTTGGTCGCTTTCTGAGCAACATGGTAATGCCAAACATCGGCGCGTTTATCGCCTGGGGTATTATCACGGCGCTGTTTATTCCTACCGGCTGGCTGCCGAATGAAACCATGGCCAAGCTGGTCGGCCCGATGATCACCTATCTGCTGCCGTTGCTGATCGGCTATACCGGCGGTCGTCTGGTCGGCGGCGATCGCGGCGGCGTGGTTGGCGCGATTACTACTATGGGCGTGATCGTCGGCGCGGATATGCCGATGTTCCTCGGCTCGATGATTGTCGGGCCGCTGGGCGGCTGGGCGATTAAAAAGTTCGACCAGGTCGTTGACGGTAAAATCAAAAGCGGCTTCGAGATGCTGGTCAACAACTTCTCCGCCGGTATCATCGGTATGCTGCTGGCGATTCTGGCTTTCCTGGCTATCGGCCCGCTGGTGGAAGGTCTGTCGCATATTCTCGCCGCAGGCGTCAACCTGATGGTGCAGACCAATCTGCTGCCGCTGACCTCTATTTTCGTCGAGCCGGCGAAGATCCTGTTCCTGAACAACGCCATCAACCACGGTATCTTTTCGCCGCTGGGCATCCAGCAGGCCAGCGAAGCCGGTAAATCTATCTTCTTCCTGATTGAGGCGAACCCAGGTCCTGGTATGGGCGTGCTGATGGCCTATATGTTCTTTGGCCGCGGCAACGCCAAACAGTCTGCAGGCGGCGCGGCGATCATCCACTTCCTGGGCGGTATTCACGAAATCTACTTCCCGTATGTGCTGATGAATCCGCGCCTGATTATCGCCGTGATTCTGGGCGGCATGACCGGCGTCTTTACGCTGACGCTGCTGAACGGCGGCCTGGTTTCTCCGGCTTCGCCAGGCTCTATTCTGGCGGTGCTGGCGATGACGCCAAAAGGCGCCTACTTCGCGAATATCGCCGCTATCGTCGCTGCTTTCGCCGTTTCCTTCGTGGTTTCCGCCGTCCTGCTGAAAACCAGCAAGGTGAAAGAAGATGACGATATCGAAGCGGCAGCGCGTCGCGTTAACGAGATGAAAGCGCAGTCCAAAGGCCAGACCGTCTCTACCGCTTCTGCAACCGACGGCATCAACGGCGATCTGAGCCACGTGCGTAAAATCATCGTGGCCTGCGACGCGGGCATGGGCTCCAGCGCCATGGGCGCAGGCGTGCTGCGTAAAAAGGTTAACGACGCGGGTCTGAGCAATATCTCCGTGACCAATACCGCCATCAATAACCTGCCGGGCGATGTGGATCTGGTCATTACCCATCGCGATCTCACCGAGCGCGCGATCCGCCAGGCGCCACACGCGCAGCATATTTCGCTGACCAACTTCCTGGACAGCGGCCTTTACACCGACCTGACGGCGCGTCTGGTGCAGGCGAACCGCAGCGAAGGCCATCGTGAAAAAGTTACCGCCGCGCTGAGCGACAGCTATGACGACGGCCAGCAGCATCTCTTTAAACTGGGCGCGAGCAATATCTTCCTCGGCAATCACGCTACGGATAAAGAGCAGGCGATCCGCTTCGCAGGCGAGCAGCTGGTGAAAGGCGGCTATGTCGAGCCAGAATATGTGCAGGCGATGCTGGATCGCGAGAAGCTGACGCCAACCTATCTGGGCGAATCCATCGCCGTGCCGCATGGCACCATCGAAGCGAAAGATCGCGTGCTGAAAACGGGTATCGTATTCTGTCAGTATCCGCAGGGCGTGCGCTTTGGCGAAGATGAAGAGGATATCGCTAAGCTGGTCATCGGCATCGCGGCTCGCAATAACGAGCATATTCAGGTGATTACCAGCCTGACCAACGCGCTGGATGACGACAGCACTATCGCTCGTCTCGCCACCACCAACGACGTGCAGGAAGTTCTGGATCTGCTGTCAGGCAAACAGCCAGCGTAAGCGTCTCAGACTACAAATTACCCCAGGGCCGGGCATGCCCGGCTCTCTTTTCGGGTCGGGCGTGTCCGGCCTTTCATCAATATGGGAAAAATTATGAAAGCTCTTCACTTTGGCGCCGGTAATATCGGCCGCGGTTTTATCGGCAAGCTGCTGGCGGACGCTGGCGTACAGCTCACTTTCGCCGACGTTAACCAGACGGTACTGGACGCGCTGAACGCTCGTCACGAATATCCGGTGCATGTTGTCGGTGAACAGGCGCAGGTAGAAACCGTTAAGGGCGTGAACGCGGTCAACAGCGCCAGCGACGACATTATCCCGCTGATTGCGGAAGTGGACTTGCTCACTACGGCAGTCGGCCCACAAATTCTGGAGCGTATCGCGGGCGGCATCGCCAAAGGGCTGGTACGCCGTCAGGAAAGCGGCAACGAGCGCCCGCTGAATATCATCGCCTGCGAAAACATGGTGCGCGGCACCAGCCAGCTGAAAGGCCACGTGCTGAAAGCCTTACCTGAGCAGCATCACGCCTGGGTGGAAGCGAACGTCGGCTTTGTCGACTCCGCCGTAGACCGCATCGTGCCGCCATCCGCCGCCGGCACCACCGATCCGCTGGAAGTGACGGTAGAAACCTTCAGCGAATGGATCGTCGACCAGACCCAGTTTAAAGGCGAGCCGCCAGCCATTCCCGGCATGGAGCTGACCGATAACCTGATGGCTTTTGTCGAGCGCAAGCTGTTCACGCTGAATACCGGCCACGCGATTACCGCCTATCTTGGCCAGCTTGCGGGCCACGCGACGATCCGCGACGCCATTCTGGATGAGAAAGTGCGCGCGATCGTAAAAGGCGCGATGGAAGAGAGCGGCGCGGTGCTGATCAAGCGCTACGGCTTCGAGGCGGAGAAACATGCGGCCTATATTCAAAAAATTCTGGGTCGTTTTGAAAACCCTTATCTGCAGGATGATGTGGAGCGTGTAGGTCGCCAGCCGCTGCGCAAGCTGAGCGCGGGCGATCGCCTGATCAAGCCGACGCTGGGCACGCTGGAGTATCAGCTGCCGCACGCTAACCTGGTGAAAGGTATCGCCGCCGCGCTGCACTACCGCAGCGATCAGGACCCGCAGGCGCAGGAGCTGGCCGATCTGATCGATCGTCTGGGCGTGCAGGCGACGCTGGCGCAGGTTTCCGGCCTTGAAGCGGAGAGCGAAGTGGTGAAAGCGGTCGTCGCGGCCTGGCACGACATGGCGTAACGGCCAGCCGGGCCGCCGCGTTCGGCCCGGTTGGCCTTTTCTGACCAGGATGTTACGGATAAATGATGCAGGCTTTTATGGAACAACCCCAGGCTTTTGAAAATCGGGTGCTGGAGCGCCTGAACGCCGGGCGTACGGCCAGAAGCTTTTTCGCTGCGGCCGTCGAGCTGCTGGGCGAAGCGGTCGATTTGCTGGTGGTGCAGGTGTTCCGCAAGGATGACTACGCCGTAAAATATGCGGTGGAGCCGCTGCTGCTCGGCAACGGACCGCTGGGCGAACTCTCGGTCAGGCTGAAGCTGGTCTATGGCCTGGGCGTGATCGGCCGCAACGAATATGAAGACGCCGAACTCCTGCTGGCGCTGCGCGAGGCGCTGAACGACGAAGGCGTCGACTACCGTTTCACCGATGACGAACTGCTCGGCCCTTTCGGCGAGCTGCACTGCGTCGACTCGCTGCCTCCGCGCCCCGACTTCAGCAGCGACGATGCCGCACTGAACGCCATGCTGCAGCAGCGCTACCAGCAGGTGGTGCGCTCGACGCTGGTGCTGTCGCTGACCGGACTGATCGCCCCTATCGGTACCCGCCAGGCTTTTAAAAAGTAGCCGCGCTTCCTGCTCTTGCCGGCGCTTTCGTGTATCCTTGCCCTCATGAATCACACAACGGTTAATAATGATGAAAGAACAAATCCAGACAGAAATTAAAACGCTTAGCGACAAGCTGGACGCCCTGACGCGTAAAGAGCCGCAGCTGCTGGAATCTGGCGAGGCGGAAAAGCTGGGCGAACTGCTGAAAGAAAAAGAGAAGCTGGTCGTCGAGCTGGAGCGCCTGCGCGGCGTACGCGAGCAGAAGCTGAGTAAAGAGGCGCAGAAGCTGAAGCAGCTGCCCTTTAATCGCGCTATCACCAAAAAAGAGCAGGCTAATATGGGCGCGCTGAAGAAAAGCGTGCGCGGCCTGATTGTGGTGCATCCCATGACCGCGCTGGGCCGTGAGATGGGCCTGAAAGAAGTGACAGGCTTCGCCAAAACCGCCTTTTAAGGAATAAGCGGGCGCGTTTGCGCCCGTTCACGCCGGCTTAAAAACGCCAGTTAAATCCTGCCGTTACGTTCCAGGGCGACGCTACGTGTTGCCCTTGCATATAGCCGGCGCCCATATGCACAGAGAAGGTTGGCGACGGCTCCGCCCGCAGGCCCACGCGATAAACGCCGCGGCTGCCACTCAAATCGTTGCGGAACGCATCGTCGTTTACCCTTACGCGATTGCTGCGCACCGTTTCCCTTTCCACGCTGATATCCGCCCAGGGATAGAGTCCGATCGGACCCATCCGCGCCAGCGTTTCAACCCTGACGCCTGCCGCAGCCGTCAGCGATCGCTGCGAGCCGATCCGCGCCCGCATACCGTTATTCAACGATAACTCGCTGCTTTTGCCGTTAAAACCGGTAACGGCAAGCCACGGCGTGATCCTGGCCGCCGCTACGGCAAAATCCTTCCCGGCTTTCGCGCTGGCGCCGACGCCGGCGCTGTTATAGCGGCCCTCAGCCGCGCCGCCGCCGGACATCCGGGCGCGTATCTCATGCGTAAAACGATTCAGTTTAAGCGTGCCGTCCAGCCAGTAACCCGCGTCATGCCGCCAGCTACCGTAAAGGCCGCCAGACCAGCTATCGATATCCGCTTTGCCGATCCCCCTACCGCGAAAACGCATATCGCTGCGGCCATAGCTGAAAAACAGCCCCTGTAGCGCCAGGCTGCTTTCGCCGCGCCAGGCGCGATCGGCGCCGATTGTCAGCGAGTTCAGCCGCAGACGATAGTCCGCGCCCGCCTTATCGCTGACGTTCAGCCGACCAGTATTTGTCATGCCCCAGAAGCTGTAATCGTGTACGGAGGAGTCGACAGCAGTTAAATGCTCGCCGAGCGTTTCCAGTTCCTGACGGAACAACAGCGGATCGACAGTCGCTACAGACAGCACAGCTGAAGTGGCAGGCGAGATAGCATAGTCCTTAGCAGTTTCCGGCGGCGTCTCTGTTCCGGCATCCGTATCCGGCTGATTGTCGTCGGGGATGTCCGCCTCTTCCGTCGGGGACGGCTCAATGCCCTGCTCTTCTCCTTCCGCCGGAGAAGGCTCGACGTCCTGTTCTTCGGCCGGTCGCGGCGCCAGCAGCCAGCCGCCCTTGCCGTCAGCCACCAGGTAATATTGGTAAGTTCCCAGATCCACAACGTGGCCGCTGTTCGCCAGGATAAACCTCGCCTCGCCGCCGCCTGTCTGGATGACCTGCAGTGCTTTGTCGCTGGCCGGGCTGGCGCCGCTATCGCTGACGTAAAGTTCGAAATTACCCTCAGCGCTGCCTGTAACGGCGAGAAAATCGCCCTGCAGTGCTGCGAGACGGGTGTTCATCAGGAAAGTGCCGCTGCCGGAAAGCGTTTTCATCGTCAGCACAGAATAGCCGCAGGTATCATAAGCGACGGTGCCACCCGCCAGCGCGACATCGCCAAGCGCAAAGTCATACTTGCCGGGCAAGCCGACGTTGCTGGTAAGTTCGATTAGACCAGAAACGCTGTAGACCGCGCTGCCGGTATCGGCACCGGTTTCAATAATAAGCCGCGCGCCGTCATTAACGGCGATGGTTCCCTGCAAAGAGGACAAAGTATCTGGATTAATACGGTTAGGCATAACAATTAGCGAACCGTTTATGGTGGCATTATTAATAGTGCCGGAATTAAGATTCCCATAGGCGCCGTTATTGATAGTTAAATTTTCAGACCAGGCTTCGGTGGCGCCACCCAAAAAATAAACGCCGCCGTTGATAACCGTATTAATGTCTTTACCCTGCAAGTTAACAAAATTACCGCTATTCAAAGTGGAATTGATTGCCGTGCCGGTCAGGATCCAGAGCTTTCCTGAATTAATCACGGTATTATTCATTATCGAACTGGCGCCATGCAAAATAAGATAGTCATTATAACTGGCATCCATTAGCCAGTTATTGGTATTCACGTAGTTATTAATGGTCACGGCTGCGCCAGCTTCAATCAGCGCGCGATTTGAAACAGCATAGCTATCCGCCTGGCCCGTCAGGGTGAAGACGCCGCCCGGCTTTACCACGACGTCGTTATCCTCGCCGCCGTGGTTTTGCAGCGTGCCGCCGCTATTGACGACCGTGCCGTCGACCACGCCGCCGGCCTGAATTATCTGTTTGCCACCGGCATGGATTACTGTCTCCGCAGCGGTGCCGTAGACCTGTTGCGTACTGTTATCGCCGCTGCCGTCAATGGCTTCGCCGGTTACCTGTATCCCGGCGATTACGTTCTCTGTAAAAGCGGCCCGAACCTCAGGCGGCATCAAAGGGGTGAGCGAAACCGCAACACCTGCTAGTATCGATTTTGTCGTTTTCATGATTGGTCATTTTCCGTCAGAAAATAAAATGAATGAGACGACGGGCGGTATGTGTTGGCGCACATACCGCCACCCCAACCGCAAAGCTGGCGGCCAGTGTCTTTTCATTCGAGTTTTTACAAACAGAGAAAATTAGTGGTGGACTGCCATTTTTATACCCTATATAAAATATATTAGATTTAAAATTACCCAATAATGCAGGTATTTATTTTTATTCGCCAAACAAAATAAACTTATTAATATTTCAAAGTCTACACCTCATTTTAACAAAGAGGCTTTAAATCAAAAAATGTGGCGAAAAATATAACCTCAGGGGCGATTGCATTCAATGAATTTACCGACGGCGAGGTAAACAACGATCTCAGCAGAAACAGCGCGGACTTTTTTGAGGGCAAAAAAAAGCCCGCATTCGCGGGCCTTTTCCTCATTTTTATTTTTTTGCGTATTTTTCCGCGAGGGTGGCGAACCACGGCGCGACAAAATCGTTCGACTCGCCCCAGCCCGGGATAATCTTGTTCAGCGTGGCGACGTTGACGCTCTGGCCCGCCAGCTGCTCCTGTGAGATGGCAGAGGCTTTAAACTGATAAGCGGCCGGTGTCGCCTCGCCTGCCAGCTTATTCGCTATCAGCCGCATGTTGACGGCGCCGATCAGCTTGCTGTCTACCGCCACTGTCTGCTTCCACGGACTGTTTTTCTCGCGCATCAGCTGCAGATCCTGGTTAGAGGCGTCGATGCTGTAGATTTTAATTTCGGTGCGGCCGTTTTCCTGCAGCGCCTTGCTGGCGCCCTGCGCGAAGGCGTCCCAGGAAGCCCAGATAGCGTCAATCTTGCCTTTAGGGTACTTGGCGAGGATCGCACCGACTTTATTGGCGGTGTCGCCCTGTACATCGGAAGAGACTGCGCCGACAGACTCCAGCTGATGAATGCCCGGATTCGCTTTCAGCACTTTTTCATACACTACCTGGCGGCGCTCCATCGCCGGAAAACCAGCGACCCACAGCTTGACGATATTGGCTTTGCCGCCGCTGTCTTTGATCAGGCGATCGAGCGAGAGCTGCGCCAGCGACGCGTCATCCTGCGCGGTGACGGTAACGCCCGCTACCGGCTGATTAACCGGCGTATCGAACACCGACACCTTAATGCCCGCGTCGGCAATGCGCTTTACCAGCGCCGTAGAGTAGGGATCTTTGCCGTGCGACAGAATAATGCCGTCATATTTCTGGCTGATAGCCTGATTCACAAAATCCTGGAAACGCGCGTCGTCGCCGTTGCTTAAAAAGGTGCTGACCTTAAAGCCCAGCTGACGTCCCTGTTGAATAGCGCCAGCGACAAACTGGGTAGTGTTGTCGTCCGACCCCAGGTTGCGAATAACGGCGACGCGGATTGGGCCGTCGTGACTGGCGATGGCCGCCGGAACAGCAGGCGTATCGGCGAAAGCGGTGGCGCTGGAGAGCAGGCCGATCGCCAGCAGTGAAAGAGTGAAAGTTTTCATCGTTATCCCTACGCCTGGCGGCGCTGAATGTAAGTGATTGCCAGCGCTACCGCCAGCACCAGACCTTTAATAATATCCATGGCGTAGTAAGGCACCGACAGCATGACCAGGCCATTTTGCAACACGCCCAGAATCACCGCGCCAAGCAGCGTACCCAGCGCGTTGGGCTTGCCGGAACCGGCCAGCGACAGCCCAATCCAGGCCGCCGCGACGGCGTCCATCAGATAGCCGCCGCCGGCGTTAACCTGTGACGAACCAATGCGCGAAGCCAGCAGAATGCCGCCCAGCCCGGCCAGCAGCGAGGCGAGCACGTAGGCCAGCACGCGGTAGCGATGGGTGCGAATACCGGAAAGGCGCGCCGCTTCCGCATTGCCGCCAATGGCGTACATGCGGCGCCCATGTTTTGTCAGCGACAGGCCAAGCTGCGCCACAACGGTTACCGCCAGCATAATAATGACGATGGTCGGCACCTGACCCAGCAGCGAGAAGCCTGGCGGGATCGCGCCTTCCGCCATATCGCCGCTCGGCATCACCATGTTTTCCGTGATAGAGCCGCCAAAACTGTAAGTCATCGCCACGCCCTGCACGATAAACAGACTCGCCAGCGTTGCCAGCATATCGGGGATCTTCAGCACTACGATCAGAAAGGCGTTGAATAAGCCGACCAGCGTGCAGAGCAGCAGCGTCAGGGCTATCGCCGTGGTCGAGCCGAAGCCGTACCAGACGAACAGCGAGATCACCAGCGAGTTCGCCAGCGAAGCCGTGGAACCGACCGAGAGATCGAAACCGCCGATCGTCAGCGAGATCGATACGCCTACGGCTATCACCGTGACAATAGCGATGGCGCGCAAGATATTGATGATGTTATTCAGCTCAAGAAAGCTGTCTGAGGCCAGACCGAAAGCGGCGATCAAGACCGCGACCGTCAGCAACATTCCCCATTTATAGAGAAATTCGAACAGCTGGTGACGCCGCAATGGCGTCGCCTTCAGGGAAAGTTCTTTGCTGCTCACGCAGGCGTTCCTCCGGTGGAATAAAGTAAAAGCGTCTCTTCGTCAGCCTGATGCGCGTCCATCTCCGCCACGATTTTGCCGTCCCACAATACGCAGATGCGATCGCACAGGCCTACCAGTTCGGCAAACTCGCCCGATGCGTAGATAATTCCCTTTCCCTGGCGGGCCAGCGTGTCGATCAGCGTAAAAAGATCGGTTTTGGCTTTGATATCGACGCCTTTGGTCGGCTCGTCGAAAATCAGTACGTCAGCGTCGTTACGTAACCATTTGCCGATGGCCACCTTCTGCTGATTGCCGCCGGAAAGGCGGCGTAAGGTCTGCTGCGGGCCAGTGGTGCGCACGCCCAGCTTATGGATAATTTCCTCGGCCCAGCGCCAGGCCTGGTTATGGCCGAAAAGCCCCCAGCGAGAAAAGCTGTTGTCCGCGCTGATGCTAAGGTTCATCGCCACCGATTCGTCGATAAAGATGCCCTCTTTACGGCGCTCTTCCGGGATTAGCGCCATGCCGTTGGCGACTGCGGCAGAAGGCGTGGAGGGTTTCCAGGGCTTGCCATGCAGCTCGCCTCGCCCGATACGGCTGTCGCGGGCGCCGAACAGCGCTTTGCACAACTCTGTTTTCCCCGCGCCAGCCAGGCCAGCGATGCCCAGAATCTCGCCTTTGCGTAACGTTAAAGAGATATTGTGCAGCAGCGCATCATCATGCAGCGCCTCGATCTGCAGCAGCGTTTCATCGCTGTGAACCGGCCGTCGCGGCGGATAAATCTCCTCTAACTGGTGGCCCAGCATCTTTTCCACAATCTGCTCGCCGCTCAGCGCGCTCATCGGCAGCGTTTCAATCAGGCGTCCATCACGCAGCACCGTAAGCCGATCGCAGATAGCGCGCAGTTCATGAATGCGATGAGAGATAAACACCACGCCAATACCGCTTTTTTGCAGGCGGCGAACCACCGCGAACAGACGTTCGCTCTCGTGCTGATCCAGCGGCGCCGTCGGCTCGTCCAGAATCAGGAAACGGCAGTGATGAGAAAGCGCGCGAGCCAGTAAGATCTGCTGTTTTTCCGCCAGGGTGCACTGGTCGATGCGGCGCCTGACATCCAGAGAAACTTCCAGCTGCGCCAGCAGCGCGCGGGCCTGACTACGGATTTCACGCCAGTTGTAAAGCTGACCGCCTTCGGCCAGTCGATCCAGCATGATGTTTTCCGCCACGCTCAGCGTCGGCACCAGCGCCACATCCACTTCCTGCTGTACAAGATGGATGCCCAGCCGCTTCGCGTCGCGCGGCGAGCGGATAGTTACCGGCTTGCCGTCCAGCAGAATTTCGCCGCTGTAATGCGCATACGCGCCGGACAACACGGCCATCAGCGTGGATTTTCCGGCCCCGTTCGCGCCCGTCAGCGCATGGACGCTGCCACCATCAAGGCGAAAATCGACGTGGTTAAGCGCAGCAAAACCGCCAAAAGCGATGGCGATCTGCCGCATTTCAAGGTGGTTCACTGCGGTCATAGCAATCACTCTCAGGCCGGGAAACCGCTCTATTTTTTAATGCTTTATCACGGCGGGCAACGAACGAAAGCGTATAAGCTAACACGAAATGTTATTAGCCATCCAGACGCCCAGACATTTAAGCGGTTAAAACTAACGATATCTTGTTACGCAGCATAAACAAAGGTAATGGCGAGGTTAGCTAGTGTTTCACTCGATCGTGACGGCGAGAAAATCAGGTGGAATAGAGAAAAGAGAGGAGAAAAAGCAGAGAGCAGAAACAAAAAAACCGCCGTAGTGGCGGTTTCTTTGTGCTGCATCGGTTAGCGGCCTTTGCAGCAGGGCTTTGTTGTCACTGCAACACAAGCACACCCCCGCGGCGAAATAATCACCTATACCCATGATGATGTCAAGGTTTCAGGCAGGTAAGCTGTTTACCCTTTCAGCGGCTTTTCAAGATAGTTTTTTCCGCAGATTGCGAAACAGCAGAAACAAAAAAACCGCCCTGATGGCGGTTTCTTTGCGCTGCTCCGGTTAGCGGCCTTTGCAGCAAGGTGTTGTTATCAATGTAACAAGCACTCTCCCGTGGCGAAATAATCGCCTATACCCATGATGATGTCAAGGTTTCAGGCAGGCGAACTGTTTATTCTTTCAACGGCCCTTTCCGCCGTCTTAGCAAACGGGCGCCGGTTTCAGGAGAGGATGTCCAACGATCGTAACGACAGGCACTCTCCCGTGCTTGTTTTCGTGACGTTATCACCGGCGGTGACGCCGCGAAGCGATTCTGTGCAGGGATCGCACAATGAAACGATACATCTGTATTGTGCTCATTGTTACCGGCGCGCTGTGGTCAGTCGGCAAAGGAAGCTGGACTATTTCCGGCAATTCGCTGGCGATAACTATCAGCGTAACGGGCAGGTAAGCCAGCCGCCCTTCGGGGCGGTTTTTACCGCGTCAGGCGAAAAAAAACCGACGGCCAGGGCCGTCGGTCTGACAGAAAAGCGGTTGGGCTTATTTAGCCGCAGCGAAGTTTTCCGCCGCTACATCCCAGTTAACCACTTCCCAGAACGCCTTGATGTAGTCAGGGCGTTTGTTCTGATATTTCAGGTAGTAAGCGTGTTCCCACACGTCCAGACCGATAATTGGCGTGCCGGAAGCGCCAGAAATCGCTTCGCCCATCAGCGGGCTGTCCTGGTTAGCGGTAGAAACCACGGCCAGCTTGCCGTCTTTCTTCACCAGCCACGCCCAGCCGGAGCCGAAACGGGTAGCGGCCGCTTTTTCAAAAGCTTCTTTAAACGCTTCAACGCTGCCGAACTCTTTTTCGATTGCCGCTTTCAGCTCGCCGCCCAGCGTGGTGCCGGTTTTCAGGCCTTTCCAGAAAAAGCTGTGGTTAGCGTGGCCGCCCGCGTTGTTACGCAGCACGGTTTTCTTGTCGGCAGGCACCTGATCCAGTTTGGTGATCAGTTCTTCAACCGGCAGGTTTGCGAATTCGGTACCTTCCAGCGCCGCGTTGGCGTTGTTCACGTAGGTCTGGTGGTGTTTGGTATGATGGATTTCCATCGTCTGCTTGTCGAAATGCGGTTCCAGTGCGTCGTATGCGTAAGGCAGGGATGGCAGTGAATAACTCATGTTCATCATCTCCATTGGTTTTTTGAGCAGCACGTCCCGATGGAGTGCCGCGTAAGCAGTCGGATCATTATAGTTAAATTAATGATCTGGAAAAGGGTTATCAATGCCCCGACGTTTATGGGGATATAATCGACAACCGATGCGCCGCCGCCAGGCTCTCTGGCCTTAGCGCTGCTGCTTTACGTTTTACCCTGGCAATTACAGATGGCCTGCCGCTGATATTGTCGGCATCGCCCAGGGTATTTTTTCCTGATTTTTCCTCCTATAGCTTCCCGGTGCTGGCGCGCAGCTTCAGCTCTACCGGCAGCTCGTTCCATACCGGTAAATCTTCGCCCTGCAGAGCGGCCAGCAGGCGCTTGCCGGCCAGCCTGCCCATTTCGGCGTAGGGCAAAGTCACGGTGGTCAATGGCGGAGAGCAAACGGCTGAAAGATGACCGCCGCCGATACTCGCCACGGCAAGCTGGCTGGGAATATCGATTCCGGCAGCATGACAGGCCATAATCGCGCCGCACGCGACCTCGTCAGTCGTGCAGATCAGCACGTCGATTTCGGGCCAGGTCAGACGGATATCCGCCAGCAGCGCATGGCCGGTCGCGAAGCCCGGCGGCTGCGGCGAGGTGACCACGCGATGCGGCGACAGATTATGCGCCAGCATACCGCTGTGCCAGCCATTCAGCAGCTGGGCGAAAATCGTGTTGCTGGTTTGCGTACAGAGCAAACCCGGATGACGAAACCCCTTCTCCACCAGCGCCTGTATCAGCTGCCGGATCGCCTTAGCATAATCAACGCCGATACTGATGCCCGCCGAATCGTGATGCACGCCGCCGATATCCATCACCGGCAAGCCAGAATTGCTTAATAAGCGGTGCGCGGTTTCCACGTTATCGAAGTTAAAATGCACCATCGCGGCCGGATTATAAGAGAGCAGCATTTCGATCAGGTCGTTTTCGCCAGCCGCCGAATGCCTGGCTTCGGCCAGCATCATGTTGTATCCCTGCGGCCGCAGTATCTCCTGCAGCGCTTCCGACACCGCCGCACAGCCCGGCGTGGCGAAAGAGGGCACCACCATAGCGATCAGCTTTGAGGAAGCCGAAGCCAGATTGCGCGCCTGCACGTTAGGCACATAGCCCAGCTCGGCTATCGCCGCATCGATTTTTTCGCGAATGTCGGAAGAGACTTTTTCCGGCATCCGCAGCGCGCGTGATGCCGTCATCGTACTGACGCCAACCAGTCGGGCGACATCGGCCAGCGTACTTTTCCCGGTACTGCGCCGCCGTTTTTCTGCCATGCATTCTCCTGCAGCCAGCTGTTTCAACTGGACGCAGCTTAAAACCAAATCTCCCGTCGCGCCACGTTAAAAGCGATCCTTTGCGCGTTCTGCGAAGCCGCGCAGCTCACTACCCCGGCCACCTTTTCCCGGCAATTATCAGCGCGTCACGCTTCTCCTCGCCAGAAAGCGGCGTTAAAAATGTTAGCGATAACACAAAATTTAACATTATTGATGTTAGCGCTAACTTTTGCGACGGCAGTCACGGAAAAGCGCGCAGAAAACCGCCTAAAGTGCAGGCGAGACAATCACCGGAGAGCGATTATGCTGTCGAACTGGCTTCATCCTGAAACTATTCAGCTAACCGAAAGCGTCAGCAACTGGCAGGAAGCAATCCGTCAGGCGGCCGCACCGCTGCTGGCCAGAGAGGCCATCGCGCCCGATTATCTGGAAGCGATCTTTCGTTCTCACGCCGAGCTTGGCCCTTATTACGTGCTCGCGCCCGGCCTGGCGATGCCGCATGCGCGTCCGGAAGAAGGCGCGCTAAAAAATGCGCTCTCGCTGCTGCGCGTTAATCAGGGCGTCAGTTTCGCCAGCGAAGAGAACGACCCCGTTTATGTGGTGATCCTGCTTAGCGCCGTCTCCGGCGAAGAGCACATCAAAATGATCGGCGAGCTGGCCGAGCTGTTCAGCGACGATTCCCGCCTGCAGCAGCTGCTGTCGGCGACTACCCTGCCAGCCCTCGCGGCTGCCGTTAGCGATTCCTCCATGGAGAAAACCTTATGAAAAAAGTGCTGATTGTTTGTGGTAATGGATTAGGCAGCAGTTTTATCGTCGAAATGAACGTGAAAAAAATCCTCGCCGAATTAGGTAAAACAGCGGAGGTCAGCCATACCGATTTAACCACCGCCCGTTCGGAACAGGCGGATTTAATCTTAAGCGCGCAGGATATTGCCGACCGGCTCGCCGATCACGACGCGCAGATATTCGGCCTGAATAACCTGCTGGATAACGCCAGAATTAAAGAGATCCTGGCCGAACACTTATAAAAACGCGGCACTTCAAACGCACGGAGTCGTTTATGCTTCAGTTTATTATTAAGGACGTTCTTGGAACGCCAGCGATTTTGGTCGGCCTTTTTTCACTGATCGGCTTATTGCTGCAGAAAAAAGCGTTTTCAGAAGTGATTTCTGGCACGCTGAAAACCATTATGGGCTTTTTGATTCTGATTGCGGGTGCGAATTTAATCGCCGCCACGCTGACCATCTTTAGCCAGCTGTTTGAACACTCTTTTAATATTCAGGGCGTAGTGCCCAACACCGACGCAATGGCGGCGCTGGCGCAGAAGAATTACGGCACGGCCACCGCGATGATTATGGTGTTCGGTATGCTGATTAATATCGTGCTGGCGCGGATCACGCCGCTGAAATATATCTTTCTGACCGGCCACCATACGTTATATATGTCCGCGATGCTGGCGGTAATTTTGTCGGTCGGCGGCTTTAGCGGCTTCTGGCTGGTCGCCACCGGCTCGCTGATCCTCGGCGCGATGATGGTGGTTTGCCCTGCTATTCTGCAGCCGTTTACCCGTAAAATTACGCGCTCTGACGATCTGGCGCTGGGTCATTTCGGCTCTACCGGCTATCTGCTGGCCGCGCTGGTCGGCAAGGTCGTCGGCAAAGGCAGTCCTTCCACGGAAGAGCTTAAGGTGCCGAAATCGCTGAATTTTCTGCGGGATTCTTCGGTGGCGATCTCTTTAACCATGATGATTCTGTTTGTGGCGCTGGTGCTGATCGCTGGCAAAGAGTTTACCGAAAGCCAGGTCAGCGGCGGCCAGAACTTCCTGGTGTTCGCCATTATTCAGTCCATCACCTTTGCCGCTGGCGTCTATATCATCCTGGCCGGCGTGCGCATGGTGATTGCGGAAATCGTTCCGGCCTTCAAAGGCATCGCCGATAAACTGGTGAAAGATGCCAAACCGGCGCTCGACTGCCCGACCGTCTTCCCCTTTGCGCCTAACGCGGTGATTATCGGCTTTTTGTGCAGCTTCGCCGCCGGTCTGATCAGCATGTTCCTTTGTCCGCTGTTCGGGCTGAGCGTGATCGTGCCTGGCCTGGTGCCGCACTTCTTCTGCGGCGCCACCGCTGGCGTCTACGGCAATATCACCGGCGGCCGACGCGGCGCAATGATCGGCGCTTTCGTCCAGGGCCTGCTGATCTCCTTCCTGCCCGCTATTCTGCTGCCGCTGATGGGCGATCTCGGCTTCGCCTCCACCACCTTCGGCGACGCGGACTTCGGCGTAGTGGGCATTATTCTCGGCAAACTGATTGCCCTCTTTCATTAAGACCTGACCACAGGAAAATGAATATGAACGCGAAATTTTCACCTTCACTGATGTGTATGGATTTAACCCGCTTTCGCGAGCAAATTGAGGCGATGAATGACAAAGCCGCTTTCTATCATGTCGATATTATGGATGGCAGCTATGTGAAGAATATTACGCTGTCGCCTTTCTTTATTGAAAACCTGCGCAGAATAACCGACGTGCCGATCGATGTGCATCTGATGGTTAATCACCCGGAAGATATTATTCCTATGTGCCTGGAGGCGGGCGCGGATATTATCAGCTTTCATCCTGAAACGGCGAATAATAAGATTTTCCGCCTGCTGACGCAGATTAAACAGGCCGGCAAACGCTGCGGCGTAGTGCTTAATCCGGCGACGCCCGCGCAGGCTATTATGGAGTACGCGCATCTGCTGGATAAGATTACGGTAATGTCGGTGGATCCCGGCTTTGCCGGACAGCCATTTATTCCGCAGACGCTGGATAAAATCCGCCAGCTGATCCGCCTGCGCGAACAGCATAACTGGCGCTATCTCACCGAGATCGACGGCTCCTGCAACGCCGGCACCTTTAAGCAGATTGCGGCCTCCGGCGTGGATGTGTTTATCGTCGGCACTTCCGGCTTGTTC
The DNA here is from genome assembly GCF_037026505.1 of Erwinia sp. CGal63. Lineage (NCBI taxonomy): Bacteria > Pseudomonadati > Pseudomonadota > Gammaproteobacteria > Enterobacterales > Erwiniaceae > Erwinia > Erwinia sp. CGal63. The sequence continues at coordinate 234,443 of NZ_JAKUMN010000005.1, forward strand.
AGCCTGGCGGAAGATATGAACGAAGCCTGGGCGCGGATGGAAGCCAGCTTTTCGCAGGAAACCGCAGCGGCGTAAAGAATATGGCTGATTATGAGGACTTGCTGATCAGGTACGTGATTGTATTCTCATGAGAACCAAAGACGACAATGGCATGGCTCATTCCCAATTTAATGAAATCGCCCGCCGCTTGCTCCTGTGCTCCGAATCCGCGAGGGGGACGGGATACAAGATTCTCTTTGGCCAGCGCTCCCTGACGATCTCACACATCAAGGTGCTTTCGGATCGGTTCGGTGTGCAGCCGCAATGGTTTCTCTAATCGGTGACGCTAGCCCGCGTAACAGCGGGTTTTTTATTACCTGAGTTCGGGAGCCATTCATGTAAAATGACTCTGTACATATAAATTTATGTTTTACTTATAAAAAATTACCAGGCAATGATTGAATCTGATCCAGATTTGCCCTGAATTTTTATGTATAATTGCTGCAAATAAGAGTCTACATTTAGGGATAGAAGGTGGAATGTTATGAAAGTAAGCGATGCAGAGCTGCTTAAGTCTGGCTTTAGCTATGAAGAGTTACAAAAACTGAAGAACAATATTGCCAATTATGGGGGATCGCTCGATTCCGTAACCCATGATCTTGCTAACCGCTTTAATGCCTCAAAGTGGATTACTATTACGGCCTTTATCATACTTGCCCTGACGCTGGTACTGGCATCCGTAGATACCAGTATCACGCTTGCGGCCACACTTGCTATTGTATTGCCTTTAATATGGTATTTAACGCCAGCAAAACTTGCCTACAAGTCATGGCGCTATCGCAGGTTAACGATTAATTCTGAACCGCGTCAGTAACGGACATCAGGTCAAATATAACCTTAGCTTTAACACCATACCCGACAATTTTCATTGTAAGCTTTGGACGGCTCATGGTGCTGACTTTCCTGTAATAATCGGCAGGCAGATATCGAAATAAACGCCAGGTTCCAGGGCGTTTGAACAAACCGAATAGGCTATATGCATTTGCAGCAAGCGAGATTGATTTATAGATTCCCAGCCCGCTATTACGACTGAATCCCATGAATTCAGCTGTAGACATAGCAGCATCAGCAATTAAACCTTCCGATTTTTTGTTATTCATCGCGTAGTGCGCAATTTCTTTACTTATACCGTTTGTACCATCAGTAACCAGAACTGCACCAGCCAGAACGCCCAAAGGCGTCATAGAACCTATGAGGGTTAGACCAACAGCTATTTCAACACCTGACAAAACCACATTCACAGCAGAAATGACGTAACCCACAATTTTGTTATTTTCCCGGACAAACTCCACCTTAGCGTAAAGTTTCGCCGCCCTCGTACGCAGCATTCTGTCCTGTTCCTGAAGATTTTCCGCTTCATCCCTTAAATTTTTAATACATCTTATGCACTCTTCGTCTGACTTTGCTCGTCGCGCCATGGCGAATTGCTGTTCGACGAACTCTTTTATCTCCTGAACAAACTTCATTCGGGTTAACCCATCCCGGAGATGGAAAGCGGACAGCGTATTCGCTGTGTTGATCAGCTTTCTCGCCTCAAGGTTAACCATTGTTTCCGCCCAATTTTTATTTCTTCCTGAGCGCATCATATCAAGCAATGCAATATCCATTTATTTTCTCCCTGTCTATGATGCGTTTGATAATACCCCTTTGTTTTCAGCTGTAAACCGTCGTTTCAACCGGAAATATGTTTGTCTTTATATGACGACCCTGAATATCGTCTGCGAGGCGAAGATTGCTCCTCAGGCTCACCGCGAAAAATGCGTTGACACGCGATAAGTGACTTTCCGCACAATCCCCGATAGCCCGGTAAAGAGGGAACGCGGCGACAGCTGCTCCCTCTTTTCCACCTAACGCAGCGCCGCGCTAAGGGATTTATCCAGCGCGCCGACCAGCCAGTCGATATCGCTTTCCTGAAAAGCCAGCGGCGGACGCAGCTTCAGCACGTTGCCGAACGGCCCGGCCACCGAGGTCAGCACGCGGTTCTCCCGCAGCTTTTCGGTCACGTCCAGCGCCAGCTGCTTGTCTGGCGTTTTGCTGCTTTTCTCTTTCACCAGCTCGAAACCGATAAACAGACCCGCGCCGCGCACGTCGCCCACGCATTCATACTTCTCCTGTAGCGTCTGCAGCTCTTTAAGCAGTTTTGCACCGACAAGGCGACTGTGTTCCTGCAGCCGCTCCTCTTTAATGACTTTGAGCACCGCCTGCGCCGCCGCCATCGCCACCGGATTGCCGCCGAAGGTATTAAAGTAGGGAATGCTGTCGCTGAAGGCGGCCAGCACGTCGCTTTTCGCCAGCAGTGCGGAAACGGGAATGCCGTTGCCCATCGGTTTGCCGGTAGTGACGATATCGGGCACGACATCGTGCCGCGCGAATCCCCAGAACGCCTCGCCGGTACGGGCAAAACCGGGCTGCACTTCATCGGCGATAAAAATGCCGCCGTTTTTATGCACCACCTCGATCGCCTTTTGCAGAAAACCTTTCGGCCCGGGCAACACGCCGTCGGAGGAGAAGATCGAATCGGCGAGGAAACCGGCGAACTTAATGCCGTGCGCCGCCATGTCGTCAATCTGCTTCTGGATTTCATTAGCGAACCAGTCGCCCAAATCCGGCGCGGTAACGCGATAGCGATCGGGCGGCGCCACCAGACGGGTAGTCGCCGCCAGCGGCTGACCGGAACCCAAAGCGGGAGAAACGCCGGAAGTGAGATCGCTGGTGCCGTGATAGGCTTCCTGACTGACGATAATGCCGGTGCCGCCGCTGTAGGCGCGCGCCACGCGAATAGCCAGATCGTTCGCCTCCGAGCCGGTACACATATACATGGCGCGATCGATCTCGCCAGGCATCGTGGCCAACAGATCTTCGGAATAGTCGAGGATGCGCTCGTGCAGATAGCGCGTATGGGTATTCAGCTGCTGCATCTGCTGATAAACCGCGTCGATCACCGCTGGATGGCAATGGCCGATGCTGGCGACATTGTTATAGGCATCCAGATATTTTTCGCCGGCCGCATCCCATAAATATTGCCCTTTGCCCCGCACCAGATGCACCGGCTTGCGGTAGAACAGACGGTAGGATTCGCCCAGCACCCGGCTGCGTTTATCGGTCAACTCGCGCGTTCCGGCGTCCAGGCCAGCGGCGTGCTCTGCGCGAAAGCTATTGGTATCCATAATGGTCGAACGTGTAGCCATGAGAACTCCCGTTGCGAAAGGATGGAGGGCGGCGGCCCATCTGTTTTCATCATGACGCCTTTTTGCTAAAATGCAACTAAATACACAAATACAATTAAATACACATGCACGGCGAGCGTTTGTCGGATAGGCTGTAAATACTCTTCGGTTAAGGGAATTCGTTATGCTTCAGGAAACGCGTCTGCACCGCATCCGCGCGCTGCTGGCCACGCTCGGCCATGTCAGCACCGAGCGTATTATCAATGAGTTAGGCGTGTCACGCGAAACGGCCAGGCGGGATATTATCGAGCTGGAAGCGTTGGGCGCCGCTCGTCGCGTACATGGCGGCCTGATGGCTGTCGGTACGCCAGCGGAGCCGCCGCTGACCGTGCGCAGCGCAGCGCGCGCCAGAGAAAAACGCGCTATCGCGCGCGCCGCCGTCGGGCTGTTAAAACCGGGCCAGACGCTGTTTGTCGACGCGGGCAGCACCACGACCATGCTGGCGGAAGAGCTACGCACCATGTCCGGCCTGACCATTATCACCAATAGTCTGCAGGCCGCGCTAAAGCTTGCCGCCGCTGAAGAAGGCGAACAGCTGAATAGCAGCGTTATCCTGCTCGGCGGCGCGATGCAGGCGGGCGCGCAGGAAACGCGCGGCGAACTGACCATAGAGGAGATTTGCCGCTATCGGGCGGACGTGGCGATGCTGTCGCCAACCGCTATCGACAGCAAAAACGGCGCCAGCAGTTTCCATCCTTACGAAGCCGCTATCGCTCGCGCGATGGTTCGCCAGGCCAGCCAGACCATCCTGTTAGCCGATCACAGCAAGCTGGGCCTCAGCAGCCGGATGCAGTACGCCAGCATTGAGCAGATTGCGGTATTGGTGACCGACAGCGGCGCGACAGGCGCGCAGGCGTTGGTTGAACTCGAAAGAGCGCTGCCGAAGATCGTGGTGGCTTAAACCAGCCGCTGCGGATGCGTATAGACAGTGGCGCGGCCCGGCTTGCTGAAGCCCACGAGCGTCAGGTTGCTGCGCTGCGCGACCTCGACCGCCAGTTTTGTCGCGGCGGAAACCGCAAACAGGATCTCCACGCCGCACATCGCCGATTTCTGCACCATCTCGTAGCTGGCGCGGCTGGAAACCAGCACCGCGCCCTGCTGCCAGCTCTGCTGGCGGCTGCGCAAGCCCAGCAGCTTATCCAGCGCGACGTGGCGACCCACATCTTCACAACCGCCTGCCAGATTGCCGTCCGGCGCGATCCAGGCCGCCGCATGCGTGCAGCCGGTAAGCTGGCCGACGGGCTGATAGCTTTTCAGCTGCGCCAGCGCCGTATCCAGCTGATCCAGCGCGAAGGTCTGAGTAAAAGGCAGCGGCGTTATGGGCTTGCCGATTTCCGCCAGCTGCTCCACGCCGCAAACGCCGCAGCCGGTACGGCCCGCCATCGCGCGGCGCTGCTCCTTCAGCCCCATAAAACGGCGGCTGGAAAGCTCTACCTGTACCTCAAGGCCGCCGCAGGAGGGCTGAATCTCTATGCCGTAGATATCGCCAGGCGAGCTGATTATCCCTTCCGAGAGGGAAAAACCGAGGGCGAAAGCCTCAAGATCTTTCGGCGTGGCCATCATCACCACGTGCGAGATGCCGTTATAGACCAGCGCCACCGGCACTTCATCCGCCAGCCAGTCTTGCTGCGCCGTCTCCAGCGCGTCGCGCTGCCAGACCGCAACCTGACTGACGCCCGCCCGATCCTGTTTATCTGATTGACTCATTTCGCTCACCTTTCTTGCCCGCCGTCACTTTGCGCCTGCAATTCTGAACCCGCGATCGATCGACCGCAAAACAATAATCAGCGCAAAATTGTTTTATCGCGGCAAAAAGCACAAAAAGAACCCTGTTTGATCCGTGTCAATTTTTGCACTTTGCATACTGTTATTTTGCCCGCTCATGGAAAGAAACGCAGGCAAATAAGATGCAGGTAAACAGACGAAGCTTTTTTAAAATCTGCGCGGGCGGCATGGCAGGCACTTCCCTGGCCCTGCTCGGCTTTACGCCGCTGCCCGCCGCAGGCGCAATCCGCCAATATAAACTCCTCCGCGGCCGCGAAACCCGCAATAACTGCACCTACTGCTCGGTAGGCTGCGGCATGCTGATCTACAGCCTCGGCGACGGCGCAAAAAATGCCGTTTCCTCTATTTATCATATTGAAGGCGATCCCGATCATCCGGTCAGCCGCGGTTCGCTCTGTCCCAAAGGCGCCGGCGTGCTGGATTATATCCACAGCAAACAGCGTCTGAAGTATCCGGAGTACCGCGCGCCCGGATCGGATCGCTGGCAGCGTATCAGCTGGGAGGAAGCCTTTACCCGCATCGCCCGTTTGATGAAGGACGATCGCGACGCCAATTTTCAGATCAGGAATGCCGCAGGCGTCACCGTCAACCGCTGGCTGACCACAGGTATGCTCTGCTCTTCGGCGGCCAGCAACGAAACCGGGCTACTCGATCAGAAGTTCGCCCGCGCGCTGGGCATGCTGGCGATTGATAACCAGGCGCGGCTCTGCCACGGCTCCACCGTCTCGGCGCTGGCGCCGACCTTCGGCCGCGGCGCCATGACCAACAACTGGACCGATATCAAAAACGCCAACCTGATCCTGATTATGGGCGGTAATCCGGCGGAAGCGCATCCGGTGGGCTTTAAATGGGTGACAGAGGCGAAAATTCGCAACGGCGCGAAAGTTGTTGTAGTGGACCCACGCTTTAACCGCTCGGCGGCGATGGCCGATCTCTACGCCCCAATCCGCGCCGGCAGCGATGCCGCTTTCCTGATGGGCGTGGTCAACTATCTGCTGACGTACGAGCACGTTCAGTGGGAATATGTCAGGAATTTCACCAACGCTGCGCTGATTGTTAGCGAAAACTATGCTTTTGACGAAGGTCTGTTCAGCGGTTACGACGCGGCTACGCGCCAGTACGATAAAACGGGCTGGCAGTACGAGCGGGATGAACAGGGCCACGCCAGGCGCGATGATTCGCTGAGCCATCCACGCTGCGTCCTGAACCTGCTGAAAGCGCATGCCAGTCGCTACACGCCGGAGCTGGTTCATCGCATTTGCGGCACCTCGCAGGAAGATTTTCTGCAAATATGCCAGCTACTTGCCGAAACCAGCGTTGCCGACCGCACTGCCAGCATCCTTTACGCGCTGGGCTGGACGCACCATTCCAACGGTTCGCAGATTATCCGCGCGGCGGCTATCGTACAGCTGCTGCTGGGCAATATCGGCATGATGGGCGGCGGCATCAACGCGCTGCGCGGCCACTCCAACGTGCAGGGTTTCACCGATCTGGGTCTGCTTTCGCAAAGCCTGCCGGGCTATCTGACGCTGCCGTCTGAAAAGCAGACCACGCTGGAAAGCTATCTGCAGCAGGTCACGCCTGGCGGTATCCTACCGGATCAGGTCAACTACTGGCAGAATACGCCGAAATTTTTCGTCAGCCTGATGAAGAGCTTCTACGGCGATCGCGCGCAAAAGGAGAACAGCTGGGGCTTCGACTGGCTGCCAAAGTGGGATAAAAACTATGACTGCCTGACCCAGGCTGAAATGATGACGCAGGGAAAACTCAACGGCTACCTGATTCAGGGTTTTAATCCGCTGGCCGCCTTCCCGGATAAAAACAAAGCGATCCGCGCTTTCTCCACGCTGAAATATATGGTGGTGATCGATCCGCTCAGCACGGAAACCGCCAGCTTCTGGCAGCGTCACGACGAGTTTAACGATGTCGATCCCGCCGCCATCCAGACGGAAGTCTTCCGCCTGCCTTCCTCCTGCTTTGCCGAAGAAGAAGGCGCCGTCGCCAACTCTTCGCGCTGCCTGCAGTGGCACTGGGCCGCCGCCGAGCCGCCGGGCGAAGCGCTGCACGACGGCCGCATTCTGGGCAATATCTTTCTGCGCCTGCGCGAACTCTACCGCCGCGAAGGCGGCACCGCGCCGGAGCCGCTGCTGGCGATGAACTGGGACTACAGCGATCCCTGGTCGCCCGCGCCGGAAGAGGTGGCGCGCGAGAACAACGGCAAAGCGCTGGCGGACATTGTGGACGCCGAAGGTCGGGTGATCCTGAAAAAAGGCCAGCAGATCAACTCTTTCGCCGAGCTGCGGGATGACGGCACCACCGCCTGCGCCTGCTGGATCTACGCGGGCAGCTGGACGGAAAGCGGCAATCAGATGGCGCGACGCGACAATGCCGATCCGTCCGGTTTGGGCGCGGTCAACGGCTGGGCCTGGGCCTGGCCGCTGAATCGCCGCATTCTTTACAACCGCGCCTCGGCCGACGCGCAGGGCAAAGCCTGGGATCCCCGACGACCGCTGCTGGAGTGGAATGGCCAGCGCTGGCAGGGCCTGGACGTGCCGGATTATCCCGTTACTGCGCCGCCGCAGCAGAAAATCGGGCCCTTTATTATGCTGCCGGACGGCATGGGCCATCTTTTCGCGCTCGATAAGCTCAGCGACGGGCCTTTCCCCGAGCATTACGAACCGATGGAAAGCCCTACCGGCACCAATCCGCTACATCCCGCCGTGGTCTACAGCCCCGTCGCGCGATTGTTTAAAGCGGACGCCGCCGCGCTGGGCCGTGCCGATCGGTTCCCCTGCGTCGCCACCACTTACTCCATTACCGAGCTTTTCCGCCACTGGACCAAGCACGCGCTGCTGAACGCTATCGCGCAGCCGGAACAGTTTGTCGAGATTGGCGCGGAGCTGGCGGCGGAAAAAGGCATTAAGGCGGGCGATTGGGTCAGGGTCAGCTCTAAGCGTGGCTATATCAAAGCGAAAGCAGTGGTGACCAAACGTCTGCGGCGGCTGCCGATCGACGGCAAAATGGTCGATACCATCGGCATTCCCTGCCACTGGGGCTTCGAGGGCAGCGCTAAAAAGGGCTTTCTCGCCAACACGCTGACGCCGTCGGTCGGCGACGCCAACTCGCAAACGCCGGAATATAAGGCCTTTCTTGTCAACGTCGAGAGAATCTGAGGAAGCTTATGTCACTGCAAACACAAAATATTCTCCGTCGTTCCGCCACCAACAGCGCTACGCCGCCGCCACGGGCAAGGGATCATCAGCAGGAGGTGGCGAAGCTAATCGACGTCACCACCTGTATCGGCTGCAAAGCCTGTCAGGTTGCCTGCTCTGAATGGAACGATATCCGCGAAGAGGTCGGCAGCAATCAGGGCGTTTACGATAACCCCACCGATTTAAGCGCCAAAGCCTGGACGGTGATGCGTTTTTCGGAAACGGAAGCGCACGGCAAGCTGGAGTGGCTAATCCGCAAGGATGGCTGTATGCACTGCGCCGATCCCGGCTGCCTTAAGGCCTGCCCGGCGGCGGGCGCGATTATTCAGTACGCCAACGGCATCGTCGATTTTCAGTCGGAACACTGCATCGGCTGCGGTTACTGCATCGCGGGCTGCCCGTTCAACGTGCCGCGCCTGAATAAAGAGGACAATCGCGCCTATAAGTGCACGCTGTGCGTCGATCGCGTGGCCGTAGGTCAGGAACCCGCCTGCGTGAAAACCTGCCCGACCGGCGCGATCCATTTCGGCAGCAAAGAGGCGATGCAGCAGCTGGCGGCGGAACGCGTCAGCGAACTGAAATCTCGCGGCTACGCCAACGCCGGGCTGTACGATCCCGCCGGCGTCGGCGGCACTCATGTGATGTACGTGCTGCACCACGCCAACGAGCCTCAGCTCTATCACGGCCTGCCGGAAAATCCCTGCATCAGCCCGGCGGTCACGTTCTGGAAAGGCGTCTGGAAACCGCTGGCCGCTATCGGCTTCGCCGCCACCTTTGCCGCCAGCCTGTTTCACTACGTGGGCGTCGGCCCTAACCGGGTTGAAGAAGAAGAGCATAATGACAGAGAGGAACAGCCATGAAGCGCAATCGCATTCAGCGCTACAGCGCGCCGGAACGCATCAATCACTGGATAGTCGCCCTGTGCTTTATTTTCGCCACTGTCAGCGGCCTGGGCTTTTTCTTTCCCTCGCTGAACTGGCTGATGCAGATATTGGGCACGCCGCAGCTGGCGCGCCTGCTGCATCCCTTTATCGGCACGGTGATGTTTTTCGCCTTTCTGCTGATGTTTTTTCGCTACTGGCGACACAATCTACCAGAGCGCGAGGATCTGCTGTGGGCGAAAAATATTCATAAAATTGCCCTGAACGAGGAAGTTGGCGATACCGGACGCTATAATTTTGGACAGAAGTGCGTTTTCTGGGCCGCTATCGCCAGCCTGCTGCTGCTGTTGGCCAGCGGTATTGTGATTTGGCGGCCCTGGTTCGCGGACGCTTTCTCCATCCCGACGATCCGCCTGGCGCTGCTGGTTCACTCCGTTGCGGCTGTCGGCCTGATTATCGTGATTATGGTTCACGTTTACGCCGCTCTGTGGGTAAAGGGAACGCTGACCGCGATGGTGGAAGGCTGGGTAACCGACCGCTGGGCGCATAAGCATCATCCACGCTGGTATCGCACGCTCCGCCAGCGGCAGCCTAAATAACAGGAATCCCTGATGACTATTCGCATAATCCCGCAGGAGCAGCTGGAAAAAGGCGAAATAAAAACGGCGGAGATGATTCCGCCGTTACTTTTCCCCAGGCTGAAAAATTTGTATGCCCGCCGCGCCGCGAGACTGCGTCAGCTGGCGGCGAAAAATCCGCTGGGCGACTATCTGCGCTTCGCGGCCGTTATCGCCAGCGCACAGGAGATCGTGCTCTACGATCATCCTCTGCGGCTCGATTTGCAGGCGCGTCTGGCGGAAGCCGCACGTATCGGCAAGCCGCCGCTGGATATCGAAACGCTGCCGCGCGATGCGCACTGGCAGCGGCTGCTGCATTCGCTGATCGCCGAGCTGAAGCCGGAGATGTCCGGCCAGGCGCTGGCGGTGCTGGAAAACCTGGAAAAAGCATCGGCGCCGGAGCTGGAGGCGATGGCCAGCGCGCTGTTCGCCAACGACTTTACGCAGATCGCCAGCGATAAATCGCCTTTTGTCTGGGCGGCGCTCTCGATTTACTGGGCGCAGATGGCGGCGCTGATCCCCGGCAAAGCGCGCGCCGAATATGGCGAACAGCGGCAGTTTTGTCCGGTTTGCGGCAGCGTGCCGGTTTCCGGCGTGGTGCATATGGATACGCAGCAGGGCGGCCTGCGCTATCTGCACTGCAACCTTTGCGAAAGCGAATGGCATGTGGTGCGCGCCAGATGCAGCAACTGCGAAGAGACGCAGGATCTGCATTATTGGTCGCTGGAAAGCGAAGGCGCGCCGGTTAAAGCAGAGAGCTGCGGCGACTGCGGCACCTATATCAAACTGCTTTATCAGGAAAAAGATCCGGCCGTGGAGCCGGTCGCCGACGACCTTGCCTCGCTGGTGCTGGACGCGCGAATGGAACAGGAAGGCTTTTCCCGCAGCAGCCTGAATCCATTCCTGTTTCCGGGAGAATAATCTGCAACCGGTCCCGAAGGGAGAATTTGCGTAATGAAACTAATCGGCAGCTATACCAGTCCTTTTGTGCGGAAAATTTCGGTGATCCTGCTGGAAAAAGGCATCACTTTCGAATTTATCAACGAGTCGCCGTGGACCGACGAGAGCCACGTGCCGCGCTATAACCCGCTGGGCAAAGTGCCTGCGCTGGTGGTCAGCCCGGAGGAGGTCTGGTACGACTCCCATATCATTGCCGCTTATCTGGAGCAGCTGGATATCGCGCCCGCGCTGATGCCGGACGACCGCCTGGCGGCGCTGAAGGTACAGCAGCTGGAAGCGCTGGCGGACGGCATCGGCGACGCGGGCGTGATCCTGCTGCGCGAGCAGATGCGGCCGCCGGAGCTGCAGATGGAAAGCCAGCTGCTGCGCCAGCGCGAAAAAATTCAGCGCGGCCTGGATGCGCTGGAAAAAGAGGCGGCCAAAGGCGTGACCATTAACAGCGACAACATTAACGTGGCGGATATCGCCGTCGCCTGCCTGATTGGTTTCCTGAATTTTCGCCGCGTGATCCCTAACTGGTGCGTGGATCGCCCTGCGCTGGTGAAGCTGACGGAGAAAATGTTCCAGCGGGAGAGCTTCGCCCGTACGGTGCCGCCCGCATCCTGAATTCTCAATAAGGCCTTTGTTGTTCGGACAAGGGCCTTGCCTATATCGCGTAAGCGGCTGCAGGTTATGCCGCGCGCCGCCACAGTCGTAAAAATAAAATGCAGACAGCATTTCGCGGGAAAGTCCGCGCGCTGCAATTACTTGTTTGCATCGCAGGCGTAATTTTATTATAAGGTCAACGTATCAGCTCGATGTGTCTATTCCGCCTGCAGGAAATCGAGTCAGGATTAATTGCAAACATGGATGGTAAATATGGATACGATTGAAGAACTAAATGGAACTTATTTTTATAAAGGAATTTATAATCTCTCTGCCGGAGAACTCTTTTTTTGGGTTTTTCTTGATGCGGTTCATGAGCAGCTGAATGTGTCCGATCTTTTGGCCGCTGCATGCATCGTATTGGGACAGCCTGAGCGTCCGACAAGAGGAAAGCCGGCAGGCACAACTAAAGGAACCTCAATTGCATCGGAAATGTCACGCCGCTATCTGAACATAGAACTCCCATTCAGGCTGCCCAGTCTGACAAATGCCAGCGCCAGAAATTTGAAGTTTAAATATGTAAATAATTTAGGTGCCTTTGTGGGCCGGGCGATTCCTGTATTGGGTTGGTTCATAACAGGTTCTGATGTCGTTACCATAGCATTTAAAGCAACAAAAAATTATAACAGAATAGCCCGAGGAAACGATAAGTTATGGTAATAAACGACAAAGTTCTGAATTTTTTTCGCGAAGAATTACCCGTAATTAAATATTTAGGGGTTAAAAACGTTCCGCTGGAAATGGACACCGTTTTACAAGAGTTTGCTGACGCAGAAGATTTAATACCGGCGATTGATAAATACTCAGATAATTTCAATATCGACGTTTCCACGTTAAATATTGAGAACTATTATCCCTGGGAAATCCCATGGTTTTTCCGAAAATGGTTTACACAAAAGCCGGTTAAGCAAACCCGGAAGCCGCTGACGGTAAAAATGTTTGCTGAATCAGCCAAAGCGGGTCGCTGGCTCTATGATTAATTCCGACAAAACGCCGGGCTGGGGACTGCGTTTCCGAAATTAGCCACTCAGCCAGCCGTCTTTACAGAGCAAAACCCATCATTCTGCGCGAAAACGACCAGTCATAAACCTCTCGCAAAAACCGCGTGCCGCGCGTTACATCACTTTCACTTCACAAATTACCGCCTTATTGATTCGCCACAAATTTAGCCAGCCCGTTTTATGGGATAAGTAAGCTTTGCTTTTTATATGGCAAGGATATCCATAAATTACAGGAGTTTATATGAATAGTTTCCGCAAGCGCCGCTGGCCGCTCGCGCTGTTAGCCCTGCTGGTAACGATGGCCGTGCTGGCGATCGTCGCGGGCAGCGCGGTGGCGCTGCATAAGACCAGCGACACCGCTTTTTGCGTCTCCTGCCACAGTATGCAGCGGCCGCTGGCGGAGTATCAGGGCAGCGTCCACTTCCAGAATCACGCCGGTATTCGCGCCGACTGCGCCGACTGCCATATTCCCACTCAGCCTGCGGCTTATATGATGACCAAGCTGGCCGCAAGTAAGGATCTGCTGGGCGAACTGACCGGCAAACTGGCGACCGAAGAGCGATACAACGCCCACAAGCTGGCGATGGCGGAATCGGTATGGCGAAAGATGAAGGCTGAAGACTCCGCGACCTGCCGTAGCTGCCACAGCTATGCCGCGATGGATATACTGGAGCAGCGGCCCGAGGCGAGGAAAGCGCATCCCGTCGCCATCAAAAGCGGTGAAACCTGTATCGACTGCCATCGCGGCGTAGCGCATATCCTGCCCGATATGCGTGCCAGCAACGCTTCCGGCGCGGCGCAGCTAACCGCGCTGGCTGCCGCCGACAAAACCGATACTCGTCCGCTTTATGCCATCAGCACGCAGCCATTTACGCTCTCTTCCGACGATAATCTTGCCGCCGGTACGCTGTTTCCGGCGGCCGAACTCTTTCCTTTGCGACATGAAAACGGTCGCACGGAAGCCGAGCTGCGAGGCTGGCAGCAGGAAGGCGTGACCGGCGCCATTTACGCAGCCAAAGGCAAACGCGTGATCAGCGCGATAATCGCGCCAGAAGCCGCGCCGCAGATAAAAATCCTCGCTACGGAGCAGGAAAGCCAGACGGATACGCGCTGGCATCGTGTTTCGCTGCGGCTACAAGTCGCCAGCGACACGCTGATCGCCGATCGGCAGCAACTCTGGCAGTACGCCGCCAGCCTGATGACCGCTAACTGCACCGGCTGCCACGGACTGACCGCGCCCGATCGCTACACGGCCAATCAGTGGACGGGCGTGATCAAGGGAATGGCGTCGCGCACCTCGTTGGATACGGAGCAGCTGCGCCTGCTGACGCGCTACGTTCAGGAACACGCCAGCGATATGAAGCCGGCTGAACAGGGAGAACATCATGAAGAATAACGGTTCCGGCGTCAGCCGCCGCCACTTTCTGGCCGCGAGCGGCGCGCTGCTGGCGGCTGGCTCGCTCGATCTGATCTACGCCAAATCCGCGCTGGCGCAGGCCGTCAGCCAGGCGATGCCGCTGTTTACGGCGCTCAGGCCCGCCCGCAAAGGTATTCTGACCGCCGCGCACTGGGGCGCTTTCGAAGCGCTGGTGGAGAACGGCAAAATGGTCGGCGTGCAGCCGGTACAGGACGATCCCGCACCTGACGAGCTGATTACTATGGCGCCTTATCAGGTTCATGCTGCTAACCGCATCACCGCGCCAATGGTGCGCCAGGGCTGGCTGGAACACGGGCCTGGCGGCGATACCACGCTGCGTGGTCGCGACAAGTGGGTAAAAGTCAGCTGGGAAAAGGCGACGGAGCTGGTCGCCGGTGAAATCAGCAGGCTGCAGCGGGAACATGGCCCATCCGCTATCTATGCCGGTTCCTACGGCTGGAAAAGCACCGGGATGCTGCATAACTGTCGCGCGCTGTTGCATCGCCTGATGAACCTTGCGGGCGGCTTCCTGGGCTACAGCGGCGATTACTCTACCGGCGCCGCGCAGGTGATTATGTCGCACGTGGTTGGATCGATGGAGGTTTACGAGCAGCAGACCAGCTGGCCAGTGGTGGTGGAAAACAGCGAGCTGGTAGTGCTGTGGGGCTGCAATCCGCTGGTGACGCTAAAAAATAGCTGGAACGTGCCGGATCACGTTGGGCTGGAAGGTTTTCAGGCGCTGGCCGCCAAAGGCACGCCGGTTATCTGTATCGATCCCGTGCGCACCGACAGCGCCAAAGCGCTGAATGCCGAATGGATCGCGCCGAAAGCCTATACCGATGCCGCGATGATCCTCGGCCTGGCGCATACGCTGCTGGTGGAGAAACGCCATGACGAAGCTTTTCTCGCCCGTTACACCACCGGTTTTGAGAAGTTTCGCGCCTACCTGCTGGGCGAAAGCGACGGCGTGGTCAAAAGCGCGGAATGGGCGAGCGAGATCTGCGGCGTCGCGCCGGAGCAGCTGCGCCAGCTGGCAAGACGAATGGCGAGTCAGCGCACCATGATCATGGCCGGCTGGGGCATTCAGCGCCAGCACCGCGGCGAGCAGCCGCACTGGCTGCTGGTGACGCTGGCCGCCATGCTCGGGCAGATCGGGCTGCCGGGCGGCGGTTTCGGCTTCAGCTACCACTACTCTTCCGGCGGCAGCCCGACGGCGCGTGGCGGCATTCTGTCTGGTATCAGCGCGGGCGCCGCGCCCGCCGGTTCGCCGCCGCCGATCCCCGTGGCGCGTATCGCCGACTGCCTCGCCAATCCCGGTAAAACTATCGCTTTCAACGGCAAAGAAACCACTTATCCCGACGTCAAAATGGTTTACGTGGCGGGCGGCAATCCTTTCCACCATCACCAGGACACCAATAATCTGCTGCAGGCCTGGCAACGTCCGGAAACCATCGTGGTGCATGAACCTTACTGGACGGCCACCGCCAGGCATGCCGATATCGTGCTGCCCTGCACCACCAGCTACGAGCGCAACGATATGGATATGGGCGGCGACTATTCGCAGCTCTATCTCTTCCCGATGCGCCAGTGCGTGCCGCCGCAGCATGAAGCGCGCAGCGATTTTGACATTTTCCGGGCGATCGCGGCCAGGCTGGGCCTGGAACAGGCCTTTACCGAAGGACGGGACGAAATGCAGTGGCTGAAAAAACTGTATGACGGCATGAAGCAGCAGGCCAGAAACGCCGGCGTGCCGCTGCCGCCGTTCGATCTGTTCTGGCAGTCCAATAACTATATTCGCTTCCCCGTGCCGCCAGAGAATAAACAGTGGGTGCGCTTTGCCGATTACCGCGCCGATCCGCTGCTTAACCCGCTCGGCACGCCCAGCGGAAAAATTGAAATCTACTCCAAAACTATCGCCGCGATGCGCTACGACGACTGCGCGGGCCTGCCTGGCTGGCAACCGCCGCATGAGTGGCACGGCAGCCCGCAGGCGCAGCGCTATCCGCTGTCGCTCAACACTGCGCATCCGATCAATCGCCTGCACTCCCAGCTGGATAACACGCCGCTGCGTCAGAAATACGCCGTCAGCGACCGCGAGGCGATGCTGATCCATCCACAGGATGCCGAAGCCAGAGGTATTCGCTCCGGCGATCTGGTCAGAGCCTTTAACGATCGCGGACAGATTCTGGTCGGCGCGCGCGTCACCGCGGATGTTCGGCCGGGCGTGGTGCGCATCAGCGAAGGCGCATGGTACGATCCCGCCGATGCCAGCGAGCCGAAGACGCTGTGTAAAAACGGCAACGTCAACTGCCTGACTTTCGATCTCGGCAGCTCGCGGCTGGCGCAGGGCAACTGTGGTCAGATGGCGCAGCTGGAGGTGGAGAAATTCACCGCCGAGCCGCCGCCTAACACGGCGCATGCGGTGCCGGAGAGCGCGCTGTAGCGGTCTGGCGAACGGGCGTTGCCGCTCACCTGAGAAACGCGCGCTGACGCCCGGGCGGCATTCAGGGCGCTGGCGCTGCAGATCTCTGCGGCGGGTATACCCAAAAATGGCTTTCGCTGCCATGCTGTATCGTGCCGAAATTTCTCGCCGCCAACACAGGAAATATGCATGTCGCCACGATCGCTTCAGGCTCTTTGTCTGATGAGCTTTTTTTTGGCTGATGTCAGGGACGGTTTAGGCCCTTTTTTAGGTATTTTTTTGACCGGCCGACACTGGAGTCCGGATGAAATTGGCTTTGTGATGACCTGCGGCGGCATAGCGGGGCTGCTGGCCACCTTGCCGGCGGGCGTGATTGCCGATGCCACGCGCCATAAAAGAGTGATAGTGCTGCTGGGCTGCCTGGTGATTACCGTCGCGACGCTGCTGCTTTGGTACAGCAATCAGGCCTGGACGGTGATGTTTTCGCAGGTTGTCGTAGGCGTTGCGGCGGCGTTTATCGGCCCAACCGTCTCCGGGATCACGCTGGGGCTGACCGGCCAGCAGGCTTTTCATCGCCAGATGGGACGAAATGAGGCCTGGAGCCATGCAGGCAATACGCTGGCCGCGGTTTGCGCCGGTTTCGCTGCCTGGTTCTGGGGATTAGGCACGGTATTTATCCTGATGACCGCGATGGCCGTTTGCGCTGCCACCGCCGCGCTGGCTATCCGTAGCGAAGATATTGACGACGATGTCGCACGAGGCCTGGAAGAGCGCCATCAGAACCCTGAATCGATGAGCCTGTGGCAGCTGGCGCGCCAGCCTGCCCTGTTTTTTACCGGCCTGACGCTGCTGCTTTTTCACCTGGCGAACGCGGCGCTGCTGCCGATGTTGAGCATGCGCGCGGCCTCCATGGCCGGTACCGTTAATCCCGGTCTTTATGCGGCCGCGACCGTTGTTATTTCGCAGCTGGTCATGGTGCCGGTCGCGATTTATGTGTCAGGATGCGTGGAAAAATACGGCTATCCGCGTCTTATTATGGCGGCGCTGCTGATCCTGCCGCTGCGGGCGGCGATAGCCTCGGCGTTTTCTGCGCCTCTGTTTGTTATCCCCGTGCAGATATTCGACGGCCTTGCGGCCGGGATCCTGGGGGTGGCGGTGCCTGGCTACGTGGTTTCCCTGCTGCGAGGCAGCGGGCATGTCAACGCGGGCCAGAGCGTGGTGATGTTGATGCAGGGCATCGGAGCCGCCCTGAGCCCCGCCATAACCGGCCTGATTGCCGCGCGCTACTCTTACGGCGCGGCGTTCGCCACGCTGGGCGCGATAGCCTTGCTGGCGCTGCTGTTGTGGTGGAGCACAACTTCCATCAAAACGAGGCAGGTGTGGGATGACTAAGGCGCCCGCTACTTTTATGGTCAATGAAGGAGCTTTACTTATGCAACGCTGCGGCTGGGTGACTCAGGACCCGCTCTATCTGGCCTATCACGATACGGAATGGGGCGTAGCGATAACCGACGCGCATGCGCTGTTTGAGATGCTCTGCCTGGAAGGGCAAATGGCGGGCCTCTCCTGGCTGACCGTGCTGAAAAAGCGGGAAAACTACCGGCTGGCTTTCTGCAGTTTCGATCCTGAGCAGGTGGCGAAGATGAACGACAGCGATATCGATCGGCTGATGCAGGATAGCGGCCTGATCCGCCATCGCGGCAAGCTCACGGCCATTGTCGCCAACGCACGCGCGCTGCTGGCAATGGCGGCGGCTGGCGAAAATTTCGCTGACTTTATCTGGCAGTTTGTCGACCACCAGCCGCAGCTGCACCGCTACGGCGATTATCGTCAGGCGCCGACCTTCAGCGCGGTTTCGGACGCTATGTCTAAGGCGCTGAAAAAGCGCGGCTTTAAATTCGTTGGTACGACCACCTGTTACTCATTTATGCAGGCCTGCGGGCTGCTGGTCGATCATACTACCAACTGTTTCCGCCATCCCGACAACCTCGGGTAGCGTCTCTTTACAATTTAGGAGCACGACACGGTTTTTTTTCCCGGCGGCGACGGCATAATCGCTTTTTTTCAGGCAATTTTTGCCTCTCGCTGTTCAGGAACCGCTATTAATGAAAAAACGTTTTGTTACTCTCGCTCTGGTTTTGAGCGGCACCATTGCCCTGTCGGGTTGCACCACTAATCCTTACACCGGCGAACGCCAGGCAGGCAAGGCCGGCATCGGCGCCGGACTGGGCGCGGCACTGGGCGCAGGTGTCGGCGTGCTCTCCTCCTCCAAGAAAGATCGCGGTAAAGGCGCGTTGATTGGCGCAGCAGCCGGCGCGGCGCTGGGCGGCGGCGCGGGCTACTACATGGACGTGCAGGAAGCCAAACTGCGGGAAAAAATGCGCGGCACCGGCGTTAGCGTTACCCGTCAGGGCGACAATATCGTGCTGAATATGCCGAATAACGTCACCTTCGACAGCAGCAGCGCCTCGCTGAAGCCTGCAGGCGCCAATACCCTGACCGGCGTGGCGATGGTGCTGAAAGAGTATCCGAAAACCGCCGTCAACATTATCGGCTATACCGACAGCACCGGCAGCCGCCAGCTGAACATGACGCTGTCGCAGCAGCGCGCCGACAGCGTGGCCAGCTCGCTGATTAGCCAGGGCGTGGCGACCAACCGTATCCGCACCGGCGGCATGGGCCCGGACAATCCGATCGCCTCCAACAGCACCGCCGCAGGCAAAGCGCAGAACCGTCGCGTGGAAATCACCCTCAGCCCGCTGCAGTAACGCTGAAGAAGCCGGACAGCCTCTGTCCGGCTTTTCTGTATTGTGCGCCCGACCGTGGGCGAGCACGTTTTTATGCTTTATGATGGCCGGATCCGCTTTCCGCCATTACCCGCTATCTTTTGATTTAAGCCCAGTAATGGCTGCTCTCTTTTTACTCGTTCAAGGATCGCCATGAACCGCAAGGCCGCACGCGCGACAATCAGCGACGTTGCCAAAAAAGCAAATACTGGTAAAACCAGCGTTTCTCGCTATCTCAATGGCGAGCAGCATCTTCTTTCCGCCGACCTGAAACAGCGGATTGAAACCGCTATCGCCGAACTCAACTATCGACCCAGCCAGATGGCGCGCGGCCTCAAGCGCGGGCGCACCAGATTAATAGGCCTGATTATCGCGGATATCACCAATCCCTACTCTGTCGACGTGATGTGCGGCATTGAGGCGGCCTGCCGCGCGCAGGGCTTTACCCTGCTGATGTGCAACACCAACAACGAAGTGGATCAGGAGCAGCACTACCTGAATTTGCTCAGCAGCTATCAGGTTGAGGGCATTGTCGTTAACGCCGTGGGGATGCGCGAAGAGGCGCTGAGCCACCTGCAGCAGTCGCTGCTGCCGATGGTGCTGATCGACCGCAAAATCCCCGATTTTGCCTGCGACGTGGTCGGCCTGAACAACCATGAAGCCGCTACGCAGGTCACCACGCATCTGATCGAAGAGGATTTCGCGGCAATCCTGTTTATCACCGAGCCGCTGGGCACCGTGAATACCCGCCATGAGCGCCTGAAGGCTTTCCGGGAGACAATGGCGCTTCATCCGCAGCGCCATGCGGAACAGGCGGAAGTGTCGCTCAACGACAGCGAACGGCTGGATCGGCTGCTGCACGATTTCTGGCAGCGCCATCGCCACCATCGCTGCGCCGTGCTGGCGGTTAACGGCGCGCTGACGCTGCAGATTGCGCGCAGCTTCCGTCGCCTGAAGCTGAACTGGGGCAAAGATTTAGGCCTGCTGGGTTTTGACGAGCTGGTCTGGTCGGAACTGGCCGGCGGCGGCATCACCACGCTGAAACAGCCGACGCAGCAGATCGGCTACGCCGCGCTGGAGCAGGTTATCCGTCGCATTGAAGGCGACGAATCGCCGCCCGGTGAACAGCTTTTCTCCGGCGAGCTGATTGTTCGCAGTTCCACCAGGTTCGCCTGATCTCCACGCTTTTCTGTCGTGCGGTGGTTGCTCCAGACCGCCGCGTGACGCTTTTCCAATAAATTTCCAAATAATTATTCACAGCGTGAGCGCGATCATAAAAGCGCACGCCGCCCCTTTTCATTGGAACCGGTTCCAATTAACGTTTTTGTAACGTCAGGGTGGAGGAAAAGATGAAACCCCAAATTATTATTGTGACGGCCGCCTATGGCCACGATCGTCTTAAAGAGCTGGGCGGCCAGCAGGCCGTGGTGCCGATTGTTGCCGCCGCAGGCGCGGACGGTATTGAAATCCGTCGCGAATTATTCAGCGAAGCGGAGCTGCAGCAGCTCTCCACGCTGGGCAAGACTATCAGCGACGCTGGCCTGATAACGTTCTATTCCGTACCGGAAGCGCTGTTTACCGAAGAAGGCACGCTGAATCCCAACCTGGCACGCCACCTCGGCGAGGCAGAGCAATTAAACGCGCGCCTGATAAAATATTCATTAGGCCACTATCAGCGCGGCGTCGATTGTTCGTCGCTGCGTGATCTGCCTCTGCAGCTGGTGGTGGAAAACGACCAGACCGACTGCGGCACGCTGGCGGCCATCGAAAATTATTTTAACGACGACGCGCCTGTCGGCATGACCTTCGATATGGGCAACTGGCTGTGGGTGGATGACAGTCCCGTGCAGGCAGCGACACGGCTGGCGCGCTTCGTTACCTACGTGCATGTGAAAGCCGCCGCATCGGCCGCCGACGGCTGGCGCGCAATCGCGCTGGATAACGCCGATAATCTGTGGCGAGAAACGCTGGCGCTGCTGCCTTCCGACGTGCCGCGCGGCATTGAATTCCCGCTGGAAGGCGACGACCTGGTGGCCGTCACCCGTCACTATGTTGAACTGCTCTCAGAGGTATAGATCATGACGACCCATGAAAACGGCATGCTGGACGCGGTGACCATCGGTGAGGCGATGGCGATGTTTATCGCCAGCGATACCGGCGATCTGGCGGCGGCGGAACACTTTACCAAACGCATCGCCGGCGCCGAGCTGAACGTCGCTATCGGTCTGGCGCGACTCGGCCTGAAAGTTGGCTGGGTCAGCCGCGTGGGCGACGACTCCTTTGGCCGCTTTACCCGCCAGCAGCTGGAAAAAGAGGGCGTCGACAGTCGCCAGGTTACCACCGATCCGCGCTACGCCACCGGCTTTCAGCTAAAATCCCGCGTGGAAGACGGCTCCGATCCGCTGGTGGAATATTTTCGTAAAGGCTCCGCCGCCAGCCACCTCTCCGTAGAAGACTTTAACCGCGACTACTTCGGCTCGGCGCGCCATCTGCACCTGAGCGGCGTGGCGGCGGCGATCTCCGACAGCTCGCTGGCGCTGTCGAAGCACGCGGCACAGGAGATGAAGCGCATGGGCAAAACCATCTCCTTCGATCCTAATCTGCGTCCCGTGCTCTGGTCGAGCGAGCGCGAAATGGCTACCCAGCTCAATGCGCTGGCAGGCTACGCCGACTGGGTGCTGCCGGGGATCGGCGAAGGCAAAATCCTTACCGGCTACGATCAGCCGGAAGCGATCGCCGATTTTTATCTGGCGATGGGCGTGAAAGCGGTCATCATCAAAACGGGCTGCGAAGGCGCCTGGTATAAAACCGCCGAAGGCGAGAAAGGCCAGGTCGAAGCAATTCGCACCGCCAACGTCGTGGATACGGTTGGCGCGGGCGATGGTTTCGCCGTGGGCGTGATCAGCGCGCTGCTGGAAGGCAAAACGCTGCCGCAGGCGATTAAACGCGGCAACCGCATCGGCTCGCTGGCGATCCAGGTCAGCGGCGACAGCGAAGGGCTGCCGACCCGCGCAACGCTCGGCGATTATTAAGCGTATTCCTGAAGCAAACCGAATCATAACGAGCCGCGACTACCCTACAAAACAGAGCGCGGCCGCCGCCAACCAGGAGACAGACAATGAACAAGCAGACAATCGCGCCTAAACGCTGGTGGTATATCATGCCCATCGTGTTTATCACCTACAGCCTGGCGTACCTCGACAGAGCCAACTTCAGCTTCGCTTCCGCTGCGGGCATCAACGAAGATCTGGGCATCACGCACGGCATGTCGTCGCTGCTGGGCGCCCTGTTCTTCCTGGGCTACTTCTTTTTCCAGATCCCGGGCGCCGTCTACGCCGAGCGCCGCAGCGTCAAAAAACTGGTATTCGTCTGCCTGGTGCTGTGGGGCATTTGCGCCTCGCTGACCGGCGTCGTCAGCAATATTCCTGCGCTGGCGGCTATCCGCTTTGTGCTGGGCGTGGTGGAAGCAGCGGTAATGCCCGCCATGCTGATCTATATCAGCAACTGGTTTACTAAATCGGAACGCTCCCGCGCCAACACTTTTCTGATTCTGGGCAACCCGGTGACGGTGCTGTGGATGTCGGTGGTTTCCGGCTATCTGATCAACGCTTTCGGCTGGCGGGAAATGTTTATTTTCGAGGGCATTCCGGCGGTCATCTGGGCGGTGGCCTGGTGGTTTATGGTGCAGGATAAGCCCGCCCAGGCGAAGTGGCTGAGCGAGGATGAAAAAGCGGCGCTGGCGGCGCAGTTACAGAAAGAGCAGGAAAATATTAAAGCGGTGCGTAACTACAGCGAGGCTTTCCGCTCGCGCAACGTGATTATTCTTTGCGTTCAGTATTTTACCTGGAGCATCGGCGTGTATGGCTTCGTGCTCTGGCTGCCGTCGATTCTGCGCAACGGTATGCAGATGGGCATGGTGGAAGCAGGCTGGCTCTCCGCAGTGCCTTACCTGGCCGCGACCGTGGCGATGATCCTGGCTTCATGGGCCTCGGACAAGCTGCAGAACCGTAAACTTTTTGTCTGGCCGCTGCTGCTGATTGGCGCGCTGGCGTTTTTAGGTTCATACCTTGTAGGCGCCAATAATTTCTGGCTGTCGTTTAGCCTGCTGGTGATCGCCGGCGCGGCGATGTATGCGCCTTACGGGCCGTTCTTTGCCATTATTCCGGAAATGCTGCCGCGTAACGTGGCGGGCGGCGCGATGGCGCTGATCAATGCGATGGGCGCGCTCGGCTCTTTCCTGGGCTCCTGGGTGGTGGGTTATCTCAACGGCGCCACCGGCAGTCCTTCCGCTTCGTATATCTTTATGGGGGTATCGCTGCTTATCTCGGTCTGGCTGACGCTAATTGTAAAGCCAGCAGCCAATAAGCAGCCCCCGATGCCGCATGGCGCTAAACACGCTTAATGGCGCGGGCCGGTTGGCCCGTTCCTTAACGAAACAGGGAGACAAGCATGAAACCTTCTGTGGTGCTGTATAAGAAGCTGCCGCAAGATCTGCGTTCGCAGCTCGACGAGCATTTTAACGTAACCGAAATCAACGGCCTGACCCCGGAAACCCTGAGCCAGCACGCGGAGGCTTTTCAGCAGGCCGAAGGCATTTTGGGCTCCGGCGGCAAGGTGGATGCGGAGTTCCTGAAGAAAGCGCCAAAGCTGCGCGCGGCCTCTTCCGTTTCCGTGGGCGTGGATAACTTTGACATTCAGGCGCTGACCGATCGCGGCGTGCTGTTGATGCATACGCCGACCGTACTGACCGAAACCGTGGCCGATACCATGATGGCGCTGGTGCTCGCCAGCGCGCGCCGCGTGGTAGAATCCGCCGAGCGCGTGAAGCAAGGCGAATGGCAGGGCAGCATCGGCGCGGACTGGTTCGGCATCGACGTGCACCATAAAAAAATGGGCATTCTGGGAATGGGCCGTATCGGCCTGGCGCTGGCGCAGCGCGCGCATCTGGGTTTCGGTATGCCGATCCTCTACAACGCCCGCAAGCATCACGAAGAGGCGGAGCAGCGTTTCGACGCGCAGTACTGCGATCTCGATACGCTGCTGAAAGAGTCTGACTTTTTGTGCATCAGCCTGCCGCTGACCGAGCAAACGCACCATCTGATCGGCCGCGACGAACTGGCGAAAATGAAGAACACCGCCGTGCTGATCAATGCCGGACGCGGCCCGGTGATTGACGAAGAAGCGCTAATCGCCGCGTTGAAAGAAGGGACGATCCACGCTGCGGGTCTGGACGTGTTTGAAAAAGAGCCGTTGCCGAAAGAGTCGCCGCTGCTGACTATGCCGAACGTGGTGGCGCTGCCGCATATCGGTTCCGCCACGCATGAAACGCGTTATGGCATGGCAAAAGACGCGGTGGAAAACCTGATCGCCGCGCTGAGCGGCAACGTGGAAAAAAACTGCGTTAATCCTGAAGTCGCCCAATAAGTTTTCCGGCCCGATATTATCGGGCCGCTTTATTGTCACGCCTCCCGACCCCTTAACCACGCAAAAATTCCCTTATTATTTTAAACATCCGCTAAACCAGCAAGCTATTCACATCGAAAGAAGCCAGCGGGTTATTGTTATCGACCTGATCATTCCAGGTAACCATAAGTCAAACAGAACTTTAAGAAAACGGCAATAAATAACCCACCTCGCCTGTTTTAATGAATCAAAAGAAACCTCACTGTAATGAAATTGTTTAATTTCAAGAAAACAAAAGAAACGTAAAGATCCTTATTCGTTATTTCCTCGCTGCACCGCGCCGCCGGTCCGGCGTTGTTTCAACTTAAGATTGTGATATAACTACGCCCATTCGGAAACCCGCTTATCGGCATTAATCATGCTGACGGGATGCTTTTGCCCTAAATAACCCCCCCATAAAAAGGAGAAAGATTTCGTAATTACCAAACGCTTTATTTATTCCTGACGCCAGCTACTACGAGTGCCGGATTTATTATTCATGGCTTTTACCCCTGAATGAAAACAGCACGCTCACGCTGGCTGAACTCATCTTTTATTTAATTTGAAGAAACCATGAAAAATAAACCTGAAGTCAATAATAAACCGCAGTGGCTGCATCGTTTAACCTGGCTGACCGTGGCTATTCAGGGCGCGTTCCCGGTAGCCTGCGCCTTTACGCCCGTACTTGCCGCCGCTCAGCAGCATTTTCTGGCGCCGTCGGCAGATGCCGTCGCTATACGTACCCAGCTTTACACTCTGGGCGAGGCCGAAACGGTCAGCAGCGTAGCGCAAAAATATAATATGAGCGTGGAAGCGCTGCGCAAGCTCAACCAGCTGCGCACCTTCGCCCACGGTTTCGATCGGCTGCAGGCTGGCGACGAGCTGGAAGTGCCGCTTTCGCCGCTGCCGAAAGTACACTGGCATAATGACAACACGCTGCCGATGAAAGCCGCCAGCCTGGCCGCCCAGGCCGGTTCCGCGCTCGACGGCAACGGCGCCGCTTCCGCCGCCGCTAATATGGCCGCAGGCGAAGCGGGTGCGCAGGCGCAGCAGTGGCTGAGCCGTTTCGGCACCGCGCGCGTGCAGCTGGATACGGATAAAAAATTCTCGCTGAAAAACTCGCAGTTCGATTTGCTGCTGCCGCTGAGCGACCGTGCCGATCGCCTGATCTTCACTCAGGGCAGCTTCCACCGCACCGACGATCGCAACCAGGCGAATCTCGGTCTGGGCATCCGTCACTTTGGCCAGGGCTTTATGACAGGCGCCAACGCTTTCTTTGATTACGATCTTTCCCGCCAGCACGCTCGCTCCGGCATGGGCGTCGAATACTGGCGCGACTTTTTCAAACTGGCCGCCAACGGCTACGTGCGGCTAACCAGCTGGAAAGATTCGAAAGATTTCTCCGGCTATGAAGAGCGTCCGGCCAACGGCTGGGATATCCGTACGGAGGCGTTTCTGCCGGCTCTGCCGCAGCTGGGCGCAAAGCTGAACTACGAGCAATATTACGGCAACGATGTGGCGCTGTTCAGTAAGGATAATCGCCAGAAAAACCCGCACGCCATTACCGCTGGCGTGACCTTTACGCCTGTTCCGCTGTTGACGCTGGAAGCCGAGCAGCGCCAGGGCAAAGCGGGCGAGCACGATACGCGGCTGGGCCTGTCGCTTAACTATCAGATCGGTATGCCGTGGCGTAAACAGCTGGATAGCGACGCCGTAGCGACGCTGCGCAGCCTGGCGGGCAACCGCTACGATCTGGTCAACCGCAATAACAATATCGTGCTGGAGTATCGCAAAGAGGAAGTGATCAAGCTGAGCGCCGCGAAGCTTATTACCGGCACCGCCGGCGAGCAAAAAACGCTGAACGTCTCGGTTAACAGCAAATATGGCCTGGAGCGTATTAACTGGTCGGCTTCCGCGCTGATCGCCAACGGCGGTAAAATCGTCGCTCACAGCCCAACCGATTACAGCGTCGTGCTGCCGGCTTACCATGCCGATGCGACGGGCGTGAACAGCTATACCCTTAGCGGCGTGGCGATCGATAAAAAAGGCAACGCCTCTAAGCGTACCGAAACGCAAATTACGGTAACCGAAGCGAACATCAACGTGAACAGCAGTTCACTGCTGCCCGTCAGCAGTACGCTGTCGGCGGATGGCCACGCTCAGCAGACGCTGACGCTAACCGTCAAAGATGGCCTGGGCAACCCGGTGGATATCAATGAAAAAGAGATTAGCGTTACCAAAAGCGTCCAGGGCGCTGACGAAGCGAAAATCTCTGGCTTTACCCGTCAGAGCGCCGGCCGCTATACCGCCGTGGTTACCGCAGGTACGCATCCTGAAACCCTGACGATTACGCCGGTCGCACGCAATATGACCTTCCCTTCCGCCACCGTCGCCATTGCGGCCGATACGGCAAGCGTACGCCTGGCAAGCCTGAGCGTGGAGAGCGACAACGCCGTCGCCGATGGCAAAACCGCCGATCGGGTCAAAGCCGTCGTTACCGACGCGCAGGGCAATCCGCTGGCGAACCAGAGCGTGACTTTCAGCGCGGATAACAACGCTGTTATCACGCAGAGCGTGATGACGGACGATCGTGGCGAGGCGTCTGTGCCAGTGACCAGCACTAAAGCGGGCCTGAGCCATGTTGTCGCTCAGGTAGGCGCAACCCAAAAAGAAGCCGATGTCAACTTTGTCGCCGGCGAGGCGACCTCCATTTATATGCATCGCCTGACGGGCCGCGCAGTTGCAGACGGTACGGCTACCAGCAGAGTGGAAATCTACGTAAAAGACAGCAACGGCAACCCGGTTGCTAACAGAAAGGTCGCGATTACGGCAACCGACAGCCGCGTAAATATTCCTTCTGAGGTGACGCTGGATCAGTACGGCGCCGCGCGTTTCGACACCACCAGCAATCATGATGGCGGCTGGGAAGTGGATGCCACTATCGACGGCCATAAAAGTTCGATCATTGTTTATTTCTACGCGGGTTACCCGACGGTAAACAACTCCTCTTTTACCGTTAGTTCAAGCAGCGCGCCAGCCGACGGCGTCAGCGCCATTACGCTGACCATCGTCGCCAGGGATATGCGTAATAACGCCGTGAAAGTAAAAGGATTGCCAGATTTAATTAACTTCGATATCAGCGGCCTGCCTGGCAGCCGTCTCAGCGAAGTAAAAGTTAACGGCAATGTTTACACCGCCCAGTTGACCTCCACTCAGCCAGTGAGCGGAACGGTGAGGGCCAACCTGATGCTTAATCGCGGCGTACTGCCGATTAAGGTGACGTTTACCCCGCCAGCCAAATAGCCGAAAAAAGATAAAACCCCGCCTCTGACGAGGCGGGGTTTTTTATTGGCGTTTAGCGAGCCAGCCAGCCGCCGTCCACCGCGATGGTGTAACCGTTGATATAGTCAGAAGCTGAAGAAGCGAGGAATACCGCCGGCCCCATCAGGTCGGAAGGCAAACCCCAGCGTCCCGCCGGGATACGCTCCAGAATATCGGCATTGCGCTTTTCATCCGCACGCAGCTGTGCGGTGTTGTTGGTCGCCATATAGCCCGGCGCGATAGCGTTAACGTTGATGTTATGCTTCGCCCATTCGTTAGCCAGCAGCCGGGTTACGCCCATTACCGCGCTTTTTGAAGCGGTATAGGAAGGGACGCGAATACCGCCCTGGAACGAGAGCATCGAGGCGATATTGATGATTTTGCCGCCTTTGCCCTGCTTAATAAACTGACGAGCCACCGCCTGCGACATAAAGAACACGGATTTGATATTCAGGTTCATTACGTCATCCCAGTCTTTCTCTGAGAAATCGATCGCGTCTTCACGACGGATAATGCCGGCGTTATTGACCAGGATATCGATTTTGCCGAATTCCGCCACGGCTTTCTCAACGATGCCTTCGATGCATTCTGTTTTACCGAGATCGGCAGTCAGGCTGCAGAAACGGCGGCCAAGCGCGGTAACGCGCTCAATGGTTTCTTTCGGTTCGACAATATTAACGCCGACAATATCGCAGCCCGCTTCCGCCAGCCCCAGCGCCATGCCCTGACCCAGACCCGTATCACAACCCGTCACCAGCGCCACGCGGCCTTTTAAATCAAATGAATCCAAAATCATAACTGCTCCTGTAAGCCAGAGGGCGGACTGCGCGTCAGAAGGCTCCGTAACAGAAAGGGCAGCCCTGCCCGGTTTTCCGAGCGCACACTATAGCGAAGGAGAAAGAGCGAACGCCGTGATCGAAATCAGGAAAAAACGGATTAGTGAAACAACTGAGCATTATTTTTAAAACAGCGTTTCATTAATGCGGGAGCGCTGGCTTTTCGCTCCCGCTGTGAACTATTCGGTCGCGATCGGCTTTTGCTCCACGCTGATTTTGCTGTCGCCCTGTAGCGTTTTAATGCGCTGTTCAACCTGCTGCACCGCGCTGGCGTCCTTCAACAGCGAATAAGTCAGGGTAAATTCCGTGCTCTGGCCAGGCTGCAGCTGCTTCACCCGACCCTGCTCTTTTTCGATCGTTACCGGATAGGCGTAGTTGGTACCGGGTTCAATACCTGTCACATAGCCCTGTTTTAACGTATCGGTGTTTTTCCACATCGTCAGCACCGACAGCTGGCGCGTATCAAACTCTATCGACGCGCCCTTGTCGCCTTTGCTGTTGACCACGGCGGCCACGGTTTTTCCGCTCTCGTCGGCAATAGGCTGCAGGTTGAACACCATTTCATCGAAATCTTTGGTCGGCGCGCCGTAGGTTTGCCAGTTTTCCAGCCCTTTCTTCGCGTAGTCATTAAACGGCGAAACGGATTTCACCGCCGCCAGGAAGCGAGCGTTCTCTTCCAGAATCGGCGTGCCGAAGTTGCTGTGGTAGATGATCTCGTAGTCGTGCGGGTAGTCGGCCTGGTTGGTCAGCACATCGTGAATGGTAAAGGAGTCGGTGCCCGGCACGTAGCGCAGCTCCGTCCAGGTTTCCAGCTTCGCTTTTTTAAACGTATTTTCTTTCAGCAGGCCGCGAATACGGATCTCGTGCGGCGCTTTGTCATCGACAATCACCTCCACTTTCGAGGCTGGCGTATTGCCGGCTTTGCCGTGCAGCGTATAGATGCGGCCATCTTTGGTGACCGGATGGCCCGTCCATTCGAAGCCGCAGCGCACCATCATTTCGTTAAAGCCTTCCAGCCAGCCCAGGCCGTTACGGCTTTCCAGATTGATATAGGCTGGATTGACCACTTCATCGACCGGCGAATCCCAGCCCATCCGCACGCCATGGCCGTTTACATGCAGCAGATCCATACCGCGGGTCGGGCTGAGCGCGATGGTCAGGCCGTTCTTGCTGGTCAGCGTCAGTACCTTTGTGCCTTCCTGCTTGCCGCCGTGCAGCACCTGCTGCTGAATGCTGAAAGGCTCGCCGGTAAACTTCAGCTGTTCGCTGCTGATGCGCCAGTCGCCCTTTTCAACGCCCTGCGTATCGGTCAGCACCCAGCTTTGCGCCGCCGCCTGGCCGCTAATTAACGCCATCACCACGCCTGTCAAAATTGTTTTTTTCATTTTGTCTCGCCCTTGCTGAAATGATTTAGCTTAAGAGCGGCCAGCCTACAAAGCGCGCCAGTTCAGGACTGTGACTGGTGTCACCTCATAGATTTTTAAGAAATTTTTATCAAGAAGTCGTGCAGTTGGTCACAAATTGTTAACCAATACGGGCAATGAGCAGCGACATGAAAAACGAAAAAAGCGCAGGAGAGGTTGAAACGATTCACCTTCGTGCTTTTTTGGCGGGTTGACGAGCTGCCCGACGCGGCCGCGCTATCAGCGTTGCATCACGCCTGGCCTGACGTTAAGGTTAAGACTCACTTGCCTATGATAAGCAGTTAATACGCTATGAGCTTTTCCGCTTTCGGTAACAAATTTACGCGCGCGTCGGGTATTACTCGCCTGATGGAAGATATGGGCGAAGGCTTGCGCACGCCCGGTTCGGTCATGTTGGGCGGCGGTAATCCGGCCCAGATCCCGGCGATGAACGACTATTTTCAGCAGCTGCTGCAGGAGATGCATAACCAGGGCAAACTGGCCGACGCGCTCTGCAACTACGATGGCCCAAGAGGCAAAAGCACGCTGCTGGAATCGCTGTCCACGCTGCTGCGTGAAGAGTTGGGCTGGCAGGTCGGGCCGCAAAATATCGCGCTGACCAACGGCAGCCAGAGCGCCTTCTTCTATTTATTTAATCTTTACGCGGGTCGTCGTGAAGATGGCCGCAAAAAGCGCGTGCTGTTCCCGCTGGCGCCGGAATATCTGGGCTACGCCGACGCGGGGCTGGACGAGGAGCTGTTTGTCTCTGCCCGTCCCGATATCGAGATGCTGCCCGAAGGCCAGTTCAAATATCACGTTAACTTTGAGCAGCTGCATATTACGGAAGATACCGGGCTGATCTGCGTCTCGCGGCCAACCAATCCAACCGGCAATGTCATCACCGACGAAGAGCTGATGAAGCTGGATGCGCTGGCGCAGCAGCATGAGGTGCCGCTACTGATCGACAACGCCTACGGCGTGCCTTTTCCCGGCATTATCTTCAGCGAGGTTCGTCCGCTGTGGAACCCGAATATTATTCTCTGCATGAGCCTTTCCAAGCTCGGCCTGCCGGGTTCGCGCTGCGGCATCATTATCGCCGATGAGAAGGTGATCTCCGCGATCGGCAATATGAATGGCATTATCAGCCTTGCGCCCGGCAGCGTCGGCCCGGCCATCGCTGACGAGATGATCCGACGTGGCGATCTGCTGCGCCTTTCCGAAGAGGTGATCAAACCTTTTTATCAGCAGCGGGTTACGCAGACGATCGCGGTTATTCGCCGCTATCTGTCGGAAGATCGCTGTCTTATCCACAAGCCGGAAGGCGCGATTTTTCTCTGGCTCTGGTTTAAGGATCTGCCGATTTCCACCGAGATCCTCTATCAGCGTCTGAAAGCGCGCGGCGTGTTAATGGTGCCGGGCCACTTTTTCTTTCCGGGGCTGGAGCATGAATGGCCGCACACGCACCAGTGTATGCGCATGAACTACGTGCCGGAGAGCGAGAAAATCGAGAAAGGCATCGTTATTCTGGCGGAAGAGATAGAGCGCGCGCACCGCGAGTCGGGCGAAGGCTGATATAGCAGGCCGCACAGCGTGCGGCCCGTAAGAATATCGCCTTTAGTCCGCTGGCCAACCGCTGAAAAGTCGTCGTCCGCCTTTTCGCACTCGGGCAAAACAATAAAGCCGCACAAAGTGCGGCTTCCTGTTTTGCCTGGGCTTATTTCAGAATTTCGATGCGGCGCGGTTTATTCGCTTCCGGCACCACGCGCTCCAGGTCAATATAAAGCAGGCCATTTTCCAGCCGCGCGTCGCGCACATTGACGTGCTCGGCCAGCTGGAATTTACGCTCGAAGTTGCGCTCGGCGATGCCCTGATAGAGATAGGTTTTTTCCTGCTGCTCTTCAGGATGGGCGCCGCGTACGGTCAGCATGTTGTCGTGGGCGGTGATTTCCAGCTCGCTCTGCGCGAATCCGGCCACGGCAATAGTAATTCGGTAATGGTTCTCCGCCACCAGCTCCACATTGTAGGGAGGATAGCCGCCGTTGCTCTGACCCTGGTTAGATTCCAGCAGGTTGATCAGACGGTCGAAACCGATAGAAGAACGGTACAGCGGGGCGAGATCAAAGTTACGCATGGTATAGCTCCTGATTATCAGCGAGGTTTTATGACGACCTTCCACAATGGACAGATCGCAGAGCCCAAAGTCGTACCCTGTCGGCATACGTTTCGTGACCCTGAGCATAAAATGGTGGCATCACCCTCGCTTTCAAGGGCTCGTTGAGGAAATTTTTCAACCAATATGGTGTGAATGTCATACACTCAGGGAAGAATTTGTCGGCGCCATGCATCAGCTAACGCAGAATAGCCGGGGTTTCCCTGCATACCGACAATCATAAGCAGAGCGGTTTTGCCGCCGCTGAAGGGATGAGAAATATGATGGTACTGAAGAGAAGTCGTTTCGCTGGCCTGCTGGCCTGCCTGTCGCTGGCGGGCACCGGCGGCTGTTCCAGCTTTATGTCCCATTCCGGCCCGGATCAGGGCTACTACCCCGGCACGCGCGCCAGCGCCAAAATTGTCGCCGACAGCGACAGCGGTTGGGTAATGCGCCCGCTGGCCGCTATCGATCTGCCTTTTTCCGCCGTGATGGATACGCTGCTGCTGCCGTGGGACTACTATCGTTCAGGCCGCGATAAAACCGCCGATTCGCCACGTGAACGCGTGTTGCGCAGCGAACAGCTGAATCACACCGATGAAAATCTTTCTCAGGCCGCGCCGCTGGTAATCAATACGCCGCGTCAGCAATAAATATCTGCTGAAAGCCTTCAACGTTACGCAGATAAGCGACATACCGCCCATCCGGCGAGCAGACTACCGCTTCCGGCAGCGGCGCTTCGGCACTGCGCGCGGTGAGTCGGCGCATTTTGCCGCTGCCCGTATCGCACAGCATCACGCTGTTGTCATTGATAAAAGCCACCGATTTCCCATCCGGATGCCAGCTGAAAGCGGACTGAATATCGCTGGCGGCCTGCGTAATCTGCCGCGGCTTGCCGCCGCCAGGCGCGACGCTCCACAGCTGCACCACGCCGCTGTCATCCTTCATTAAAAAAGCGATGGCGCGTCCGTCGGGCGAGCTGCGCAGCCAGTGACGCGGCGTGGAGGCCAGGCCGGGAAAAGCGCGATCGTGGGTGAAGGTCAGACGGCGCTGTTTTACGCCCAGCGGCGGAGCAGGCAGCGTCGTGGCTGTGCCGGCTAACGGCGCCTCGCCCTCCAGCGCATAATCGGCCATTTTTTCCGGCAGATCGACAATAAACACTTCCGGTACTTTTTCTCCCTTTTCGCTGAGCGTGTCGCCGATAAACGCCAGCGCCCAGCGCTGTCGGTGACCGTCGCTTTTCAGGTAGCCTTCTTCGCCAACCCAGCCTTCTTCGTAAGCCCGGTTGATCTCATCGCTGCCGGGTTTCGGCGTGACGGTCGTGGTGCTGACCAGTACACAGAAATGGCTGCCCGCATACTCGCGCGGATGCTGCAGCGGCGGGCAAACGGGATGCAAAGGCACGGCAACGCCAACGTTGCGTAAATCCGCTTTCGCGTCCAGCTCGTGCATCACATGATCGTTATAGGTAAAGCTCAGCCTGGTGCCGTCGGGACTGAAAACGTGGACATGCGAGCCGCCGCGCAGCGCGCCGGGCGTAAAGGGCGGCGTGATATCACAGGCATCCATATTTTCCACCTGCCCGTTCTGAATAATAACGCCGCGACGATGATGAAAGTCGTAGCGCCACTGGCTGTCGGGATGTTCCGGCCCGTGAATGCAGACGTAGCGCGGCGGCAGATCCGGACTGACGGTGATCACGCCAACATGGGCGCCATCTTTGGCCTGATAGAGGATTTCGGTCTGGCCGCTAAGGTTGACGCGTTCAACGGTCAGGCTGTTGAAGGTGGCGCCGCTGCTGCGCACGTCGTAGACCAGCCAGTGGCTGTCGGCAGTCCAGATATTGATATTCGTGAGCTGGTGATTGCGCTGAGCGAAA
This sequence comes from Erwinia sp. CGal63, assembly GCF_037026505.1. Taxonomy (NCBI): domain Bacteria; kingdom Pseudomonadati; phylum Pseudomonadota; class Gammaproteobacteria; order Enterobacterales; family Erwiniaceae; genus Erwinia; species Erwinia sp. CGal63. The sequence goes on from NZ_JAKUMN010000005.1 coordinate 268,465, forward strand.
GTGAGCTGTTTTTCCATCGTGCTTACCCTTAGCGAGGTTTGCTGCTAAGGGTAATGCATTGCGCCGCATTTCGGTACTTTTGAACATTTAAAAACTAGTTCTTTACAGCCATGTTGCAATATGGGTGCGTTAATTGCGTATTATCTGCGGTACCTTTCCCCCCATCTTGCACTCTTCTAATGTGATCGTACGATACAGACTTAGACGGATCCAAATAACCTCTACATATAGAACAAGGTATAGATGAAGATAATGCGGTACGAATAAAAACAGCATTTTTATCATCATCACTTATCTTACTTGTAGTTTTAAGACTAGAACCTGAGAGAATACTCCCATCAAAATGAGATAAACCTATAATATCACTTTGAGAAAGAGAAAACTCAAGCTTTCCTTTATCGCCCTTCTTTTTTTCTAAAAGAACATTAATCATAGACTCAAACAACTCACTATAAAATTTCGTCCTTTGCTTGTGACCAGCTCTGTTTACTAATGCTGATATAAGTGGTTTATTATCTATGATACTCTTTTCAAGATTGTACCTTATAGACGTAAACCTTTTGAAGAAGTCTTTATCATTAAATCTAAGTCTTTTAGCTATTACATAAGCTGTACCGAGAAACATCGGATTAACATGCCTGCCAGTTGAGCTATAAAAATAAACTGCAGGATGCAATCCCAAGCTCCCCTTATTATTGCCAGTAACCCAATTAATTAACTTTAACGTTTTTTCTAAAACATTAACAGTTTCTTGCCCATCTAGGTCTTCGCTCTGCTGTGATAACTCTTTTTGATATAGGTCATTTTTACATATTGCAATCGATATTAGATCAATTAGAATATCTAAAGCTAGTCTAACACCTCTAGATCCTCCTAACGGAAGGTCTAAAGTTTTTATTTGAGATTTTATATCAGGGTCAAATAAAGACATATTAAGCTTCGATGCTATTTCTTCGACTTTTTTAGTTTTATCACTAGAAAATGAAGACCAATATCTATGCCCTTTACCAGCTCTTATTATAGCCCGAGCCGCAATTGATATAGGTTTTTTTCTATGTCGGAGTAAGGTTTCTTCAACTTCATCAAGCGGAGTTCCTTTTTTATTTATATTAAAAAAGGAGGATTCAGCTTTATCGGAATCACCTTTTACCCATTGCACCTGTAATGCACGAATATAAACATTTGCAAGCCTTTTACTTTCTTCCTCATTATTGTTTATATCTTGCATTTTTTTCTCTATTTCAGACCACTTCCCTATAGTTTCATTAACTAACTTTCTAGTTTTTTCAGCAATTTTCATTTGCTCTTCTGAGATCCGATTACCAAAATATTTTTGCGAAATTTGGCCATCACCATAATCATCTTCTTTCCAAGCCCTCAGCACACTTAATCTATGACCTCCATCAATAACAAAAAGATAGGAGCTTCTCCATAAAATTACTGAAGGTATCAAATCTCCTGTAACAAAACTTTTTAGTAATGAAGCTACTTGTTCTGGAGTCCAATGATTTGTCTCCCTTTGAAAATCAGGTTTTCTCAATAAATTTGAAAGCATTCCTATATCACGCATGGCTATATTCTGAATGGATTCAAAGCTTAGATCGTTATCTGTCTTTGCTGAAAAATCTTCTCTTACAATCATAGCGTCAAGATTAACTAAATTTGCTTTACTAGCCATAGATGGCCCCCTTAACATAATTAATGAGATATTTTTATGTTTACTGAGAATCAGAAAAAACAACTTACTGTCTAAATAACAAGCATCATTAAACCATAAAGAATATCTTATGGAAAGAAAGCTATTCATTGTTCTTTTAAAATTTAAATTACAGAATAATAAGTCGATCTATAACAAATTTATAGATAATAAAACTATCAAACAGGTATTAGCTTTTAAAACATGTCAATTTATAAGGAGTTATATAGTGCCGACTACGCTGCAATGCCTTATCGACGCAAACGGCACTCTTTCATATATTTTTACAATGCGAACTTCTCGATAGCGTGCGCCACACCGTCTTCCATATTCGTTTTGGTGACGAACTGTGCGACTTCCTTCACTGCGTCGATACCGTTGCCCATCGCCACGCCAGTGCCGGCGAACTTCAGCATCGCCAGGTCGTTCTCCTGATCGCCAATCGCCATCACTTCATCGCGAGAAAGTCCTAACCGCTCGGCCAGCGCCTTAACGCCCGCGCCTTTATCGACTTTTTTATTCAGCACTTCCAGGAAGAAAGGCGAGCTTTTCATAATGGTATAGCGATCGTAAGCTTCCTGCGGGATGCGCGTGATCGCCTCATCCAGTTTTTCCGGCGAATCGATCATCATGACTTTAGGGAAGGTGGCGGTTTTATCCATCTCTTCTACCGCACGGTAGCGCAGCGGCATACCGGTCAGCGAAGCTTCATGTACCGTGTATTCGCTGATGTCTTTATTGGGCGTGAACAGCAGCGATTTCGTCAGCGCCTGGAAATGCACGCCCAGCTCGCGCGCCAGTTTTTCCACGTAGAGGTAGTCGTCGAAGTTCAGCGTCACTTCCGCCACGCAGTCGCCGGAGGCCGCTTTTTGCACCAGCGCGCCGTTGTTGGTGATGCAGTACTGTCCTTCCCGCTGCAGATCCAGCTCCATCAGGTAGCGCTCCACGCCGATAAACGGGCGGCCACTCGCCAGCACGATAGCGATCCCCTTGTCGCGAGCCGCGCCAATAGCTCGCTTGACGGCGGGCGTAACCTCGTGCTGAGGATTAAGCAACGTGCCGTCTATATCAATCGCAATCAGTTTTATCGCCATAACTTCCTCTCAGGGCTAAGGGTTTCTCTTATGCTAACGCGATTCAGTCAGCAGTGACCAGACGAATCATAGCCGCTAATTCCGGATGTCAGGCGCCAGATATTCTGAAAACTCAGCCGGCCCTGGCGCTTTGGTAGTGTGAAAACAGGAAACAACGCTTTAGTTTTGATCGGAATAACAGGCAACAGCTATAAAAAATCACACAGGTAGTGTGGTTTAAAATTAATCATGTCAAACTGACGGCACATCATTCATGGAGGAACACGATGAATATAATGATTGTCAGCCGGGATCGGTTTTTTATTTCGGGCGCGATTGAGCTGATATCCCAGGCGTGGCGGCCAGAGATGAAAAGTCGGCCCGTATTTATGATTGCCGAGAAAAACCAGTCGCTACTGCTGCCGGATATCGTTATTACCGATACGCTGGAGGAGAAAGAGTGGGGTTTTGGCCACCTCAACGGGCCGGGAAATCAGGATCGTGTCGTCACCATTTTCCTGGCGGCGCAGTATCGCAGAGGCAAACGGAGCTGGCGGCCAGAACATCATATCAGCTTAAGTAAAAAGGAAGCGGCAACGCGGCTTGCCAGCCTGTTCAGTAGTCAAACCTCCGCGCTTTTCCCACCGTCGCCGTTTTCGCACCTTCAGCCTCACCGCCTGCCTCGGGACAATATGTTGAGCAGGCAGCAGACAATGGTATTGAAATATATTCAGCAAGGCCTGTCGCTGACTGATATCTCCCGTGTGACCCAGCTAAGCGTCAAAACGATCAGTACCCATAAACGCGCCATCATGCGCAAGCTGGGGATCAACAACAACAGCGAGTTTTATCAGTACGTTTATAAAGACTGCACACCGCACAAAAATTAAAAAAGGCAGATCGAAAGATCTGCCTTGTGTTTTTAACCGGGGACGCGCCCGGTTTTCAGAAGCCGTCAGATATCGATATTGGCGGCTTTCAGCGCATTTTCTTCGATAAAGGCGCGGCGCGGCTCGACCGCATCGCCCATCAGCGTGGTAAACAGCTGATCGGCGGCAATTGCATCCTTCACCGTTACGCGCATCATGCGGCGGCTGTCCGGATCCATGGTGGTTTCCCACAGCTGCTCCGGGTTCATTTCGCCCAGACCTTTGTAGCGCTGTACCGACAGGCCGCGACGCGACTCTTTCACCAGCCAGTCCATCGCCTGCTCGAAGTTAGCGACCGGCTGACGGCGCTCGCCGCGCTCAATATAGGCGTCTTCCTCGATCAGGCCGCGCAGCTTCTCGCCCAGCGTACAGATCTTGCGGTATTCGCCACCGGAGACAAATTCGCTGTCCAGCGGATAGTCGGTATCAACGCCGTGAGTACGGATACGCACCACAGGCTCGAAAATATGCAGCTCGCGGTTCTCACGCACTACGCCCGCATAGGTGCTGCCGTGCTGCTCGTTTTCGTTCAGGCGCGCCACCAGCTCGTCAAGCCACTGCTGAACCGGCGCCTCAGCGGAGATGTCGCTCAGCGTCGGATGGTAGATAAGCGAATTCAGCAGCGCCAGCGGATAACGGCGCTCCATGCGTTTAATCATCTTGCGGGTGCTGTTGAACTCGGCAACCAGGTTTTCCAGCTGCTCGCCGCCCAGCGCAGGCGCATCAGCGTTGGCGTGCAGCGTTGCGCCATCCAGCGCGATAGCGATCTGATACTGATCCATCGCTTCGTCATCCTTGATGTACTGCTCCTGCTTGCCTTTTTTCACTTTATACAGCGGCGGCTGCGCGATATAGACGTGACCGCGCTCGATGATTTCCGGCATCTGACGATAGAAGAAGGTCAGCAGCAGCGTACGAATATGCGAGCCGTCCACGTCCGCATCGGTCATGATGATGATGCTGTGGTAACGCAGCTTGTCCGGGTTATATTCATCGCGGCCGATGCCGCAGCCCAGCGCGGTAATCAGCGTCGCGACTTCCTGCGAGGCGAGCATCTTGTCGAAGCGCGCTTTTTCCACGTTCAGGATTTTACCCTTCAGCGGCAGGATCGCCTGGTTTTTACGGTTACGGCCCTGCTTGGCGGAACCGCCTGCGGAATCCCCTTCCACCAGGTAGATTTCCGACAGCGCCGGATCGCGTTCCTGACAGTCCGCCAGCTTGCCCGGCAGGCCGGCCAGATCCAACGCGCCTTTACGACGAGTCATCTCACGTGCGCGACGCGCCGCTTCACGAGCGCGAGCCGCATCGATAATTTTGCCGACCACGATTTTAGCGTCGCCCGGATTTTCCAGCAGGTACTCCGCCAGCAGCTCGTTCATCTGCTGCTCCACCGCCGATTTTACCTCGGAGGAAACCAGCTTATCTTTGGTCTGTGAGGAGAACTTCGGATCCGGCACCTTGACGGATACCACGGCGATGAGGCCTTCGCGGGCATCGTCGCCGGTGGCGCTGACTTTCGCTTTCTTGCTGTAGCCTTCTTTATCCATATAGGCGTTCAGGGTACGCGTCATCGCCGCACGGAAGCCGGCCAGGTGCGTACCGCCGTCGCGCTGCGGGATATTGTTGGTGAAGCAGTAGATATTTTCCTGGAAACCGTCGTTCCACTGCAGCGCCACTTCCACGCCGATACCGTCTTTCTCGGTGGAGAAATAGAACACGTTAGGATGGATAGGCGTTTTGTTGCGGTTCAGGTACTCCACAAACGCCTTGATGCCGCCTTCGTAATGGTAGTGATCGTTCTTGCCGTCGCGCTTGTCTTCCAGCTTGATAGAGACGCCGGAGTTCAGGAACGACAGCTCGCGCAGGCGTTTCGCCAGGATCTCATACTCGAACTCGGTAACGTTGGTGAAGGTTTCGTGGCTTGGCCAGAAGCGCACGCGCGTACCGGTCAGATCGGTTTCGCCCGTCACGTGCAGCGGCGCCTGCGGCACACCGTGAACGTAGACCTGCTGATGCACTTTGCCTTCACGGCGGATAGTCAGCTCCAGCTTTTCCGACAGGGCGTTAACAACCGAAACGCCTACGCCATGCAGACCGCCGGAAACTTTATAGGAGTTGTCATCGAATTTGCCGCCCGCGTGCAGCACGGTCATGATCACTTCCGCAGCGGAAACGCCTTCTTCTTCATGAATGCCGGTCGGAATGCCGCGGCCGTCATCCTGTACGGAAACCGAGTTGTCCGCGTGGATAGTGACCAGAATGTCTTTACAGTGACCTGCGAGGGCTTCGTCGATGGCGTTGTCCACAACCTCGAATACCATATGGTGCAGACCGGTGCCGTCATCCGTATCGCCGATATACATACCCGGGCGCTTGCGTACCGCATCCAGCCCTTTCAGAACTTTGATACTTGAGGAGTCATAAGAATTCGACATCAACGTTTCTCGCTCGTTTAATCTTCAGGTTGAACCGCTATTTTACCCTGTTCCACGTGGAACATCTTGCCCTTTTCGTCAGCCATATCGAACACATGCTCAGCGCTGATAGCGCTAACGAAAACCTGGGCGTGCGTGGCTTTTAAGCGCGAGGCCAGCAGTTGGCGCCGCGTCTCATCCAGCTCGGAGGCAAAATCATCTATCAGATACAGGCAGCGTCGCCCGTTCTGTCGGGTGAGAAACTCACCCTGCGCCAGTCTCAGGGCGCACATCAGCAGCTTTAACTGGCCGCGTGACAGCAAATCTTCCACCGGCGTGCCGTCGGCGCGAATGCGAAAGTCCGCCTTGTGCGGGCCGCTGGCGGTATAGGTTAAGGCGCGATCCCGCTCAAACTGGCGCTCCAGCAGATCGCGATAGTCTGTCTCTTTATCCCAGCCGCGCTGGAAGGAGAAGTTCAGCGCAAACTCCGGCAGAAACTGCGCGCAGGTGGCGGTGATGTCTTCGGCGATGGCTTCGCTATAGGCGGCGCGCCACTGGCTGATCTGTTCCGCCAGCGGCGCCAGCTCCTGATCCCAGGCGCGGATCTGCTGATAGCGCGTCACCTGGCGCAGCGCCGCGTTACGCTGCTTCAGCAGCCGCCGCAGGTTGCTCCAGGCGGTAAAAAAGCCGCGTTCGTTGTGGAAACAGCCCCAGTCGATATAGGCGCGCCGGTATTTGGGGCCGCCGTTAAGCAGCGTGAAGCCTTCCGGCGTGATCAGCTGCATCGGCAGCATCTGCGCCAGCTCGGCCACCTTATGGCCGTCGGTGCCGTCAACCCGCACCTTGCTGTCGCCTGCGCGGTTTTTGGTCAGGCCGACGGTGGTTTCGCGCTCCGCGCCCTCAATGCGGCCATGCAGCACGAAAGCGTCCTGGTCGTGGCGGATCACTCTGCCCGCCTGTAGGCTACGGAAGGCGCGGCCGTGGCCGAGCGTGTAGATCGCTTCCAGCACGCTGGTTTTGCCGCTGCCGTTGGCGCCGACCAAAAAATTGAAGCCGGGCGCCAGCGCCAGATCGGCGTTTTCGATATTGCGAAAATCTTTGATAAGCAGGCGGGTTAAAGCCATTCAGAACACATCCGGGGCGTGACGGAGACAGGGCAGAGTATACCCGATAACAGACCCCAAACGGCGCGCCATAACGCGACGCGCCTTACTGCTATATGGGGTCAAACTGCGCCGTTACAAGCGCATTGGCATCACGACGTAGGCCGCGCTCTGGCTGGCCGCGTCTTCGATCTGCACGCTGGAAACGGAGTCGGTCAGCAACAGGCGCACGTTCTCGCACTTCAGCGCGTTAAGCACGTCCAGCACGTAGCTGACGTTAAAACCGATTTCGAGATCGGTGCCGCCATAGGTGACATCCAGAATCTCTTCCGCCTCTTCCTGCTCCGGGTTGTTAGCGGTGATTTTCAGCTGATTTTCGCTGATATAGAGGCGAACGCCACGGAACTTCTCGTTAGAGAGAATAGCCGCGCGGGAGAAAGCCTGCTTCAGCAGATCGCAACCAGCATCCAGCGTTTTGTCCGGATTTTTCGGCAGCACGCGACGATAGTCCGGGAAGCGACCATCCACCAGCTTGGAGGTAAAGATAAAGTCGCCGACGTGCGCGCGAATATTATTGCTGCCGATCTGCACCTGTAGCGGCGTCTCGCCGCCGTCCAGCAGGCGCACCAGCTCAATGACGCCCTTGCGCGGCACGATCACCGAGTGGTTCGGCAGCGACTGGCCTACCGGCATGGAGCAGACCGCCAGACGATGGCCGTCGGTAGCGACGGTGCGCAGCTCTTCACCTTCCGTTTCGAACAGCATACCGTTCAGGTAGTAACGCACGTCCTGATGGGCCATAGAGAACTGCGTAGCTTCGATCAGGCGCTTCATTGTCGCCTGCGGCAGCGTAAATTCTACCTCGCTCTGCCAGTCATCCAGGTTCGGGAAGTCGCTGGCGGGCAGCGTGGAGAGGGAAAAACGGCTGCGGCCGGAGCGCACCAGCATTCTTTCGCCATCCAGCACCACGGTGATCTCCGCGCCTTCGGGCAGGCCGCGGCAGATATCGAAAAACTTGCGCGCCGGCACGGTGGTCGCGCCCGGCTCGTGATCCTGCGTCAGCGCGACGCGGGCCACCATCTCCATTTCCAGATCCGTTCCCGTCAGCAGCAGGCTGCCGTCGTTAACCTGTAAAAGCAGATTGCCGAGGATGGGCAGCGTCGGGCGGCCGCCCAGCGGGCTGCTGACCTGCTGCAAGGGTTTAAGTAAGTGCTCACGTTCAACAATAAATTTCATAGCGTCAGGAAGATAATGTTCTGATTAGATTTGAGAAATCTTCTTTAATATCGTGACTCTCTTCACGCAGCTGTTCGATTTTACGACAGGCATGCAGCACCGTAGTGTGGTCACGACCCCCGAAAGCATCGCCGATTTCCGGCAAGCTGTGGTTGGTCAGCTCTTTCGCCATCGCCATCGCCATCTGGCGAGGACGCGCGACGGAGCGCGAACGCCGCTTGGAAAGCAGATCGGCTACCTTGATTTTGTAATATTCCGCCACCGTTTTCTGGATATTGTCGATGGTGACCAGCTTCTCCTGCAGCGCCAGCAGATCGCGCAGCGCTTCGCGCACGAAATCGATGGTGATAGCGCGGCCGGTAAAGTTGGCGTTGGCGATCACGCGGTTCAGCGCCCCTTCCAGCTCGCGCACGTTAGAGCGCAGACGCTTGGCAATAAAGAAGGCGACCTCGCCCGGCAGGCGGATATCGTTTTCATCCGCTTTTTTCATCAGGATCGCCACGCGGGTTTCCAGTTCCGGCGGCTCGATCGCCACCGTCAGGCCCCAGCCGAAGCGGGATTTCAGACGATCCTCGACACCGTTGATCTCTTTAGGATAACGATCCGAAGTCAGAATGATCTGCTGATTGCCTTCCAGCAGCGCGTTGAAGGTATGGAAAAACTCCTCCTGCGAACGCTCTTTATTGGCGAAAAACTGGATGTCATCGATCAGCAGCGCGTCCACCGAACGGTAGTAGCGCTTGAACTCTTCAATCGCGTTGTTCTGCAGCGCCTTCACCATATCCTGCACGAAACGCTCAGAGTGCATATAGACCACTTTGGCGTTGGGCTTGCGCGCCATAATGCCGTTACCCACAGCGTGCAGCAGGTGAGTTTTCCCCAGGCCGGTGCCGCCGTAAAGAAACAGCGGGTTGTAGGCGCCGCCAGGATTGTCCGCGACCTGGCGAGCGGCCGCGCGCGCCAGCTGGTTGGATTTACCTTCGACGAAGTTATCGAAGTTGTGCCGGGTGTTAACATTCGAGCGATAGGAAAGCTCCGCCGGCGCGGGCATGCTGTCCCAGCTTGGACGTACCGGCGCCGGTCGGTTCATCGCCGGCGGCGCGCTGGCGTTGCTCATCACCGGCTGGCTGACCGGCCGCGTCACCGGCTTGCTGCCGACTTCGAAACGCAGCAGAGGCGCATCGGCTCCGCAGAATTCATTAAGCAAGCCGTTGATATTATTAAGGTATTTATCACGAACCCAATCGAGCACAAAGCGATTTGGTGCATACAAGGCCAGCGTGTTGTCGTTCAATTCAGCCTGCAGCGGACGTATCCACATGCTGAATTCGGTGGCAGGTAGTTCATCCTGCAAACGGGCAAGACACTGTTGCCAAAGCGTAAGTGACACGGCGGACTCCACTCGAAAATATTCGATAAGAAAAAAGGCGCTGAAGCGATAAATTCATCATTGTTGACGCATGCAGATGACGCACATACGAACCGCTGTCCGCGGTTTCTCCGCCGCTGACTGACCCGGAGGATCGCTAACGGAAGGGCGGATCATAGCGCAAAGCGTCGCAGAGATCTTCACTTTCTACACAGTTTTGTTCCAATTTATCCACAGGGCAAAGCGCGCAGGGACAAGTTTACTCGTTCGCGCTCAAAAGACATGCAGGATCCTTCGCATTAGCTAAAAATTTAAGGCGCCGTCACGTTATTTAAGAAACTGCCTTGTAATAAGATCGGCTGAAGATCCTGAACGATCCTTGCGCTTTAGCCCAGACCCCGTATAATTCCTGCCCCGGCGTGTTGCGCTCTGGCCCGTACCGGCTGGTTTTGCGGTCGAACGGGATACCAGACGCGCCTTTAAAAGCGAAGTAAATTGACTCCGGACTGTACAATTATTACAATCCCGCCTCTTTATTAAAGATACACTGAGGCGTCGGTCGGTTTTCGAACCTTTCAAGCGCGTCAATAAGTGAAATTTTCCAAGTTTAGGTAGAAATCGCCATGAAACGCACTTTTCAACCGTCCGTACTGAAGCGCAACCGTTCACATGGTTTCCGTGCTCGTATGGCAACAAAAAATGGTCGTCAGGTTCTGGCACGTCGTCGTGCTAAAGGCCGTTCACGTCTGACCGTTTCTAAGTAATAAAAGCTAACCGCTGAGTGGTTAAGCTCGCATTTCCCAGGGAGTTACGTTTGTTAACTCCCACTCATTTCACTTTCGTCTTCCAGCAGCCACAAAGAGCCGGTACGCCGCAAATCACCATCCTCGGCCGCCTGAACTCGCTGGGGCATCCCCGCATCGGTCTTACCGTCGCCAAGAAACATGTCAAGCGCGCGCATGAACGCAACCGGATCAAGCGATTGACCCGCGAAAGCTTTCGCCTGCGTCAGCATGACCTGCCCGCTATGGATTTTGTAGTGGTGGCGAAAAAAGGCGTGGCCGATCTGGATAACCAGGCGCTGATGGAAGCGTTGGAGAAGATGTGGCGTCGTCACTGTCGCCTGGCTCGCGGCTCCTGATCGCGCTGATACGCGTTTATCAACGCGTTATCAGTCCGCTTTTAGGGCCCCACTGTCGGTTCCATCCAACCTGCTCGCAATACGGTATTGAGGCATTGCGCAGGTTTGGCATGGTAAAAGGCAGTTGGTTGACGACGAAACGCGTATTAAAATGCCACCCTTTGAACCCGGGTGGCGACGATCCGGTGCCGCCAAAAACCGACGATAACTGAGAACATTAACGATGGATTCGCAACGCAATCTTTTTCTCATCGCTTTTCTGTTCGTGTCTTTTATGATCTGGCAAGCCTGGCAGACGGACCACGCTCCGCAGCCTCTGCAGACCCAGACCACGCAAAACACGACAGCAGCCGGTGATGCCGCAAACCAGGGTGTACCCGCCAGCGGCCAGGGCAAAACGATCACCGTTAAGACTGACGTCCTGTCTTTACAGATCAATACTCGCGGTGGCGATATTGAACAGGCGCAGCTGCTGACCTACCCGGACAAGCTGGGTTCTTCACAGCCTTTCCAGCTGCTGGAAACCACGCCAGGCTTTCTCTATCAGGCACAGAGCGGCCTGACCGGACGCAACGGCCCGGATAACCCGGCCAACGGCGCGCGCCCTCTCTACACCGCGACCCAGGAGAGCTTCGAGCTGGCCGATGGCGCGAGCGAGCTGCGTATTCCCCTGACCTTCACGGCGGAAAACGGCGCGACCTATACCAAGACGTTTGTGCTGAAGCGCGGCGAGTTTGCTATCGACGTGGATTACCAGATCAACAACACCACGCAGCAACCGCTGGAAGTGGCGATGTTCGGTCAGCTGAAGCAGACTATCGATCTGCCTAAGCACCGCGATACCGGCAGCAACAACTTTGCGTTGCACACCTTCCGTGGCGCGGCTTACTCCAGCAGCGAAACCAACTACGAAAAGTACAAGTTCGACAAAATCAGCGATAACGAGAACCTGAACGTCAGCACCAACAACGGTTGGGTCGCTATGCTGCAGCAGTACTTCGCTACCGCCTGGGTACCTCGTACTAACGGCGCCAACACGCTTTACACCAGCAATCTGGGTAATGGCGTCGCCGCTGTCGGTTATAAATCCTCGCCGGTTTCCGTTGCGCCAGGCGCGCAGCAGAACCTCAACGCCACGCTGTGGGTCGGCCCGGAAATTCAGGATAAGATGGCCGCTATCGCGCCGCATCTGGACCTGACCGTCGACTACGGCTGGCTATGGTTTATCTCGCAGCCGCTGTTTAAGCTGCTGAAGTTCCTGCACAGCTTTATCGGTAACTGGGGCTTCTCCATTATCGTTATCACCTTTATCGTGCGCGGCATCATGTACCCGCTGACCAAAGCGCAGTACACCTCGATGGCGAAAATGCGTATGCTGCAGCCGAAGATTCAGGCGATGCGCGAGCGCTTAGGCGACGACAAGCAGCGTATGAGTCAGGAGATGATGGCGCTGTATAAGGCGGAGAAAGTGAACCCGCTGGGCGGCTGTCTGCCGCTGGTTATCCAGATGCCGATCTTCCTGGCGCTCTACTATATGCTGATGGGCTCCATCGAACTGCGTCACGCACCGTTTGCGCTGTGGATCCATGACCTGTCTGCACAAGACCCGTACTACATCCTGCCGATCCTGATGGGCGTGACGATGTTCTTCATCCAGAAGATGTCGCCAACCACCGTGACCGACCCGATGCAGCAGAAGATCATGACCTTTATGCCGGTCATCTTCACCGTGTTCTTCCTGTGGTTCCCGTCTGGTCTGGTGCTGTACTACATCGTCAGCAACCTGGTGACCATTCTGCAGCAGCAGCTGATCTACCGCGGGCTGGAAAAACGCGGTCTGCACAGCCGCGACAAGAAGAAAGCTTAACGGGCGCTCCGTCGCCAACGGCGCGGACAATCGTTATTATGTAAGGCGGTCAATGACCGCCTTATTTTTTTGCCTTAAAAAGAGAGTCGAACATGAGTCATAGCGAGACTATCGTCGCCCAGGCGACGCCGCCAGGCCGCGGCGGCGTGGGCATTCTGCGCGTTTCCGGTTCCAAAGCCGCCGAGGTGGCCCAGACGCTGTTGGGTAAGCTGCCGAAGCCCCGCTACGCCGACTATCTGCCCTTTCGCGACGCCGACGGCAGCACGCTGGATCAGGGGATTGCGCTCTGGTTCCCTGGCCCGAACTCCTTTACCGGCGAAGACGTGCTGGAACTGCAGGGCCACGGCGGCCCGGTCATTCTGGACTTGCTGCTCAAACGCATTGTGGCTATTCCCGGTCTGCGCATCGCGCGTCCCGGCGAGTTTTCCGAGCGCGCTTTCCTTAACGACAAGCTCGACCTGGCGCAGGCCGAAGCTATCGCCGATCTGATTGACGCCAGTTCAGAGCAGGCGGCCCGTTCGGCGCTGAACTCTCTACAGGGCGCCTTTTCGCTGCGGGTCAACGCGCTTGTGGAAGCGCTCACTCACCTGCGAATCTATGTGGAAGCGGCAATCGACTTCCCGGATGAAGAGATCGATTTTCTGTCGGACGGCAAAATCGAAGCGCAGCTCAATCAGGTTATCGCCGAGCTGGACGGCGTGCGCGCGGAGGCGCGTCAGGGCAGCCTGCTGCGTGAAGGCATGAAAGTTGTTATCGCCGGTCGGCCTAACGCCGGAAAATCCAGCCTGCTGAACGCGCTGGCTGGACGAGAAGCGGCGATCGTCACCGATATTGCCGGCACCACACGCGACGTGCTGCGCGAGCACATTCATATCGACGGGATGCCGCTGCATATTATCGATACCGCTGGCCTGCGCGAAGCGGGCGACGAAGTGGAAAGGATTGGTATTGAGCGCGCCTGGCACGAAATCGAGCAGGCCGACCGCGTGCTGTTTATGGTCGACGGCACCACCACAGACGCAACGGAGCCGGCGGAAATATGGCCGGACTTTATCGCCCGACTGCCCGCCAGCCTGCCGATTACCGTGGTACGTAATAAAGCGGATGCTACCGGCGAAACGCTGGGAATAACAGAAGTGAACAATCACTCACTTATTCGCCTTTCGGCACGTACCGGTGAAGGCATCGACGTGCTGCGCGACCACCTTAAAGCGGCGATGGGCTTTGCCGGCAATACCGAAGGCGGCTTCCTGGCACGTCGACGCCATCTTCAGGCGCTGGAGCTAGCAGCCACTCACTTACTTCAGGGCAAGGAGCAGCTGCTGGGCGCTAAAGCGGGCGAACTGCTGGCGGAAGAGCTGCGCGTGGCGCAGCATTGCTTAAGCGAGATCACCGGCGAGTTCACCTCCGATGATCTGCTGGGCCGCATCTTCTCCAGTTTTTGTATCGGTAAATAACTTCCTGCCAGGGCGCCCTGAAACGGGCGCCGTCACTCTTCCTTTATCGCAATTGCTCAATCCCCTTCCTTTCTTCTATTAAGTAAAAATTAAACTAACTTTTCTTTTGCAAGTTAAAAGAGTTCGGAATATTACTAAAAATTAAATTTAATTATCACTCAGGTTAAATAATGGATGTTTTACGATTTAAATGCCGCTTACCTGAAGGTAATGTCTGTGCATTATTAAACGGATGCTAATTTATACAAATCATAAATAAGACGCTTTTGGTAAAAACAGCAATAACTCTATAAATTATTGGTAGATCAACTTGCGTGCTGCGCTTTTTACTTCCCGCACGTTTTTTATATATTCATCACTTTGGGTAATATTGGTCACCTCATACTGTTTAAATAATTTTTTCGCCGGCAGTAAGAGCTGTTTTTTGTAAAACAGGCTGACGCCCTTTATCGCGTTATTTAACTTAATTAACAAAGGATGGTATATGAATATGAAAAAGACCCTCATCTCTACTCTCTCCGCAATCGCTGCACTGACGGCTTTTAACGCCAGCGCCTCTGACGGTACAATTACTTTCAATGGTGAAGTCATCAACCAAACCTGCGAAGTCAATCCTGCCGGTAGCAGCGACTTTACTGTTGACCTGCCTGCCGTAGCCACTTCTCAGCTGGCCACTGCCGGCACCACCGCAGGTGAAACGCCTTTTACAATTGACCTGGCTAATTGTGATCTTACCAAAGATGGCGCTTATGCTTTCTTTGAAGCAGGCGGCACCGTAGATGAGAATGGCCGACTCATTAATAACGGTAACGCAACGAACGTTGCTCTGGAGTTAGTGGATGTTAATAATAAAGTCATTAAAGCAGGTGACGCCCAGCAAGCTGATTCCTCTTCTGCAGCGGTAATTGATGCTAATGGAAATGCTTCTTTAAGCTATACCGCCCGTTACTACGCGACTGGCGCAGCTACGGCAGGTACGGTGACCACTTCCGTTACCTACTCTATTGCCTATCTCTGATAGTCTGAAAACAATGGGGGAGATCCTCCCCCATTTAACGGAACCTTTATGCTGTCAGTTATTAAACCCGCTATCGCTATTTTTATCGCGTCATTAACGATAACACCTGTTTTAGCCAGCGTAACCATTACCGGTACGCGCGTTATTTATCCGGCTGGTGAAAAGGAGATTACCGTACGTCTGCAAAATAAAGGCGTTCTGCCTGCGCTGGTGCAGAGCTGGATTGATAGTGGCGATGCGAACCAGCCGCTGGATGAAATTCGCGTTCCCTTTGTCCTGATGCCGCCGGTTTCCAGGATAGAAGCGCACGGCAGTCAGACGCTGCGGCTTATGTTTACCGGTGATAATCTGCCTGCCGATAAAGAGTCAGTTTTCTGGCTGAACGTGCTGGATATTCCGCCAACCGATGAGAGTACCGCCGATAAAAACAAGCTGCAGATGGCGATCAGAAGCAGAATAAAGATATTTTATCGCCCGCGCGGTATGAATAGCGAAGACGCTAATCTCGCGGCCAAAAATATCGTCTGGCGACAAAACGGCAACGGCAATACGCTTTCCGGCGATAACCGCTCTCCTTATCACGTAAACGTTGCCTCCGTTACCGTCAGGGATGCGACCGGTAAAACCTACAGCAGCGTTAAGGGGCTAATGATCGCTCCCGGTGAATCGCAGACGTTTACGCTCGGCAAGGTTAAAAGCTTAAAAGCGCAGGATAAGATCGAGTACACCTACATTGATGATTACGGTAGCGCCAGGAAGGTAGAGACCACGCTTTCACACTAATATCGCTCTTCGCCCGATACCTGTAAAAGAAGCCTTTGTTAAGGATAAAAAAATGATCAGCTTCGAGGGAAAACAAGCAGCCGGCGGCGCTGCCTGCCTGATGCTTTTCGCTTTGCTTCTTTCACGGCAGATTTATGCTGACGAGCCCGACCGCGCCACTTTTAACGCCTCCTTTTTAAAAGGGATGACCGGCCTGAATAGCGATCTTTCCCGCTTCTCGAAAGGAAACCCTGTCGATCCGGGAAACTATAGCCTGGATATTTATCTCAATGGCGAGCGCTTCGGCATGGAGGAAATCAGGGTGATTCAGGCTGCCGACGGCGTTAAAACCTGTTTTCCGGGGCGCCTGTTGAACAAGCTTCCGCTGAAAGAAGCGCTGTCGGAGGAGAAACAGCAGGCGGTCGCCGATGAGCAAAACTGCGTCTCTTTCGCAGAGCTGTTCGATACAGGCAAAATGCAGCTGAATACCGCCGAGCTGCGCATGGATATCACGCTGCCCCAGGCCAGTCTGGTTCGCAACGCTCGCGGCTTTGTCGCGCCCGAAATGTGGGAAACCGGCGCGAACGCGTTAAATTTCAGCTACAACGCCAACGCTTACCGCTCCGTTACCCCAAACCTGCAATATGACTCCGCCTATGCCAGAACGCTACTGGGATTGAATTTTTACGGCTGGATGTTTCGCCACGAGGGTTCCTTTAACTGGCAAAATCAGTCGGCTAACGACCGTTATTACGAAGGTATCGCCACCTATATTCAGAAAGATATTCCGCCGCTAAAATCACGCCTGCTGCTCGGTGAAGGAAATACCACCGGCGAGCTGTTCGACACGCTTGCGTTTCGCGGTGTGCAGCTCTCAAGCGTCGAGCAGATGTGGCCCGATTCCTTACGCGGCTACGCGCCGCAAATCAGCGGCGTGGCTGACTCTACCGCTCAGGTCACCGTCAGCCAGAACGGCACGAAACTTTACGAAACCACCGTTTCGCCAGGCGCCTTCGTTATCAACGATCTCTATCCCACCGGCTACGGCGGCGATTTAAACGTAACGATAAAAGAGGCGGACGGCAGGGAAAAATATTTTTCTGTTCCCTATACCTCTTTAGCCGGACTCAAACGGCCCGGTATGTCCTCTTACTCGCTTACCGCCGGCGTTTCGCGCATCGATAACCTGGTGTATAAGCCCAAAATTTTTCAGGCCACCGTACAGCATGGCATCAGTAATGCGTTTACCGGCTATAGCGGCGTTCAGGCCACCGATAACGCGACTTCTCTGCTGCTGGGCGCCGCAGTTGGCCTGCCGATTGGCGCCTTTTCCGTCGACATGACCGGCGCGCGCACCGAATATGGCGACAAAAAAGAACGAGGGCTCAATTTCCGCACCAGCTGGAACAAAAAAGTCGCCGCTACCGAAACCGATATTTCCCTGACGTTTTCCCGCTCCTCGGCTGGCTACTTCAGCTATAACGATGCGATCCATATTAATAACTACGTAAAAAGAGGCCGCGAAGACTACGAGCACACCCCCGTTAAAGAGCGGATTGCGCTTACCTTCACCCAGCCGTTAGGCACCCGCTACGGCAGCTTTTACGCCTCGGCTTACCGGCAAAGTTACTGGCGCAAAGGCGGCACCAACACCCAATTTCAGCTGGGCTACGGCGGCCATATCGAGCGGGTGCTCTACAACCTGAGCGCAAGACGGGTTTTCTATGCCCTCGAAGCGGCGGAAACGACCTTTACCGTGGATTTTTCCATACCGCTTGGCGGCCTGTCGCAAAGCCAGCACCACTATTTCAGCGGCTCTGCAACTCACGCCCGCGAGGGAACCCGAGCGCAAAGCTCAATTCATGGCACCCTGGGCAGCGCCAGTCAGTATTCCTATAACGTTGGCGTAAGCAGAGATAGCACGAATAACTATGCCGGCAACTTCAGCGGCAGTTACCGTAGCCCCTGGACTTCGATGCAGATGGCCTATACCCAGGGCGACGGTTATTATTCCGCTTCCGGCGGCCTCAGCGGCTCAATGGTGCTGATGGCGGATAGTCTCACGCTCAGCGCTTATCAGACAACCACGCTGGCAGTAGTCAGTGCGGAACATGCGGAAGGCGCCACGATTTCAGGCTATCCCGATATCGTGCTGGACAGCGGCGGTCACGCCATTGTTCCCAACCTTATGCCCTACAAAATAAACGAGCTGAGCCTGGACCCTAAAGGCATTTCCGCCGACGTGGAGCTGACGCAGACCTCGCAGCGCGTGGTGCCCGTTGAGGGCGCCATCATGAAAGTGAGTTATAAATCGGTATCGGGCCGCCCTGTCTTACTTCGGGCCACGCTGGCCGACGGCAGCCCATTGCCCTTTGGCGCAGAAGTTAAGGATGAAGAGGGCCGCTCGCTGGCCACGGTTATGCAGGGCGGCCAGCTTTACTTCCGCCTCGATAAAGATCAGGCCAGACTCCTGGTCGTTTGGGGGCGTAGCCAGAAGAGCAGCTGCAGCATTACTCTGACCGCCAGCGAGCTGGAGAAGTCAGAAAGCAGCAGGCTGGAGCAGTTCAGTAAGCAGTGTGTTCAGGAACGAACCGCTAATCCTTAGTCGGCCTGACAAAGGGATATTGCAACGATCGAGGGACTATTTTGACCAGACGACAACGACAAGCGACGATGGCGCTACTTTGCTGCCTGGCAGCGGCTGGCGCGCAGGCCGCAGACGATCTCAGGCTGGATTGCAGTAAAACTGATACGGATACGGCGCTCGATTTCAGCTCGCTTAATCTCTATCTTTCCGCCGGGATTCCGCCAGGCACCGTGCTCTATAGCGGCAATATGAATATCGCTTTGCGCTGCAGGCTGAACGATCCGCAGCGCTACGGCGACAGGGCTGCTGAGCTCTATTTCAAGCGTAAGCAGATTGAAAGCGGCGAGCTGGGTTACGGCCTGACGCTTTATACCGGCTACGGCGGCAGCCTGGGCACCAATGTTGAAACTATCGCTACGGGAAAACGGGTCGGCGCCTGCGCAAACGGTGAGGCCGAAAGCTTCTGCAATACGGTAACGCTGAGCGTGCCTTTTCAAATCGTGAAAACCTCCACTTCCATGACTGAACCCGCTGCGAGGGAAAAACTGAATATTTTTGATATTGGTTCGGAAGCGGCCGGTACAGATCTGAAATTCTATGCCGTGAATACTCACGCCGGCATTACCGTCAGGGACGAAACCTGCTCGACGGTCGGCATGAACAATCTGACGGTAACGCTGGGAAGCCATTCCCTGAGCCGGCACGGCCTGGGAGCAGGCATGGGGGCTACCGGCACGACGACGGCTTTCGCCCTGACGCTCAACTGCGAAGCGCTGCTTTCCGGCTCTTTCGACGTCATGATGCAATTTAACGGCACGCCGGTGCCGGGTTTCGCAGACAAAGGCGTCTTCGCGCTGACGGAAAACAGCCGTGCGGCCAACGTCGGCGTGCAGCTTTTAAATGGTGATAAAGAGCCTGTGGTGTCAGGCACGCCTTTCAGCGTCGCTTCCTTTCCGCTCTCTTCGCCGATGATAAAAGTACCGTTTTACGCCCGCTACTATCAGACAGGCGAAAAGATAACCGCCGGCACGGCAAACAGCCTGGTAACCTGGACCATTAGCTATCAGTAGCGAAACGCCTGGCCGTTTTTAAATTACCGCGTTGAAAGCCAATGATATTTTAAATTTGCTCACTAAAGGGACGTTAGATGAAAAAATATAAAATAGCATTATCGGACGAGAGCCCTTTTATAATGCGATCCGAAAGGGATTATCTCGCCTGCTTCTCTGCGCAGGCGGAGATCGTCACTTTCCCGATTGAAGGCGTTCTTCTTATGCAGAGCCTTGCCGCTAAGCCGGTCGATATACTTATTACCGAATATTCATGCGGAAGCGCCGATTTTTCTTTTGACGGCATTGAGAAGATCAAAAGTATTACGCAGAAATTTCCAACGCTAAAATTGATTATATTAACTTCGCAGCGCAACATAGCAATTTTACAGGGAATATTAAAATACCCGGTCGCAGGCGTAGTCAGTAAATATGATGAAGGCGAAGAGCTGACCAGCGCGCTGACGCATCTGTTTGCGGAAGGCAAGCAGCCCTATATCTCCTCAGGCATACGCCGCTTGCTCACGCCGATGGAGAAAACGGCCGCGAAGGACAGGCTGACCCTGGCGGAAGTGGAGGTGATTCGAAAAATCGCTCAGGGACACAGCCTTAGCGATATCGCTAAACTGCGCCAGCGCAGCGTCAGCACGGTTTCCACGCAAAAATATAACGCTATGCGCAAGTTGCTGCTGCAGTCCACATCGGATCTGATTAAGTACGCCTTTTCAGAAAAACTGATTTAGGCGCGGCCGGAGAGGGCCGCCGCGCTTTCAGCGCTTCTGACGAAGCCCAAACTTATAGCTCCACTACCCGATCGGCGCTGGCAATGGTCGACGGCCGATGAGCGATAAAGATGCGGGTGATCTTTAGCGCCGCCACCGAAGCGTTGATATGCGCCTCGTTAGCCAGATCCAGATGACTGGTTGCCTCATCCAGGAAGAGAATATTAGGCCGCCGGTAGAGCGCGCGGGCAATCAGCAAACGCTGTTTCTGCCCGCCGGAGAGGCTGCCGCCCAGCTCGCTGATCAGCGTTTCGTAGCCCATTGGCATAGCCATTATTTCGTCATGAATATTGCAGTCCATCGCGCAGCGGACAATGCGCTCCATGTCTCTCTCGCCATCAAAGCTGGCGATATTTTCCGCAATAGAACCGGCGAAAAGCTTATCTTCCTGCAGTACGCAGGCGATGCATTCCCGATAATTATTCAGGCCGATATTGGCGATATTCAGGCCGTTGATCAGAATCTCGCCTTCCGTAGGCGCCAGTAAACCCGTCATCACCTTCATCAGCGTGGTTTTCCCCACGCCGGACGGCCCGACAATCGCTACGCTCTCACCGGCGGCGACGCTGATATCAAGTCCGCTGAAGATCGGTTTCGACAGCTTGTCATACTGATAGGCCACGCCGCGTACTTCAAAGCTGGCGGGCTCTTCCGCCACCGCCAGCGCGCGGCCAGGCTGGCTCTCTTCCGGATCGGTAAACACGATATCAGCGACCCTGTCGCTGTGCAGCGCCAGCATTTTCAGCTGCAGCACCATGTTGATCAGGCTGGCGGCGCGATCGGAGAACTGGCCGCGATAGGCGTTAAATGCGACAAACATCCCCAGCGTCATCTGCCCGTCGATAACCATTGAAGCGCCAAGCCACAGGATCACCACCTGGTCGATGGTGCTGATAAAGGTGTTTACGCCGCCAAAGAGTAAATCCAGCTTGGTGAGGCGAATATTGGCGTTAGTGGTGTCGATGTTCAGGTTAAGCCAGAACTGCGCGCGCTTGGCGGTAATGCCCAACGCTTTCAGCGTGCCGATGCCGTAGAGACTTTCCATAAAATGCGAGCTGGCTCGCGCGCCTTTGACGATTTGTTCCTCCTGCGCCTGCCGGTAGCGCTGATAGGTCGCCAGGCGAAGCAGCATATAGAGCAGCGTAAAGCCCAGCACCACCCAGACCAGCCAGCCGCCATAGAGAAACATCATGACAAAGACGCCTATCGACATCAGCGAATCGATGATGCCGTTCACGATGCTGCTGGTCAGCGTGGTGCGGATAGTGTCCAGCGAGCCGAAGCGGGACTGAATATCGCCAAGCTTGCGTTTTTCGAAGTAGTTGAGCGGCAGGTTCAGCAGATGGTCGAACATGCCGGCTTTCCACTGCACGTCGATCAGCGATCCCATCACCAGCGACGTCCACGCGCGCAGCATACTGACAAAGGCGCGAAACAGGATAAAGCCGAGCAGCCCGATACAGATAAGCGCCAGCAGATTGTGATCTTCTGAAATGATCACGTGGTCCATTACCAGCTGCGTTCCTACCGGCATCAGCAGGTTTACCGCCTCAATCACCAGCGACAGGCAAAAAATCTTGGTCAGAAAACCCGGCAGCCCGCTGATGTTTTTCATCATGGCGCGGAAACTCAGGCTGCTGCGCTGTTTGATGCGGCTGAACTCGCTGTCCGGCCAAAGCTCCAGCGCCACGCCGGAGAAGTGCTGCGACATCTCCGCCAGTCCCACTACACGGCGGCCAAAGGCCGGATCGTGCAGAATGAAGCGAGAGCCTTTAACAGCGACCAGCACCACGAAATGGCTCATGTCCCAGTGCAGCAAACAGGGCGTTTTCAGCTGTTTGAGTTCGTCGAGATCCAGCGCCAGCGGCCGGGTTTTCAGCTTCAGCTGCCTGCCGATATCAATCAGCACGGCCAGCGTCGCGCCGTGCGAGGAGACGCCGAACCGGCTGCGCAGGTTAAACAGGTCTATATCCATGCCGTGGTAGCGACAGGCCATGACCAGGCAGGCCAGACCGCATTCCGCCGCTTCGGTTTGCAGCACGACGGGAACCTTGCGCCGGAAGCTGAAATTCAGGCGATGCAGGATATCTTTAAACAGGGATTCATTCATTTACAGGCCCGCTAATGCTTTTCTTGAGGTCATAGTAAGGCGACAGCATCCACTGCCAGAGAGGACGTTTTTCCAGGAACAGCGTGGCCTGGGCCTTCATGCCGCTGGAAAGCGCCAGCGGCTTGCCCTGGTAGCTGAAGCGGCTTTCTTCAAGCGCCACTATCACTTTGTAGTAAGGCTCAATAACGCCGTCGGTGCGGGGCAGCGTGTTGTATTTCCCCATCTCCTGATAGGAGGCCGGCACGTTGGAAATAGAAAGGATGTGACCCGGAAACTGCCCATACTTTTCAAAGGGGAAAGCTTCATAGCGCAGATTGATGGCGTCGCCCGGATGGACGTAGGGCACGCTGGTGTCGGGTAGCCACAGCATCAGGTAGTAGCGGTTGCTGCTGAATGGCGTTAGCTGCGCCAGGCTGTCGCCCACGCTGACCATCTGTCCTTCCGTCACGCTCATACTTTCAATTTTGCCGTCGCTGGGCGCGTTGATAAACAGCGTGCCGCTGGCATCCACTTCCGCCAGCTGGCGCATTAAATCGCTGCGCTGAGCCTGATATTGCGAAATCTGGTTGTCATATTCGATGCCTTTCGTCAGCAGCTCGCTCTCCAGGCTGCTGATCTGCAGAGACTCCTGAATAACCTGAGTATTCAGGCTCTGCCAGGCGTTCTGCTGCTGATAGAAGAGATAGCGCTGGTTGGCGAACTGTTCCTGATTAATTAAGCCTTTACGAAGGTAGCCTCGGTAATCGGTCATGCTTTGACGCATACCGTTCAGCCCTTTTCCCGCTTCGGAAACCAGCTCCAGCGATTTTTGATGCGCCGCGCGGTACTGATCGAGCTGATGCTGCAAATTCCTCAGCGTGGCGGCTTTGTTTTTCTGCAGCCGCTCAATAATGGTTTCCGATAGCGCGATCTGCTGATTGATGGCGTCAACCGAGCGAGCGCTGACGTTGCCGGTCGAGGTTATTCGGCTGACGTCGATCTGGTAAAGCCGATCGCCTTTTTTAACCCGATCGCCAGTTGCGGCCCAGCTTTTAGTAATAAACCCCTGCTGGGGCGCAAATATGGTAATCGCGTGCGGCAAAGAGATAATTTCGCCGTTAACGTTAATACGACGGGTAAAGGTGCCGAAGACAACAAAAGCGACCAGCAGAACAAAAAACAGCAATGAAGTCGCCGCGACCAGCCAGGCCGGATAGCCCGAGGTCAGTAGCGCCTTGCCCAACCATCTTGTTTTCAAATGCTGCACCGCTTCCATGCGAAATAAAGGTTTTTTTTCCATAATGCTCTTCGCGTTTGATTATAAGAGGATTTATTTAAATCACGCTGCGCCATGAATAAAATAAAACCCGGCTTTCCCTGCCTGGGTGAGGAAATTACACTATTTCCGCTGCCATTATCAACTTCAATTTATTTTTCGCCGCGTCACTTCGGATTAAGTGCGTTTTTCTTAATTAAATTAAATTATAAACAGGATGCTATTTATATAAATAATACCAGATATTACCAAAAATAAGCGTCGGCCTTAAACGCGCCAGCAGAACAGGGAAACGCGTTCAGACCGCTCAGAATGACCATTAATCCTAAATTGAGCGCGAAAGAGGAAACTTATGTGCACCCTACTAAGAAAATTCTTACAATAACGGCGGGTTTATTATCCATTTTTCACGGAGCGACAGATGGCCAGTCATTTTGCTCGTTGGGCCCTGACGGATGCCGGCGTCCCGGTACAGCGCCTTTCTCAACAGGTCACAGAAGCCGCCAGTAAACTGCCGGAAAGAAGGCGAATGCGCTTTCTCGCGGCGCGTATGCTGCTGGCGGAGATGCTGCTGCGCCTCTACGGTATCTCCCAACTGCCGGAGATCGCGCTTTCCCCCAACGGACGTCCCTTTTTTATCAATGCCGGCTTACCCGATTTCAGCATCGCCTACGCGGGCAATATCGTTGGCGTGCTGCTGGCCGAAGAAGGCGGCAAAGTGGGGCTGGATATGGAGATAGTGCGCGCCCATAGTCGTCAGACGCTGGAACAGTACGCCAAAGAAGTCACGCAGGCGGAAAAAGCCTGGGTACGGGCGCAGGCCGATCCCATTGAAGCCGCGACGCAGCTCTGGGCGCTGCGGCAAAGCATCGTCAAGCTTACCGACAATAAAGAGAAAAGTGCGCTACAGCTGCATCCCGCGTCTGCCCGGCTGCGCTCGCAGGTGCTGCCGCAGATAGAGGCCATTTCCGATGTCGAACCACTGATTATCTGGTCCTGCGCCCATTCGCCCGGCGGCGAAAAGCTAACGTTATGGGAAGTGAATAATACCGGCTGGGAAAGCCTACAGGCTGCGCCTGTTCGTGGACAAAATATGGGGCCGCGCGCGCTACGCCTGATTAGCTTGCCCGCGGAAAAGGCGGGCTTCTGCTGAAAAAAACGGGCCATCGGCCCGTTCAGATTAGTGCGCGTCGATAAAGACGATTTTCAGCACGAACAGCAGCGCCACAACAACGACGCACGGCGAGATTTCGCGCCAGCGGCCGGTGCCCAGCTTCATCACGCAGTAAGAGATAAAGCCCAGCGCGATGCCTTCGGTGATAGAGAAGCTGAACGGCATCATTACGGTGGTGACGAAGGCCGGAACGGCTTCGGTCAGATCTTCCCACTTAATGCGCGCCAGGCTGGAAGTCATCAGCACGCCCACATAGATCAGCGCGCCCGCGGCAGCGTAGGCAGGCACCATGCCCGCCAGCGGCGAAAGGAACATCACCAGCAGGAACAGAATGCCCGTGACCACCGCCACCAGACCGGTGCGGCCGCCGATAGAGACGCCAGCAGAGCTTTCGATATAGGCGGTGACGGAAGAAGTACCGATATAAGCGCCCGCCACGGAGCTGATGCTGTCCACGTAAAGCGCCTGCTTCATGCGCGGGAAAGTCCCTTTTTCGTCGGTCAGCCCGGCTTTATCCGTTACGCCGATCAGCGTGCCGGAAGAGTCGAACAGGTTGACCAGCATAAAGGAGAAGATAATCCCGGCCATGCCGACGTTCAGCGAGCCTTTTAAATCTACTTCGCCCAGGATTGAGGTAACGCCTGTGGGCATGGAAAACAGGCCGCCATACTTCACATCGCCCAGCGCAAGCCCGATCAGCGTGGTGACCACAATCGATACCAGCACGGCGATATGAATATTGCGCGAAGCCAGGATAGCGATAATAAAGAAGCCCAGCGCGCCCAGCAGCACGCTGTGGGAAGTCAGATCGCCGACCGCTACCAGCGTCTCTTTATTAGGCACCACGATACCGGCGTTTTTCAGGCCGATCATCGCGATAAACAGGCCGATGCCGGCGGTAATCCCCACGCGCAGGCTGACCGGAATATTGGAAATCATCCAGTAGCGCACGCGGAAAAGCGTCAGCAGCAGCAGGCCTACCGCGCCCCAGAAGATTGCGCCCATTCCCGTTTGCCAGGAGACGCCCATTGCGCCAACCACCACAAAGGCGAAAAAGGCGTTCAGGCCCATCGCGGGCGCGAGCGCTACCGGCAGATTAGCCAGCAGCCCCATCAGAATACTGCCTCCGGCGGCAATCAGGCAGGTGGTCACGAACACGGCCTGGGTGTTCATCCCCGCCACGCCCAGGATCTGCGGATTCACGAAAACGATATAGACCATGGTCAGGAAGGTGGTGAAGCCGGCAATCACTTCCGTTCGCACCGTCGTGCCATGTTCCTGTAGTTTGAAGATCCGCTGCAGTAGACCTGAGTTGTTCATATAAGATTCCAAAACGGAGAAAAGTTATCGTCGGCTATCCTAACCGATAAATTTTAATTTGCCAGACGGCGCGGGAGTTTTTTCGCAACCGATTGCGCCTCTTTTACCGAACGTTCACCGCCGTTAACTGATAATTAAAATTTTGGTCGCCTTTTAACGGACGGCGGTTAAAGTAATCTCAGGCTCACTTATTAAGGATGAATCGATGTCTGTAAGCTGTATCTTTTTTGACTGCGACGGCACGCTGGTGGACAGCGAGCTGCTTTGCACTCAGGCCTATGTGAACACCTTTGCACGCTATGGCGCGACGCTTTCGCTACAGGAAATGTTTGAAAAATATAAAGGCGTGAAGCTCTACGACATTATTGCCGACGTTACCGCAGAACATTCCCTGAGCGCCAGCGCCGAAGAGCTGGAGCCGGCCTACCGTCAGGAAGTAGCGCGCCTGTTTGACGAACAGCTCCAGCCAGTTGCTGGCGCCAAAGCGCTGCTGGAACAGATAACGGCGCCAATGTGCGTGGTGTCGAACGGCACGGTGCCCAAGATGCAGCATTCGCTGGGGCTGACCGGTATGCTCGGCTATTTTGATGACCGGTTGTACAGCGGCTATACGATTTCAAGCTGGAAGCCCGATCCGGCGCTGATGCATTATGCCGCAGAGCAGATGGCGGTACCGATCGAGCAGTGCATTCTGGTGGATGATTCAGAAGCGGGCGCGAAAGCGGGCATCGCCGCCGGTATCCCGGTGTTTTACTACTGCGCGGATGCGCACAACAAGCCGCTGGATCATCCGCTGGTCACGCCTTTTGACGATATGGCTCAGTTGCCGGAACTCTGGCGGCAAAAAGGCTGGCAGCTTACACGCTAAGCTTAACGTCCCGCGCCGATCCGATGCGGGACGCATCCTTTACCCAATAGCGCCCAGCGTATCCTCTTTCCCCTGAGTTTTCGGCAGCAGAAACAGCGTGGCGAAGATATCCAGCAGATAGATCAGCGCCAGCAGCGTAATCGCCGCCACAAACGAGAACTGCATGGCCAGCAAGCCAATAACCAGCGGCCCAAAACCGCCAACGCCACGGCCCAGATTAAACAGGACGTTTTGCGCTGTCGCCCTGACCTGCACGGGATAGGTATCGGAGATCAGCGCGCCGTAGCCGCCAATCATGCCGTTAACGAACAGGCCCATTATCGCGCCCGCAAACAGCATCATCATCGGATCGCGTAGCTGCGCGTAGACAATCACCATCACCACCGCGCCAGCCTGATAAAGCAGGAAAATCTTCCAGCGCGCGAAGCGATCCGCCAGCACGCCGAACAGCCAGATACCGAAAGTCATGCCAACTACCG
Source organism: Erwinia sp. CGal63 (assembly GCF_037026505.1). Taxonomy (NCBI): domain Bacteria; kingdom Pseudomonadati; phylum Pseudomonadota; class Gammaproteobacteria; order Enterobacterales; family Erwiniaceae; genus Erwinia; species Erwinia sp. CGal63. The sequence continues at coordinate 296,154 of NZ_JAKUMN010000005.1, forward strand.
TTACTGCTGTCCACAGCCCTGATTTAGTCAGCGAAAAACCAAAGCGGCTGGCCAGATAGCCTGGCATCCAGATCATCAACCCGTAATAGCCGAAATTCTGCACCGAACAGAGGATAAAGATACCGAGGCTGGCTTTGGTGGTCGCGGCATCCTTACACAGCAGCTTCAGCCTGGCGGCAAACGACAGTCCCTGATGCACATCTACGTGACGCGTAAAGCCTTCCGGCTCGCCCAGACCGCGACGAATAAGAAAGGATGCCGCCGCCGGCAGCAGCCCGACAAGGAACATGCCGCGCCAGCCAATGTAGGTTAACAACAGTGGCGTGATAAACGCGGCCAGCAGCACCCCAAGCTGCCAGCCGATGCCGACCCAGGCGGAAGCGCGGTTGCGCTTGTTGGCAGGCCAGGCTTCGGCAATCAGCGCCATGCCGATGCCGAACTCGCCGCCCAGCCCGACGCCCGCCAGCGTGCGGTACGCCAGCAGATCCCAGTAGCCCTGAGCAAAAGCGCAAAGGCCGGTAAAAACAGAAAACATCAGGATAGTGAAGGTCAGCACGCGGATACGGCCAAGCCTGTCGCTGAGATGACCAAACAGCACGCCGCCGATAACTGCGCCGATCAGCGTCCAGGTCATCAGCGATCCGGCCTGAGAGGGATTCAGCGACAGCGAAAGACTGATAGCGGGCAGCATAAAGCCCAGAATCAGCAGATCGAAGCCGTCCATTGCGTAGCCGCTGATCGCCGCCAGCATCGCTTTGCCGGGCGTTACGCCTTTTTTAGGTTGTGTCACGGGAGTTCCTTGCCGTTATTAAGTGCGGCAAGTATAAATTATGGCCGCCGATGGGCCAACCAAAGCCCGGCAGTCAGAGCGACCAGGCGCGGTAACAGGCATGAACCTGCTGCGGCGAAGCAAGCCAGAGTTTTGGCAGGTCGCATTTAGCGAAAACTTTTTGCAGCTGCGTTCTTTTCTGTGGCGTGGCGAAAAGCAGATATTTCAGCATTTCGCCGGTAATACGATCCCGCTGATTTTCGGGCAGAACGCCGCCGACCCGATCGCGCTGGAAAAGCGTGCGGTAAAAGTAGCGAGAGAGCATACGAGGCAAAGAAACATCTAATACTATCAGCCCGGTTGCCCGCGCCATGCGGGTTTTCTGGCAGCGATGATAGTTGCCTTCCATTATCCAGCAGTCGCCTTTGATCGCCTCATCATGCAGCGCGAAAAACGCTTCCTGCGAGCGTGCCTGCCAGCGCGTGTCCGGCAGATGAAAAAGCCTGTCGAGATGCACCACGGGGAATTGAGTCGTATCGGCGATAGCTTTGGCAAAGGTGGATTTGCCGCTATTGGACGGCCCCATAATGCAGATACGCGGGCCTAAAGCGGCAAGAGGAATAAGATTGTGCATCAGGCTGTCGCGTCCTTGTGGTATAGGGCTTCAAATATTAACTTTTCTTGCGGTGCGCGGAGAGCTAAATTTTTCGCTGCGCACGGAATAGCCGTCAAACAGGCCTTTCGCCGGTGAGCAGTTTTGTGAAGATTTTCGTGAATAAAAATCTCCTCAGAAATCCTTTATTAAAATTAATTGATACATGTCATTAAATAGTAAAATATAAATGTACACTCAGGGCATGCAAGGGAAATACTTCCTTTTTCTTAACAGACAAAGGATTGTTAAATGACTATACCCGTTTATTTATGGTTAAAAGACGATGCCGGAAATTTGGTTAAAGGCTCTGTCGACGCAGTCCAGCGTGAGGGAAGCATTGAGATCGTCTCGCTGGCTCACCACGTATTCCTTCCCACGGACGATTTGACCGGCAAGATAACGGCAACACGCGAACATGTACCTTTTATTCTTACCAAAGAAGTAGACGCTTCCAGCCCGTACCTTTATCAATTTGTCACCACCGGAAGACGCCTGAAGTCGGCCGAGCTTAAATTCTATCGAATCAATTACGCCGGCCAGGAAGAAGAGTATTTCAACGTCTTCCTTGAAGGCGCCAAAATTACCTGTATTGCCCCCGTGATGGAAGATGTGAAAGATCCTGATTACGAGCATTGCGGTCACCTTGAAATCTTCGAACTGATGTATGAAAAAATCACCTGGAGATATCTGGACGGCAACATTATCCACGCTGACTCATGGAAAGAGCGCAGCGCAGCATAAGGAGTATGACAGATGGCATGGATATACTATCAAAGTACCGGTGAGCTATGGCATAACGGCAAGTTAATCGGTAAAGGTTACTCGGGTAGCCTGACGAACAAAAACAACCCTGACCGCCAGCATGTTAAAAGCATGGGGCCGTTGCCGCGCGGAACTTATCATATTGGCGGTTATACGCGCTCAAAGGGGCCAATGACCATTATTCTGGAACAAACTTCCGGCGAAAGTTTTGGCCGTTCTGCTTTTCGTATTCACGGCGAAAAGAGGGCGCCAGCCCTACCCGGCTTTGGTTCTCAGGGCTGCATAATAATGGACTCGAGTATCCGCGAAAAAATAATAAAGTCATCCGATAAAACGCTGGAGGTGGTCAGATGATCGCTCGCACCATTGTTCTGTTCGCCTCTGTTTTATCAACGGCATGCCTGGCTTCGTCTGACGAATGGAGCGCTTATCTCCGCCTGATAGAACAGGCCGACCCCAAAACGCTTCAGGCGTTTTCGGAAAAAATCAATAGTATTGGCAATACGCTCGACTACGAGCATACGGAGGAATTGACCACCGCCCTTAGCACGGCGCTGATTAAAAACCCTGTAGCTGTTATTAATGCAACCCAATCGCTGGACATAGTCACAGAGCCTTTGAAACAGCGTTTCGCTGCATCGTTTATATGCTGCCTGCCCGGCGCGCAAAATGAGGATGATTACGCGAAAGCGGAACTGGCGCTTAAAAAAGCAGGCCCGGCGGCGGCGGAATGTCTTGAGATAATGCAGGAGGTTCATGACGAAATGCAGCAATATCCACACCCATAGCGGCGCCTGATCCGGCTGTTTCAGTGCGCGCAGAGTACTGTTGCGCGCACTAATAGCGCCGGTCAAACCGGCTTGTCGTCGCTTTCGCCGGTCAGCAGCTCGTCCAGCTTATCGCCGCCGACGTGACGGAAATCCTGGCCCTTAACGAAGTAAAAGATGATTTCGCAGATATTCTGGCAGCGGTCGCCGATGCGTTCGATGGCGCGCGCGCAGAACAGCGCGGTCAGCACGCTGGGAATGGTGCGCGGATCTTCCATCATATAGGTCATCAACTGACGCACGATGCCTTCATACTCCTGATCGACCTTTTTATCTTCCCGATAGATCTCAATGGCGGCGTTCAGATCCATCCGCGCGAAGGCGTCCAGCACGTCGTGCAGCATCTGGATAGTGTGATAGCCCAGCGACTCCAGGTTCACCAGCAAAGACTGATGCTGCTGGCCGAATTTTTCCAGCGCCGTGCGGCTGATTTTTTCCGCCACGTCACCGATGCGCTCCAGCTCAGAGATGGTTTTGATGATCGCCATCACCAGCCGCAGGTCGCTGGCGGTCGGCTGACGTTTGGCGATAATGCGCACGCACGCCTCGTCAATCGACACCTCCATCATATTGACCTTCTGGTCGCCGTCGATCACCCGCTGCGCCAGCTCGGCATCCTGGTTATGCATCGCGACGATGGCGTCCGTCAGCTGCTTCTCCACCATGCCGCCCATCGTCATCACCTGGGTGCGAATGTGCTCCAGCTCGGCGTTGAACTGCCCGGAGATATGTTTGTTCAGATTCAGGTTGTCCATGCGCTTCTCCAGTCAATCAACCATAGCGGCCGGTAATGTAGTCTTCAGTTTGTTTTTGGTGCGGTTTGGTAAACAGCGTATCGGTATCGCTGAACTCGATCAGCTCGCCCAGATACATAAAGGCCGTATGGTCGGAACAGCGCGCGGCCTGCTGCATGTTATGCGTGACGATCACCACGGTGTAATCCTGCTTCAGCTCGGTGATCAGCTCTTCGATGCGTCCGGTAGAGATCGGGTCCAGCGCGGAACACGGCTCATCCAACAGCAGCACCTCTGGCCGAATCGCAATACCGCGCGCGATACAAAGGCGCTGCTGCTGGCCGCCGGAAAGGCTGTAACCGCTCTGATGCAGCTTATCTTTGGTTTCCGTCCACAGCGCCGCTTTGGTCAGCGCCCATTGTACGCGCTCGTCCATCTCGGCACGGGAAAGTTTTTCAAATAAGCGCACGCCGAAGGCGATGTTGTCGTAAATCGACATCGGGAACGGCGTCGGCTTCTGGAACACCATGCCCACGCGCGCGCGCAGCAGGGCGATATCCTGGCTGGCGGTCAGAATGTTTTCGCCATCCAGCAGAATCTCGCCTTCGGCACGCTGCTCCGGATAGAGCGAAAACATCTTGTTAAAGGTGCGCAATAGCGTCGATTTGCCGCAGCCCGACGGGCCGATAAAAGCGGTTACCTGGTTTTTGGCAATAGAGAGATTGATGTTCTTCAGCGCATGAAACTTCCCGTAGTAGAAGTTCAAATCGCGAACCTGAATCATGTTGCCGGAAGTGTTGTCAGCCATTCTTTTTCTCGCTTATGCGCGCCGCCGTAGCCGCGCGTCGGATCAGTGTTTGCCTTTGGCGAAAATCACGCGCGCCAGGATATTTAAAATCAGCACGCAAAGGGTAATCAGCAGCACGCCCGCCCAGGCCAGGCTTTGCCATTCGGCAAACGGGCTCATGGCGAATTTAAAGATCGTCACCGGCAGGTTTGCCAGCGGCTGCAGCATATCGGTGCTCCAGAACTGGTTGGAGAGCGAGGTAAACAGCAGCGGCGCCGTTTCCCCAGCGATACGCGCTATCGCCAGCAGCACGCCGGTCAGAATGCCCGACACCGACGCTTTGAGCGTTATAGCGGAAATCATCTTCCACTTCGGCGTACCCAGCGCGTAGGCCGCTTCGCGCAGGCTGTCCGGTACCAGCTTCAGCATGTTCTCGGTAGTGCGGATCACGATAGGGATCTGCAGCAGCGCCAGCGCCACCGCGCCCGCCAGGCCGGAGAAGTGCTGCATCTGCGCCACCACCAGCGTGTAGACGAACAGGCCGACCACGATAGAAGGCGCGGAAAGCAGGATATCGTTGATAAAACGGATAGTTTCCGCCAGCCAGCCCTTACGGCCATATTCCGCCAGATAGATTCCGGCCAGAATGCCCAACGGCGTACCCACAATCGTCGACCAGAAAATCAGCAGGCCGCTGCCCATAATGGCGTTGGCCAGGCCACCGCCGGCCGTATTCGGCGGCGGCGTATTTTCCGTAAACAGCGCCAGCGTCATGCCGTCGACGCCGCGGGTGATCGTCGCCCACAGGATCCAGATTAGCCAGAACAGGCCAAAAGCCATCGTCATCAGGGAAAGCGCCAGCGCGATGCGGTTTTTCATCCGCCGCCACGCCTGCATTTTGCGGCGGGAAGCTTCCAGCTCCGCGCGAGACTGCATCGCCATCATGGTCATGAGCGCGCTCCTTCACTTTTCGCCAGGCGCAGGATCATCAGCTTCGAACAGGCCAGCACGATAAAGGTGATAACGAACAGGATCAGACCCAGCTCCATCAGCGCGGCGGTATGCACGCCCGACTCGGCCTCGGCGAACTCGTTCGCCAGCGCGGAGGTGATGCTGTTGCCCGGCATAAACAGCGAGGCGCTGTCCAGCTGGTAGGTATTGCCGATAATAAAGGTCACCGCCATGGTTTCACCCAGCGCGCGGCCCAGTCCCAGCATAATGCCGCCAATCACGCCGTTTTTAGTGAACGGCAGCACGATGCGCCAGATCACTTCCCAGGTGGTACAGCCGATGCCGTAGGCGGACTCTTTCATCATTACCGGCGTCTGCTCGAACACGTCGCGCATTACCGAAGCGATATAGGGAATAATCATAATCGCCAGGATAATCCCGGCGGCCAGAATGCCGATGCCGAAAGCCGGGCCGGAGAAAAGCGTGCCGACGATGGGAATATTCGCCATCAGGTCGCCCAGCGGCGTCTGGAAGTAAGTGGCAAACAGCGGCGCGAAAATAAAGAGTCCCCACATGCCGTAAACGATGCTGGGGATAGCGGCCAGCAGTTCGATCGCTACCCCTAAAGGACGGCGCAGCCAGCCTGGCGCCAGCTCGGTCAGAAACAGCGCGATGCCGAAGCTTACCGGTACGGCGATAATCAGGGCGATAACGGAGGTCACAAGCGTGCCGTAAATCGGCACCAGCGCGCCAAACTGCTCGTTGGGCGCATCCCAGGTTTTAGTCCACAGAAAAGAGAAACCGAATTTCTGAATGCTGGGCCAGGAGGAGAAGATAAGCGAGACAATAATGCCGCCAAGCAGCAACAGCACAATCAGCGCCGCCAGTTTGACCAGCGCGCCAAAGATGATGTCGCCTTGCTTGCCGGGTGCGTTGAATGTCGGCCTGGTTGTAGCCATAAAATTCCCGATAGTAAAAGTGTTGGGCGGCACAATGGCCGCCCGGGACTCACAGCCGATTGCTCAGCTTAGTACAGCGCTTTGCCTGAGCTGTCTTTCACGTTGGTTTTCCAGGCGGCGCGGATCTGCTCCACCACGGAATCCGGCAGCGCCGCGTAATCCAGGCTGGTGGTGGTGGCGTCGCCGTTTTTATAGGCCCAGTCGAAGAACTTCAGTACCGCCGCGCCTTTCTCCGCGTTAGCCTGCTCTTTATGCATCAGGATGAAAGTCGTGGAGGTGATTGGCCAGGCGTTGTCGCCTTTCTGGTAAGTCAGATCCTGGGCGAAGGATTTGCTCCAGTCCGCGCCTTTCGCCGCGTCGCTAAAGCTCTGCTCGCTCGGCGCTACGGCTTTGCCGTCGGCATCCAGCAGTTTGGTGTAGGCCAGGTTGTTCTGTTTCGCGTAGGCGTATTCCACATAGCCGATAGAGCCAGGCAGACGCTGGACGAAAGCGGCTACGCCGTCGTTACCCTTGCCGCCCAAACCGGTTGGCCAGTTAACGGTATTGCCCTTGCCGATTTTGCTGTTCCAGTCGCTGTTCACTTTCGCCAGATAGCTGGTGAAGACAAAAGAGGTGCCGGAACCGTCAGCGCGGCGCACCACGTTGATATTGGAATCAGGCAGTTTGATGCCAGGGTTCAGTTTAGTGATGGCCGGATCGTTCCACTTTTTCACGTTGCCCAGGTAGATGTCGCCAACGGTTTTGCCGTCCAGCGTCAGCTCGCCGGATTTCACGCCGGGAATATTGACCGCCAGCACCACGCCGCCAATCACGGTTGGAAACTGGAACAGGCCATTTTTCTGCAGATCTTCATCTTTCATCGGCGCGTCGGAAGCACCGAAATCGACAGTTTTAGCGATAATCTGTTTTACGCCGCCGGAGGAACCGATGCCCTGATAGTTAATCTGCGCGCCTGTTGCTTTGTTGTACTCGGCCGCCCATTTGTTATAAACCGGCGCCGGGAAAGTCCCGCCTGCGCCGGTCAGGTTGTCGGCAGCGAAAGCGGAAACCGCGCTCAGCGACAGGGTGACAGCCACACAGCGAGCCAGGGTCTTTTGCATCAGTGTCATATTCCCTCCAGGGGATTAAAGTCAGTCTTTATACTGTTTTAGTATGAATAATGATTGCTGCTGGAGGCAAAATAGGACAGTTTGATGACAGTAAAATGTACGCAATATGACAGTTTTGTGACGGAGATCTTTTAAGCAATGGCTCCAGAAAAAACTGGCCTGAAGCCCGTCCCCGTTGCGTTAGCACGTGCCTCTTTTCAACGACATAAGCGACATCGCATTGCACCGCGCCGCTCTCCCGTGTGAAATAATGAAGCAAACCAGCGGCCAGCTTTACCCGCACACGGCAGCCGTCAAAAAGCATCTGCTTCATTGTAAAGGAACGCTATGAGATGACCCCTTTCGCAGAGTTCTTCAGGCGTTGACAAGTTCAACATACCCACTTTGTTTGATGGGTAAGATAAGGACGATTTTACGACCAGGAGAAGGACGCAGACGCAGCTTTACCTTTCTCCATTTTTCATTGAAGAAAAATCATCTTTTACTCAATTTTCAGCCGCTATAAGCCGCTTATTATCAAACACGGCATGACCGTCGATGACGGTTGATTCAGCCAATCTACTACAAATCAGGATATATTAATTAAGGGAATTTTTTATGAACAACAGAGCAAAGACGATAGCCGGTGTACTGTTATTAACCTTTGGCGGGTCGGCTATAGCAGCAGATGAAAACCCACGGTATAAAGGAAACCCTTATCTTTACGATGATTATTTAATAGCTATTAACCGAGCTACGAATCCAGAATTTTATCCAGCGTTCAAAGTTAGTGAATTAGAAAAGATACCTAAAAAAATCTCTGAATTGGAAAAAAAGATAGCTACGCAGCAGGAAATAATAGATGAACAAAAAAGCATGTTTGATCGAAAAATGCAGGAAGTGCAGGAAATGAAGAGAAGCGAAGGAGAAAAAGAGTTGGCGATTTACCTGTTGCAGAAAACGACCGCGAGCCTTAAAGAAGAAATCGCCGGACTAAAAAAATCGCTGGACGAAGTGAAAAGCCAGACGCGCTAACAGATAACGCGCTAACCATACTGGTTAGCGCGTTGGTCAATTACTCTACCGTGACCGATTTCGCCAGGTTGCGCGGCTGCTATACGCCAGGAAAACGATTAAATACAACATAGCGCCGCGGCAGATTGCTGGCGGGTGAACCAGCTGTCGAATAAGGTAATCGACTGGAGCATGTTGTCGTCAGCTACAGGCCAGGGCATACGCTACTCTTTCTCGCTGAAGCGGCCGGAAATCCGAATTCAGGCAGAGGAGCCGCGCAGCGTTTTCTCTCCGACCTTTTATCACGTATCCTTTGTAAGGATTGCATCGGACGATAACACAAGGAGAGTGTTGCAATGGCCAAACTACAATTTCCCTGCACCCTGTTTAAAACCCAAAAGAGAATGGACGACGACAGCGCCAGTGATATGCGTTGCGGAGACCTGACCGAAGCACAGCTAAAATCCCATTATGGTCTGGTGGATGTTTCCACCAGAGCTAATCCTTATACCCTGACGAAAATCACGCCGTTTAATCAGCCACAGTCTATGTTTTACGGCTCCCGTGGTGAAGGCAGGAAGATTACCCGCCAGCAGTGCGCTGCGATTCTGTTTGATGAATTCCGCCAGCTCTCCTCCCTGTTCTCGGTATACGGGCCTTATCGTCATCTGATCGAAGAGATGATTACCCACATGCAGCATGGCAACGGTTCACCCTTCAGCAGTATGAGCCTGGACAGGGCGCTGAAGGATCATATTTTGTCCGATAACACGCCAAACAGCACTCGTTTACGGTTAAGTGAGACTATTGGAAAATATATTGACTGGGAAGGTAAGCATTACCCGGCAAAGGATAAAGATGAGTTACGAAAAACTATCCTTGAAGGAAAGCTCCCTAAATTTGACCGCTTCCAGGACAATTTTAACGGCATGGGTATAACAGTCCACGATACCTGGGCTACGCACATTACGCTAAAATCGCTGCAGGTTGACAATGACCATTATCGGGCGGTAGTACATTACAAAGTTCAGGATCACTTTGGCCTTGACGTTGACGATATTTCAAAATTCAGGTTCAATCAGTTCCGCTTTTTCCGCATCTGGTTTGTGCTACAGCGATACAATCAGTTTGGCTTCAGGCCCTGACCAATATGGAAGCCACCGTAGAAATGACAGGAAAACGAAAATGAAAAACAGGAAAGCCATCTTTCTGCTCTTTCTGGCTGGCTGCGTATTGTCTGGTTACTGGCTTTGGTTATCGCTGCGTCCGGTAGAAATTATTGCCGTTCATGATAATGATAATCACAGCAATGTTTTAGTCAGAAATTTTCCACTAACAGATAAGGGGAAAATAAACTGGTGGCTGAAAAACAAAGACAGGCTGAAAGAAAAATATGATATCCCTAAACCCTCATCGTCTGGTTACTTTACCATTATCTTTTGGGATTTCGGTGAGGGTTATAAAGAAGAGGGAAAGTATGACCGGCTCTGTTTTGACGATATGAAAACTAAAGTCAACTGTATCGAAAAGGAGGCTGTTTTTTCCGTAGATAAAAGCAGAAATTTTGGTATCACTTTCAACGCGTACGATGGCGATAATTATCGCTTGGGCCAGGATGGCGATATTATAAAAGTCCGGTTCGATTAGGATTGTACTTTGCGTGAAGAAACAACCTTGCCACTGGCCGCCACAAATTACAGCAAAAGATAACGCGCTAACCATACTGGTTAGCGCGTTGGTCAATTACTCTACCGTAACCGATTTCGCCAGGTTGCGCGGCTGATCGACGTCGGTGCCTTTAATCAGCGCGACGTGATAGGAGAGCAGCTGCAGCGGCACGGTATAGAAGATCGGCGCGATAATCTCTTCCACGTGCGGCAGCGGGATAATGCGCATCCCTTCGCTGTCCACAAAGCCGGCGTCCCGATCGGCGAACACATAGAGCAGCCCGCCGCGAGCGCGAACCTCTTCAATGTTCGACTTCAGCTTCTCCAGCAGCTCGTTGTTGGGCGCAACCACGATAACCGGCATATCGGCATCGATCAGCGCCAGCGGGCCGTGCTTCAGCTCGCCCGCCGCGTAGGCTTCGGCGTGGATATAGGAGATCTCCTTCAGCTTCAGCGCGCCCTCCATCGCAATCGGATACTGATCGCCTCGGCCCAGGAACAGCGCATGATGCTTGTCGGAGAACTCTTCCGCCAGCGCTTCAATCTGCTTGTCCTGCGACAGCATTTGCTCGATGCGGCTTGGCAGCGCCTGTAGACCGTGGACGATATCGTGCTCGATCTGCGCATCCATCCCTTTCAGGCGGCCAATTTTAGCCACCAGCATCAGCAGCACGGTCAGCTGCGTGGTGAAAGCTTTCGTGGAAGCCACGCCGATTTCCGTGCCGGCTTTGGTCATCAGCGCCAGGCTGGATTCGCGTACCAGCGAAGAGCCGGCCACGTTGCAGATCGCCAGCGAACCAAGATAGCCCAGCTCTTTCGACAGGCGCAGCGCCGCCAGCGTATCCGCCGTTTCGCCAGACTGCGACAGCGTGATCATCAGGCTGTTTTTGCGCACCGCCGATTTGCGGTAGCGGAACTCGGAAGCGATCTCCACGTCGCACGGCACGTTGGCCAGCGCTTCAAACCAGTAGCGCGATACCATGCCGGAGTTGTAAGAGGTACCGCAGGCGACAATCTGAATATGTTCGACCTGTGCCAGCAGCTCATTGGCGTGCGGGCCAAGCTCGGAGAGATCGACTTCGCCGTGGCTGAAACGCCCGCTCAGGGTGTTTTTGATCGCCTGCGGCTGTTCATAAATCTCTTTCTGCATATAGTGGCGGTAAACGCCTTTATCGCCTGCGTCGTACTGCACGCTGGATTCGATTTCGCCACGCTGCACGCGTTCGCCCAGCGCATCGAAAATAACGACGTCGCGACGGCTAATCTCCGCGATATCGCCCTCTTCCAGATAGATAAAGCGACGCGTGACCGGCAGCAGCGCCAGCTGGTCAGAGGCGATAAAGTTCTCGCCCACGCCGCGGCCAATCACCAGCGGACTGCCGGAACGGGCCGCCACCAGCACGGACGGATCGCGGCTGTCCATGATCACCATGCCGTAAGCGCCGCGCAGCTGCGGAATAACGCGCTGTACGACTTCGCGCAGCGAACCGCCGCTCTGCTTCTGCTCCCAGTGCACCAGGTGCGCGACCACTTCCGTGTCCGTTTCGGAAGCAAAGCGGTAGCCCAGCGACTTCAGCCGCTCGCGCAGCGGCTCGTGGTTTTCAATAATGCCGTTATGCACGATAACGATATGTTCTGAGATATGAGGATGCGCATTGGCTTCCGACGGCTCGCCGTGCGTTGCCCAGCGAGTGTGCGCGATACCGGTGCCGCCGGTCAGCGACGTGGTTTCCGCCGCTTCCGCCAGCTTTTGCACTTTGCCTACGCGGCGAAGACGAGTGATCTGCCCTTCGGCGGTCACCACGGCCAGGCCGGCGGAGTCATAGCCCCGATACTCCAGGCGACGTAATCCCTCCAACAGGATTTCTGCGATATCACGCTGCGCTACTGCACCTACAATTCCACACATAGTTGTTTTCCTGACGTTATGGCGTATGCCATTAACTTGTCTTCTGCCTGTTTGTTCCGGTATGTTCCGGTTCCCCGAGCCTTGTAGAGAGTGGGGATTATTTTTATGGGGATGACGAGCATCCTTTACTGCTTTCGGGCGATCTTCGCCGCCCGTAAAATTATTTTTTCTTCACTGGCCGCTGCCAGTCTGCTTTCAGATTTTGCTCTTTGCGATTGTAGGTCAGGCCTGCCGCGGGAATATCTTTCATTACCGTAGTACCGGCAGCGATGGTTGAACCTGCCGCAACCGAAACCGGCGCCACCAGCTGGGTGTCCGAGCCGACGAAAACGTCATCGCCGATAACCGTCAGCGATTTATTGGCGCCATCATAGTTGCAGGTGATGGTGCCGGCGCCGATATTGACGTTGGCGCCGATCGAAGCGTCGCCCAGATAGCTCAGATGGCCCGCTTTCGAGCCTTTGCCCAGCGTCGCTTTTTTCATTTCGACAAAGTTGCCAACGTGCGCGTGCTCGGCCAGCGAGCTGCCCGGACGAAGGCGGGCGAACGGGCCGACGGTGCAGGCGGCGGCCAGCGTGGCCTCTTCCAGCACGCTATAAGGGCTGATTTCGCAATCGTCGCCAATCACGCAGTTTTTCAGTACGCAACCGCTGCCGATTTTCACCCGATCGCCAAGCTGCACGCGGCCTTCGATAATCACGTTGGTATCGATCTCCACATCGCGACCATGCTTAAGCTCGCCTCTGAGATCGAAACGCGCGGGATCTTTCAGCATTACGCCCGCCAGCAGCAGTTTTTCCGCCTGCTGCGCCTGATAAACGCGCTCCAGCGTCGCCAGCTGCAGCCGGTTGTTGACGCCGTCGGTTTCCGTGCTGCGCGCGGGATGAACGGTTTGCGTGACGCGTCCTTCCTGATGCGCCAGCGCGATAATATCCGTGATGTAGTATTCGCCCTGAGCGTTGTCGTTGGTCAGCTTGCTCAGCCAGCGCTTCAGATCGCCGCCGTTGGCCAGCAGAATGCCGGTGTTGATTTCGCGGATAGCCAGCTGCTCCGGCGTGGCGTCTTTCTGCTCCACGATGCCGGTCACCTCACCCTGTTCACGCAGGATACGGCCATAGCCGGTTGGGTTATCCAGCACAACCGTCAACAGCGCGATGCCGCCCGCAGGTTTAGCCTGGCGCAGCTGCTGCAGCGTTTCGACGGTAATCAGCGGGACATCGCCGTACAGCATCAGAATATCTTCGCTATCCGCAAAGTAAGGTGCAGCCTGCTGCATGGCGTGACCGGTGCCCAGCTGTTCAGCCTGCAGCACCCAGTTCAGAGAGGGATCGGTCAGCGTCGACCGCAGCAGTTCGCCACCGTGCCCATAGACCAGATGAACTTTGTCAGCGCCCACGCCGTTAGCGGCGTCAATGACGTGTTGCACCATCGGCTTGCCGGCCAGAAGATGAAGAACCTTGGGAAGATCGGAGTACATACGGGTTCCCTTGCCTGCGGCAAGGATTACCACGCTCAGCGCGCTGTTTGACATAGACATCCTGCTTGATTTCTGAAAGTCGCTATCCTGGCGAAAAGTAAATCGGTTTTGTGGCGGAAATACTACTTCTTTTACCGCTCAAAAATACTCTTCGCCGATCGAGAAAGGGCGTCAGGCCTGCAAGGCAGGCGAGCGTCCCTCAGCGTCAGCATGATATCATCAAAGTTCAGCCGCTGTCGGCGATCAGACGGCTCTGGCTTTCAACCACTCTGATACTTTCTGCTGCAGCACAACCACGACCTCGCTGCCGCTGGTACCGGCAATCGCAGAAAAGAGCAGCGTTTGCGTGGTGGAGGCGCTGAAATCGACGCAGAGCAGGCCGATAACAAAACCAGTGAACATAGAAATAAAAATATGTTTTAAAAAATAAGCCAGCTTTCCTTTATTTTCTTTTATCAGCTCGCCGTGAATAAAATAATTAACAACGCCTCCGGCGCTGGCTACTATCATGGCATCCAGCAGATGATGCTGCGTTAAAAATTTTATCAGCACCATAGTTTCAGTATTATTTATCATGCTATTGACCTTCTGGCAGATAAAGGCCGCATCGTCGCAGACTCAGCCTGGTTTTTGCGGAGAAAAAGATCTTTTTCCCGTTCCCGGCGGTAAATAAGCTCCTTAACCACGCCGTTACCGGCGTAAATCCACGATCCGAACTGCTCGGCGGCAGCGGCGTAACAGCCCTGGTTTAAAAACATCAGCAGCGTCGACGGCAGGCCGCTTTTCAGCTCAATCAAACCGGCCCTGACGCCGCGCTCGCCTTTACCGACGCTGAACAGGATGGAACAGAGCGCGTCAAACTGATTCTGCGTAACCGGAACGGCAAGCGCCTTATTCAGAACCGCAGCGCACCGCGCAAGATCGCTTCTGAGCTGCGCTTCGGCCTGTTCAGGCGTAACGCTATCGCCTTCGCTGACGTTTTCCGTATGGCCATAGCCTGTAGTCCAGACGCCCGCGTAATTTTTTTCCGCTTTTAAACGAAGTTTTTCCTGAGCCTTAATAAATTCGAGGCCCTTTTCTGAAATATTCATTTTTCTACTCTGACGGCAAGGCATAATAATGCTCCCGAAGGAGCATTATTGTTTTAATTAACGAAGATAATCCCAGGGTTTACCATATTGACCGGTGGTTTCTTCCAGACCAGGTTCAGATCCCTGTGACCAGAATTTACCGATATAGTTAACGCCTTTATGGCTTACCTTATCGCCTTCCACATAGACAGCGGTTGCGCTCCACTGCGGATAGTCAGAAGGAACGACAGGCTCGTCCGGCACCACAGGTTCATCCGGAGTAACGGAAGCGGCAGGCGCGATAACGACTTTATAAGAAGCCATATCGCTTTTGCCGTTTGCGGCGGTCACGGTCAGCAGCACTTCCACCACGCTTTCCGCGGTAACGGCTGGCAGAACCACATTGGTTTCGCGCGCCTGTGGAGAAACGATCTGCACGTTGCCGCTGCTTGACCATTTGTAGCTGGCCGCTTTAGTGGATTTATCCGCAGAGAACACCAGCGTGCTGCCGCCAACGGCTTTCATGGTGATAACGGCTGTCGGCGTAACGTCATCGGCCGGATCTACAGGGTCGACTGGCTCAACCGGATCTACAGGGTCAATAGGGTCTACTGGATCAACCGGGTTTTCGCCGTCGATATTGATGCCCTTAAAGTAGAAAGGCGACATATCGATGTTCTGCTGCACAATCGGGCAGCCCATACCTTCACGACCGGCGTTGACCAGCAGGCCGTTGTCGTTGTCGATAGTCCAGGTGAACAGACCGCCCAGGCCTTTTTCGATAACGTAGCGAGCTTTCTCACGAACGGTACGCGGCGTATCGATAGAGTGGAAGACCTTAGAGGTTGGGCTGTACAGGTAATCCGCGCAGGCTTCATCATCGGTATAAACGTTATAGCCGTTACGACCGCACTGATTTTCCAGATCCAGGTAGTTGTTGATGATGTCGTACCATTCAACACAGCCTGATTCGAAAGTGCCTGCCGTAGTGCCGTTGCCGTCATAGGTGCCTTTCAGCGGAGAGAAAGAGGAGATTTCGCCGCCTTTGGCGCTGCGTGAATAGCCTGCATAGCCGATGTTGATAGCTTCAGGATCCACGCCCAGGTCGAGCAGGTATTCCACCGCTTCTTCCAGGCTATAGGTGGTATTGGCGGTTTTATACAGGTTAGCGTGATGATCCAGGCCGTCAGCCCACGGCGTACCGAAGAAGTCATAGGTCATCAGGTTGATGCCGTACAGACCCACTTCCAGCAGACCTTTGATATTGGAATGCTTCAGCACATCGACGTTCGCGGAAGAAGCGATACTGATCTTCACATGACTCATGCCGTTGGCTTTCAGCGCTTTGTTCAGCGTAGCGATCAGCACCGCATAGTTTTCGCCATCTTCCGGGCCGTGAGGGTTGCCGGCGCCTGGCGCATTTGGGTATTCCCAGTCGATGTCAATTTCAGAAAACATTGGGAAACGTTTAAAGAAATCGATGATGCTGGCCACCAGCGTATCAATCGCGCTCTGGCTTTTCGCCAGTTCATGGAAGGCGTCGCTCATGGTCCAGCCGCCGAGGCTGAAAGAGAGCGCCAGATCGTGATTCTGGGCATTGGCTTTCTTCTGCAAATCACGCATTGCGCCCAGCACGCCCTGCAGGTTTGGATGATCCTGATAAAAGCAATCTTCTTCCGTATCGGAACCGATGCTGCCAGGGCCAAAGCCGAAAGCTTTCCAGCCGCTGAAGCCGCAGTTGATGTAGGACTGGCAGTCGCCCCACGGATCCAGGATGGTCATCTCGTTGGTTTTTTTCAGCGTCTGCTTAGCGGCGGCTTCGATTTTCAGCTTGTTGTCGCCCTGGTCGCCGACGATGCCGGTAAAACCGAAGATGATTTTGTCGTAGGCGGTTGGGTCAAGCTTAGTAATATCGATACCGCGACCGCGGTTCGCTTTCAGGATGTTGCCGTTACCATCGACCTGACGCTGATCGTAGTGCGCCCAGTCGGTATAGTAGCCAAAGAGTTTTGGCTTGTTGGCGGTGTTATATTTGTTATAAGCGCGCTTCGCAACGCGACCTGAAGTATAGCTATACTCGGAGGTGTTTGTTGCCGGGTCGAATCCGTCAGCGGCATACGACTGTTCAGTATAGATATCCTTCTGAATTAACTTACTCATGGTAAATCCTTCTCTGGTAAAAGTTAATGAACTCGGTGCCAACGCCTGAACGTGGCCGACAAACTTTTACCCGACGCGGACGGGCTTACCAGTTACAAATAAAGAATAATTATCAGGCGGCAATCATGCCCTTTGCGAGAATATTAATAACGCCATGCGCGCCGTCAGACAGGCGATATTATTCAACGGCAGCTCAATAAGGGCGATACGGAAAATAAGACCGAATTCTCGTTTATCAATAACGGATAAACAATAATTAGAACCTCACATAACATCACGCGGGCGTAAAGCCCGACAAACCGCGTCGCGCTGCGGCTTCGCGCCTTTTCAGCCGCACTTTTTACGATACGTCTTTCAATAATTACAATCCGGTCTGCGCTTTTGTGCTGGTATATTGCTGCCACTAACAGAGCGAAACCGTAAAGCAGCCGACAGCTGCTAAAAAAATAAAAATACGATACAGATATTACATTAATAAGGATTTGCTAAGGCTGTAGCGAAACGATATTCGCGACAGTACCTTTCTACTCCATTACAGGTTATCAATCTAACAGGTTATAGTCATGAGCGAAGAAATCTATCTCGGTAATAATATCTATTTGTCAGAAGAGAGAAACCATCTGGTTAACGGCAATATCACATTAACTATAAGCGAAAAAGAGAAGCGTTTGCTCAGCTATTTTCTTCGTCATCCCGAAACCGAGCTGACAAAAAGCAATCTGATCGCCGCTATCTGGGAAAACCGCGCTGCGACTATCGATGACGCTAACCTCACGCAATTGGTATATAAAATACGCCGCGACCTGGCAGCGGTTAACCTCAGAAACTGCATCAAAACCATACCCGGCAAAGGCTATATCTACATCCCTGAACAGCCGCAGGCGGAGCAGAAACCAGCCGTATCGGCCATCAGCAATAAAAAGGAGTATCTCGTTTGTTCGGTGTTGACCGCGGTGGCCGTGGCGATGACTTTCTGTACGCTGCTGTTTTTATTCTGGCGCAGCTAAGCCGCTTACCCCCTGTTTAATTACAACATTAAATAGAAGTGGATAACCACGACGGTTTCTACTTTATCTCTGCATACCCTTTGATAGCAGCAATAAAAAATGCCAGGCAGTTTCCTGACTGGCATTCTTGCTTAAACCTGAACTACATCGCTTTTTTGGTCAACTCGATCACGCGCAGTTTGGCGATCGCTTTGGCCAGTTCAGCCGACGCGGCAGCAAAGTCCACATCGCCGTGCGAGCCGCTCATGTGCTCTTCGGCTTTGCGTTTCGCTTCCATTGCGCGGGCCTCGTCGAGGTCAGCGCCGCGGATCGCGGTGTCAGCCAGCACGGTAGCCGCGCCTGGCTGCACTTCGAGCATGCCGCCGGAGAGATAGATATACTCTTCGTCGCCCTGCTCTTTCACGATGCGAACCATACCAGGTTTAATGGCGGTCAGCAGCGGTGCGTGGCCGGGATGAATGCCCAGCTCGCCTTCGCTACCTGACACCTGAATACGCTGCACAGTGCCGGAGAACATCTGCTGCTCCGCGCTGACCACGTCCAGGTGAAAAGTCATAGCCATAATTAACCTCCCGGGAAACCGTTACAGTTTCTTCGCTTTTTCCACGGCTTCTTCGATGGAACCCACCATGTAGAAAGCCTGCTCTGGCAGATGGTCGAATTCGCCGTCCATGATGCCTTTAAAGCCACGGATGGTATCTTTCAGCGACACATACTTGCCCGGAGAACCGGTAAAGACTTCTGCCACGAAGAACGGCTGAGACAGGAAGCGCTGCATCTTACGAGAGCGAGCAACTACCAGCTTGTCGTCTTCTGACAGCTCGTCCATACCCAGGATGGCGATGATGTCTTTCAGCTCCTGGTAACGCTGCAGCAGAGACTGCACGCCGCGAGCCACATCGTAGTGCTCCTGACCTACAACCAGCGGATCCAGCTGACGGCTGGTGGAATCCAGTGGATCAACCGCCGGGTAGATACCCAGAGACGCGATCTGACGGCTCAGTACCACGGTTGCGTCTAAGTGCGCAAAGGTAGTTGCTGGAGACGGGTCAGTCAGGTCATCCGCAGGAACGTAAACGGCCTGTACGGAGGTGATAGAACCGGTTTTGGTCGAGGTGATACGTTCCTGCAGAACGCCCATCTCTTCCGCCAGCGTTGGCTGGTAGCCTACCGCAGATGGCATACGACCCAGCAGCGCGGACACTTCGGTACCGGCCAGGGTGTAACGGTAGATGTTATCGATGAACAGCAGAACGTCACGGCCTTCGTCACGGAACTTCTCAGCCATTGTCAGGCCGGTCAGCGCCACGCGCAGACGGTTTCCTGGCGGCTCGTTCATCTGGCCGTAGACCAGAGATACTTTGTCGATAACGTTGGAGTCGGTCATTTCGTGGTAGAAGTCGTTACCTTCACGGGTACGCTCGCCCACACCGGCAAATACGGAGAAACCTGAGTGCTCAGCCGCGATGTTACGGATCAGCTCCATCATGTTTACGGTTTTACCTACACCCGCGCCGCCGAACAGACCAACTTTACCGCCCTTCGCAAACGGACACATCAGGTCGATTACCTTGATACCGGTTTCCAGCAGCTCCTGAGAGTTGGACTGGTCTTCGTATGAAGGTGCGGAACGGTGGATAGCCCAACGCTCTTCTTCGCCGATGTCGCCTTTCATGTCGATTGGCTCGCCCAGCACGTTCATGATACGGCCAAGCGTCGCGGTACCTACCGGTACTTCGATTGGGTGTGCAAGGTCAGCGACTTCCAGACCGCGCTTCAGGCCGTCGGAGGAACCCATTGCGATGGCGCGAACCACGCCACCACCCAGCTGCTGCTGCACTTCCAGCACCAGACGGGCATCACCATTTTTAGTCTCAAGCGCGCTGTACACTTGTGGTACTGCGTCCTGAGGAAATTCGACGTCAACAACGGCGCCGATTACCTGGACAATTTTTCCAGTAGCCATCTTGAATCCTCTACCTAATTCGTTTCTACCCGGCTCACTTGAAACGACATCTGCGTTAGCTGCGTAAACTTACCCGTCTCACCTGGTTAAATAAGCTCCACGGGACTCATTCGCTTGCTGACTTGCTGTCGTTCCAATGACTTGGGTATACCTGGTTAAACCGCGGAGGCCCCCGAGACGATCTCGGTAAGTTCCTGGGTGATGCTGGCCTGACGAGCCTTGTTGTATACCAACTGCAGCTCTTTGATCAGGTTTCCGCCGTTATCGGTCGCAGCCTTCATCGCCACCATACGCGCGGCCTGCTCGCTGGCCAGGTTTTCTACAACACCCTGGTAGACCTGAGACTCGACGTAGCGGCGCAGTAACGTGTCCAGCAGCGCTTTCGGATCCGGTTCATACAGGTAATCCCAGGTGCTCTTCTTCACCACGCCCTCTTCCGGATCTGCTGGCGGTAACGGCAGCAGCTGGACGATTTGCGGTGACTGAGACATGGTGTTGATAAATTTGTTGCTGACGACATAGAGCTTGTCGATACGACCTTCGTCGTAAGCCTGCAGCATGACTTTCACCGGGCCGATCAGGTCGGACAGGGAAGGCTTGTCGCCCATACCCGTAACCTGAGCCACCACGTTGCCGCCGACAGCGCCGAAGAATGAAAGCCCTTTGGAGCCGATAATCGCCAGATCGCTCTCGACGCCTTTATCTGCCCAGCCTTTCATATCAGCCAGCACTTTTTTGAACAGGTTAATGTTCAAACCACCACAAAGCCCGCGGTCGGTAGACACGATCAGGTAGCCGACGCGCTTAACGTCGCGCTCCTCCAGGTAAGGGTGCTTGTATTCCAGATTGCCTAACGCAATGTGACCAATCACTTTGCGCATGGTCTCTGCATAAGGACGGCTGGCCGCCATGCGTTCCTGCGATTTACGCATTTTGGAGGCGGCGACCATTTCCATCGCTTTGGTGATCTTTTGCGTATTCTGAACGCTTCCGATCTTACTACGTATCTCTTTTGCGCCGGCCATAAGCTTCTCCTCAAAGCCTTGCGGCCTGCCCCGTGAGGGACAAGCCGCCAGACATTACCAGGACTGGGTTTTCTTGAACGTCTCGAGCAGAGCTTTCAGCTTCGCTTCGATATCGTTGTTGTAGTTGCCAGACTGGTTGATTTCCGCCATCAGCTCGTTGTGCTCGCGATCTGCATAGGCCAGCAGCGCTGCTTCGAAGCTGCCGATTTTCGCCAGCTCGACGTCGTTCAGGAAGCCGCGCTCGGCTGCAAACAGCACCAGACCCTGCTGCGCTACGGACATCGGCGCATACTGTTTCTGCTTCAGCAGCTCGGTCACTTTCTGACCGTGGCTCAGCTGTTTACGGGTTGCTTCGTCCAGATCGGAAGCGAACTGCGAGAACGCCGCCAGTTCACGATACTGTGCCAGCGCGGTACGGATACCACCGGACAGTTTCTTGATGATCTTGGTCTGAGCAGCACCACCCACACGGGATACGGAGATCCCTGGGTTAACCGCTGGACGAATACCGGAGTTAAACAGGTTGGTTTCCAGGAAGATCTGACCATCGGTAATCGAGATTACGTTGGTCGGAACGAACGCGGAAACGTCGCCAGCCTGAGTTTCGATGATCGGCAGCGCGGTCAGGGAACCGGTTTTACCTTTCACTTCACCGTTGGTGAAACGCTCGACGTAGTCGGCGCTCACGCGGGAAGCGCGCTCCAGCAGACGGGAGTGGAGGTAAAACACGTCGCCCGGGAACGCTTCACGGCCTGGCGGACGGCGCAGCAGCAGGGAAACCTGACGGTAAGCAACGGCCTGCTTGGACAGGTCATCGTATACGATCAGCGCGTCTTCGCCGCGGTCGCGGAAGTATTCGCCCATGGCGCAGCCAGCATACGGAGCCAGGTACTGCAAAGCAGCAGACTCGGAAGCGGTAGCAACAACTACGATGGTGTTAGCCAGCGCGTTGTGTTCTTCCAGCTTGCGCACCACGTTAGCGATGGTGGAAGCTTTCTGGCCGATAGCCACGTACACGCATTTGATGCCGGAATCGCGCTGGTTGATGATCGCATCGATCGCCATCGCGGTTTTACCGGTCTGACGGTCGCCGATGATCAGCTCACGCTGGCCACGGCCGATTGGAATCATCGCATCCACAGACTTATAGCCGGTCTGTACAGGCTGGTCGACCGACTGACGGTCGATAACGCCTGGCGCGATCACTTCGATTGGCGAGAAGCCGTCGTTATCGATGGCGCCTTTGCCGTCGATTGGCGCACCCAGCGTGTTAACCACGCGGCCCAGCAGGCCACGGCCTACCGGTACTTCCAGGATACGGCCAGTACACTTAACCTTCATGCCTTCGGCGAGGTCAGCGTATGGGCCCATCACTACGGCACCAACGGAGTCGCGCTCCAGGTTCAGTGCGATAGCGTAGCGGTTGCCCGGCAGCGCGATCATCTCACCCTGCATAACATCGGCCAGGCCGTTTACGCGGATGATGCCGTCGCTGACGGAAACGATAGTACCTTCGTTGTGAGCTTCACTCACGACATTGAACTGAGCAATGCGCTGCTTGATCAGTTCGCTGATTTCGGTGGAATTCAGTTGCATATGCTCCAGTCCCCTTAAGACTGCAAGTCGTCTGCAAGGCGCTCAAGACGGCCGCGTACGCTGCCATCAATGACCATATCACCCGCACGGATGATTACGCCCGCCATTACAGACTTATCAATTTTGCAATTCAGCTTAACTTTGCGTGACAGACGTTTTTCCATAGCGGCGCTGATTTTCGTCAGCTGTTCGTCACTCAGTGTAGTGGCAGAGATTACCTCAACGTCCGCGGTCGCATCGTGTGCGGCGCGTAGCTGGATAAACTGAGCCAGTACATCGGGAAGCGCTGGTAAACGTTTGTTCTCAGCCATCACCTTAATCAGGTTCTGGCCGGCTTCATCGAGTTGATCACCACAAATAGCGATGAACCGCGCAGACAACGCTTCCGGCGCTAATGCGCCGGAAAGGAGTTCTGCCACTTGTTCATTGCTGGCTACTTCGGTAGCGAACGCCAGCATCTGCTGCCAGCGATCGACATTCTGATGCTCAACAGCAAAGTCAAAAGCTGCTTTGGCGTAGGGGCGAGCTACAGTAGTAAATTCAGACATCAGCCCCTTCCTCCTTACAGTTCAGCGACCAGTTTATCAACGATGTCGCTGTTAGCAGCTTCATCCACGGAACGTTCAATGATTTTCTCGGCGCCGGCGACAGCCAGCATCGCGACCTGCTTACGCAACTCTTCACGTGCACGTTTGCGTTCGGCGTCGATTTCAGCCTGCGCCTGGGTGACGATCTTGTTACGTTCCTGCTCAGCTTCGGCTTTCGCCTCGTCCAGGATCTGCGAACGACGCTTGTTAGCCTGTTCGATGATAACCTGAGCTTCTTCTTTCGCTTTTTTCAGCTGGTCGGTCGCATTAGCCTGTGCGAGATCCAAATCTTTCTTGGCACGTTCTGCGGAAGCAAGGCCGTCGGCAACTTCTTTCTGGCGCTTTTCGATAGCTGCCATCAGCGGCGGCCATACGTACTTCATGCAGAACCATACAAACAGGATGAACGCGATGGCCTGGCCGAGGATTGTTGCGTTTAAGTTCACTGCACAATGCCTCTTGTTAGGTTAACTTTTTTCTCCGGTCTGACGACCGGAAGCCGTTCATCGTCGAACAGATGTCCAACGATGAACATCGGGGTTACGCGACGGCGAACATCACGTACAGGCCCAGACCAACAGCGATCATCGGGATTGCATCCACCAGACCCATTACAACAAAGAACTGCGTACGCAGCAGAGGGATCAGATCCGGTTGACGCGCGGCGCCTTCCAGGAATTTACCTCCGAGGATGCCGATACCGATCGCAGCACCGATTGCCGCTAAGCCCATCATCACAGCGGCAGCCATGTACAGCAGATCCATATTCAGGTTTTCCATGACAGTCTCCAGTTTGTTTCAGTTAAAACGCAGTAGTGTTGATAAAAAAATCAGTGTTCTTCAGATGCCATCGACAGATAGACAATCGTCAGTACCATGAAAATGAAAGCCTGCAGCGAAATGATCAGGATGTGGAAAATGGCCCATGGCACACTCAGAACCCACTGTGACCACCACGGCAACAGGCCGGCAATCAGGATAAAAATCAATTCACCCGCATACATGTTGCCGAACAGTCGCAGACCGAGAGAAACCGGTTTGGACAGCAGGCTCACGCCTTCAAGGATCAGGTTGATCGGAATGAAGATTGGGTGATTGAAGGGTTGCAATGTCAGCTCTTTAGTAAAGCCCCCAATGCCTTTCATCTTGATGCTGTAGAACAGAATCAAAATAAATACGCCCAGCGCCATCGACAGCGTGATGTTCACGTCGGCTGAAGGCACAACACGCAACGCTGGCAGACCCAGGAATCGCTCACCGATAGTCGGCAGCAGATCGATAGGCAGCAGGTCCATGAAGTTCATCAGGAAGACCCAGACGAAAATCGTCAGAGCCAGCGGTGCGATTACTTTGCTTTTACCGTGGTACATGTCGCGGACGTTGTTGTCGACGAAACCGACAACCAGTTCAATCGCCGCCTGCAGTTTTCCCGGAACGCCGCTGGTCGCTGATTTCGCTACTTTGCGAAACAGCACCAGGAATACCAGTCCCAGCACCACAGAGAAAAACATGGAGTCAATATTCAATACCCAGAACGACGGTGCGTCGTGCGGATTCACCAGCTCGAAGGTACGCAGGTCCAGCTGAAGGTTATTCAGATGGTGGCCTATGTATTCCTGCGGCGTAGAGATTTCTCCTGCAGCCATGATGCCTCTTACCCTTTGTTGTTAATTACAGCCGGTGCGACGATTTGCACAATCACCACCGATAACCAGGTCAGTCCGAGCGGCGTAAATGCCGCCCCAAACAACGCCAGCGCCACGACAAGCAGAAGAATGGTCGCCAGAACCTTCAGCACTTCGCCCAGAGCGAAGCTCCAGGCTACACGTCCTTTAACCGGGTCTCCTGCCTGATGACGCCAGGCAAAAATCATAAACAATACGTTCGGCAGCCAGGCTGCCAGTCCGCCCGCCAGCGCGGACAAGCCCCAGGTCAACTCTTTCAGGGCAAACAGCGCGCCGATTATGACCAAAATCACCAGCTGAAGCAGCAGCACGGTTCGGGCAAATTTCACTCTGTAAAGGGACACTGACATGACGCTGAAACTCTCCTCCCCCATAAGGGGTATGTCGCGTGTCGTATAAAACTGCCTTTGCCGCTTTGAGTCAAGCAGCAAAAAACGAGCAAATTATACGGTGCGAGCCTGCGATTTCAATGGATAAGTAGC
Organism: Erwinia sp. CGal63; assembly: GCF_037026505.1. NCBI lineage: Bacteria > Pseudomonadati > Pseudomonadota > Gammaproteobacteria > Enterobacterales > Erwiniaceae > Erwinia > Erwinia sp. CGal63. The sequence goes on from NZ_JAKUMN010000005.1 coordinate 321,331, forward strand.
GAAATGGTGAACAATTATTTAAATTTCTTTCTCAGGCCCGCTTTTTCAAAACAGCCCTGAACGCCAGACAGAGGAAAAATGCAGGCAATAAGACCGGAATATCGCTCATAAAGCGTGCGGATGATCACAATTTCGCAATATTTTATCCGCAGCGCTTTAAGGAATAATCTTAATTACGCTCGAGAAAAATATAATTATATCAATTACTTTCAACCACTTACTTTTTTTAATGCGTTAAACAGGCCGGCAGACTGATTAAAACTGTTAATTGACATTGATTACCGCCATTTTTTCCGGCCATTACGCCTGGCAAACGAAATAAATATCACACAGCCATTTTTCATCAGGCCTGAAAAAATGCGGATACAGCCGCAGACAGGTAATATCATTGATAACACATTGTGAAATTAACGTTAAATGTAACCAGATATGACAACCCATTTCTCTGCGTTATTTTAACCTTACTGAAACATCAAAGGCGGGAAAAAAATTGCCGCCATGCGCCCGAAAAGCTAAATTTTCGTCCGCTGCGTTCGTCCCGCGCCTTCTGCTCCCCTGCCCTGCCGTGCTGACTTAACTAAAATTCAGCGGAATAAGAGACTTACCTTTGATGCCGCTGCTGCTTATTCAGGCAATGATATGCACAAAAAACGGCGATTAAGCGCGCTTTTTAAGGCTTACTCAGCGTCTCAGCCAGCCTGTTACGCCGGATTAATCACCACCAGATGACGCTCGCCTTCCAGTTCAGGCACGAAAAGCTTTACCGTTTGGTGATGAGTAAAGCCTGCCGGCAGCGCGTCAATCTCATCCTGCGGCACTACGCCTTTCAGCGCGTAAAAACATCCCTGCTCGCCCGGCAGATGATGACACCAGCTCAGCATATCATTCAGCGAGGCGAAAGCCCGGCTGATTACGCCGTCGAAAGGCGGCTCCGCAGGAAAGAGTTCCACCCTGCTCTGCACCGGCTCAATGTTCTCCAGCTTCAGTTCGTGCTGCACCTGCTTAAGAAAGCGTACGCGCTTGCCCAGGCTGTCCAGCAGCGTGAAATGGGCCTGAGGACGTACGATAGCCAGCGGCACGCCGGGCAGCCCTGGGCCGGTGCCGACATCGATAAAACGCTCTCCCTGCAGATACGGCTCCACCACGATGCTGTCCATGATATGGCGTACCAGCATCTGCTCCGGGTCGCGCACCGAAGTCAGGTTATAAGCCTTGTTCCACTTATGCAGCAGCTCAACATAGCCGATAAGCTGCTCTTTTTGTCGATCGGTCAGGGAAATATTGGCAGCTTTAAGCAGCGCGGAGAGTTTATTAATCACGATAACATCCAGTTCAGTTAAAAGGGCGACCTGAGCCGCCCTGCGAAGCATCAGGCGCTTTTACGCAGCAGTCCCTGCTTTTTCAGCCAGATCAGCAGAATGGAGATAGCGGCAGGCGTGATCCCTGAAATACGGGAAGCCTGGCCGATAGATCCCGGCCGATGATCGTTCAGCTTGGCGATGGCCTCATTGGAGAGACCGCTGACTTTTTGATAATCCATATCCGTAGGCAGCAGCGTATTTTCGTTACGCAGCTGGCGATCGATCTCTTCCTGCTGACGAGCGATATAGCCTTCGTATTTCACCTGAATCTCAACCTGCTCGGCGGCCTGAGCGTCGCTCAGCGCTGGCGCGAAGGTGCTCAGCGTCATCAGCTGCTCATAGGTCATCTCTGGCCGGCGCAGCAGATCTTCGCCGTTGGCCTCTTTGGTCAGCGCAGCGCTAAGCACGCCGTTAACCTCATCCACCGCTTCGGATTTTGGATGCACCCAGATATCGCGCAGACGCTGGCGTTCCTGCTCAATGCTCTCCAGCTTCTCGTTGAAGCGCGCCCAGCGAGCATCATCCACCAGACCCAGCTCGCGCCCTTCGGCGGTCAGGCGCAGATCGGCGTTGTCTTCGCGCAGCATCAGGCGATATTCCGCCCTTGAGGTAAACATGCGGTAGGGCTCTTTGGTGCCCAGCGTGCAGAGATCGTCAACCAGCACCCCCAGATAGGCCTGATCGCGGCGTGGCGCCCAGGTCTCTTTGTCAGCAGAGAGGCGCCCGGCGTTAAGACCAGCCAGCAGACCTTGCGCCGCCGCTTCTTCGTAGCCGGTGGTGCCGTTGATCTGTCCGGCAAAGAACAGACCTTCGATAAATTTACTTTCCAGCGTAGGCTTCAGATCGCGCGGATCGAAGAAGTCATACTCAATGGCATAGCCCGGACGAACGATCTTCGCGTTCTCCATTCCCTGCATCGAGTGAACAATTTTCATCTGCACATCAAACGGCAGGCTGGTGGAGATGCCGTTCGGGTAGATTTCGTTACTGGTCAGCCCTTCCGGCTCCAGGAAAATCTGGTGCGCGTTGCGATCGGCGAAGCGCATTACCTTGTCTTCGATAGAAGGACAGTAGCGCGGGCCGACGCCTTCAATCACGCCAGCGTACATTGGGCTGCGATCCAGATTGCTGCGAATAACGTCGTGCGTTTTCTCGTTGGTATAGGTGATATAGCAAGGCACCTGCTGCGGATGCTGCGCCACATTGCCCATAAACGAGAAGACCGGCAGTGGCGTATCGCCATGCTGCGGCGCCAGGACGCTGAAATCGATGGTGCGCGCGTCAATGCGCGGCGGCGTACCGGTTTTCAGTCGGCTGACGCGCAAAGGCAGCTCGCGCAGTCGACGCGCCAGCGGGATCGAAGGCGGATCGCCAGCACGGCCACCGCTGTAGTTGTCGAGCCCGATATGGATCTTGCCGTCCAGGAAGGTGCCAACGGTCAGCACAACCGCTTTGGCGCGGAATTTCAGCCCCATCTGGGTCACGGCGCCTACGACGCGATCGTTCTCCACAATCAGATCGTCGACCGCCTGCTGGAAGATCATCAGGTTCGGCTGATTCTCCAGCGCGGTACGTACGGCCTGCCGATAGAGCACGCGATCCGCCTGAGCACGGGTGGCGCGAACCGCCGGGCCTTTGCTCGCGTTTAGTATCCTGAACTGAATGCCGGCCTGGTCGATAGCGTGTGCCATCAGGCCGCCCAGCGCATCCACTTCTTTAACCAGATGTCCTTTTCCGATGCCACCGATCGCTGGATTGCAGGACATTTGTCCAAGCGTATCAATGTTATGCGTTAAAAGCAGGGTTTGCTGACCCATTCGGGCTGCCGCCATAGCGGCTTCCGTGCCCGCATGACCACCACCGATCACGATGACGTCAAAAGGATCTGGATAAAACATGGTACTGAACCTCGCGGTTGTGCGATTAAGAAAGTGGGGGTTGCCCGGGGCGTGAATTCTACTCAACTTTGGCCGAAGGTGAAAGCGCAGGGTCAGAAGCGTATTAAAAAGAAGATCTTTTTTATTTAAAGATCTCCTTATTGGATCTTCTATTAGGATCGTCGATCTCTGTGGATAAGCCTTTTTTCCTTACCAGGATCATCAGCTTACTAGGGATCGTTTGCTGTGAAAGATCGGTGATCCTGCGCCGTATAAGCTGGGATCAAAAAGGCATGTTATGCACAGGCACAGGCAAGTAGTCAGGTTGTTATTTGGATAACCACCGGTTATTACCGCTGGATCTGTGTAGTTATCCACAGTTGATCGCTAAATAAATCAGCAGATCCGGGAAAAATTTACAAAACCAGGGTCGTTTTTAAGCCGTCGGAAGAGCCAATCGGGCGATCCGACGACGGGATCGTCAGCCGATCAGCGTTTTCCAGTGCTCAACCCAGACCTCTGCGGGATCCTCCGGAATTTCATGTTCCAGCATGTCGATATCTAAACGATCGCCAATCCTTGTAGCGCCTCGAGCTGTTAACAGCTTGTCCATTTTGTCGATCGCGCCGCAGAAAAGATCGTACTCGCGATTGCCGATGCCAACGGCACCGTAGCGAAGCTGGCTCAAATCGGGCTGCTGTTCTTCTATTTCGTCAAACAGCGGCTGCAGATTGTCCGGCAGGTCGCCTGCGCCGTGGGTGGAGGTCACCACCAGCCAGATCCCCGTTAAAGAAAGCTCTTTCAGCTCCGGGCCGTGCAACAGCTCGGTGGAGAAACCGGCATCCTCCAGTTTTTCAGCCAGATGCTCAGCTACGTATTCCGCGCTGCCTAAGGTGCTGCCGCTGATTAAAGTTACGTCCGCCATGTGAGATCCCTGTTTGCTAAAGGCGGGTATTGTACGTTGTGATCAAGCAGGGATCTACCTGTGGAAAAATAGGGTTTTTATTTGGGGCGCCTGGCTTATTTGCCATTTTCGCTTCGGGCAGTGCTCGCGGTCCTCACGTACTTAAGTACGCTGCGGGCGCTGTGCGCTGGCCGAACCGAAACTGACTGCGCCGCCGACGACGCATATGACGAAGAAAAAAAGGAAAAAATTAGCTGTGGATATTTTTGTGCACAGATCAGGGTTTGATCGTACGCATGATCGGGTTTTGCAGGGAAATTAAGGTTTCGGTGGACTGGATCTCGTCAATGGTCTGGATCTTGTTGATCAACACCTGTTGTAGGGCATCAATCGAGCGGCACATCACCTTAATAAAGATGCTGTAATGCCCGGTGGTGTACCAGGCTTCGACCACTTCATCCAGCGCATCCAGCTTCGCCAGCGCGGAAGGATAGTCTCTGGCGCTCTTCAGGATGATGCCGATAAAACAGCAGACGTCGTAGCCAAGCTGGCGAGGATCTATCTCTACGCGCGTGCCTTTGATAATGCCTGCCTGCTTCATCTTCTCTACGCGAACATGGATGGTGCCGGGACTAACGTTAAACTGCTTGGCCAGTTCGGCATAGGCGGTGCGCGCGTTGGCTAACAGCGCGTTGAGGATACCGCGATCGAGATCGTCCGGTTGCATATTATCGGCCATACAGGCTCCTGAATTGAGTATTGTTCAATTTATAACGGGATAATGTGCAGGAAATCTAAAATGCAGGCAACAAAATAGCGGATAGCTTGCGCTATCCGCCAGGTATAAAGAATCGGGTCGCGTTGAACCGCTACGCTTTAACGCTTACGCCATATCGTCAGCTGCGCCAGCGTATGCTGATATTTGCGCGCCGTCTCGCGGATCACAAAAGGCACATCCTGCGGCGCGGCAATCTCTTCGAAATCGGCGGCCAGCAGACGCTGGAGCGCCTGATAGGTGGTCAGCGCCTCGCCGTTCTCGCGGATGCCGCCCAGCCAGTTCTCTTTTGGCGTGTACTCTTCCAGCCAGGTGTAAGGCGAAGAGAGCAGCAGCACGCCGCCGGAGTTGATCATTTTGGCGATATCCTGCAGAAAACGCTTTGGCTGACGCAGTCGGTCAATCAGGTTAGAGGCCAGCACCAGATCGTAACCCGCTTGCTGCGGCTTGAGGTTACAGGCGTCGCCCTGCACAAACTGGATGCGCTTAGCCTGTTCAACATCCAGCCCGAAATCCTTCAGCCGCACCTGGCGATACTCCACCAGCTCGCCCTCTTCCTGAGTGACGTAGCGGAAATCCTGCCCGCTGGTCAGCTGCAGCGCCACATCGATAAAGCGCGCGGAGTAATCCATGCCGACCACTTCATCGAAATAGCGGGCAAGCTCAAAACTGGCGCGGCCCGTTGCGCAGCCGATATCCAGCGCGCGACCGCGTTTTTCCGTCATTGTGCAGGCGATATCCACCAGCGCTTTGGCGTAGTTTTCGGTACCGAAGTAGCTCGGGCCATACTGAAAATCGAGATACTGCGACACCATGCTGTCGGTTTCATAAGGATTCAGCGACATCTTTTCCTGATGCGTGGAAACCACGTAGCGGAAGCCCGCGTGCTGGAAAAAGTGGCGGCGGAAAGCGTAGCGGGAAGATTTGATCGCCTCGTTGCCGGTGGAGATCCAGCTACCGCCTTTGATCAGCGCGTGTTTACCGTCGAACGTCGGCGTAGAGAAATCATCGTAGAGCGGATGCACTTTAAAGCCTTCCAGCCCGTTGATTGGCGTGGTGGTCCACTGCCAGACGTTGCCGACCAGATCGAAAAAGTCGTCCTGAGCAAAGCGATCTACCGGGCAGGAAGAAGCCCACCAGGCGAGATTAAGGTTGCCTGGCGCTTTCAGCCAGCGATCGCCTTCGACCCGCTCACGCAGCAGCAGCCATTCAGCTTCGCTGGGCAGCTGAATCGACTGACCGGTTTCATCGGCTTTCCAGCGGCAGAACGCCGCCGCTTCCAGCTGGTTAACCTCGACCGGCCAGTCCCAGGGCATGGCGACCTCTTCGGTCATCAGACGCAGGCGCAAATTAGCCGGATCTTGCGGCGAACCGAGCCAGAAAGTCGGCATCGTGGCCTGCGCGAAATTACGCCAGCCTAAGCCTTCTTCATCCCACCAGCGATCGTCCTGATAGCCGCCCGCCGCAACGAATTCAAAAAACTCCGCGTTGCTGGCCAGCATCTGGCTGGCTTTAAAAGGCTTCACCTCTGTCGTCAGCGTGCCGTATTCGTTATCCCAGCCGTAGGTATCGTCGGTTTTGCCCTGCGTGACCCGCGCGCCTTCAACGGCGATGAGTTTGTTCTGCGGCACGTCCTGACGATCGTGGCGCGCGTCCGGACAGGCTGGCCAGCCAGGCTGCGGCTGAACCCACTCAATCGGCAGCTGGCGGATCAATACGCTGGAGGTTTCCAGATGGATACGCTCGTGCTCAATACCCATCAGGATCGCCCAGGCCGGGCTTTCCCAGCCGATAGGCAGCGTTAGCGGCATACTCTTTATAAAGTTTTCGACAACTGAACGCACTCTGCCGCGATAGTCGCGCAGCTCCGCCAGCGTCGGCCACTGATAGTGCGTGGCGTCCAGATCGTCCCAGCTCATCTCGTCCACGCCGATCGCCATCATCGCTTCGATATGATCGTCGATACGGTTTTCGATCAGGCCAGCTGCCATCAGCTTATTGATATAAAAAGTCGCGGTATGGCCGAAATAGAACACCAGCGGATGGCGCAGCGGGTTTGCTTTGGCGTAGTAAGCCTGTTCGTCGGCAAGAGAGTCGAACAGACTTTCATAAAGCGTCCACGTTTGTTGGAAATAACTGAGCAGTTCCTGCCTTTTTTGTTCTGCATCGCTGCCGTTAAGCAGCAGCGTGCGCGTTGGTGCAGGTAAAGTTGAAGCCTGGTGATGTTGTGCCACGTAATACTCCTGAGAACCGTAGGCAAAAAGCGTACCTATGACTATAGCAGCAGAGTGTTACCAGATAGCGACAGAGCGAAATTTAGCGACGCCAGCGACGTAGCAGGCGGCTTTTCAGACCAGTGTCAAAGCGCCAGATATGGTCGAAGATGCGCATAATGCCCGGTTTTCCATGATCGGACAGCGCAACAGCGTGAAAACGCTGTTGCTGAGTGATTTGGTGTTTTTTAATGATCTTTACCAGCTCTTCCGGCAGCCGCTGAGCGATAAAATCGGAAAGAATCACCGCATCGGCATCGTTCCACTGCGGCATCGCCAGCCGTTTCAGCACCGCCTGCAGGCAGGCCGCCAGATCGGTGCCGCCGCGAAAGCGCTGGCTGAGAAAGCGGATCGCCTGGGCGATGCCGTCGTCTGCGGTCAGCTCATAGCCCACGACTTCATGGGCGAACAGCATAACGTAGCAGCGGCGGTTATCCGCCAGCGCCACCTTCAGCAGCGCCAGGCAAAAGGCTTTGGCGCAGCGTTCGTTGAAGCCGCCCATTGAACCAGAGGTATCCACGCAGACAATAAAAGGCCCGCGCGGCTGTTCGTCATGCTGCTGGTGGCTAACCGGCCGCAGCGAAACCTTGTCGTGCCAGGCTTCGCCCTGCAGCCGATAGGTCAGCAGCCGTTTCTCCACCAGCCGGCGATAAAATTCCAGCTCCAGCTCGCTGATGCCCAGCGCCGCCAGCTCCGGCGGCAGCAGGCGCAGCACGTCGTCGCTCTGGTGAATGCCACTGACTTCTTCCGGCACGCTTTCCGGCTCTCTCACTAACTGGTGAAACGCTTCCAGCGGCGCTTCTTCGCTCAGCACCGCTTTCGCCTCGCGGCTGCGGCCCAGCTGCTCCGCCAGTTTTTGCAGCATCGGCTGCTGCGTCAGGAAATCGCCATAGTCGACGATCAGCTGATAGTCGCCGCGCTGCAGCGGGCTTTTGCTCAAATCCCACAGGCGGCTGGCAGCGGCTTCACTGTCGTCCGACAGCACCGGCGCCAGCTGGCCGCTCATCGCCAGCCTTTGCTGCAGCTCCGCCAGCAGCTTTTCGCGCTCGCTGTCGAGCAGCTGCTGGTTCAGCGACAGGGTTTGCAGCGTCAGGCTCAGGCGCCAGCGCTGTAAAAACAGCGTCTGCTGCGGCTCGCTCATGCTCTGGCCGATGTCGATATGCGCCACCAGCTCGCGGGCTTTTTCCGCAAAAGGCGAACGATGGCTATCCAGATAAAGCAGGATTTCCGGCAGCTTGAGGCAAAAATCCCCGTGACCGAGCAGCTGGCACTGGCGGAAGAGGTTAAACTCTCCGGCCAGATCCTCCGGCACTGCCGTTTGCTTCAGCTGCGCCAGAATTTCACTCTTCCAGCGCGGCAGATCGTGCAGCAGCGCCTTCTTCATGCCGGGAAACTTTTCGAAAAAAAGAGCGAGCTGCGGGCTGGCCAGCAGCGCTACCACCAGCTCTTCGATCAGCTCGCCTTCGCTGACCGCCAGAAACGCGCTGAGCGTGTCTAACGATATCAACGGCGCACCTGTTTCAGCTGGTCGGCGACCTGCTGCAGACTCTCTTCGATCCTGGCGAGCCAGTCGTCGCTGATAAACAGGCAGCGATGATGCTGGCTGAATAGCGTGCGCTGGGCGTGCAGCTGCGCTTCCACCTCGTCGAGGGCGTCGATAATTTCCTGCGGCAGCTCGTTGTTCAGCGGCTGGCCCGGCAGCATCAGCCGCGAGGGCTGTAGGCTGACGTCGCGCAGCGTCAGGCAATCATTGCCGTCGACATGCAGATCCAGTGCCTGGGCAAAACCGATGCCGTTAAGCTTGCCGCGCGCCTCGCCGCCTTTCTGCAGCCAGTGCTGCAGCGTTTCGCGACCTATAACGATATGGTTGACCTGCATATCGTGCAGCACCAGCGGCTTTTGCAGCAGCAGCGTCAGCGTCTCTGCAGAGAGCGCGGCGGGCAGCTCATAGTGCGGCTTGCGTACGAACATGCCGCCATGCTTTTCCAGCTTTATCGCCTGCTCCACGCTTTTTTCCTGCTGCAGGCTCAGCCGGCGCGTGGCGATCTGCTGCAGCTTGATCAGCATCGGCTGCTGTTGCCAGGCCTGCTGGGTGATCAGGTTGTCGATTTCTCTGTCCAGCAGCTTCATGGACGCCACGTCATGCCAGAGGCAATCTTTCAGCAGGATCAGATCCACCGGCGCGATCGCTTTGCGCCCGCTGTAAAAGGCGCAGGCCTGCAGCAGGTGGATCGCTTTTTTCCAGCGTCGATCGGATATATAGGGCGCTTCCGGCAGGCTCTCCAGCTGCTGGCGCAGCAGAAAAATCAGCTCAAACACCTCATCCGGCAGCGCGACCTGCGTGATACCTTTCTGCCATTCGCTATACTCTTCATCGGTGATGCAGAGCGATTCCGTCACGGGATTGCTGTTTTCATCCTGCTGGTGCGTCAACATGCTCTTGAAGTTCTGCTTCTCATGCACGTTGTCCAGCCACAGGCGGATCAGCATACGGTCATAGAGCGCTTCCAGCCCGCTGTCGGCTTCGGGCAGTTCGTTGGAGGCGGTGATCAGCAGCCGCATCGGAATCTGCTCTTCGCAGTCGCCGTTGCGGAAGCGGCGCTCGTTGATGGCGGTCAGCAGCGTGTTCAGAATGGCCGGGCCGGCTTTCCAGATTTCATCCAGGAACACGATTTCGGCATCGGGCAGATAGCCTTTAGTCAGTCGCTGGTAGCGTCCTTCATCTTTCAGCGCCTGAATGGAAAGCGGGCCGAAAACTTCTTCCGGCGTGGAGAAGCGGGTCATCAAATATTCAAAAGCGCGGGCGTGTTGGAAGGCGTATTTCAGGCGGCGGGCGATCAGGCTTTTGGCGATGCCCGGCGGCCCAAGCAGGAAGACGCTTTCGCCGCTCAACGCCGCCAGCAAACAAAGGCGAATAGCATGATGTCTTTCATAAAGTCCCTTTTCCAGGGCGTTGCTGAGGCGTGCGATTCTTTCCGCCAGGCGGTGAGGTTGGGACATCATCAAACATTCATCCTTTTCTACGTTCTGGCCATTATGGGAACTGGCGAGCGCAAACACTACTGGTTATGATGCTTGAAAGAGTTGATACGCGTCAGCTTTTTTCTTGTCAAAGGGTGACACAGGCCATTGAAGTCGCTTTCCACACTTTAATTAAGGATAGGCATTCAGAATGATTCGTGCATACTGTGCGTTTTTTGATGGCTTGAGCCGGACGCAGTCCAGCAATCAGCTCCAACAAAAGATCCTTCTATGAGTTCTGACAAAAAACAGTCCCTGGGCGCCGTAACTCTTGCGGCAATCGGCGTCGTGTATGGTGATATCGGCACCAGTCCTCTCTATACCCTCAGAGAGTGCCTCTCCGGCCAGTTTGGTTTTGGCGTTGAGCGCGATGCCGTATTCGGCTTTCTTTCTCTGATTTTCTGGCTGCTGGTGCTGGTCGTATCGCTAAAATATATCAGCTACGTGATGCGGGCGGATAACGCTGGCGAAGGCGGTATCCTGACGCTGATGTCGCTGGCGGGGCGCAATACCGGCGCCAGAGCCACGGCGATACTGGTGATTATGGGATTGATCGGCGGCAGCTTCTTCTACGGCGAGGTGGTGATTACGCCTGCCGTTTCGGTACTTTCCGCTATCGAAGGGCTGGAGATCGCCGCGCCCAATCTCGACGCCTATATAGTGCCGCTGGCGATTGCCGTACTGACGCTGCTGTTTGTGATTCAAAAGCACGGTACCGGGATTGTCGGCAAGCTCTTCGCGCCGGTAATGCTGCTGTGGTTTATCATTCTGGCCGTACTGGGCGCTCGCGGCATTATGTCCAACCCTGATGTGCTGCACGCGCTGAACCCCTGGTGGGCGATGCACTTCTTTTTTGAATACAAAACCGTATCTTTCTTTGCGCTGGGCGCGGTGGTGCTGGCGATCACCGGCGTGGAAGCGCTCTATGCGGATATGGGACACTTCGGCAAGCTGCCTATCCGGCTGGCCTGGTTTATTGCGGTGCTGCCGTCGCTGGTACTGAACTACTTTGGTCAGGGCGCGCTGCTGTTGAAACATCCTGAAGCGATTAAAAACCCGTTCTTCCTGCTGGCGCCGGACTGGGCGCTTATTCCGATGCTGATCCTGGCGACGCTGGCGACGGTTATCGCTTCCCAGGCGGTTATTTCCGGCGTCTTCTCGCTGACTCGCCAGGCGGTTCGTCTCGGCTATCTGCCGCCGATGCGCATCGTCCATACTTCAGAAGAGGAATCGGGGCAGATCTATATTCCGGTGATCAACTGGATACTGTTTTTCTCCGTGGTGATTGTGATCGTCGGCTTTAAGCATTCCAGCAACCTGGCCGCCGCCTACGGCATTGCCGTCACCGGCACTATGGTGCTGACCGCTATTCTTTGCACCACGGTGGCAATCAAGAACTGGCACTGGAATCGCTATCTGGTGCTGTTTATTCTGCTTTGCATGCTCTGTATCGACCTCTCGCTCTTTTCGGCCAACCTGGTGAAGGTTTTCTCCGGCGGCTGGCTGCCGCTGAGCCTGGCGCTGGTAATGCTGGTGATTATGACCACCTGGAAAAGCGAACGATTCCGCCTGCTGCGCCGTATGCACGAGCACGGCAACTCGCTGGAGGCGATGATCGCCTCGCTGGAGAAATCGCCGCCGGTACGCGTGCCTGGTACCGCCGTCTATATGTCGCGCGCGCTGAACGTCATTCCGTTCGCTATGCTGCATAATCTTAAACATAACAAAGTACTGCATGAAAGAGTGGTGCTGCTGACCCTGCGGACGGAGGATGCGCCTTACGTACACAACGTGCGCCGCGTCTCTATTGAACAGCTGTCGCCAACTTTCTGGCGCGTGGTGGCGAGCTATGGCTGGCGTGAAACGCCGAATATGGAAGAAATCTTTCATCGCTGTGGCCTGGAAGGACTGAACTGCCGGATGATGGAAACCTCGTTCTTTATGTCGCACGAGTCCCTGATTATCGGCAAACGTCCATGGTATCTGCGGCTGCGCGGCAAGCTTTTTATGACCCTGCAACGCAACGCCCTGCGCGCGCCAGACCAGTTTGAGATCCCGCCAAACCGGGTTATCGAATTAGGCACTCAGGTCGAGATTTAACCTCTTAAAGGCCGACATCCGTCGGCCTTTCTCTTTCCCGCCGAACATATCAGCTTACATTCTCCTGATTCCCTCTGAGAAATGAGACGCGTTCTTGTGCTATTGCTTAAAAGCTGTACAAGGCATGCAGCTTTCGGCTGCAGGAAACCGAACAAAAGGGAGAAGTTACAATGAGGTTACATCATGCGATTGAAGTAAACGCGCCCCGCGAAAAAGTTTATCTGGCCCTGACTGACATTGGGCAAATGGCCGTCTGGCACAAGGGCAGCGTGCGCGGCGCGATCGCGCCTGGCGCCGAGTTGCATCTGCAAACGGAAAACGGACTGGATTTCGGCTGGCGAACCGACACGCTCGAAGCTAATCGCGAATTGAGTCAGACCTGCATCAACGGGCCGGGCAATTCAGCAGGAAAAACGTTACAAATTTCCCTTAAGGATAAAAATGGCGGCACGCTGGTTACGCTGAGCGACGGTGAATGGCAGCAGGACGCTCCCCATCTGCCGCTTTGCAACACGCACTGGGCTGGCGTGCTGCATAACCTGAAAACCGTGGTGGAGAACAGGGAGGTTGAACGATGAAAAAAAATCATCCCCATTATGAAGTCATAAACCCCGGCGATCCTCATCCTTTAGGCTGGAAAGTGCCGCCGGTAGACGATCTGCGCTCCGCTATCGAACTGCTGAAAACGATCCCCGGTCACTATCTGGAAACCGATCGCGAAGTCGATCCCAATGCTGAGCTGGCAGGCGTTTATCGCCATATCGGCGCTGGCGGCACGGTAATGCGCCCAACGCGCATCGGCCCGGCGATGACCTTCAATAATATCAAGGGATTTCCTGACTCAAGAGTGCTGGTGGGCCTGCTGGCCAGCCGCGATCGCGTCAGTTATCTGCTGGGCGCGCCGAAGCGCGAGCTGAGCATACAGATGGGAAAAGCCCGCGTTGCGGTAATCCCGCCGGTAGAGATTGGCGATAAGCCAGCGCCCTGTCAGGAAGTGGTTTACCGCGCAGAAGATGAGGGCTTCGATTTGCGCAAGCTGCTGCCCGCGCCGACCAATACGCCGGATGATGCCGGCCCCTATTTCTGTATGGGACTGGCGTTAAGCAGCGATCCTGACGACCGGGAAAACGTGGATGTGACTATTCATCGCCTGTGCGTGCAGAGCAAGGATGAGCTGTCGATTTTCTTCGCACCGGGACGCCATATCGACGCTTTCCGTCGCAAAGCTGAAGCGCGCGGCGAACCGCTGGCTATTTCCATTAATATGGGACTGGATCCGGCTATCTATATTGGCGCAGAGTTCGAAGCGCCTACTACGCCTTTTGGGTTTAACGAGCTTTGTGTGGCTGGCGGCCTGCGCGGCAAGCCGGTTGAGCTGGTGGAATGCCAGACCGTGCCGCAAAAAGCGATCGCCAAAGCGGAGATCGTTATTGAAGGCGTTATCCTGCCCGACGTGCGCGTGGCGGAAGATCAAAACAGCGGGACAGGCAAGGCAATGCCGGAATTCCCAGGCTATACGGGCGATGCGAATCCCTCTTTGCCGGTGATTAAAGTAACCGCTATCACCACCCGTAAAAACCCTATCCTGCAAACGCTGGTCGGCCCGGGCGAAGAGCATGTCAGCCTGGCCGGCATCCCTACCGAAGCCAGTATCTATAACGCGATGCAGGATGCGCTTCCGGGTCTGCTGAAAAACGTCTATGCGCACAGCGCGGGCGGCGGCAAATTTCTGGCAATCCTGCAGCTGGCGAAACGCAGCGCCGCCGATGATGGCAATGCCCGGCAGGCTGCGCTGATTGCGCTGGCGGTCTATCGCGAGTTGAAAAACGTCATCCTGGTGGATGAGGATGTCGACCTGTTCGACAGCGACGATGTGCTATGGGCGATGCAGACCCGCTATCAGGGCGATACCGATACGGTTTTTGTACCAGGCGTAACGGGACACGTGCTGGATCCGTCACAGACGCCGGAGTACAACCCGAAGCTGGCAGCAAAAGGCACAACTTGTAAAACCATTTTTGACTGCACGGTGCCCTGGCATCTGAAAGAGCATTTTGTCCGCGCGCAGTTTAAAGAGGTCGATCCCAGCCTTTGGGCGCCGTCGCTCTTCGGACGCCCGGCAGAATGACCTGACGCTTTTCAGTGCGGCGCGCTTCTGACCGCTTTTGCCAGGCCGCCGCTTCGCATAAGCTGGCGCAGCAACGAGCCTGGCCTGTTCGCCAGGCTTCGTACTTGCTGGCGTCCGCTGCATGATCCCTTTTTGCTACCGGCCATCTGCTTTCTCCTTTGTCACTGGCCGCCGTCGCGCATTATCCTGCCCGGCTATCGATTCCGGTCACCACGCCAGTTTTACCTCGAAGCCGCCGTGGTTCCGGTTGCCGTAATGCATCTGCATACCATGCAGCCGCGCGATACGGTTAACGATGGAAAGCCCCAGGCCGCTGCCCGATTTCTCCTGGCCTGGCGGACGGTAAAAACGCTGTCCCAGCCTTTGCAGCGCCTCTTCATCGACGCCAGGCCCGTCGTCCAGCACGGTAAGCGCCTTATCGTGAAGGCTCAGCACGACTTTGCCGCCGGCGCGACCATAGCGCAGGGCGTTCTCCAGCAGGTTACGCACCAGCAGCGACAGCAGCAAAGCATTGCCGCTGCGGATCACAGGAGAAGGCGCCTCCAGCTCGATCTCCATTCCGGCCGCCTGCGCCTGCGGAAAGTGTTCGGCCACCACCTGCTGCAGCAGCTGGCGTAAATCCAGCTGTTCGGTCGCCAGATCCTCTTCGCTGTCGAGTTTTGAAAGCGTAAGCAGCTGATCCACCAGACGGGTAGCGCGATCGATGCCGAGATCCAGATTCCCTAACGCGTGGCGCCGCGCCGTTTCATCGTCGTGGGCCAGCTGCGCGACCTCTGCCTGCACCTTGAGCGCCGCCAGCGGGCTTCTCAACTCATGGGCGGCGTCGGAAGTGAACCGCCGTTCACGCAGCAGCATCTCGCCGATTCGCGCAAACAGCGAATTCAGCTCCGTCAGCAACGGTTTCACTTCGTTCGGTACGCGTTTTTCCACCAGCGGCGTTCCGTCGTCCGGCGCGCGATGACGCAGCTGGCTGGCGATTCTTTTTAGCGGCGCCAGCTCGTGCGTCACCAGCCACAGCAGCAGCAGCAGCATGATCGGCAGCGCGATCAGCCACGGGATCAGATTGGTCTGGACGATATCGCGGGTCATATCCTCGCGGTATTCCCATTCCTGACCTACCACCACCACATATTTTTTATCCGGCGTGGGCAGCCAGACCATGCGCCACAAATCATCGTCATCTTTCAGCCTGCCGTTGGTAAAACCATCACGTTTGTAGCTGAAAAGGAAATCCTTGCCGTTGTCGCCATCGTTAATCACCATGCGCCCATCCGCAGTGAACACGGCGAAGGCCAGCGCGTCGTCCTCCTGTTCGCCGCGATGATGCTTCAGCAGCTTTTTAGTCTTCGGCAGCGTCAGCGGTTCATGGCTTAACTGTTCAGGGTTCATGGTCGCCAGTCTTTTGGCGAACAGCATCTGCTGGGTATCGAACAGCTGATTGATATTATGGCGTGTCTGCCACCATGAACCGAGGCTGGCTGCGCCCCAACAGATTAGCGTCAGCAGCAGAAAGCCCAGCATCAGGCGCAGGCGCAGGCTTAAACGGCGCATCAGGGATCTCCCAGCGTGTAACCGACGCCGTGAACGGTGCGAATAAACTGGCTGCCCAGCTTTTTGCGCAGATGATGGATATGGACCTCGACCGCGTTGCTGGAGACATCGTCATCCCAGCCGTAGAGCTTCTCCTCCAGCTGCGAGCGGGTCAGTACCCGGCCGGCGTTGAGCAGAAACAGCTCCAGCAGCGCCAGCTCGCGCGACTTCAGCGCCAGCGGTTCGCCGTTCAGCGTCGCCGTATGCGAGCCAGGCTCCATCGCTACCGCGCCATGGGTCAGGACGGGTTGCAGATGGCCGTGGCGACGACGGATCAGCGCCTGTAGCCTGGCAGCGACCTCGGCCAGCGCAAAGGGCTTGCAAAGATAGTCGTCAGCGCCCTGCTGTAGTCCGGCCACTCGCTGCTCCAGCGCATCCCGCGCGGTCAGGATCAGCACCGGCTCGTCCCGCCCCTGCTGGCGCCAGTCGCGCAGGATCGCCAGGCCGTCGATACCGGGCAGGCTCAAATCCAGGACCACCGCATCATAGGCAACGGCGTAAAGCGCGGCCTGTCCCTCTTTGCCTTCGGTAAACCAGTCGACGCTGAAGCCCAGCTTGCTCAGTCCTGCTTTAATGCCATCGCCAATCAGGCGATCGTCCTCAATGACCAGAATTTTCATTACGGCATCCTCTGTAATTCACGGCTTTATACGAAAGAAGATGAATGCTGTACAGGTAAAAATTGGCGAAGATAGCCGTTTTTCGGCACGGCTCGCAAAGTGGCCATTTCATGATGTTTCTTAAGATCCTGTTAAGAAATTTTTGCTTAACTTACAGCCGAAGAACAGTAATCGCGCAGCAAAGGCTGCACTACTCCACGGAATAAAGGTGACTATGATGAAAAAAACGGCTGCTTTATTAGCTATCGCTGCACTGGTTTCTGGCCCTGTTTTCGCTGCTCAGACGGGCGGTTTCAACGACCCGGCCGCGCCGGCAGCTAAAACCCAGCAGGGCGGTTTCAGCGGGCAGGAAGCCGTTGTCACGGTAAAACAGGCGCAGGATATGCCGGATGACGCCTGGGTAACGATGCGCGGCACCATTGAAAAACGCATCAGCGATGACGACTACATTTTCCGCGATGAGACCGGCACCATGAAAGTGGATATCGACCATAAGCGCTGGGAAGGCCAGAACATCACGCCAAAAGATAAAGTCGAGCTTCAGGGCGAACTGGATAAGGATTTTAACTCGGTCGAGCTGGATGTGAAAAAAGTCCGTAAGCTCGGCAACTAAGCGCTATCTGCGGGCGAGCGCCCGCAGTAAAGCATCAGCCGATCAGGGCGCTGGCCGCCGCGCGATGTCGGGCAATTAACGAGTCGAGATCCATATCCGGGATAGCGCCCGCGACAACCCGCCATTTGCCGGCAATCATCACGTAATCCGCGCGCTCCGCGCCGCACAGGATCAGCGCAGCAATGGGATCGTGGCTGCCGCTGAAGCGTAGCTCATCCAGCCGGAACATCGCCAGGTCGGCCTGCATCCCCGGACGCAGTTCGCCAATATCGCTGCGTCCCAGCAGCTGGGCCGAACCCCGCGTCGCCCAACCCAATACCTTCTGCGGCGTAATGCGTTCGGCGCCATAGCGCAGCCGCTGCAGGTAAAGCGCCTGGCGGGTTTCATACATCAGGTTAGAAGCGTCATTGGAAGCGGAGCCGTCCACGCCCAGGCCTACCGGCGCGCCAGCCGCTTCCAGATCCAGCGTCGGACAGATACCGGAAGCCAGACGCATATTAGAAACGGGACAGTGGCAAATACCCGTGCCTGCCGCGCCAAGACGATGGATTTCATCCGCGTTGAAATGAATACCGTGCGCCAGCCAGGTTCTCGGGCCAAGCCAGCCAACCTTTTCCAGATAGTCCACGGTTCGCAGGCCGAAACGGTCCAGGCAAAACTGCTCTTCATTCAGCGTTTCCGCCAGATGCGTATGCAGGCGAACATCTTCCTGCGCCGCCAGCCGCGCGCTCTCTGTCATTATCTCTTCCGTTACGGAAAACGGCGAGCAGGGCGCCAGCGCGATCTGGATCTGCGCGCCCGCGCCTCGTTGGTGATAGCGGCGGATCAGGCGCAAACTGTCTTCCAGAATCGCTTCGCCACTCTGTACGGTTTGCTGCGGCGGCAGTCCGCCCTGTTCTTCGCCCAGGCTCATTGAGCCGCGTGTTAACAGCGCCCGCATACCCAGCTGCTTTACCACTTCGACCTGAATATCAATGGCCTCTTCCATACCATCGGGAAAGAGGTAGTGGTGATCGCTGGCGGTTGTGCAGCCGGAAAGCAGCAGCTCCGCCATCGCTACCTGGCTGGCCAGCGCCAGCGCTTCCGGACGCAGCCTGGCCCAGACCGGATAGAGCCTTTTCAGCCACGGAAACAGCGGCTGGTTGACGACCGGCGCCCAGGCGCGGGTCAGCGTCTGATAGAAATGATGATGGGTGTTGATCAATCCCGGCAGCACCACATGCTGAGCGGCGTCTTTGGTTTCATCGCAGGGCGCTGAGGGCGACTGACCGGCGGCCAGCACTTCCACTATCTGCTGGTTTTCGATAACCAGCCCGCCTTGTCCATCGATCCCTTCCGGGGTAAAAACAGCCAGCGGATTTTTAATCCAGATACGTTGAGCGGCCATAGCCAGCTTCTCCTTTAAAGATAAAGTTAAGCCAGCTCAGTTATGCCCTGTCTGCTGATCCAGGGGACGCTCGCGCGTCGGTTATTTTTCCGCGAGCAGCACGCTTTCCGCTTCCGCCTGACTTTTCCGCGCAGGATCGGCCGGCAGCAGCAGGTTTAACGCGATAGCCACCAGGCCGCCAGCGGTGATAGCGGAGCCGAACAGGCTGCTGAAGATTGGCGGTAAATGGCGTAAAAACTCAGGCTGCGCTTCAACGCCCAGGCCGATGCCGAAGGAGACGGCGATAATCATCATATCGCGGCGCGAAAGCGGCGACTGAGTCATGATGCGGATCCCGGCAGCCAGCACGCTGCCAAACATCACCAGCGTGGCGCCGCCGAGCACCGGCGCCGGGATCTGTTGGATCACGCCGCCAAAAGCGGGAAACAGACCAATAAGCAGCAGCAGCCCGCCGATCCACATGCCCACGTAGCGGCTGGCGACGCCGGTCATTTGGATCACGCCGTTGTTTTGGGCGAAAGTCGTATTCGGCAGCGCGGAAAACAGGCCCGCCAGGAAACAGCTTACGCCGTCGGCCAGGATGCCGCCGCGCAGACGCTGCAGATAGCTTTCCCCCTGTACAGGCTGACGCGACAGCAGACAGTTGGCGGTGATATCGCCGACGGCTTCCAGAATGCTGATTAGCGAAATCAGCGCGACGGGCAGGAAAAGAGAGAAATCGAAGCGAAAGCCAAAGCGCCACGGCTGTGGAACAGCGATCCATTCAGTGGAGTAGGGGTGCCAGCTTAGCTTGCCGGCCAGCGCGGCGGCAATGCAGCCCGCCACGATACCGACGATGACCGCAGAAAGCCGAAGCCAGCGGCTGCGGGTATGGCTGAGCAAGACTATCGTGCCCAGCGTCAGCAGGCCCAACAGCAAATTAGAAGTGGCGCCGAAATCCGTCGCGCCGTGTCCGCCGCCCCAGTCTGTGATGCTGACCTTAATCAGGCTGATGCCAATCAGACAGATAACCGTGCCGCTGATCAGCGGCGTGATCGCGCGCCTGAGCTGACTGATAAAACGGCTGACCACCACAGGAATAAAGGCTGCTACCGTAGTCAGGCCGAAAATGGTCGCCATCACCTCTTCCGACGTGCCGCCCTGTTGTTTCACATGGAAGCCTGCCGCCAGAATCACGCTAAGAAAAGCGAAGCTGGTGCCCTGCAGGCAGATCATGCCGGCACCGACCTGCATGATGCGCCGCGCCTGCAGAAAGGTGCCCAGCCCGGAAACGAACAGCGACATGCTAATCAGCCAGGGCAGCCAGGCGTTCAGGCCCAGCGCCGTACCGACAATCAGAGGCGGCGTAATGATGCCGACCAGGCTTGCCAGCACGTGTTGCAGCGCGGTAAAGAAAGCCACTGCGGCGGCTGGTTTCTCCTCCAGCCCGTAAATCAGATCGGAAGGTTCGTTTGCAGACATAACATAGCTCCGGGGATCGTGGAACTCAGGTTATGCATGAAACAAGCCAGGCTGGATAGATTTCGCGCGTTTACTTTTACCCAATGAAAAAACTACCTTTATTTATTAAGCGCACTGTTACGAAAGTTTCATCGCAAACAACTTGTACAAATTTGGTGCATTCAGGCCGGGTGATGCACTGCTTTTGATTAGCTGGTCATTGTCGACAGGTGCATAACGGCGGGCGAACGGTCAAAACGACGCCAGGCCAGCGCGATATCGGTATTCAACGTTGCCTCGTCAATGGGACGGAACACCACGCCAGCATGAGCTATACAGCACAGCGACGCGGGCACGATAGCGAAACCGAAACCGGCGGCGACCATGCCGATAGATGAGGAGATCTGCGGCGACTGCTGGCCGGTATGCGGCTGGAAACCGGCGCGCAGGCAGGCGCTGATCACCAGTTCATACAGGCTTGGCGCCACCTCGCGCGGGAACATAATCAGCGTATCCTGAGCCAGCTGCGACAGCGAAACCTGCGGCTGCGCGGCCAGCGCGTGGCTGGCGGGCAGCGCCACCAGCATCTTTTCGCTGGCTATCACCTTCAGATTGAAGGCTCTGCTGCTTTCACAAGGCAGACGCACAAAAGCCGCGTCCAGTAATCCTTCCTGCAAATCGTGCATCAGCGATGCCATATTCTGCTCGCGCGTTAGCAGCTTCATGGCCGGATAGCGCGCCTGAAAATCTTTCATTAAGGCAAAAGTGGCCGGATGAAAGGCGACCGAGCTGGCGACGCCCAGCGAAAGCTTGCCTGTTACTCCGCGAGCGATGCCTTTGGCTTTCTCCAGCGCATGGCCGGTCAGCTCCAGAATCTGACAGGCATCCTGATAAAAGGCTTCGCCCGCTTCCGTCAGCTCCACGCCGCGCGTCAGCCTTTTCAGCAACGGCGTACCTATCTCGCGCTCCAGACGCAGGATCTGCTGGCTGAGCGGTGGCTGTGAGATCCCCAGCATTTCTGCGGCGCGCGTAAAGTGATGCGTTTGCGCGACCGCGACAAAATAACGCAGATGGCGGAGTTCCATATCAAATACGTCTCAAAGTGATGGGCTTTCTATATTGGAATCCAGGACTGAATCGAGTCAACATTCAATTAGTAATCCTGAACTGTTTAAGCATAGAGGCATCTCATGAAACATTCTGTAACCGACTGTTTATGTGAGCAACAGCTGGTTTCCACCGTCAGCGCGCTCCGTCAGCACAGACCAGAAAGCGTTATCTATCAGACCTCTTTGATGAGCGCGCTGCTGAGTGGCGTCTATGAAGGCGACGTAACCGTAGCCGACCTGCTGAAGAAAGGCGATTTTGGCCTGGGCACCTTTAACCAGCTTGATGGCGAACTGATCGCTTTCGACAGCGAAGTCTATCAGCTGCGCTCCGACGGCAGCGCGCGGGAAGCCGATCCGCAGCAGAAAACGCCTTTTGCGGTCATGACTTTCTTTCAGCCGCAGTATCGGCATCGTTTTTCCGCGCCAGCCAGTCGTCAGGCTATTCACGACCTGATCGACAGCCAGGTCACCTCAGATAACCAGTTTTGCGCGCTGCGTATAAACGGTCATTTTACCGCTGCCTCTACCCGCACCGTGCCCTGTCAGCATCGGCCTTACCGCTCGATGCCAGAGGTGCTCGGCCAGCAGCCGACCTTTCAATTCAGCCAGCGTAACGGCGTGCTGATTGGTTTCCGCACGCCGCAATATATGCAGGGCATCAACGTGGCGGGCTATCACGAACATTTTATTACCGACGATCGCCAGGGCGGCGGCCATCTGCTGGATTACCAGCTGGAAGAAGGCGAGCTGACCTTCGGCGAAATCAGCCGGCTGGTGATCGATCTGCCAGGCGACAGCGATTTTCTGCAGGCCAATCTGAATCCGGAAAATCTGGATTCCGCCATTCGCTCCGTTGAAAGCTAATCCTGAGGAATTGAGATGAAAAACCCAACCGAAACCGCACTCTGGCAGCACGGCGCCGATTTGGTCGTGGCACAGCTGGAAGCGCAGGGCGTGAAACAGGTCTTCGGCATTCCCGGCGCGAAGATCGACAAAATGTTTGATTCGCTGGTGGATTCCACCATCCAGACCATTCCGGTGCGCCACGAAGCCAATGCGGCCTTTATGGCTGCGGCGGTAGGTCGGCTTACCGGCAACGCGGGCGTCGCGCTGGTGACTTCCGGGCCAGGCTGCTCGAACCTTATTACCGGTATGGCGACCGCCACCAGCGAAGGCGATCCTGTTGTGGCGCTGGGCGGACAGGTGAAAAGAGCCGACAGCGCTAAACAGGTTCACCAGAGCATGGACACCGTGTCGATGTTCCGTCCGGTCACCAAATATGCCGTGGAGGTCACCGATTCCAACGCGCTGGCGGAAGTGGTTTCCAACGCCTTTCGCCACGCCGAGCATGGTCGTGGCGGCGGCGCCTTCGTCAGCCTGCCGCAGGATATCGTCGATCAGCCCGCTCGCGGCCAGCTATTGACCAGCAAAGGTCAGCTGCTGCTCGGCGCGGCGCCGGACGCCGCTATTGCCGCAGTGGCTACGCAAATTGCCAAAGCGAAAAACCCGGTGCTGCTGCTGGGCCTGATGGCCAGCCAGCCGGAAAACAGCGATGCTATCCATCGGTTGCTGGAGCGCAGCCGCATTCCGGTTACCAGCACCTATCAGGCGGCTGGCGCGGTCAGGCAGGAACACTTCTCGCGCTTTGCGGGGCGCGTCGGATTATTCAATAACCAGGCGGGCGATCGCCTGCTGCGTGAAGCGGATCTGATTATCACTATCGGCTATAGCCCGGTTGAGTATGAACCGGCAATGTGGAACAGCGGCGCCGCTACGCTGGTGCATATCGACGTGCTGCCTTCCGATATGGATAACTTCTACCTGCCCGACGCGGAACTGGTGGGCGATATCGCCGCCACGCTCGATAAGCTGACCGCGCGTATCGACACGCCCTTACAGCTCAGCGCGGAAGCGGCGGCTATCCTGGACGATCGCCAGCAGCAGCGTCGGTTACTCTCCTCGCAGGGACAAAACCTCAATCAGTTCGCCCTACATCCGCTGCGTATCGTGCGCGCCATGCAGGACATCATCAACAGCGACGTGACGCTGACCGTGGATATGGGCAGTTTCCATATCTGGATTGCGCGCTATCTCTACAGCTTCCGCGCCCGTCAGATCATGATCTCCAACGGCCAGCAAACGATGGGCGTGGCGCTGCCTTGGGCTATCGGCGCATGGCTGGTGGATCCGAGCCGTAAGGTGGTGTCGGTTTCCGGCGACGGCGGCTTTTTGCAATCCAGTATGGAACTGGAAACCGCCGTCAGGCTGAAAGCCAATATCCTGCATATCATCTGGGTCGACGAGGCCTACAACATGGTGGCGATGCAGGAAGAGAAGAAATACCAGCGCGTTTCCGGCGTGAAGTTTGGGCCGGTCGATTTTAAAGCCTATGCGCAGGCCTTCGGCGCCGCCGGTTTCGCCGTGGAAAGCGCGGCCGATCTGGAGCCGACGCTGCGTAAGGCGATGGATGTTAACGGGCCTGCCGTGGTCGCCGTGCCGGTGGATTACGCCGACAATCCGATGCTGATGGGCCAGCTGCATCTCAGCCAGATACTGTAAAGCGTTCAAGGAGATAAGATGAAAACGAAAGTAGCTTTAGTCACGGGTAGCGGACAGGGGATCGGCAAAGCGATCGCGCTGCGTCTGGCGAAAGACGGTTTCGCCGTAGCGGTGGCCGACTTTAACG
This sequence comes from Erwinia sp. CGal63, assembly GCF_037026505.1. Taxonomy (NCBI): domain Bacteria; kingdom Pseudomonadati; phylum Pseudomonadota; class Gammaproteobacteria; order Enterobacterales; family Erwiniaceae; genus Erwinia; species Erwinia sp. CGal63. The sequence goes on from NZ_JAKUMN010000005.1 coordinate 345,215, forward strand.
CGCAGACGGCGCGACAGGTAGCTGACGAGATCGCCAGCGCGGGCGGCAAAGCCATAGCGGTAACTGTCGACGTCTCAAAGCGCGACCAGGTTATCGCAGCGGTAGAGCAGGCGCGCAAAGAGCTGGGCGGATTTGACGTTATCGTCAATAACGCGGGCATCGCGCCGACCACGCCGATTGAAGAGATCACCGCGGAAATGGTCGACAAAGTTTACGATATCAACGTAAAAGGCGTGATTTGGGGAATGCAGGCGGCGATTCAGGCGTTTAAAGCCGAAGGCCACGGTGGCAAAATTATTAACGCCTGTTCGCAGGCGGGCCACGTCGGCAATCCTGAACTGGCGATCTACAGCTCCAGCAAGTTCGCCGTGCGCGGCCTGACGCAGACCGCCGCCCGCGATCTGGCGCCGCTGGGCATTACCGTCAACGCCTACTGTCCCGGCATTGTTAAAACGCCAATGTGGGATGAGATCGACCGTCAGGTATCGGAAGCGGCAGGCAAGCCGCTGGGTTACGGTACGGCGGAGTTCGCCAAACGCATCACGCTTGGTCGCCTTTCCGAACCGGAAGACGTTTCCGCCTGCGTCTCTTTCCTGGCCGGGCCGGACTCGGACTATATGACCGGGCAGTCGCTGCTGATTGACGGCGGGATGGTCTTTAACTGATTTAGCCGCCAGCCGTTCGCGCCCGCGGGCGGCTGATTTTGATGACCGATTGCCGTTGCTGTTTTGTTAGATACGGTTAACGAAACGTTTCGATGGCGATCACAGTTCCGTATTATATCCATTGTTTTCCGCCGCCGTTTTTTTACACTCCCGATCAGCGAAACGTTTCGCTATGGAGTGAAAGATGAAAAAAGGCGCCTTACTGAATTCTGCAATTTCTTCCCTGGTTTCCCGCCTGGGCCATACCGACACCCTGACCATCGGCGATGCGGGGCTGCCCATTCCTTCAGGGCCAGAGCGTATCGATCTGGCGTTAACTCAGGGCATTCCCGGCTTTATGCAGGTGGTCGACACTGTCACACAAGAGATGCAGGTTGAGAGCGCCATCATCGCGGAAGAGATTAAGTCTCATAATCCACAGCTTCACGACGACCTTTTCGCCCTGCTCGACTTACTGCAACAACGCCAGGGAAACACCATTGCCGTTCAGTATGTGCCACACCAACAGTTTAAACAGCTAACGCAGCGCAGCCATGCGGTGATCCGCAGCGGGGAGTGTTCGCCCTACGCGAACATTATCCTCGGCGCCGGCGTGACCTTCTGAGGCCGCCATGCAACCTTTACTGCAACTTCAAGGCATTGAAAAATCCTTTCCCGGCGTGAAGGCGCTTTCCGGCGCCTCGCTGGCGGTTTATCCCGGCCGCGTGATGGCGCTGGTAGGGGAGAACGGCGCCGGAAAATCCACCATGATGAAGGTGATGACCGGCATCTATGCCCGCGACGGTGGCACCATTAAATGGCTGGGCGAAGAGGTCAATTTCAGCGGCCCGAAAGCGTCGCAGGAAGCGGGCATCGGGATTATTCACCAGGAGCTGAATCTGATCCCGCAGCTTAGCGTGGCGGAAAATATCTTTCTGGGACGTGAATTTATCAACGCCTTCGGCGGTATCCGCTGGAAGAAGCTCTACGAGGAAGCGGACAAGCTTTTGCAACGTCTGAACCTGCGCTTCAGCAGCCACAGGCTGGTGGGCGATCTGTCGATCGGCGACCAGCAGATGGTTGAGATAGCCAAAGTACTGAGCTTTGAGTCGAAGGTGATCGTAATGGACGAGCCGACCGACGCGCTGACCGACACGGAAACCGCTTCGCTGTTCCGCGTTATCCGCGAACTGAAGGCGCAGGGCTGCGGCATCGTCTATATCTCGCATCGCATGAAAGAGATTTTTGAAATTTGCGATGACGTCACCGTGTTCCGTGACGGGCAGTTTATCGCCGAAAGAGCGGTCGACAGCCTGAATGAAGAGTCGCTGATTGAAATGATGGTGGGACGCAGGCTGGAAGAGCAGTATCCGCGCCTGAATAAAGCGCCAGGCGATATTCGTCTGCAGGTGGAAAACCTCAGCGGACCAGGCGTAAACGACGTCAGCTTTTCGCTGCGCAAAGGCGAGATCCTGGGCGTGGCCGGTTTAATGGGCGCGGGACGCACCGAGCTGATGAAAGTGCTTTACGGCGCCTTCGCCCGTAGCAGCGGCAGCGTCACGCTCGACGGTAAAACGATTACCACGCGTACGCCGGAAGAAGGCTTGCGCAACGGTATCGTTTATATCTCTGAAGATCGCAAACGCGACGGGCTGGTGCTAGGGATGTCGGTGAAAGAGAACATGTCTCTGACCGCGCTCGATTACTTCAGCCACGGCGGCGGCCGCCTGAAACATGCGGAAGAGCAGCTGGCGGTTAGCGACTTTATCAAGCTGTTTAAAGTTAAAACGCCTTCTATGGAGCAACCCATCGGCCTGCTCTCCGGCGGCAACCAGCAAAAGGTCGCTATCGCTCGCGGGCTAATGACGCGCCCTAAAGTGCTGATTCTGGATGAGCCGACGCGCGGCGTGGATGTGGGCGCCAAGAAAGAGATCTATCAGTTAATCAATCAATTTAAAGAAGAAGGGCTGAGCATCATCCTGGTCTCTTCCGAAATGCCGGAAGTGCTGGGCATGAGCGATCGCGTGCTGGTGATGCACGAAGGTCGCCTGAGCGGCGATTTCCCTATTGAACAGGCCACGCAGGAGCGCCTGATGGCGGCGGCGGTCGGCAAGCAACATAGCGCGGAGCTGGTAACACCATGAGCACTCAAACCCTTCAGGCCAATCGCATTTTCAGTAAGGCCTGGCTGCTGGAACAAAAATCGCTGATCGCGCTGGTGGTGCTAATCGCCGTTGTCGCCAGCCAAAGCCCTAACTTCTTCACGCTGAACAATATGTTCAACATTCTGCAGCAGACTTCCGTTAACGCCATTATGGCGGTCGGTATGACGCTGGTGATCCTGACTTCGGGTATCGATCTCTCTGTGGGATCGCTGCTGGCGCTGACCGGCGCGGTAGGCGCTTCGCTGGTCGGGTTCGAAGTCAACGCGCTGGTCGCCGTGGCGGCTTCGCTGGCGCTGGGCGCGCTGATTGGCGCCGTAACCGGGACGATAGTGGCGAAAGGCAAAGTGCAGGCGTTTATCGCCACGCTGGTGATGATGCTGCTGCTGCGCGGCGTCACTATGGTTTATACCAACGGCAGCCCCGTTAATACCGGCTTTAGCGACAATGCCGATCTGTTCGGCTGGTTCGGCATCGGGCGACCGCTGGGCATTCCTACCCCGGTCTGGCTGATGGCGCTCACCTTCCTGCTGGCCTGGTACATGCTGCACCATACTCGCCTGGGCCGCTATATCTACGCGCTGGGCGGCAACGAAGCGGCCACGCGCCTTTCCGGTATCAGCGTCAGCCGCGTGAAGATCACCGTCTATGCGCTGAGCGGTATGCTGGCGGCGCTGGCGGGCACTATCGAAGTGGCTCGTCTCTCTTCCGCTCAGCCGACGGCCGGCACCGGCTATGAGCTGGACGCCATCGCGGCGGTAGTGCTGGGCGGCACCAGCCTGGCGGGCGGCAAAGGCCGCATCATGGGCACGCTGATTGGCGCGCTGATTCTGGGCTTTTTGAACAACGGCCTGAATCTGCTCGGCGTTTCCTCCTATTACCAGATGATCGTCAAAGCGGTGGTGATTCTGCTGGCGGTGCTGGTCGATAACAAAAAATAACCCTACAGGAACCGAACATGAAAATGACCAAACTCACGGCGCTGGCCGTCCTGCTGAGCGCCACGGTAAGCGCCAACGCGCTGGCGAAAGATACGCTCGCGCTGGTGATTTCCACGCTGAACAACCCGTTTTTTGTTTCGCTGAAAGAGGGCGCGCAGAAAGAAGCCGACAAGCTGGGCTACAACCTGGTGGTGCTGGATTCGCAGAACAATCCGGCTAAAGAGCTGGCTAACGTGCAGGATCTCTCCGTGCGCGGCACGAAACTGTTGCTGATTAACCCAACCGACTCCGACGCGGTAGGCAACGCGGTGAAAATGGCGAATCAGGCCAACATACCGGTCATCACCCTTGACCGCGTGGCTGCGCAAGGCAAAGTGGTTAGCCACGTGGCTTCCGATAACCGTCTGGGCGGCAAAATGGCCGGCGACTATATCGCCAAACGCGTTGGCGATAATGCGAAAATTATTGAGCTGGCGGGGATCGCCGGCACCTCCGCAGCGCGCGAGCGCGGCGAAGGCTTTAAAACTGCCGCCGATGCGCATAAATTTGTTATCCTTGCCAGCCAGCCCGCAGATTTCGACCGCACCAAAGGACTGAACGTGATGCAGAACCTGCTGACCGCTCATCCGGACGTGCAGGCGGTGTTCGCGCAGAACGATGAAATGGCGTTAGGCGCGATGCGCGCATTGCAAACGGCAGGCAAATCTGATGTGGTAGTAGTCGGCTTCGACGGCACTGCGGACGGCGTAAAAGCCGTGCAGGGCGGCAAACTCGCCGCCACCGTGGCGCAGCAGCCGGAGCAAATCGGCGTTATCGGCGTGCAAACGGCTGATAAAGTGCTGAAGGGCCAGCAGGTTCAGGCTATCAATCCCGTTGACCTGAAGCTGGTCACTAAATAAATCAAAGAAAAGCATGGCACGCGCCACCTCTCGCAGGTGGCGCCTTTTTCTGGACGCTCCCATGACTAAAACCGGCAGGCTGGCCGTGCTCGGCAGCATCAACGCAGACCATATCCTTAATCTGAACGCATTTCCTCGTCCCGGCGAAACGGTGATCGGTAAGCAATACCAGATCGCTTTCGGTGGCAAAGGCGCCAATCAGGCCGTAGCGGCCGGACGCAGCGGCGCAAATATCGCCTTTATCGCCTGCGTGGGCGACGATGATATCGGTCAGCGCATTCGCCAGCAGCTGGCGGAAGACCGCATCGACGTTGAGCCTGTGGAAGTGGTTGCAGGCGAATCCACCGGCGTGGCGCTGATCTTCGTTAATGAACAGGGCGAAAACAGCATCGCTATCCATGCGGGTGCGAACGCCGCGTTAACGCCTGAGCGGGTAGAACAACAGCGGAACATCATTGAAGAGGCGGACGCGCTGCTGATGCAGCTGGAATCGCCGCTGGCAAGCGTGCTGGCTGCGGCGAAAATCGCCCGTGAGCACCATACCAAAGTTATCCTGAACCCGGCGCCGGCCACGCCGCTTTCCGACGAGCTGCTGGCGCTGGTGGATATGATTACGCCAAATGAAACCGAAGCGGAAATCCTGACCGGCGTGGCGGTCGCTTCCGACGAGGACGCGGCTCGCGCGGCGGCCGTGCTGCACGAAAAAGGCATTCACAGCGTGCTTATTACGCTGGGCAGTCGCGGCGTCTGGCTTAGCGAAGCGGGCAACGGCGAGCGTATCCCCGGTTTCAAAGTGCAGGCGGTGGATACCATCGCGGCGGGCGATACCTTTAACGGCGCCTTGATTACCGCGTTATTAGAGGGCAAACCGATGCCGCAGGCGGTGCGTTTTGCTCATGCCGCCGCCGCTATCGCCGTGACGCGATCCGGCGCGCAGCCTTCGGTGCCGTGGCGCGAAGAGACGGATCGCTTTTTACAGCAGCAGGAGTAGCCCGTGCCTACCATGAAAGATGTCGCTCGTCTGGCGGGCGTATCGACGTCTACGGTTTCCCACGTTATCAACAGAAACCGCTTTGTCAGCGAAGCGGTGCAGGAAAAGGTTGCCGCAGCGGTTGCCGCACTGAACTATGCGCCTTCCGCGCTGGCGCGCAGCCTTAAGCTTAATCAGACGCATACTATCGGCATGTTGCTGACTGCCAGCAGCAACCCTTTCTATTCGGAAGTGGTGCGCGGCGTGGAAAGAAGCTGCTACGAACGCGGCTACAGCCTGGTGTTATGCAATACCGAGGGCGATGAGGACAGAATGAACCGCAGCCTGGAAACGCTGCTGCAAAAGCGCGTCGACGGCCTGCTAATCATGTGTACCGAAAGCCATCTTCCCTCAGCGGATATCCTCAATCGTTATCCTTCTATTCCTGGCGTGATGATGGACTGGGCGCCTTTTGAGGGCGGCTACGACATCATTCAGGATAATTCGCTGCTGGGCGGCGAGATAGCGACCCGTTTTCTTATCTCCCGCGGCTATACCCGCATCGCCTGCATCGCCGGGCCGCAGGACAAAACGCCGGCTCGCCTGCGCCTTGAAGGCTTTTATCAGGCCATGCGTGAGGCCGATCTGGCGGTGCCCCAGGAGTATGTAGTTAGCGGCGATTTTGAGTTTCAGGGCGGCTATAACGCAATGAACCAGCTGCTGGCGCTGAATCCACCACCGCAGGCGGTTTTCACCAGTAACGACGCGATGGCCGTTGGGGTCTATCACGCGCTTTATCAGGCTGGACTGTCGGTGCCGCAGGATATGGCGGTAATCGGCTATGACGATATCGAGCTGGCCCGCTATATGACGCCGCCGCTAACCACGGTGCATCAGCCGAAAGACGAGCTGGGCGAACTGGCTATCGATACCCTGATCCATCGCTTTGCCGATCCCGACGCCGACCAGCAGCTGCTGGTGCTGACGCCGGAACTGATTGAGCGTGGTTCTGTCGCCTAGCGTCTGGCGCGCTTCTCCCGATCGGCAATCAGATGTCTGCCGTCGCCCGGCTTCAGCAGCATAAAGACCAGACCCGAAAGCACGGTAACTATGCCCATCGTCAGGAAGGTGGCATGAAAATGATCGACAGTGGTGCCGTCGAAATTCTCATAGAAACGCAGCACCGCCGCGCTGACCGCGACGCCAAAGCTGATAGCCAGCTGCTGGGTGACGGCAAGCATACTATTGCCGCTGCTGGCGTTGCTGTCGTTCAAATCCGCCAGGGTGATGGTGTTCATCGCCGTAAACTGTGTCGACATCGCCATGCCCAGCACAAAGAGCGGCAGCAACAGCAGCGCTACGTTGGCCGCGGGCGACTGCAAAGCGAAACTGGCAATCAGCACGCCGATAATCACGCTGATCCCTGTCAGCGTTTTCCTGTAGCCGAACCAGCGCAGCACCTGCGTCACCGTCGACTTGGCCAGAATTGAACCCAGCGCGGTCGGCGCCATCATACAGCCAGCCAGAATAGCGGAATAGCCGAAGCCAACCTGCAGCATCAGCGGCATCAGGAAAGGTATGCAGCCGGTGCCAAGCCGCGAAGCTATGTTGCCCAGAATGCCAATCGAAAAGGTTCGGGTTTTAAACATGGGCAAAGGGATGAGCGGCGTCGGGTGACGGCGTGCATGCACTATATATAGAAGAAGCAAAAGAATGCCGCCGAAGGTTACCGCCAGCGCGAGGCTGCTGGCCACAATCTTTTCGCCAAACAGTTCGATGCCGCTGGAAAGCAATACCAGACCAATGCCAAAAAGAACAAAACCGGTGAAATCGAAGCGGCGTTTCGGCGTGGTGAAGTCCGGCATATATTTACGGGCGTAGACGATACCCAAAATCCCTATCGGAATATTTATCAGGAAGATCCAGTGCCAGGTCGCATAGGTTACCAGTACGCCGCCGAGCAAAGGGCCAAGAACCGGGCCAACCAGGCCTGGCATCGTCACAAAATTCAGCACGGGTAGCAGCTCGCTGCGCGGATAGGCCCTTAACAGAGCCAGCCTTGCGACTGGCATCATCATCGCGCCGCCAATACCCTGCACTACCCGGAACAGAACCAGCAGGGTTAAGGTGTTGGAAAGCGCACAGGCCAGCGAACCGAGCGTAAATAAAGAAACGGCAAGGATAAACACCTTACGCGTGCCGAAGCGATCCGCAAGCCAGCCGCTGACGGGGATCAACATGGCAACGGTCAGGGTATAGCTGATCACAGCGGACTGCATAGCGAGCGGCGAGCGGTTGAGGCTTAAAGCGATAGCGGGAAGCGCGGTGTTAAGTATTGTGGCGTCCAGCGATTGCATAAAGAAAGCCATAGCGGCGATCCAGGGAAGTCCGGCCATACTGCGCGCGGATTTTGTCATTGGGCATCCTTCTCAGTCGTGATTACCGACAGGAAAATCCTGCGAAGTAAAAAGAATAGCATTGCGCGGCGCGCTATCGTGACCGATATAAACGAGAATTTGAGGCGAATTGCCGGTTAAATGGCCTGAAAACGCCGGTTTATTGCGCTATTGTTGAAAAAAGAAACGGTCGGAAGTTTTTTTTGCAGAAATGCTTGTCAGCCGTCAGAAACTCCCTATAATGCGCCTCCACTGACACGGAACAACGGCTTACGAGTCACCGGGTCAGGAGGTTCAGGAAGCTGAACCGCCGGAGAAAACTTCTGAAAAAGAGGTTGACTCTGAAGGAGGAAAGCGTAGTATACGC
>NZ_JAKUMN010000006.1:0-54826 GCF_037026505.1 Erwinia sp. CGal63
TGGTGGGTCGTGCAGGATTCGAACCTGCGACCAATTGATTAAAAGTCAACTGCTCTACCAACTGAGCTAACGACCCGCTCTGGTACTGCCTGCCGCTTGATATCTGATAGCTAAAGGTTCAAATCCTTCACGCTTAACATCTGATACCACTTTAATTAGTGGTGGGTCGTGCAGGATAACTCGGTGTCCCTCGGCCTGACGGCCCGTTGCCTTGCAACGTTGTTTCACTTCGTTCAACCCGAACCTGCTGCAGGTTCAAATCCTTCACGCTTAACACCTGATACTACTTTAATTAGTGGTGGGTCGTGCAGGATTCGAACCTGCGACCAATTGATTAAAAGTCAACTGCTCTACCAACTGAGCTAACGACCCGCATCATGCGGTACTGCCTTAATGAGTGTCGGGTCGTGCAGGATATCTCTCCTTCACGCTTAACACCTGGTACTACTTTAATTAGTGGTGGGTCGTGCAGGATTCGAACCTGCGACCAATTGATTAAAAGTCAACTGCTCTACCAACTGAGCTAACGACCCACTTTTGCGCTGTCAGAACGTTTTAACATATGTCCCGGCAACGGCGGCATATATTACTGATTTACCGTTTCAGCGCAACCACTATTTTCAGATAAGCCGTTCAACTGCCTGCGTTTCACCCGACCGGGCCAGAAAATAGCCGAAACCGGGCCTCAGGCGGTTAATTACAGCGCAGCCGCGCGTTTTTGGGCTTGTTTCGCCGCATCGCTATTTGGGTACTGTTTGATCACCTGCTGGTAAACGGCTTTCGCTTTCGCGCTGTCGCCCTTCTCCTGCATGATCACACCCACTTTATACAGCGCGTCGGCGCTTTTCGGCGACTTAGGGTAATTTTTCACCACGGTGGCAAAATAGTAGGCCGCGTCGTCTTTTTTACCCTTGTTGTAATTCAGCTGTCCCAGCCAGTAGTTGGCATTAGGCTGGTAAGTTGAATCGGGATATTTTTTGATAAAAGCCTGAAAAGCAGCAATAGCCTGCTCGTTCTGCTTTTTCTCTAATACCAGCGCCACAGCCGCATTGTAATCGCTGTTGGCATCGCCGCCCTGTACCGGCGCAGCGGAAGCGCTGTCGCTGGCTGCAGCGCCGTCTGCGGCTGCCGCCGGCGCTGCGTCGGCCGAAGCTGAAGCGCCGCCGCTGCTCAGTTTATCAATCTGCTCGTAAATACCTTTTTGACGTTCAGTGATTTGATTGAGCTGATACTGGTTTTCCTGAATCTGACCGCGAAGCGAATCGATATCGCGCTGATTATCGGAAAGCTGCTGTTGAAACTGCTGGAGAAGCTGTGCCTGAGCATTAGAGATACGCTCAAGCGAGGTGACGCGGTCTTCGACCGAGCCTGAACCTACGTTACTGATTGACGCCTGGGCATTAGCGGCCCAGGGGGCCGCTACGCCAACCAGTAACGACAGACCCAGCAAGTGAAGTCTGAAGTTACTAATCATGTGACTCTCTTAGTATACCAGTACGGCACGACGGTTTTTGGCGTAAGCCGATTCGTCGTGGCCCAGTACAGCTGGCTTCTCTTTACCGTAAGAAACGATAGAGATCTGGTCAGCGGAAACGCCTTTACCCTGCAGGTACATTTTCACGGCGGTAGCACGACGTTCGCCCAGGGCGATGTTGTACTCTGGCGTACCGCGCTCATCCGCGTGACCTTCTACGGTCACTTTGTAGGATGGGTTGTTACGCAGGAAGGTCGCGTGCGCGTCCAGCATCTGAGCGAACTCGGACTGGATGTCATACTTGTCCAGGCCGAAGTAAACGATGTTGTTACGCTGCAGCTGCTGCATCTGCAGACGAGCCTGCTCGTCGGAGGACATATTGCCGCCGCCGTTCATGCCGCTGTTCATGCCGCCGTTTGCATCATCGCCCATACCGTTGGTCTGGTCGTTGTTGTTGTTTTTGTGTGAGCTACATGCAGCCACTGCGATAACTGGCAGTGCCAGCATTAAGCCTTTCAGCACTTTATTCAGTTGCATTTCTACAATCCTATTATTGTTTGCCATACATATTTATATGCATCACAGATACGGCGACCAGGCAGGCGATTTTACCTGTCCATCGGTAGCCGGAAGACGCGCTTTGAAACGACCGTCGGTCGACACCAGTTGCAGTACGGATCCCATGCCCTGAGTAGCACTGTAGATCACCATAGTACCGTTCGGCGCGAGGCTAGGCGTTTCGTCCAGGAACGTGTCCGTTAATTGTTGAACGGCTCCCGTTTCCAGATCCTGTCTGGCGATATGCTGCGCACCGCCGTTGGTGCTAACCATCACCAAAGATTTACCATCAGTGCTGACATCGGCGTTCTGATTCTGAGCGCCTTCCCAGGTCAGGCGCTGCGGCGCGCCGCCGTTCACACTGATTTTATAGATTTGCGGACGACCGGCCTGATCGGAGGTGTAGGCCAGCGTCTGGCTGTCCGGGAACCAGGTCGGTTCGGTGCTGTTATAGCGGCCATCGGTCACCTGACGGATCTGACCTGAACCTAAATCCATTACGTACAGGTTCATACTGCCGGATTTCGACAGCGTGAACGCCAGTTTACTGCCGTCAGGCGAGAAAGAAGGCGCGCCGTTATGACGAGGGAAAGAGGCAACCTGGCGGATAGCGCCGTTGGCCAGCGTCTGGATCACCAGCGCCGATTTGCCGCTTTCAAAGGTCACGTAGGCCAGCTTGCTGCCATCTTTCGACCAGGCTGGCGACATCAGCGGCTGCGGCGAACGGTGCACCACAAACTGGTTGTAACCGTCGTAATCGGAAACGCGCAGCTCATACGGGAACTGGCCGCCGTTAGTCTGCACCACGTAAGCGATGCGGGTGCGGAACGCGCCCTTGATGCCGGTCAGCTTTTCAAAAGTTTCATCACTGGCGGTATGCGCTGCATAGCGCAGCCACTGCTTAGTGACTTTATATTGATTTTGCGCCAGCACGGCACCCGGATTTCCTGAGGTATCCACCAGCTGGTAAGAGACGGTATAGCTGCCGTCGGCGCCAGGCTGGATCTGACCAACAACCACCGCGTCAATGCCCAGCGCGGTCCAGGCCGCAGGCTGAACTTCCGCCGCGGAGCCAGGCTGCTGCGGCAGACGAGCGCGATCCAGCGGGTTAAATTTGCCGCTGTTACGCAGATCCGCCGCTACGATGCCGCCGATATCTTCCGGCGCCGCGCCCGGGCCAGCCCATTTAAACGGCACTACGCCGATAGGACGTGCGGTGTTAACGCCCTGAGTAATCTCAATTCGAACTTCTGCATGCGCCACGGCGACAAACAGCATCAGGAAACTTAGTGCTACACGTAATGCCTGCTTCATCTTTTCTCCCTTACCTGAACGCTACGTCCACGATAATTAGCAGTGTTTCAACGAACCAATGGTGCATTTATAGAGTACGGCAAGTTGACCATAGTTCAACCTGCCGGGTAATACCGGAATTCTCTAAGGCTTAAACTCTAATACTGCGCTTTTGACTTCCTGATAAACATCGGCTGATGGTTTAGGAATTCTTGCCATGCGGGCGGCGTTGATCGCGGCCTGACACAGCGCTTCATCCCCGCCGGCTGAAGTTGCGGAAATCAGCAACCCATCTGGAGCAAGCTTAATACGTACATCGCAAGTCCGGCCTTTAAATGTATCCGCGTCGTAAAATTTCCCTTCTATCGCGCTTTTTACCTGACCCAGATAGCTGTCAATCGCCGCCTGCGAGGCGCCCGCTTTTTTCGCGTTGCCCTGCCCTGCCGCACCCGCGCTGCCGGATTTACCCGCTTTAGGCGCGTTTTTGCCGGAGGTCAGGCCGCCCAGCAGATCGTCGACGTCGCTGCTCTCTTTTGCCGCTTCCGCCGCCGCTTTTTTCTTCGCATCCGCTGCCGCTTTCGCTTTGGCCGCCGCATCCGCTTTGGCTTTCGCCGCCGCCTCGGCTTTCGCTTTTTCGGCCGCCTCCGCTTTGGCCTTCGCCGCCGCTTCCGCTTTCGCTTTCGCTTCCGCGGCCGCTTTTTCCTTCGCCGCTTCTGCTTTTCCTTTCGCTTCCTCGGCGGCTTTCTCTTTCGCCGCCTTCGCTTCGGCAGCAGCCTGCGCCTTAGCATCCGCCTGCGCTTTGGCTTTCGCCTCCTGCGCCGCCTTCACTTTAGCCGCTTCTGCGGCTGCCGCCGCTTTCTCTTCGGCCTGCTTTTTCGCATCGGCAGCGGCTTTTTTCGCCTCGGCTTCCGCTTTCTTCTGCGCGTCCGCCGCCGCTTTCGCCTGCGCATCGGCCTGCGCTTTGGCATCGGCCTGCGCTTTGGCTTTCGCCTCGGCCGCCGCAGCCGCTTTGGCATCAGCCTGAGCTTTGGCTTCCGCTTTCGCCTGTGCCGCCGCCTGTTTTTGCTGTTCAGCCGCCTGCTTCGCCGCTTCTTCAGCTTTCTGCTGCTCGGCCGCCTGTTTCGCCGCTTCCTCGGCTTTTTTCTGCTCGGCCGCCTGTTCCGCCGCCTGCTTCTTCGCTTCCTGCTGGGCCTGCAGCCGCTCTTTTTCCAGCGCTTTCAGGCGCTGCTGTTCCGCCGCCTGCTTCTGCTGCAGCTCTTCCGCCTGCTGAGCGGCCTGCTTCTGCCGCTGCTGCTCGGCGCGCTGGCTGTCGCTCTGCTGATTCTGCTGGCGATTATACTGCTCCACTATCGCGCCGGGATCGACCATCACGGCATCGATATCGCTACCGCCGCCGCCGCTGCTGCTGGCGTCGATATGTTCGTCAAACGAACTCAGGATCAGCAGCGCAATCACAATGATATGCAGAACCGCTGAGATGATGACGGCACGTTTTAACTTATCGTTCTGTTCGGTTACCTTCGACACTTTCGATTCCCAAAAACGGCCCGCAATTAAATCGGCTGCGTCATTAATCCGACCGACTTCACGCCCGCCTGATGCAGCAGGTTCAACGCCTTGATGATCTCATCGTAAGGCACATCCTTCGCGCCGCCGATCAGGAACACCGTCTTCGGATTAGCTTCAATGCGACGCTGCGCTTCGGCGACGACCTGCTCTGGCGGTAGCTGTTCCATGCGATCGTGATCGACCACCAGGCTGTATTGCCCAACGCCCGCCACTTCAACAATTACCGGCGGATTATCATCGCTGGCAACCGTTTTGGAATCCGTGGCGTCCGGCAGATCCACCTCTACGCTCTGGGTGATAATCGGCGCCGTCGCCATAAAGATCAGCAGCAGTACCAGCAGAACGTCGAGCAGCGGAACAATATTGATTTCAGACTTCAGGTCGCGTTTGCCGCGACCACGCGTTCTGGCCATGGGGCGCTCCTACCTTGACTCGCTAGAGAACGCCTGACGGTGCAGAATAGCGGTGAACTCTTCCATAAAGTTATCGTAATTCTGCTCCAGCTTATTCACGCGCTGGTTCAGGCGGTTATAGGCCATGACCGCCGGAATAGCCGCAAACAGACCGATAGCCGTAGCGATCAGCGCTTCTGCAATCCCTGGCGCCACCATCTGCAGCGTGGCCTGTTTCACCGCGCCCAGCGCGATAAAGGCGTGCATAATCCCCCAAACCGTACCAAACAGGCCGATATAAGGACTGATCGATCCTACGGTGCCGAGGAAAGGAATGTGGTTTTCCAGCGTTTCCAGTTCACGATTCAGCGAGATACGCATAGCGCGCGTCGCGCCTTCCACGACCGCTTCCGGCGCATGGTTGTTAGCGCGGTGCAGACGGGCGAACTCTTTAAAGCCCGAATAGAAAATCTGTTCGGAACCGGCAAGCTCGTCCCGCCGGGCCTGGCTTTCCTGATAGAGACGCGACAGCTCGATACCCGACCAGAACTTGTCTTCGAAAGCGTCCGCCTCGCGGCTCGCCGCATTCAGGATGCGGGTTCGCTGGATAATGATTGCCCAGGAGGCAATAGAAAAGCCAATCAAAATCACCATGATAAGTTTGACCAGAAGGCTCGCCTTCAGGAACAAATCAAGAACGTTCATGTCAGTCACTGCTTGAACTCCGCGACAATAGACTTGGGAAGCGCAATAGGCTTCATCAGATGTGGATTGATACAGGCGATCAGCACTTCCGCTTCGTTCAGCGTCTGGCCTTCTGCATTAACAATGCGTTGTGCGAACGTCATGGTCGCTCTGGTCATTTTAACCACTTCGCTCTGCACCTCGAGCAGGTCATCGAGACGCGCGGCAGCCAGGTAATCGACCGTGAGGCGACGCACGACAAACCCGACCTGCTGTTCCAGCAGCGTCTGTTGGCTGAAATGGTGCTGGCGCAGCATCTCGGTACGTGCCCGTTCATAAAAAGCGACATAGCTGGCGTGGTAAACCACACCACCGGCGTCGGTATCTTCATAGTAGACCCGCACCGGCCATCGAAACAGCGTTGTACTCACTCTACATCCCGGTATGACTTTTTAAACGTTGCTACTATACGCAAGAGCATACGCCTTTGGAATGGATTGCCAGAGGCTAAACAAAATAATTATCTTCCGGAAACAATTATGTGGTTTTAAGGAGAAATCTTAAACGTTTACTGACATAAAGCGAGGCGAAAAAAGCCTGTCGGCGACGGCGTAAAGAGGGGGATAAGGAAACGGGCCAGCGAACCGGCCCGTCAGGGTAAAAGCAGCGGCTAAAGCAGCCAGGGCGCCTTTATGAGGCGCTGTCGAGATGCTCAATAGCCAGCGCGGTGATCACGCCAAAGGCGCAGGCCAGCAGCGTGCCGAGGATCCAGGCGAAATACCACATAGTTCAGCTCCTTAATCAGTAAAGGGAATGCGTGTTGGCCTCAATCTGTTCGCGGGTCACGCGGCCAAACATTTTGTAGTAGCACCAGCTGCTGTAGATCAAAATGATCGGCACGAAGATCATCGCCGTGACGGTCATAATCTTCAGTGTCAGCAGGCTGGATGTGGCGTCCCACATGGTCAGACTGTGGTTCATCACGGTGGCGGACGGCATCACAAAGGGGAACATCGCCACGCCCGCCGTCAGGATCACGCAGGCTACCGTCAGCGAAGAGAAGAAAAACGCCCAGCCGCCTTTGTCGGTACGCGAGAAGAGCGCGGTCAATAGTGGCAGCACCACGCCCAGCAAAGGTATCGCCCACAGCAGCGGCATCTGATTGAAGTTCGTCAGCCAGGCGCCGGTTTCACGCGCGACTTCTTTCGCCAGCGGGTTGGAGGCGGCATTGTGATCCAGCGTGGAAACCAGCTGATAGCCCTCAATGCCATATTTCACCCAGATACCCGCCAGGGCAAAACAGACCATCATCACCAGCGTGGCGATCTGCGCGATCGTTTTCGATCTTAACCGCAGCTCGCCCGTGGTGCGCATCTGCAGATAAGTCGCGCCCTGCGTCAGGATCATAGTGACGCTGACCACGCCAGCCAGCAGCGCAAAAGGATTAAGCAGCTGGAAGAAGCTACCGGTATAAAACAGGCGCATATATTCATCAATATAGAAAGGTACGCCCTGCAGCAGGTTGCCGAAAGCCACGCCAATCACCAGCGGCGGCACGAAGCTGCCGATAAAAATGCCCCAGTCCCACGTGCCGCGCCAGCGTGGATTTTCGATTTTGGAACGATAATCAAATCCCACCGGATGGAAAAACAGCGAAGCCAGCACCAGAATCATCGCCACGTAGAAACCGGAAAAGGCGGCGGCGTAAACCATCGGCCAGGCGGCGAATAGCGCGCCGCCAGCGGTGATCAGCCACACCTGGTTGCCGTCCCAATGCGGCGCGATAGTGTTGATCATAATGCGGCGCTCGACGTCATTGCGACCGATTATCCGGCCCAACATGCCAACGCCCATATCAAAACCATCGGTGACGGCGAAGCCGATCAGCAGTACGCCAACCAGCACCCACCAGACAAAACGCAGCAGTTCATAGGTAATCATCTTCAGGCTCCTGCTTCGGTACGAACGGACTGTTCAAAGTGATAACGCCCCGTTTTCAGGCTGCTCGGCCCGCGTCGGGCGAATTTGAACATCAGGTACATTTCGGCGATCAGGAACAGCGTATAAAGACCGCAGATCAGCAGCAGAGAAAAGAGGATCTGCCCCACGGTCAGAGACGAACTCGCCACCGCCGTTGGCAGCACCTCGCCGATCGCCCAGGGCTGACGGCCATATTCCGCCACAAACCAGCCCGCTTCCGCCGCGATCCACGGCAGCGGAATGCCGTACAGCGCGCACTTCAGCAGGAAGCGGCTCTTGCCGATGCGGTTGCGGATTACGCTCCAGAAGCAGCAGGTGGTAATCAGCAGCATCAGTACGCCGCAGGCGACCATGATACGGAAAGAAAAATAGAGCGGCGCTACACGCGGGATAGAATCCTGCGTCGCCTGACGGATCTGCGCTTCGCTGGCGTCAGCCACGTTTGGCGTATAGCGCTTCAGCAGCAGCCCATAGCCTAAATCCTGCTTCGCCTCGTTAAAGGCCGCACGTACCGCCGGATCGCTGTTTCCTTCCCTCAGCTGTTCCAGCAGCTGATAGGCGTGCATGCCGTTACGGATACGAATTTCATGCTGCTTCATCAGGTCTTTAATACCGGTGACCTGTTGATCTACTGAACGGGTGGCGATCAGCCCCAGCGCCCAGGGGATTTGAACCGCGTAACGGTTCTGCTCCGCCTGTTGATCCGGCAAACCAAACAGCGTGAAAGCCGCCGGTGCAGGCTGCGTTTCCCATTCCGCCTCAATGGCGGCCAGCTTGGTTTTTTGCACGTCGCCGACCACATAGCCGGATTCGTCGCCCAGCAGGATGACCGCCAGCACGGCCGCCATACCGAAGCTGGCCGCGATGGCGAAAGAGCGTTTAGCAAAGGCGATATCGCGACCGCGCAGTAAATAGTAAGCGCTGATGCCCATGATAAACATGGCGCCGCAGGTGTAACCTGCCGCGACGGTATGCACGAATTTCACCTGCGCGACCGGGTTAAGCACCAGCTCGGAAAAGCTGACCATCTCCATGCGCATGGTTTCAAAGTTGAATTCCGATCCCACCGGATTCTGCATCCAGCCATTGGCCACCAGGATCCACAGCGCTGACAGGTTAGAGCCCAGCGCCAGCAGCCAGGTGACCGTCAGATGCTGCACCTTGCTCAGGCGATCCCAGCCAAAAAAGAACATGCCGACAAAGGTGGATTCAAGGAAAAAGGCCATCAGGCCTTCAATCGCCAGCGGCGCGCCAAAGATATCGCCGACGTAATGAGAGTAATAGGACCAGTTGGTGCCGAACTGGAATTCCATCGTCAGTCCGGTAGCCACGCCCAGCGCAAAGTTAATACCAAATAACTTGCCCCAGAATTTGGTCATGTCTTTATAAATTTGTTTGCCTGACAGCACATAGACCGTTTCCATAATTGCCAGTAAAAACGCCATTCCCAGCGTTAAAGGCACAAACAGAAAGTGGTACATAGCCGTTAGCGCAAACTGTAAACGCGACAGTTCGACTATATCTAACATGTTGACTCCTTGCTCCTTGCTCAGTGTTATCCCCGCGCCGATGCGGTGGCAGAACAGGATCGCTAACCAGCGGGCGCAGGCGCCCTGTTGATAACTAATTGAATTTAGTGAAACCAGAGAGCATTACGCCATAGGGTTTCGGGTAAGCGGCGTTCGACATAATTTGCGATCGACGCAGAATTCGCCCGTTTATTATTGATAGCGTAAAACTGATTTTTTGACGCAGAGCAATTTAATCCCAAAGCCCCCTTTTAGCCAGCAATAAGCGGGGAAATAAAAGTGGTTTCTTTGATCTACATTAATCGAACCGGCAAAATAAGCGATGAAAAATATAACCTTAACAAAATAATCCATTTAGATTAATAAAATAAATATTATTAAAACAATTATTTTAAATTTGCATGCAATTAAAAAATAGCGAAAGGATTATTTAAGGGAGCTTATATAATAAGCCAGACTTAATTAATATAGTTATTATTGCGTGATTTATCTCTTTTTTTACCAATAAAAAAGGCCGCCCGGAGGCGGCCTGATGCAGTCATCATTCTGACTTACTGTGGCAGTACGCTTTTCACCGCGTCGCCGATATCGGCCAGGCTACGCACGGTTTTCACGCCTGCAGCTTCCAGCGCGGCAAACTTCTCGTCCGCCGTGCCCTTGCCGCCCGCGATGATGGCGCCAGCATGGCCCATACGCTTGCCTTTCGGCGCGGTCACGCCGGCGATATAGCCAACTACCGGCTTGGTGACGTGCTCTTTGATAAAGGCTGCCGCTTCTTCTTCCGCGCTGCCGCCGATCTCGCCGATCATCACGATCGCTTCAGTTTGCGGATCGTCCTGGAACAGCTTCAGGATATCGATGAAGTTGGAGCCCGGAATCGGGTCGCCGCCGATACCCACGCAGGTAGACTGGCCGTAGCCGATGTCGGTGGTCTGCTTAACGGCTTCATAGGTCAGCGTACCGGAACGGGAAACGATGCCGATACGGCCTGGCTTGTGGATATGGCCAGGCATGATGCCGATTTTGCATTCGCCTGGGGTAATCACGCCCGGACAGTTCGGGCCGATCATACGCACGCCAGCTTCATCCAGCTTCACTTTCACGGTCAGCATATCCAGCGTCGGGATGCCTTCGGTGATGGTGATAATCAGCTTGATGCCCGCTTCAATCGCTTCCAGGATGCCGTCTTTGCAGAACGGCGCCGGAACGTAGATCACGGAGGCGGTCGCGCCGGTCGCTTCTACCGCTTCACGCACGGTATTGAATACCGGCAGGCCCAGGTGCTCGGTGCCGCCCTTGCCTGGCGTTACGCCGCCAACCAGCTGCGTACCGTAAGCCAGCGCCTGCTCGGAGTGGAAAGTCCCCTGGCCGCCGGTGAAGCCCTGGCAGATTACTTTGGTGTTTTTATCGATCAGAATGGACATTATTTACCCTCCGCTGCGGCCACAACGCGCTGCGCCGCGTCGCTCAGGCTGGTTGCTGCAATAATATTCAGGCCGCTGTCCGCCAGTTTCTGCGCGCCCAGCTCGGCGTTGTTTCCTTCCAGACGCACCACGACAGGCACGTTTACGCCCACTTCGGCTACTGCGCCGATGATGCCGTCGGCAATCAGGTCGCAGCGCACGATACCGCCGAAGATGTTAACGAATACGGCTTTAACCGCGTCGTCGGAGAGAATGATTTTAAAGGCTTCGGTCACGCGCTCTTTGGTTGCGCCGCCGCCAACGTCCAGGAAGTTGGCTGGCTGGCCGCCGCTCAGCTTAACGATGTCCATGGTGCCCATCGCCAGACCTGCGCCGTTAACCATACAGCCGATGTTGCCTTCCAGCGCCACGTAGTTCAGTTCCCACTGCGCCGCGTGCGCTTCACGGGAATCTTCCTGGCTTGGATCGCGCATTTCACGCAGCTCCGGCTGACGGAACAGCGCATTGCCGTCCGCGCCCAGCTTGCCGTCCAGGCAGATCAGATCGCCCTGTTTGGTGATGACCAGCGGGTTAATCTCTACCAGCGCCAGATCGCGCTCCAGGAACATGGTCGCCAGACCCATAAAGATTTTGGTGAACTGACCAACCTGCTTGCCGCTCAGACCCAGCTTAAACGCCAGCTCGCGGCCCTGGTAAGGCTGCGGGCCCGTTAACGGGTCCAGCGCCATTTTGTGGATCAGGTGCGGCGTCTCTTCCGCCACTTTTTCGATTTCCACGCCGCCTTCGGTGGAAGCCATAAACACAACGCGACGGGTGCCGCGATCCACTACTGCGCCCAGGTAGAGCTCCTGGTCGATATCGGTTGCCGCTTCCACCAGGATCTGGTTGACCGGCTGACCGTTAGCGTCGGTTTGATAAGTGGTCAGGCGTTTGCCCAGCCAGTGTTCGGCAAAGGCGCGGATCTCTTCTTTGCTTTTTACTACCTTCACGCCGCCCGCTTTACCACGGCCTCCGGCATGAACCTGACATTTCACGACCCACGGGCCAGCGCCAATTTTAGAAGCGGCTTCTTCTGCTTCGCGTGGAGTGGTGCAGGCATAGCCGACGGGAGCCGGTAAACCATACCGGGCGAACAGCTGTTTTGCCTGATATTCATGTAAGTTCATGTTGTTAATCCATCCAGTTCGGAAAAGACTCGGCCGCATCCGGCATCATGCTGGTATGTCGGCCACACATAGGGTTGGGCGCGGCTTTCCCCGCGCCCGACAGGAATTAAACGTCCAGCAGCAGTCGAGACGGATCTTCCAGCAGCTCTTTAATCGCTACCAGGAAGCTCACGGACTCTTTGCCGTCGATCAGACGGTGATCGTAAGAGAGCGCCAGATACATCATCGGCAGGATCACCACCTGACCATTGACCGCCATCGGACGATCTTTAATGGCATGCATACCCAGGATAGCGCTCTGCGGCGGGTTGATGATCGGCGTGGACATCAGCGAGCCGAAGACGCCGCCGTTGGTGATGGTGAAGTTACCGCCGGTCAGTTCGTCTACGGTCAGCTTGCCGTCGCGGCCTTTGATTGCCAGCTCTTTGATTTTCTTCTCGATATCCGCCATGCCCAGCGCGTCGATATCTTTCAGTACCGGCGTCACCAGGCCACGCGGCGTGGAAACGGCGATGCTGACGTCAAAGTAGTTGTGGTAAACCACATCTTCGCCATCGATAGAGGCGTTCACTTCCGGGAAACGCTTCAGCGCTTCAACGACCGCTTTCAGGTAGAAGGACATAAAGCCCAGACGGATACCGTGACGCTTTTCAAAGGCCTCGCCGTACTGCTTGCGCAGGTTCATGATCGGCTGCATGTTGACTTCGTTGAACGTGGTCAGCATCGCGGTGCTGTTTTTCGCTTCCAGCAGACGCTCGGCGATACGCTTACGCAGACGGGTCATCGGCACGCGTTTTTCGCTACGGCCAGCCAGCGACGGTGCGGCAGCGGCGGCTTCCGGCGCTTTTGGCGCGGCGGCTTTCGCGGCTGGCGCTTTCGCCAGATGCTTCTCGACATCTTCGCGAGTCAACCGACCGCCTACGCCGGTGCCTTTAATATCTGAAGGCTCCAGACCGTGCTCGGCGATCAGGCGGCGGATGGCCGGGCTGAGCGCGTCGTTGCTTTCTTCTTCCAGCGAAGCGCTCTGGCGCTGCGCCGGAGTAGACTCTTTCTCTTCCGATTTAGCGGAGCTCTCTTTGCCGCCGCTGTTGCCCTCTTTCAGGCGACCCAAAGGCTGACGGGACGTGACGGTGGCGCCTTCATCTTCCAGAATCGCTTCCAGTACGCCGTCAGCAGAGGCAGGCACTTCCAGCACCACTTTGTCGGTTTCGATTTCAACCAGCACTTCGTCGCGGGTCACCGCATCGCCTGGTTTCTTGTGCCAGGTCGCGACGGTGGCATCGGCGACGGATTCAGGCAGGTCGGGGACGAGAATATCTACGCTACTCATTATTTTTCCTTTAATTAATTAACGTTCAGCGCGTCATTAACCAGATCTTGCTGCTGCTGCTGGTGAACGGACATATAGCCCACTGCCGGCGAGGCCGAAGCGGGACGACCGGCGTAACGTAATGAAGCGCCGAAAGGCACGACTTCACGGAAGTGATGCTGGCTACAGTACCAGGCGCCCTGATTCAGCGGCTCTTCCTGACACCAGACAAAATCGTGCACGTGCGCGTACTGCTGGAGTTTTTCCTGCACCGCTTTGTGCGGGAAAGGATAAAGCTGTTCGATACGGACGATAGCGACGTCGGTCTGCTCGTTTTTGCGGCGTTTTTCCAGCAGGTCGTAATAAACTTTGCCGGAGCAGAGCACCACGCGCTTGACGCCTTTCGGATCGAGATCGTCGATTTCGCCGATTGCTGGCTGGAAGCCGCCGTTGGCCAGCTCTTCAAGCGAAGAAACCGCCAGCGGATGACGCAGCAGCGATTTAGGCGACATCACCACCAGCGGACGGCGCATACCGCGCAGCGCCTGGCGACGCAGCATGTGGTAGACCTGGGCTGGCGTAGAAGGCACGCAAACCTGCATATTCTGCTCGGCGCAGAGCTGCAGATAACGTTCCAGGCGCGCGGAGGAGTGCTCCGGGCCTTGTCCTTCATAACCGTGCGGCAGCAGCATCACCAGGCCACACATCCGGCCCCATTTCTGCTCGCCGGAGCTGATGAACTGGTCGATAACCACCTGCGCGCCGTTGGCGAAGTCACCGAACTGCGCTTCCCAGATGGTCAGCGTGCGCGGTTCTGCGGTGGCATAACCATATTCAAACGCCAGCACCGCTTCCTCGGAAAGCACGGAATCCCAGACGCGGAACGTGCCCTGACCGTTGTGGATATGCTGCAGCGGCGTATAGGTCGAGCCGTTCGCCTGGTTGTGAATCACCGCGTGGCGATGGAAGAAGGTGCCGCGGCCCATATCTTCGCCGGAAAGACGGCAGGGAATGCCCTCATCCAGCAAGGTTGCGTAGGCCAGGTTTTCCGCCGCGCCCCAGTCGAAAAGCTTTTCGCCCGCAGCCATCGCGGCGCGGTCGGTATAGATTTTAGCGACGCGCGACTGCATCTCGATCGCTTCCGGCACCGTGCTGATGCGCTTCGCCAGCTCCTGCAGACGCTTGAGATCCAGCGTGGAAGGATAGCTCTCATCCCATTCGTGGTTGAGGTATGGCGACCAGGTAAAGGAGTGCAGGCTCATCGGACGCCATTCCGGCACCACGCATTCGCCTGCGTCCAGCGCGTCGCGATAGAGATTGACCATCTCGGTGGCGTCTTCCAGCGTAGCGATTTTCTCCGCTTCCAGACGGTCGGCGTAGAGTTTACGCGGCGTTGGATGCTTTTTGATCTTCTGGTACATCACCGGCTGCGTCGCGCTTGGCTCATCGGCTTCGTTGTGGCCGTGACGGCGATAGCAAACCAGGTCAATAAAGACATCACGCTTAAAGGTATTGCGGAAGTCCAGCGCCAGGCGGGTGACAAAGGCGACCGCTTCCGGATCGTCAGCGTTGACGTGGAAAATCGGCGCCAGCACCATTTTGCCGATATCGGTACAGTACTGCGTAGAACGCGCGTCCTGTGGATTGGAGGTCGTGAAACCAATCTGGTTGTTGATCACGATACGCACGGTGCCGCCGACTTCGTAGCCGCGCGCCTGGGACATGTTCAGTGTTTCCTGCACCACGCCCTGACCGGTCACCGCCGCGTCGCCGTGAATGGTGATCGGCAGCACTTTACTGCTGCGCGGCTCGTCCAGGCGATCCAGACGTGCGCGAACGGAACCCATAACGACCGGGCTGACGATTTCCAGATGCGACGGGTTAAACGCCAGCGCCAGGTGTACCATGCCGCCTTCGGTTTCCACGTCGGACGAGAAGCCCATATGGTATTTCACGTCACCGGTACCGAGATGCTCTTTATGCTTGCCGGCGAACTCGTCGAACAGATCCTGCGGCTTTTTACCCAGCACGTTGATCAGCACGTTCAGACGGCCACGGTGCGCCATGCCCAGTACGACTTCGCGCGTGCCGCTTTTCCCGGCATGACGAATCATTTCGTTCAGCATCGGCACCAGCGCATCGCCGCCTTCCAGCGAGAAGCGTTTCGCACCGGGGAATTTAGCGCCAAGATAACGCTCCAGCCCTTCCGCCGCGGTCAGCTGCTTCAGAAAACCTTTTTTCTCTTCGCCAGAGAAAGAGGCCTGGCCCGCTACCGATTCGATTCGCTGCTGGATCCAGCGCTTCTCTTCGGTATTGGTGATGTGCATATATTCCGCGCCAATCGAGCCGCAGTAGGTCTGCTTCAGCAGGCTGAACAGATCGCCCAGCTTCATGGTCTCTTTGCCAAAGGCGAAAGAGCCGACGTTGAAGGTTTCCTGGAAGTCCGCTTCGGTTAAATCGTGGAACGCGGGGTCCAGATCCGGCACCGGCTCCTGCTTCCACAGGCCCAGCGGATCGAGATT
This sequence comes from Erwinia sp. CGal63, assembly GCF_037026505.1. NCBI lineage: Bacteria > Pseudomonadati > Pseudomonadota > Gammaproteobacteria > Enterobacterales > Erwiniaceae > Erwinia > Erwinia sp. CGal63. The sequence continues at coordinate 15,901 of NZ_JAKUMN010000006.1, forward strand.
GGCCTGCTGGTGACCACGGAAGCGGAAGGCGTTGATCAGCTGAAGCACCTTAACCTGTTTGGCATTGGTGTCGGGATCGCTGACGGAGGAGGTGTAGCGAGAAGCATCTTTCGCCAGACGTTTGAAATATTCGCGAGTGGTGGAGTGGAACTGCTCCGGCCTGACTCCATGACCCGGAAGCTGTTGAAACAGCGTTTTCCAGGCCTCATCGACAGAGTCAGGATCGGTCAGATAATCCTCATAGAGCTGCTCTATATAGGTCTGATTCGCGCCGGCCAGCCAGGAGGAGTCCAGCCAGGGTTTCATCGCGCTGTTCTGCATTGTGATCCCTTAAAGCATTACGCTTTTTTGTTGCCGTGATTTATGTAACGGAACAGCTAAGCCCCGCGCCGCGTCAGCGGCTTGCCCTCGGTCGCGCCTGCAGGCACGGCCTGATAAAACAGTCGGGAGGCTTGCTCCCGACAGGTTAGCGCTTACGCGCTTCGCGCCAGCAGCATCGACTTGATATGGCCAATGGCGCGCGTCGGGTTCAGCCCTTTCGGACAAACGCTGACGCAGTTCATGATGCTGTGGCAGCGGAACACGCTGAACGCATCGTTAAGGTCATCCAGGCGCGCGCCGGTTTCGGTGTCGCGACTGTCGATCAGGAAACGATAGGCGGCCAACAGCCCAGCCGGCCCGATAAATTTGTCCGGATTCCACCAGAACGACGGGCAGGAAGTGGAGCAGCAGGCGCACAGAATACACTCGTACAGGCCGTCCAGCTTCTCGCGCTGCTCCGGCTGCTGCAGATGCTCGCGCGCCGGTGGATTTTGCCCATTATTCAACAGGTAAGGCTTAATTTTCTCATATTGAGTGTAGAACTGTCCCATGTCTACTACCAAATCGCGGATAACCGGCAATCCGGGCAGCGGACGGATAACAATCTTACGTTTTCCCGCGCCGAGCGCGGAAACCGGCGTGATGCAGGCCAGGCCGTTTTTGCCGTTCATGTTGATGCCGTCAGAGCCGCAAACGCCCTCGCGACAGGAGCGACGAAACGCCAGTGTCGGATCTTTTTCTTTCAGGCGGATTAAGGCATCCAGCAGCATCATGTCGCGCCCTTCTTCCGACTCCAGGCTGTAGTCCTGCATGCGCGGCGCGTCATCCACATCGGGGTTGTAACGATAAACTGAAAATTCGATTTTCATCTCTTACTCCGCAAACTAGTAGGTGCGAGCTTTCGGCGGGAAAGCCGCGCGCAGTTTTGGCTCCATGTTTACCTCGCGGCGAGTCATGCTCTCGCTCTGCGGCAGATAAACGCTGTGGCACAGCCAGTTTGCATCGTCACGTTCCGGGTAATCGAAGCGGCTATGCGCCCCACGGCTTTCCGTACGGAAGTTGGCCGCTACCGCCGTGGCGTAAGCCGTTTCCATCAGGTTATCCAGCTCCAGGCACTCAATGCGCTGGGTGTTGAAATCAGGTGAACGGTCATCCAGACGGGCGTTTTTCAGACGCTCACGCAGCACTTTCAACTCTTCCAGACCTTTAGCCATCGCGTCGCCTTCGCGGAACACCGAGAAGTTGTTCTGCATACAGGTTTGCAGCGCTTTGCGCAGCTCGGCCGGGTCTTCGCCGGTTTCGGTGCTGTTCCAGCGGTTAAGACGAGCCAGCGAAGCTTCGATCTCTTCATCGGTGGCTTCCAGCAGCTCGCCCTGCTCCTGCACCGACTGCTGCAGATGCAGGCCAGCCGCGCGACCAAAGACCACCAGATCCAGCAGCGAGTTGCCGCCGAGACGGTTGGAGCCGTGAACGGATACACAGGCGATTTCGCCTACCGCGAAGAGTCCAGGTACCACCACGTCTTCGCCCTGCTCGTTCAGCGTCAGCGCCTGACCGGTTACTCTGGTGGGAATGCCGCCCATCATGTAATGGCAGGTCGGGATAACCGGAATCGGCTCTTTGACCGGATCGACATGGGCGAAAGTGCGGGACAGCTCCAGAATGCCCGGCAGACGCGCTTCGAGCACATCCTTGCCCAGGTGGTCGAGCTTCAGCTTGATATGCGGGCCCCACGGGCCTTCGCAGCCGCGGCCTTCGCGGATTTCGATCATCATGGAGCGCGCGACCACGTCGCGGCCAGCCAGATCTTTCGCGTTAGGCGCGTAGCGTTCCATAAAGCGTTCGCCATGCTTGTTCAGCAGGTAGCCGCCTTCGCCGCGACACCCTTCCGTTACCAGCACGCCTGCGCCGGCAATGCCGGTCGGGTGGAACTGCCACATTTCCATATCCTGCACCGGCACGCCAGCGCGCAGCGCCATGCCGACGCCGTCGCCGGTATTAATATGTGCGTTAGTGGTGGACTGATAGATACGGCCAGCGCCGCCGGTCGCCAGCACTGTCGCTTTCGCTTTGAAATAGACGACTTCGCCATCTTCAATATTCAGCGCGGTACAGCCGACGATAGCGCCATCGGCGTTTTTCACCAGATCCAGCGCGTACCATTCGGAAAAGATGGTGGTTTTGTTTTTCAGGTTCTGCTGATAAAGCGTGTGCAGCAGCGCATGGCCGGTACGGTCAGCCGCCGCTGCGGTACGTGCCGCCTGCTCGCCGCCGAAGTTTTTCGACTGGCCGCCGAACGGACGCTGATAGATGCGGCCGTCGTCCAGACGGGAGAACGGCAGGCCCATATGTTCCAGCTCCAGAATCGCTTCCGGGCCGGTTTTACACATATATTCGATGGCGTCCTGGTCGCCGATATAGTCGGAACCCTTCACCGTGTCGTACATATGCCATTCCCAGTTGTCTTCATGGCTGTTACCCAGCGCGACGGTAATACCGCCCTGCGCGGAGACAGTGTGGGAACGGGTTGGGAAAACTTTGGATAACAGGGCGCAGCTCTGGCCCGACTGGGAAATCTGCAGCGCGGCACGCATACCCGCGCCACCAGCGCCCACAACAACGGCATCAAATTCTCTGACTGGCAACTTCATTTTTACACACCCCACACAACGACGGTTCCATAAATCGCATAGACAAACAGCGCCACGACGATCGCCATCTGCAGCAGCAGACGAGTCGCCAGATGTTTGACGTAATCTGTCAATACCTGCCACATCCCTATCCAGCCATGCATCAGAATGGAGAACAGCGTCAGCAGCGTGAACACTTTAGTGACGGAGGAGGCAAAAAAAGCGTGCCAGTTGTCGTAGGTCAGCGTATCCGTCATCACGATAAAGCCGAGGATGTAAAGGATATAGAGCGTCATTACGATAGAGGTAGCGCGCACCAGCAGCCAGTCATGAACGCCGTTGCGTCCTAATGCGGAAGCGTTGCTTAACATACGAGGACTCCAGCCAGAATTGAAAGCACGACGGTGATACCAAAACAGATTTGCGCCGAACGCGTTCCCACTACCTGCGTCTCCGCCAGATAGCCGAAATCCATCAGCATGTGACGAACACCGCCGACGGTGTGATACGCCAGCGCGGTGAGAATGCCCCACATGATGAATTTAACAAAAAAGCTCTGCATAACGGCGGATGCCTGCAGAAAGCCTTCCGGCGACGAGAGCGACAGGCCCAGCAACCAGAGCAGTATGCCGACGGCAACAAACGTAATAACGCCGGACACGCGGTGGAGAATGGACGCGATTGCGGTAACGGGAAACCGGATCGTTGAGAGATCCAGGTTGACAGGTCTTTGTTTTTTCACGGTTTTGCCCACAGAGCCTTTCTTATTTTGCTTCCTCCGGTCCTGAAGGTGACAGCCGAATACATAAGCATTCGAACTGTGAACCGGCACCAAAACAGCAACATCCAGTGTTATTTGTGGCGCTAAAACGCTGGGTGGCTCCTGGTGTCAGGGTATTCCGGAGACCTGGCCGCAGTATAGGTCGATCACATTCTCATTACAATTCCCCTACAAACATCTTGGGGAAAAATAGGCGGAACAGTGATCTCACTCACGTTTTTCACAATTTGTACAAATTTAATTATCTGATTTGACAAAACTTCAACATTTTTGTTACAAACTCAGCGCGAAAAGATCTATGATGCACAAAAGTTATGGGGATACACTTTCACCTAAGCACAAGTTATGTAACATTGGTGAGCTAAACTGATTAAGCATCAGGTTGACGAGTTTCGACCATACCGAATCTTTAACAACTGCTAAACAAAGCCTGGTTGTGCCCTTCCGGCCTACGCGCGCCGTCGCTCTGTACCCTGCACGTAATAAGATGCCGCAGAGTTGAGACTGCTTTGTACCCGCAGCGGTGGACATAACGGCGTTTCAGATGTCATAGATTCATCGACAAGGCGCTAAGGAGACTAAAATGGCTGATAAAAAAGCAACGCTAAACCTGCCCGGCGAAGACGCTATCGAACTTGACGTGCTGAGCGGCACTTTAGGCCAGGAAGAGATCGATGTCCGTAGCCTCGGCTCTAAAGGATATTTTACCTTTGACCCGGGTTTTACTTCTACTGCCTCTTGCGAATCCAAAATCACCTATATCGACGGCGACGAAGGCATTCTTCTGCATCGCGGCTACCCTATCGACCAGCTGGCGCTGCACTCTAACTATCTGGAAGTGTGCTATATCCTACTGAATGGCGAAGCGCCGACCAAAGAGCAGTTTGAAGAGTTCCGCACTATCGTTACCCGCCATACCATGATCCATGAGCAGATCCACCATCTGTTCCGCGGCTTCCGCCGTGACTCGCATCCGATGGCGGTTATGTGCGGCGTTACCGGCGCACTGGCGGCTTTCTATCATGATGCGATGGACGTGAATATTGAACGTCACCGCGAAATCGCCGCTTTCCGCCTGCTGTCGAAAATGCCGACTGTAGCCGCGATGTGTTACAAATATTCAATCGGCCAGCCTTTTGTCTATCCGCGCAACGATCTCTCCTATGCCGGCAACTTCCTGAACATGATGTTCTCCACGCCTTGTGAAGATTATGTGGTGAACCCGGTTCTGGAACGCGCAATGGATCGTATTTTGATCCTGCACGCCGATCACGAGCAGAATGCTTCAACTTCTACCGTGCGTACCGCCGGTTCTTCCGGCGCCAACCCGTTCGCCTGTATCGCTGCGGGCATCGCTTCTCTGTGGGGGCCAGCGCACGGCGGCGCCAACGAAGCCTGCCTGCGTATGCTGGAAGAGATCAAAACGGTTGAACATATTCCGGAGTTCCTGCGTCGCGCCAAGGACAAAAACGACTCTTTCCGCCTGATGGGCTTTGGTCATCGTGTTTATAAGAACTATGACCCGCGCGCTACCGTGATGCGTGAAACCTGTCACGAAGTGCTGAAAGAGCTGGGCATGAAGGACGACCTGCTGGAAGTGGCGATGGAGCTGGAGCATATCGCGCTGAACGACCCGTACTTTATCGAGCGTAAGCTCTATCCAAACGTCGACTTCTATTCCGGCCTGATCCTGAAGGCGATGGGCATTCCTTCCTCAATGTTTACCGTGATCTTCGCGATGGCGCGTACCGTTGGCTGGATTGCGCACTGGAAAGAGATGCACGATGACGGCATCAAAATCGCTCGTCCGCGTCAGCTTTATACCGGCTACGACCAGCGCGACTTTAAGTCTGCTACTAAGTAATATTCAGAAAGTCTGCCAGAAGCGCCGCACTGCGGCGCTTTTTTTATGGCTGCCGGAGACTGGGCGAGCCGCGTAATTTATTATCTGCGGAGCCAGCGTTAGCGTGTTGCCGCTATCTAACCGCGAAACTGGCCGTTTATTTAAGAACTGCAAAAGTATCCGTTATGCGCGAGAAAAAGAGGTCAATTTCGCATGGATATAAGCATGCTCTGAAGATAAATAATTGAAGTTACAAAAGCGCCGGGTTTTCAAGTGCAGCAAGAATTGTGGCTTCTATTTTCTCTGGGGTAGAGATCGGTGCAAAACGTTGCAGTGGTTTGCCATCGCGACCGATCAGGAACTTGGTAAAGTTCCATTTGATCCGCCCGCCCAGCACGCCGGGCAATTCCGCTTTCAGGTAACGAAACACCGGATGTGTTGACGCGCCATTAACCGCCACTTTCTCGAACATTGGAAAGGTTACTCCGTAGTTAATATGGCAGGTCTGCGCGATGTCATCAGCACTGCCGGGTTCCTGTTTACCAAACTGGTTGCAGGGAAAACCAAGCACCATCAACCCCTGGGCGGCGTACTTTTTGTAGAGCGCTTCAAGGCCTGCATATTGTGGCGTAAATCCACAATGGCTGGCGGTATTAACCACGAGAACCAGCCTGCCCGCGTAGTTAGCCATAGGGATGAGCTGACCACTCAAACTGGTGGCAGCTAGTTGATGAAAAGTGGTCATGTCGAAATCCTCTGTATTACTCATCTCGAATTTTTTTGTGTAAGACAGGATGTGACTTGTCGAGCGGAATTGCACATTCTCTATGTCGTATCTGGTACAAAGCGGACATGTTTCGGGCAAAAACATGCCCGAAATGCCTTAGTCGCTACGCTTCTACATCCGGCGCAGCACGCATCAGTACCTGCTTACTTCTGACAGCCCGGACACCAGTAAAAAGGTCGGGACGACAGTGACGTTTTCTCAATGATGCCGCCGCAGCGCTCGCACTTCTTTCCCGCACGATGAAAAACTTTAAAACTGAACAGCGCGCCGTGATGCTTGTTCTCTTTCGCCACGCCGCGCGTCTGGTAAGAGAGGCGTGGAATAGCCAGCAGCGCTTCCGCCAGCTTATCCAGCTGCTCTTCGCTTAAATCCTGCGCCTTATGCTGCGGCGCCAGCCCGGCGTGCCAGAGGATTTCCACCCGCAGATAGTTGCCCAGCCCGGCCAGAAATGCCTGATCCAGCAGCAGGCCGCTGAACTGCCGACGGCGGAAGCGCGTAGAGAGCAGCCGCTCTTTCACCTCTGCCACCGTCAGCGTCATATCCAGCACGTCCGGGCCGACGCGCAGCAGAAAAGGATGCGCCGCCAGCGTGTCCTGCGTCAGCAGCTCGATATCCGAGGCGCTGTAAAGCAGCAGCGTTTTATCTTCCGCCGCCAGCTTAACGCGCAGCACGCGGTTGCTCTGCGTCTCGCTGCCGGTTTTCACCACGCGCCAGACGCCGTAGAGCTGGTTGTGGCTGTAAAGGATCAGGCCGTTGGAGAAATGCGTCAGAATCGCTTTGCCGCGCGTTTCGATCGCTTCCACGCGCTCGCCCACCAGCGAAGCCTCATAGGTCTTTAGCTGGGGAAAAGCGAACCAGACCTCGGTCAGCGTTTTCCCCTTAATGGCTTTTTCCAGCTTGTCCGCCGCGCGGCGGATCTCAGGGCCTTCCGGCATTTTCTCTCCTTATTGCGTGGCGCCGCCTTCCAGTTTTTTATCTTCCTCTACCGTCAGCGCGATACTCAGCGCCATTTCCAGCGCCAGTACTACCGTTGGTAGCGGCATGCTGGCCGCGCCCGGATGCTTAACCGCCTGCTGAGGCAAATAGGGCACGTGAATAAATCCGCCGCGTCCGCCCTGCTTCGCCTGCCGGTGCAGCAGGCCGTAGAGCACGTGATTGCAAACGAAAGTACCCGCCGTTTGCGATACCGCTGCCGGAATATCCGCTTCCCGAATGCCTTCGACGATAGCCTTGATCGGCAGCGTGGAGAAGTAAGCGGCCGGGCCATCCTCGACGATGCGCACATCTATCGGCTGATTGCCCGCGTTATCAGGAATGCGCGCGTCGTCGATATTGATCGCCACGCGCTCCACGGTGATATCGGGCCGCCCGTTCGCCTGGCCGACCACGATGACCAGCTCAGGCTCCAGCTCGTCCATCGCAGCGTTCAGCGTCGCCAGCGACTCGCCAAATACGCAGGGAAGCTGCTTAGCCACTACGCGCGCGCCGCAGATCATACGCTCATGCAGCTGGCTGACTGCCTCCCACGAAGCGTTGACCACTTCGCCTTCAAAAGGCTCAAATGCTGCTACTAATACTGTTTTCATTTCAGCCTCACCGAAACATCAAAAGCCAGAGAAGAAAAATATTGGCTATTAACAATAGCACGCCGGTCGGCACCTGAGCCTTGATCACCGCGTTACGATCCGGCAGCTCCAGCAGTGCCGCAGGCACAATATTGAAGTTGGCGGCCATTGGCGTCATCAGCGAGCCGCAGTAGCCGGAGAACATGCCGATTGCCGCCATCACCGCCGGATTACCATGATGCTGCAGCACCAGGATCGGAATGCCGATACCCGCGGTGACGATAGGAAAAGCGGCGAAGGCGTTACCCATAATCATGGTCAGCAGCGCCATACCGATGGCATAGGTCGCCACCGCGATAAAGCGGTTATCCACGGCGAGATAAGTCTCGGTAAGATGGGTGATTGCCGTGCCTACGCCTGCGGTAGTGAACAGCAGCCCCAATGTGGCGAGGATCTGCGGCAGGATAAAAGCCCAGCCGATGGCGTCCAGCAGTCGACGCGACTCTTGCAGCGACTGCGCCGGCGCTTCGTGCGTCATTCGCAGCGCGATCAGCCAGCCCGCCAGACAGCCGACCATCATTGAGAAGAGCGTGATCAGCGTCGAATGATTGCCTTCGCCGAACATCGCCACGCGCAATGCGGGCAGATTGTTAAACAGCAGCACGCCAACAACGGTGACCACCGGTATAGCCAGCGCGGGCAAAAACAGCCGGTTGCGCAGCCGTTGCGCGCTTGCTTCGCGCTCTGCATGGCTGCGCTGATGGTAAGAGCCGAGCCTGACGCCGCCCAGACCAGCGATCAGCGCCATGATCACCACGATTACGCCGATAGCGATATGCAGCGAACGCGCGCCGAACAGTTCCGCCGCGCCGTCGCCAACCAGGAAAACCGCGCCGTAAAGTCCCCAGAACAAGCCGGTAGTCAAACGCCGCGGATTGGCTTTATCACGCCACGACATCACGGCAACCACCAGCAGAATCAGACCCGCCAGCCAGTAAAGATACTGTTGCTGAAACATCAGCGCCCTCCTTTGGCTTTTAGCGCCTGCGCATTAAGCGCGGCAAACTCGGCGGCCAGTTTTTTATCCAGCCGACGCAGACGGAAAGCGTGGATCAAAAAAGCGCAGACGGCGGTTGGAATGCCCCAAAGAGCGATATGCAGCGGATCAGTCTGGATGCCCGCCGACTGCTGCATAAAATTATGCATAAAGATAATCGCACCGAAGGCGACAAAAATATCCTCGCCGAAGAACAGGCCGACGTTATCCGTCGCGGCTGACATAGCGCGCAGGCGATGACGGACTTCCGGCGGCAGCTCGCCGTAGCGATTCTCGGTAGCGCCTTCCGCCATCGGCGCCAGCAGCGGACGCACCATCTGCGGATGGCCGCCCAGGCTGGTCAATCCCATCGCGGCTGTCAGTTCACGCAGCAGCAAATAGACAATCAGCAGCCTTCCCGCCGTGGCGCTTTTGATCTGCGCAATCCACGCCTGAGCGCGCTCCTTTAGCCCGTGACGCTCCAGCAGGCCGATCACCACCAGCGGCAGCAGCAGGATCAACGGCAGATTGCGGGTGTTGAGAAAGCCCGACCCCAGCTTTTCCAGGATGTCGCCGATCGGCATTTTCGCTGCCAGCCCGGTAATCAAACCGGCGATGATCACCACCAGCACCGGATTGAAGCGCAACAGAAAACCGACCACGATAGCGGCGATGCCCGCCAGCGGCCAGAGATTAACGAGATGATCCATTTATCCTCCTGATAATAATTTCCCTGCGGTTTGCCCGCGCAATAAGGGGAACGATTGAAAACGGCCGCCGCTGCACAGCAGCCGGTAAAGCAAACGGATTAACTGCTGACCGCGATATTTTGTCGGGCAAAGGCCTCGCGCAGCCGACGAGCGAACGCCAGCGCGTGAGCGCCGTCGCCGTGCAAACAGACGGTATCGGCATTGACGCTGACCCATTCGCCGCTGACGGCGCGCACTTTCCCCTCTTGCACCATCGTCAGCGTCTGTGCGATCGCCTGCTCATCGCTTTCGATCAGCGCGCCTGGCTGAGATCGAGGCACCAGCGAACCGTCCGCCTGATAGCCGCGATCGGCAAAAACCTCCTCTCGGGTTGTCAGCCCCAGCGCCTGTGCGGCACGAATCGACTCGCTGCCCGCCAGGCCAACCAGCATCAGCTGGGGATCGGCGGCCTTTACCGCCTGCGCGATAGCCGCCGCCAGCGCCGGTTCCTGCGCGGCCTGGTTGTAAAGCATCCCGTGCGGCTTCACGTGCGTGACCCTGCCGCCTTCGCTTCGGGCGATAGCCTGCAGCGCGCCAATCTGATAGAGCGTCTGCGCGTATACCGTATCGGCCGGTAACTGCATCCGTGTCCGGCCAAAATTTTCGCGGTCGGGAAAGCCGGGATGCGCGCCAATGGCCACACCATACTCCAGCGCCCAGCGCACGCATTGCTGCATAGTTTGCGCGTCGCCCGCATGAAAGCCGCAGGCGATATTCGCCGAAGTCACCAGCTGCAGCAGCGCCCGATCGTCGCCGCAGCCTTCGCCTAAATCGGCGTTTAAATCAATTTTCATGCGCTAGTCCCCATGCCATTTGCTCCAGTACCCGATCGCGCTCCCGCTTCGCCTGCAGCGCCTCTTCCAGCGTGCAGTGCACGAAGTGGATCGGCTCGCCCAGGCGGATCTGCGCCAGATGATAAAGATCGGCTTCGATCACGCAGGCGATGCGCGGATAGCCGCCGGTGGTTTGCGCGTCCGCCATCAGCACAATAGGCTGGCCGTTGGGCGGCACCTGCACCACGCCAGGCATCAGGCCGTGCGACAGCATATCGCGGCTGGCTTCGCGCACCAGCGCACGGCCCTGCAGACGATAGCCCATGCGGTTGCTCTGCGGGCTGAGCTGCCAGCCCGTTCGCCAGAATAGCTCCCGGCTTTCGCGGCTGAACTCGTGATACTCCGGCCCGGTCATCGCGCGAACGCGGTTGCCGAACAGCAGCTGACGAACGCCTGCCGGTTTGCTGAAGACGCGGGTTGGTTCGCCCAGCGGCAGCAGGTCGCCATCTTCAATCCGGCGTCCGGCAAAGCCGCCTAATCCCGTTTTCAGATCGGTACTGCAGGAGCCCATCACCGGCTCGGCAGCGAAACCGCCATCCAGCGTCAGATAGCTACGCATGCCGCGCTGAGGCATTTTCAGCGTCAGACGCGATCCCTTACGTACGGCCGTACGCCAGCCTGTCCAGACCGGTTTGCCGTCCAGCTCGGCGCTACAGCCCGCGCCCGTCAACGCCAGCCAGCCATCGCGGGTGAACTCGGCGCAAAACTGGCCCAGCGTAATTTCCAGCACGGCGCTGTTTTGCTCGTTGCCCGCCAGCAGATTGGCCGTGGCCATCGCCGGATAGTCCAGTACGCCGCCGCTGCTGACGCCATACTGTCGCCAGCCGATACGGCCCACGTCCTGTAAGGTAGTGCTCATTCCGGCGCGAATAATTTTCAGCATATGCCCTCCTTCTGCGGCACAAAGCGCACCCGATCGCCGGGACGCAAAAAGGTAGGCGGCTGCTGTTGCGGCGTAAACAGCGCGATATCCGTCCGGCCAATCAGCTGCCAGCCGCCAGGCGCAGCCAGCGGATAGACGCCGGTCTGGCTGCCGCCGATGCCGACGGAGCCGGCCGGCACCACCAGACGCGGTTCGGCACGGCGAGGCGTATGCAGGCGTTCATCCAGGCCAGCCAGATAGGGAAAGCCAGGCTGGAAGCCGATAAAGTAGACGGTATAGCGACCGGCCGCGTGCGCTTCCACTACCTGCTGCGGCGTCAGGCCGCTGTGACGCGCAACCTCCGCCAAATCCAGCCCGGAGTCGCCGCCGTAAACCACAGGAATGGCAATATCCCGCGTTTCCAGTTCCAGCGCTTCGCTGGTTTCCCACCAGCCCTGCAGCCATTCAATAGCATCCAGCGCGTGCTGCTGCGGATCGCTTAAAACCACCGTAATATTGTTCATGCCCGGAATCACTTCCGTCACTTCCGGTCGGCCCGTCAGTCTTGCTGACAGACCCCAGATACGCTGCTGGCTGCTGAGAGAGACAGGAGGTTCCAGCTCAAGCACTACCGCGCGTTCACCTGACAGGTAACAACGTGCTCGTTGCAAAACATATCTCCCGGCCCGTTGATAAGGCCACTATTTTCCAGAAAGAAGAAACAGTTATGCGGAAATGTCCGCACAGTGTCAATAATGGATTCGCCTGAAGGATCGCCACTGGCGCAGGGCCGCGCTTAACGCTTTATGGATTATTTTTCACTGCCTGCTGGCGTGGTTTGGGCAGACAACATGCCCAGACTGCTTCTGAAAAAGACGAAAATAGCGGTCAGCCATAACATATTGGCTACTATTACTGTTCACCTGTAACGGAGGATGCTATGGCCACAACCTATAAAATCACTTACGAACATGAAGTTGAAGGACAGACTCGCTCGGACGAGGTGCTGCTGGAAAGCGAAGGCGAACCTTCACAGGAAGAAGTGCATGAAGCCGTATTGCAGGACACGGCAAAACAGCATACTCCCGGCGCGGGCGTGGATGGCGTAGCTGGATTTTCAATTATTTCCGTCGCGCCGCATCCATAGTACCAGGCGGGCGGCACGCGAAACCGCCCGCTTTTTATCAGGCGGGATTATCGATATCGATAAAGGTCACGTCCAGGCCGTGTGAGTTCGCCAGCCATTCGCCGAGCGCCTTGATCCCGCCGCGCTCCGTAGCGTGATGACCCGCAGCAAAGAAGTGAATGCCCTGCTCACGCGCGCTGTGGATCGTCTGTTCAGAAACTTCGCCGGTAATGTAGGCGTCCACGCCGAAAGCCGCCGCCGCATCGATAAACCCCTGGCCGCCGCCGGAGCACCACGCGACTTTGCGTATCAGCGCCGGCGCGTTATCGCCGCAGTGCAGCGGTTCGCGATGAAGCTTTTCACCAATGCGCGCGGCGAGCTGCTCGCCCGTCAGCGGCGTTTTCAGCTCGCCCCAGAATACCAGCGGCATCACTTCGCCTTTAACCTCGATATCAAACAGCTTTGCCAGTTGGGCGTTGTTGCCCAGCTCGGGATTCGCGTCCAGCGGCAGATGCCAGCCGTAAAGATTGATATCGTTCGCCAGCAGCGTTTTCAGCCGGTTGCGCTTCATGCCTTTGATCGCCGGCGCTTCGTTTTTCCAGAAGTAGCCGTGATGCACCAGCACCGCGTCCGCCTCTAAACGTACCGCTTCGTCCAGCAGCGCCTGGCAGGCAGTGACGCCGGTGACGACTTTTTGGATCTGCGCGCGCCCTTCCACCTGCAGACCGTTCGGCGCATAGTCGCTGAAACCCGCGGTATTGAGCTGCTGGTTGACGATTTTTTCTAATTCACTGTTGTGCATAAGGCGTCCTGATAAGCTTTGTCGTTCTGAATGCGGCAACTTTAGCAGACGGCAGCAAGCGAGACTATTTTCTTGCGGCCTCATAGGCCGCCAGCGCGCGCTTGCGGGCTTCCTTATGGTCGACAATGGGTTGCGGATAATCCAGCCTGACGCCGTTTTTCTTCGCCCATTCGTGCGGCTGATGAATATGCTGAGCGGGAATATCCTTCAGCTCCGGCAGCCACTTTCGAATAAACTCGCCCTGTTTGTCGAAGCGTTCGCCCTGAGTAGTAGGATTGAAAATACGGAAATAGGGCGCGGCATCGTTACCGCTGGAGGCCGCCCACTGCCAGCCGCCGTTATTGGCCGCCAGATCGCCATCGATCAGCTGCGACATAAAGTAGCGTTCGCCGATCCGCCAGTCGATCAGCAGATCTTTAATCAGGAAGCTGGCCGTAATCATACGCAGCCGGTTATGCATCCAGCCCAGGCAGTTAAGCTGGCGCATCGCGGCGTCGACAATGGGATAGCCGGTTTTGCCCTGCTGCCAGGCCTGAAGCTGCCGATCGTTGCTCTGCCACTGTACCTTGTTGGTCCAGCCGATAAAGGGCTGATGCTTGCAGAGCGCCGGCCAGGCGACGAGCAGATGGCGATAAAATTCTCGCCAGATTAGCTCATTGAACCAGCTAAATATTTTCTCGTTTTCCAGCGCGTCAGGATGCTCGCGCAACAGCCGGTGCAGACACTGACGCAGCGAAAGCACGCCGGTCACCAGACAAACGGAAAGACGGCTGGTGCCGTCAATAGCCGGTGTATCACGCGTGGCCGCGTAATCTGCAACCGGCTGCTGACAAAACTCGCGCAGGCGCTGTATCGCTTTCTTCTCTCCTGCCGGAAAAAAGTCGCTGTCAAACGCTTCCCGCGGATAATCGAAAGGCTCAAGGGCAGGTAATTTTTTTAAAGGCGCATCGGCACGCGGTGTGGGCGCGGGCGCGCATTCCGGCATCCCTTCGCGCAGTCGGCGAACAAAGGCTTTGCTAAACGGCGTAAAGACTTTGAACATTTCGCGGCTGCCGGTCAGCACGCTGCCGGGCGGCAGTAGTCCATCATCAAAGCCCTGCACAACGACGTCCAGCTTGTCCAGCTCGCGTTCCGCCTTTGCATCGCGCTGACGCTCATTAACTTCGTGCTGATAGTTATAAAACAGGCTGTCGACTTTATGCTGCTGACAAAAATCCTTCAGCGCTTCTACCGACGCAGAAAAATCGTTGCACTGCAGATAGTGCAGCGGGATGCCTTTTTCTGCCAGAGACTGCTGCACATCCTGCAGGCTCTGATAAATATAGGCGGCCTGTTTTGGCGACATATCGTGCGAGCGCCACTGTTCCGGCGTGGCGATATAAATCGCCAGCACTTTAGCATTTTCATCGCGGCAGGCTGCGTAAAGGGCATAGTTATCGTGGATGCGCAGATCGTTGCGCATCCAGACAAGATGGGTGGTCATGGCTTTCCCTGCGGTAATCAGTGGCCGTAACGCAACCGCAGCGCTTCCGGATAGGGCTCAAAATAGCGCTGCTGCGCCAGATAGGGATCGGGATATTCCGACATATAGTGCTTAAGCAGCGTCATCGGCGCCAGCAGCGGCTGCAGGCCCTGACGATAGTGATCGATCAGCGAAGTCAGTTCCTGGCGCTGTTTGGCGTTCAGCTGCGGACGGAAATAGCCCTGAACGTGCATCATTACGTTGGTATGGTTGCCGCGCGTCGCTTTGTGCTTCAGCAGATCCATCAGTCGCTGGCGGTATTCAAAAGCGAAGGCTTCCAGCGAAGACCAGTTTTCAATACCCGCGACAAAGCGGCCTATCTCCCGGTATTCAGGTTGCGAATGCGCCAGCAGCGTTAGCTTATAACGGCTGTGAAAAGCGATAAGCTTGCCGCGCGTCAGGCCGCTGCGCCAAAGCTCGTTAAATTCATGCAGCGTATAGATGCGCTCGACAAAATTTTCCCGCAGCACGGGATCGTGCAGCCTGCCGTCCTCTTCCACAGGCAGCCACGGCATCTGCTTCATCAGCTCACGCGTAAAGATGCCCACGCCTTCCTTGCGATTGTTATTGTTTTCCGGCTGATAAACGCGAACCCTTTCCATACCGCAGCTGGGCGATTTAGCGCAGACGATATAACCGCAAAGGTGATGCAGGCTGGCGATTTTCTTTTCAGAGAAGCTTTGCATCTCCTGGGTCAACGGCTCGCCTTTGCCGTTGCTGAAGCAAAGTTCGACCTTCTCGTCAGCCGTTTCGGTAAGACGTAGCGCGGGGCGCGGCGTTGGCAGGCCAATCGCCATTTCCGGGCAGGCCGGTTCATAACGCATAAAAGGCGCCAAATCTTCGGCAGCAAAAGCGCAACGCTTGTGGCCGCCGTCAAAGCGGACGTTGTCGCCTAACAGGCAGGCGCTGATGCCTACCGGAATTTTTTTACTCATACCTTTCTCCCCTTCGCTACTTGCTTCCTTAAGTGTAGCTGTTAAAGCTATACAAAACAAAATAAGTTGTACAAGTTTGTACAACCCTTTGCCGGCGCTGTTGTAGCGGCAAAGGGTTGTCGGAGAAATTGAGTTCTACATTGTTGAAACATAAAAAAATGCCCCATAAGCGGGGCATCGGATAAGGCGGGCGAAAAGATATTTTTAATAAAAATCGATACCTGCGGCTTCCGTCTGTGCCAGCCAGACCGGCTGCGTGCTGGTCTTACACCAGCAGCGATGCAGATAGCTGTAAAAACGGCTTCTGTCGCGATAAAAAAGCATAAAGGGCAGCGCGAGAACGCCGATAGCGACTACCGCACTACGGCGCAGAATAAGATGAGGCAGCGAATAGCGTTGATAAAGGTTCATATGCCCTCCTGAGTAATTTTAAATTAAAGCAAGCTGGCTAAAATAGTATCAATATGGCGATAATTTTACCACTGGTATGACCAGGTAATTAAAAAATACCCTTAGCATCACAATGTTAAATAATAGTTAATTATAATATGGAAAATAACAAAACTATCACAACTTACTGAAAGATTACAGTCTGCTAGCCGCAGAGCGGGCAAAGGGCAAGCGCCTGAATCAGCAGGTTTCCAGGCATTAAACAAATTGAATAATCAGGCGGGATTCTTAACGCAGCTTATGATTTTTAGTTGGCAGTAACCTGATAAATAAAAACGCCTTTAACATTATTTTTTTCGAAATGGTATTCAAGGCAGTTTACCTGAGTAAAATCACCATAGCTTTTAGTTTCAGTACAATACTGCATTATATTCCCCTGCATCCTGTTTGAAAATAATGCTGAAATCTTTTCTGGTGAAGCATCCAGCAAGGGAATCCCCTTAACCGTAACGCTTATTTTACCGTTATAGGCAGAACACCCTTTTTCATTTCCCGATTTGGCCATAGCAACAGAAGTTAAGTCGCCATGCCCCATCTCATTATCAGAGATAAACCAGTAATTAACCTTTTCAGAAGTCAGGCAAAGCCAGGATGCCCGGTCGCTCTGGTTAACAACGACACCGGTTGTTTTTGCAATATCCGTCAGGCGACTAAATTCCATTACAAAAAAATTATCACCTATAATCACATCAGGTGCCAAACCTTTCCTGGTATCGAAATTTGGGATAGCAGGATCATCCTGGTAATAGTAAGCGCCAAAGCCTTCCATCTGTGTTGCTATAGCCACAGAAGAAAACAGAAGAGTCACGGTAATAATAAGATATTTCATTTCACTTTCAGCTCCCTGTCGCCACTAGCCCAAATAATTTTTCTTACGCCGATCGCTACAATAATACAGCCTTCTGATGAATCCAGCGGGTGATTTTTGCTTGCGCCATGAATACGAAAAGCAGCACGTCCACACATCGCATTGCTGAGCTCGGGAGTAAGGTTAAGCGTATATTTTCCAGTATGGGATGAGTTATGAGGAGCACCGATTATATAAGTCCCCCTGGGAAGCGGCCCTTTATTTTTTACACACTCTTTGGCGCTGTCATTCTTATAACCTGTTGCGCCCGCATAATCAGCCGTATAAGTTACACCATTTCGGGTAAATGTATGTGAAGCTACGTCGTATTCCCATGCCATTATGCGGCCCGCCCGTTCTATGAATCGCAGTGAATAATATTACCATCCAGGTAATGCCATGTAATTTTCTCGTAGGCTAAATCAACATACTCAAGATGGTCATGCTTTTTCGATTGTGGATAGTTAATATCCAGAATCAAAGATTCAATTTCCGTTACCTTCACGTTTTCCAGCGTAGTCCTGAAGTATTCTTCTTCCTGCCCATTATAGTTGATTTGGTAAAATTTAAATTCAGCCTTTCTGAAAGTCTGACCAGAACAGATGGCCTTATAAAGATAAGAGGACGCGCTATCAATACTTTTCATAAACGCATATGAACTATGTAAGCGCTTCGCTGTAGCTTTGCCCGTCGAAGGATCTCCTGGCTGCTCTACGGAGTGCATTAGCTCACTTATCTCTATACTTCCTCCCGACCTTTTACCCTTACATCACCCTTTACACGGGCTCCGCCATCATCCTCAAGCCATAAATAAACGGGAATAGCCATTTAACAGATCCTTGTTGCGATAGAAATACATCCATCTTCCTCTTTAAATTCTCCCGATAAAGCCTTAATGCGGATTTTATTGATGCAAATCAACCAAAAAGCTGAGCTTTACTAAATGAAACACATTTTCATTAACCTTTATGCTATTTCAATGAATGAAATCAGTAAATCTTTCGTGGAATCTAACCACATTACAATAAGGTTTAATATTTGACGCGACAATTGAATGCCAGTCCTTTTTTATAGGGATTGCTTGTTTTTATTTATATCAGTTTTTTTGATTTATCAGCGATTAAATAGATTTATTCGACTATATAACCAGGAGATTATGTGGCAAATTGCTATCTAAACCCTTTTCCTGGCGCGCTGCTTTAACGTTTACCAGTGTACATCTGGTTAAAAAGCCATATGGGTTATAAAAAGGCCAAAAAAATTTTTAAAAAAAGGCGCTGAACAATCAGCGCCTTTTTTATTATCAGCTCTCGCGATTACGCGTTTTTCAGCACTTCGCTAACAATCTCTACCGCTTCTTTCTCGATCTTCTCGCGGTGTTCGGCACCCAGGAAGCTCTCGCAGTAGATTTTATAGGCATCTTCCGTGCCGGATGGACGCGCGGCAAACCAGCCGTTCTCCGTCATCACTTTCAGGCCGCCGATTGAAGCGCCGTTGCCCGGTGCTGCCGTCAGACGTGCCGTGATGGGATCGCCCGCCAGCGTATCGGCGCTGACCATCTCTGGCGAAAGCTTCGACAGCGCCGCTTTCTGCGCAGAAGTAGCGGAAGCCTGCAGACGGTTGTAGCTTGGCGCGCCAAAGCGCTCTGCCAGCTCATCGTAGTGCTGCTGCGGATTTTTACCAGTTACGGCGGTGATCTCAGCGGCCAGCAGGCACATAATGATGCCGTCTTTATCGGTTGACCATGGCGTGCCGTCGAAACGCAGGAAGGAAGCGCCCGCGCTCTCCTCGCCGCCGAAGCCGAAGCTGCCGTCGAACAGGCCGTCAACGAACCACTTAAAGCCAACCGGGACTTCCACCAGCTTACGGCCGATGTCGTTAACCACACGGTCAATCATTGCGCTGGAAACCAGCGTTTTGCCGACGGCGACCTCTTTGCCCCACTGCGGACGATGCTGGAACAGGTAGTTGATAGCAACGGCCAGGTAGTGGTTAGGGTTCATCAGGCCCGCAGGCGTGACGATACCGTGACGGTCATAGTCAGGATCGTTGGCGAACGCCAGATCGAACTTGTCACGCAGCGCCAGCAGGCCCGCCATCGCGCTCTCGGAAGAGCAGTCCATGCGGATCACGCCGTCTTTATCCAGATGCATAAAGCGGAAAGTCTGATCGACGGAATCGTTAACGATGGTCAGATCCAGGTTGTAGAACTCCGCGATGCGCTGCCAGTAGGCGATACCGGAGCCGCCTAAAGGATCGACGCCGATTTTCAGACCCGCTTTCTGGATAGCCGGAATATCGATAATCTGCGCCAGGCCTTCCACGTAAGGCTGGATCAGATCTTTTTCCTGCAGATGGCCGCTTGCCCAGGCTTCCGCCAGCGAAACGCGCTTAACTTCTTTCAGGCCGTCTTTAATCAGCTGGTTGGCGCGATCTTCCACCACTTTAGTGACGTTGGTGTCGGCCGGGCCGCCGTTTGGCGGATTATATTTAATACCGCCATCTTCTGGCGGATTGTGCGAAGGCGTGATTACGATACCGTCAGCCTGTACACCGCCCGCTTTGTTGTGCTCAAGGATCGCGTTGGAGATGGCAGGCGTTGGCGTATAGCCGTTGTCCTGCTGCACGATCACATCCACGCCGTTGGCGGCCAGCACTTCCAGCACGGAAATGATCGCCGGCTCGGAGAGCGCGTGCGTGTCTTTGCCCACAAAGCAAGGGCCGGTAACGCCATTCTTTTTACGCTCTTCCGCTATCGCCTGAGCGATCGCCAGAATATGCGTCTCGTTGAAGCTCTGTCGGCCCGCGCTGCCGCGATGGCCGGACGTGCCGAATTTTACCGCATGTTCCGCGTTGCCGACTTCCGGCTGCAGGACATAATACTGCGAGGTCAATTGTGCAACGTTAATCAAATCGCTCTGCTGTGCTGGCTGCCCGGCACGGGAATGACTGGCCATTGGCGCTTCTCCCTGACGCTGTGTTTTAGAGTGTGCCGCAAACCTTGTCCGCCAGCTCCGTCGGGAACTGCATGGACGCCATGATATGTTCAATCATGCTGCGTTTACGGCCTGTGTTGGTGTTGGTGATCACCCAATACGGCGTGCCGGGAATGTGTTGCGGCTTGGTATGGGTGCCGTTCTGTACCAGGGTCTGCTGATTGCCTGCAAAGTAGACGCGCGTGCGGCCGTGCAGTGACTCGGTCGCGGCGGCAAATGCTTTGGGATCCAGATTGTATAAAGTCGACAGGATCAGCATAAAACGGTTCACCGCTTTTTTCTGTTCCGCATACTCGTCCGACAGCAGCAGCTCACGCACGGCGCGAACGCGATCCTGCGGGCGAGACGTCTCTTTCACCACCGTTTCCTGCACGCTGGCGACAGGAGCAGGCGTGGCGACAGGCGCTTTCGCTGCCGTCTGACCGGCGGAGAATTTCAGCATACGACGTAAAATATCGGAGGCGCTTTCACCAATATGCTGAGTGTGGCTGGCGATATAACGGTAGAGCTCTTCGTCGACTTCAATAGTTTTCATCTTGATCCAGTACGATTATTGCTGATAAGAGCCGGTTGGCGACCTGCTGTTGCCGGAACGCCAGAAGACCAGCCCTAACACGAGGATTATAAAGTTAAATCCTGCCGGGTTGTAGCGCCAGCCCCGCTTGCGGGCAAAAGTCGGAATATGCCGTAAAGCCTGGGGCCGCCGCGACGGCAGAAAATCGTGCTTTTATGATAACCTAACCCTTCGTTTCCTCTGTAAGAAGTTTGCCATGAAATTGAATTTCCGCCTGCAATCTGAACAAACCGCCGTTTCTGACGCGCCCGTAGTCCTTATTCACGGCCTTTTCGGCAACCTGGATAACCTCGGCGTGCTGGCGCGCGACCTGAAAACAGCGCGCCGCATCATTCAGGTTGATGTGCGCAATCATGGTTTTTCTCCACGCTCGACTGAAATAAACTATCCTGCGATGGCGCGCGACGTGCTGGAAACGCTGGACGATCTCGGCGTTGAGCATTTTGAAGTTATCGGTCACTCCATGGGCGGTAAGATTGCGATGATGCTAACCGCACTGGCCCCAAATCGCGTTAAGCAGCTGGTGGTTATCGATATCGCGCCGGTGGCTTATCAACAACGTCATCACGATCATATCTTCGCCGCGCTCGAAGCCGTCAGCGAAGCGGGCGTCACCCGACGCAGCGAAGCCGCCGCGCTGATGCGTAAAACTATAGACGAAGATGGCGTGATTCAGTTTTTGCTGAAGTCTTTTCAGGATGGCGAATGGCGGTTTAACGTTCCGGCCCTGCAGCAGAGCTACGATAAGATTATCGGCTGGGAAAAAGTGCCCGCGTGGCCGCATCCGACGCTCTTTATCCGCGGTGAGCTTTCACCCTATATCACGGAAGCGTATCGCGAGGCGCTGTTGACGCAGTTTCCCGCCGCCCGCGCTCACGTGATTACCGGTGCGGGCCACTGGGCGCATGCGGAGAAACCCGATGCCGTTTTACGCGCTATCCGCCGTTTTTTTGCCCTGTGAAAACAAATATTTCAGTAAAAGGCTAAATAATTGCCGTCGCGACTTTCGCTGGGGTATGATGGCGCGCTAAAATTTGTCGGCGGCCGCAGTCGCGGGCGCTTACGGCTCAATCCATCAGAACTCCAGCCTTCAGTATCACGATTCTATGGCAAAAGAAAACACGGACCGCACCACGATCGATCTGTTCGCAGACGAGCGTCGCCCGGGACGACCCAAAACCAATCCGCTGACGCGTGACGAGCAGCTGCGTATCAACAAACGCAATCAGCTCAAACGCGATAAAGTGCGCGGGCTGAGACGCGTTGAGCTGAAAATGAACAGCGACGCGGTCGATGCCCTGAACCAGCTCGCCGAGCAGCGCAACATGAGCCGCAGCGAGCTGATCGAAGAGATGGTTATGGCGCAGTTAGCCAGACCAAAGCGCTGATCGGGGCGCGACGGTAGAGCACAAAGCGACAAATGCGGGCGGATTAGCCGTTTATCCCCCTGTGGCTGTCTGCTATCATTGCCGTTAACATTTTCAGGCTAGTCGCCGCATATCATTAAGTTTCAAGAGGTTATTAAACTCATGGCAATCGTAGGCATTTTCTTTGGCAGCGATACGGGCAATACGGAAAACATTGCAAAAATGATCCAGAAGCAGCTCGGTAAAGAGGTGGCTGAAGTTCATGATATCGCTAAAAGCAGCAAAGAAGACCTTGAAGCCTTTGATATTTTGCTGCTGGGCATCCCAACCTGGTACTACGGCGAAGCACAGTGCGACTGGGATGATTTCTTCCCGACGCTGGAAGAGATCGACTTCAACGGCAAGCTGGTGGCGCTGTTCGGCTGCGGCGATCAGGAAGACTACTCGGAGTACTTCTGCGACGCGATGGGCACCATCCGCGACATCATCGAACCTAACGGTGCGGTGATCGTAGGTCACTGGCCTACCGAAGGTTACCACTTCGAAGCTTCTAAAGGGCTGGCGGACGACAATCACTTCCTGGGCCTGGCCATCGACGAAGATCGCCAGCCGGAGCTGACCAACGAACGCGTTGAGAAGTGGGTCAAACAGATCTCTGACGAACTGCAGCTGCAGGATATCATCGAAGCCTGACAGCCTGGCCCACTGGGTTAACCACAGTGGGCCAGCGGTTTTTCCTATAGCAGTAATAGATACATATTTGTAACTTTTACCCTCAAAACGGTAGAATAACCCTGCTTCGTTTCCGCTTCGCCAGTATTTGGCATCGGAAGATCGAACGGATAACCCAGCGTACATGGGTGCTTGCTTTTTCGGACGTAACGACTTCGTAATCCTTACATCCTCTGATGGTTTTGCATCTCCGCTGTGGTTTCTTCAAGGCATCGGTTCTATAATGAGACGCTCAGCTTTTGCGTCGACCGATGCTCACGGCTTTTCAGCCACTTAGTGACCAGTAAAGTAACAGGACAATATCCGCATGACTGACAATAACACCGCATTAAAGAAGGCCGGCCTGAAAGTCACGCTTCCTCGACTGAAAATTCTGGAAGTGCTTCAGGAACCAGAGTGCCATCATGTCAGTGCGGAAGACTTGTATAAACGCCTGATCGATATGGGCGAAGAGATTGGCCTGGCGACGGTTTACCGCGTTCTGAACCAGTTTGACGATGCGGGGATCGTTACCCGCCACAACTTTGAAGGCGGAAAGTCCGTTTTTGAACTGACCCAACAGCATCATCACGATCACCTGATCTGCCTGGACTGCGGCAAGGTTATCGAGTTCAGCGATGAGTCGATTGAATCCCGCCAGCGTGATATAGCGACGAAACACGGTATCAAGCTCAGCAACCACAGCCTTTATCTCTACGGCCACTGTGCTACCGGCGACTGCCGTGAAGATGATACGCTGCACGACAAGTAAGCTAATTTAAAAACAGAAAACCGGCGATCGCTCGCCGGTTTTTTTTCGTCTGAGAAACGGTTATTTCAGGTTTTCCACGCGGCTGAAGCGCTTGCCGTCGCTGCTGACGGCGCGAATCATGACTTCGCCTGCAACATTCGGACGAGCGTTATCCTGATAGCGCTGCCAGCTTTTGCCGCCGTCCAGCGAGTAGTCGATAGCAAGACCGGGCAGCGCGATATTGGCTTCCAGCCGGCCTTCGACAATGCGCGCGCCCGGCTGCGGCAGACGGTAATGGATACCGGCTTTATCCATCTTCGCCAGTTCACGCTGCCCCAGCAGATTGGCGTAGCGCTGCCAGTCGCGGTTAAGCGCGGCCTGATCGACATGGTGCGTTTCGCCGCCCTTGTATTCACGTCCCGCCTGATAGGTCTCTTCCCAGGCCGCACGATGCCAGCCACGCTCCGCCACGGAAATAGCGCGAGGGAAAATCATCGCTTCCATCTGCTCATCGGTACGCACGGTTTCGCTCCAGAGCTGGGCTGAGATGCCATAGGCGCCCGGCCACGGTTTGTCGGATTTAGCGCTGAAGTAGTTGCCGTCGCGATCCACCGAGGTTTCCGCGTTCTGCGGCATATTGTCCGGCGCGAAGCTGAACATTTTACGCTCGTCGTTGAAGCGCGTGCCCCAGTAATAGCCTCGCTCGTGCGGATTCACCTCGTAAGGGAAATCCATATAGAGATAGTCCGGATTGGAAACGGTGACCTCGTAGCCTTTGTTAGCCCAGTCGTTAACGCTGTCGAAGCCGCCCCAGAAGAGCGTATCCCAGAAGTTGACGCCGACGCGTTTGGTGGCGAAATCTGCGGCGCCCTTCGCGTCCTTCAGGCCATCCTGCCACGCCTGCATTTTCTCAATACCGTGCGCGTTAACGCTCTCGCTGACTTTTTTGCCGAAATAGCTGGGCAGGTGATCCATGTCGGCGACCTTGCCCGACTTCACCAACGCCTGGCAAACCTGAGATTTCGCCCAGGGCTTGTCTTCCCGGCTGAGGTCAATTTTACCCTTGCCCGCTTCCGGTTTCGCCGCATCCGTATAGCCCGCGCCGAGGCGAATATTTTTCGCTTCGTCGCCACCGAAGTGCCAGGTCGTTAGCGGCACGCCCGCGGCCTGGTGCATCGCCTGGATTTCGCCAATGACTTTATCAACAAAGCGCATCGAGGAATCCAGGCAGGGGTTCAGATAGCTGGTGCGATCGTAGAACTGTACGGATGTGGTATTCGAGGTATCGGTGGGATCGACCAGGCGATATTCGTTCGCCTCTCTGGTTTTGCCCTCTTTCATCAACCTGTTATAGCGAGCTTCCATTGAGATCACCGCTGCGCGAGCGTGCGCAGGCATGTCAATCTCCGGGATCACCTCAATGGCGCGCGCCTTCGCATAGCGCAGAATATCAATATAGTCATCACGAGTCAGATAGCCGTTGCCCGACGCATCGGCAAAAGGCCCGGAGCCCAGCTGCGGCAGCAGGCAGCGCTGCTCTGTCAGATCGTGACAGCGTTTCGACCCGATTTCAGTCAGCTCCGGCAGGCCTGGTATCTCAATACGCCAGCCCTCATCGTCGCTGAGGTGGAAGTGGAATTTATTCAGCTTCACGGCCGCCATCTGATCCAGCAGGCGCAGCACCGCCTCTTTGCTGTGGAAGTTGCGGCCGATATCAAGAAAGATGCCGCGATAGGCCATGCGCGGCGCATCGGTAACGTCCAGCGTGGCGATCTTCTGCTCGCCGCTGGCCGGCAGCAGCGACAGAATGGACATCATGCCGTAATAAACGCCGGCTTCGTCAAAACCTTCTATCTGCGCTTCGTGCTCGCGAATAGTCAGCTTATAGGCGCCGGAAACCGCCTTGTCGCCGGTAAAAGCGGCAGGCGTAAGCTGACTTTTGATTTTGTAGCCCTGCGACTTTTCCGCCACGCCCATCAGCGCGAAACGCTCTCTTACCGCTTCCGCCGATTCCGCGCTCAGGCCAGTCAGCTCAAACTGCACGCCCTGGCTCAAATCGGCATCTTCCGTATGAAGCGTGACCTGCAGCGGCGTAGGAAGAATCTGGCCGCGCAGCGCTTCAGCGGCCAGCGGCGCGGTATCGCTGTTTTTCTCAAAGCGGCTTGCAGGCGTCATCAGGATGTTGCGGTCGTCTGGCGTTCGTTTCCAGTGCGCGGCCATCGGCGAAACAAACGAGGTTAAGTCTTCCGTATCCGTGCTGGCGATAATTTTAGGCTGGGCGTTTTCAGCAGTAACATACCAGCGCGGCATCACGTCGGTAATAAAAAGCTGCCAGTACTCGTTGATAATGGGAATTTCAACCGATTCGCCCGCGGCAAACCCTTTAAACTTCTCGGTTGGCTCCAGTCGCGTCAGATCGCCTACAACATGCACCATCCGGAACTGATCGTTATCGACCCGCAGCGTCTGGCGAATATTAGGCAGCCAGATAGCCCAGTCTTTGCTGGTAATCGCCTTGCCCGGATTAGTCAGCGTAATGGTCGCCCGATTGCAGGAAGCCCAGTCCGCGCCCAGCGCCGCGCAATCCACGCCGTGCTGCGCGGCATGGTTATCGTTAACGGTGTACTTCACGCCAAACTGGCTAATCTGATCGACAACGCTTTGATCCGCCCTGGCTACGCCGCTGGCCATCGCTGACATCAGCGCCGCCGCCACGAGCGTTAGTCTTAATATTTTCATCACTTTCCTCGTCCGCTGTTAAAGAGTTTGCCAGCCGCCAGCGAGGAAAGCGTTGTACGCTTTCCTGCCCGGACGTCAACAAACTGCCTGCATCAAAAAATGGTGAAAGGCGCGATAACGGTCAGCCTCACGTCTTTTTCGTCCTGGAACATATTTCCGTAGCCGTTGCTGAAGCTCGGAATATCGGAATGATTTTTGTAACGGGTATAGTGCAGGTTGATCTGAGTATCTTTGGCGCGACCATGCTGGAACGTATAGCGCAAATCCATATTCCAGGCGGACTCGCTGCGGCGCATGCTCTGATCGTAGATCGGATTGGTTGAAGGACGAGCGTCCCAGCCGTAAGCGTAGGAGGTGCCGACTTCCCAGCCGGGCATCTGCCAGCCTTTGAGGTCATACATTACGCCCGCGTAAAGCGCTTTTTGTCCGTTGGCGTTAAAGTCGCTGCGGGAATCCCACCAGACATCGTTACGTCCATTGGAGGTCGCGCCGACCGGCGTCATACGCGCGAGGAAAAAGCCCTGGTTACCGCGAGCTTTGACCATAGTGCCTTCGACGCGGAAATCAAACGGCCCGGTTTTATAGCCCAGCGTAACCGCCTGCAGCCAGGCCAGGCCGTCATAAACATTATTAACGTTGTTAACGCCGCCCTGCTCTTTATTACGCGCGCCGTAGAATTGCCAGCTGGTATGCAGATCGTTGCCCGCTACAGGAAACGCCCATGACACCTCGGTGAAATATTGATCCATATAATTTTCGGCCTGGCCCACCGCGCCTTCCAGCACCAGTTTATTTTTGAAATCATATTTGATGCCGACAGAGTGCAGATATTTTATTTCGGTTGTTAAGTCTGGCTTACGGAAGCTATACATCTGGCGATACCAGGGCGCCTTATACTCATCCGTCCACATATAAGAGAGTGACAGCGCGCCGGCATCGTCAAAATCATAAACGGAACCCACTTCAAATCCGCGATAGGTTCCCGGCACGAACCCCCATTGGGGCATAAGCAGTGTCTGTCCCTGTGGC
This sequence comes from Erwinia sp. CGal63, assembly GCF_037026505.1. Taxonomy (NCBI): domain Bacteria; kingdom Pseudomonadati; phylum Pseudomonadota; class Gammaproteobacteria; order Enterobacterales; family Erwiniaceae; genus Erwinia; species Erwinia sp. CGal63. The sequence goes on from NZ_JAKUMN010000006.1 coordinate 43,157, forward strand.
TGAATATAACCCGCTCTTAACCAATAATTATCATGCTTAAGTTTAATCGCGGCTTTATAAAAAGAGGCGCCGTTGGCGTCGCCGTCAAATTTTTCCGACCAGCGATTCTTTGCGTTACTGAAGGCAATCTCGTTCGGCGCCGCCGGGCCGGTACCCGCCAGCTGTAGAGCGCCATGCACGCCAAGCTCAATGCCGATAAAATCCGCCGCGTAGCCCGAGGAAAAATCCAGGCTGCCGTTAAAAGTGGAGTGATGCAGGTTTTCCGTATACTGACCATATTTATTATGGACCGGATCCATCTCTTTTCTGTCGCGCTGCCGCTGCCAGTAATAAATACCGCCGGTCAGGGTCGAGTCATCAATAAAACCCGCGGCGAAAGAAACAGGAGAATAAATAGTGCCAGCGAGGGCAGAACCGCAGGCGACAGCTATCGCCAGCGCTTTTCGCGTTAAGTTGACAGAGTGCATTGAGAAATCCTTCTCTAATAGAAGATAAACGAACTATAAATAAACAATAAATAATCTCAAAAATATCAGTATTAAAAGCAAGCCACCCGAGTACGGCGCAATTATATTTTTCGCAGCACGAATTATCAATTAATAACAATTACTGCCAGCTTAAAATATGATATAAAACAGGTTATATTTTTTATGTGATTTAACCGTTAATGGGTTGCATATATTATTCAAAAAAAAAGCAGCCCGAAGGCTGCTTTTTTATTAAATATCGACTTATTCGCCGCTTTTTGCCCAGGTGTCGCGCAGACCTACCGTGCGGTTAAATACCAGGTGGTTGCTGCTGGAGTAGACGCTGTCGGCGCAGAAATAGCCTTCACGTTCAAACTGGAAGGGTTTCGACGCTTCCGCCGTCTGCAGGCCAGGTTCGACAAAGCCCTGACGAATAACCAGCGACTCTGGATTGACGGTAGCCAGGAAATCTTCGGCGGCGCCGGGATTCGGCACGCTGAACAGACGATCGTAAAGGCGGAATTCAGCCGGCAGCGCGTGCTCGGCAGAAACCCAGTGAATAACGCCTTTTACCTTGCGACCATCGGCCGGATCTTTGCTCAGGGTATCGATATCGCAGGTACAGAACAGACAGGTGATATTGCCTTGTTCATCTTTCGCCACGCGCTCGGCTTTGATGACATAAGCGTTGCGCAAGCGAACCTCTTTACCCAATACCAGACGCTTATAGTGCTTGTTGGCTTCCTCACGGAAATCCGCACGATCGATATAGACCTCGCGGCTGAACGGCACCTCGCGCGTCCCCATCTCCGGTTTGTTCGGATGGTTTGGCATGGTGATGATCTCTTCGTGATTGGCCGGCAGGTTCTCAATCACCAGCTTGACCGGATCGAGAACGGCCATTGCACGCGGCGCGTTTTCGTTCAGATCGTCGCGAATGCAGGATTCCAGCGACGCCATCTCCACGATATTGTCCTGTTTCGTGATACCGATACGGCGACAGAACTCGCGAATAGAGGCGGCGGAGTAGCCGCGACGGCGCAGGCCAGAAACGGTCAGCATACGCGGATCGTCCCAGCCTTCTACGACCTTTTCAGTCACCAGCAGGTTCAGCTTGCGCTTGGACATAATGGCGTATTCAAGATTCAGGCGCGAAAACTCGTACTGGCGCGGGTGCGTGGGGATAGTGATATTATCCAGTACCCAGTCATACAGACGGCGGTTGTCCTGAAACTCCAGCGTACAGAGCGAATGCGTGATCCCTTCCAGCGCATCGGAAATGCAGTGGGTAAAGTCGTACATTGGATAGATGCACCACTTGTTGCCGGTCTGGTGATGCTCGGCGAACTTAATGCGGTAGAGCACCGGATCGCGCAGCACGATAAAGCTGGAAGCCATATCGATTTTAGCGCGCAGGCAGGCGCTGCCTTCAGCAAACTCGCCGTTGCGCATTTTTTCGAACAGCGCCAGGTTTTCCTCTACGCTACGATCCCGATAAGGACTCTCTTTGCCTGGTGAGGTCAGCGTACCGCGATATTCACGGATCTGCTCCGGCGACAGCTCATCCACATAGGCCAGACCTTTGTTGATCAACTCAATCGCGTAGTGATGCAGCTGGTCAAAATAGTCAGAGGAATAACGGACCTTGCCGCTCCACTCAAAGCCCAGCCACTGCACGTCACGCTTGATTGACTCTACGTATTCCAGATCTTCTTTGACCGGGTTGGTATCGTCGAAACGCAGGTTACATTCGCCCTGGTAATCCTGCGCGATGCCGAAGTTCAGGCAGATAGACTTGGCGTGACCAATATGCAGATAGCCGTTCGGCTCTGGCGGAAAACGGGTATGCACGCTCTTGTGCTTACCGTTCGCCAGGTCTTCGTCGATGATCTGACGAATAAAATTAGTTGGGCGGGCTTCAGCCTCACTCATCTCAATATCCTCTGGAATACTTTAGTGCGTGAAATAACGGAGTATGATCCACAAAGCCGCGAAGGGAAACAACCGTTTGTTAGCGTATCGCATAAAAAAGGGCGGGAATCGCTTCCCGCCCTCAACTTTTGACCGCTGTGGTTAGTTGGTGATTTCGCAAAGCGGGGTTTCGCCCGCGACTACAGTGGCGCCAGCCACCAGCTTAATGCCGCTGAAATCCTCGATATTGCTGACCACAACCGGGCTAATCATCGATTTTGCATGGCTGTTAAGCCAGGCCAGATCCATCTCCAGTACCGGCTGCCCGGCTTTAACCTGCGCGCCCTCTTCCACCAGCCGTGTAAAGCCTTTGCCTTCCAGCGCGACGGTATCGATGCCCATATGCACCACTACCTCAAGTCCTTTCTCTGTCTCCAGGCAGAAAGCGTGGTTGGTGTTGAAGATTTTCAGGATAGTGCCGTTGGCTGGCGAAACCACGGTAGAGCCAGTGGGTTTGATAGCCACGCCTTCGCCTACCGCTTTGCTGGCGAAAGCCTCGTCAGGCACCTGCTCCAGCGCCACCACTTCGCCGCTTACCGGCGCCAGCAGCGTCTCAATAACGCTTTTCGCTGCGTCAGGCACTGCCTGCGCCGGCGGCGTAGTCGGCGCTACCGTCGCGGCAGCGGCGCTGACCGCAACCGGCGCGACCGGGCCTTTGGCGATAATCTTTTTCATCGTTTCCGCCACGGATTCCGCTTTGGCGCCGATGATAACCTGAATAGTCTGCTTGTTCAGCTTAACCACGCCCGACGCGCCGAGACGCTTGCAGGCCGCGTCGTTGACCAGAGCCGAATCTTTTACGGAAAGACGCAGACGGGTGATGCAGGCATCGATAACATTGAGGTTTTCGGAACCGCCAACGGCGGCGATATACTGCCGGGAAAGCTGCTCCAGTCCCTCTTCCGTATTGCTGTTGGCTTCTTCCATCGCCTGCACGCTGACATCCTCGCGGCCCGGCGTTTTCAGATTCATCATGCGGATCACCGCGCTGAACAGAGCGAAGTAAACCACAAAGGCGATAGCGCCCATTATCAGCAGCAGCCAGACATTGCTGCTCGCCGCAGGCAGGTTATACATCAGCGCGTAGTCAATCGCGCCCGCCGAGAATGAGAAGCCGGCATGGATATCCAGCGCCGTCGCCGCGTAAAGGCTGATGCCTGTCAGCACGGCGTGGATCAGATAAAGCATCGGCGCCAGGAACATAAACAGGAATTCCAGCGGCTCCGTGACGCCGGTCAGGAAAGCGGTGACCGCCACGGAAAGCAGCATACCGCCCACCATCGGACGACGCGCTTTCGGCGCCGCCATATACATCGCCAGCGCTGCGCCCGGTAGACCGAACATCATAATAGGGAAGAAGCCGGACATGAACATGCCTGCCGTGCCGTCGCCGGCGTAGAAACGATTGATATCGCCGTGGAACACCGCGCCCGCCGCGTTGGTAAATTCGCCAATCTGGAACCAGGCGATGGTGTTCAGCACCTGATGCAGACCGGTTGGGATCAGCAGACGGTTAACAAAACCGAACACGCCAGCGCCAAACGCACCGGCCGAAACAATCCACTCGCCGCCCGCATGAATCGCGTTCTGTACCGGCGGCCAGACGTAACCGAACACGGCAGCCAGAATCAGACAGAAAAAGCCGGTAGCGATAGGCACAAAGCGCTTGCCGCCGAAGAAGCTGAGAAAGTCAGGCAGTTTGATATCCGCCCAGCGGTTGTAGGTCGCACCGGCGACCAGGCCGCTGATAATCCCTGCCAGCACGCCCATATTGACCGCTGGATTAATGGTGATCATTGCTTTGGTAAGGATAAAATAGCCAACGGCGCCCGCCAGCGCGGCGGCGCCCGCGTTATCTTTTGACCAGGTGGAAGCGACCCCAATGGCGAAAATCAGTGCCAGGTTATCGAAAATAGCGCCGCCAGCCTGAGCGATAAACGGCGTGTTTAGCAGATCGGGCTGGCCGAAGCGCAGCATCAGCGCCGCCACCGGCAGTACGGCTATCGGCAGCTGTAAAGAGCGCCCCAGCCTTTGAAAAAATCCTAAAATATTCACTATTCCCCCTATGAGAGCCGTTAAGGCGCCAGTTATGCAGCTTTTTATCGGGCAGACTGCTTGCTCAATGGCACTGATATTTATCCGATGCAGTGTAGAGAAAATTTAATTCGCCGCGCAAATTAAAACCGTAAAATTTGTGATATTTATCACCAAAGCGACGATTTTATTTCCGTCACAGCTGGCTACGCACGCCTACTTATTTTATGATGAAAAAAATCATTATTATCCTGTTTCCTTCATGTTGTTTCCCTTGCGGATTACGCTTAAAAAAGAAGAAACGGTGTAAAATACTTTCCTGATATTGCTTATAAAGAGGTTAAAAAATGCGATTGATTCCCCTTGCTACGCCAAACCAAGTCGGAAAATGGGCCGCTCGTCATATTGTATACCGTATCAACGCCTTCCAGCCTGACGCAGAACGTCCTTTTGTCCTGGGCTTGCCAACAGGCGGCACGCCGCTTGAAGCTTACCGCCATCTGATTGAGATGCATAAAGCAGGCCAGGTCAGCTTTAAGCATGTAGTGACCTTTAATATGGACGAATATGTTGGCCTGCCGAAAGAGCATCCGGAAAGCTACCACAGCTTCATGTACCGCAACTTTTTCGATCACGTTGATATTCAAAGTGAAAATATCAATCTTCTTAATGGAAACGCGCCGGATATTGACGCAGAATGCCGTCAGTATGAAGAGAAGATTCGCGCCTATGGCAAAATTCATCTCTTTATGGGTGGCGTAGGCAACGACGGACATATCGCTTTCAACGAGCCTGCCTCGTCGCTGGCTTCCCGTACCCGCATCAAAACCCTGACGCACGATACGCGCGTGGCGAACTCTCGCTTCTTTGATGGCGACGTTAATCAGGTGCCGAAATATGCCCTGACCGTCGGCGTCGGCACGCTGCTGGATGCGGAAGAAGTGATGATTCTGGTGACGGGGCACGTTAAGGCTCAGGCGCTGCAGGCGGCGGTCGAAGGCAACGTCAACCATATGTGGACTATCAGCTGCCTGCAGCTGCATGCCAAATCCATCGTGGTCTGTGACGAGCCGGCCACCATGGAACTGAAAGTGAAAACGGTTAAATACTTCCGCGAGATGGAAGCGGAAAACATGGAAAATCTGTAACCCATTGGTACAAGGCTATCGGCGCTGGCCGGGAGAAATTTATGTATGCTTTAACTCATGGCCGTATCTTTACCGGCTACGAAGTATTAGATAATCATGCTGTTGTTATCGCCGATGGCCTGATCGACCGCGTCTACAGGCTGGAGGATCTGCCTGCGGATATCGCCCAACGCGACGTGAAAGGCGCGCTGATCGCTCCCGGCTTTATCGATTTGCAGCTTAACGGCTGTGGTGGCGTGCAGTTTAACGATGATATTGCCGCTATCAGCGTCGAAACGCTGAACGTGATGCAGAAAGCCAATGAAAAATCGGGCTGCACCAGTTTTCTGCCGACGCTGATTACCAGCAGCGATGAGCTGATGAAACGCGCGGTAGAAGTGATGCGCGCTTATCTGGCACAAAACGCCAACCAGGCGCTCGGTTTACATCTGGAAGGCCCCTGGCTGAATCCGCTGAAAAAGGGAACTCACGATCCGGCACTGATCCGTCGTCCGGAGCAGGCGATGGTCGACTATCTGTGCGACAACAGCGACGTTATCGCTAAAATTACGCTGGCGCCAGAACAGGTTGATGAAACCGTTATCCGCCAGCTGCGCCAGGCGGGTATTGTGATTTCCGCCGGGCATTCCCATGCAACCAGCGAAGAGGCGCGTCGCGGGATCTCTGCCGGCATCAGCTTCGCAACCCACCTTTATAATGCTATGCCTGCGCTAACGGGCCGTGAACCGGGTCTGATCGGCACGCTGTTCGATTCTCCGGAGGTCTACTGCGGCATTATTGCTGATGGTTTACACGTCAACTACGTTAACATTCGTAATGCAAAACGCGTCAAAGGCGACAAGCTGGTGCTGGTCACCGATGCTACCGCTCCGGCGGGCGCGAACATTGATCGGTTCATTTTTGCAGGAAAAACAATATACTATCGGGATGGACTCTGCGTCGACGAAAACGGCACGCTTAGCGGCTCTGCTTTGACCATGATCGAAGCTGTAGCGAACAGCGTTGAATATGCCGGTATCGCGCTGGATGAGTCGATCAGAATGGCGACGCTCTATCCGGCCCGAGCTATAGGGGTGGCAGACAAGTTAGGTTCCATCGAAGCCGGAAAAGTGGCGAACCTGACGTTGTTCACCCGCGACTATCAAATAATCCAGACTCTCGTTAATGGTGACGAAGTCTTAAGCGAGTAGAAACTGAATGACCACTGGCGGCCAGGCTCAAATAGGAAATGTCGATTTAGTCAAGCAACTCAACAGCGCGGCCGTTTACCGGCTTATCGATCGACAGGGGCCGATATCGCGCATTCAGATTGCCGAACATAGCCAGCTAGCGCCCGCCAGCGTCACAAAAATTACCCGCCAGATGATTGAGCGCGGGCTGATCAAAGAGGTGGAACAGCAGGCGTCTACCGGCGGCCGCCGCGCTATCTCTATCGTTACCGAAACGCGCGGCTTTAATACTATCGGTATTCGCCTGGGCCGCAACGACGCCACGCTAACGCTCTTCGACCTCAGCGGCAAAGTGCTGGCGCAGGAGGATTACGCGCTGCCGGAACGTACGCAGGAGGCGCTGGAGCACGCGCTGTTCAGCGCCATCGCCAGCTTCTGCGAACAGCATCAGCGCAAGCTGCGCGAGCTAATCGCCATCGCGGTTATTCTGCCAGGCCTGGTCGATCCCAACAACGGCATTATCCGCTATATGCCGCATCTCGCCGTACATGAATGGCCGCTGGTCGCCAATCTGCAGAAACGTTTCAACGTCACCAGTTTTGTTGGGCACGATATTCGTAGCCTGGCGTTGGCCGAGCACTATTTTGGTGCCTCCCGCGACTGCGCAGACTCAATTCTGGTGCGCGTTCATCGCGGTACCGGCGCCGGTATCATCACCAACGGCCATATTTTCCTGGGCAGCAACGGCAACGTCGGCGAGCTGGGCCATATTCAGGTCGATCCTCTGGGTGAACGCTGCCACTGCGGCAACTTCGGCTGCCTGGAAACCATTGCCGCCAACAGCGCGATTGAAAACCGCGTGCGCCATCTGCTGAATCAGGGCTATCCCAGCACGCTGACGCCGGATGAGTGCGTCATGCCGAAAATCTGCAAGGCGGCCAATCGCGGCGACGCGCTGGCGGCAGAAGTGATAGAATCCGTCGGTCGCCAGCTGGGCAAGGCGATCGCGATAGCTATCAACCTCTTTAATCCGCAGAAAGTCGTAATAGCTGGCGAGATCACCGAAGCGGATAAAATTCTGCTGCCCGCTATCGAAGGCTGCATTAATACTCAGGCGCTGAAGGATTTCCGTAAAAATCTGCCGGTAGTGCGCTCTGAGCTCGATCACCGTTCCGCGATTGGCGCTTTTGCGCTGGCGAAACGCGCCATGCTGAACGGCATTCTGTTACAACACTTAATGGAAAGTTGATGAGCGCTTTAACTCTGAACGACAGTGAAAAAATGACCATTAAAAACGTCATCTGCGACATCGACGGCGTTTTGATGCATGACAATACCGCCGTACCCGGCGCAAATGAGTTCCTGCAACAAATCCTGGCAAAGGAGATGCCGCTGGTCGTGTTGACCAACTACCCTTCGCAAACGGCGTTAGATTTGGCTAATCGCTTCGCCTCGGCGGGCATCGACCTGCCGGAAAGCGTGTTCTACACCTCGGCGATGGCCACTGCGGATTTTTTGCGTCGTCAGGAAGGCAAGAAAGCCTACGTTGTCGGCGAAGGCGCGCTGGTACACGAACTGTACAAAGCAGGCTTCACCATCACCGATATCAATCCCGATTTCGTTATCGTGGGCGAAACCCGCTCCTTTAACTGGGATATGATGCATAAAGCCGCTTATTTCGTCGCAAACGGCGCGCGCTTTATCGCCACCAATCCCGATACGCATGCGCGCGGCTTTGTGCCTGGCTGCGGCGCGCTGTGCGCCGGCATTGAAAAGATCTCTGGCCGCACGCCGTTCTATGTCGGCAAACCCAGCCCGTGGATTATGCGCGCGGCGCTGAACAAGATGCAGGCGCACTCGGAAGAGACGGTAATCGTCGGCGATAACCTGCGCACCGATATCCTGGCTGGCTTTCAGGCCGGTCTGGAAACGATTCTGGTGCTGTCGGGCGTTTCCACACTGAGCGATATTGATACCATGCCTTTCCGGCCAAGTTGGGTGTTCCCTTCCGTCGCAGATATCGACATTCTCTGAATAATCGGCCCGACCAGCGCGTCGGGCTTTTTTATCGCCACCCGCCGATTACTTTTTGTTCAATTTCTCTCTTTTATTATTGAATCATTAAATTTTTAGCCATTTTATTGCATAACCATCAAAACTGAGCGCAGGTCAACAGGCTATTTAACAGCAAAACGCTAAATTGCTTGCACTCTCTGCCAAACCAGAGCATTTTCTTATCTATCGGGCGAAGAAGTCGCCGTTAAAACCCTTTTTCTTATCACTGTTACCGTTGCGGTTTGTCGTTAGGGAGTTAGCTATGTGTTCTATTTTTGGCGTGTTGGATCTCAAAAGCGATCCGGTTGAACTGCGTAAGAAAGCCCTGGAGCTTTCCCGTCTTATGCGTCATCGCGGCCCGGACTGGTCAGGCGTTTATGCGGGCGATAACGCGATTCTGGCCCATGAGCGTCTTTCTATCGTCGACGTTAACAACGGCGCGCAGCCTCTCTATAACGCAGCCCGTACGCACGTGCTGGCGGTAAACGGTGAAATCTACAACCATCAGGCGCTGCGTGCAGAGCTGAGCGATCGCTACGAGTTTCAGACGGAATCCGACTGTGAAGTGATTCTTGCTCTTTATCAGGAAAAAGGGGTCGACTTCCTCGACGAGCTGCAGGGCATGTTCGCCTTTATCCTGTATGACACCGAGAAAAACACTTACCTGGTAGGCCGCGACCATATCGGCATCATCCCGCTTTATATGGGCAACGATGAACACGGCAACCTTTTTGTCGCTTCAGAGATGAAAGCGCTGGTGCCGGTGTGCAAATCAATTAAAGAATTTCCGCCGGGAAGCTACCTTTCCAGCACCGATGGTGAAATTCGCCGCTACTGGCAGCGTGACTGGTTCAGCTACGAGGCTGTTGAACACAACAAAACCGATGCGACCTTGCTGAAAGAAGCGCTGGAAGAGTCCGTTAAAAGCCATCTGATGTCTGATGTTCCTTACGGCGTTCTGCTCTCTGGCGGCCTGGACTCTTCTATTATTTCTGCCGTGACCAAAAAGTTTGCGGCCAAGCGTATCGAAGATCAGGACAAGAGCGAGGCCTGGTGGCCGCAGCTGCACTCTTTCGCGGTAGGTCTGGAAGGATCGCCAGATTTGAAAGCGGCGAAATCCGTCGCCGACCATCTGGGTACAGTACACCATGAAATCCATTTCACCGTGCAGGAAGGTCTGGATGCGATTCGCGATGTGATCTACCACATCGAAACCTATGACGTGACCACCATTCGCGCCTCGACGCCGATGTACCTGATGTCACGTAAAATCAAGGCGATGGGCATCAAGATGGTGCTCTCCGGCGAAGGCGCCGACGAAGTGTTTGGTGGCTACCTCTATTTCCATAAGGCGCCGAACGCCAAAGAGTTTCATGAAGAAAACGTGCGTAAGCTGCTGGCGCTGCATATGTTCGACTGCGCCCGCGCTAACAAAGCGATGTCGGCCTGGGGCGTTGAAGCCCGCGTACCTTTCCTGGATAAAAAATTCCTCGACGTGGCGATGCGCATCAACCCGGCGGACAAAATGTGTGGCGCCAACGGCAAAATGGAGAAGCATATCCTGCGTGAGTGTTTCGCCTCTTACCTGCCGGAAAGCGTGGCGTGGCGTCAGAAAGAGCAGTTCTCCGACGGCGTAGGTTATAGCTGGATTGATACGCTGAAAGAGGTGGCGGCGCAGCAGGTCAGCGACCAGCAGCTGCAAACGGCGCACTTCCGCTTCCCGTATAACACGCCGACGTCAAAAGAAGGCTATCTGTATCGGGAAATTTTTGAAGAGCTGTTTCCTGTTGCCAGCGCTGCCGAGTGCGTGCCGGGCGGCCCGTCCGTTGCCTGCTCGTCCGCTAAAGCGATTGAATGGGATGAAGCGTTCAAAACAATGGACGATCCTTCAGGCCGCGCAGTAGGCGTCCATCAGTCTGCTTATAAATAACCTGCGGCTTTTGCTGAGAAAACGGGCCTTTCGGGGCCCGTTATTGTTTAAAAAAAGGCGAGTTTTGCTGAATTAGTCGCCATACTGGTTATAAGCCAAACAAACAGATCGTTTCAGCAAAAAAACGGGAAAAAACTTGTTGACGCTTTCAGGCCAACTTAGCATAATGCGCCCCGCAACGCCGATGAAGGTAACGCGAAAAAAGATGGCTACTTAGCTCAGCTGGTTAGAGCACAGCACTCATAATGCTGGGGTCACAGGTTCGATTCCCGTAGTAGCCACCATCTTTTTTTTGCGGGAGTGGCGAAATTGGTAGACGCACCAGATTTAGGTTCTGGCGCCGCAAGGTGTGCGAGTTCAAGTCTCGCCTCCCGCACCATTTCGAAAGCATTGCACGGATGGGGTATCGCCAAGCGGTAAGGCACCGGTTTTTGATACCGGCATTCCCTGGTTCGAATCCAGGTACCCCAGCCAGTTTTTCTGATGGTTTGTGGCTTGACCGCCTGTTGGGATATCGCCAAGCGGTAAGGCACCGGTTTTTGATACCGGCATTCCCTGGTTCGAATCCAGGTATCCCAGCCAGTCAGAATGTAGTATAGTTGTAACGCAGTAAAATTAGGCTACTTAGCTCAGCTGGTTAGAGCACAGCACTCATAATGCTGGGGTCACAGGTTCGATTCCCGTAGTAGCCACCAATTTTATTGGGGTGTCGCCAAGCGGTAAGGCACTGGTTTCTGATACCAGCATTCCGGGGTTCGAATCCCTGCACCCCAGCCATAAAAAAGACGACCTGTGCAAACGGGTCGCACCCAAAAAATTGGGGTGTCGCCAAGCGGTAAGGCACTGGTTTCTGATACCAGCATTCCGGGGTTCGAATCCCTGCACCCCAGCCAATA
>NZ_JAKUMN010000006.1:54923-229321 GCF_037026505.1 Erwinia sp. CGal63
ATTGGGGTGTCGCCAAGCGGTAAGGCACTGGTTTCTGATACCAGCATTCCGGGGTTCGAATCCCTGCACCCCAGCCAATAAGTAAAGAAGCCCGCGCAAGCGGGCTTTTTTACGTCTGTATCACCACTCTCCTTCCCCAGCCACGCAGGATAAACGTCACGCTAATTACAGACTCTCACGGCGTTGGCTAAAGAAAACGTTATCTGGTAGAGGATTGGTAAATCATGCTCTGGCGTATGTTTTCAGCATCCGGATGGCAGAGCAATTCGTTTAGCAAGTATCAAACAGTGAAATCCTGAAGCTCTCTCGCAAACGGAGGTTTTATCAAAGCCATCTTTTTTTGAATGCTTATGCCTGTGGTATACTTGACCAGTAAATGAACAGGAGGCTGCATGAAAACTACACCAGTAAATGCCGAAAATCTTACAAGCATGCTAACTAAAGCCCGTAAAGCTGGATCTGTGCGAATTGAAGGTGATTCTTATGAAAAACGTCGTGCGCAGTTTATGAAAGATGTACTGGGCAAGGAAGATATGATCCGGGTTGAAGGAACAAGCCATGGCAATCAAAAGAAGGATCTCGCACGTTGAAACCAGCGCCCTGTTTCGGGCGATCAGTAATGAATACGGTTTTGATGATGTAGTAGTACTTTCATATTTTCAGGATATAGACGACTTACAGCAGTTATGGGAAAAGAACAGCGAAGTTTGGGTTTATTCGCAGGGTGAACGCCATCGATACGGATGGATTAAAGAGTCGCACCTTAAAGCCGATGGCACTGTCGTTCCGCTATATATTGGTTTGCATCATACGCGAGTTATGGACGATGAGCATGAGTTCGATCCTCTGTTGGTTGTCTCTTTTGAAACGCGCGAAGGTTTAGCCGATCCGGTACTAATGATTTTGACCATGATTGACCATGCAGATATGTTTGGCGCAAAAGGCGAAGCGAAACACAACCGAACGCAAATGAACCGCATTCACGCCAAACTGGATAATCTGATACAGGGAAAATTCCCTGATGATAACTTTACTTAACAACTTCTTGCCAAGCATAATTAAAGAGCTGTCAATGAATCGCTCCCTTCGCCTCAATGCCGCTCTCTCAGGCACCAGCTTGACTGCTTGCTTTTCCTCAAACCCCGTTCCGGTCAACATCTGAAGCTTCGCCAGCTGATAGCTGATAAGGCCCCGGCGAGCCCTGGCTTTTATAAAGCCTCTTGCTATAAAAGCCCGCGAGCTGTTTCTTAAGCCATATATGCAGCTACAGCCCCAACGCATAGCGCAGCGCCTGCCGCTTCAGGACGCCCGACCTTTCCGCCGCCATCAGCCCCAAATTACGCAACACGCGTAAAGGCGCAGCCTGGTTGCTGAAAGCGAAATAAAAAAGATCCATGCCGCTCTGCATCAGCAAATTATCTCTGTAGCGCGAGCGGTGATAGCGCAGCAGCACTCTTTCTGACGCCCAGTCTTCCGCTCGCTCGCGCGACGCAACCAGCGTGTCAATCAGCGCGTCTACATCGCGATAGCCTAAATTCACGCCCTGCCCCGCCAACGGATTAATAGTGTGTGCGGCATCGCCTACCAGCGCCAGGCCCGGCAACACATAGCGGGTGGCGTGACGACGAACCAGCGGGAACGAGCCTGCGGCTACCGGCGTCACTCTGCCCAGCCGCGCCGGAAAATGTGCTTTTATCTCTTGTGCCAGTTGCGGCATGGGCATGGACTGCAGCTGGCGTATGCGCGCCGGACTGTCATACCAGACCAGCGACGCCCAACCGTCGAACAGCGGTAAAAAAGCGCGTGGCCCGTCAGGCGTAAAGTGTTGCCAGGTGCAGTCGCCCGCATCATGCTCGCAGCGTACGCTGATTAACATACAGGACTGCGCGTAGTTCCAGCCGCGAATGCCGATGCCCGCCAGCTGGCGTACCTGAGAATTAGCGCCGTCCGCGCCAACCACCAGCCTGGCGTGCAGCTTTTCGCCGTCCGCCAGCGTTAGCGCCCAACCGCCGTTACAGGCTTCCAGCGTCTGCAGCTGCGCGGGCGACTTCAGCGTTACTTCCTGCTGCTGCAGCTGCTGCCAGAGCGCGCTTTGCAGCACGCTGTTTTCCACCATATAACCCAGCTCCGGCAGGCCAAGCGAAGCGGCGTCGAAGCCGACCTGCGCCGTTTGCCACTCCCAGGTTTCCAGCTTGCGATAAGGCGCGCAGCGCATCGCCTGAACGCGAGGCCAAACGCCTAACTGCTTAAGCAGATCCACCGAAGAAGCGCCCAGCGCGGAGATACGGATATCCGGGTCGCTTTCCGCTACAAATTCCGCCGGCTCCTGGCGTTCCAGCACCGTCACCTGAAAACCCTGAGCCGCCAGGCCGCTGGCCAGCGCCGCGCCCACCATGCCGCCGCCCACGATAGCGACATCCCATTTTTGCATTGTCTCTGTCATTCTTTTTTCCTGTCCGCTGGACATGCGCGCGCCTTTGCGTACGCGAGCCGGTTTCATTATCTTAAGTGTACCGGAATTTTCGCGGTCATTGAGAAAACGGTAAGACGCTGGTCACAACAGCAGCAAAGCTTTACAATACGCGCCCTGCATTCTCTCCTGCATGATAAATGGCAACCAGATGACGAAAAAACTTTATATCAAAACCTGGGGCTGTCAGATGAATGAGTATGACTCATCCAAAATGGCTGACCTGTTAAACAGCACCCACGGCTATTCCCTGACGGAAGTGGCGGAAGAAGCCGATGTGCTGCTGCTCAACACCTGTTCCATTCGTGAAAAGGCCCAGGAAAAAGTTTTCCATCAGCTTGGGCGTTGGAAAACGCTGAAGGATCGCAATCCCGATGTGGTCATCGGCGTGGGCGGCTGCGTGGCGTCGCAGGAAGGCGAGCATATTCGCCAGCGCGCGCACTTCGTCGATATCGTTTTCGGCCCGCAGACGCTGCACCGCCTGCCGGAAATGATCAACACCGTGCGCGGCTCAAAAAGCCCGATTGTCGATATCAGCTTCCCGGAGATTGAAAAATTCGACCGCCTGCCGGAGCCGAAAGCGGAAGGCCCAACCGCCTTTGTTTCTATTATGGAAGGCTGCAACAAGTATTGTACTTTCTGCGTGGTGCCCTACACCCGCGGCGAGGAAGTGAGTCGTCCTTGCGACGATATCCTGTTTGAAATCGCTCAGCTGGCGGCGCAGGGCGTACGTGAAGTTAACCTGCTGGGGCAGAACGTCAACGCTTATCGCGGCGAAACCTTTGATGGCGAGCTCTGTACCTTCGCCGACCTGCTGCGCCTGGTAGCGGCGATTGACGGCATTGACCGCATCCGCTTTACCACCAGCCATCCGATTGAGTTCACCGACGATATTATTGAGGTCTATCGCGATACGCCGGAGCTGGTCAGCTTCCTGCATCTTCCGGTACAGAGCGGCGCAGACCGTATCCTGACGCTAATGAAGCGCGCGCATACCGCGCTGGAATATAAAGCGATTATTCGCAAGCTGCGTGCGGCGCGTCCGGATATCCAGATCAGTTCAGACTTTATCATCGGCTTCCCTGGCGAAACCCAGCAGGATTTCGAGCAGACCATGAAGCTGGTCGGCGAAGTCAATTTCGACACCAGCTATAGCTTTATCTATTCCGCCCGTCCGGGAACGCCGGCTGCGGATCTGCCGGACGACGTGCCGGAAGAAGAGAAAAAGCAGCGCCTGTGGATCCTGCAGGATCGCATCAATCAGCAGGCGATGGCGTGGAGCCGCCGGATGCTGGGCACCGTGCAGCGTATTCTGGTGGAAGGCACCTCGCGTAAGAACGTGATGGAGCTGTCCGGCCGTACGGAAAACAACCGCGTGGTGAACTTCGAAGGCACGCCAGAGATGATCGGCAAGTTTGTTGATGTAGAGATTGTCGACGTCTACACCAACTCTCTGCGCGGCAAAGTAGTGCGCACTGAAGATGAGATGGGCCTGCGCGCCATCGAATCTCCGGCTTCCGTTATCGCTCGTACCCGCAAGGAAAACGAGCTGGGCGTCGGCCTCTTCCAGCCTTAATCCCACCGAATATTTGCGGCGAATCTCACAGCTTCGCCGCCTGAAAACGCGTACGCGGCTTGCTTTCTGCGCACTGTGCCCAAATATCATCAACTGCGCTTGCGTATTAGGGCGCAGCCATAAATAATTCCTGTATGGTCACGCCTTTACCGGCTGACCAGCCTGTGAAAAGCCATCCTCAACTGGCCCTGAGCGACCCAAAGGATTAGTTTGAATATTGAAACACGCGAAATCACTTTAGATCCTGCCGATAACCAGCGTCTGCTGAGCCTGTGCGGCCCGTTCGACGATAATATCAAGCAGCTGGAGCGTCGATTAGGCATTGAGATCAATCGTCGCGACAACGCTTTTAAGCTGACCGGAAAGTCGCTGATTGTGGAAGCGGCCATCCATATTCTGCGCGATCTCTATGTGGATACGGCGCCCATGCGCGGCCATATTCAGGATATTGATCCCGAGCAGATTCACCTGGCGATCAAAGAGAGCCGGGTACTGGAGCAGTCGGCCGACAGCGTGCCGGAATATGGCAAAGCGGTCACCATCAAGACCAAACGCGGCGTTATTAAACCGCGCACGCCTAACCAGGCGCAGTACGTCGCCAATATGCTGGATCACGATATCACCTTTGGTATCGGGCCGGCCGGTACAGGCAAAACTTACCTGGCAGTGGCAGCTGCGGTAGACGCGCTGGAACGTCAGGAAGTGCGCCGTATTCTGCTGACGCGTCCGGCAGTGGAAGCGGGCGAGAAGCTGGGCTTTCTGCCCGGCGATCTGAGCCAGAAGGTCGACCCTTATCTGCGTCCGCTGTATGACGCCCTGTTTGAAATGCTCGGCTTTGAGCGCGTCGAAAAGCTAATCGAGCGCAACGTGATCGAAGTCGCGCCGCTGGCCTATATGCGCGGCCGCACGCTGAACGACGCTTTTATCATTCTTGATGAAAGCCAGAACACCACCATCGAACAGATGAAGATGTTTCTGACGCGCATCGGCTTTAACTCTAAAGCGGTGATCACCGGCGACGTCACGCAGATTGACCTGCCGCGCAACCTGAAGTCGGGTCTGCGCCACGCAATCGAAGTGCTGGCCGAGGTAGAAGAGATCAGCTTTAACTTCTTCCATAGCGAGGACGTCGTGCGCCATCCCGTGGTCGCCCGTGTGGTTATCGCTTATGAAGCCTGGGAAGCCGCAGATCAGAAGCGCCGCGACGCGCTGGCAGAAGAACGTAAACGCGAGGCGCTGGCGCTACAGCAGGCCGCGCAGGAGCAGAAATGAGTACCGTAATACTGGATTTACAGCTGGCGTGCGAACAGCCGGAAGGCTTGCCGGCCGAAGCGGATTTTCAGCGCTGGCTGGAAGCGGTACTGCCGCAGTTTCAGGCAGAGAGCGAGGTAACGATCCGC
Organism: Erwinia sp. CGal63; assembly: GCF_037026505.1. Lineage (NCBI taxonomy): Bacteria > Pseudomonadati > Pseudomonadota > Gammaproteobacteria > Enterobacterales > Erwiniaceae > Erwinia > Erwinia sp. CGal63. The sequence goes on from NZ_JAKUMN010000006.1 coordinate 60,370, forward strand.
CTGGTGGACGAAGCGGAAAGCCGCGAGCTGAATCACACCTATCGCAGCAAGGACAAGCCCACCAACGTGCTGTCGTTCCCTTTTGAAGCGCCGCCGGGCATCGAGCTGCCGCTGCTGGGCGATCTGATTATCTGCCGCCAGGTGGTGGAACGCGAAGCCCTTGAGCAGGAGAAGCCGCTGCTGGCGCACTGGGCGCATATGGTGGTGCACGGCAGCCTCCATCTGCTGGGCTACGACCATATCGAAGATGATGAAGCCGAAGAGATGGAGGCGATCGAGACAGAGATAATGCTTGCTCTTGGTTATGCCGACCCGTACATTTCGGAGAAAGAGTTCTAAACCGCGTCCCTTCCGTATCGGAAGGGACACCTTTTATCTCAACAAGAGTGACAGAAACAAAAACGCCATGAGCGATGACCATTCACAGAACAACGACGCCCCCAGTAGTAAAAAGGGATTTTTTACCCTTATCCTCAACCAGCTGTTTCACGGTGAGCCCAAAAATCGCGACGATCTGCTGGAGCTGATCCGCGATTCCGAGCAGAACGAGCTGATAGACCAGGATACCCGCGATATGCTCGAAGGGGTCATGGATATCGCCGAGCAGCGCGTGCGCGATATTATGATCCCGCGCTCGCAGATGGTGACGCTAAAGCGCAACCAGTCGCTCGACGAGTGCCTGGATACCATTATCGAATCCGCTCACTCTCGCTTTCCAGTGATCAGCGAAGATAAGGATCATGTCGAAGGCATTCTGATGGCGAAGGATTTGCTGCCGTTTATGAGCAGCGAGTCCGCCCCGTTCAGCATCGAAAAAGTGCTGCGTCCGGCGGTAGTGGTGCCGGAAAGCAAGCGCGTCGATCGCATGCTGAAAGAGTTCCGTTCGCAGCGCTACCATATGGCGATAGTGATCGACGAATTCGGCGGCGTCTCCGGCCTGGTGACTATCGAGGATATTCTGGAGCTGATTGTCGGCGAGATCGAAGACGAATATGACGATGAAGAAGATCGCGATATTCGCCAGCTGAGCCGCCACACCTACACTATTCGCGCCCTGACGCCGATTGAAGATTTCAACGAAGTCTTTGAAACGCACTTCAGCGACGAAGAGGTGGATACCATCGGCGGCCTGGTTATGCAGGCGTTCGGTCATCTGCCGGCGCGCGGCGAAAGCATCGAGATCGAGGGCTACCAGTTCAAGGTCGCGATGGCCGACAGCCGCCGTATTATTCAGGTGCATGTCAGAATTCCGGAAAACGCGACGCAACCGATACTGGAAGAATAACTCCCCTATGGCTATTGCCTCTTTATACCAGCGCCAGCGGGTTCGCCTGCTTTTAGCGCTGCTGACGGGTGCCGCTGGCACCCTGGCGTTTTCGCCTTACGACTTCTGGCCAGCCGCGCTGATATCGCTTTGCGGCCTGCTGGCGCTGACCCTGAATCGATCGACCCGTCAGGCGACCGCTATCGGTTTCGTCTGGGGCTTCGGCCTGTTCGGCAGCGGCGTCAACTGGGTTTACGTCAGCATCGCCACCTTTGGCGGTATGCCCGGTGCGGTCAACGTCTTTTTAGTGGTGTTGTTGGCGGCTTATCTCTCGCTTTACCCTATGCTGTTCGCCGCCCTGCTTAACCGGTTATTCCCTAAAACCTCACTGACGCGCCTGGCGCTGGCCGCGCCCGTGTTGTGGCAAATCACCGAGTTTTTGCGCGGTTGGATTCTTACCGGCTTTCCCTGGCTGCAGTTTGGCTACAGCCAGATTGACGGGCCGCTGAAAGGCCTGGGGCCGCTGATCGGCGTGGAAGGCATTACTTTTGCGTTAACCCTCGTCGCCGGGCTGATAGTCTGGGCGTTCGCTGCTCGTCGCTGGATGGCGGCGGTTGGCGCGCTGGCGCTGCTGCTGCTGCCCTGGCCGCTGCGCATGATTGGCTGGTATCAGCCGCAGCCCGAGCGCACGGTAAAAGTCGCGCTGGTACAGGGCAATATTGCGCAGTCGCTGAAGTGGGACCCCAATCAGCTGATCAATACGCTGCGAACCTATACCTCGCTGAGTCGGCCTTACGTTAACAATGCGCCGCTGATTATCTGGCCGGAATCGGCGATCCCGGATCTGGAAACCAACCAGCAGCCTTTCCTGCAAACCATTGACCGCGAGCTGCGTTCGCAGGGCAGCAGCCTGATTACCGGCATTGTCGATTCACGACTGGAAAATAATCGCTATCACGATTACAACTCGATTATCGTGCTGGGTGACAAAAACCCTTACAGCTACGAAAACGGCAGCCGCTATCAGAAAAATCATCTGGTGCCTTTTGGCGAATTTGTGCCGCTGGAAGCGCTGCTGCGTCCGCTGGCGCCGTTCTTCGATCTGCCGATGTCTTCGTTCAGCCGCGGCGACTATCTGCAGCCGCAGCTGCAGGCTGGCGGCTACAGGCTGACGGCGGCCATCTGTTATGAGATCGTGCTGGGCCAGCAGCTGCGGGACAATTTCCGTCCCGATACCGATTTCCTGCTGACCATCTCTAACGACGCCTGGTTCGGCCACTCCATCGGCCCGTGGCAGCACTTGCAAATGGCGCGTATGCGCGCGCTGGAGCTGGGCCGTCCGCTGCTGCGCGATACCAATAACGGCGTAACCGCAGTGATTAACGCGGACGGCAGCGCGAAAGAGATGATTCCGCAGTTTGTCCCGGGCGTGCTGGCCACCGATGTAACGCCAACCCGCGGCCTGACGCCTTATGCGCGTTTCGGTAACTGGACGGTGTGGATTGTCTCCGCGCTATTCGCCGCAGCCGCCCTGCTTACCGGCTGGCGAAAACGCCGCTAGCGTCAAAACACCGCATTCTCCTCTTCTCTTCAGCGCCGCATTGCGGCGCTTTTTTCTTGCCGCTTCAGAACCTTTTACGGCTGAAAACCACCCACATTAAACCATCTGAAAAAATCTGGCATGGCGATTGCAATTATCTCTGAGACAACGCTGAACCGTCGGCCTGCAGCGACCGATTAGCCGGAGACGCACCATAAATGCCCGCGCCCTGCGCTGTTAATGGGCAGCACTTTTCGGGATGCTTTATTTTGGTGCGGCGCGCTTCGCAAAATAGAAACTTTATTGTTTCATAACGTTAACATTCAGCTATGTTAAGGCTATCCGGCGCGGCTCCGGCAGCGACAGACAAAACAAAAGCGATGACAAACACAACATCAAAATCAGCGCACCGTTATGGCGCTTTACAACGAAGGAGTTGGAGATGAAATTTCGGAAAACTGGGCTTTGCCTGCTGGCACTGGCTGGCCTGTCCTCCGCCGTGGTTCACGCAGACGACGCACCGCAAAATACGCTGGATAAAATCGCTAAAAATGGCGTTATCGTCGTTGGGCACCGCGAATCTTCCGTGCCTTTCTCTTACTATGACAATCAGCAAAAAGTGGTCGGCTATTCGCAGGACTACTCCAACGCCATCGTGGCGGCGATCAAGGCTAAACTCAACAAGCCCGATCTGCAGGTAAAAATGCTGCCGATCACCTCGCAGAACCGCATTCCTCTGCTGCAAAACGGCACCTATGATTTCGAGTGCGGCTCTACCACCAACAATGCGGAACGTCAGCAGCAGGCCGCCTTCTCCAATACGATTTTTGTCATCGGCACGCGTCTGCTGGTGAAAAAAGGCAGCCCGATTAAAGATTTCCCGGATCTGAAAGGCAAAACCGTCGTCGTGACCTCCGGCACCACTTCCGAAATTCTGCTGCATAAGCTTAACGACGAGAAGAAAATGGACATGCGCATCATCAGCGCCAAAGATCACGGCGATTCGTTCCGTACCCTGGAAAGCGGCCGCGCCGTGGCCTTTATGATGGATGACGCGCTGCTGGCTGGCGAACGCGCCAAGGCCAAAAAGCCGGATAACTGGGAGATCGTCGGTACGCCACAGTCGAAAGAGGCCTACGGCTGCATGTTACGCAAAGGCGATACCGGCTTTAAGCAGCTGATGGATGACACCATCGCTAAAGCGCAGACTTCCGGCGAAGCGACGAAGTGGTTCGATAAATGGTTTACCCAGCCTATTCCGCCGAAAAACCTGAATATGAACTTCGCGCTCTCTGACGATATGAAAGCTACGTTCAAAACGCCGAACGACAAGGCACTTTAATAACAAGAATAAGGGCGGTACGCCGCCTTTGATTGTTGAACCCGGGCAAGGACAGACAGCGGCCTGAACAGCGCGACGCAACGACGTCGACATTCGGGCTGAGGTTCGCCACGGTCGTTCCCCGTGACGAACACGCCTTTCATCAATCTTCAGGGTAGCCCGGCTACCCTTTTTTCTACCGGAGTGACTTATGTCAATTGATTGGAACTGGGGCATTTTTCTGCAGCAGGCTCCGTTCGGCAACACTACCTATCTGGGATGGCTGTGGTCAGGCTTTCAGGTCACCCTCGCTGTCTCAGTTTGCGCCTGGGTTATCGCCCTTCTGGTCGGCTCGCTGTTCGGCATCCTGCGCACCGTGCCTCATCGCGGACTTTCCGCTATCGGCACCTGTTATGTAGAGCTGTTCCGCAACGTACCGCTGATCGTGCAATTCTTTATCTGGTACCTGGTGGTGCCGGAACTGCTGCCGGAAAGCATCGGCATGTGGTTTAAATCAGAGCTCGATCCCAACGTACAGTTTTTTACCTGTTCGGTGCTCTGCCTCGGCCTTTTTACCGCCGCTCGCGTTTGCGAACAGGTACGCGCCGCCATCCAGTCGCTGCCGCGCGGCCAGAAAAACGCCGGGCTGGCGATGGGGCTGACGCTGCCGCAAACCTACCGCTACGTGCTGCTGCCTAACGCCTACCGGGTGATCGTACCGCCGATGACGTCAGAAATGCTTAACCTGGTAAAAAACTCCGCTATCGCTTCCACTATCGGGCTGGTTGATATGGCGGCGCAGGCAGGCAAACTGCTGGACTACTCGGCGCACGCCTATGAATCCTTTACCGCCATCACCGTAGCCTATATCGCCATCAACGCGGTCATCATGCTGCTGATGAGCCTGGTGGAACGCAAAGTGCGCCTGCCCGGCAGCATGGGAGGCAAATAATGTACGAATTTGACTGGAGCACCATCGTTCCCAATCTGCCTTATCTGATTAACGGCATGATTATCACGCTGAAGATTACTGCCGTCGCCGTAGTGTTCGGCATTCTCTGGGGAACGCTGCTGGCCGTGATGCGGCTGTCGAGCTTTAAACCTGTCAGCTGGTTCGCCAAACTCTACGTTAACCTGTTCCGCTCCGTACCGCTGGTGATGGTGTTGCTGTGGTTCTATCTGGTGGTACCCAGCTTCCTGCAGCAGGTATTAGGGATTTCGCCGAAAACCGACATCCGCCTGATCTCCGCTATGGTGGCTTTTGCCCTGTTCGAAGCTGCCTACTATTCGGAAATTATTCGCGCGGGCATTCTGAGCATCGCTCGCGGCCAGGGCAACGCCGCGCTGGCGCTGGGTATGACGCAGTGGCAGGCGATGCAGCTGATTATCCTGCCGCAGGCGTTTCGCGCTATGGTGCCGCTGCTGCTTACCCAGGGCATAGTGCTGTTTCAGGATACCTCCCTGGTTTATGTGCTCAGCCTTGCCGACTTCTTCCGCACCGCCGACACCATAGGTATTAACAACGGTACCGAGATCGAAATGGTGCTGTTTGCCGGCGCGGTTTACTTTGTTATCAGCCTTAGCGCTTCGCTTCTGGTCAGCTATCTGAAGAAAAAAAGGACAGTTTAAATGATTACCCTGAAAAACGTTTCTAAGTGGTATGGTCACTTTCAGGTGCTGACCGACTGCTCTACCGAGGTTAAAAAAGGCGAAGTAGTGGTGGTTTGCGGCCCTTCCGGCTCCGGCAAGTCGACGCTGATTAAAACGGTTAACGGCCTGGAGCCTGTGCAACAGGGCACCATCGCAGTTAACGGCACGGCGGTTAACGAGAAAAAAACCAATCTGGCGAAGCTGCGCTCAAAGGTTGGCATGGTTTTCCAACACTTCGAGCTTTTTCCGCATCTGACCATCGTCGAAAACCTGACGCTGGCGCAGGTAAAAGTGCTGAAGCGAAATAAAGAGGAAGCACGGCAGAAAGGCCTGAAGCTGCTGGAGCGCGTAGGGCTTTCCGCGCACGCCAACAAGCATCCTGGCCAGCTTTCCGGCGGTCAGCAGCAGCGCGTGGCGATTGCGCGCGCGCTCTGTATGGACCCTGTCGCCATGCTGTTTGACGAGCCGACCTCCGCGCTTGACCCGGAAATGATCAACGAAGTACTGGATGTTATGGTCGAGCTGGCGAATGAAGGCATGACGATGATGGTGGTGACGCACGAGATGGGCTTCGCCCGCAAAGTGGCTAACCGCGTGATCTTTATGGATGAGGGAAAGATCATCGAAGATTCGCCGAAAGATGACTTCTTTAATAATCCGCAGTCCGACCGCGCAAAAGATTTCCTGGCGAAAATTCTGCACTGATAGTGTTAAGGCAGAGCACTGCTCTGCCTTTTCTCGCTGAAATCTGCGGTCACAAAGTCCCTTACTTTCTCTCCTTGCTATACCTGCCTGAATTAGCGTTCGCCAGCTGAAATTCAGATCATCAGACACCTTTTAGCAATCAGACGAGCTACGGCTCGAAAGCCTGCCGCTGAAACTGATCGTTGCCGCACTCCGGGCAGCGCGTCAGCGTCTCCGGCGTATAGATAGCGCGGGTAAACTGACACTTTTCGCAGACCAGATTGCCCAATCCCACCACTTCGCCGCTCTGATAGACGCCATGATGATTCAGATCCTGAAAAACCTCGCGCCACTCCAGCTGGCTCTTATCCGTGATGTCCGCCAGCTCTTTCCAGACGCTTTCACGGATCACCCGCATAAAGACGCTGTCGCCGGTATCCTGCTGATTTTCCGTATAGCTACGGGCGAACTCCTCCAGATCGCGGCGCACGGCGCGGGCGACGTCGTCAATCTGGCTACGGGTCAGCTCGCCGCGATTGTTCATTCGCTGCCGCGCAGCTTCCACCAGAGCATCAATATCATGCTCGCCTCTGTTAATTCTCTCCGTCAAAGAGGAAACCAGTTCACGATAATACTGAGCAACCTTGTTCATTTTATCTCCTGAGCATGCCGACATTCGCTTCTTTCAGTTTAGCGCTAATCGCATTATTGCAGCGGGATGACAGCGAAATTTGCCTGCCGTCTTCCAGCTTGCAGAGAAATGCCCGTCGTCAGGGCGGTTACTGTTGTTGCGCCGGGGGCGAATCGGCTATGCTATGCGGATCTGAATGAACATGAAGCCCGGCGCGTCTCACCAGGTGCCCGGCGTTATTTAAAAAGGACCACTGGCCGCCATGCAAGAGCAATATCGCCCGGAAGAGATAGAATCCCGTGTTCAACAGCACTGGGACGAGAAGCAAACTTTTAAAGTCACCGAAGAGGAAGGTAAAGAGAAATATTACTGCCTCTCCATGCTGCCCTATCCTTCCGGCCGCCTACATATGGGCCACGTGCGTAACTACACCATCGGCGACGTTATCTCCCGCTACCAGCGTATGCTGGGCAAAAATGTCCTGCAGCCGATCGGCTGGGATGCGTTTGGCCTGCCGGCCGAAGGCGCCGCGGTAAAAAACAACACCGCGCCCGCGCCATGGACTTACGACAACATTGCCTACATGAAAAACCAGCTCAAGCTGCTGGGTTTTGGCTACGACTGGAGCCGTGAACTGGCTACCTGCCAGCCGGAATACTATCGCTGGGAGCAGTGGTTCTTTACTAAGCTCTATGAAAAAGGTCTGGTGTACAAAAAGACCTCCGCCGTCAACTGGTGTCCGAACGATCAGACCGTACTGGCTAACGAGCAGGTTATCGACGGCTGCTGCTGGCGCTGCGACAGCAAGGTAGAGCGTAAAGAGATCCCGCAGTGGTTTATCAAAATCACCGCCTACGCCGACGAGCTGTTAAACGACCTGGACACGCTGGAAAGCTGGCCTGAGCAGGTTAAAACCATGCAGCGCAACTGGATTGGCCGTTCCGAGGGCGTGGAAATCACCTTTGACGTCGCCGACAGCGAAGAGAAGCTGACCGTTTACACCACGCGTCCGGACACCTTTATGGGCGCGACCTACCTGGCCGTGGCCGCGGGTCATCCGCTGGCAATCCAGGCCTCGGTCAACAATCCTGCGCTGGCGGATTTCATCGCCGAATGCCGCAACACCAAAGTCGCCGAAGCCGATATGGCGACGATGGAGAAAAAAGGCATGGCGACAGGTCTGTTCGCCACGCATCCATTAACCGGCGAGCAGCTGCCGGTGTGGGTCGCCAACTTCGTGCTGATGGAATATGGCACCGGTGCCGTGATGGCCGTGCCGGGCCACGACCAGCGCGACTGGGAGTTCGCCACCAAATACGATCTGCCGGTGAAGCCGGTCATCCTTAACGCCGACGGCAGCGAGCCTGACCTGAACGCGGCGGCGATGACTGAAAAAGGCACGCTGTTTAACTCCGGCGAATTCGACGGCCTTTCTTATGAAGAAGGCTTTAACGCCATCGCCAACAGGCTGGCGGACAAAGGCGTAGGCGTACGCAAAGTCAACTACCGTCTGCGCGACTGGGGCGTTTCCCGTCAGCGCTACTGGGGCGCGCCAATTCCTATGGTGACGCTGGAAGACGGCACGGTGATGCCGACGCCGGAAGACCAGCTGCCGGTCATCCTGCCGGAAGATGTTGCTATGGACGGCATCACCAGCCCAATCAAAGCCGATCCCGAGTGGGCGAAGACCACCGTTAACGGTCAGCCGGCGCTGCGTGAAACCGATACCTTCGACACCTTTATGGAGTCCTCCTGGTACTACGCGCGCTACACCTGTCCGGATTTTGATAAAGGCATGCTGGACCCGGCAGCGGCTAACTACTGGCTGCCGGTCGATCAGTATGTAGGCGGCATTGAGCATGCGATTATGCACCTGCTCTACTTCCGCTTCTTCCACAAGCTGCTGCGCGACGCTGGCCTGGTCACCTCCAACGAGCCGGCCAAACGCCTGCTTTGTCAGGGTATGGTGCTGGCCGACGCCTTCTACTGGCTGGGCGCCAACGGCGAGCGCAACTGGGTGTCGCCGGTTGACGTTACCGTAGAGCGCGACGAGAAAGGCCGCATCGTGAAGGCTACCGATGCAGCGGGCCACGAGCTGGTCTATGCGGGCATGAGCAAAATGTCGAAGTCGAAGAACAACGGCATCGACCCACAGGTCATGGTAGAGCGCTACGGCGCGGACACCGTACGCCTGTTTATGATGTTCGCTTCCCCGGCGGAAATGACGCTGGAGTGGCAGGAATCTGGCGTGGAAGGCGCTAACCGCTTCCTGAAACGCGTCTGGAAACTGGTTTATGAACATACCGCGAAAGGCCCGGCTGGCGCGCTGGATCTGAACGACCTGAATGAGGAGCAGAAGGCGCTGCGTCGCGATCTGCACAAAACCATCTCCAAAGTCTCGGACGATATCGGTCGTCGTCAGACCTTTAACACCGCCATCGCCGCGATCATGGAGCTGATGAATAAGCTGGCGCGCGCGCCGCAGGAGAGCGAACAGGATCGCGCGCTGATGCACGAAGCGCTGCTGGCGGTTGTGCGTATGCTCTATCCGTTTACGCCGCACGCCTGCTTCACGCTGTGGGAAGCGCTGGGCGGCGAAGGCGAAGTAGACAACGCGCCGTGGCCGCAGGCTGATGAAGCCGCTATGGTAGAGGATTCTCTGCTGGTGGTGGTTCAGGTCAACGGCAAGGTTCGCGGTAAAATCACCGTGCCGGCGGATGCTACTCAGGAACAGGTACAGGCGCGCGCCGCTCAGGAGCACCTGGTCGCAAAATACCTGGACGGCGTCACCATTCGCAAAGTGATTTACGTTCAGGGCAAGCTGCTTAACCTGGTCGTGGGTTAATGTCGGGAGGAAGAGTGCGACATATTATCTCGCTGTTTATCGCTGGTCTGGTGCTGCTGACCGCCGGCTGTGGTTATCATCTGCGCGGAACCACCTCGGTTCCGCCCGAACTGAAAACCATGATTGTGGACTCAGGCGATCCTTACGGCCCGCTGGCGCGCGCCGTGCGCGAGCAGCTGCGTCTGAATAACGTGACTATTCTGGAAAAGCCAGGCCTGCGCAAAGACGTGCCGTCGCTGCGTCTGGGCACGGAGACTCAGGGCCGCGACACCGCGTCTATCTTCCAGGATGGCAAAACCGCCGAGTATTCGCTGGTGATGACCGTTAACGCCCAGGTGCTGATCCCGAATAAGGGCATCTATCCGATTAGCGCTACGGTCTATCGTTCCTTCTTTGATAACCCGCTGGCGGCGCTGGCGAAGGATTCGGAGCAGGACATCATCGTCAGCGAAATGCGCGTTCAGGCGGCGCAACAGCTGGTGCGTAAGCTGCTGACCGTACACGCGGCGGAAAACGACAGTTCGGTCAATACGCTGGGCAACTCGCCGCCGGCTATCGATCAAACCTCGCCGCGTTCCGTTCTGCCTGATAACTCTTACGCCAGATGATCAGGATCTATCCTGAACAGCTTGGCGCGCAGCTCCGCGAGGGGCTGCGCGCCTGCTACATTCTGAGCGGCAACGAGCCGCTGCTGCTACAGGAGTCGCAGGACGCCGTGCGCGCCAGCGCACAGCAGCAGGGGTTCACCGAACATTTCAGCGTCGTGGTCGACCAACAAACCGACTGGGACGCTATCTACTCTACCTGTCAGGCGCTCAGCCTGTTCGCCAGCCGCCAGACGCTGCAGCTCTCGCTGCCGGAAAACGGCGCTAACGCCGCCATAGCCGAAAAGCTGCTGACGCTCTCCACGCTGCTGCATGAAGATATACTGCTGCTGCTGCGCGCGCCAAAACTGACCAAAGCGCAGGAGAACAGCGCGTGGTTTAAAGCGCTCAGCGCCAACGCCGTTATCGTTCCCTGTCAGACGCCGGAACAGGCGCAGCTGCCGCGCTGGGTCAACGCGCGCGCCAGAAGCATGGGACTGGCGGTGGACGAAGCGGCGGTACAGCTGCTCTGCTACTGTTACGAAGGCAACCTGCTGGCGCTGTCGCAGGCGCTGGAGCGCCTGTCGCTGCTCTGGCCGGACGGCAAGCTGACGCTGCCGAGAGTCGAACAGGCGGTCAACGACGCCGCGCACTTTACCCCTTTTCACTGGGTGGACGCGCTGCTGGGCGGCAAAAGCAAGCGGGCGCAGCATATTTTGCGCCAGCTAAAAGCGGAAGAGAGCGAGCCGGTGATCCTGCTGCGCACGCTGCAAAGAGAGCTAATGACGCTGCTGACCCTGCAGCGGCAAATGAAGCAAACGCCGCTGCGCACGCTGTTCGACCAGCATCGGGTCTGGCAGAACCGGCGTCCGCTGTTAACGGAAGCGCTACAGAGGCTGACGGCGAAACAGCTGGCGCAGGCGATAAGCCTGCTGACGCGCATTGAGCTGACGCTGAAGCAGGATTATGGCCAGGCGATCTGGAACGAGCTGGAAACCCTGTCGCTGCTGCTCTGCACCGCCTCTTTCCCGGAGGCCTTCTGCGATGGCTGAATCCGCAAAGCTGCAGGCGCTGTTCGGCGGCACTTTCGATCCCATTCACTATGGCCATCTTCGCCCGGCGGAAACGCTGGCCGACCGGCTTGGCCTGCAAAAGATCACGCTGCTGCCCAATAACGTGCCGCCGCATCGCCCGCAACCGGAAGCGTCGCCTGCTCAACGCATAAAAATGATTTCGCTGGCGATAGCCGGTAATCCTTTGTTCGATATTGACCAGCGCGAATTGCAGCGCCAGACGCCCTCCTGGACTATCGATACCCTGATCGAGCTTCGCCGGGAGCGCGGCGAGCGGCAGCCGCTGGGATTTATTATCGGTCAGGATTCACTGCTGACGCTGCATAAATGGCATCGCTGGCAGGAACTGCTGGATTACTGCCATCTTCTGGTATGCAAACGTCCCGGTTACGCGGAAAAAATGAGCACGCCGGAACAACAAAGCTGGCTTGATACTCACCGTACGGAAGAGATATCGCAGCTGCATCATTCCCCTGCCGGTTCGGTATTTCTGGCCGACACCCTGTTGTTGCCCATCTCCGCCACGGAGATTCGCGAACGCCGCCGCGCCGGACTTTCCTGCGAAGGAGTGCTGCCAGCCGAGGTTATCGAGTGGATGGATCAACAAGGCCTTTACCCGGCACAGCAGTAGTTATTAATTTATTTCTGCCCGCCGCGAGCAAATTATCCGGCGGTTACTGAATAACAACCTATTTTGATTAACTATTATTGATTTGCTTCTGCGCAGCCACGCTTCAAAAATCCGACCCGGATCCCACGCACAGCGGCCACTTTTATTTTCTTCGCCGCCGGGCGTGGGAATAAAAAGCCTCTCTACCGGGAAAGAAAAATGAAAGAAAATAAGATGAAAAAATTGCTGCTGGCAAGCTGCATAGCCCTCTCTTTCAACGCCTTCGCTTACGACTTATATAATCCGCAGCAAACTTATCCCGCCGGATCTTACGTCACGCTGGACGGCAAAACCTATCATGCCAAATGGTGGGTCGGCGCGGGTCAGCGGCCGGACGCTGTAGTGGAAAATCCGTGGGATACGCCGTGGGAGCTGGTCCGTGACAGCGGCGCGCCGGAGGTGAAGCCAGACCCAACGCCGGAGGTAAAACCCGATCCTGCGCCAGAAGTCACGCCATCCGACTATCCGCCTTATGTGGCGGGAACCGCCTATAAATCTGGCGATATCGTCAGCAATGCCGGAAAAAATTATATCTGCAAAGAGGGCGTTGCCGCCTGGTGCAGCGGCAGTGCGCTGGCCTATGAACCTGGCGTAGGTCACGGCTGGAAGTCAGCCTGGGCCATCTACTCAAGCGACAGCGCAGGCGGCGGAGACGCCAGCGACACGCAGCCGGAAGCCTCCATGACCCTTTCCCGCGCCGAGCTGGCTAAAACCGAAGCGCAGCTGACCAGCGGCGGCCTGATGAGCGAAGTGATGACTTCTATCGCCACGCTGGATAACGCAAAGGTTGAAAAAATTACCGCTGGCGCCAAAGAGAATCCGGATAACGTGAAGCGGGTGGAAAAGATTATCGACGCTAAACGCTGGGATTATCTCTTCCCTCGTCGCGACGCCGCCTATACCTACGACAATTTTCTGAAGGCGGTCGGCAAATTCCCGCGTCTCTGCGGCGACTTTAAAGATGGTCGCGACGCGGACGGCATCTGTCGTAAAACCCTGGCGACCATGTTCGCGCACTTCGCGCAGGAAACCGGCGAGCACAATGTCCACGGCGACGTGCCGGAATGGCGTCAGGGCCTGCACTGGGTGCGCGAAATGGGCTGGGTGGAAGGCCAGCCGAACGGCTACAACGGCGAATGCAACCCGGACACCTGGCAGGGCAAAGCCTGGCCATGCGGCAAAGATAAAGAAGGCCGCTATCTGAGCTATTTTGGCCGCGGCGCCAAGCAGCTCAGCTATAACTACAATTACGGCCCCTTTTCAGAAGCGATGTTCGGCGATGTCCGCGTCCTGCTGGATAAGCCTGAACTGGTCGCCGATACCTGGCTCAACCTTGCCAGCGCCATCTTCTTCTATATCTATCCGCAGCCGCCTAAGCCCAGCATGCAGTTCGTTATTGATGGGACATGGCAGCCTAACGCACAGGATAAAGCGGATGGCCTGGTGCCTGGTTTCGGCGTTACCACGCAGATCATCAACGGCGGCGTGGAGTGCGGCGGCAGCGTTGAAGTGGCGCAGTCGCTGAACCGTATCAAGTACTATGAGGCTTTTGCCAAAGAGCTGAACGTACCCATTGCCGCTAACGAGGTACTCGGCTGTAAAAATATGAAGCAGTTCTCGGAAGGCGGCGCAGGCGCGCTGCCCATCTACTGGGAGGAGAACTGGGACTATAACGAAAAAAATCCGGGCGGTAAAAGCTACGCCTGCAAACTGGTCGGCTATCAGACGCCTTACAGCGCCTTCAAAAAGGGCGACTACGCGGAATGCGTCAAAGCGCACTTCCCCGATCTGGTGATTACCGATTAACCCGCGTTAAAACCGGCGGAAGAGCGAGCGCGCTCTTCCGCTTTCAGCTCGCCGTTTCTCTCTACGCGCCACGCAGCCTCTCTGCCCTGAAACAACTATCCGGCCAGCGGTCATTGACTCTCAGCCACGGACTGTTATTCTCCGCTGCCATGATTTTTAAGCGGGCGTCCACATAAGCACACAATTATTCGGCTCAGGAGCGTGGATCTTCGACGCTGACGTGGGATAATAGCGCTTCCGCCTGGCGGATCTATTTCATTCAACCGTATTCAGAGGGGAACCTTTTGCAAGGTCAAGCACTCCAGGAATTCGTCATCGATAAAATTGACGATTTGAAAGGCCAGGATATTGTTTCTGTCAACGTACAGGGCAAATCCAGTATCACCGACTGCATGATTATCTGTACCGGTACTTCCACACGCCACGTCGCTTCCATCGCCGATCATGTGGTGCAGGAGTCGCGCGCCGCCGGGCTGAAGCCGCTGGGCGTCGACGGTAAAGCCTCCGCCGAATGGGTGGTGGTCGATTTAGGCGATGTCATCGTGCACGTTATGCAGGAAGAGAGCCGTCGCCTCTACGAACTCGAAAAGCTCTGGAGCTGACGCGTGAAGCTGCAGCTGGTTGCCGTTGGCACCAAAATGCCCGACTGGGTGCAAACCGGATTTCTGGAATACCTGCGCCGTTTTCCCAAAGACATGCCTTTTGAGCTGACCGAAGTGCCAGCCGGCAAGCGCGGGAAAAACGCCGATATCAAACGTATTCTGGAAAAAGAAGGTGAAGCGATGCTGGCCGCCGTGGGAAAAGGCAACCGCATCGTCACGCTGGATATTCCGGGGCAGCCGTGGGAAACGCCGCAGCTGGCCGCGCAGCTTGAACGCTGGAAGCAGGATGGCCGCGACGTCAGCCTGCTGATCGGCGGCCCGGAAGGACTGGCGCCCGCCTGCAAAGCGGCGGCGGAGCAAAGCTGGTCGCTCTCCGCCCTGACGCTGCCTCATCCTCTGGTGCGCGTGCTGGTGGCGGAAAGCCTTTACCGGGCATGGAGCATCACAGCCAATCACCCTTACCATCGCGAATAGCCCTTAACCGGACAGATTAACGCAGCGGATGAAATTACAACGTAACGCCTTTCGTGACTATACCGCCGAACAGACGCTGTTTGTTCGCCGGGCGCTGATCGCTTTTTTTGGCATCTTACTGCTTTCCGGCATCCTGATAGCTAATCTCTATCATCTGCAAATTGTTCGCTATAACGACTACAGTACCCGCTCCAACGAGAACCGTATCAAGCTGGTGCCTGTCGCGCCCAGCCGCGGCATTATTTACGATCGCAACGGCACGCCGCTGGCGCTCAACCGGACTATCTACCAGGTTGAGCTGGTTCCTGAAAAAGTCGAAAACCTTGAAAAAACGCTGCTGGCGCTGCGCCAGGTGGTCGATCTCACCGATGAAGATATCGCGGCCTTTGAAAAAGAGCGCAAGCGCTCGCGCCGCTTTACCTCGATTCCGGTTAAAACCGGGCTGAATGAGGTACAGGTCGCACGCTTCGCCGTTAATCAGTACGCTTTTCCCGGCGTGGAAGTCAAAGGCTATCAGCGCCGCTACTACCCTTACGGCTCCGCCCTGACCCACGTGCTGGGCTATGTCTCCAAGATCAACGATCGCGATGTCGAGCGGCTGGATAAAGAGGGCAAATGGCCGAACTACGCGGCCACGCACGATATCGGCAAGCTGGGTATTGAGCGCTATTACGAAGATATCCTGCACGGCAAAACCGGCTACGAAGAGGTGGAAGTCAACAACCGCGGCCGCGTCATCCGCCAGCTGCACGAGCAGCCGCCGCAGGCCGGACAGGATATCTGGCTGACTATCGATCTCAAGCTGCAGCAGTACATCGAAACGCTGCTGGCGGGCAGCCGCGCCGCCGTGGTGGTGACCGATCCGCGCAGCGGCGAAATCCTGGCGATGGTTTCCATGCCCAGCTATGACCCGAATCTGTTTGTGGATGGCATCAGCAGCAAGGACTACAACAAACTGCTGCAGGATCCGAACCGGCCGCTGATCAACCGCGCGACTCAGGGCGCCTATCCGCCCGCTTCCACGGTAAAACCCTATATTGCCGTTTCCGCGCTCTCCGCCGGCGTGATCAATAAAAACACCAGCCTGTTCGACCCCGGCTGGTGGCAGCTGCCCGGTTCGGAAAAACGCTTCCGCGACTGGAAACACTGGGGTCATGGTCATCTGAACGTCACCAAATCGCTGGAGGAATCGGCGGATACCTTCTTCTATCAGGTCGCCTATGATATGGGCATCGACCGCCTTTCCGAATGGATGGGCAAGTTCGGCTATGGCCGCCTTTCCGGTATCGATCTGGTGGAAGAGACGGCAGGCAACATGCCGACTCGCGAATGGAAGATGAAACGCTTCAAAAAACCCTGGTATCAGGGCGACACCATTCCGGTAGGCATCGGCCAGGGTTACTGGACGGCGACGCCGGTGCAGATGAATAAAGCGATGATGATTCTGATTAACGACGGCATCGTGCGCACGCCGCATCTGATGATGGCCAACAAACTGAATAACGTCACGGTGCCTTGGAAGCAGCCGGAGATCCCGCCGGTGGCCGATATCCATTCCGGTTACTGGGAGATCGCCAAAGACGGCATGTACGGCGTCGCCAACCGCCCTAACGGCACGGCGCGCAAAAGCTTCTTCGACGCGCCCTATAAGATTGCCGCCAAATCCGGTACGGCGCAGGTATTCGGCCTGAAAGAGAACGAAACCTACAACGCCCACAAGATTTCTGAACTGCTGCGCGACCATAAGCTGATGACCGCGTTTGCGCCCTACGATCATCCACGCGTAGCGGTAGCGATGATTCTGGAAAACGGCGGCGCAGGGCCGGCGGTCGGCACCATTATGCGACAAATCCTCGACCATATAATGCTCGGGGACAACAACACCAACCTGCCAGACGCCGCTCCGGTGCCGTCTGGCTACGAAGGCGAATAACCATGAACGATCGTCACCAGAAAAGCACGATCTGGACGAGGATCCACGTCGATCCCACCTTTTTTATCCTGATTTTCGCCCTGCTGGTCTACAGCGCGCTGGTGATCTGGAGCGCCAGCGGCCAGGATCCGGGCATGATGGAGCGCAAGCTGGGCCAGATCGCGATGGGCATCGTGATTATGCTGGTAATGGCGCAAATTCCGCCGCGCGTTTACGAAGGCTGGGCGCCCTATCTTTATATTATCTGCGTCATTTTGCTTGTCGCCGTGGACGCCTTCGGCCATATCAGTAAAGGCGCACAGCGCTGGCTGGATCTGGGCGTGGTGCGCTTTCAACCCTCGGAGATAGCCAAGATAGCCGTGCCGCTGATGGTGGCGCGCTTTATCAACCGCGATGTTTGTCCGCCGACGTTGAAAAACACCGCCATCGCGCTGGTGCTGATTTTTATGCCCACGCTGCTGGTGGCGGCGCAGCCCGACCTCGGCACGGCGATCCTGATCGCCGCCTCCGGCCTGTTCGTGCTGTTTCTGTCGGGCATGAGCTGGAAACTGATTCTGGTGGCCGTGCTGCTGGTCGCCGCCTTTATACCGGTGCTCTGGTTCTTTCTGATGCATGACTATCAGCGCGACCGCGTCATGATGCTGCTCGATCCGGAGAGCGACCCTTTAGGCGCGGGCTACCATATTATTCAGTCGAAAATCGCTATCGGCTCCGGCGGGCTGCGCGGTAAAGGCTGGCTGCACGGTACCCAGTCGCAGCTGGAGTTTCTGCCCGAACGCCATACCGACTTTATCTTTGCGGTACTGGCGGAAGAGCTGGGCCTGGTCGGCGTGCTGGTGCTGCTGCTGCTCTATATCCTGGTGATCATGCGCGGCCTGCTGATGGCGGCGAGAGCGCAAACCACTTTTGGCCGGGTGATGGCCGGCGGCCTGATGCTGATTTTCTTTGTTTATGTTTTTGTGAATATCGGCATGGTCAGCGGTATATTACCCGTGGTCGGCGTACCGCTGCCGCTGGTAAGCTATGGCGGCTCCGCCCTGATCGTACTGATGGCCGGCTTCGGCATTATTATGTCGATTCATACCCACCGTAAACTGTTGTCGAAAAGCGTTTAAGAGGCTTATATGCGTAAGGATTGGCTCTGTATTAGTCTGGCTGCGGCGCTGCTGGCAGGCTGTGTCAGCGAACAACAGCAGGCACCTGTTACCCAACAGCAGCAAACTTATAACGGCCCTGTTGTGGAGATTGGCGGCGTCGAGCCGCGCTATGAGCCGCTGAGCCCCAATGCCAACCAGGACTATCGCGTTAACGGTCAGAACTACCGCATCGTTAAAGATCCGTCGAACTTCAGCGAAACCGGGCTGGCGAGTTGGTACAGCGAAAGCGCCGACGGCAGCCGCACCGCTATCGGCGAACAGTACGATCCGCAGGCGCTGACGGCGGCGCACCCTACTCTGCCGTTGCCCGCCTACGTGCGCGTCACTAACCTGGCGAACGGCAGGCAGATAGTGGTGCGCGTCAACGATCGCGGCCCCTACAAGCCAGGCCGGATTATCGACTTATCAAAAGCGGCAGGCGACCGCCTGAATATCTCCAACAATACCCGCGTAAAAATTGACTATATCCAGGTCGCGCCGGACGGGTCGCTTTCCGGCCCGGGCACTGTCGGCACTACCGTCGCCAAACAGAGCTACGCGCTGCCGCCGCGTCCTGATATCGGCGGCGGCATGGTAGTGATGGGCGGCGCGGCC
Source organism: Erwinia sp. CGal63 (assembly GCF_037026505.1). Lineage (NCBI taxonomy): Bacteria > Pseudomonadati > Pseudomonadota > Gammaproteobacteria > Enterobacterales > Erwiniaceae > Erwinia > Erwinia sp. CGal63. The sequence goes on from NZ_JAKUMN010000006.1 coordinate 79,198, forward strand.
GCGTCGCAGGATGCCTCTTCCGGTGAGATGTCCCAGCCTGCCGTCGCCGCGCAGCCCGATGTGCGTCCTGTAGACAACAGCACGCTGAGCAGCGATGACAGCCTGGGCGCGCCGGTGCGCAGCAGCGGATTTTTAGGCGCGCCGCAGCCGTTAGCCAACGGCGTGCTGGAAGGCAGCGAGCCTGAACCCGCGCCGGTCGTAGCCGCGCCCGTTCCAGTTCAGCCTGCGCCCGTCTCATCGCCTGCTGCCGAGCCAGTCGCAAGCGCTTCCTATGTCGTGCAGGCAGGCGCGTTAAGCGATGCGGCTCGCGCCCATCAGCTGGCCTCTTCGTTAGGCAAGCAGTTCGGCGTGCCGGGCAAGGTGACGATGAGCGGTAACGTTTATCGCGTGCAGCTGGGCAATTTCACCTCACGCCAGCAGGCGACGGCGCTGCAGCAGCGGCTTGCCAGCGAAGCCAGTCTCAACTCTTTCGTGACCACGGCAGCAGGCGGCAGGTGACGGCTTCCCGTCTTTGCCCGCGTTACGCTGATAACGCAGGTAAAGACGGATGCCGCCCGGAAACGCATTTGCTATAGTGAGTCACTTTTTTAACTTAGCCATGGATGTTGTTGTCCCCAACATGAATACTCTGACCTCTTCCCAACTGTTCAAACGCCTGACGGCGGGTTCGCTGATCGCCCTCAGCCTCACCGCCTTCGCCCACGCTGAAGACGTGAATATCAAAACCATGATCCCAGGCGTACCGGATATCGACGCAGAAGCCTATGTGCTGATCGATTACAACTCCGGTAAAGTGCTGGCAGAGAAAAATGCCGACGCGCGCCGCGATCCGGCCAGCCTGACCAAAATGATGACCAGCTACGTTATCGGCCAGGCGGTGAAAGCGGGCAAAATTCATCAGGAAGACGTGGTGACCGTAGGTAAGGACGCCTGGGCGACCGGCAACCCGGTATTTAAAGGTTCCTCGCTGATGTTCCTGAAGCCGGGCGACCGCGTACCGGTTTCCCAGCTGACGCGCGGCATCGTACTGCAGTCCGGCAATGACGCCTGCGTGGCGATGGCGGACTACGTAGCGGGCAGCCAGGACGCTTTCGTCGGCCTGATGAACAACTATGTTAAGGCGCTGGGCCTGCAGAACACCCACTTCCAGACCGTGCACGGCCTGGACGCCGAAGGCCAGTACAGCTCGGCCCGCGATATGGCGCTGATTGGCCAGGCGCTGATCCGCGACGTGCCGGACGAATACGCCGTCTATAAAGAGAAAGAGTTCACCTTTAACAATATTCGCCAGACCAACCGCAACGGCCTGCTGTGGGATACCAGCCTGCACGTTGACGGCATCAAGACCGGCCATACGGAATCCGCAGGCTATAACCTGGTGGCTTCCGCTACGGAAGGCCAGATGCGACTGATCTCCGCAGTCATGGGCGGCCATACCTATAAAGGTCGCGAAACCGAAAGCAAAAAACTGCTGACCTGGGGCTTCCGTTTCTTTGAAACCGTGGCGCCGCTGAAGGCGGGCAAAGAGTTCGCTTCCGAGCCGGTCTGGTTCGGCAACAGCGACCGCGTACAGCTGGGCGTGCAGAAAGATGTCTATCTGACTATCCCACGCGGCCGCATGAAAGATCTGAAAGCCAGCTACACGCTGAGCAATACCGAGCTGCATGCGCCGCTGGCGAAAAACCAGGTCGTGGGCACTATCAACTTCCAGCTCGACGGCAAAACCATTGAGCAGCATCCGCTGGTGGTGCTGAATGAAGTGCCGGAAGGCGGCTTCTTCGGCCGTATCGTCGATTACATCAAGCTGATGTTCCATCACTGGTTCGGCTAAGCCGCACGCGGACGCTTGATTTCAGTCTGAATGCACCCCATATTAAATTTATATCCAGGCTCCCGCTGACGCGGGAGTCTTTGTTTTGGCATTACCGGAGCCCCTATGAAAACCAATCTTAAAGAACTGCTCGAGTTTCCAACCCCTTTCACCTATAAAGTGATGGGTCTGGCGCAGCCGGAGCTGGTTGATCAAGTAGTCGAAGTCGTGCAGCGTCACGCGCCCGGCGACTACTCTCCGGATGTTAAACCAAGCAGCAAAGGCAACTACCATTCCGTCTCTATCACCATCACAGCGACCCACATCGAACAGGTGGAAACGCTGTATGAAGAGCTGGGCAAGATAGAGATCGTGCGGATGGTGCTGTAGCCGTGACCGTTCGGGGGCTGACCGCAGCCCTCGTTCGGCGTTATACTCCCTTCTTTCTTCCCTGACCGGACTCTCCATGCATCAGGATACCCTATTCGTTCGTCAGCTCGGCCTGCAGCCTTGGGCACCCGTTTCCCAGGCAATGCACGACTTCACCAATCAACGCACTCAGGAAACGCCGGATGAGCTCTGGCTGGTGGAGCATCCGCCGGTTTTCACTCAGGGCCAGGCGGGCAAAGCCGAACATCTGCTGACGCCGGGCGACATTCCGGTGATGCAGAGCGATCGTGGCGGACAGATCACCTATCACGGGCCAGGTCAGCAGGTTATGTATGTGCTGGTCAATCTGCGGCGCCGCAAAACCGGCGTGCGGGAGCTGGTTACCGCTATTGAGCAAACGGTTATCGCCACGCTGGCGGATTACGGTGTCGTGGCCGCCGCCAGAGCGGATGCGCCGGGCGTGTACGTCGACGGCAAAAAGATCTGTTCGCTGGGCCTGCGTATTCGCAACGGCTGCTCTTTTCACGGGCTGGCGCTGAACGTGGCGATGGATCTTTCACCTTTTATGCGCATTAATCCCTGCGGCTACGCCGGGCTGGAAATGACGCAGCTCGCCGCTTTTAAAGAAGGCGTGACGCTGGCGGATGTACAGCCGCTGCTGGTGAAGCACTTCGCGCGCGAGCTGGCGGTGACGGATGTTAAATGGCTGGATCGGTGACGGCCGCTTTAACTTTACAATTTCGTCACATTTTCTCATCCGACCCGGCTGAAACCGGCGCCGCAAGATGATATAATTTTTGCGCTTTTCTCAAAAAAATTTGAATGTCACGCGGCTGACTAGCGCATGCCAACCTGGAAACAGCAAGATTATGAGTAAACCTATTCAGATGGAACGCGGCGTCAAATACCGCGACGCGGATAAGATGGCGCTGATCCCGGTGAAAACCGTGGTCACCGAACGCACAGAGATTCTACGTAAGCCGGAGTGGATGAAGATCAAACTCCCTGCCGACTCCAGCCGCATTCAGGGCATCAAGGCCGCCATGCGTAAAAACGGTCTGCACTCCGTCTGTGAAGAGGCTTCCTGCCCTAACCTTGCCGAATGTTTTAACCACGGCACCGCCACGTTTATGATCCTGGGCGCTATCTGCACCCGTCGCTGCCCTTTCTGCGACGTGGCGCACGGCCGTCCCGTGCAGCCGGATGTTAACGAACCGGAAAAGCTGGCGCAAACTATTGCCGATATGGGCCTGCGCTACGTGGTGATCACCTCTGTTGACCGCGACGACCTGCGCGACGGCGGCGCTCAGCACTTTGCCGACTGTATCAGCGCTATCCGTGCGAAAAGTCCAAACATTAAAATTGAAACCCTGGTGCCGGATTTCCGCGGCCGTATGGATCGCGCGCTGGATATCCTTAACGCCACGCCGCCGGACGTGTTTAACCACAACCTGGAAAACGTGCCGCGCGTCTATCGTCAGGTGCGTCCGGGCGCCAACTATGAGTGGTCGCTGAAGCTGCTGGAGCGATTTAAAGAGGCGCATCCTGAGATCCCTACCAAATCGGGACTGATGGTTGGCCTGGGCGAAACCAACGAAGAGATTGTGGAAGTGATGCGCGATCTGCGCCGCCACGGCGTCACCATGCTGACGCTGGGACAATATTTACAGCCAAGCCGTCACCATCTGCCGGTACAGCGCTACGTCAGTCCGGCCGAATTCGACGAGATGAAAGAGGCGGCGATGGCGATGGGCTTCACCCATGCGGCCTGCGGCCCGTTCGTGCGCTCTTCCTACCATGCGGATATGCAGGCGAAAGGGCTGGAAGTGAAATAACGCCGGCGCCTGAAAACAAAAACGGATGACAGTGTCATCCGTTTTTTTATCGCTTTATGCGGCACGTTACTCTTTATGAGCAACCTGCTCAGCCGCTTTTTCTTCAGCGACAGGCGCTTTCTTCGCGGAGGTGTCGTCGTCGCTCATCGCCTTTTTAAAGCCTTTGATCGCCGAACCCAGATCGCCGCCAAGCGAGCGTAACTTGTTGGTTCCGAAAAGTAATACAATCAGAGCGCCAATGATCAGCAGTTTGGCAATAGTGATACCTTCCATACACACCTTCTTTTTTAACCGGACCGGTAAGGGTCAATAACCATGAAGTGTATTAACGCGCAGATCGTCGGTCAATACAACCGCCATCTGTAACAGAGTAAGAACTGCACAAAGGGCCGACGAATAATATCAGATAAAACGGCTCAGGAAAGCCTGAAATCGCGGATGACGGGGATTTACCAGCACCTCTTCCGGCGGCCCCTGCTCCACCACCACGCCGCCATCCATAAACACCACGCGATCCGCCGCCTCGCGGGCGAAGCCAATCTCATGCGTCACCACGATCATCGTCAGGCCACGCTCCGCCAGCGTGCGCATGGTAGCCAACACTTCGCCGACCAGTTCAGGATCGAGCGCGGAAGTAGGCTCGTCAAACAGCATCAGCTCGGGCCGTATGGCGAGCGCTCTGGCAATGGCGACGCGCTGCTGCTGACCACCGGAAAGATGACGCGGCCATGCGTCCGCCTTATCGCTTAATCCCACCGTTGCCAGCAGTTCGCCAGCATAGCGCGTCGCCTCCTGCCGCGACTGCTTATGCACGCCAATCGGCGCCTCAATAATATTCTGCAACACTGTCATATGTGGATAGAGGTTGAACTGCTGAAACACCATGCCGATGCGCTGGCGTTGGCGAGCGATGCGGCGTGCGGAAAGCCGCTGTAGCCGCCCCTTTTTCAGCTCGTAGCCGATCTGCTCTTCGCCCAGCATAATCGAACCGGCGTTCATCTCCTCCAGGTGATTGATACAGCGTAGAAAAGTGGATTTCCCCGAGCCGGATGGCCCCAGAATCACCACCACTTCGCCCGGCATCACATCCAGATCGATGCCTTTCAGCACCTCGTTGTCGCCGTAGCTTTTTTGCACGTTGCGCGCCCGCACCAGCGGCTGATTCACAGTTCCTCCTTATGCAGTAAAGGACGAGGCGCTATTGCCGCAGGCCGTTTCGCTACGGAAACGCTACGCCGTACGCCGCGGGAGTAATAACGCTCGATGGCCGACTGGCCGACGTTGAGCACGGAGGTAATCAACAGATACCAGATCACCGCCACCATCAGCATGGGGATCACTTCAAACGTGCGGTTGTAGATCGACTGTACCGAATAGAGCAGATCGCCCATGGCGATCACGCTGACCAGCGAGGTTGCCTTAATCATGCTGATCAGCTGGTTGCCCGTCGGCGGAATAATCGATCGCATCGCCTGGGGAATAATAATACGGCGCAGCGCGCGGGCGCGGCTCATCCCGAAAGCCTGCGTTGTCTCGACCTGACCATTGTCTACCGACTGTAGCCCGGCGCGGATAATCTCGGCCATATAGGCGGCTTCGTTCAGCGCCAGGCCCGCAATCGCGGCGGTCAGCGGCGTGATGAGATCGTTGGTGTTCCAGCTGGCGAATACCGGCCCGTTAAAAGGCAGGCCCAGCGTAATGGCGGGAAACAGCGTTGACATGTTATACCAGAAGATCAGCTGCACCAGCAGCGGCGTGCCGCGGAAAAACCAGATATACAATCCCGCCAGGCCACTGAGCAGCCGGTTATCGGAGAGCCGCGCCACCGCCAGCAGCAGGCCCAGCAGCGTGCCGGCGATCATTGAAACCACGGTAAGTCCCAGCGTGACCTGTAGCCCTTTCAGCACCGAGGCTTCGGTAAACCATTGTCCTACCACGCTCCATTCAAAATTCGGGTTGGTCGCCACCAGCCAGCCAGCGTTAGCCGCTACGCACAGCACGGCAATCCAGGCGATCAGCCGTCCATAGCGAGGCTTAGCGCGGGCAAACGCGACATTGCGTTGCTCGCTTTCCCTGATGCGTGCAGGCGTATCGGTAGATCTCATTTTGCCGTCCCCTGCGCCAGATTGATGCCGGGCGCCTTAATCATATTGCCCGTCAGCTGCCACTTTTTCATAATCGCCGCGTAGGTGCCGTTGGCAAACAGCATTTTGTAGCCGTCCAGCACCACTTTGCCGAGTTCAGAATTTTTCGGCACCACGGTGCCCTGAAAAATATCGCCGAAGCCGTTTTTGCTCCCCTGGCCGGTCAGCTCCAGCTGGCCGTGCGCCTGTCCGACAAAATAAACCAGTGGCGCCTGGGAGGAGAAAAAGGCGTCCGACCGTTTCGAACGTACGGCAAGGATAGAGGAAGGCTGATCGGTAAAGGATTGCACCGTCACGCCCGGTTTGCCCGCTTCCGTACAGGCCTGCGACTGCTTGCGGATTACCTGCTCGGCCGAGCCTGCCGCCATCACCGCGATGCGCTTGCCGCAGGTATCCTGCAGGCCGTTGATTTTCGCCGGATTGCCTTTTTGTACGGCGAAGACCACAAACTCCTGCACATAATCGATAAAATCGTTTTGCTGTTGGCGGTCGGGATAGTCGCCTACCGGCCCAATCGCCAGCTGATAGCGTCCTGATTTAATCCCCGCCAGCACGCCCGAAAGGCCGCTGACCGTAGCGTGTTCTATTTTAACGCCCAGCAGCTGAGCCAGCGCCTCGGTCAGATCGGCGGATGCGCCGCTCATTGACGTTGGCCCTTCGACAATTTCGTAGGGAGGAAAAGAGCCGTTATTGACGGAAATCATCTTGCCGGCCTGCTTAATCGACGCAGGCAGTCGGTCGTGCAGCGCCTGGTCCATTTTAACAACAGGAATGGCGTCGGCGGCCTGAGCCAGACCCGTGGCTAAACTTACGGCCAGCACAAGAGCGGTAGCTGTTTTCATTATCTTCTCCGCTAATTGAGTTCAGGACGGGAAAAACGACGGTTTTCCAGCACCGGCAGCACGCTGCGCGCATGGGCGACGCGGGCCGGTTCCAGCTCGGCGAAAAGCAGCATCGGCGCTTCCGCAGCTCTGGCGATCGCCACGCCCAGCGGATCTACCGTCAGGCTACAGCCGATATTGCGCGGCCCGCACTCACCAACCGCAACCATGTAGCAGGTGTTTTCCAGCGCGCGCGCCGTCACCAGCACCTCCCAGTGCATCTCCTTCAGCGGGCCTTTAACCCAGGCTGCCGGCAGCACCAGCACCTCCGCGCCGTCCAGCGCCAGGCGACGAGCCTGCTCGGGAAAACGCACGTCGTAACAGGTCATCAGCCCTACTTTCATTCCGGCGACCTCCACCAGCGGCGGCACTTCGTTGCCCGCCGTGACGTTGCGGGACTCCTGCATGGCAAAAGCATCGTAAAGATGCAGCTTGTCGTAGCGCGCGATAATTTCGCCGTTGCAGATGGCCAGCAGCACGTTTAACGCTTTGCCGTCGTCGGTCGGCACGTGCACCGTCATCATGGTGGTCAGGCTATTGCCGCGGCTTGCCGCATAGATCTCCGTCAGAAACGGGCCGTCCAGCGGCTGGGCGGCTTTCAACACCAGATCCGGATCGGCGATATCACGCGCCAGCACGCCTTCCGGCAACACCAGCAGATCTGCGCCGCCAGCCAGCGCCTGCGCCATTAAATCCGTGCAGATTGCTGCGTTTTCCTGCCATTCGCGGCTGACCGCAAACTGTCCTGAAGCGACTTTCATTATGCCTCTCCGTAGTTAAGGGTTGGAAACAGCGCTTCCGGCGTCAGGCGTTGCGCGATAATTCCCTGAGCGAAAAGTTCGCTGGCGAAATCCCCGATCATTTTACGGTTCGCCTCCAGACCATTGCGATTCCAGTCGGCGGGCAGATCCTGCGCGGTGCGCCTGATATCGTCGAGCAGCCAGGGCGTGGTGTCGGCGTATTTCTCACGTTTTTCGTGCCACAGCCGTGCCGACCGGTCGATAAGCTCACTTAACTCAGCGGCAACATCGGGATAGCGCCGGGCGATGTCAGGCTTAAAAGCCAGAATATGATGACCGGGGATATAACCGACCCGGTTGAACCAGGCCAGCTCCGCCTCGCGGAAGTCGCGCTGCAGCTGACGCAGCCCGGAGCCGTTAAAAAAGCCCTGCGGCATAAAAGGCGTAAAGATCGCATCCAGCTCGCCGACCTTCAGCAGATCGATCAGGGGATGCTCGCCCGGCGCGGCTTCGATATGGCCCGGACGTCCGAAACTGCCCAGTCTGTCCACTATCGGATGGTCTGCGGTGAGCCGTCCGGCGTACCAGTAAACGTCCTCGATCTCCACACCGGCTTCGCGTAGCAGCGCGCGGGTCCAGCTGTTACCGGAATCCTGCCAGCCGGTTACGCCGATCCTCTTGCCTTTCAGCTGATCGAGCGAAATCAGCGAGCTGTTTTCCGTCGTGATGATGCAGCGCTGTCGAAAGCCGCGCATTAAAAAGTGCGGCAGCGCCCACAGCGAGCTGTCGCCTCTGGCCCTGAGCTGAGCATAGCGGCTGAAGGAGATCTCCGCCGCGTCGTACGTTTCGCTGTTCGCCAGGTCGTTTACCAGCGTGCCGACGCGATGGACTTCCAGCGCAAAGCCTTCAGGACGAATATCGCCAAGCGCGAGCGGCGTAAAATAGTCCCAGTCGCGTACCGCCAGTCTGATCGTTACCATGCTTTCTCTCTTATTATCAAAAGCGGCCATCGCCTGGCGCGCGGAAAATCTGCCTGTTTTTGATACTAAGTCGATAATATTAGCTGTACAATAATTTATTTGTTACTGAACAAAGAGATTTCTTATGGCTCTGGATCTGTCATGGCTCGCTTCGCGCTTAACCGACGTTTCGGTTAAAGGCATCGCTGTCGAAACGGCGGCGCTTATCCATTCAGGGGAGATCCCGTTGGGCACGCAGCTGCCGCCGGTACGGGATTTAGCGGAAAAACTGGGGGTGAGTCCGGCGACGATTTCCGCCGCCTGGCGCCAGCTAAAACAGCAAAAAGTGGTGGTGGGCAAAGGCCGCAGCGGCATTTGGGTCTGCGGCGATAGCCTGACGCCGCGCCCGGTGCGCTTTGAACAAATAGGCAATTACGGCAGCGCAATTCGTGCCGATCTGGCGCTGGCCGCTCCCGATCCCGCTCTGCTGCCCGACCTGAAAACGGCGATGCAGATGGGCCTGGTCTGCCCGACGCTCAACAGCTATCGGCGCGAAGCCATCGTACCCGCCTTGCTGGCGGCGATAACGCCGCGATGGCCTTACAAAGCTGAGGCATGGCTGGCGACCGACGGCGGCTTTGACGCCATGAACGGCCTGATTCAGACGCTGTTTCGGCCTGGCGATAAGATCATCATTGAAGATCCCACCGCCACTCGCCTGCTGGATATGCTGGACAATCTCGGCGCGGAGATCCTGCCGCTGGCGTGCGATGACGAAGGCCCGCTGCCGGGCGCGCTGGCGATGCTGCTGAAGAAAGGCGCATCGGCGCTGATCTATCAGCCGCGTACCCATTCGGCCACTGGCCATACCGTCAGCCTGGCGCGCAGCGAAGCGCTGGCGGCGGCGCTGGCGAACAGCACGGCGCTGATTATTGAAGATGACGGCATCGGCGAGCTTTCCGCCCAGCCGCTTTACACGCTTGGGCGAATTTATCCTGAACGCACGCTGCACGTTCGCTCTTTCTCGAAAGCCTACGGGCCGGATCTGCGTCTGGCAGTGCTTTCCGGGCCGCAAAAGCTGATTGGGCGCATTCAGTCATGGCGTCATTTCGGCGCCAGCTGGACCAGCCGTATTCTTCAGCAGGCGGTTGCCTGGCTACTGCAGGATGAAGAAACGCAACGGCAGATAGCCCATGCGCGGGAAGTCTATCAACAGCGTCGACGACTGTTGCTGGCGGCGCTGGCAAATAGGGGCATCGACCTGCCGGATCGCGATGGCCTCAGCCTCTGCATCCCGGTTCAGTCGGAGCAGTTCGCTATGATAACCCTGGCGGCAAGAGGCATTGCGGTACTGCCCGGCGAACGCTGCCGCAGCGGCGGTAGGCAGTTTATTCGGGTCTGCACGGCGATGATAACGACAGAAAACGTAGAGAGCATTGCCGACGCGCTGGCGCTGGCCTGTCACCGCGAACAGGCTAGCCGGGCAGATTTTTAATCAGATAGCGAGGAGATTCGCTATAGCCTTCGCGGGCGTAAAAAGCGTTGGCTTTGATACGATGCTCGTTGCAGTGGACTTCCATGCGATCGCAACCGTGTGCCTTCGCCAGCTTCTCGGCATAGCTCAACAGCTGGTGACCGGCGCCTTCGCTACGTTTGCCTTCCGCAATGCAAAAATAGCTGATGCGCGCGAAATCACCCGCCAGCGCGAGCTGCGGAATAAAATGCAGCGAGAGAAAACCCAGCACGGTGCTGCCCTGCTCGGCGATCAGCAGCTGCTCTGCCCGATCGTCAATCAGCTGAGCCAGCCGGCGTTCGATAAAAGCTTCATTGTTAGCGTAGCCCAGCTCGGTTAACAGGGCGCTCAGGGCAAAAGCGTCGTGCGTATTCGCCAGTCGAATTCTCATCCTCTCTCCTGCGGCTTGCGTTCCGCTGCGGGTTTTAACTCTTTTCGTCGTACCATTTTTATAGCCTGCCCTTCAGGATAAGCAACTTCTCTTCGGCAGCCGTGTGTTACAGAATAAGGCGAAATGGCGCTCAGAACCGCCGGGCAGGGGCAAGGTAGAATGATTAGTGTTTCTTTTATAATGTTTTGCCACACTCTTTAACGCAAACCCGGCTAAAGGCGCGGCGTAAGGCTTCGACAGGAAACGGCTTCTGCCTCCCGGACATCCATCGCCAGCGTGAGGGCAAAAAAAAACCCGCCATTCGGCGGGTTTTTAGAATTCTGTCTGATAACTTAAATAGCGGCAACGTTAGCAGCAGATGGGCCTTTGGCACCGTTGGTGATTTCGAACTCTACGCGCTGACCTTCAGCCAGAGTTTTGAAACCGTTGCTCTGGATGGCAGAGAAGTGTACGAACACATCTTTGCTACCATCTTCAGGAGTAATGAAACCGAATCCTTTGGACTCATTAAACCACTTAACGCTACCTTTGATCTTAGACATCTATATTACCTTTACATGAAAAATGGACACTAAACTGTGTCGGCAGTTAGTACAGCAATTGCTGAGCCTTTTGTCCAGTAACCTTTCACGAAAAAGTGATAAATATCGCCTTTTTGACCGACAGATTTTAATTTTAGCCTTTTTCCGCCGTTAAAACTGCCAGCGGAACCAGGCGAAATAGACGTTGCCGTTGTTGTGCGTGCCGGGAATATAAGTCATCTGAAAGGTCGCTTTACTGTAACCTATTGATGCAAGAGGCAGCACCGCCGGGACCGGGATATATTTCCAGTTATCCCTGGCCGTTACGCCCGCCGTGTAGCCCAGCCCCAGCCGAAAATCTTTATCATCAAGCGGACGCCAGATTTTTTCCCAGCCGTAACCGCCAAAGGGCTCCCATTTGTTAAAGGAGTCTTTAAAAGCCATCAGGTAGAGTCCGTTCCAGTTGCCCTTTTCGTCGTAGCGGGAGATACCGCCGCCTGCGCCCCAGGGACGTTCATTATACTTATCGATATGCGCCCGGTCGTAGGTTGCCCGGTTGTGCCAGGTAATTGCCGGAACATAGAGATCGTAATGCTGCGGTTCGTTCCATGTCGTGGTGACTTTGCCGCTGAAATTCTGCCAGCCGTCGGAGAGCGCGGCGCCCAGCGTTTGCGCCTGAGCCGACGCGGTCGCTCCTCCAGTGCCGGCCAGGCTCAGTAAAAGAAGAGAAAGGCGAATATGTTTCATGTTGATCTACCGGTCGCAAATGGTGTTGTTAAAAAATGCCTGACGTTGCTGATTAAAAGCGGCAGCCTTAGACATAATGTAAATCCGGGCGATATTGTAATTACTTTGGCTAAACGCTTCCTGAATGCACGATGAACAAATTTTCATCTCTGTACATTTTTTTAAGAAATCGCGTTGATTTAGCCGTCAGGGAAAGTTTTAAGCGGGTCTGCTTAAAGAAAGCGCAGCGCTGCCCGATCGCTGCCTGGCTGTTTTCAAACATAATTAACCGGAACTAATGTTGATCCAGATCATTAATTCTGCCTAATGAATGCTTATTTAGCCAAAAAGTAAAATAAAAGTGTCTAAAGAAATAACATTAATCGTCACAGCAGTGTAAATAACTGCAGTAAGGAAAGTTACCCCTTTTTAATCATGTTGTTATAGGTTAATATCATCTCGCGAAACTGATAAAGATTATTTATCGTTCCAGCGGCTTTTTTTGGTAAGATTAATCCTGGTTAAATCAGCAACTTTAAGGAGCCGGCGTGAGAATTCGGTGCGGAAGATGCGGACACGCAGAAATCATATTTACTTTTCGCGGCGATCGCTTTGGTCAGCATCATGGTGCGATATGCGCGCATTGCCGGAAACCTATCACGTTAAAAGATTGCCTGTTTCCGCGTCTCATGCCGACCACGACGGAAGAAGAAGTCGATCTTTTCCATTCGTTGTCTGAAAACAGTGAAAAACTCAAAACGATTTCGGGCATGGCTAAACCTTCCGGCAAAAGGTGACAATACGCGCGTATTGTCACCCTGTGATCCATTAGAAAAGGATCTTGAAAACGCCGGTTAACGTCAGCAGGCCGACAATAAAAATAATCGCAATAATCCAGAGAATAATCTTCATTCCATTTTCCTCAGCCAGATAAAAAAAATCACTACCGTGTAGTCACTTGAGTATAGAAGAAGATTTTTACTCTGCGCTTTTTCAGCGGTTTTTCTCACGTCCTGACGCGCCTACGCCGTCGTATCGCGGCCAGCGTTTCGCCCTGGGGTTCGCACCATTTTTTCGTCATATGGCGGCCAGAACAGGGAAGATCCCGTCACGACGCTCAACGAAGCCTTCTAACCTGCTGCAACCGCTACACTTTTTCCTGAAACTATAAAAAAACTATTAAAATCAAAAGATTAAAACAACATTCGCGCCTGGTTTTTTTTCGCGATCGCGATCACGCTCTGTGATTTCTTTACAGAGGATTCTTAGACAGGTCAGGCAAAGCTGACCAGACTCAATAAACCTGTCTGTTATGCCTGTCCCTGACGGTTATGAGGAGATCTTATGAGCACGTTAAACAGCAGTATGGGCCGCTACAGCCTGAAGGCGCAGCACGCTGGCGACCATATTCATGGCTCTATCGCCATCAACGACGAAGGCGGCTCGCCGCTTACGCTTCAGGAATTTGACGAGCACTACCTTGACGACGTCATTAATAACGTCGTCTATCCTGTCACCGGCGGTAATCGCGCTATTACCAACGCTTTCCGGGAAGAGATGGTAAAAGCCGGCTTTGAACAGCCGCACTGATCGTCACGGGCCGGCTTCTGCGGCCCTTTTCATTTTTGCCGTAAACGCCCTACTCTTTTTCCACCGCCGGCAGCTGTAAAAAACGCTGCACCTTTTCCGCCTGTTGCGTAAAGCGTTCAAACAGCGTCAATAGCTGGTGCGGCTCAAGCAGCACGAAAGCTTCCCTGCTCCACAACAGCACCTGTCGCTGCTCCGGCAGCGTCGCAGTCAGTACGGGCGGATGGGCCAGTCCCAGAGCATTACACTGCAGCAGCACGTTTAGCGTGGCGGGATCGCTGAAGTCGCTTTCGCGCATCGGCAGCAGGCAGCTTAGCGTCAGATAGTCGCGCGGGCTTTCCTCCCACTGTAGCGTGATGCCCTGCGCCTCCATCACATAGCTTTCGCTCTCCTCCAGCTGCGAGCCGTCAATACGCAGCTGCCGCAGCAGCGGCCCGAGCAGCGTTTTCAACCGTTTTGTGGCTGCCATTTTTTCCTCCGGATCCTGTTATCACACGCCGCGATTAACATTGCGCATCAGTTCTGCAACCTCTTCGCGGGTCGCGTCATCCTGTCGTCGCCTGCGGGATTCATAGACCGAGCGCTTCATCTCCGGCTTGAGTTGCGTATCGCTGCCGCCGCTTTCAGTCTGGTAGTAAACGTTGATGTTTCTCGACGCCTGATACTGCTGATAGAGCCCGCCGCCGTGTCGACGCGCGATATGCTTCAGCGAATTGAGATCCCTGCTGTCGATCGGCTCGCCCTGACGCCGCATTTCCCGCTGATAGAGCAAGTTGACTTCCTCGCGGCTGGCCTTGTCGCCGTGCAGCAACTGTTCCCGAACGTCAGGATTGGCGGCCTGAGGCGCATACTCTTTGACAATGCGGTAGCGTTTAGACAGCTCATAATTCTGTTCTTTGTCGGCGCGGCCATAGAGCGGCCAGGCATCGGAGTAAATACGCTCGCCGTTGATACGTTTGTCGCCCACCATAACAAAAGCGTGATCGCCATCCAGCGCGCTACACACCGACACCGGCTCGCTAATGCCGGAAGAGGCCAGCAGCAGGCCGTTCACCGCCGCCATTTCGCCACAGTTGCCGGCGCGAAAGCGTGCGGCGCGCCAGGGGCGACTTTCCGCCGTGGTGCTTTCTGCCCGGCAGGCGGACGTGCGCTTTATCACGCCGCCGCGCGTATGAATAATATCGTGGAGTTGATTGGCGGAACCTTTATCCAGCGCCTTCCAGGTATCTTCAATCGAGCGGTTCGCTTTTTTCAAAATCTGCTGCTGGCTTTCCGTAACGGTAATAACGCGCCCCTGATGCGTTCCTTCCAGGCCAGGCTTGCCTGGCAGCATAACTTTCGGGTCAGACTGTCGCGAGTGGCGGCTGGCGCTGGCAGGCGCGCCAAAGAGATTAAAAGGCATAATTTTTCCATCAGACAGAACGGGTGGCTGTGAGTGGCGCGGCTGGCACAGAAGTTCCTTTCAGAGCGGAACCCGCCTGCGCAGCAAGCCACTCATCTTCACCACTTACCTCTGCGCCAAAGGAAAAACTATGCTTTCCGTTTCTTCCGGTACTTCTTTTTCGCCTCTTTCCTCCGAGCTCAACAGCGATCTGCTGCGGCCAGGGGATAACCTGCCCGGCCCGCTTAACGAGAAATCCGGCGCTGCGATTAATTTCGGCCAATCCAGCGGCCAGGGCACTTCGCTGGCAAGCCTGCTGAACAGCGATGAGAGTCAGCCGCAAAACAACGAGCTGTCGCAGCTGATAGGGGAAATCCTTAAGGCCGTGCTGCCGACCATACTGCAAATCATTCAGGGCAAGCAGGCTGAAAACAGCAGCAACGGCTCAGGCAGCGGCAATACGCCGATCGACTTCAACAGCGCCAGTCCAACAGCGCAAAACGGCGCGGCGCAAACGACTTCGCCCACTCTTGCCGTGCTGTCCGCGGAGCAAACGCAAAGCACCGGCGCGGCGCTCTCCGTCGGCAGCAGCGATCTTCATCTGCCGGACTCACTCAAGCCTTATGAAGCCGATATTCAGGACGCCGCGCAGGCTACCGGCGTGCCGGCTAACGTGCTGGCCGCGCAGATCTGGCAGGAGTCGCGCGGCAACCTGGGCGCGGCGACGGTCAACGGCGGTAACGGGCTGCAGGACGCGGGACTGATGCAGGTCAACAGCAATACTTTCGCCGATCTGCAGAGTAAAAATCCCGATCTGCTGGGCGCCAACGCCAGCCTGAACAATGCGCACGACAACATCATGGCTGGCGCGCTCTATATGAAAGAGCAGCTCAACGCCTTTGACGGCAGCATGGGCGCGGCGCTGCGCGCCTATAACTCAGGGCCGAATAACGTCAACACCAGCGATTTAAGCGATATCTCGAAAACGGGAACGGGCGATGCCACCTATGTGGATAAGGTCATGGATTTCGCTAATACCATCGCCACCGGTAAAGGAACACTGCCGGCCTGACTGAAAAAGGGCGATCGAGGATCGCCCTTAAGGTTGCTAAGCGGGCGCCATCCGTGGCGGATTGAGCCGCCCGTGACGCCTGCTCTGTCACGGGCTTTGAACGCTTCAGGCTTGCCGCAAAGGCTATTTGCTTTCGCCGCCGCCCTGTGCGCCAGCGCCGCCGGAGAGTGCGGAAAGGATTGCGCCCAGCCCCAGCATCTGCAACGCGCCGCCCAGCTTAGCCGCCAGTCCGCTGCTGTCCTGAGTTTGATCGGATCCGTTACCGCTCTGGGAATTCCCGCTCTGGGAAGAGGACGGCGACCCGTTCTGGCCGGAGGCGTTCGATCCTTCAGAGGACTGACCCAGCATCTTCTTAATCATCTCCATCAGCTGAGTCATGATGTCGCCGCTGCCGGAGGCGTCCTGAGTGCCGGAAGATCCGTTGCCCGTGCCGGAACCTGAGCCATTTTTCTCATTGTTCGCTTCGCTGCCTTTCAGCAGTTCCAGAATGGCATTCAGCAGCTGGGTAATAGTGTTTTCGCTACTGCCCGACTGGCTTTTCCCGCTTTCGCCGGTCTGAGCCAGCGCCTTGCTGTCGCCGAACTGTACGCCCTGGCCGCCGCTGCCGTTTAGCGCCGACGTGCCAAAACTCAGCACGTTGCCCAAATTGCCCGCCTCCGGGCCATTCTGTTTACCCTTGCCGACCAGATTTGTGGTCAGATCCATCTCGCCCGTTTTGCCGCCGCCGGACGCGCCGTTTAAACCGCCGCCTATTTTCATATCGCTTCCTCTGTTAAGTGAAATGAGCCAGCCTGCGGGTCAGGCTTCGTCTCGGTTTTGGGTGGCGGCGGCGCCCTAACCGTTCCATACGACACTGACAAAGTCTTAATTACGGAAAACTAAATTACATATTCTTAACGTTTTGTAATCACGATAATGCGCTCGTTTACATTGACTTAGCGCCACGCTCAGAAATTTTTGTAGGGATTTCCTTACGTTGCTACCCGGAGATCCCCACAAGAACTTCAGAGGAAACTGATAGTCTCGCCATGCCGCGCTGATAAATAGTAAATGAAATCCCCGAGCAGCCCGCTTCTGGTTTCCTGTTGTTTCTGCTTATTTCGCAACGGGTAACCGCATAGTCCGAGGGAAGACAGGAGAAAATATGGTCACGGGTAGTGAGAAAGAGTCAGGCAGTATCCGTCGCGATAAAGTCACGGCTTTCCTTACCGAGCCGGGTACGGCTGCTGAGCGAGTCAAAACCGACATTCACGCCAGCCTGCATCCGATGGTTGATAACCTTGCGCCACTGAAAGTCGATCTGCTGCTGGAAGGCGAAACCGGCACCGGTAAAGATACGCTGACCCGCCGCATCTACCAGCTTTCCGGCGCTAAAGGCCCGCTGATTTCGGTGAACTGCGCGGCCATCCCGGAAAATCTGGCGGAAAGCGAACTGTTCGGCGTGATGGCCGGCGCCTATACCGGCGCCAGCCACTCCCGCGCCGGCTATATCGAAGCCTCCGACAAGGGCATTCTTTTTCTGGACGAAATCGACAGTATGCCGCTGATCCTGCAGGCCAAGCTGCTGCGCGTGCTGGAGACTCGCGCCATTCACCGGCTCGGCTCCACGCAGCCGGTACCGCTGGATCTGCGGGTGATCGCCGCTTCGCAAACGCCGCTGGCGGAGCTGGTTGAAGCGGGCCGCTTCCGTCGCGACCTCTATTTCCGTCT
This sequence comes from Erwinia sp. CGal63, assembly GCF_037026505.1. NCBI lineage: Bacteria > Pseudomonadati > Pseudomonadota > Gammaproteobacteria > Enterobacterales > Erwiniaceae > Erwinia > Erwinia sp. CGal63. The sequence continues at coordinate 96,858 of NZ_JAKUMN010000006.1, forward strand.
CTCGACCATCAAGCTGGAGACGCCGACGGTGCGCTCCCATGCGGAACTGATTATTCCGCTATTTCGCCGCTTTACTCAGGAAGCGGCGATGCGGCTACAGCAGCCGATTCCGCCGCGATCGCTGGCGTTGGATGAAGCGCTGTTGCTGCATAGCTGGCCCGGCAATATCCGCGAGCTGAAGGCGGCGGCGGAAAGACACGTGCTGCATCTGCCGCCGCTCTGCAATATTACGCCGGGCGAAGGCGAAGCGACGCTGTTAAAAGATCGCCTGCGCCGTATTGAGCGCAGCCTGATTAAAGAGTGTTTGCATCGTCACGGCCATAAAATCGACGACGTGGTGCATGAATTAGGCATTCCGCGCCGCACGCTTTATCACCGTATTAAATTACTGAATATCGTCGCCTGATATTTTTTATAAAATAATTTATTTCCTTTGGAACTCTTGCTGCGCCGCACCCACTTAACAAACGAATACGCTGATGTTTAAACTTTAATTTAATCGGGAGTCACACTATGTCTACAGTATCCAGCGGTATTGCGAACACAGCTGCAGCGGCAACAAAAGTAGAAAGCGCGACTGACGGCGCCAGCTTCATGTCACAGATGCAGGAAGTCCAGGGCCAGATGCAGCAGGATATGGTGGATAAGGCCAAGCTTGATGCGCAGAACAACAAAATGAACGGCATCGCGGACAGCGCCAGCAAGGCTGGTTCCGCCGCCGCTCAGGTAAAAATCCAGTACTAGTACTGACGGCGCGGGCGGCGAAAGCGGCCCGCGTTGCTTTTTTTGTCTTGCGCGAGATCCCTATGAAAATAAACTCCTCCCCGTCAGATTTAACCCAGCTTCCGCAAATAAAAAGTACGGCAGAACCGCAGCAAAGCGACGTCGATTTTTTTTCCGCCCAGCTTAAAGAGCCGCAGGTGGAAAAAGTTTCCGCACCCGCCGAAGTCACAAACTTTCTCTCCGGCATCGCCAGTTCATTAAATAATAATGAACGTCAGCGAAAAGAAGCCTATCAGGATTTACAAAAAGCGTCGCGCTCCTCCAATTTATTAGAGTTCAGCCAGGCCAACGCCGCTTTATCTAATTACTATATTGAAAATTTAATGAATGCGAAAATCGTCGCTAAAGGCGTTCAGAGCATTGATAAACTGACCAACCTACAGTAAGCCGCTATGAAACTTTTGCTGAAATGGCTAATGATAGGCTCGCTGGCGCTTTTTCTGGCCGGCTGTGGCGATAAAACCGTGCTCTACAGCGGCCTGGCGGAAAACGACGCCAACGATATCATCGCCGAACTGAATCAGCATCAGATCGCCGCGCAAAAGCTGATCGAAAAAGCGGGGATTTCAGTCTCGGTTGACGCGGAAAATATCGAGCGCAGCGTGAAAATCCTCGATTCCGCCGGCCTGCCGCGCAAGGCGCGCACCAATCTTGGCGAGGTATTCCAGAAAAGCGGCGTAATCTCCAGCCCGATGGAGGAGCGTGCCCGCTATATTTACGCGCTGTCGCAGGAAGTGGAGTCGACGCTGGCGCAGATCGACGGCGTGGTGGTGGCGCGCGTCCACGTCGTGCTGCCGGAAAGGCTGGCGCCCGGCGAGCCGGTACAGCCCGCTTCCGCTTCGGTATTTATCAAATATCACAATAGCCTGGACCCGGACAGCATCGAACCGCGCATCCGGCAGATGGTTTCCACCAGCATTCCTGGCCTGGCGGGAAAAAGCGACAAGGATCTGGCTATCGTCTTTGTGCCGGCGCAAACCTACGAGGACAAGATTGAGGTGGTACAGATGGGGCCGTTTCAGCTTTCGCCCGATGGCTACTCCACGGTGAAATGGGTTTTTGCGCTGTTTGCCATCGTGCTGCTGATCGCTTTCGCTTTGCTGCTGTTCAGACCCGGCAGAAAAAAAGAGAAGCCGCTTGCGGCCGCCGCCGGGAAATAAGCGATGAGCGAGAAGGATGAAGCGATCGCGGCCTGGCTGCACTGGTGGCAACAGGGCTGGTGGCAACAGGCGGACGCGAGCTGGTCATCCGATTTTTTCGCCCTGCCTTTGGCGCAGCAGCAGAAACTGTGCTGGCAGCAGCCGCAGGCTGTGGCGGCCAGCTTCGGCATCTCTCCTGCCCTGCCGCCGGAGCCGCCTGCGCGCCTGCTGACGCTGCTGGCCTTTAGCGACGACGACTGGCAGCGGCTGCTGGCCCTGCTCGCCGCCATCTGCGCGCCGCAGGTCGCGCCTGCGGAGATGACGGGCAGCGACCTGATCTGGTGCCGTCGCCTGAGCAAGGCGCTGCGCTGCGACAGCTGGCTGGACGCCGCCTGTTTTCAACCCTGGCCCGTCGGCGGCCTGCTGCTGCTGCGCACGCTGCATCCGCAAAGCTGGCCGCGTCTGCGCCTGCGTTTTCCGTATCAATGGGCGCAACAGCTGGAGGAGTATCCCGCGCTCTCCCTGCCCGTCGCCCGGCTGGCGGCGCTTTACGATGCCGTGATCTGGCAGTGTCAGCAAACAGGAGCCGAACCGCATGTGGGCAACTAAAAAACTGAGCGTGCTGGTCGATTCGCAGCAGACCATCGGGCCGCTGCTGACCAGGGAAGCGCTGGCTGACCATCAGCAGGCGCTGAGCCTGCTGCAAACGGCGGAGCAGCAGGCGCAGGCGCGGCTGCTTCAGGCCGAAGAAGCCGCACAGCAGCTGCTGGCCGACGCCCGGGAGAGCGCGGCGGCGGCCGTTGCCGAAGCGCAGCAGGCCTTTATCGCCAACGCGGAAGCGTTTTTCGCTGACTGGCAGCAGGAGCGGCAGCGCTGGCACGAAGCCCTGATTCCGCGTGCGGAAGCGCTGCTGAAACAGGCAATGGGCCAGCTGCTGGCCGAACTGCCCGCTGAAGCGCGGCTGACTGCCATGCTGCATCAGCTACAGCAGGCGCAGGGCCGTCAGGCCGCCGCCACGCTGAACTGCGCGCCTGCCGTGCTGGAAGAGGTCGCTTGCTGGCTGCGGCAGCATCCGCTTGACTGGCAACTTGTCGGCGACAGCTCGCTGGATAACGACACGCTGCGGCTAACCACCGAAAACGGCGAGCTGAGCCTGAACTGGCCTCAGCTTTGCGCGGCGCTGCTCCCCGCTTAGCCTCCGCTTTTTCAGCCGCAATAATTTTTTCGCTCTGCCGGAACCGGCCCGCGATCTCAGCCACTTAATGGCAACCCCATACCGGAGAGTGAAACCATGAGCAATGATGATGCGATCCAGCGCCGGCTGACCAGTCAGGTGGTGCACGCGCAAAAAGATATGTACCAGTTTGCGCAAGAGAGTCAGGACCAGCCGTTTAACGTCAGCGATATGTACGCCTTTCAGAACGAGATGCTCGACCTCTCCAACGCCAACTGGGCCAGCTCGCAGTACACCCAGTACAAACACGGCATCCGCAAGGCGATTATTGATGCCATCAACTGATGTCGCCGACCTGATCGAAGCCTGTCTCGATCGGCCCGGCGGCGAGCTGTCGCTGTGGATTGACGAGATGCCCGTCAGGCTGCAGCGCCTGCCCGGCGGCTGGTTTTTCTTTGCCGAGCTGCAGCTGCCTGCAGCAGTGGATGAGCCGCTGATGCAGCGGGCGCTGCGGCTGACCGGCCCGGCGCTGCTGCATTTCGGCGCGCAGACCGCCGCCCTCAGTCTCAACCCGCAGCGGGAAACGCTTTGCCTGCTGGTACGACTGGAAAGCGATCGGTGCGACGACGCCGTTGCGCTACTGGAAAACCTCTGCAACCAGTGTGAAGTCTGGCAGGCGATCCTGCTGACGTTAATGCGGCCAACGAGCCTGTAACAAGGAGAGAAGCGTGCCTACGCCGTCTGCTTTTTTACCCTTTCGTCCTCTGCTGCTTGCGCTGGCGATCGGGCTTTCTGTCTCACACAGCTATGCTAATACGCCGGAAGAGTGGCGCGATGGCGCCTACGCCTACTCCGCCGACAATACGCCGCTCAGCGTGATCCTGCAGGATTTTGCAGGCAGCCACGGCGTGGACGTCAACGTGACCGGCCTGCCCGACACCTTTGTCACCGGTCGTTTGCGATCTGACAACGCGGAAGCCTTTTTGAACCGGCTGGCGCTGGAGCATCGCTTCCAGTGGTTCGTCTACAACAACACGCTTTACGTCAGCCCGCAGTCGCAGCAGACCTCGCGCCGCCTGAAGATCAGTCCCGACGCCGCGCCCGATATTAAACAGGCGCTACAGGGCGTCGGCCTGCTGGAGCCGCGCTTCGGCTGGGGCGAGCTGCCGGACGACGGCGTGGTGCTGGTCACCGGGCCGCCGAAATATGTCGAGCTGATCGCAGAGTTCAGCAAAAAGTCGGAGCCGGAAACCAGCGAAGACAAGCAGATGATGGCCTTTCCGTTGAAATACGCCGACGTGGCGGATCGCACCATCCGATACCGCGATCAAACGCTGGTGGTGCCCGGCGTGGCTACCATGCTCAACGAGCTGCTGGGACAGAACAGCAACGGGTCGGCCAATGGAACAACCACGACGCAGAACGGGCGCGGCGGCAGCGACAGCCCTTACCAGGCGCTACAGGGCGAAAGCCGCAGCATTATGGAGCAGATGATCGGCCGCAACACCCGGCTGGGCCGCAGCAACGATCGGCAGGAAACAAAAACGCTGCAGGGCAAAGTCTCCGCCGACGTACGCAACAATACGCTGCTGGTACGCGATAATAAAAAGCTGCGCGCCGAGTATCTGGAGCTGGTCAAAATGATCGACGTGCCGCAAAAGCTGATTGAAATCGACGCGGTTATTGTCGATATCGATCGCAACGAGCTGGCACGGCTCTCCACCAACTGGTCGGGACAGTTCGGCAACGTCACCGCTGGCGCGTCGATGCTTAGCGGCGCGAGCACGCTTTTCGTCACCGATTTCAACCGCTTTTTCGCCGATATTCAGGCGCTGGAAGGCGAAGGCACCGCCTCGATTATCGCTAATCCTTCGGTGCTTACGCTGGAGAATCAGCCTGCGGTAATCGACTTCAGCAACACCGCTTTTATCACCGCCATTGGCGAACGCGTGGCGGATATCCGGGAAGTGACGGCGGGCACCAGCCTGCGCGTAACGCCGCGCTCGATCGGCGACAATCCGGGCAAGGCCGCCGTCCAGCTGGTAGTGGATGTGGAAGATGGCAAGCTGGATAAAAACGAGGACGGCAGCGCGCAGGGCACGGAAAACGGCGTGATCAGTACCCAGGCGCTGGTGCAGGAGAAACGCTCGCTGGTGATGGGCGGCTTCCATACCAAACAGAGCGGCGACGATGAACAGCGCGTGCCGATCCTCGGCAAAATTCCGCTGCTGGGCAAGCTGTTCACCTCAAACAACCATACGACCTCCCAGCGCGAGCGGCTGTTTATCATTACGCCGCATCTGATTGGCGACCAGGTCGATCCGTCACGCTATGTCGACGCGCAAAACAGCGCGCAGGTTAACGACACGCTGCGGGATATCAACCGTCGCCATCAGTTCGGCGATATGAAACGCAACATCGAAAACGCCATGCAGGATCTGGCCGAAAGCCGCCAGCCGGCCGGACTGCAGCCCAGCCAGAGCGGGCTGCCGCTCGGTTCGCTCTGTTCGGTGCCGCTGACCTTCCGCGCCAGCGCCCGCCAGCAGTGGTACGGCAATGGCGATATGCAGATTTCGATTGGGGTGATCACCAATACCAGCAGCAAAGAGGCCCGTTTTGACGAATCCTTCTGCCGCGGCGATCGCACGCTGGCGGTGGCGGCCTGGCCGCATACCCGATTAAAACCGGGCGAATCGACCGAGGTTTACGTCGCTTACGATACCAAAGCGCCAGCCCGACCAGGCCGCGTCTCGCTGCTGCAGTCGGCTGCGGTTCCCGACAGCGCCACCACCACGCGTTTGCTGTCGCAATAAGGAAGCAACATGAGAAAACCGCTTTTTATTCTGCTGCTGGCGACCCTGCTGACCGCCTGCGCGAAGCCCAAATTTGCGGGCTGTAACGACATAGCGTGCCGTCCGGTTTCGGATGACCGGGCGATCACTATCTGGTGGCAGCCGGATATGCGCAACGGCCCTTTTGACTATTCTCAGGCTTCGGTTAACCAGTGATCCGCGCGGAGACGATGGCGGCCTTTCTGGCCGCCTGGCAACGCGGCGCAGCGTGCAGCTGGCAGGAAGCCGCCGGACATGAGCTGCGTTTTCTTCCCCATCCCGTGCCGATGCTCCAGCTGCTGCCCGGCGCGTTCTCCGCTTTCCGGCTGCGCGAGGCGCTGAGCCGTCGCTTTCTCTCTCCCGATCGCTACGACGGCTGCCATCTTTCCGTGACGGCCGAAGGCGCGCCGCTGCTGCTCTACCTGCTAAATGCCCGGGACGTGCCGCAGGATGCGATAGCGACGCTTTATTCGCTGGCGGATGCGGAGTAGAAATAGCGGCGCCCGGCGGTAAGGCAACTTTTACTGACTTTAAAAAATAATCGCAGGCAAAAATCTTTACTAAAAAAGGGAGTTTTATACTGCTTACGTTAATTGAAGAGGCTTCCTTTACCAGAAGATGATATCTTTTAAACCCGAAGCTCATAAAAGCAAATGCGCCAGGCAGCCGGTCATCCATTCATTATTAACCGGTATTAAAGCCTGCTGTTATCCGCCAAAGAAATAACCTTTATGCCGTCGCATAGCCTGACAGATTCGCGCGTAAAACCTGTCAGCGCACGCGGCTAGCACTCCGGTAAAAATATCAATAAAATCATATACTAATTAAATAAACCATCAGAACAACATGCCAAAAAATTTATTTATCTTTTTAACTAACTCACTATAACGCTGGTCCGGCGCAGGCAAAAAGAATAAACCAGCTTGAGAAAAAACTTACTCCTGTTTATTATAGCCGCCGACTACAGACAGAGTTAATAATCCCGGCATAGCGGGTTTGTTATTTTTGTTAACATTGCAATACTTTTTATTTACCTGGCCCTCTGGTCACGATATTTCAGCTCAGGAGAGCACGCTGGCTTCTTTTCAGAAGAGCGTCGCTATAAGGAAGCGCGATGCGTGAATACAGGTTTCTCTGGATTGTCTGGTTTATCTGGGCGTCCTGGCTGCTACACAGCCTATTTCCTTCCGCCGGCATAGTGAAAGGGAGCGGTTCGCTCTTAGCCGTCTTCATACCGGCGCTCATTTTTTATCAAATTATGATGAGAAAACGTAAAATGAGAATTTTTAATCGTAAGCCAAAGCCCGCCGAGGCTGATAAAACGGCTACCCCGTTTCTGCCAGCGTTCCGCGCCGGAGCGGATGTCCGATCGGGTGCGCTGGCGAAAAGCGCCGTCGCGACGGGCGCCGATAAGACCAGCATCGTCGCCTGCGCCACGCTACTCACCGGCAATCTGGAAAGCGGCGGCAGCGTGATAGTTGAAGGCGACGTAACAGGCAATATCACCGCGCAGCAGGTGCGGATTGAGAAAGACGGCAAGGTGCAGGGCGATATCACCGCGCAATATATCGTCATCAATGGCCAGGCCGTAGGGAAACTGCATGCGGATACCGTTACGCTGCAGTGCGAAGGTCTGGTGGAAGGAACCATCTTCACCGAAGAGCTGATTATCGATAAAGGCGGCATCTTTATCGGCCAGTCGCAGAAAAAATCGGCTCTCCCCGCGGAGAAAACTCGCGGCAAAGCAAAAGCGGAGCTGCTTACGGTGGCCGATGCGGGCAACAAAGTGGCGGATCCTGCGCCACAAAGCAAGGCCGGTTAGAAGCTACTCTTCAATTTCCACTATCTCCTCCAGCTGCTGATCTTCCAGCTCTTTCAGCAGCCGGTAGACCTGGGCGACGGCTTTCAGGGTTTCACGCGGAATATAGTCGCCCTCATTCACCGTTCTGAACAGCGTGCGCGTCAGCCAGACAAAGCGGATCACCGGCATCTGGCGGTTTTTAGCTTCCTCAATAATATCCTGCGCCTCATAGCCCTCGGCCTTGAACAGCAGGCGCGGCAGCGGCGTTTCGCCAGCGCGGTAGTAAAGCCCGACGGCAAAGTGCGTCGGGTTGACCAGCACCATATCCGCCTCTTCCACCGCCACTTCCCTGCGGGGTTTGGGCGCTTCATTAAGTATCTGATGCGACATCGACTTACGATGCCCTTTCATATGCGGATCGCCTTCGCTCTGCTTATATTCGTTGCGAATATCCTCGTGGCTCATGCGCTGCTGCTTAAGGAAGAAATATTTCTGCAGGCCGAAGTCAAACGCGCTCAGCACCAGCAGCAGCGCCAGGGTTTCACGGACGATTTTCATAAACAGCGCCAGCACCGCCTGCCAGAAGCCGTTTAAATCTTCGCCGTAAGCCAGCTTCGCCAGCGGGCCGAGATCGGGTTCGATAGCCAGATAAAAGACAAAGCCGATGGCGATCGCCTTCAGCACGCTGGTCAGCAGCGTGCTTAGCTGTTTGGCGGAGAACATATTTTTCAGGTGGCCGACCGGATTAATGGCGTCAAACTTTGGCGCCAGCGCTTCGGTGGCGAACAGCGGGCCGAACTGCAGCCAGCCGCCCAGAATGCGCAGCAGAAAAATCAGCGCGCAGACAATGCCGCAGAAATAGCACAGCACCATCAGCCCATCCATTATGACTTCCTGCATGGCGTGGCCGAAAGGATCGTTCAGGCGCGCGAGCGGCAGCATAATCATCGCTTCCAGCCGCTGCATTCCGCCGCCGACCAGCGCGAAAATCGTCTCCATCACGCCCACGCAAATCAGCAGGCGCGGAATATCGGGCGTCTGGCCGACCTGCCCTTTTTTTCGCGACTCCTTGAGCTTTTGGGGCGTGGCGTCTTCGGTTTTTTCCGCCATCAGCCCGCTCCTTTACCAAACATATCCGCCAGCTGCGGCACCAGGTCTTTCAGGTCAAACAGCCGCTCGTCCGCCACATAATTAAGAATCGGCAGATAAAGCACAAAAAACAGCATCCCCAGCAGACATTTGGCGGGCATCGCCAGCACGGTCGCCTGCAGCTGCGGGCTGTAGATACTGAGAATGCCCACACTGAAATCCACCAGCAGCAGCAGCGCCACCAGCGGCCCGGCATAGAGCACGATATGGGTAAAGATGCCGCCTAAAATAGTAAGGTAGACCTTGAAACCCGCTTCGTTTGGCAGCGGCAGCCACTGCATCGGCGGCCAGAGCTGATAGCTGTCCCAGATGATTTGCGTGATGGTCGACAGCCCCAGCCCTACCACCAGCAGCAGAATAATCGACTGCTGCATCAGAAAACCGAGCGGCGTAGCGTCCGGCCCCAGCTGCGGATTAAGCTGGCCGCCCATCAGCGCGCCGCGCTGGTTGTCGAACAGCGCGCCCACCGACTCGAACAGCCAGAAAGGCATGGCCATCAGCAGCCCGATCACAACGCCGATAATCACCTCTTTCAGCGCCAGCGCCGCCAGCAGAAACAGCGAGGGATCGTCTGCGGCCAGCTGCTGTTGGATCATCGGCGCGGGAAACAGCGCCAGCGCCAGCACGATGCCGGAGCGCAAACCGCCTTTGATGGCGTTAAAAGAGAAGACCGGCGACAGCAGCAGGCAGGGAAAAATACGCGCCATCGCCAGCGTCAGCGCCAGAATAAAGTGGTAGCCGTCGAACAGGACGTTGTTCCACATATCAGTACTTCACGTTAGGCATCATGGCGAAGGCGCTCTGCGCCAGCTCGGTCAGCTCCACGCCGATCCAGCGGCCGGTCAGCGCCAGCGCGACGCCTACCGCCACCAGCTTGATGGCGAACGGCAGCGTCTGATCCTGCAGCTGCATCACCGCCTGCAGGAGCGAGACGATGACGCCGACGATAACCGCCACAATCAACGGCGGCGCGGAGAGGATCACCACCAGCAGCATCGCCTGGCGGAACAGCGTCAGGATATCCATTCTTTCCTCACAGATAGCTGTAAAACAGGCCGTCGAGCAGCCGCGTCCAGCCGCTGACCAGCACAAAGAGCAGAATTTTCAGCGGCAGCGAGATGGTCATCGGCGACACCATCTGCATCCCCAGCGCCAGCAGCACGTTGGAAACGATCAGATCCACCACGATAAAGGGAATAAAAATCAGAAAGCCGATCTTAAAACCGTTCTGCAACTCCGACAGCACAAAGGAGGGGATCAGCAGCAGCGGGCTGTCGTGCGCGATAGTAGCCGACATCTCTTTCGGCCACATACGCTGCGCATTCTCCTGCAGGTGGATCAGAATATCGGGATCGGTGTTTTTCACCATAAAGCGCTTCAGCGGCTCCGCGCCGTTGCTGACGGTATAGTCGAGCCTTTCGGCGGACTGAGTGTCGATCGGCACCGCTTTTACCCGTTGGCTGATTTCGTTAAAAACCGGCGCCATCACGAACAGCGAAGCGGCCAGCGCGATGCCGTAAATCGCCATGTTAGGCGGCACCTGCTGCACGCCCATCGCGTTGCGGGTCAGCATCAGCACCATTGAGATCTTCAGAAAACAGGTGCAGACGATCATCAGGATCGGCACCAGCGACAGCGCGCCCAGAAACAGGGCCAGCGTCATCGGGTTCAGCGACAGAGAATCCATGCGTTTACCGTGCCAGCGGGTTATAGCCCGGCAGCATCTGGGTGATCTGCAGGCCAAGCCGGCCTTCCACGTCGACCAGCTCGCCTTTCGCTACCGGGTAGTCACCGTGGCAAAGCAGCGCCTCGCCTGGCGTGACGTTATCGATCATCACCGTGGCGCCCGGAGCGAGCGTGGAGAGTTCTCCCAGCGTCAGCCGCAGCTGGCCGCAGCGTACCGACAGCGCCAGCGGCAACACGGAGAAATCCGTAGCATCCGTCATCGATCCCGCATCCCAGTCGGGATCGGGAGAGATCGGCTGCTCAAACTCGTCAGGGGGCAAAGTCACGTCATCGTTCTCCATCTGGCTAAGGTAAAAATGCGCCGTCGCCTGCTGCATCTGCAGCTCTCCGCGCAGCAGGCGCCCGGCGCAGCGAATCGCGCCGCGACCGTCCGGGGTAAAAAAAGGCCGTGGCGGCAGCACCACGTCACCGCGCTTTAGTTCGCCTGGCGACAGCACGACATGGCCGACGGTTATCGGCAAAGTCAGCGGCATATCGGTCGACAGCGGCAGCGTATCCCGCTGCCAGCCGGTTTTGCCGAGAAGCCGCATCAAAGTCTCCGCAGAGAGCGCCAGCAGGCTACGCGCCTGCTGCTCTCCCCACTCCAGCGTCATAATCAGCAAAAATTCCTCTGCTGCTTTTTCTTCCGTTACGGTTATGTGGCCGAACAGCGCCAGAAGTTCGGCAGAAAGTTGACTTTGCCACCACGGCCAGTACCAGCTCTGTTCCGGCGCCGCTGTCGGCAGCGCGAAAGTTGGGGTTGCGGCCATCAGCGACAGCACCGACTGCGCGTCGGAAAGCCGCAGATTTCCCGCCTCGCATCGCCAGCCGCTCATCTCTTCCAGCTGAGAGTCATCGGCAAGCTGCAGCCGCAGCACCCCCATTTCTCCGGCCAGCCGATAGGGATAAAAACAGCCCGCGCCAATTTGCCGACGCAGCTGCGCCGCCTGGCTGCTGAGCTTTCTCAGGCGTAGCCGGCTCATGCTTCCTGCTCCGCTGCGCGCTGCTCAAAACGCAGTTTTACCCGACAGGCCATGCGCTGGCGCAGCGACAGGCGACAGCGTTCCTGATGCGGCAACAGCGCGCGCCAGGCGGATGGCTGGAGCCGCAGGGCGATATCCCAGCCGCCAGCGGCAAGCGCGGAAAAGCGAGCGTCGACCTGTCCAAGCTTCGGCAGGATCAGCGTCAGCGTCATCTCGCCCGGCGGACGCGTTTCCGTGGCGGCAAGCAGATCTGTTTCAATCTCCTGCCACATCGCCATCGCGGGCGGCGCGCCGGAGGCGCTGTTTTCTTCCAGCTGACCGAATCCCTGCTGCTGCGAACCGGACTGGCTAAAGGCTGGCGGCGAGTAAGGCCTGTCGTTCTCTTCCAGCAGCTCGCTGAACAGCACATCGTCTTCGCGCGCGGGTTTGCGCAGCTCGCGGCGCGGTGCGGCTGGCGTTTCGCTGGCGGAGGATGCCTCTTTGCGCTGCGCGCTTCGCGTCTCTCCCTGGCGCTGCGTATCGCGCTGCTGCATATGGCGCTCGGTAGTCTGGCGCTGCGTGTCGCGCAGCAACTGCTGCCGCGCCGTCTGCTGTTGTCCGGGAAGGGTAATCATTCGTTTACCTCCTGCTGTAGTAAAAATTCCAGCTTCTCCACTTCGCGCTGCCGCTGCCGTGTCTCCTGACGCGCTTCTTCAACATGCTGCTGTCGCTCAAGCTGCGCCCGATCGATCTCCTGCAGCGTCAGCCGCCCGCCGTGGACGTTTTTCAGCGCCTGCTGCTCCTGCTCCAGCGCCCGCTCCAGCAGATAGCTCGCCTGGCGGACGCCGCAGTTCTGCTGTGCGAAGCCCGCTTTCAGCTGCTGATAGCGCTGCTGACGCTCATGCAGCTGCTCATCGGCCCGCTCCCTTTGCTCCTCTAGCTGGCGCAGCGCCTGTTCCTGTTCGCGCAGCTGCCTTTCGCTGCGGTTCAGCCGCTGACGCCGTATCGGCAGCAGCAGATCCAGCGTGCGCCGCAGCTCCTGCGCCGTGGCGTCAACGGCGGGTTCCGGTTCGGGATTAGCGAGACGGCGCATAGCGGCTTACCTCCGACAGCTGATAGCAGCTCTGCTCAAAAACGGAAGGCGCGCGCATCGCCTGCTGCAGGTAGCCGTTGATTGCGCTCTGCGCCTCAACCGCCGCATCCGTCAGCGCGTCGTTGCCCGTCTGATACTCGCCCAGGCGAATCAGCATCTCGACCTGCTGCCAGGCGGCCATTAGCTGACGCACGGCGGTCGCCTCTTTGATCTGCTGGCGGGCCACCACGTTGCTCATGGTGCGGCTAAGGCTGGCGAGAATATCGATGGCGGGATAGTGGCCGCGCTCCGCCAGTTTGCGGGTCAGCACAATGTGGCCGTCAATCAGCGAGCGCACCTCGTCGGCCACCGGATCGTTCATCGAATCCTGTTCAATCAGCACTGAGTAGAGCGCGGTAATGGCGCCGGTCGTGGTCTGCCCGGCGCGTTCCAGCAGCGTAGGCAGCAGCGTGTAAACCGAAGGCGGCAGACCGCCGCGGCCCGGCGGTTCGCCGAGCGCAAGGCCAATTTCGCGCTGGGCGCGGGCAAAACGGGTCAGGGAATCCAGGATCAGCAGCACGCTTTTGCCCTGGTCGCGAAAAGCCTCGGCGATGGCGGTCGCGGTGAAAGCGGCGCGGGCGCGCTCCATGCTGCTGCGGTCGGAAGTGGCACAGAGCAGCACCGTGCGGCTGCGCAGCTCGCTGTCCAGCTCGTGATCGAGAAATTCCCGCAGTTCACGACCGCGTTCGCCAATCAGGCCGAAAACTATCACGTCACAGGGCGTATTCCTCGCCAGCTCGGCCAGCAGCGTAGTTTTGCCGCAGCCCGCGCCGGCGAAGATGCCTACGCGCTGCCCGACGCCCAGCGTCAGCAGCCCGTCAATGGCGCGCATCCCGGTCGGCAAAGGCGTGTCGATTCTCGGCCTGGCCGTAGGCGGCGGCGCGTCGCCCAGCACCGGCTTGACGTTGTCCGCTTCGCCAGGCAGCGCGAAAGCGCTGACGCCGCCCTCTTCAATCGGGCGGCCGAAGCCGTCCAGCACGCTGCCCAACAGCTGGTCGGAGACGCGGATGCTGTGCGGCAAAAATAGCGGCGTAACGCGGGCGCCCTGCGCAATACCGTCCAGCTGTCCCAGCGCGGAAAGCAGCGTGTGCTGAGGATTGAATCCCACCACTTCCGCCAGTACCGGCAGCTGGTTTTTGCCTTCAATCTGGCAAAGATCGCCGATACGCGCTTCCGGCAGGCTGCTCTCCAGCAGAATGCCGCTGATGCCGGTAATGCGGCCATAGCGCGCAACCGGCGCAAAGCGCGCCAGCCGTTGTTGATGAGCGGTGAACCAGTCGTCAAGCAGAGGAAAATCAGCGCTCACCAGTTCACCTTTATCTGTTCCCGTCCGGCGAATTCGATTTCGCTTGCGGTAATCGCCACCAGCCGCAGATCGCCCACCTGATCGCCAATAAACAGGCGCTCTCCGCCATCGGTTACCACGTTGGCCCGTTTGCCGGTGGTGATCTGCACGATACGGAACGGCAGCTTCGCGCTGCGCAGGCGCGTATGGTTGACCAGCTGCGGCACTACCGCATACTGCGCCTGAAAGCGCGTCAGCATCCGATCCAGTATCTGCAGCCGCTCTTTGCTCAGCTCGCCGTTAAGGATCAGACGGCCCTTATCCATATCGATTTTCACGCCGGGAGTCAGGCCGCGTTCGCGCAGCATCGCCAGCAGCGGCGGCCGGACTTCCTGCAGGGTTTCCAGTATCTTACGGTTGGAAGGCGTCGTGGAGGTCTGCGCCACGGTGGGCTGCAGTATCCAGCTGATAATGGTGAAGCTGAGCAGCAGAATCAGGCTGACCGACAATACCTGAACGCCGCGAGAAAAAAGCCGTGACGGCGCGGCTGGCGCGGCCATCGCCGGTGCGGCCTCGGCGGGTGTGACAGCAACGGGCAGCGGCGCGGCGCGCATCTCGTCCCACGGCTGCGCCGCGTGCGTCAGCGAGAGCCAGACTTCGCCCAGCGCGAAAGGCGTATCGGGCGACAGCAAGTCGCCGTCCGGCTGACGCACTTTTCCCTCTAACTCCTGCAGCTGCCAGACATCGTCGACAAAACATAGCGCGGCATGGAGAGGCAGCACGCCGTCGTCCGTCAGCTGCAGATCGGCCTCATTGCTGCGCCCCAGCGTCCAGCGTCCGCCGCTAACCGGCAAGGCCGCTCCCTGATGGCGGCCAGTAAGTACGCGTAGCTCAAACATAATCCGCTCCTCAGGCGTCGAAAGCGTCGACGCCCTCATCCAGTTCAAGACGGCCAACCACGTTAATCGCCAGGTTGGTTTGCAGTTCGGCGAACGACAGCACCGGCACCTGATGGAACTCATCCTGAATCAGCCCGCGCAGCGGACTGCGGAGATCTTGCGCCACCAGCAGCACCGCGGATGCCGGCTGTTCCGGCGCGAAGGCGCCGCGCAGCTGGGCGAGGATCGCCATCGTCTGCTCCTGGGTCAGCGCGAAGAAGACCTCGTTCTGCGTCTGCCTCAGGGCGTCGCGCAGCTGCTCTTCCATCTCCGGCGTCAGCAGCCAGACATGCAGGCCGTCGTCCTGCGTGTACTGATAACAGATATGTTCTTTCAGCGAGATGCGCACTAAGTCGGTGAGCAGGCTGATATCGCGCTCGTGCTGGCCATGCTCGATCAGCGCTTCGGCGATGGCGCGTACCGAACGCAGCGGAATGCGTTCCGCCACCAGATTTTGCAGAACGTTGGAGAAGCGCGCGATCGGCATCACCCGCTGCAGCTCCTGCGCCAGCTCGGGCTGTTCGCTCTCCAGCCAGCCCATCAGCGCGCGGGTTTCCTGCAGGCCGATAAAGTTGGGCGCGCTGGCGTGAATGGCGTTCTCCATCCGCTTCATCAGCAGTTCGTGGAAGCCCCAGCGCGGCACGCTTTCATCCTGCAGGGCGGCGTGATCGGCGGGCAGCCAGAGCAGCGTCGCTTCCCTTCGGGCTTCGCTTCCCGCCTGCACGCCTTCCTGCTCCGCCAGCGCTTCGTGTTGATAGCGGCTGACGGCGAGCGCGGTCACGCCGAAAGTGCCGACCACGCGCGGGATTTCATACACCGAGTAGCGAAACTCATCGGCCGGTAGCTGCTCCTGAAACTCGATATCGAACGCGGGCAGCGTAAAGCCGTAGTTATAAACGATGCTGTTGCGCAGGCGGCGAATGGCCTGCACCAGCTCCAGCGTCTCCGCAGTGCCGCGCGCGCTGGCCGGAAACTGCAGCAGATAGGGCCGCGTGGGATTGAACTGGCGCAGATCTTCCGTGCCGTTCAGCTCCGGCGGGATCACCTCGTTCTCCATCTGCGGCTGGCTGGCCACCAGCTCTCTTTTGGCGCGCCAGACCTGAAAACTGCCGGAAGCCAGCGTCAGCAGCGCCAGCACGATAAAAACGCCGGTCGGCATCCCCGGCAGCAGCGCGAAGCCGAACATGCCGACGGAAGAGAAAACCCAGGCTTTCGGCTGGCTGGTGAGCTGCTCCGCAATCTCCCGGCCAATATTGTTGTCCATGTTGCTGTCGCCGTCGGACGAAACGCGGGTGATGATCATCCCGGCCGTCAGCGAGATCAGCAGCGCCGGGATCTGCGCGATCAGGCCGTCGCCGATGGTCAGCACCGAATAGGTATGCATCGCGTCGCCGGCCGCCATATCGAGCTGCATCACGCCGATGCTGAAGCCGCCGATCAGGTTGATAAACAGGATCACCAGGCCCGCTATCGCGTCGCCCTTCACAAACTTCATGGCGCCGTCCATCGCGCCGAAAAGCTGGCTCTCTTTCGCCAGGTCGACACGCTTGCGCTTGGCGGTGCTGACATCGATGATGCCCGCGCGCAGATCGCTGTCGATTGACATCTGCTTGCCCGGCATCGCGTCCAGCGTAAAGCGCGCGGCCACTTCCGCTACCCTTTCCGACCCTTTGGTGATCACCAGGAAGTTGACCACAGTCAGGATCAGGAACATCACCATACCAACCGCCAGATTGCCGCCGACCACAAAGGTGCCGAAAGCCGCCACGATATGGCCGGCGTCCTGCTGCACCAGAATCTGACGCGTGGTGGAGATCGACAGCGCCAGCCGGAACATGGTGGTCAGCAGCAGCACCGCCGGAAAGCTGGAGAACGCCAGCGGCTTGGGCAGATACATCGCCAGCACCACCAGCAGCGAGGAGAGACAGATATTGACCGCGATCAGCGCGTCGATCAGCCCCAGCGGCAGCGGGATAATCAGCATAAAGACGATCGCCAGCGCGAAGATGGCGCCGATGATCTCGGAGCGCTGCATGGCCGCCAGCGCGATGCGGTTCAGGATTAGAAACAGGTTGTTCATGCCGCTCCCTGACTGCCCGCCCGGTTCTGGTTATTGATCAGCTGGGTGATGGCGCCGCGCAGCAGCGTCGCCGCCTCCGAGCGGTTTTTCTTGTCCCGCCACAGCATCGGCGGCATATCGTTGACCAGCGGCAACAGCCCGTTAAGAAAGCGCATCCGCGCCTGCGGCTGCTCGCCCGCGAACTCCTGGCCGATGGCGTTGATATCGCGCGGCTGCAGGCCCATTTCCGCCACGCCCAGCAAACGCCTGGCCATATCCAGACCGCCGAGCGCGGAGATCGGGATTTTACCGCCGCTGCGCAGTCGGTTAAGCAGCTTGTCGCTGTTGGCGATCAGCTGCGTCAGCTGGCCCGCTTCGCTTAGTCCAAGGTGAATTTTGTGCAGCGAGCGGGAAGAAAGCGAAGGCGTCAGCGAGGCGATATCCTCCGCCAGCGCGCGCTGTAGCGTGCGTAAACCCGGTATAAACTGTTCGCGGCCAAAGCGTTCCAGCAAACTGTCCAGAATCACCGCCGCCGACTGGTGCTTGACGATGCCGTGATAGTAGAGCTGGCGCATCGACTGTTTCTCCGTGGGATCGGTGGTGAAACTGGCGATAGCCGACGCGGTGTTCAGACCGGCGCGTACGCTTTCGCCATAGTGCTCGTCCAGCTTGCTCAGCGCCTCGCCCGCCGCGTTGGCGGTGGCGATATCGCCGCTGCGATCGGCTTCGCGCAGCGTCATGCGCAGCAGCAGATCGCAGCGCGCCGGATCGTTATCCGCCGCAGCCACCAGCTGTTCCGTATCCGGTTCGGCCTGCCTGCCCAGCGCGCCTCTCAGCGCGCTGAGACGCTCCTCCAGCTTCTCCTGCTGCTGGTCATCCAGCAGCTGATAAAGCTCGCCGAGCCGCTCAATGCGCTCCACCGCGCCGCGATTGCTGCGCAGATGTTGGGTATTGATCTGCCGACGGCTCAGCCCTTTGCTTTTTTTCTCTACTTTTTCGCTGAACATCATGCCGATCTCTTCCAGCGAATCGGTCAGCGACGCCGCCGCTGAATGGGTGTTGACCGATCGGGGCTGCACGTCCGTGCCTGTCGCGGCCGGACGCGTGCCATCCTGCTTTAACAGCGTTTTGACCAGCGCCTGTTGATACTGCAGAGAAGAATGAACTTTGATCATTCCGGCCTCGAAGGTTGATTTCGCGATGTTGTTAAGTGGCGAAAAAGACGAACGGGTTCCCGATGATTAAAAGGAAAAAAAGGCGTACAGCTGAAACTTTCAACCTGCGTTATTAGTGTAAAAAGTTGCACAGCTTTTTTTAATATTTCGCCGGAATTTGTCTCAGACGATTCTTAGATAAATCTCAAGAGCCGCGCCGTTACTGCTATTTCCCGCATTTTTTCTCCTGGCACACCCTTTGCAATAAACAACGTAACTAAATAATGCCTGGAGCAAAAAAATGTTAACTGCCGCGCCAATTGAAATAACTTATACCGCTGAAGCCCCGGTCGCCGTTTTATGGCAGGAAATTCTTTGCCAGCAAAATCGCAAGCTGCATAACTTTATTCGTAAACGCGTCGCGAACCGTGAAGATGTGGAAGATATCGCGCAGATGACCTGCGTTGAAGTGCTGCGCAACAGCCATAAATTTCTGGGCGCGTCGCGGCCGGAAACCTGGCTGTTTGGCATCGCCGCCAACCTGATCCGTAACTACTATAAAACGCATCAAAACCGTTTTCTTTTCGACAGCATCAGCGAAGACAACGCGCCCGATCTGATTCAGGAGTGCGATCCCAGCGATATTATCGCCAACGATCAGTTGCTGAGCGTGATGGCCGCCTCTATCGATCGCCTGCCGGAAGAGACGCGCCGTATGCTGACTATTCTGGTGGAGCGCAACGGCAGCTATCAGGATGTGGCGACTTCGCTGAATATTCCTCTCGGTACGGTAAAATCGCGCCTGTCGCGCGTGCGCGAATCGTTGAAAAGCACGATAAGCTGAAGAAATCGCTTTTTGCAGGCTGATTGCCGTAATAATTAATTATTTGCGATCCGTCGCCATTTTCAGAGCCGCTTCAATGGTCATCGGCTTAAATATTTGCTGTAATTTCACGCAGGCGCTTTTTTTCGCTGCTGCACGATAAGCTGTAATAATTTATGCTTATTCTTTCCTTTTCCCTGAACAGAGAGAGAAATGCTTTCGTCGGAAATATTTAGCCTTAACGTCAGTAAAGAACCCTATAATGGTCGCGCTATCCTGCCCGACTTCGCGCTGGATCGCGTTAACGACGCGATCTATTTGGTGCGCCAGGATGCCCGACTGGCTTATATCAATAATAAAGCCTGCGAGATGCTCGGTTATAATTACCCGGCGCTTATTCGATTAAGCTATTCCGATATTGAAGGCGAGCTGCAGGACCCGGACGTGGCCGCACTGTGGTGGAAGCTGAGCCTGCGCCCGGAAGGGATCCGCTTTACCTCGCAGCATCGGATGCACAATGGCGAAATCATCCCGGTGGAGGTCAACTCCAGCGCCTGGGAGCATGAAGGCGAGATGCTGGTGCTGTGCGTGGTGCGCGACGTGCGCGAACTCAAGCAGCGCACGGAGCGCTATCTGCAGCAGGAGCAGCAGTTTCGCTCGCTGGTGGAGAACTCGCCGGATCTGATCGCCCGCTTCGATACCGGGCTGCGCTGCCTTTACGCCAATCCGCGCGTGCTGGATTTAATCGGCTGTAGCGAAGAAAAAGCGCGCGGCTGGCGACTGACCGACAGCATTCCCTTTGATGAGCCGGGTATGCAGCTGTTTCGCCTTGTCTCCAATACGCTGGCGAGCGGCGATAAGAGCGAATCGGAACTTGAGGCGCGTTTCGGCGAGCGCGCTATGGTGCTGCACGTCCGCTGCGTGCCGGAGTACGATTTAAAAGGCGAAGTCGTCACTATCCTGGCGGTAGGCCGCGATATTACTCAGCTGCGAGAGGCGGAAAACCAGGTGCGCGCCGCTCACCATCAGCTGCGTCTGCTGGCCAGCAACCAGCAGGAGCGTACCGAGCAGGAGCGCAAACATATCGCCCGTGAAATTCACGACGAGCTGGGCCAGCATCTGACCAGCCTGCGCGCCGGGCTGTCGGTGATTGGGATGCAGAATAAAGATCCCGCGCGCGTCGCCAGCCAGGTGGAATACCTGATGACTCTGATCGACAGCACTATCCAGGTGGTACGCGATGTCTCGACGCGACTGCGGCCTAATATGCTGAATATGGGGCTGATGCCCGCGCTGGAGTGGCTGCGCGACGAGTTCGTCAAAAACGGCGGCTGCAGCTGTATGCTGATTGTGCCGACAGGCAAGCCGGTGACGCTTTCCGATCAGGTGGTGACGACTGTGTTCCGCATCGTGCAGGAGTCATTGACCAATATTTCCCGCCACGCCCGCGCCAGTAAGGTTTCTATTATCGTACAGACCAGCCGGGAGACGCTGGTGATACAGGTGCGCGACAACGGGCGCGGTTTCCAGACGCACGCCGTGCGTCATGACGCTTTTGGCCTGCTGGGCATTAAAGAGCGGGTCGATATGCTGCAGGGTCAGGTAACCATTACCAGCCGTCCCGGCGAAGGCACCCAGCTGGAGCTGACCCTGCCGTTAAAACAGTAAGTCGATGTTCACCGTCAGCAACCAGGGATAGCGAATGAATGAAGTAATAAGATTAGTGATTGCCGACGACCATGCCCTGATGCGCGAAGGGCTGAAGCAGATATTCGCGCTCGACGACAATATCGCCGTCGTGGGCGAAGCTGGCGACGGCGGCCAGGTACTGGAAAGATTGCGTCTTGGCGGCCTCGATCTGCTGCTGCTGGATATCTCCATGCCCGGCATCAGCGGCGAGGATCTGATTAACCGCATCCGGTCGCAGTATGAAAATCTGCCGATCCTCGTGCTGAGCATGTTTAACGAGCCGCAAATAGCCCGGCGCGTGCTCAACTGCGGCGCGCTGGGCTATATCACCAAAGATAAAAACCCGGACGCGCTGCTGGCGGCAATCCGCAGCGTGGCGCGCGGCTCCCGCTATATCGACCACGATCTGGCGCAGGAGATTGTGTTCGCCGAATACCAGAATGGCAACCGGGCGCTGCACGAAACCCTGACTACGCGCGAACGGCAGATCCTGATGATGCTGGCGCACGGCGAAACCATTAACGCCATCGCCGAAGCGCTTGCTATCAGCAACAAAACCGTCAGCACCTATAAATCACGCATGATGGAAAAGATGCAGTTTGGCAGCAACGCCGATATCGTCAGGTACGCTATCAGCCACCGCCTGGTGCAGTAGCTTCCGGCGGCGTCTCCTCTGCGGGCGGCGTCTCTTCCGCCTGCGGTTTTTCCGGCTGCCAGGCGCGATGGTGCCGCTTGCTTACCAGAAAGATCGGCGTGGCGATAAACAGCAGCAGGCTGCCCGCCATGCCGCACACCAGCAGGCTGATGCCGCCCGGCCAGCCCGCGCCGGAAGTGATACCGGCCACCACCAGCGACAAAATAAAAAAGAAAGAGAGCGTCAGGCTCACTGGCCAGATATTGGTGATATCCATATCGCTGAGCGCCATTTTCACCGGCTTAACCGCTCGCTTCTCCGCCTCTTTCTCGGCGCGGATCCTGCCTTTTACCGCCTCCAGATCGATTCCCGGCGCAATAAAATCGCCCAGCGGCCGCGGATGATGCAGCTCGTCAAACACCCGCGCTATCGGTGGAAAGGTCAGCGGCCAGCTGGCGCTGTGTACGCCGTAAGCGGTCAGCGCGGGCAAGGTGATGCGCGGTAACTGCACCGGCTGCAGATAGCGATTGTTATAAACCACCCAGCTCTGGCGCGTTTCGCCGCGCATCACGTGGTAAAGCCGGAAACGATCCGCCGGTGGATAGTGCAGATGGCTGACGCGCGCCTGCATGGTGGGAATATGATGATAGCGGCAGTAGTTGACTCTGCCCTGCCCCTGCGCGGCAAGCAGCACGCCGAGCGAAGGCAAAAAATACCAGGAGGTGCCTTCTGCCGCGAACGGGCCGTTGAGGTGCTCCAGGAATCTCGCTTCGCTGCTGCCGTTCAGATGTTCGGGCCACCAGCGCCAGCTGCGGCCGATGACGCGCTCCGTTGGCACGTTAAACACGCCCATCGGTTCGGTTTCGGCTGGCGAAACGGCAAAAGGGAAAATCTTGCTGAAAAAGGTCAGCGCATCGTCCGGGCCGTCCCATTCGCCGCCCGTTTCCAGCCCGTGCAGATTCGACGTCAGCTCCGCCCAGCCGTTTTTACCCAGCAGATCGATCTGATATTTCGTGTCCGCCAGCCGCTTGCCCAGCCGAAGAATCGACGACGGAATACCGTCCAGCGGCAAATCAGGCGCTGAATTAACGATGTCTGGTTGTTCTTCCATACTGCAATAATCCCCAAAAGCGGAAGCCCGCCCGTTCGCTCGGATAAAAAGAGGCAAAGCCGAAAATAACAGGCCGCGTCAGCATCCGCCGACGACACGCCGCCACTTATTTGGCTTAAGTTAAAAATTCAAGTTAATTCAAAGCATTATACTTTTCTGCGCCCTCATCTGGCAACCGCTGAAATAAGCTGTCCGTTGCCCGGATAAAATATCTTTTAAAATGAGCAGCTAAGCGTAGAGGATAAATTGATAATAAAAAGCAGCCTAAAGAAGAAAAGCGCCGGCACAACAGAATAGTTCTTTTTAAGTGAAATTAGCGCCCGAAATTTTGCCGGGTTGGGCAGGCGCCATGCGCAAGCCGTAGCGGTCGTTCCTGCGAGCGGTTGCAGGCATTTTCATTTTTTTATGCGATATCTTCCAGAAACAAAAAGCCATGCAGAACTACGGCCATTTGAGGTTGACGGAGAATCCTGAAGGCATAAAGTAAACCCGAATCTGAAAGCCTGCTTCAGCAGAAACAGTGCAGTGCTATCAAAAGTAAACGGGACAGCAGGGATGGCAAAAGTAAAACATTTTTATCGGTGCGCTTCTCCCTGTACCGCCGTGACGATCACCGGTAAAGAAGGAGAAAAAGAGATGGAAGGCAAAATCGCGAAGCTTGAAGCCAATGTCGACAACATCACAGGCAACATCAGCGACGTGAAAATGGATGTTCGCGAAATTCGTCGGGACATCGGTAAACTGGATACCAGCCTGCGTAGCGAGATGAAAACGGATTTCCGCCTGATGTTCGCTGCGCTTATTACCTCGGTGCTGGGGCTGGCCGCGCTAATGGCAAAAGGGTTTTACTGGTTTTAAGGCCGCGCCTTTCACCTTCGCTTTTGGCCAGTTTTATTATCAGGCTCAGCGATTTGGCCGTCGCTGTTACGCTCACAGCGAGGCTGTCGCCCGCCGGTCATCTCTTGTTGCACGGCCAGTTCACAGCGGCTTACGGCATAAGCCGCTGTGTTTAGCGTTGTGCTGATTTTAGCGACCTCATTAGCACTCGCGACCTTTTAGATTACCGCCTGCAGCAGCAGGCAGCCCACCAGGCCGCACACGGCGATAATGGTTTCCAGCACCGACCAGGAACGCAGCGTCTCGCCAATGGTGAGGTTAAAGTACTCTTTAAACAGCCAGAATCCCGGATCGTTTACGTGAGAGAAAATAACGCTGCCTGAACCGACCGCAATCACCATCAGCTCCGGGCTGACGCCGGTGGTCACAATAATTGGCGCCACGATACCACCAGCGGTAATAGCGGCGACCGTAGCAGAGCCCAGCGCCAGGCGCAGCGCGGCCGCAATAGACCAGGCCATTAAAATAGGCGACACCGCGCTGCCTTCCATCAGGCTGGCAATATATTTGTCCACGCCGCTGTCCACCAGCACCTGCTTGAAGGCGCCGCCGCCGCCGATAATCAGCAGCATCATGGCGATAATTTTAATCGAGTCGCCCAGCGTGGCCGTAATCTGATCCATGGTGCGACCGCGGTTCAGCCCGAAAGTGAAAATTGCGATCAATACCGCGATTAGCGTCGCCATAATGGGATCGCCGAAAAACTCTGCGTAAGGCAGCAGCGTATGCCCTTTCGGCAGCACCATCTCCGCCACCGCGCGCACCGCCATCAGCACCACCGGCACCAGCGCCGTCCAGACGCTGACCGCGAACGTCGGCATCTCCGCTTCGGTAAAGGTTTTCGGGTTATAGAGTCCCTGCGGCACCGGCTTATCGATATTTTTCAGAAAGCGCGCAAATACCGGCCCGGCCAGAATAACCGTGGGAATACCCAACAGCGTGCCAAACAGCAGCGTTTTGCCCATATCAGCATGAAACAGCGTGGCGATAGCGGTCGGGCCAGGATGCGGCGGCAGAAAACCGTGCGTTACCGACAGCGAAGCCGCCATCGGCACGCCGACAAACAGCAGAGGCACGCGGGCGGCGGCGGCGATAGAAAGCACCAGCGGCAGCATCAGCACAAAACCAACCTCGTAGAACAGCGCGAAGCCTACCGTGAAGCCAGTCAGCACTACCGCCCACTGGATGCGCTCCTTACCGAATTTGTCGATAAGCGTGGTGGCGATACGCTGCGCGCCGCCGCAGTCGGCCAGCAGTTTTCCCAGCATTGCGCCAAAACCCATAATCAGCGCCAGGCTGCCCAGCGTGCCGCCCACGCCAGCTTTTATTGAGGTGATGACTTTGTTGACCGGCATTCCCTGCATAACGCCGACCGCCAGCGCCACCAGGATCAGCGCGATAAAGCCGTTCAGCCTGAAACGAACCATCAACAGCAGCAGCAGCGCAACGCCGATGACGACAAAGAGTATTGGCATGATGTTTCTCCGGCAGCCTGTTGGCCGCTTCTGTTTTTCCGCCCAGGGCGGCGAATGAGTCGGGGAACAGTTAAGCAGGCGTCTGCCTGCTGCCGGCATGTTAACGGTAACATGACGCAACTAAAATGGGGCGCGGCGAGGGAATTTACAATTTGAGATGAAGATCAAACTTTCGTTACCACATTGATTACATAACGACAACAAAGCATCTGCGCCGCCGCATCAAAGGCGGCAGCGCTTCAACCGAAATGCAGGCGTTATTTACGCGTCAGCAGCAAAATACCGGCTGCGCCAAAAAAGAGCGCGAACACGCCCTCAATCAGACGCCGACCTTTCAGGTAAAGCCGGGTCGCGGCGGCCGTTGAAAAAAGCAGAGCGTAGCTGCCAAACACCAGCACACCCAGCAGCGCACAGCCGCCGGCAATCAGCGGCAATACTGTCGCAGGCGCGCCCGGATGAATGCCGAGCGAGATAATAGCCACCCATACCAGAATCGCTTTGGGATTAGCGAGATGCAGCAGTAAACCTCGCCGATAAAGCGCGCCGGGCGATACAGGCGCAGTTGCGCTGGCGTTTATCGCGCTTTGGTTTTTTACCCTGGCGCTACGCGCCGCTTTAAACGCCATCCAGAGCAGATAAAAGCCGCCGACTATCTTCAGGACAAACAGCGCTTTCGACCAGGCAAGCAGCAGCGTAGAAAGCCCGCAGGCAACGAGTATCGCCCAGCCTATGGAGCCCGTCACCACGCCTGCAGCCAGCGCCAGTGCAGCAACCCTGCCCTGCCGCATCGCCACATTCACGATCGCCAGATTGCTCGGGCCGGGACTGACCGTGCCCAGCAAATAAGCCAGGTATACCGGTAATAATGTTAACAATGTTGCTGCCATAGTCCCTTTCCTTTTGTGAGGTTGAATCCATAATCAATACCATCGCACCTTGACATGAAACAAAAAAATTTGACTTAACGTAAGTAAAAATGTAACCAAATGATTCTATCTGCATCAGAATGCGTTTTTATGGTTTAACATTTACAATGCTTTGCGCAAAAGATGATTGCTGCCAGTGACTACCTGCTGTTGATAACAATCATTAATGCAATATTTAAACGCCAGCCACCCAAGTGGCAACATAACAATAACATTACCTTCTGCAGGGACGTTAATCCGCCGTTTAATTTCCAATTTGTGCGCTTATTCGCGGGATTGATATTCTGTTAAGTGACATTTCAACGCGCTATTATAAATAAAAAGATTAGTTAACTTTTTTATTCATCCGTTCACCAACCGGTAATGGCAGACAATGAAAACGCTTCCATTGCTCAAAAGCCACATTATTTTTACAAAAATGTAGCAACGGGTAATTATCATTTAACAGTAGGCGGCAATGATTTAACGCAGCGGTGAAACAATTCATCGCAAAGATCCATGCTGTTATCGCTGAAATTGCGATTACTGTTGCTACTCCTTCTCCCGATTTGGTCTCAGGATCAAACTTCGTTGAAATATCCGCATAAACAGGGTCTGCATAGCGTTATACATGTAGCCCTATTGTTAATGTGCGGTAAATAAAAAAGAAAGGCAGTTTATGTCAGATCGAGGTAAGCAATGTTTGGATTAGATGCGTTCCACCTGGCGAGGATACAGTTCGCGTTTACCGTTTCCTTCCATATTCTCTTCCCGGCCATCACCATCGGGCTCGCCAGCTTTCTGGCGGTGCTGGAAGGCCTGTGGCTGAAAACCAAAAACGAAGACTATCGCGACCTGTATCACTTCTGGTCGAAAATCTTCGCCGTGAACTTTGGTATGGGCGTTGTGTCCGGCCTGGTGATGGCGTATCAGTTCGGCACCAACTGGAGCGGCTTCTCGCAGTTTGCGGGCAGCATCACCGGTCCGCTGCTGACCTACGAAGTGCTTACCGCGTTCTTCCTTGAAGCTGGCTTCCTGGGCGTGATGTTGTTCGGCTGGAACCGCGTTGGTCCGGGCCTGCACTTCTTTGCAACCTGTATGGTGGCGCTCGGCACCATTATCTCCACGTTCTGGATCCTCGCTTCCAACAGCTGGATGCAGACGCCGCAGGGCTATGAGATTCAAAACGGCCTGGTGGTACCGGCTGACTGGTTTAAGATTGTCTTTAACCCGTCCTTCCCGTTCCGCCTGCTGCATATGTCCACCGCCGCTTTCCTGGCAAGCGCCTTCTTTGTTGGCTCTTCCGCGGCATGGCATCTGCTGCGTAAAAACGACACGCCGGCAATCCGCAAAATGCTCTCCATGGCGCTGTGGATGGCGCTGATCGTCTCGCCAATTCAGGCGATGCTGGGCGACGCCCACGGTCTGAATACGCTTGAACATCAGCCGGCCAAAATCGCCGCAATCGAAGGCCACTGGGAAAACCCGCCGGGCGAACCTACGCCGCTGATCCTGTTCGGTATTCCGGACATGGAGCAGGAAAAAACCAAATATGCGCTGGAAATTCCCTATCTGGGCAGCCTGATCCTGACGCACAGCCTGGATAAACAGGTTCCGGCGCTGAAGACTTTCCCGAAAGAGGATCGTCCTGATTCGCTGATCGTCTTCTGGTCGTTCCGTGTGATGGCGGGCCTGGGGATGCTGATGATCCTGCTGGGCGTGGTGAGCCTGTGGCTGCGCTATCGCAAGCGCCTGTACACCTCTCGTCCTTTCCTGTGGTTCGCGCTGCTGATGGGCCCTTCCGGTCTGATCGCGCTGCTGGCGGGCTGGTTCACTACCGAGATCGGTCGTCAGCCGTGGGTGGTTTACGGTCTGCTGCGCACTAAAGACGCGGTATCGGCGCACGGCGACATGCATATGAGCATCAGCCTGATCGCCTTTATCGTGGTCTATATGTCGGTGTTCGGCGTGGGCTATACCTATCTGTTCAACCTGATCAAAAAAGGTCCGAAACAGGGCGAAGGTCACGACGAACCTGAAGGCGGCCCAGGTACACGCCACACCCAGGCGCGTCCGCTGTCTGCCGTGAAAGAAAAGTTAAGCGCGGAAGAGGATAAATAACGTGGGCATTGATACTTCTATTATCTGGTTCACCATCATCGTCTTTTCGACGCTGATGTATATCGTGATGGACGGTTTCGATCTGGGTATCGGCATTCTGTTCCCATTCAATAAAGACGCTACCGAGCGCGATATGATGGTCAACACCGTCGCGCCGGTCTGGGACGGTAACGAAACCTGGCTGGTGCTGGGCGGTGCGGCGCTGTATGGCGC
The DNA here is from genome assembly GCF_037026505.1 of Erwinia sp. CGal63. Lineage (NCBI taxonomy): Bacteria > Pseudomonadati > Pseudomonadota > Gammaproteobacteria > Enterobacterales > Erwiniaceae > Erwinia > Erwinia sp. CGal63. The sequence continues at coordinate 124,858 of NZ_JAKUMN010000006.1, forward strand.
CTTCCCGCTGGCTTATGCGGTGATTCTGGATGCGCTTTCCGTGCCGCTGACGCTGATGCTGATCGGCCTGATCTTCCGTGGCGTGGCCTTTGAGTTCCGCTTTAAAGCCACTGAAGAGCATCGCGCGTTCTGGGATAAATCCTTTATCTTCGGTTCGTTCCTGGCGACCTTCAGCCAGGGCGTGGTGCTGGGTACCTTTATCAACGGTTTTGAAGTGACCAACCGCGCCTATAGCGGCCCTGAGCTGCTGTGGCTGACGCCGTTCTCGCTGTTCTGCGGTCTGGGTCTGGTCGTGGCGTACGCGCTGCTGGGCAGCACCTGGCTTATTATGAAAACCGAGAACGAGCTGCATCGCAAAATGACGGCGATCACCAAACCGCTGCTGCTGGTGCTGCTGGCGATTATCGCCATCGTCAGCGTCTGGACGCCGCTGGAGCACGCCGACATTATGCACCGCTGGTTCACGCTGCCTAACCTGTTCTGGTTCCTGCCGGTACCGGTACTGGTGCTGCTGGCCTCTATCGCGCTGCTGCGCGCCCTGAAGCGTCATGCGCACTATTCACCGTTCCTGCTGACGCTGGCGCTGGTTTTCCTGGGCTTTACCGGCCTGGGCATCAGCGTCTGGCCGAACATTATTCCACCGCACATCACCATCTGGATGGCGGCGTCGCCACCGCAGAGCCAGGGCTTTATGCTGGTCGGCGGTCTGTTGATTATTCCGGTTATTCTGTTCTACACCTTCTGGAGCTACTACGTGTTCCGCGGGAAGATCAAACCGGAAGAGCATTACCACTAATAACGGGTTTTCGGAGGATAGTATGGTTGAAACTCAGCAAGCGCCTAAGCTCCCGGTGTGGAAACGCATCCTGTGGCTGGCCGTCATCTATGCGGGCAGCGTGCTGGCGCTGGGCGTCGTGGCAACGCTGTTCCGCTTTATGATGACCGCAGCTGGCATGAAGTCACACTGATACTCTGATTGCCGGTTTACCAGGCCCACGCTAAGCGTGGGCTTTTTTATGGCCGCCGTTCGGTTTGCTATTCAGAACTATCCGAGCTGTTTCCGCGCATTTCTTTACACCATTCATAAATTTACACACAACCGCAGCGGCAGATCGCTATTCATGGTCTATGCTTTTAATTCATTCATGAGGTAATCATGCCATCAGAAGGAGGCACTATGAGTTTACTGGATAAAGCTAACGATAAAGCCGACGAAGCGCTGGGCAAAGGCCAGGAGCAGTTTGGTAAGGCCGCCGAGTCTCCGGAGCATGAGTTCAAGGGCAAAATGCGTCAGGGCGCCGCGAAAGCCTCTTATGCCGTTGACGATGCGCTGGACTGCGTCAAGACCAAAACCCAGGATTCCCCTTTTGTCTCGCTGGCGATCGCCGCGGGTGTAGGTTTCCTTGCCGCGAAGATTTTTGGTCGCCGCTAGTCGCGTAAACAGGGCCGGCTCTCCGGCCCTTTTTTATTTCTGTTATGCCCAGCTTTCCACCGTTTTTCCTCGACTTCCCGCCCCAAACCGTGATCTGTGCAACTTTTTTAGCAAAAATAAAACATATTCAGCACTATTTATAACAATTTTATTCCGGATTAGTGGTTACATCCTGGCGTACAGGCCGTCGCCCGCGCGTTATGTCAGCTTTTTCTTCCTTACCAGAGGTTTAACGCCGGAGATAATGCTGATAAAAGCATGATGGCCGCAACCTGCCTTCCGCCTGCGGAAGCGCGGCGCTCTCACTAAAACAGGGTTTCCCATTATGAAAAGCGAATTCACCTTGAAAAGAACAGTGGCGTTCTGTGGTGTTGGCTTACTGCTGGCCTCCGGCCAGGCGCTGGCGGACTACGCGCCGCTCAGCATCGACTCGCCTTACGCCTTCGGCGACTGGGCCGGCAACCGTACCCAGCTTGAGAAGGACGGCGTGCAGTTTCAGGTTAACTACACGATGGAATCCGCCAGCAACTTCTCCGGCGGCTACAACCACTCTACCTCGGCGCGTTATACCGATCAGTGGGGCTTCGGCACCACGCTGGATCTGGAAAAGCTGCTGAACTGGAACGATACCCAGTTCCAGGCGACCATCACCAGCCGTAACGGGCAGAATCTTACCGACTATATCAACGATCCGCGCTCCGGCGGCCTCTCTTCCGTGCAGGAGGTTTGGGGACGCGGGCAGACCTGGCGCCTGACGCAGTTCTGGCTGAACAAGGGCTTCTTTGACCATACGGTGGAAGTAAAAGCGGGTCGCGTCACCGTGGGCGAAGATTTTGACAGCTGGCCGAGCAAGTTCCAGAACCTGGCGTTCGGCGGCGGTCAGGCGGGCAACTGGCGCGGCGATCGCTGGTACAACTGGCCGGTTTCTCAGTGGGGCGGCCGCGTTAAGGTTAACTTCACGCCGGAAGTTTTCCTGCAGGTCGGCTTCTATAACCAGACCGCCTCCAACTACGACACCGGCAACGGCTTCCGCCTGGACGGCGGCCATACCGAAGGCAACCTGGTACCGGTCGAGCTGGGCTGGCAGCCGACGCTGGGCGCGGATAAGCTCCAGGGCAACTACCGCGCGGGCTTCTACTACTCTTCGGTCAGAGGCGACAACTACAGCTCCTACAGCAACGGCGAGTACGGCCAGGATAACCACTCTTACGGCGGCTATCTGCTGTTGCAGCAGCAGCTGTTCGCGATGGGCGGCGACAACAAGCGCGGGCTGAGCGTAGTGGCTCAGGGCGTGATGAACGATCACAAGACCTCGAAAACCGACAACTATCAGTCGCTGGCGCTGGTCTGGACCGGGCCGTTTGAATCCCGTGCGGAAGATGAGATTGGTATCGGCGCAGCGCGTATTCACGTCAACGACGATTACAGCAAGATGCTGCGCCAGACCAACCGTGAAAACGGCGTAAACAGCTACGATAATCCGACTTACCTGCCGATTCAGAGCGGTTCGGAATATAACTACGAGATCTACTACAACGCGCACGTCACCAACTGGATGAACCTGCGTCCTAACCTGCAGTATGTGGCCTCGCCTGGCGCGGTCAGCGAAGTCAAAGACGCCTTCGTTGGCGGCATCACCGCCACCATCAACTTCTGATGCTCCTCAGGCGGGCTTTACGCCCGCCTTACTTTAGCTGCGCCCGCGCGGTAAAAAAGCGCCGACAGGCCAGGTAGCCCGCAATAATCGTGGCGATACTCGCCGTACCCAGCAGCATAAAAGTCACCATGATCTGATACTTAATCGCTTTTACCGGATCGATACCCGCAAAAATCAGCCCTGACATCATGCCCGGCAGGCTTACCAGACCGACGGTTTTCGCCGCGTCCACGGTCGGGATCATCGCTGCGCGGATGCTGTCGCGTATATAGCTGGCCGACGCCGTTTTCACCGACGCGCCCAGGCTCAGCATCTCCAGAATCTGCTGGCGGTTGTCGTCAAAGCGCTGGTTAAGATTGCTGTAGCACAGCCCTACCGCCACCATCGCGTTGCCGGCAATCATGCCGGTAATGGGGATCACCTGCATCGGTACAAACGCAATAGCCTTGCTCAACAGCAGGATGGTCAGCGTCAGCATGGTGCTGACGGTAATGGCGATAAAGGAGAGCGTGAAGGCCCGATCGATATTGCGGCTGCGCTTACGGGCGTTCAGGGCGGCGTTGACGCAGATAAACAGCACCATAGCGACGGTCAGCCAGCCATTGTTCACATCGAAAATATATTTCAGCACGTAGCCGACGACGATCAGCTGAATCACCGCCCGCGTAATGCTCCAGAGCATCTCTTTCTCCAGCCGCAGCCGCTCTTTTTTACTCACCAGCAGCGCCAGCAGCACCAGCGCCAGCGCCAGCAGCAGCGACTCGTTGCTGATATTATGCTGACTCATCTTCTCTCCTTAGCGGTTTTTCCAGAGTAAGCAGCCGCGACGCCCGGCTGATTTCCGCCGTATCGTGCGTAATCCAGATAATCGCCGTGCTCTGCTCTGACGCCGTTTCCTTAATCAGGTCGGCAATCACCCGCTTATTCTCTTCATCCAGCGCGCTGGTGACCTCATCCAGCAGCAGAACAGTCGGCGGAAACTGCAGATTGCGCAGCAGGGCAATGCGCTGCTTTTCGCCGCCGGAAAGCTGGCCGACAGGTTTATCAAGTATCTCGCCCGGCAGCCGCACCCTTTCCAGCCAGCGCCGCATCAGCGTCGCATCCGCTTTTTTCTCCCGGATACGCCAGGGAAAAGCGAGATTATCCCGTACCGTTTCGCCGAACAGCGTTGGCGTCTGAAAACAGTAAGAAACCTGAAGGCGATAGCGTTCCGGCCTGAGACGCGCCACGGCATCGCCCTGAAACCGCAGCGCGCCGCTGGTTGGCTCCAGCAGCGAGGCGATAATTTTTAACAGCGTGCTTTTCCCGCTGCCGGAAGGCCCGGTCAAACAGAGCTGCTCGCCCGCGTTAAGCTGGAAAGAGACGGGCGTCAGCAGTTCAACGCCCTGCTGGCTGTAGCCGACGTTTTGCACATCGAGTAAAGGAGTGAAAGCGGACATATCGGGCCTGAGCAGAAAACGGGCGGCACAGGCCGCCCCGACAAGCTACTGCTGGGTAGCGGAATAGCTGAGGATAACCGGCGCGTCCGGCAATTTAGTAAAACGCGTGACCAGCTGATGAAAATCCGCGGTCGGATCAAGCCCGGCAAACGCCTGGGGATAGAGATCCTTCGCCAGAATTTCCATGCCGATAATATTATAGGGATGGTTATAGAAGTGATGATAAACGCCGTAAACCCTGCCCTGCTGTACCGGCGCGATCTGCTGTAGCCCGTTGCGGTTAATCAGCTTTTGAAAGGTTACATTGACCTCCTGCGGCGCAACGTTATAGCCGAACGGCAGCACGTTGTTATTCGGGCGTTTCGAACCGGACATAATATAAACGTCCGGCTTCATGGCGATAATCTTTTCCAGCGCCACAAAGCCCGATGAGCCGGGCAGCAGCGCCGAACCGATATTTTTACCGCCAACCGCTTCTACCAGGCCGCCCCAGCCGTTATGGCCGTGCGTAAAGCAGCAGCTGTCCGAGTTGCCCGCTATCGGCTCGATAAAGACGGTGGGTTTACGATCGATATGGCCGATCGTCTGCTGCATCGCGGTCAGACGCTGCTGATAAAAGTCCGTATAGGCTTTGGCGCGCGTCTCCTGATTCAGCACCTTGCCCAGCAGCGTAATGCTGTTGGCAGTGTTCTCCACGGGATGCAGCTCATAGTCAATAAAGACCACCGGAATATGCAGGCGCTGCAGCGTAGCCAGCACGCCGGTCTGCTTCAGCGCCGCTTTGGCGCGCAGCTGGGCGATCATCAGATCGGGCTTCTCCGCCACCACGCTCTCCAGGTTGACCTGTCCCTGATCGTTGAAGCCCATATCCAGGATTTTGCTCGCCTGCGGCCAGGTTTTGCTCAGCAGCGCCCAGGTTTGCGGGTCCTGTTTTTTCGGCAGGTTGTTCCACGCAACCACGCGACGGAAGGGATCTTCGCGATCCAGCAGCGCCAGCGCCAGGATATCGCGGCCATCCTGCAGGATAACGTGCTGCGGCTCTTTCTCCAGGGTAATCTGCTGATTATCCATATCGGTAATCTGCAGCGGATAAGTAGTGGCGGCCGCGCCCGCAGAGAGGGTCAAGGAAGCCAGCAACAGCCAGCGGCGAATGGTCACGTTGTTTCTCCATCAAAAAATAAACGAGGCAAACTATACCGCTAACCACGCCGTTTTTCCTGCGTTTTCATTTGCCTGCTTTTGCTCTCTGCGGCCAGCCGATCAGCAGCAGACCGCCGAGGATCAGCAGCACGCCGACCAGCTTGCCCCAGTGAAAAGCTTCGTGGAAACCGGGCAGAAAAAGCGCGCCGCACCAGACCAGCACGTAGCTGACGCTTAGCAGCGGATACACTTTGCTCAGCGCTATTTTTCTTAACGCCAGCAGCCAGCAGAGCATGGAAAGCAGATAGGCCAGCAGCCCGCCAGCGAGGCCCCAGGCACCGGGCGGCAGCGCAAGCAGCGCGGCAAAAAAAGCGGCAGGATCGCTGGCGGGCGGCAGCGTCACCAGCGACCAGCGCATCAGCAGCTGCGCTGCGCTCACCAACAGCACGCTGCATAAAGCCAATAGCAGCCCCATCAGGCGTAGATCCCCATCACAGCTACGCCAGCGACGATCAGCAGCACGCCCAGCCAGTGACGCGGCGGCACCGCTTCCCGCCACAGCCAGCGCGCCGCCAGCGCTACAAAAATAAAGTTCAGGCTCAGCATGGGATAGGCCACGCCAACCGGCACCAGCTGCAGCACCCGCAGCCAGACCAGCATGGCGCAGCCAAGCAGCAGCACGCTTAACCCCAGCCAGAACAGTAGATGCCATTTGCCTTTCAGCAGCCCATGATGGGCCGCCTGCTTCTGGCAGAGCTGGCCGGCGCAGCTCAGCAGGCTGCTGAATACGATCATCAGCGTATTCATGGCGTTTGCGCGTAGTGATAGATCACCAGCCGTCCCCGACGATAGCTGGCGTCGGCTTTCGGCACTTCGGCGTCCGTGTTTTCATTGTCGCGCGACCTCACCAGCATCAGCGTTACGCTGCCCTCACGGCGATGCTGTTGCAGCCAGCCGGCAAAGTCCGCTTCAGCGATAAACTTCCCTTTGGCGTCCGGGTAACTGAGGCCGTACTGCACCTCGCCCGGCTGCTGATAGAGCAGAATATCGCTGCGCCGCAGCTCCCAGGCCAGCCCGGAAGCCAGGCCAGGATTGTTAGCCAGCACGAAACGGCTGGGCGCTATCTGGCTTTTCATCTCGCGGATAAAGGCCTGCGGCTGTTTGGCGTCCCGAATACGATCCGGGATCGCCGCACCGACCAGCAGCGCCAGCGCCAGCGGCGCGAAAGCCGCCCACGGCCAGCGTTGCGACGGCGCGGATAAGGTTACCAGGCCGCAGGCCGCCCAGCTCAGGAAGATGACGGCGGCCAGTCCCACTTTCAGCTGTTCATGCGCGGCGAAATCCGGATGCTTCGCCAGTCCCCAGGGCGCCAGAAAACCCACCACGGCCAGCGTACAGGCCAGGCCGAAAACCAGATTGATCCAGCCGTTGACGCGCAGCGCCCTGCCGTTAATCGCGGCCAGCCGCACCGCTTCGCTGGCCATCAGCGCGGCCAGCGGCGCAAAGCATGGCAGGATATAGGTAGGCAGTTTGCCTTTGGCGATGCTAAAAAACAGCAGCGGCATCACCAGCCAGCTAAGCAGATAAAGCGCGCCGGGCGACTGTCGCCGCTCGCGCCAGCCGCTGCGTAACGCGCCCGGCAGTAAGGCGAGCCACGGCAGGCAGCCGCACAGCAGCACCGGCAGGTAGTACCAGAACGGCGCTTTATGCTGAGCGTTCTCTTCGGCGAAACGCTGAATGTGTTCGACCCAGAAAAAGTAGCGCCAGAAATCCGGCTCGCGCTGTGCGATAGCGATGGCCCAGGGCGCGCTGATAATCGCCGCGCCGACAACCGCCAGCCCGCCAAAGCCAACCAGCTCTTTAAAACGCCGCTGAACAATAGCCCAGGGCAGAATGGCGATAACCGGCACGGCCAGCGCCAGGAAGCCCTTGGTCATAAAGCCCATGCCGCAGGCGAAGCCCAGCAGCAGCCAGGCCGCTATTTTTTTCGCCGTAGTCGACGCTTCCGTCGCCAGCCAGTAAGCGCACATCGCCGCCGTCAGCCACAGCGCGATCATCGGATCGAGCACCGCGTAGCTGCCCACGCCATACACCAGCAGGCTGGTAAGGAAAATAACGCTGGCCAGCAGCGCGGTAGCGCGCTGTCGCCAGATACGCAGCGTCAGCCAGTAAACCAGCAGCGCCGTCAGGGTAATAGAGAAAACCGCTCCGAAGCGCACGGCGAAATTCGTGTGGCCGAAGATCAGCTGGCTGAGATTGTTTATCCAGTAGCCCGCCACCGGTTTTTCAAAATAGCGCAGATCGAAAAAGTGCGGCACCACCCAGTCGCCGTTTGCCACCATTTCCCGGCTGATCTCCGCGTAGCGGCTTTCATCAGGCTGCCATAACGCGCGAAATTCCAGAGGCGCCAGGTAATACAACCCGAAAAGCGCCAGCAAGAGAAAGCCATTTCTCATGAGTTTCATTAGGTTATCCGGCTGATTGTTGGCATCCCAGCCATCCTTCACGACCGGGGAGACTACCCCGAACAATTTTTCCTGTCGGCAGCGAGGAGAGATCTTCCGGCAGCAGTTCGCCCAGCGGACAGAACAGAATGCCCTGCTCCGCCGCCAGCGTCAGCAGCTCATCGAACAGCTCGCGCATGGCGATGCCTTCCACCTCCGCATGGATGGTGTAAACAGGCGTGCCGCTGTCCTGCTTTATCCGCTCGATGATAAAAGCGTTGTAGTCCGCTTTGCTGACCGTCGATCCCACCACTTCATCCCACGTCGGCAGCGTCACCGGGATCTGCACCGTACCCAGCGCGCCGCTGGCCAGGCGAGGCAGAAAAGGCGCCGTGCCGCGACAGTCGCTGTTATAGCGAAAGCCAAAGGGTTCCTTAGCCGCCACAACGCGCTGATCGGCGCGCCAGCCCGCCACGGCGGAACAAGTGACAGGCTGGCGGACGATTTCGCTGAGCGCTTCTTCCCCCAGCCGAATCTGCCGCGTCAGCTCCTCCGGCGGCCAGACGCCCGCCCAGGTTTGCCAGGCGAAGTGATCCCAGGCGTGCAGGCCGATCTCATGACGATCCGCCGCGCGGCGCACGATCTTCGCCAGCCCTTTGCCGATCTTCCTGCCGGGCCACGCCGTGCCGGCCAGCAGAATATCCCAGCCGTAGAGCGAAGCGGCGTTGGAGCGCAGCATCTTCCACAGAAATTTCGGCTTCAGCAGACGCCACAGATGGCGGCCCATATTGTCCGGGCCGACGCTAAAGAAAAAGGTGCCGCACACGCGATGCCGATCGAGCACTTCAAGCAGCCCCGGCACGCCGTCCCGCGTGCCGCGCCACGTATCCACATCAATCCGAAGCCCGACCTTCCTCATTTTTCCCCGTCCACGCCTTCCACGGTGCGCAGGAAAAAGTCCAGCGTGGCGTCGATAGTTTTATCCATCTTCACTTCCGGCGTCCAGTTCAGCAGGCGGCGCGCGTTGCGGATGGATGGCTTGCGATGCTCCACGTCCTGATAGCCTTTACCGTAGTAGCTGCTGCTTTCCACCTCGCGGAAACCGGCGAACGGCGGGAAGCTGTCGCGCAGCGGGTGACGATCGAAGCTGGTCAGCAGCTGCTCGGCCAGCTCCTTGATGCTCGCTTCGTTGTCCGGGTTGCCGATATTAATAATCTGGCCGTCGCAGTTGTTGTTTTTATTCTCAATAATGCGGAACAGCGCCTCGACGCCGTCACTGATATCGGTGAAACAGCGCTTCTGCCTGCCGCCGTCGATCAGCTTGATCGGCGAGCCTTCCACCAGGTTCAGGATCAGCTGGGTGATGGCGCGGGAACTGCCGATACGCGCCGCGTTGAGGTTGTCCAGCCGCGGCCCCATCCAGTTAAACGGCCGGAACAGGGTGAAACGCAGCCCTTCTTTATCGCCATAGGCCCAGATAACGCGATCCAGCAGCTGCTTGGAGACAGAGTAGATCCAGCGCTGCTTGTTGATGGGCCCGACCACCAGGTTGGAGTGATCCTCATCGAAGTTCGCATCGGTACACATGCCGTAAACTTCGGAAGTGGAAGGGAAAATGATGCGCTTTTTATACTTCACGCAGTCGCGGATAATTTTCAGGTTCTCTTCGAAATCCAGCTCGAACACCCGTAGCGGGTTGCGCGTGTATTCAATCGGCGTGGCGATCGCCACCAGCGGCAGGATCACGTCGCATTTTTTGATATGGTACTCAATCCACTCTGAATGGATGCTGATGTCCCCCTCCACAAACTGAAAGCGCGGATGGCCGACAAAACGGCTGATGGCGTCAGAGCCGATATCCAGGCCGAACACGTCAAAGTTATCATCCTGCAGCAGGCGCTCGGTAAGGTGATTGCCGATAAAACCGTTCACGCCAAGGATCAGCACGCGAGTGCGGCGTTTGACGGCGGAGACGGCCTGGCTGCTCAGCAGCGCGCCTTTGACCAGCCCCAGCGTTTGCGCCAGCTGCGAGCCTTGCATCCAGACGCCGTTTTCGCTCTGTCCCGCTAATACCTCCAGCGCATTTTCGCCGCAGGCGACGATCAGCGGCGCGACAGAGAGCACGGTGCCGGCCTTCGCCGCCGGTAAATCGTGACGCACGCGGCTTTTCCAGACGATAAACTTCGCGGAACCCACATAGCCGAACGCGCCCGGCCAGGGATCCGTGACCGCCCGCACCAGGTTGTTAATCTTCTCCGCCGGACTCGTCCAGTCGATGCAACCATCCTCCGGCCTGCGGCGGCCAAAGCAGCTGGCCTGGGATTCATCCTGCGCGCGCTCCGGCGCATCGCCCGCTTTCAGCAGCGGCAGGCAGTTCGCCAGCAGTTTTTCCGCGGTGGTGTTGAGTTTACGATGCAGCGTCAGGGCGTTGTCTTCCGCCTCGATAGCGACCTTTTCCTGAGCGGTAATCGCGCCCGCGTCGGCCCGTTTGATCATCCGATGCAGCGTCACGCCGGTTTCGGTTTCGCCGTTGACCAGCGCCCAGTTCAGCGGCGCGCGGCCGCGATATTTCGGCAGCAGCGAACCGTGCAGATTAAAGGCGCCGACGCTGGCGCAGGCCAGGATGGTGTCGCAAAGCAGATTGCGATAGTAAAAAGAGAAAATTACCTCCGGCGCCATCGCTTTAATCCGATCGACCCACAGCGGATGATTAACCTCTTCCGGCGCGAAAACCGGGATGCCTTGTTCCGCCGCCAGGCGCGCGACCGAACCGAAAAAATGGTTCTCTCCGGCGCTGTCCGCATGGGTAAAGATGGCTTCAATTTCATAACCGGCAGTAATCAGCGCATTGATGCCGATGCAGCCCATATCGTGATAGGCAAACACAACAGTTTTCATTCTTGATCATCCTTAACAGAAGCAGGGAGAGAGGCGTTGACGACACGCTGCACAAAATAGCGGGGACGAGCGCGCACATCGTTATAGATGCGGCCGATGTACTCACCCAGCAGCCCCATACCGACAAACTGCGCGCCGATAAAAATAAAGAGAATGGCGAACAGCATAAAAACGCCGTCAGCCGCCCACTGCGGCCCCAAAAACAAGCGCAGCAGGATCAGCAGCAGCGAAAAGGCGAACCCCATCAGGGCGATCAAACTGCCGACCACGCTGAGCATACGCAGCGGCGTGGTGGTCAGGCAGGTCACCAGGTCATACATCAGGTTAATCAGCCGCATCAGGCTATATTTGGAGTCGCCGTGTTCGCGCTCCGCGTGCAGGACGGGAATCTCAATCGCCCGGCGGGCAAAGGTATTAGCCAGAATCGGGATAAAGGTGCTGCGCTCGTGGCAGTGCAGCATCGCGTCGATGATATGGCGACGATAGGCGCGCAGCATACAGCCGTAGTCGCCCATCGCTTTGCCGGTAGCGCGCTGGATAAGGTGATTGATCAGATGCGAGGCCTTTTTACGAAACCAGCTGTCCTGACGGTTCTGCCTGACGGTGCCGACCACGTCATACCCTTCTTCCGCTTTCGCTACCAGCCGCGGGATCTCTTCCGGCGGATTCTGTAAATCGGCGTCCAGGGTAATAATCAAATCGCCGCTGACGTGGCTGAAGCCCGCCATAATCGCCGAGTGCTGGCCGTAGTTGCGGTTCAGCAAAACGGCGACGACGGGACTTCCCGGCTCTTCCGCCGCTGCGGTCAGCATCTCGGCCGATCTGTCGCTGCTGCCGTCGTCCACCAGCAGGATTTCCCAGGCCATCGGCAACGCTGCGCAGGCCTCGCGCGTGCGACGCAGCAGCTCAGGCAGGCTTTCTTCTTCGTTGTAAACGGGAATGACGACCGAGACTTTTTTGATAGCTTGTTCAGACATGATATTTCTCAGCAATTTCATGCAGCGCGGCGATCACGCGGCTGACATCTTCATCGGTCATACCGGGAAACAGAGGGATTGAACAAATACGATCCGAGTTCCATTCTGTGGCGGGTAACGAGAGCGCCGGAAAGCGTTCGCGGTAGTACTTTTGCGTATGCGCGGCCCTGAAATGCAGACCTGTGCCGATATTGCGCTCCTTGAGCTCCTGCATCAGCGCGTCGCGACTCAGGCCGCAGCTCGCCTCGTCAACCCGGATAATAAACAGGTGCCAGGCGTGCTGGTGATCCCAGCCCGGCTGCGCCAGCGGTAAAAAAGGCGTATCCGCCAGCTCATGCAGATAGCGCCCGGCGATTTCGCTGCGGCGGGCGTTCAGCCGCGTCAGCTTGCCTAACTGCACCAGCGCGATAGCCGCGTTGATATCCGCCAGATTGTATTTGTAGCCGGGCGCGATCACTTCCGCCTGCGGCGCGCGGCCGTGCGTCTGGCGGTCAAAGGCATCCACGCCCAGCCCATGAAACTTCAGGCTGCGGATGCGGTTTGCCAGCGCCTCGTCGTCGGTAACGACCAGGCCGCCTTCGGCGCAGGTCATATTTTTGATGGCGTGAAAAGAGAAGATGGCCGTGCCGCTTGCGCCCACATGACGGCCTTTATACCCGGTACCGGCGGCGTGGGCGGCATCGTCGATAACCGCAATGCCATAGCGTTCGCCCAGCGCGTGGATGGCGTCGATATCCGCCGGCGCGCCGGCATAGTGAACAGGAATAATCGCTTTGGTGCGCGGCGTAATGGCGGCTTCGATTTGCTCAGGCGTCACCATTAGCGTATCGCGATCGACATCGATCATCACCGGTTCCGCGCCCAGCAGCGCAATCATATTCAGGGTGGAAACCCAGGTCAGCGACGGCGTAATCACCTCATCGCCTGCGCCAATCCCCAACGCCATCAGGGTGACATGCATCCCCGCGGTAGCGGAGCTGACCGCAATCGCGTGCTGGTTGCCTGTCAGTTCGCAAAATGCTTTTTCCAACTGCTGATTCTTTGGCCCGGTCGTAATCCAGCCAGAAGTCAGCACCTCGCCAACCGCCGCCAGTTCAGCTTCGCCCAGCGCCGGACGAGAAAAGGGAAGAAACTCGGACATTATTAAATTTCCTTTAACCATTACCTTAAGCCAATTTAGCAGATCGTGCGATATTGAACAGTGGTAAACCCGATAAATTATTAATTTTTAACTATACAGGCCCTCTCTTCGCCCTTCTGCAGTTAGCTTGAGAATTTCACATTAATCACACATTGGATTCACAATAAGCCAGGGCATTCTGCCATGAGCTCAGCCGCGCTGATTCAACCAAAGCTGAACGATAGGCGAGAAACCTTAGGGGAAGATTAAGAAAATGCGAATGCGGTAACAGAATGGATGTTAAAAAAGAGGTCGTTGAGGATAGGTTTAAGCTTTAGCCACAGACGAGATTGTAAGCAATAAAGGTTAACGAAATTTATTACTTTTATTCAGGAACTTAAATTTAAAAAAGCGGTCATTTTTTACCGGTCACGTTGTAAAGACTGGATTGGTCAGCATCGCTTAACATTAAAAAAAAGGATGCCCATAAAGGGCATCCCTGATGCTGTCAGCGTGGTGGTTTACGCCTTATTTTTTGGCATCATTCGGCAGCGCATAGGCAACGATATAGTCGCCCAGCTTGGTACCGAAGGAACCGTGACCGCCAGCCGCGATCAGCACGTACTGCTTGCCGTTCACTTCATAGGTCATTGGGGTTGCCTGGCCGCCAGCTGGCAGACGAGCTTGCCACAGTTTTTCACCGTTAGTAACGTTGAACGCGCGCAGATAGTTATCCGCGGTCGCGCCGATAAACATCACGTTACCCGCCGTAGAGATTGGGCCGCCCAGCATAGGCATACCCATTTTGAACGGCAGCGGCACTGGCGAGCTGTCGCGAACGGTACCGATGCGTTTTTTCCACACGATATCGTTGGTTTTCAGATCAACCGCAGAGATATAACCCCAGGCCGGTTGCTTACAAGGGAAGCCCAGCGGAGACAGGAACGGGTTCAGCGTCACGCCATAAGGCACGCCGTACTGCGGCTGAACGCCGGTTTCGGTGCCGCTGCCGCCTTTATCGTTCTCGCCTGGCCACATTGGGTTGTTTGGCCCACGTGGGATCAGACGGGAAACGAACGGCAGCGCCATTGGGTTAGTAATGGCGATCTGACGATCGGTATTAACAGAGATACCGCCCCACTCGAACATGCCCAGGTTGCCAGGGAACACCAGCGTGCCCTGCTCTGACGGCGGCGTGAACGGGCCTTCATAACGCAGGCTGTGGAACATAACGCGACAGATCAGCTGATCGTAAATAGTCGCGCCCCACATATCCGCGCCGGAGAGCTTGTTCTTCGGACGGTAGGTCAGCTCAGAGAAGTGCTGCGTTGGCGAAACGCGATCGCCTTTCGCCGCGCCCTGAGGAACTGGCGTTTCCGGAGCCGGAACCACTTCTTTACCGCTACGACGATCCAGAACGAAGATATCGCCGGTTTTGGTCGGTACATAGATAACCGGAACGGTGCTGCCGTCTTTCACGGTAATGTCAGCCAGCGTCGGCTGAGCAGGCACGTCCATATCCCACAGGTCGTGATGCACGGTCTGGTAGAACCAGGCCACTTTACCGGTGGTCGCGTTCAGCGCCAGCATACCGGTCGCATAACGCTCCATCTCTGGGGTACGGTTGCCGCCCCAGATATCCGGTGTCGCAACGCCGATCGGCAGGTAGACCAGATCCAGTTTGGCGTCGTAAGAAGCCGGCGCCCAGGAGTTTGGTGAGTTAGCCACATAGTGCTGCTCGCCTTCCGGCACCACGTTCGGATCTTTCGCGCCCGGATCGAATGCCCACAGCAGTTTACCTGTGTTGACATCAAAACCACGCACCACGCCGGATGGCTCTTTGGTGGAGTAGTTATCGGTTACCGCGCCGGCAATCACGATAGTTTTATCGGTGATAATCGGCGGTGAAGTCGGCTCGTAAGCACCCGCACGGGCGTTAGGCATGTTCTGCTGCAGATTCAGCTTGCCGTTGTCGCCAAATTCCGGGCACAGCGCGCCGGTTTCCGCGTCCAGCGCGTACAGGTGACCATCGTTCACCGGCAGGATCACGCGACGTGAGCACAGCGCAGGCTTGCCGCCGGCTACGTCGGCTGCTGCCGGGGTTTCATGATAAGAAACGCCACGGCAGGTTACGTGCTGGAAGGAAGGATCGGTTTTCAGCTGCGGATCGAATTTCCACTTTTCTTTACCGGTAGCCGCGTCCAGCGCAAACAGGATCTGGTGAGGCGTACAGAGGTAGAGGGAATCGCCGATTTTAATTGGCGTGACTTCATCCGTCATTTCGCCTGGATCGGTTGGGCGCTTCATATCGCCGGTGCGGAAGGTCCACGCTTCTTTCAGCTGGCCAACGTTTTTATCGTTGATCTGCGTCAGCGGCGAGTAGCGGGTGCCGGCCTGAGTACGGCCATAGGCAGGCCAGTCGCCAGCCGCGATGCCGTCAGCGGACTTCTCAGCATTCGCCGCCTGCTCCGGGCTGAGGGAACCGTTGATTTCCTGCGGATCGTTGAACACGGCGTAAGCCAGCGCGATCACTGTTACCACCAGCACCGCGCTCAGCGCGCCGCGTGCGGCTTTGCCCTGAGACAGGCCACGGTAAACGAAAGGCAGTACCAGCCACAGGCCGAGGAAGAAGGTGACGTCCAGACGCGGCGTCAGCGCCCAGAAGTCTGAACCCACTTCCCACAACGACCAGATCAGCGTTGCCAGCAGGAATACCGCGTACAGCATCAGCGCTGAAGAACGGCGACGGAACAGCAGCCAGGCGACGACCACTTCCACAACACCAGCGATGATGTAGTAGAAAGAGCCGCCGAGTTTAGCCAGCCAGATACCGCCAATCAGCAGGTATAACCCGCTGAGAGCGGCAAATACAGCCGTAAGTATCACGAGAGTCCGTGATAACGGTGCTTTACTTTGCATAGTATGGACCTTACCAAAATTTAACGTCTGCGATTAAGCCTGAGCCTAATCTCAAAAAACACCCGGTTTTGTACTGCTTATCCATCCCGGTGTTTTGAACCCGCCGCAGAGCAGGTAACCTGCGGCGGATTGTTCTGGATTCTTACATAAAGGTATAAGTGAGCGTGGCGCCAACGCCGTAGTTGCGTCCCGGAGCCGGTTCGTAATAGCGGCCGTTGCCTTCATTAACGATGACCGAGCCGACATACTCTTTGTCGAAAAGATTATCGACGCGGGCGAAAGTATCCAGCGACCACTTGTCCCAGTTAAAGCGGTAGCCGCCGTTCAGCGCGGCGACGGTATAGGATGGCGCTTTGGCGTCGTTTTCGTCGTCGGCCTGGATGCTGCTCATATAGCGCACTTCCGCGCCTGCGTGCCAGCCCTCTTCCGGCATCCAGCCCAAAGAAGCGTAGCCCATATTTCGCGCCACGCCCGGCAGGCGGTTGCCGGATGGCGTACAGCTGCCGCCGTTATCGCAGGTTTCATTGCGGTAGGTCGCGTCCAGCAGCGTCCAGGCCATCTTCAGCTGCCAGTTTTCCGCGAACTGTTGATCGAGCGCCAGCTCCAGTCCGCGACGACGGGTTTTACCGGCGTTTTTGTAGACGGAACGGCCGTTGCTGCTTTGCGCCACCACCAGCTCATTGTCGGTGTTGGTCTGAAACAGCGCGGCGGTAAACAGGCCGTAGCCAACGCGGGTTTTGCTGCCCAGCTCGAAGGTATCGCTGGTGGACGGCTTCAGCCCCAGGTTCAGCCCGGTCTGACTGCCGCTGATCGAACGGTAAGAGAGCTCGTTGATGGTCGGCGTCTCAAAGCCGCGGCCGGCAGAAAAATAGAGATTCGAGGCGTCGGTCAGCGCGTAGTTGAGCGAGCCCATCGGCAGCAGCTTGTGATAGCGCTTGCTGCCGCTGTCATCGCCGTTACCTGGCGTAACATAGTAGTCGGTGGAGTCGAAGCTAACGGTGCTGTAGCGCAATCCGGCGTCCAGCGTCCATTTTGACGTCAGATCCCAGCTGGTTTGCAGATAGGGATCCAGATTCCACATCACGTTCTTTTCGTTACGGCGCTGGCTGCCCTTTTCGCCCAGCAGCGTGGCGCCATTCTCGACGCGGTAGTTCTCGAAACCCTGACGGCGTTCGGTCAGGGTTTCATAATCCAGACCGCCGATCAGGCTGAACGGCACGGAACCGAGCTGGTCTTTATGCTGCCAGCGCGTATCCAGGCCGGAATATTTACGTTCCAGCACGATAACGCCGCCCGGATAGGCCGGGTTTTTCTGCACCGCGACCGGAATCGACTGATACTGCGTAGTGTGACGTTCGCCGTGCCATGCGGTGAAGGTAAGCAGATCTTTCTCGCTCATCTCACGCTGATAGCGCAGGCCAAGCTGAGTTTGATCGAGGCTTTTGCGGGTGTTGTAAGCCTCGCCGCGCGGCGACTGTCGGGGATTAGCTTTCCACTCATCACGGGTCAGGCCGCCCGGATCGTTGGCGTCCACGGAAACGGTGTTGAACATTAGCGTCAGCGTGCTGACATCATCAATGCGCACGCCGAATTTGCCGTTGCCCAGGCTTTTCTGCGTGCCGCTCTGGTCGCGGAAACCGTGCGTAGTGAAGCGCGACCCGGAGATCATATAGTTTACGTCGCCCGCATGCGTGCCGTCACCGGTGGCGCCGCTTGCCTTAACGCTGTTGCGCCAGCTGCCATAGCTGCCGTAATAGGTGCCTGCGGTTAAGGTGGTCGGCTGGCTGCCGCTTTCGCTGTCGATGTTAACCACGCCGCCGGAGGCATTGCCGTAAAGCGCGGAATAAGGGCCGCGCAGCACTTCGACTTTATCGACCGAGTTGATATCGATATTGGAGGTTTGTCCCTGGCCATCCGGCATCGTGGAGGGAATGCCGTCCACATAGACGCGCACGCCGCGTACGCCGTACATGGAGCGGCTACCGAAGCCGCGTACCGAGAGCTGAAGATCCTGTGCGTAGTTCTGGCGATTCTGAACCTGCAGGCCAGGCACGTTGCCCAAAGTTTCAGAAAGATTCACCTGCGGCGTACTTCCGCGCAGCTGCTGGCCACTGACAACGCTGACGGCGGCTGGCGTATCCAGCTCGGAAAGGCCGTCACGCTGCTTAATCACCATTAGGGTGCTTTCCGCGCTATCTTTCTGCGCATCGGCAGACTGAGCATGGCCGGCTACGGGCTGAAACAGCGCCAGCGGCGTCAATAAAAGAGCAGATTTTCTATTCACAGGATTGGTTCGGTTAATCAATTTATTGCCAGAATGCTTGCAGCCTGACGCCCGATAGAACTTCTCCGCCGGCAGCAAAAACTGGCCGGTGCAGAAAAAGTATACAAGCTGTTTTGAAACTTGCTCGCTAATCCCTTGCAAAGTATGGGTAATTGCGTCTTTGGCCGATGCAAACGCCTGTCTGCAGGCCGGGAATAAGATGAAAGTATCAAAAACAGCAGAATTGTAGCACTCAATAAACTCTTTGCGAACCGTTGTTAACGAATTAGCTGAACTGATTCAGCAATAAGCCACAAAATGATAATACTTTTATTACAACCTTGCGCGGCGCGGCTTATCCCCTCTTTTTATCGGGTTTTGCGCTTTTTCATAACGAAACCAAAGTGAAGGCTATACTTAGGCCATTATTCGTTGCCAAGGGATTATCATGCGCTGGCTGGACTCCTGTAAATTTTCCGCTCTTCTTCCCGTGCTCGCTCTGATTTTCGCCGCTCCGCTGCTGACCGCCTGCTCATCCGGCAACGGCGGCATGGTGTGCGAAGGCAAAATCGAAACCCTGAGCGGCCAGGCGTTGGGCAATACCGAAGGGAAAATCATCGACCGCTTTACCTCTTTCCACGTCACCATGGAAAAGCTGAAGCTGGAGAGCGGCGAGCTTTACTCCAGCAATCCGCAACAATATATTCCTTCTGCCGTCACCAAAGAGGGCTGGCTGGCGCAGCGGCTCTCCGATACCCGTTTTAGCGTGATCAATGCTCAGCAGGACAGAATGATTACCTTTAGCTGCCCTGCCCGCGCTATCTAACACTTACTACTTTTCAGCGCCGAGGAACGGAATGATTGTCAGCCAGATAGCTAACCGACAGACTTTTTTTGGCTGTGGCAGCCTGCGCGAGCTGGCGCCGCTGCTTAGCCAACACGCGCAGCCGACGCTGCTGTTTTGTGCGAACTCCTTTTTACAGGGCGAAGCATGGCGAAGCGTGCAGGCCGAAGTGGAACCGCTGCTGGCGGGCATTGAGGTTGTGCGCCATGAAGCCTCGCCAGCGGAAATTGATAGCTGGGTGGCTCGATGGCGCGATCGGGCCGCGCTCGTGGTGGCCATCGGCGGCGGCAGCGTGCTGGACGCCGCGAAAGCTTTCGCCGCCGTCAGCCAGCATCCGCTCCCTACCCTGCGCTACCTGGAAAAGGTCGGCGATACGGCTATCGACGGCAAAACGCTGCCGGTTATCGCCATTCCGACCACTGCGGGAACGGGCAGCGAAGCGACGCAAAACGCGGTGGTGACGGATAAAGCAGACAGAAAAGTTAAAGCTTCGCTGCGCCATCCCGGCTTTGTCCCGCAGGTCGCCATTCTCGATCCTGACCTGCTGCGCGGCGCGTCCGACTCCGTGCTGGCCTGCTGCGCTATCGACGCCTTTACCCATCTTTTTGAGGCTTACCTTTCCGCTAAAGGCAATCTGCTCAGCCGCCAGACGGCGCTCGGCGGCTTACGGGCTTTTATCAGCGCCTGGCCTTATCTGAATCTGCCGGATGAACAGGGCGATTTCGCTCGCGAGCAGATGATGATTGCCTCGTGGCAGGGCGGACTGAGCCTGAGCATGGCCGGTTTGGGCGTTATTCACGGTATCGCCGGCGAGCTGGGCGCCATCAAAGATTATCACCACGGCGAAGTCTGCGGCCGCCTGCTGCTGCCTTTTTTACAGCTGTTAAACGACAGTGAAAATGAGCAGCAGCAAAAGCTGATGGATGAGCTGGCCGTCGCGCTCTTTCCTGGTTTTACCCTGCCGCCGGCGCGGATGCTGGCCTCCTGGCTGCAGGACAAAGCGATAACGCCTTTCTGGCTGGATCCGCCGCCGCTCACCTCTGCCGAAGCCGAGTGGATACTTGCTCGCGCCAACAGTAAAAACTCGCTGGTGACCTACAGTGAGGCGCAGCAGCGCTTTATGCTGGAGCAGGCTTTCCGGATTGAGTAAGCGATTTTAGCGCCTGCTAATGCTTCTGCCGCTCGTTTTTTCCCGACGCGGCAGAAGAGAGTGTCAGCCTTTCATTCGCAAAGCGTAAAAATTACGTTAAACCACCGTTTCTTAAGATTATTGTCATTGTTAAGCGCCTTTCTCCTCCCCAGATTAGTGCCATCGACCTAAAACATCCAAAACCCGCAAGGAAATAAGAATGAAAAAGTCAGGCGTAATCACGCTTTCCGCGCTGCTGTTTGCCGCCACCAGCCTGAGCGCTTTCGCCGAAGGGCCACAGCATGACGAGCGCCCGCCGGTTAAGCATGAGCAGCACGGCAATCCACAGCAGCACGGTAACCCGCCGCAGGAACATCGCGAACCGCAGCACAATGCACGTCCGACGGAGCATCGGCAGGCGCAGCATGCGGATTTTCGCAAAGGCCGTCCGCTGCCGGAGAAATATCGCGGCGAGGGCTATCGGGTGGACGACTGGCGTAAACACGGCCTGAAAGCGCCGCCAGCCGGGCATCGCTGGCAGAATATCAACGGCGACTATGTGTTGATCGCCGTAGCGACCGGCGTAATCACCTCAGTGATTGTGCACCACTAAAAGCGACCGCGTTCCAGGTGAGTCACGCTTAAGGCTGTCCCAACAAGGGCAGCTTTTTTGCGCTTTCGCCAGGCGGTTAGGAAAGAGCAGAATGGAATAAAAACCAGCAGCAGACGTTAAAACAGCAGCCTTGCGACGCCCAGCCCTACGCCCAGCGCGATAAACAACGCGGCGATAAACCATTTGGTTTGGGTATTGATCGAGGTATGCAGCTCTTTTCTGACGCTTTCGATATCTATCTTAGTGGCGTAGTTGGCTTTGATCACGGCGACGTCGATCAACAGCGTCTCGACTTTACCTTCCAGCAGCTTCATTCTCTCCTCCATTTTTCCTTCTCCTTTTTAACTGACCGTGGCCGATCATAGAGGACGGACAAAAAAACGCCAGCCTTTTTCGAGGGGTAAATTGCGATAACGTTCTGAAAAATGAATGATAATGACTGCAACTGCGGGCATACATGAGACGGGATCGGCGGGCAAAAACATGCCGATATCCGAAGATATCGGCAGAGCGGGAAATTAATGGAAAGCGCTGTTCAGCAGAATAGAGGTGATAACGCCTGTCGCGGCGGCAATCAGCACATAGTTACCGTCAATATAGGCCCAGCGTTCGCCGCGTGGCGGCTCATGCAGGCCACGCGCGCGCCAGTCGTCTACGCGATAGTCGTGACCACGGAAACGAGGCGGCAACGGCT
This sequence comes from Erwinia sp. CGal63, assembly GCF_037026505.1. Classification (NCBI taxonomy): domain Bacteria; kingdom Pseudomonadati; phylum Pseudomonadota; class Gammaproteobacteria; order Enterobacterales; family Erwiniaceae; genus Erwinia; species Erwinia sp. CGal63. The sequence continues at coordinate 146,427 of NZ_JAKUMN010000006.1, forward strand.
GCCCGCGATGGAATTCGTGCCCCTGCCAGGCGAAGCGATCGCGCTCTTCAAAATGATGGTCGGGGCCGTGTCCTTCATGACCACGGAAGTCGCCGTGACCGCGATCCGGGCCGCGATCGGGACCATGGTCAGGGCCGCCACGATCCGGCCCGCCGCGTCCTTCGTGTCCGCCCTGATGGTGCCACTCCTGTCCCGGAGGGCCTTCAGCCTGGGTAACGGTGGAAAAGAGCGTGCCTGAAAACAGGGTCATTAACAGCGCCAGGGTCGTTTTTTTCATGGTTACATCCTCGATTTGCTCACGGCTTCTGTTGCGCCGCTGACCGACACTATCGTCTAACCTGAGCTTCGAAAACATATCTAACACTCTTAAAACTTCTGGTATTACCGTAATTTACCTGAATCTGACTCTTTCTTAACACTATGGGTAAATTATGGAGCTGTTTTGCCCAAATAATTTGTGATAAGTCAGGCGGCGCTCTGGGTTTCGGACAGAAATTCGCCAACCTCATCCGCCTGGCGCATAAACGCGTTCAGCAGCAGGCCGAAGCCCGCCGCGTCGAGCCCCGCCAGCGGCTGCTGGCTACAGAGCCGCAGCCTGTCGTCGCCGTCCATCGCCAGCCAGCAACCGCGCATCGCGTCCATCTCAAAATTTAGCGCCAGCAGCGTGCGTAAATAGCTCTCCGCCGCCTCTTTCAGATCTCCCAGCCGACGATGGAAGATCACACAGTCGCTTTCGGGCGGCAGTTCAACGATAGCCAGCTCCTGCTGGTCACGCATCAGCGCGCAAACGCCGTTTTTTAAGCCCAGCTCAATGCCGAGACGACGACCGTAGTAGGCCAGAAAATGATTAAGCTGCTCTGTAGCGTTCATACCTTTCTCCCGTTAGCTTTTGAGCACAAAGTTTTGATCCTGACCGCGTCGCAGCGCGCCGGCCAGCTCCGTCGTGGCTTTGGCGATGCGCCCTTCCAGCGCGTAATTAAGCGGTTTGTCCTGATCCTCGCCATAGCTAAAGCTGATTTTCCCAAGGTTGCGTTTCATCGAAACCGACGCGCTGTTGGCGCCGCCAAGCAGAAAAGCGGGCGTGGCGAAGCCGTCGGTTTTGGTCTGTGATTTGGTAAAGCCGATGGATTTAAGACGCAGGTTGTCGCGGTTGGTCAGCTCGGCCCGCATCTCATCCGGGCTGTTGCCCTGCTGCAGCCAGCGCTGCTCCAGTCTTTCCCGTACCTCATCCTTAAGCTCCAGCGTTACCGTCGCCTCGGTGCTGACATTATCCTGCAGCGCCGCGATCAGGCTCTGTAGCTGATGGTCATCTTTCATCAGCTCGCGCATTTTAGTGGCGTTGCTGGCGTTAAGCGTGCCGTCGAGCAGGTGGGAAAGCTGGTGCCATAGCCCGTTGCTGTCCACTTTACTCAGGTTGGCGTAGGTAGTCTGATATTCGCCGCCCTGCAGCAGTTTTTGCCCGCGCTCCGCCGCGCTTTGCTGGCGCAGATGCTTATCCAAATCGCGCAGCGCGGCCTGCTGTTCATTGTTTTTTTCACGCATCTCGCGCGGAGTAAAATGGGCATCCAGCTTGTCCAGCTTCTGGCGCGGCGTCAGCGGCGTCTGATCTTCTTTATCTTTCAGCGAATCGATAAGGGCCGCCGTGGCCGGATCGGTAAATTTTTTGCCCAGCGTTTCCGAAAGCTTATCGATATGCGTCGACGCCAGCGGGCGAGCCGTTTTGGTTTCCATCGTCAGACTCTGCTTTGTGCGGTTATCCACCGCCAGCTGTACGCTGGCCGCCGGCCCGGCAAACAGCGGCAGTCGCCCCTCTTCGCCTTTCAGCAATACGCCGACAGGCAGCGCGAAGTTAACGCCCACGCTGGCTTTGTTCAGTCCGCGCAGGCGATTGTTGCTGCGGCTTTCGGTGCTGCTGTCCTCTTTATTGCTCTTGCCTCTTTCGCGCGTGCCGGAAAGCATATTGACCCCGGCATAAGCGCCGCCGCCTACGCGGAAGCTCGCAGGCGTCTCTTTCTCATGCTTGTTGGTTAAAGGCACGCCTGCCGACGCCAGCGCGGCGGCATTGGCGTCCAGGCTGACGTTCAGCACCTCGCCATGTTTAATGCTGTGGTTGATGCCGCGGTTGAGCAGCGTCAGCGGATCGAGCGTGCCCTGAGTCAGGCCCTCGATAAAAGCGGGCAGCTCCGCTTCGGTAATATCGAAGCTGACGCTGTTTTGTTTTTTCACATCCAGCGGCGTGGCGGAAAATACGCCGCCCAGACGTACGGCAGGCGCCAGATTGCGCTGATTGTCGACGGCGACATCGTGCGCCGGATCTTTCATATAGCCAGTAAGCAGGTTGTAGCCTACGCCGGTAAATGCGGTTAGCGAGCCGCCGCCATCGCGGCCAAAGCTGACGGTCACGCCGCCTTCGCCGCGCGTCAGGCTCATGCTATAGCCGCGATCCAGACTGCCTCTGCCGCCGACGCCCGCGATAACCTGCGAGCCGGGCAGCGCGCTGATGGTGGTGGTAGCGCCGTAGGCCCGGCTGAACGACAGGCTTTCGCCTTTTTCCATATCCAGTACCGTGTTCTCCAGATGGCGGGCGAGCAGCTGCTGATCTTCCGCCTGCATCACGGTGCGGGTAGTGACGTTCATGGCGTGATCCGCCTTGGTAAAGGCTTTAGTCATCGACTTGATGGCGTCATAGTTAGCTTCCAGCTTGTCGTTGCCGGTGAAGCCCTGGCCGGTGACCTGCTTAAGCGGATTGCTTTCCCACTCCACGTCCCGCAGCTCCCGGAACTCGCGGCCCAGCGCCTGCAGCGCCTGCTCGCGCTTCTCTTCCGGCAACGCCAGCGCGCGGGTAAGGCGCTCCGTTAAGTCATGCATTTTAACGTTGGTCAGGCCGTCCAGAATCAGGCGTGATTTCGTCAGTCCCATTACATCGTGCTTGTCGCGGTTCATCCCTGCCGGGATCGCTTCCGCAGGCTTCTGATGGGCCAGCTTTACGCCCGCGTCGCGCATTGCCGTTAAAGAGAGCTGCGCGTTATTGCCTTTGCCGCTGGGATGCAGGGACCAGAGCTGGTGCAGCTTATTCAGCAGATCGTCGTGGTGCGTGCTGGCCGGATTAAGGCTGCCGGTCAGCTTATCAAGCTGTCTGCCCGCGCTGCCCTGGGCACCGTAGTGCTGCTGTAGCAGGCCAGCCTGATGCGCGGCGCTCTCCGCCAGCAGCTTGTTGAATTGCTGCATCTCGCCAAACCAGGCGGGCAGATCTTCGCGCTTCGCCAGCGCCTGCAGCTTCAGGCTGAGCGGCTCCTGCGGCAGCGGCGTCGGCAGATTTCTGAGGTGCTGGGTCAGCTCTGTCAGCTGCTGCGTCTGCTGCTGGTAGATCGCCGTCAGTCCCTGTCGCCCGCTGTGGCCATGCTGCACAAGGTTGCCCATATTTTTCAGCGGGCGCGGCGTTGCCAGCGTCGGGCGAAACACAAAAGTGCTGAGCCGGGTTCGGAAAGGCGTATGCACTTTATGACCGTCATGGCCGGACTGGCCGAAGGTGTTGATTTCGCGTTTGTAGGTGATACCGGTTTTGCCCAGCTTGCCGTCGCGCGTGGCGGAACTCAGCCGCTCATAGTTCCTGTCCGCGTGATTTTCCACGTCGCGGATGCCTGCGGAAACGTCCGCTGAAACCGGATGCCAGCCGTGTTCGTTTCGGGCCAGCACCTGGTTGTTATCCATCGCCATCAGCAGCCCGCCTTTCTGATTGGCGTAAAATTTCACGGGCAGCGCTCCGGCAGGCTCACCGCTGTCGTCAGCACCTGGTTTAGGCAGCTGTTCCGCTTTCATGCCGTCGACTTTGCCCTGCTGCCAGCTCTCCGCCGGCAGGCTGAAGACTTTGCCCTTGTCGCTCAGAATAAAGAGCCGGTTTTCCGGGCCGAGCACCATATCCGTCGCCAGATGATCGACCTGCGCACCAGCCGCCATGCTCAGCGCCGCGCCGGACTTATTCATCGCCTGGCTCAACGCCTCGCGCGGAAGCGTCCGGGGAAGCTGCCTGTCGCGACGGCTCTCCGTGTGCACATGATGAAAATGGATGTCGCCCTTCTCTTCCAGCGTGACGAAGCGGCCATCATCCAGCGCGCTGGCCGCGACGGTTTTCTGGTTTTTATCGAGCCCCGGCATCGCCGGATCTTCGCTGACGCTTTTTTTGACCTGATGCAGCGCAAACACGTTCTGCTGAAAATTAATCTTGTTGCTGGAGACGTTGACCTTCAGCCTTTTGAGTTCGTTATCCTTCAGTACCCATGCCTGACCGTCCTGCCCGGTACGCAGCTGGTCGGCCTTGACTTCCGTCGCCTCCCAACCGTTAGTCAGTTCATTAAAGAAATGCACCTTGCCGTCATGCAGCGCCAGCTTGCCGTTAGCGCCGACCGCGACAATATCGGTACGCGTCGGCGCGGGCTGCGGCAGCCCTTTTTGAAAGTCCATCACCAGGCTGTCGCTGAGGTTCCAGCTGGACGACACCGGCGGCCTGGCCGGATCGGGATTCAGCGCGATAGCGTGCTGCCTGTCCATCCCGTCTTTGACTACCGCATGTAGCTGGCCGTTTTCGCCACAGAGCAGGCTTTGTACATGAAAGCGATCGCCAATGACCTCCGCGATCTGCTGATGCATTCTGTCGCGCAGGTTCAGCTTCTGCGCGTCGCCGAAATTAAGCTCGTCGCCGTCGCCGGGCCGATCCGCCACCAGCAGACGTCCCTTGTGGTCAACGGCGATAACCAGGCTGTCAGTTTGCGCCACCGACGCCAGCGTGGTTTTGGCGGGTATCAGCTGTAGCGTGCGCTGTTCCGTTTCCGGGCTGTCGAGGCGCGGCAGCAGCTTAACGCTTTGCTGCTTGTTCTCTTCGTTAGCGAGCAGCACGATCGCCTGACCGTCAGCCGCCACGGAGGCGCCGCTGATTTTATCCGTGAAGCGCACGCTCTGGGTTTGCGTCTGCAGATGGTGTAAGTGGCGATCGTCATGGATTAGATAGAGCGAATCGTCAGCCTGCCGCGACAGCTTCGACAGATCTTTATCGTCGTTAAAAGGGTCGACCCGCTGCCAGCCCTGCTCGTGGGAAGCCAGCTGATAGAGTTTTTTGTCGCTAAGGCGAAACGCCCTGTCGCCCTCAGGCGTAGCCAGATGATGCACGTCCGTCAGTTGGCCAAGCACGGCGGCATCCGGCAGTTTTACCTCGGCTGTGCGTGCCGTTGGCGTATTGTTGCGGCTGATTTGCACGCTGGCGCCATCGTCGTTGAGGGTTAAAGCGTGATCGACAACGTTCGCCGCTTTGCGCCGGGGAAAAGCGGCGCCCGGCGTCTCTTCTCTGGCCCAGGTCGGCTTGCTGTGGGCGACGCCGACCAGCGCGTCCCGTGACGAGTGCAGCGACAGCAATTTTCCGTCGTCGCTCAGCAGAGTATGCTGACGGTGGTTTTTAGTGGCCGCTACGCTCTGGTAGCGCATTTCAGGATGGCCGACAGTCTGCCGGAGCAGCGCGCGTTGGGCGTCGCGTCCTGCCGGCGCGGCGATAGCGACGTTACGCTGTTCGGTCAGCCGCACGCCCAGCGAGGCTTTTTCCTGAGTCTGATGCGCGTGCTGTTCGGCCAGCGTCGCGCCGATCTCCTGCGCCAGCGAACCTTCCGCCGTGGAGGGAATCGGCACGTCCAGGCGCTGTAGCTGAAAACTTGCTGGCCCGGCCGCGCGCGGCGGATTTTTCCTGAACAGCGGCAGATGACTGAAGCCGTGAAAGCGCCCTCGTCCCGTGGCTCGTCCGGCGCTGCCCTGCTGAACGTTCGCCGGTATTGCCGCGCTGTTGCCAGCGGCGCTTTGCAAAGTGCCGCCGCCGCGCTGGCTGGGTTGCGCATGTTGCTGTTGCGGCGCGTTCTGGCCGGTTTGTCGTGAAGTCGAGCGCTGCGCGCTGTTTGTCGCTGAGGCGAAAGCTGTTCTGATCCCCGTTAACACGTTGTTTCTCCTGAAGCAAAAGAGCAAAACTTTGGCTTAAGTGGCGGAACAAGCGGCGGGGTTCCCACTGTCATAGATTGTTCTTATTTGTTACGGCGGCAGGCTAAGCGATGGCCGGTAACAGGCTATCTCTTTGAAAAAAGGAATGTAGTGAAGGAGATAGTCGGAAAGGATAAAAAAAGAGAGGCGTTGCGCCTCTCTTGCAGAGTGAAGAATTAATGCTTCAGCGTTTCGCGCACTTTTTTCACATCGTCCGCTTTCACCGCCGCCGCTTTGTTGCTCCAGCCCTGACGGATAAAGGTAGCCAGCTGCGCCACCTCCTCATCGCTCAGACGGGAAGCGAAGCCCGGCATCGCCAGCGTGGAAGGCGCTTTCGCCGTTGAAGGCTGCTGCGCGCCGGCCAGGATGGTATGGATCAGCCCGCCCGGATCGCCCGCGTTAACGATAGTGGCCTGATCCAGCTGCGGGAAGACGCCAGGCGCGCCTTTGCCGGTGACAAAGTGACAGGCGCTGCAGTTGTCCAGATAGAGACGCTCGCCGGTGGTCAGGTTTTTCGCCGCCGTCAGCTTAGCTTCCGTGGCGCTGGTCGCTTTGTCATCGCCGGCCGGCAGAGAAGGATTGCCGCCCAGGAACTTCAGATAGGCCGTAATCGCTTTCAGATCCGCGTCGCTCATATAGGAAGTGCTGTGTTCAACCACGGAGGTCATTTCACCGCCCACAGCGGCTTTATCGTTGCGGCCCGTTGCCAGGTAATCGACGGTTTCCTGCTCTGTCCAGTGCGCTAATCCACGCAGCGAAGGTACTTCCCAACCGTTGAGATTGCCGCCGGAAAGGAACTCTTTGTCGCTGCTGTCCAGCGCTTTTTCATTCATCCCCAGACCGCGAGGCGTATGGCAGCTACCGCAGTGGCCGAGGCTTTCCACGATATAGGCGCCGCGATTCACTTCCGCTGAAGCGCCGCCGATTGGCCGGAAAGGCTTATCGGAGGTAAAGGCCCAGTTCCAGAAGCGCATTCCCCAGCGCTGGCTGAACGGGAAGCTCAGATCCGTTTCCGGCGGCTGTTCCGCGCTCGGCTTTACGCCCTGCATAAAGTATGCGTAGAGCGCGTGCATATCTTCGTCGCTGATTTTGGCGTAGTCCGGATAAGGCATCGCCGGATAGAGCCGCTTGCCGTCCGGCAGCACGCCTTTGCGCACCGCGTCAGAGAACTGCTGCTCGCTGTAGTTGCCGATACCGTGCTCTTTATCCGGCGTGATATTGGTTGAATAAATGGTGCCGAGGTTCGACTCGATCGCCAGGCCGCCGGAGAACTCCGGTTTGCCCGGCAGCGAGTGGCAGGCGCTACAGTCACCCAGACGCGAAAGATATTCGCCCTGCTTAATCAGTTCGCCATTGTCTGCCGGAGCCGCCAGCGCGGAGCCTGCGCTGAGCAGCACGGCATTGGCGAGTAAAAAATGTTTTATTTTCATCGTCGCTTACGCCTGTACCATTGGGCCTGGGTTTTTCAGGTAGATATCTTTGATCGCCTGCGCCGCCATCAGCGTCAGCGCGCCGATAGTGTCGGTCGGGTTCGCCTGGAAGTTCTGCGGGAAAGCGTTGCCGCCCGGCACAAAGACGTTGTGCACATCCCAGCTTTGCAGGTACTTGTTCAGCGCCGAGGTTTTCGGGTTATCGCCCATTACCGCGCCGCCCACGTTGTGGGTGGAGACATATTTGGTCAGGTCGAAGTGCGCGTCCATCGGCAGGAAGCTTTCGCTGTAGCTGTCCGGGTTCAGCTCTTTGGTGATATCGCTGACGATGCCTTTCAGATACTGCTGCAGTTTCAGTTCGTTCAGTTTCCAGTCAAAGGTCATGCGCAGCAGCGGATAGCCATATTCATCTTTGTAGTTCGGATCCAGATCCAGATAGATATCGCGATAGGACTGGCAGGTGGTGGTGATGCTGATCTTCATCGAGTGGCCGTACCACTCTTCCAGCCCCTCTTTCCAGCCGGTTCCCCATGCTGGCGTGCCTTTCGGCAGCGCGGTACTGATTGGCGTGCCGGTAGCCTGCGAACTGTGGATTTTCGCGCCGCCGATAAAGCCCAGCGACGGGCCGTCGAAGTTGCCAGGCGAGATGTCGTTAAACATCTGTCCGGTAGCGCCTGCTGTCGCGAACGGGTTGAAATTTTTATCCTTGAAGAACAGCGTGGCGCCGCCGTTGCTCAGGAAGGCGTAGTTACGTCCAACCACGCCCTCTTCGGTAATCGGGTTGTAAGGTTTGCCGATGCCGGAGAGCAGCATCAGGCGAACGTTGCAGAACTGGAAGCTGCTCAGCACCACGATTTTCGCCGGCTGGAAGCATTCGTTGCCCTGCGCGTCGATGTAGATCACGCCTTTCGCCGTTTTCTTGTCGTCGTGCAGCACGACTTTCATCACGTTGGCGTGCACTTCGTAAGAGAAGTTGTCCATACGCTTCAGCGCATCCATTACCGCCGTCTGTGGCGAGGCTTTGGAGTAGTTCAGGCAGGGATATTTACTGCAGTAGCCGCAGTAGTTACATGGCGCGATCTGGTTGCCGTACGGGTTGGTCCAGGCGCGGGAAACGCATGCCGAAGGGTTCGGGAACGGATGATAGCCCAGCTTTTTCGCCGCTTTGGCGAACATGGTGGTATTGAGCGTCTCTTCCAGCGCCGGCAGCGGGTAAGGCTCGGAGCGCGGCCCTTCAAAGGGATCGCCGCCTTCCATAATCTGGCCGCGCAGGTTGCCGGTCGTGCCGGACTGCCCACAGATATGCTCAAACTTAGTGTAGTACGGCTCGATTTCGTCCCAGCTGAACGGGAAGTCCATAATGCGCATATCTTCCTGCAGGATACCCGGCGCATAAGCCTGATCCGCATAGGTTTTCAGCTTGAGATCGGTTGGCGTTGGACGGATCAGTACCGCCGTCCAGTGCAGACCGGAACCGCCGACGCCCGTGCCTGGCGCAAAAGCTCCCCATTTGCGGGTTGGCAGCGCCGTCTGGCTCATGTTGTAACGCACGGTGACCGCCGCTTCCGCTGGCGTCGCCATCACTTTGTTCCGCACGCCGTAAGCGTACTCATCCGCCGGTTTCGGATAGGCGAACTCTTCATAACCACGGTCGCCGCCGCGCTCCAGCGCGCGCACTTTCAGTCCGGCCATCGCCAGCTCGATACTCATCAGCGAGCCAGCCCAGCCCAGGCCGACTACGACTACGTCGACTTCTTCTTTATTTACTGTTGCCATTTTCAATCCTGCCAGTCTGTAATCAGAGAAAAACTCAGGCTCTTTCGCCCTTGATGCTAATCGGGCCCAGCGGATAAGGAACGTTATGCTGCTTAACCCATTCCATATAGCTGGCGCGCGCGCCGGGGAAGCCAATCGCAATCCACGCCTTCATCCCCTTATTGCCGCCGTACATCGGGTCGGCGAGGTAGCCATGTTTGGTATTGGAGAGTAATTCGCTAAAGAACTGCGAACCCTGCAGCGCGCTTTCTCCCAGATCGGCGAAGCGGATCTGATTTTTTTGCACCTGAGTTAATACGGCTTCCTGATCGGCTGTCGCCAGTTCGTGGAAGGCTTTCTGATGGTTCTGCTGACACCAGCCGTCGACCAGACGAATGCCGGTTTGCAGGATTTGCTGTGGACGAAAAGGAATTTGATAACCCATCGTGGCCGGCGCATGAGGATCAAACGGGCCCTGCATATAGATTTCGCTGCCCATATCGCCATGCATTTGCTGATCGATAAAGATTGGGACGTTGGTTTCCAGCGCGCCAGGCGCTTTGCCTTTGCCGCCGGCCGGGATCAGACGATCGCAGGCGGCCATAACAAATTGCCATTCGCTGGCGGAGAAGAAAATAGGTTTGTAATCGAGCAGATCGGGCGCGGCCATTTCAGCCGCCTGCGCCGCCGTTAATCCTTTAAAGACCAGTTCGCCAAGCGGCAGCGCTAGCAGCGACCCCAGTAAAAATTTACGCCGGGTAGTTTCTTTTTGTAGCAGCATAACATTACGACTCTCACATGATAATAAAATGTAATTTGAGTTAATAGCTTTTGTTATCGACCAGAAAAAAAGTAATGTTATGGATAAAAGTATTTCGAAATGTAAAAATTAAATTAAATTTGTTTTTAGTTAAGTTTTATAACTTTGTTATAAAACAGCAATATAATTGCTACCCGGATGTTGTGTTCAAAAAAGAGGCTTTGCCATTACTTTCCCGCTCGATAAAGGCACTATTTCCTTATAACGCCTTAAAGATAATTCAGCTGGGTGATAATGCCAGGCGTGAACAGACAGGAAAAATTATTCAGTGGTAATGCGAATGAGAATGAATCGACACCACGTTATTTCCTTCGCCTTCAGCGACAGTGATATCGGGCGCAAAGCGAGCATTGTAGCGCAGGCGAAAAGCATGCATTTCCTGGGCGTCCGGCTCCAGTTCCCGCAGGAATTTTAGCGCCAGCCGAACGTGTTCGCCCGCCAGCTCTGTCGGCAGCCAGGCTTCCTTCAGCACGCCGCGCCAGAAGACGATATTCTCTTCAGACTCATCCACCAGAAACAGCTGCCAGATTAGCAGTACGCTTGCCGCGTTGCTTAAGTGCGCTTCGCTATCGCGGGAGAGATAATCGACAAACTCTTTGCCGGCTGTCTGGCCCATCAGGCTGAGCAATGACTCAACATAAACCGGATCGATATTCAATCGTTTGGTCAGCGCGCCGGTAGCGCGTCGGGTTCGGGAATTGAGTACGCGAAAACCAATAACAAAAACCACTACCAAAGTCAGAAGCATCAGCCAAATCATTATCATTACCGAGGCGGGCACAGGGAGCGCCAGAGTAGCAGCAGCTTCGCGCAGAAAGCAAACCCGTAAGCCTTGCGCCGACGTTTTTCAGGGCGGGGATAAGCGTCAGTAATAGCGCATAACCTTAAAGCTGTCCGCAACAGCTTTAAGGCGATTGCGGATTAAGCCTGCGCCTGCCATTCGGCGCGATGCTTTATGCAGGCATCAATAGCCATGCGCAGCGCCTCTTCAGGCGTCGCTTTTGCTGTTTCTTCTGCGGGCAAAGGCAGCTCGTCGACCTTTGTCCATACGGCCCAGGAGAGCTGGCCGATCTGGTTTTGTAGCGACATCTGCACTAAAACGAGGATGGCCTGCCCTGCTTCGTTCGCGAGGATTTCATACCTTAAATATTCATCCTGATGATTATTAAGATAGAGTACTTTTTTCACTTCCAGTATGGTCATTATCATCTCCTTATTTTCTGACAGCGCAAATAATAATGTACTTCTGACTTTGCGCCTATACTTTATTATCTGAAACTTTAAAAATATAAGAAGTAAAAATAAGAAAGGACACTCAGAATAATGACGATAAAACGCACTGTGCAAGCGCATATTAATAGATTAACGGATAAGCTATAATGGCTGTTATTAATTACATTCGCAGAGAGCATCGATGTTAATAGCCGCCATTATATTATTTTTTGCTGGCTGCCTTTTTTTCTGGCTGGCCGTGAAGCGCCAAAGCCGCGTTTATCGTACTCTGGGCTTCGCTTTTATGCTTAATGCCGTGCTGAACCTGGCTCATTACTGTTATATGGCGGCCGGATGACCGCCAGTCACGATCAATTTCCAGCTTCTTCCAGAACTTTATGGATAACAGCGGAGAGCTCGTTGATCTCAAATTTGGCGACATAACCGTTGGCGCCAACCTTGCGTACATGGTCTTCGTTGGCGCTGCCCGAAAGCGAAGAGTGGATCACCACAGGAATGTTTTTCAGGCCCGAATCGCTTTTAATATTGCGCGTCAGGGTGAAACCATCCATCTCCGGCATTTCCAGATCGGTCAGCACCATCGCGATTTTGTCGTGAATGGAAACCCCTTCCGCCATCGCCTGCTGCGCCATCAGCTTGATCTTATCCCAGGCCTCTTTGCCGGTAGTATGCATCACGGCAGGAATACCCATCACTTCCAGTCCCTGTGCCAGCATCTGGCGCGCGACTTTGGAATCTTCTGCCACGATAGCTACCGAGCCAGGCTTGATGTTGAACGCCTTAAGCTTAACGTCTTCCTGTTTAACATCCCGCACTGAAGGGATAACGTCATGCAGGATTTGCTCTACGTCCAGTACCATCGCCATGCTGTTGGTTTTATCGTCCAGGCAGGCGATGCTGGTAATATTACGGCTGCTGATACCCGATTCTGCCGTATGGATCTGGCTCCAGTTCAGCCGCACGATATCGTCGACGGATTCCACGGCGAACGCCTGGGTGCTACGGGCATACTCCGTCACCAGTAGCAGGTTCAGGCCCGTTTCCGGCGTGCAGCCCGCCACGGCAGGCAGATCGATAACCGGGATAAACTGGCCGCGAATATTCGCCATGCCCAGCAGCGGCGATTTCATCCCGGCCGCTTTGGTTACAGGCGGCATAGGCACGATTTCACGCAGTTTAAATACGTTAATGCCGAAAAGTTCTGATTTCGCGTCGTTCTGATCGGAACCTAAACGAAATAACAGAAGCTCGAACTTGTTGGATAAGGCGAGATTCGCTCTCTCGTCAATCTCTCTCTGGAAATTATCCATTAACTACCTCTGGTTGCCTGCTGTTTGTACGCTGGTAAGCGGCGTACAACGGCACGCGGCTTATCACTCTGTGAGTGTTATCGGCAACGGCGAAGAAAAGTACAGGGTAGCCTGAGAAGAGTTAGCGGCCCGGAAGCTCATCCATATATTTCTGACACAGCTCGATAGCCGAGTTCAGATCCTGAATAAGCCGCGCGTCCTTTTTAGTGTGCGTTGAGGCGGTAAGCCCGCCGCTGGCGGTATCCAGATCCAGATAGCCGACGAATTTACCCGCCTGGCGCAGCTCATACCGGTTAATGCCATGAGTTACCTCGCCTCTGCGCCATTCCAGCTGATAGCCTTTTTTCGTTACGTTCTGCAACAGGCAATCGTGAACCGGCTCAAAAAAATGATCCGAGTAAAAATCATATTTCGCGCTTCTGTTTACCTCGACGCGTTGGGGAGAAGCAGAAGCGTAGCCCGTCAGCAGCATGGCCGCGACAGCCGCCGGAAGAAGACGCATAGCAATCCTTGAGATGAACGTAGTCGCTGCCGATTCTATCAGCCGTTCATAAATCTCCCTTCAACGGAGGCTTCGTCGATGACGCCAACTCAGCAATAATCACTGTGGTCGCGCTTCTGCGCGTGGATTTTTCTGAATGCGGCTGGCGGCGCCTGGTACTTTCTGGCAAAAATACGGGTGAAGGTTTGCTGGGATTCATAGCCATATTTCTGAGAGATGGTCATTACCGTTTCGGTGGATTTAATCAGATCTCTTGCCGCCAGCGCAAGTCGGGTATCGCGAATAGAGTTGCCCAGGTTTTTCCCCATCACGCGCTGAAACATTCTTTGCAGATGCCATTTTGAGTAACCCGCTCTCTCCGCCACATCGTTAATTTTCAGCGGCAGATGGATGTTGGCGTCGATCCAGGCGACCAGGTCATAAATAAGGGCTTGTTCCCGCTGCATGCTCGATCTCCTCTTTCGGCTCCGGTTCTGTTAGTACGTTGTAACTAAGCATGCCTCGCTCATGATATAGCGGGGCATAGTCTGTTTCAGGGTAAAGAAGCATAGCAGCGATAGCCTGCCGTGATTAGCGGCGCGCCGGAGGTTGATGTTATGAATGAGGCTCATTAATCAATCATTCACTGTCGCCGGATGAATATAACTGCTTCAGCCTGCCCGCTTGTTCTAGCGGGCGTTATTCCGAGTTGGTAAATAAAGCATTATTAGGTAGTCTGTTTATCCAACCAAAACAGCAATACTATTTGGTTGATAAAAGGAACTCTTTCACCCGGAAAGAGAATTATCTGTGCAAGGAAAAGGAGTATTCTGTGCAAATTATCTATCCCGCGCAGCTATTTTCACCCAAAATTCCTGATGAAGCCTATGCTCAGGAATATGAATGCGCACGAGAAAAAGGGCTGCATTGTTTGCTGCTGTCGTCGGATGCCGCAGCTATGGGCGAATACCGTTTCTCCACCGCTTTTCAACCCGGTAATCCAGCAATCTGGCGCGGCTGGATGATGTCGGATCGGGAGTATCGTCAGCTCTGTTCCGCCGTTGCCAAAAAAGGCGTGGAGATGATGACTTCGCCAGAGGCGTATCTTCGCTGCCACTATCTGCCGGGCTGGTATGATCTTTGCCGCGAATTCACGCCGGAGACGGAAGTTGTTGCGGCGGATGCCGATTTCGATGCCCTGCTAAGCAGGCTGCCCTGGCCTGCTTTCTTTGTGAAGGACTATGTGAAGTCTTTAACCACGGCTCGTGGCTCGGTGGCGCATAACGCAGAGGAAGTCAGGGAAATTATTCAGTTACTACAGAAATTTCGTGGTGAAATTACCGGCGGCATTTGTCTTCGTCGTTTTGAAGATTTCAGGAAAGAGAGTGAGAAGCGCTATTTTGTCCTGCATAAAAAAGTCTTTGCCGCTGACGATTTTATTCCTGAAAGCGTAAAAGAAATTGCGGAACGTATAGAGAGCCCGTTTTTTTCTGTCGATATGATCGAAAACAAACAGGGCGAATTAAGACTGGTTGAGATTGGCGACGGCCAGGTTTCAGACAGCAAAGCATGGCCGGTAGATCGTTTTATCGGGATGCTGCTGACCGGATGATAGGCTTTCTGCCAGCGCCGTTGCCATCGGCAGGCGCTGTCAGATAAGCCCATCATAGGCTGCATAGGTGCCCGTGCGCATCACTTCCGCATGACGCCGGGCACGGTTTGGTGTTTGCCTGGCCCACAGGCTGTTCAACATGCCTTCTGCCGCGCCGGAAAAATTCTCTGCCGCAATCATGGCCAGCGTGTTACGAAAACCGGCCAGCCCGGCTACGCCCATCTGGTACGCCATCGAATAAAGCATATCCGCGCGGGCAGCGTTGCATTTTTCCAGTGCGGCCATAATAGCGGTCTGGTTTGCCATCTGCGCGGTTTTCTCATCCACCATGCATTTTTTCCAGACGTCGCCAACCTCGCGCGGCACGGTAAACTGATAGTAACTCAGCGGCGCATTTTGCGGCCCGATTTTTATTCCGCCAGCGACGGTTGGAAAGCCAAGTGTGTCAAGATAAGGGGCTTCACGATAGCCTTCTTCAAAATTCAGTATAGCTATTAATTTACTCATTTCCCTCTCCCACGCTGAGTATAGTTATTGCCACCTATCCCTACTATACAAGGCAAGATTAAACAGAGTTGAAATAAGGAGAAACTGATTTTCTTAACGACCGTAAGAAATATAAAAAATAAAAATACATAGCGTAAACCACTGTTTATGAATGAAATTAATTTCCTGCGCCAGGCTGTCTTACGGCAGGTTAATAGATAATTAAAATATCAGTAATTTAATTAATATTAATATTATTAATATTATTTGTGGAGTAAAAGGCAAGTTTCGAAGGCTATGTAAAATTTGGTTTTCATGTGGTTTTGGCAGGTAAGTTTTAAAATCAAACTTGACGATGGCATTCAACCTGCCGATTACTCAGTCGTAAGGCATGCATTGGTGGAGTTTATGTAATCTGGCGCGTGATATTAACAAATTAGTGCGAACGCGGCTCACTTACGCCGACAACGCTCGGAGCATTTCCGCACTTCATCCCAGCACTTTTCCCACTTCTTACGCCATGTAAATGGCCGTCCGCAAACCGTACAGATTTTTGTGGGGAGTTCGCTTTTCTTCACAAAGAACCTCGGGTGGTCAGGGTCATGGACAGATTATTTTAGTCGATTTTTTGGAAATGGGCAGTTCAGCGCGACGCAGTTTTACGGGATGAGAGCTTCAGGGATAGTCGGTCAGTGCAGGCTTCGGAAACCACTAATTATTCTTTTGGGGAGTGACGTAATCAGGGAGGATTGAAACTGGTTTAAACGCTTGCGAATTTGGTACGCCCTACAGGATTCGAACCTGTGACCTACGGCTTAGAAGGCCGGTGCTCTATCCAACTGAGCTAAGGGCGCATGGGGAACTGGCTCGGATTATACGGCGCGAAGCCGTCGAGTCAACGATTTTACTTAGCGGCTCAGTTTGTTGCTGCACTATTGAACAGCCTCGCCTGAATCTGTGCCTGACAGCGGCGCGCGCTTCTGCCAGAATAGGCGCCATCTCCCGTTTTAACTCAACACAGATGGATCCCCTTTCTGATGGCAGCAAAGATTATTGACGGTAAAACGATTGCGCACCAGGTGCGCCTTGAAGTTGCGGAAAAAGTTCAGCAACGGCTGGCGGCCGGCAAACGCGCGCCGGGCCTCGCGGTGGTGCTGGTGGGTGAAAACCCGGCTTCGCAAATTTATGTAGGCAGCAAGCGCCGCGCTTGCGAAGAAGTAGGCTTTATCTCCCGTTCTTACGATCTGCCCGCCTCTACCAGCGAAGCGGAGCTGCTGGCGCTGATCGACAAGCTGAACGCCGATGGTGACATCGACGGGATCCTGGTGCAGCTGCCGCTGCCGGCTGGCATTGATAACGTGAAGGTACTGGAGCGCATCGCCCCCTCAAAAGACGTGGATGGCTTTCATCCTTATAACGTCGGGCGTCTCTGTCAGCGCGCGCCTAAACTGCGTCCCTGCACGCCGCGCGGCATAGTGACGCTGCTGGAGCGCTACGAAATCGACACCTTCGGCTTAAACGCGGTGGTGGTTGGCGCTTCGAATATTGTTGGCCGCCCGATGAGCATGGAGCTGCTGCTGGCGGGCTGCACCACCACCGTAACGCACCGCTTTACCAAAAATCTGCGTCATCATATTGAACATGCCGATCTGCTGATTGTCGCCGTCGGCAAACCTGGCTTTATTCCGGGCGACTGGATTAAACCAGGCGCCATTGTTATCGATGTCGGCATCAATCGTCTGGAAAGCGGCAAAGTGGTTGGCGATGTTGATTTTGAAGCCGCTTCAGCGCGAGCTTCTTTTATTACGCCGGTTCCGGGCGGCGTCGGCCCGATGACCGTAGCCACGCTGATCCAGAATACCCTGCAGGCGTGCGAAGAATTTCATGATGGAGCAGAATAATGGCAACTTTTTCTTTAGGTAAACATCCGCACGTAGACCTGTGCGATCTGCTGAAGCTGGAAGGCTGGGCGGAAAGCGGCGCGATGGCTAAGGCGCTGATCGCAGACGGCTACGTGACCGTAGACGGCGCGGTGGAAACCCGTAAGCGCTGTAAAATCGTCGCCGGCCAGACCGTGGCTTTCGACGGCAACAGCGTTAAGGTAGTGGCGTAATCGCCGAGGCTATTCAGGGGCCGCAGCCCCTGAATATTTCGTTATTTACGGCGCCAGCTGGTGCCCTGCGGCCCATCTTCCAGAATAATTCCCAGCTCGTTCAGCTTGTCTCTGGCCACGTCGGCCTGCGCCCAGTTTTTCTCTTTGCGCGCGTCGTTGCGCATTTTAATCAGCGCTTCGATTTCCGCGACTTCATCATCGTTGCTCTGCGCGCCGCTCTGCAGGAATACTTCCGGATCCTGCTCCAGTAGCCCCAGCACGCCGGCCAGCTGACGCAGTTTCCCTGCCAGGCCGTTCGCTGCCGCCATATCTTCAGCTTTCAGACGGTTGACGTCGCGCGCCATATCGAAGAGCACTGAATAGGCTTCCGGCGTATTGAAATCGTCGTCCATCGCTTCACGGAAGCGGGCTTCAAAAGCTTCGCCGCCCGCTATCTCCGCCCGAGGATCGGTATTACGCAGCGCGGTATAAAGCCTTTCCAGCGCCGCACGCGCCTGTTTCAGATTCTCTTCGCTATAGTTCAGCTGGCTGCGATAGTGGCCCGACATCAGGAAGTAGCGCACGGTTTCCGCGTCGTAGTACTCCAGCACGTCGCGCACGGTAAAGAAATTGTTCAGCGACTTGGACATTTTCTCGCGATCCACCATCACCATACCGGAATGCATCCAGTAATTGACGTAAGGGCCGTCGTGCGCACAGGTGGACTGCGCGATTTCATTCTCATGGTGCGGGAACATCAGATCGGAACCGCCGCCGTGAATATCAAAATGTTCGCCCAGCTGCTTGCAGTTCATCGCCGAACATTCGATATGCCAGCCCGGACGCCCTTCTCCCCACGGAGAAGCCCAGCCCGGCTCACCGGCCTTCGACATTTTCCACAGCACAAAGTCCATGGGGTTGCGTTTAACGTCTGCGGCCACTTCCACGCGAGCGCCCGCCTGAAGCTGTTCCAGATCCTGACGCGACAGCAGACCATAATCCGGATCGCTGGCTACGGAGAACATGACGTCGCCATTGCTGGCGACATAGGCGTGCTCGCGAGCGATAAGCTTGCTGACCAGCTCAATAATATCGTCGATATGATGTGTGGCGCGCGGCTCCTGATTAGGAGGCAGAATCTTCAGCGCGGCGAAATCCATGTGCATTTCCCCGATCATCAGATCGGTCAGCTCCTGAATGCTCTGCCCGTTCTCGTTGGCGCGCTTGATAATTTTGTCGTCAATATCGGTGATGTTGCGGACATAGTTCAGCGAATAGCCCAGAAAACGCAAATAACGTGCGACAACGTCAAAGGCGACGAAAGTGCGTCCGTGGCCAATATGACACAGGTCGTAAACGGTGATGCCGCACACGTACATGCCGATCTTCCCGGCATGGATAGGTTTAAATTCCTCTTTTTGACGACTCAGGGTGTTGAAAATCTTTAGCATTGAGACATTCCGTTTTTAACGTGTGCGATCGTGACAGTGATATGCATATTCTGACGTATTGTTAACGCAAGCGCTATGCAAAGCAAGGCTCCGCCCGCTTCCGTTTATGCAGCGGTGCTGACTCGTCATCACATTTTGTGATATAAGAGCGCTCTATTTTACTGCCTGTCAGCCAAGACGCTGACGGCTGTTGAACCCACTCCTTCAACCTTTACAGGATGAGAATATGGTCACTTTCCAGACTAATCATGGCGATATCGTTATTAAAACCTTTGACGATAAAGCGCCGGAAACCGTTAAAAACTTCCTGGATTACTGCCGTGAAGGTTTTTACGACAACACCATTTTCCACCGTGTTATCAATGGATTTATGATCCAGGGCGGCGGCTTTGAACCAGGCATGCAGCAGAAGGCCACCAAAGCGGAAATCCGTAACGAAGCCAACAACGGCCTGAAAAACACCAAAGGCACGCTGGCGATGGCCCGTACTCAGGCGCCTCATTCCGCTACCGCGCAGTTCTTTATTAACGTTGCCGATAACGACTTCCTGAACTTCCGCGACGAAAGTCTGCAGGGCTGGGGCTATTGCGTGTTCGCCGAAGTGGTGGAAGGCATGGACGTGGTTGAGAAAATCAAAGGCGTTGCCACCGGCCGCAGCGGCATGCATCAGGATGTGCCGAAAGAAGATGTGGTGATCCAGAAAGTCACCGTCAGCGAATAATGTCGCACACGCTGTTTATCGCAGATTTACATCTGTGTGAAGAAGAACCGGCAATTACTGCCGGTTTTCTTGCATTTTTACGGCGCGAAGCGCGTCAGGTCGACGCGCTCTATATCCTCGGCGATCTTTTCGAAGCGTGGATTGGCGACGACGATCCTAATCCGCTACACGCGGAGATTGCCGCCGCGCTGGATGCCTTACGGCTCGCCGGCGTGCCCTGCTATTTTATTCACGGTAATCGCGATTTTTTGCTCGGGCAGCGTTTTGCCGCCGCCAGCGGTATGCGACTGCTGCCGCAGGAGCAGCTGCTGAACCTCTATGGTCGCCGCATCCTGATTATGCATGGCGATACGCTGTGTACCGATGATGAAGGCTATCAGCGTTTTCGCCGTAAGGTTCACCAGCGCTGGCTGCAAAAGCTTTTTCTGGCGCTGCCGCTGGCTCTGCGTCAACGTATTGCCCTGAAAATGCGGGCCGGCAGCAAACAGGCTAACCGCAGCAAAGACGTAGCTATTATGGATGTCAACGCCGAAGCCGTGCAGGCGGCGATGAGCCGTCATCAGGTGCGGTATCTGATCCATGGTCACACCCATCGTCCCGCAATCCATTCGCTGACCGTTGACGGCCGGCCGGCCGAGCGCGCCGTGCTGGGCGCCTGGCATAGCGAAGGGTCGATGATTAAAGTCAGCGCGGATGAAATCAGGCTAATCGCTTTTCCTTTCTGATTCGCCCAAAGCGGCGTTCTCCGCCGTTTTCCTGCCAGAGCAAACGTTTTCCTTGCTTTCCAGTCATGCTATTCTCTCACTCCTTCCCATCCGTCAGCCCGCCGGTTGATGGGTGATATTTGTATAATCACAGGAGTCAGACCCGCATGTCTTCCAACGCCGCACCGGCCCGCATCGCGATTGTAATGGGTTCCAAAAGTGACTGGGCAACCATGCAATTTGCCGCGGATATCCTTACCAGCCTGGCCGTTCCCTTCCATTGCGAAGTGGTATCAGCGCACCGTACGCCGGACAAGCTGTTCAGTTTCGCTGAACAGGCCGAGGAGAACGGATTCCAGGTTATCATCGCCGGCGCAGGCGGCGCGGCCCATTTGCCCGGTATGCTGGCGGCGAAAACGCTGGTGCCCGTGCTGGGCGTACCGGTACAAAGCGCGGCGCTGAGCGGCGTCGACAGCCTCTATTCTATTGTGCAGATGCCGCGCGGTATTCCGGTCGGCACGCTGGCTATCGGTAAAGCTGGCGCGGCCAACGCCGCGCTGCTGGCAGCACAAATTCTGGCGCTGCACGACGCTGAGCTGGCGAAACGGCTGGCCGGCTGGCGGCAAAGCCAGACGGATGAAGTGTTGCATCATCCGGATCCGCGGGAGGAAGCATGAAACCAGTTTGCGTACTAGGAAATGGGCAGCTTGGCCGCATGCTGCGTCAGGCTGGCGAGCCGCTGGGCATCGCCGTCTATCCTGTCGGGCTGGACGCTGAACCGGAAGCGCTGCCGATCCAGCAGAGCGTGATCACGGCGGAAATCGAACGCTGGCCTGAAACAGCGCTGACACGAGAGCTGGCTAACCATAACGCTTTTGTTAACCGTGATATTTTTCCGCTGCTGGCGGATCGCCTGACGCAAAAACAGCTGCTGGATCGGCTAAACCTGGCGACAGCGCCGTGGCAGCTGTTAAGCGAAGCGGCCGAGTGGCCAGAAGTGTTCGAAAAATTAGGCGAGCTGGCTATCGTAAAGCGCCGCACCGGCGGCTACGATGGCCGCGGCCAGTGGCGTCTGCGGGCAAACGACGCCGCTTCCCTGCCTGCGGACTGCTACGGCGAATGCATTGTGGAACAGGGTATTAACTTCTCCGGCGAGGTTTCGCTGGTCGGCGCTCGCGCTCACGACGGCAGCACTGTCTTCTATCCACTGACCCATAATCTGCATCAGGATGGCATTCTGCGTGCCAGCGTGGTGCTCCCTGAGCCGGATGCGGCGCAGCAAGAGCAGGCGGAAAGTATGCTTGCAGCGATTATGCACGAGCTAAATTATGTCGGCGTAATGGCGATGGAGTGTTTTGTGGTGCCGCAGGGTTTGCTGATTAACGAGCTGGCTCCACGCGTACACAACAGCGGCCACTGGACGCAGAATGGCGCCTCGATTAGCCAGTTTGAGCTGCATCTGCGCGCTATCCTGGATCTGCCGCTGCCGAAGCCGGTCGTTAGTACACCTTCCGTGATGATCAACCTGATTGGTACAGCGGTAAACCTCGCCTGGCTACAGCAGCCGCTGGTTCACCTGCACTGGTATGAAAAAGAGGTGCGTCCGGGCCGCAAGGTTGGCCACCTTAATCTTATCGATACCAGCCATGAATCGCTGCAGCAGGCTTTGCAGGCGCTGACGCCTGACTTGCCTGCGGATTACGCCAGCGGTATAGCCTGGGCCAGCGCGCATTTGAAAAAGGACAGTGCTTAACTGTACTTAAGTATGGCTATCATTTTATAAACGAAAGCCGTATTGTAGTGGCGAACAAAACAATAAATACATAATACTATTAAGTAATTAGAAGTTTTCTTTGCCAACACCAAGGGAACCACTCTCAGACAGTCAGGATAAATACGTAAGATTTTTTACATCTTTTACGCATTTAGGGTCTGGTTTGGTTCTCCTCCCCTCTCTTCATCAAATAGTGCTTTCGTTCCAACCTCCGGTTTCATCCTCTGCGATAAGAAGCTACTATAGTTGCTTCGTCATACTGAACATTATTTAATCTTTTTAATTATACGAATCATCTTCAGCCACCTGGCAGAGTAAAGCGTAACGTTAGGTTTGGCTTTAAAAGCATGGTAAAGTCGGCCATTGACGATGGAAGCCTCACTTTCTCAGGGAGATAATGACATGTCTAAATCATTTTTTAGTAATCAGGTTATCAATTCCTCAATAAAAGATTATATTGAGCGAAAACTGGCACAGTTTAATAACGTTAAATATGCCTACGCGATTATGAGTAAACGGAACCCGGCGGATTTTTCTATCATTTCCAACAGGCCGGAATGGTTTCAGGTGTATGTCGAGAACAACTTTCAGTTTATCGATCCCGTACTCATTACCGCGCTTTATCGCGTCTCGCCGTTCTCGTGGGACGAAAACATCATGCTAAATAAGGGCGTGAAAGTTCCTAAGCTCTTCGACATGGCGCGCAACCATAATATTATTAATGGCTATACTTTTGTCCTTCACGATCACAACAACAATCTTGTCGTGCTTTCCATCATGCTTGATGACTCCTGTGACGATAATATAGAAGAGATTATTCAGACCAATAAAAACAAGCTGCAAATGTTGTTGATCAACGCGCATGAAAAGCTGACGGCGCTCTATCAGGAGCAGGCCAGAAAAAGTGATTTCGACGAGATGAATACGCGGGAGATATTTTCTAAAAGAGAAAATGAAATTATCTACTGGGCCAGCGTAGGGAAATCTTATCAGGAAATTGCGCTGATTCTGGGGATTAAACTCACCACGGTTAAGTACCATATTGGCAACGCGGTGAAAAAATTAGGCGTCACCAATATGAAGCACGCGATTCGGTTAAGCATAGAGCTACAGCTGATCAGGCCTGTGCTGGCTGACGGGGAATGAAAGCGGCCAGGCATCCAGCGTTATCTGTAACTCGGGTGCCTTCGATTTAACCAGGTTGATGAGTATTTGCTGATTCCTGTCATCCACCGGCATAAATATCAGAAATATCTTTTCCTTTTTCTCGGAATAGCTTTGCGCTTCGACGTTGATTTCCCATCCCGAACGTTTAAAAATGAGATACATAGGATGACTGACAATCGCATAGATGCCTTCATACTTATAGTGTCTGGCGTAATTAATCATCGACAGGAAAAGCAGCGCGCTGACGGGCTTCTGACGCAGTTTTAATTGGCTAATCCGCTCTTTATCAATAAAAAGACGGCTGGCCTCTACGAAATTCCCTTCCGGAAGCGTGTAATCGCTGAACCATGAGCGGAACGTGCCGGTGATCATATTAGGATATTTTGTTTCAATAAAGCGCAGGCTGCAAACACAGGTATCTTGATGGATGCCAAAAACGTATGTGGTCCGTTCGTTGTCGTATTCATCAAATTCCATTTCATTCTGACTGTTAACCATCCAGTTGAGTCTGTCTTTGAACACCCTTTTTCTTAATGAAAAAAGCTCATTCGACTTCAACTCAGAAAGGTGACGATATTTTATATCCAGCAGATCCAACATTTCAGCTATTTCCCTATTCCACTATCTACATTATTCGGGGCCTTTATCCACTCCTGAAAAAACAGGTCAGGCAAAACCATTCAGAATATCCCAGGTGTTTCCGAACAGACGATGAAGATAAAACGATAAAGGCCGATTGCTATCGGCCTTTATTCTACGCTGCGTTATACCCTCTGAACAATGCCTTTCCTTTAAGTAATCTTATGCCAAGCCAGCCGCCGCACGCGGAGAGTATGACGGTGCCCGTTAAGGGCAAAATCAGCCACATCAGGTAGTCAGGCTGCCAGGGGAAATCGAAAACTTTACGCTGCAGCGCCCACAGCGCCGCTTCCGCGCCTGTCGCGGCGGCAATGCCCGATACGCAGCCCAGCAGCGCGAATTCGCACCACAGCGTCCTCAGCAGCAGCTTTTTCCCCGCGCCTAAGGTGCGGCAGACGACCAGTTCCTGCCTGCGCTGGCGCATGCCGACCTGGATTTGCGCCAGCAGCAGTAAAATACCGCAGGCGGTAACCAGCACCACCATGATCTCCAGCGCCTGGCTGACCTGCGCCAGCACCTGCCCTATCTGCCGTAGAATGCTGCCGATATCCAGCAGGCTGAGCGTGGGAAAAGCGCGGTTAAGCTGCGCCAGCAGCGCATTGTCATTCTCGACACGAAAACTGGTCAGCCAGGTTTGCGGCTGGCCGTCCAGCGCGCCGGGCGGAAAAATAAAGAAAAAGTTTGGCTTAAGGCTCTCCCAGTCCACTTTACGCAGGCTACTGATTCTGGCGGAAAAGGTTTGCGTGTCGCCGGTAAAGGTCAGCGTATCGCCCAGCCTGACGCCAAGTCTGCCCGCCAGCGCCTCCTCTATAGAAACTTCGCCCTCTTTCGGCGGCCAGCTGCCGGCGACGAGAGGATTGTGGTCGGGCAGCTGCTGAAGCCAGGTGAGATTAAGCTCCCGGTTCAGCGAGTTATCCAGCGAGGGATCCGCAGGCTGCTGGTTAATGCCGGTCAGTCTTGCCCGGACGATCGGGTAAAAGGTCTGCGTTTCGACCTGACGCGCCTTCAGGAAAGCGCTCACCTGCGGTACCTGATCCTCAGTCAAGTTCAGCAGGAAATAGTTAGGACTGTCCGGCGGTAGCTGCTGCTGCCAGCGATCCAGCAGATCGCCACGCATCACCAGCAGTAGAGCCAGCAGCATAAAGGAGAGCGAAAAGGCGGCCAGCTGGCTGAAGGTGGCCGACGGCTGGCGCAGCAGCCGATTGACCGCCAGCCGAAAAGGCAGATTACGGACGCGCAGCCTTCGCAGCAGCAACAATGCGCCCCAGCCCAGACCACCCAGCAGCAGCGTCAGCAGCAAAATACCGACTATCAGCGCCCAGAGCAGCTTGCTGCCGCCGACCAGCAGCGCCAGTAAGGCGACGATTGTCGCAGCCATAGCGGGAAGATAAAATTTTAGCGGCCAGACTACGGCCACCGCGTCGCGTCGCAATACCCGCAGCGGCTGAGTGGCTAACAGCAAACGATAAGGCCGCAGGCCGACCAACAGAGAAATTGTGAAGAGCGAACCTATCGCCCACAGCCAGGGCCAGAAGCTCGCAGCGGGCAATTCGCCCGGCAGCACCGGCCCGAGCATATGCAGCAGTAGCGCTTCGAAAGCTTTGCCCGCGAGGCCGCCGCAAATCGCCGCCAGCAGCAGTACGGCCAGCCACTGCCCGATAATCAGTTTACGCAGGGCCGCCCGACCAGCGCCCAGCGTTTTCAGGACGGCGACCAGATCGTAGCGGCTGCGGCAGTAGTGGTTCATGGCGACCACGACCGCCGCGATCGCCAGCAACAGCGTCAATAGTGCCGACAGCAGCAGAAACTGCTGGGCGCGCTGCATCGATTTGCCCAGCGCATCTTCCGAGTTTTCCACGCTGATCCAGCGCTGATCGGGTTTGATGTTGGCCTGAATAAAGCGATCGTAGTTCGCCAATTGCGAGGGCGTGCCGGCGAATTTATAGCGCCACGTCAGGCGGCTGCCTGGCTGTACCGCGCCCGTTTTCCCGACATCGGCCAGATTCATCAGCAGGCGCGGCGCGGTCTGGAAAGGATTAAAGCCGGCGTCAGGTTCGCGAATCACTTCGCCGGCAACATGCAGCGTGGCGTCGCCGACATCCAGCTCGCTGCCCGCCTTGAGATTCAACAGCGCCAACAGCCTCGGCGCGGCCAGCACGGTGCCTGCTGCGGGCCGCAATCCTGCCGGCTCGGTAGCCAGCTCGCCGAACATGGGATAGCGATCGTCCACGGCTTTTACCGCGGCCAGCTGCGGCGTCTCGCCGGCGAAGGTCATGGTCATAAAGGTCAGCTGTCGGCCAACCTGCAACCCTGCACGTCTGGCTTCCTCCAGCCAGGCTTCAGGCACCGCGCGCGAACTTTGCAGCGTGCGATCGCCCGCCATAAAATCGCGGCTCTGCTGCGTCAGGCCTTTTTCCATTCTGTCGCTGAGCGAGCCCAGCGCCAGCACGCAGGCTACCGCCAGCGTCAGCGCCAGCCAGACAATCAGCAGCGACGGCGATCTCCACTCCCGCCAGAACCAGCGCCAGATCATGCTTCCTCCTGGAGTTTGCCGTCGCGCATACGCAAACGCCGATCGCAACGGGCGGCCAGCTGCTCATCGTGAGTAACCAGGATCAGCGTGGTGGCGAAATCGCGGTTTAGCGAAAAAAGAAGGTCGACAATGCGTTCGCCGGTTTGGCGATCGAGATTACCGGTCGGCTCATCGGCGAACAGCAGCGCCGGATGACCGCTGAAAGCCCTGGCCAGCGCCACGCGCTGCTGCTCGCCGCCGGAAAGCTGCGACGGCATATGGCTCAGGCGCGCCGCCAACCCCAGCTGCGTCAGCAGGCTCCTGGCCTGCTCGCGGCTTTGCGCATCGCTTTCGCCGCGCAGCAGCGCCGGAAGCTGCACGTTTTCCAGCGCGTTTAGCGTCGGCACCAGCATAAAAGACTGAAACACGAAGCCGACGCTTTTGGCCCGCAGCGCCGCCCGCTGCTCCTCATCCATCTGATGCAGAGGCGACCCCAGCAGGAAAACTTCGCCCGCGCTGCCATCGTCCAGACCGGCGAGAATACCCAGCAGCGTCGATTTACCGGAACCGGACTCGCCGATAAGCGCGATGGTTTCAGCCGGTTTGACAACCAGCTCAACTCCGGTAAGGATGGAAAGCTGATGCTCACCCTGACCGACGGACTTACTAAGACGATGAACTTCAAGAATGTTTTCCGCTGGCATTACCTTATCCTGTTATTTTTGGCTCTGACGACGCTGCGGGCGACGGCGGCGGACAAGCTGTTGGTGCTCGGCGACAGTCTGAGCGCCGGCTATCGCATGTCCGCCAGCGCCGCGTGGCCAGCGTTACTCAATGATAAATGGCAGAAATCCCCCGCTATCATTAACGGTAGCATAAGCGGCGATACGGCGGCGCAGGGACTGGCTCGCCTGCCTGCCCTGCTGAAGCAGCATCAGCCACGTTGGGTGCTGATTGAACTGGGAGGAAACGACGGCCTGCGCGGTTTTCCTCCGCAGCAGCTGGAGCAGCAGCTGCGGCAGATCATCCGCCAGGTACAGGCCGCGGGCGCGCAGCCGTTGCTGATGCAAATCCGCCTGCCGCCTAACTATGGCCGTCGCTACACGGAAGCCTTCAGCGATGTCTACCCCAGGCTGGCGAAAGAGTTTTCTCTGCCGCTGCTGCCCTTTTTTATGGAGCAGGTTTATCTGAAGCCAGAGTGGATGCAGCAGGACGGCATTCATCCCAATCCGGACGCGCAGCCTTTTATCGCTGACGTAATGGCGAAAGCGCTGGCTCCGCTAGTTAACCATGAGTAACCGAAGATGCAGACCGCTTACAGGTAAAGTTATGCAAAAAACAGTAGTGATTACCGGCGCTTCCAGCGGCATCGGCCTGGCCGCCGCTAATGATTTGCTGCGCCGCGGCTATCGTATTCTGGCCGTATGCCGTAAGCCGCAGGACGTGGAGCGAATGAACGAGCTGGGCTTTATCGGCATCGAAATGGATCTCGACAGCAGCGAAAGCGTGACGCGCGCCGCAGAGCAAATTCTGGCCCTCAGCGATAACCGGCTTTATGCCCTGTTCAATAACGGCGGCTATGGCGTTTACGGCCCGCTGACCGCGATCGGCCGCCAGCAGATGGAGCAGCAGTTCTCCACCAATTTTTTCGGCACTCACCAGCTGACAATGCTGCTACTGCCGGCTTTACGCGCCAGCGGCCAGGCCCGCATCATCAACACCAGTTCGGTGATGGGCCTGGTCGCCACGCCGGGACGCGGCGCCTACGCGGCCAGCAAATATGCGCTGGAAGCCTGGACGGACGCACTGCGTATGGAGCTGCACGGCAGCGGCGTTCAGGTCAGCCTGATTGAACCCGGCCCGATCAAAACCCGCTTTACCGATAACGTGAACCAGGCCGAACGGGAAAAGCCGGTGAAAAACCCCGGCATCGCCGCCCGTTTCACATTGCCGCCGGAAGCGATTCTGCCGAAGCTGCGCCACGCGCTGGAGAGTAAACGGCCTCGTCTGCGCTATCCTGTGACGGTGGTCGCCCATGCGCTGAGTTTGCTGCGCCGTTTGCTGCCGGGTCGGATACTGGATCGCATTTTGCGCGGTTAACCGGCGTGAAGATCAATAAAACCTTGAAGCTGACCTATCCGCCCCAATAGAGTAAGAAACCCAGTATAAAGAGACAAATTCATGTCATCACAAGCTGCTATTGTCACTATTAACGAAAGCAATCTGCATCAGACGCTCGAACAGTCGATGCAGGTTCCTGTCCTGTTCTATTTCTGGTCTGCGCGCAGTCAGCACTGTCAGGAACTGACGCCGGTGCTGGAGCGGCTGGCCCAGGAGTACGCCGGTCAGTTTATCCTTGCCGAGCTGGACTGCGACGCGGAGCCTGCTGTCGCGCAGCAGTTTGGCCTTCGTTCAATTCCAACCGTGTATCTTTTCCAGAATGGTCAACCGGTAGATGGCTTCCAGGGGCCGCAGCCGGAAGAAGCCATTCGCGCGCTGCTGCACAAAGTGTTGCCGAAAGAGGAAGAGCTGAAGGCGCAGCAGGGTATGCAGCTGCTGCAGGAAGGCAAGCCGCTGGAGGCGCTGCCGCTGCTGAAGGAAGCCTGGCAGTTAAGCAACCAGAACAGCGAAATGGGCTTTCTGCTGGCCGAGGCGCTGATTAGCCTGAACCGCAGCGATGAAGCCCAGACGGTGCTGGATGTGGTGCCGCTGCAGGATAAAGATACCCGCTACCAGGGATTGATTGCACAGATCGATCTGCTGAAGCAGGCGGCCGATACGCCGGAAATTCAACAGCTGCAACAGCAGATTGAAGCCGATCCAGATAACGCTGAACTGGCAACCAAGCTGGCGCTACAGCTGCATCAGGTTGGCCGCAACGAAGAGGCGCTGGCGCTGCTGTTCGGACATCTGCAAAAGGATCTGGGCGCGGCGGACGGCCAGGCGCGTAAAATACTGCAGGAAATTCTGGCGGCGCTGGGCACGGGCGACGCGCTGGCCGCGAAATATCGCCGTCAGCTTTACTCGCTGCTCTATTAATAATGCGTACGGGCTGAATGAATCAGCCCGTTTTTCAACAATCCGGAGGTTATATGTTTACGGTTATTCCCGTTATTATTCTTGTCGCCCTGGTTATCGTCTGGTCGGGCATCAAAATCGTGCCGCAAGGCTATCAGTGGACGGTGGAACGTTTCGGCCGCTACACCAAAACGCTGCAGCCTGGCCTTAACCTTCTGGTGCCTTTTATGGATCGTGTTGGCCGCAAGATCAATATGATGGAGCAGGTGCTGGATATTCCCTCACAGGAGATCATCTCCAGGGACAACGCCAGCGTCACTATCGACGCGGTCTGCTTTATTCAGGTTATCGACTCTCCTCGCGCTGCTTACGAGGTCAGCAACCTTGAGCTGGCGATCGTTAATCTTACCATGACCAATATGCGTACCGTATTAGGCTCCATGGAGCTGGACGAGATGCTGTCACAGCGCGATAACATCAATACCCGGCTGCTGCGTATTGTTGATGAAGCCACCAATCCGTGGGGCGTGAAAATCACCCGTATTGAAATCCGCGACGTGCGGCCGCCAGCGGAACTCACGGCGTCGATGAATGCGCAGATGAAGGCGGAACGAACTAAACGCGCCGATATTCTGGAAGCGGAAGGCGTACGACAGGCTGCCATCCTGCGTGCGGAAGGTGAAAAACAGGCGCAAATCCTTAAAGCGGAAGGCGAGCGCCAGTCGGCGTTTTTACAGGCTGAAGCGCGCGAGCGTAGCGCAGAGGCGGAAGCACGCGCCACGAAGATGGTGTCGGAAGCGATCGCAGCCGGCGACATCCAGGCAATTAACTACTTTGTCGCGCAAAAATATACCGACGCGCTGCAGCAGATCGGCACTTCCGACAGCAGTAAAATGATTATGATGCCGCTGGAGGCTTCCAGCCTGCTGGGCTCCATCGCCGGCATCTCGGAACTGCTGAAGGAAACCAAAAAAGATCGGGAGGCATAATGGCCGACCTGTTAGCCAATCCAGCCTGGCTATGGCTGTCGCTGGGAGGTATTTTACTGGCCGCCGAAATGCTGGGCGCCAGCGGCTACCTGCTGTGGAGCGGCATTGCTGCGGTGCTGGTCAGCCTGCTGGTCTGGCTGGTGCCGCTGCCGTGGGAATGGCAGGGTCTCTGTTTCGCCATGCTGACTATTCTTTCCGCGCTGTGGTGGTATCGCTGGCTGCGCGGCCGGGAACGCAGAGAGCCGCCCTCTTCGCTTAACCAGCGCGGCAATCAGCTGATTGGCACGACGCTGCTGTTGGAGGAGCCGCTGCAGGAAGGGACCGGACATATCCGCGTAGGCGACAGCAGCTGGCGGGTTCAGGCCGCGGAAAACCTGCCGGCCGGCACATCCGTTACCGTCGTTGCGGTGGAAGGCATCACGCTGCGTGTTGTCAAACACTCTTCTGGTAGCAGCTGAACAACCATTGAGCGGCGAGGCTAATCAGTAAAATCAGCCGCTCGCCGTGATCGGGCCTGACGCCAGCCTTCCTGAAGCGCCTTCAACGCACGCTTTCGCTGCGGCAGCATCCCGCCAGGTTATTGATAATAGGGCAGTCGGCGCTCTCATCGCCCGGACAGCTGGCGGCCAGCGCCAGCAGGCGCTCGCGCATTTGGTTCAGTTCGCTGATATGGGCTTCAATCTCTGCAACCTTATGCAGCGTCCTGGCTTTCACTTCACCGCTGTGGCGGTGCGGATCGTGAAAGAGCGAAAGCATTTCCCGGCACTCTTCCAGATTAAAGCCTACCTGTCGGGCCTGGCGTAGCAGCGTCAGCTCCTCCAGGTGCTTTGTCGTGTAGTTGCGATAGCCGTTTTCGGCCCGCTCCGGAGCCGTGAGCAAGCCCTTCTCTTCGTAAAAACGGATGGCCTTGCTGGTCAGCCCGGTTTTTCTGGCTACGTCGCTGATGTTCATACGCGATCTCATCTGCTGAATTTCGCTCAATTTTAGCACTCTCCCGAGGGAGACTAAAACGCTTCTGCCCGATAGCTATAAATGGAAGCGCAGGCTGTTTTTCCCGGAGATGGAGGCGCCTGCAAAACAACGGCGGTGTGATCAGGGCAGGATTCTCTGTGAATCAAAACTGGCTTGACCTTCCCCTTGATGGAAGGTTTACCCTTATCTACCGTTGATACTGAAACCTATTCGCAAGGAGTTTTATATGTCACATACGATCTTGCTGACGCTGGACGGCCTTTCCTGCGGCCACTGCGTAAAAAGAGTTAAAGAGACGCTGGAGCAGCTTGCCGATGTCGAACAGGCTGAAGTCTCCATTCATGAAGCGCGCGTGACCGGCGAAGCCAGCACGCAGACGCTTATCGACGCTGTCGAAAAGGCGGGCTATCACGCCGTGCCGGCGGACGGCGCGCGCCCAAAGCCTGAACCGCTGACAGAATCAGAATCCCAGCCGGAAGCGCTGACAGCGGTCCACTCTCAGCTTCCGGCGGACGACGACAGCTTTCATCTGCTGATTGACGGCATGAGCTGCGCCAGCTGCGTTAGCCGCGTGGAAAACGCGCTACGGCAGGTGCCCGGCATCACCAGAGCGCAGGTGAATTTAGCGGAACGCAGCGCGCTGGTGATGGGAGAAGCATCGCCCGCTTCGCTGATTCAGGCAGTGCGGGACGCGGGCTATGAGGCTGAAATCATTGAGGACGAGAGCGAACGGCGCGAGAAACAGCAGCAAACGGCGCTGAAAGCGATGCGCCGCTTTCGCTGGCAGGCCTTGCTGGCGCTGGCGTTCGGTCTGCCGCTGATGGGCTGGGGCATGATTGGCGATAATATGGTGCTGACGGCCGATAACCGTGCGACCTGGCTGACGCTGGGCGCGGTTACGCTGGCGATTATGCTTGTCGCGGGCGGCCATTTTTATCGCAGCGCCTGGCGCAGCCTGCTGAACGGCAGCGCCACGATGGATACGCTGGTGGCGCTTGGCACGGCAGCCGCCTGGCTTTACTCCAGCGCGGTCACTCTTTGGCCCGCTGCTTTTCCGCCAGAAGCGCGCCATCTTTATTATGAAGCCAGCGTGATGATTATCGGTCTGATCAATCTGGGCCATATGCTGGAACAGCGCGCGCGTCAGCGCTCTTCACAGGCGCTCGAACGTCTGTTGGATCTGACGCCGCCCGTCGCCAGAGTCGTGGCGGCAGGCGAAGAGAAAGTTGTTCCGCTTAGTGAAGTGACGCCGGGAATGACGCTGCGCCTTGTCACGGGCGATCGCGTGCCCGTTGACGGCGTGATTTCTCAGGGTGAAGCCTGGCTGGATGAAGCCATGCTGACCGGCGAAGCGCTGCCGCAGGAAAAAAACCCAGGCGACAATGTACACGCAGGCACGATGGTACAGGACGGCAGCGTGCTCTTTACCGCCAGCGCGGTCGGTAAAAACACAACGCTGTCGCGCATCGTACATCTGGTACGTCAGGCGCAGAGCAGCAAGCCGGAACTTGGCCGGCTGGTAGACAAAATTTCTGCCATATTTGTTCCGGCGGTGGTAGCCATAGCGCTGGTGAGCGGCGCGATCTGGTACTTTATCGGCCCCGCGCCGCAGATTGTTTATACGCTGGTTATTGCCACCACGGTACTGATTATCGCCTGTCCCTGCGCGCTGGGTCTGGCTACGCCGATGTCGCTGATGGCCGGTATGGGTCGCGCCGCCGAGTTCGGCGTGCTGGTACGCGATGCCGATGCGCTACAGCGCGCCAGCACGCTTACCACGTTGGTGTTTGATAAAACCGGCACGCTGACCGAGGGCAAACCTCGGGTAGTCGGGATAACGCTGTTTAACGGCGCTGACGAAAAGCAGGCGCTGACGCTGGCGGCGGCGCTGGAACAGGGATCGCAACATCCACTGGCGCGCGCCATGATCGAACGGGCGCAAGGGCTTGCGCTGCCAGAAGTCAGCGGTTTTCGAACCCTGGGCGGCCTGGGCGTCAGTGGCCAGGTTCAGGGCGAAACCTGCTGGTTGGGCAACCGCGAAATGATGGTGCGGCAAAACGTGGCTACCGCAGAGATGGATGAGCTTATCGCGGCTCAGGCGGCAAAAGGCATGACGCCGGTGCTGCTGGCCGTGGAAGGCCAGCTAAAGGCGATGTTCTCGCTACGCGATTCGCTGCGCGAGGAGAGCGTCGCCACGCTGCGGCATCTGCGCCAGCAGGGCTATCAGCTGGTGATGTTGACGGGTGACAATCAGGCGACCGCCCAGGCTATTGCCAGAGAGGCCGGCATAGAGAAAGTCATTGCCGGCGTGTTGCCCGACGGCAAGGCGGCGGCAATCAGTTCGCTACAGCAACAGGGCGCGCGCGTAGCCATGATTGGCGACGGCATCAATGACGCGCCGGCGCTGGCGCAGGCGGATGTCGGCATCGCTATCGGCAGCGGCAGCGATGTGGCGATTGAGACGGCGGGCATTACGCTGATGCGCCACAACCTTGCCGCCGTTGCGGATGCGCTGGCCGTGGCGAAAGCGACGCTGCGAAACATGAAGCAGAATCTGCTGGGCGCCTTTATCTACAACGCCTGCGGCATCCCGATAGCGGCTGGCGTGCTCTATCCGCTGACCGGAACCTTGCTGAGCCCGGTGGTCGCCGGCGCCGCGATGGCGCTCTCTTCGGTTACGGTAGTCAGTAACGCCAACCGCCTGCTTCGCTACCGACCGCCGCAGAAATAGCACGGGTTCTGTTCGCAAAGCCAGAACTATAAAGCCGGCATAAAAAGTGGCCTGGGCCTCTGTTTATGCCGGCAAATAAGTGTTGTAAGGCTTTCTCTCTTAACCTCTGCATTTTATTTAAAACGTAACACCGCCATCATTAATATTAATAATAAACCTGCAACCCCATTGCAAATCGTCTGCTTTATTCAAAGCAACATACGCTTTCAAATTAGCGCATGACCAAAATTCATTTAAGCTACCTGTTTATCTTAATAAAGAATAAATAATGCCTTTATCTTCTGCCTCCCAATATATTAGCTCAGAGAAAGTTAATCTCAATGCAGGCAGATTCTGTTATCGGTAGCCTTTTTCCAGACAAACGATGCTTTCTGTTAGCCAGCGGCTGCAACATTACAAGGAATATCAACGATACCGGGTCGCCAGCAGCAATTTTTGTGTGCGGAGGATAAGGTGATGGCAGCAACTGTAACGATGATAACAGCAAAAAGCCCTAAAGGCTGGGAAACGGTAGCGCTGAATTTGCTGGAGTTATTTACCTCTGTCGACTATGCGATCGCCTTCGGCGCGCTGGCCGGCTCCATCTGCTTTGTGGTGACGGCCCCTAACCTCAACCGTCGTCAGGTGCTGGGTTACTTTATATTTGGCTACGCTGTTGGCGTATCCGGCGCCAGCTTTGTCGCTCACCAGGCGGCAGAATATTTTAATTACAGGGAAAGCAGGCTGGATACGTTAGCCGCCGTTTTGATCTCCGCCCTGGCCGTGCAGGGCTATTTCTGGCTTAAAAATGGCGGTTTAATGGAGCTGCCTTTTATCAAGAAGTTGCTGGGAGGAAAATAATGAAAACCGATCTGTTAAGCCTCATCGATGCGGCGATTTGCGTGGCGATAGCGCTTCGGATTATGCTTTTTTATAAAGCAGATAAAACTTATAAAAAGGCAATTTCCTGGATTGCAGCGGGTTTAATTTTATTTTATAGCAACTTCGCCCTGCTTTGGCTATTCGGCTATTATCAAAGCAGCTGGCCGATGGCACTGTTCAATCTGCTGAGCGGCATTGTCGTTTTCGCCGTACGCGGCAACGTGGCGAAACTGATGGCGTTTGCCATACGCGGTAAACAGGTTTAATCGCTTAATAAGACGTTTTACGCTGAGTCAGGCTGGAAGCTGGCAAACGCCATTCTGTCAATATGCCTCTCAGAAACAGCGATGTTCGACTTGCGACTGAACCCGGCCCTGTCGCTGGCTGACTTAGCGGAGGCTCAGCCGCCGCCCTCGCCGCCTCCAGGCACGCCGCCGTGCAGGCTACCAGACGCCTTTAGTCTCTGTCTGAAAGCCCCGTTCTGCTCTGTTCCTTCTTAAGCTAAACCGTTAGCATGATCAAAACTAACGAGGCGGAGCCTATGGGAAAACTATTGCAGCAGGCTGCGGCGCTGTGGCGCAAACTCTCGCCGACGCGCTACGCCTACCCGGCGCAGGATATGACGCTCGGCGCTCGCCGTCTGCATCTGGTCGGCAGCATTCATATGGGAACACAAACCATGATGCCGTTGCCGACGCCGCTGCAGAAAAAGCTGGCGCAGGCGGATGCGCTGATCGTCGAAGCGGATATTACTTCCGGCGCCTCGCCTTTTAGCGAAAGCGAAGTCTGCCCGTCGCTGGCGGAGCGGCTGAACGCCGAAGAGCTACAGGCGCTGCAGCGTCTGTGTCGTGAGGTGGCTATTGATGCGGAAGCGATCGACACGCTGCCTGCCTGGCAAATCGCTCTGATGCTGCAGGCTCAGCAGGCACAGCGTTTGGGGCTGCGGGCGGACTACGGCATCGATTTTCAACTGTTGGGCGCGGCGAAGGCGCAGGGGAAAAAGATCATTGAGCTGGAAGGGCCACAGGCGCAGCTGGCGCTGCTGAAAGCGCTGCCGGACAAGGGATTATCGCTGCTGCAGGATACGCTAAAGCACTGGCACACCAACGCTCGCCTGCTGCAAACCATGATCGGCTGGTGGCTGGAGTCGCCGCCTGCCGACAGTCATCCTGTTTTGCCCGGCACCTTTAACAGTTCGTTGAACGAGGTACTGATGCTGCAGCGCAACCGAAGCTGGCAACATCAGCTGACGGCGTTGCCGCCCGGAAATTATGTTGTCGCGGTCGGCGCGCTGCACCTTTATGGCGAAGGAAACTTGCCCGGGCTGTTGAAAAAAGGCGAAAAAAAAGGCCAATATCGCTACCGGCCATGAATAAGATCTTTTTTTTCTGGTTTTAGTTCGCCTTCGACAGCTGTCGAAAGGGTGCATATTGTCGCCTGAAAGCCACAATTCCGCCAGTATTTTTTTTCACCAGTCGGTTCCTGACGAGCCTGATGGAGCAAACCCGTGACGCCAGCCGTAAAACTGCTTGAAAAACAAAAGATAAAATTCCAGCTGCACAGCTATGACCATGACAGCAGCGACACCCACTTTGGCGATGAAGCCGTGCGCAAGCTGAATCAGGATCCAAACCGGGTCTATAAGACGCTGCTGGTCGCGTTAAACGGCGAGCCGCAGACGCTGGCGGTGGCCGTAACGCCCGTCGCCAGCCAGCTGGACCTGAAGAATGTCGCCAGAGCGCTCGGCGCGAAAAAAGTCGAGATGGCCGATCCGCAAATCGCCCAGCGCGTGACGGGCTATCAGCTTGGCGGTATCAGCCCGCTGGGGCAGAAGAAGCGTCTGCCGGTGGTGGTCGATAAACTGGCGGAACAGTTTCCCACCATTTTTGTCTCCGGCGGACGGCGCGGGCTGGAAATAGAGATCGCGCCACAGGATCTGGCGCGTCAGCTAGCCGCCAGCTTCGCCGATATCGCGAAGCGCGAGCGGAGCTAGTTAGTCTGCGCCAGCAGCTGATCCGTCATCCAGCATCCTGCCGGGCCAGGCGGCGAAGTACGGGACCAGGCGACATCCACCGACAGGTTCTGCGGCCAGCCGCTGACCGGCAGTTCGCGCAGTACCTGATGTCCGAACTGCTGCACCAGCCAGCGCGGCAGTATCGTCCAGCCAAAGCCCTGCTCCGCCATCTCCAGCAGCAGCAGATAGGAAGGCGCCGACCAGACGCCGTTCCCCGAATGCGGACGCTGCTTCTCCACCCAGGTGTTCAGGCAGAGCTGCCGCTCGTTTTTCAGCGCTTTCTCGCTGACGCTCGCCTGCTGCGCCAGCGGATGATCCTGATGCAGATAAATTGCCATCTGCGCCTGCACCTGCAGTCTGGCCGTGGCGATATCGGCCGGGTAATGAGGCTGCACGCGGATCACACCAATATGCGCCCGGCCGGCCTGCAGCAGATCGATAACGTCAGCGTCTTCCGCGATCATGCATTCAAATTCAATATGCGGATAGCGATCGGCAAAGCGCCTTAGCAGCGATTCATGATAATCCGCCTGCCAGAAATCGGAGATCGCCATGCTCAGGCAGGGTTCCACCTCGCCGGTCAGACGAATCGCCAGCTCATCCAGCCGCTCGCTGGCCGCCAGCACTTCCCTGACCTGAATCAGCGCTCGCTGTCCGTTTTCCGTCAGAACTGGCGAACGCGCGTCGCGACTGAACAGCGCGAAGCCCAGATCCGCCTCCAGATTGGCGACGGCGGCGCTAATAGTGGACTGGCTTTTGCGCAGCGCCCGCGCCGCCGCAGAGAAAGAGCCGCTTTCCACGGTCTGCACAAAAGCCTGGAGAGATTCAGGTGAATAACGCATCAAAGTATCGCTTTTTTCGATAGGTGTTCATTTCAGCTTAACAAAATTTGCGGGCAAAATGGTTGCCTGACGTTAAGGAGAGTAAATGAGCCGTACATTAAAAGAACGTTTTTTCCATGCGGTTGGGTTTGAGGCGCTGGCCATCGTGCTGGTTTCGCCGCTGGCCGCGTGGGTAATGGATAAACCTCTTTTCCAGATGGGCGCGCTGGCGGTGATGCTGTCGACCGTCGCTATGCTGTGGAATATGATCTACAACGCCGGTTTCGATCGTCTGTTCCCGAACGGGCGTCGCGGCCTGCCGCTACGCATTCTGCACGCGCTGGCTTTTGAGGGCGGCTTTATCCTGATTGGCCTGCCGATCGCCGCCTGGATGCTGGGCGTCTCGCTGTGGCAGGCGCTGCTACTGGAAATCGGTTTTTTCCTGTTTTTTCTGCCCTACACGGTCGTCTACAACTGGCTGTACGATACGCTTCGCGCCAGATGGCAGCACAAAGCGCATCGCGTTCCCTCAGAACAGTGACGACCAGGCCTCGCGCATAGCCAGTTCAATACGCGCCAGCCGCCATTTTTTTGGCGGCTCGTCGGCTTTCTGCTCCGTAGCCGCCGCTTTTTGCTGATAAAGAATTTCGTCGTGCGGGGCGAAAGCGGCGGCCTGCAACGGCGAATGTTTCTCAATATACTGTTTCAGCACTTCGGCATCGACAAAGCCGGTGTTGACGTAGCCCGGCAGCTGCGTAATTACCGGATAGCCGTCTCCGCCCGTAGCGTTGAAGCTGAGCGTCGCCATACGATAAGTTTTATCCGCCTGCAGCGGCTCGCCTTTGATTTTGACGTTGTGAACGCCGCTGTCGTCGGCCGTCAGGCTGACGTTGGCGAACTGGGCGTAGGCGCCGGAATCGACCTGTTTATTGGCCACCACGGCCAGATATTTTTCCACCTCGCTGCCTTTCATATCGACGTAAACCAGCGTATTGCCGAACGGCTGCACTTTTAACACATCTTTATAGGTGATATCGCCGGCTTCAACAGAATCGCGCACGCCGCCGCCGCTCATTACCGCGAAATCCGCGCCGGTTCGCTCCATTTGCGCGCTCAGAATCACTCTGGCGAGATTGGTCTGCACAAAGCGGACCTTGCTGCGATCGCCTTCCAGATGCCCGTCGACGCTGCCGATTTTCACATTAAGCTGCGCTTCCCCTTTTTTCTGGAAAGGCGTCAGCAGCTTCATCATTGCCGGATTTTTGGCGATCTCCTGCGTATAGTTGATCCAGCTGACGCTGCCGTCGGCGTTGGTTACCTTGTGACGCAGGTTGATCGGCACCAGCTCATAGTGCTCCAGCGTCAGCTTGCCGTTAAGAAAGGTGAAATCGGCGCGGCCGATATATTTGCCCCACTCGTGCGCCTGTACAATCCAGGTGCCGTTCTGCCGATCCGGCTGGCACGGCGTGCCCGGCACGTAGTCGCTCTGCTTGACGTTTTCTTTAGCCATACAGACCGGATCCTGCGAGTGACCGCCCACAATCATATCCAGATAGCCTGCGGGCAGCTCACGCGCCATTTCCACATCGCCGGGAGCATTAGAACCGTGGTTGCCGTTGTCGTAATGCCCCATATGGGTCGCGGCGATAATCACGTCCGGTTTTTCGTGCTGGCGCAGCTCTTCCACTACCGCCTTCGCTTCCGTCGCCGGTTTATGAAAAACGATGTCGGTAAAATATTCCGGGTTGCCGATCTTCGCCGTATCGTCGGTGGTCAATCCGATAACGGCGATTTTTAGTCCCATGCGGTTAAACAGCGCCCAGGGCTGGAACAGGCGCTTGCCGGTGCTCTTCTGGTAAATATTGGCGGAAAGCAGTGGAAACTTCGCCCACTTTTGCTGCTGACGCAGCACGGAAAGCGGATTGTCGAACTCGTGATTGCCGATCGCCATCGCGTCATAGCCAACCAGATTCATGCCGCGAAAATCGGGTTCGGCATCCTGCAAATCGGACTCCGGCACGCCGGTATTAATATCGCCGCCGGAGAGGATCAGCACCGCACCGCCGTGCGCCTGCACGTCGTATTTAATCTGATCCATCATGGTTTTCTGCGCGGCCAGGCCATATTCGTCGTGCTCATTCTGCCAGAAGCGGCCGTGATGATCGTTGGTATGCAGCACGGTAAATTTGTATACCCGATCTTTTACCCAGGCCTGAGCAGCAATCGGCGCGCCAAGTATGGCCAGCGCCAACAGCGTCAGCGTTTTTTTCTTCAGTAAGAGCACAGCGGATCTCCTTGTTTAAGCACTTGTAAAGCTGGCGGTCTGAGGTAGCAATCTACTACAGGCGCGTCGAATGGCAAGCGGCACATGGCACCCGTCCCGAAAGACAATTTAAACACTCTAAGCGTGACGGGAAGATGTCTGTTAAATCTGCAGGGTTCCAGCAAAAATGGAGGACTCAGCCCGGTTCCGCACCACTCCCACGCAGGAAAAAGGCCCGCACTTCCACAGATAATTGCGTAATTCAGCCTGTTGAAGCCTTCACCCTGAACTCTTCAGACGCTTAACTGATAAAAAAGAGGAGATTAAGAGGTTTTTTGCCGCTAATGCTTTTTTTTCGCTTTTTTAAACCAATATTCTGAGCGAAGCAGCCGGTTATGCCATACACTTTAAACTTACATTCGGATACATTTGCACATACAAGGAGAAAAGCATGCACCACACCACCCCGCTTATCACCACTATAGTCGGCGGACTAGTTCTCGCTTTTCTCCTGGGTATGCTGGCGAACAAGCTTCGCGTTTCGCCGCTGGTCGGCTATCTGCTGGCTGGCGTGCTGGCCGGCCCTTTCACGCCCGGCTTTGTGGCCGATACCAATCTGGCGCCGGAGCTGGCGGAGCTGGGCGTAATCCTGCTGATGTTCGGCGTCGGGCTGCACTTTTCGCTAAAGGATCTGATGGCGGTTAAATCCATCGCGATCCCCGGCGCGGTCGCGCAAATCGCGGTCGCCACCTTGCTGGGTATGGGGCTTGCATCACTGATGGACTGGTCATGGATGACCGGCCTGGTCTTCGGTCTTTGTCTCTCCACCGCCAGTACCGTGGTGCTGCTGCGCGCGCTGGAAGAGCGTCAGCTTATCGATTCCCGACGCGGGCAGATCGCTATCGGCTGGCTGATCGTGGAGGATTTAGTGATGGTGCTGGCGCTGGTGCTGCTGCCGGCCATCGCCGGCATGTTCGAGGAAGGCAACGCCAGCGTCAGTATGCTGCTGCTCGATCTGCTGCTTACTATCGGCAAGGTTGTCGCTTTTATGGTGCTGATGATGGTGGTGGGACGACGCGCCGTTCCCTGGATCCTCGCCCGCAGCGCCGCTACCGGTTCAAGAGAGCTTTTTACCCTGTCGGTGCTGGCGCTGGCGCTCGGCATCGCTTTCGGCGCGGTAGAGCTCTTTGACGTCTCCTTCGCGCTGGGCGCCTTCTTCGCGGGCATGGTGCTGAACGAATCGGAGCTGAGCCATCGCGCCGCGCACGATACGCTGCCGCTGCGCGACGCCTTCGCCGTGCTCTTCTTTGTTTCAGTCGGTATGCTGTTTAATCCCATGATCCTGGTCGAAGAGCCGCTTGCCGTCGCGGGCGTGCTGGCGATTATCGTCCTGGGCAAGTCGCTGGCGGCGCTGCTGCTGGTCCTGCTGTTCGGCCATTCGCGCCGCACGGCGCTGACGATTTCCGTCAGCCTGGCGCAGATCGGCGAGTTCGCCTTTATCCTGGCTGGGTTAGGCATTTCGCTAAAGCTGCTGCCTGAGGAAGGCCGCAATCTGGTGCTGGCCGGCGCTATCCTTTCCATCATGCTCAATCCCGTTCTTTTCGCGCTGCTGCAGCGTTATCTGGACAAAAAAGAGACGCAGCAGGAACAGCAGCAGGCTCAGGCGATGCAGGAAGAGCAGCAAATCCCGGTCGATCTCTGCAACCATGCCATTATCGTCGGCTTTGGCCGCGTCGGCAGCCTGCTGGGAAAAATGCTGATGGAGAGCAATATTCCGATTGTGGTGGTAGAGAACAGCCGCACGCGGGTGGAAGCGCTAAGGGCGCAAGGGATCAGCGCGGT
The DNA here is from genome assembly GCF_037026505.1 of Erwinia sp. CGal63. Taxonomy (NCBI): domain Bacteria; kingdom Pseudomonadati; phylum Pseudomonadota; class Gammaproteobacteria; order Enterobacterales; family Erwiniaceae; genus Erwinia; species Erwinia sp. CGal63. The sequence goes on from NZ_JAKUMN010000006.1 coordinate 188,137, forward strand.
GCTGGGCAACGCCGCCCGCCCGGAAACTATGGATCTGGCGCGCCTGGACTGCGCGCGCTGGCTGCTGTTGACTATTCCCAACGGATTTGAAGCGGGCGAGATTGTTATCGCGGCACGCGAGAAGCGTCCGGCAATTGAGATCCTCGCCCGCGCTCATCACGACGAAGAGGTGAACTACATTACCGAACGCGGCGCGAATCAGGTGGTAATGGGCGAGCGGGAGATCGCCAACAGCATGTTAAACATTATGCTGGCTGCAAAAGATCGGGCGCCGCAGGCCTGCCCGACCTGAGGCGCAGCGCTTATCTTTCCCAGTAGGACTCTTCCAGGCTGTCTTCGCGCTCCGGCAGCCCGCGCGTCAGGCGCGGCGAGTGCTGGTTCAGCACCTGATAGCTGACGCGGTTGGCGTATTTGCAAACCTGCGCCAGCGAGGAGTAGGTCAGATAGCGTCGGCCATGTTTGCTGGAGTTGGGTACGTTCAGGCGATGATAGTCGTTGGCGGTGATATCATGCAGCAGCGCCGCCAGCGCGCCGTCGCCCGCACCGTTGGTGTTCATGATTTTTTCCGGGCCGCCCATGTAAGGCGCGATATGCGAGAAAATCCGTCGCGGCTGCTCGCAATCCTGATAGCGCATGGCGCGGCTGAACTCGTACTGGTTAAACTCCGGGATAGCGCCGGGCAGCAGCGGATGCTGAGTCTTACGCTTGCCCTCTTCTTCGGTATAGCCCGCCATATAGAGGCCGTTCGGCCCGGCGGTGCAGAGCACCAGATCCACCCAGTCGAGCGCCATATTGGCCGCCTGCAGCGGATCGCTGAAGCCGGTCAGCGCCTCGCCTTCCTCTTCGTTCATCGCCACTACGGAAACGTGATCGCGCAGGAAATCGCGCCAGAACTGCGGATTATCGCCAATCACATATTTAGTTCCCAGCGTCAGCACCACTGGCACATTGTGCTTTTTCGCCCAGGCGATGGCCTGCATGGTCGCTTCCGCCATCGGTTCGTCCGGCTTGCAGCGCAGCAGATAGGAGGTCAGCAGCAGCGCCGAAGCGCCGGCGACCACCTCTTCCGGAATGCTCTCTCTGCTCAGCTGGTTCATCATGCCCGGACTGATGGCGAAAGTCCGCTCGCCATGCTCGCCGATTAGCGTAAAGCAGCGGCCAATTGCGCCATCCACGCCCTGTAAATAGTTCAGGTCGGTACGGCTGGAGGTATTGCAGAGATAGCGGTAGGCGTAGCTGCCGATCTGCACGTTGCTACACATTACGCCCAGCAGCACCGAGCGATCGTCCGCCAGCACCGAATAGTTGTGCAGCGTGTTGCCGATGGTGCCGCCGGCGAACTGGTGCGTAATAAGATTATCGCGCGTCAGCTCCGCGTAGAGCGCTTCGGCAACGTCGTCCTCAATCACCAGCGAGTGACCCGCGCTCAGGCCATAACGCGCAATAAAAGCGTCATCCACTTTCGCTTCGATATCCACCAGGATCTGATCGATGCCGGCTATCCAGCTGGTCGCGGTTTCGCTCTCCTGCTGCACGGGCTGGAGCAGCGGATCGCGGGCGCTGACGGGAAAGTAGTGTTTGGATTTACGCTGGCCGGGAAATTTCATGTTGCTGACTTCAGGAAGGGATACAGGCAGGCAATGATAACAGGGATGCGGCTGACTGCCCACACCCCAGAGTTTTAACGCTGGCTGTTGACCAGCTCGACCATCATATCGATATGCAGCTCGTCGTCGTTCAGGGCCGGAATATATTCAAACTTGGCGCCGCCCGCATGCAGGAAGAACTCGCTGTTCTGCTCGCTGATCTCCTCCAGCGTTTCCAGGCAGTCGGCGGAGAAGCCGGGACTCATAACCTGTACGTGCTTCACGCCTTTCGCCGGTAGCGACTGCATGGTTTCGTCGGTGTAAGGCGTCAGCCACGGCTCGCGGCCAAAGCGCGACTGGAAAGTCAGCATCGCTTCGTGCTCTTTCAGGCCCAGCGCGGCGATCAGCGCTTCGCTGGTTTCCCGGCAGCGCTGCGGATAATCGTCGCCTTCATCGGCAAAACGCTGCGGAATGCCGTGGAAGGACATCACCAGCAGATCCGGCTTGCCGTGTTTGGCGAATGAGCGCTCCACCGACGCCTTCAGCGCGGCAATATAGGTCGGATGCGTGGCGTAGTCGCGAATAAACTGCACCGAAGGCAGGCTGCGATAGCCCGCAAAAACCTCAGTAATGCCGTCCCACACCGCCGCTACGGTAGAGCAGGAAAACTGCGGATAAAGCGGCAGCACGATCAGTCGGGTTACGCCCTGCGCCATCAGGCTGTCGAGCGCGCTCTTCAGGCTGGGGTTGCCGTAGCTCATGCCCAGCTCTACGGGCATATCGAGCCGCGCCGCCAGCGCCGCACGCTGCCGTTTACTGTAAACCATCAGCGGCGAGCCCTCTTCCATCCACACCGAAGCGTAGAGTTTGGCGACGCGAGGCGAGCGAATCGGCAGGATCGCGCCGTTCAGAATCGGCCACCACAGCCAACGCGGCGTATCGACTACGCGTTTATCGCTGAGGAACTGTTTCAGGTAGCGTTTAACAGCAGGCGTGGTGGGCGCGTCAGGCGTGCCTAAGTTCACCAGCAGCACGCCGGGTTTATCTTGCCGCATTGTTATTCCTTATCTGGCATCTCAGGTGATGAAAACGAGAATCATTTTAGCGGAAAATCGGGGAAGGAAAACCAATTGCTGTAGTAGGGCCGACTTTCATCGGCCCTGAAAGGCATTAACCGAAGATTTTTTCCAGCTCGGCGCTGACTTCAGACACTTTACGGGTGCCGTCAATTTTGTGGTAAGTGGTATTGCCCGCTTCCGCTTCCTTGCTGTAGTAGGCGATCAGCGGCGCGGTCATCTGATGGTATTCCACCAGGCGCTTGCGCACGGTCTCTTCCTGATCGTCTTTACGCGTGGTCAGCTCTTCGCCGGTCACGTCATCTTTGCCTTCAACCTTAGGCGGATTGAATTTCACGTGGTAGACGCGACCAGAAGGCGCGTGTACGCGGCGACCGACGATACGCTCGACGATCAGCTCGTCCGGCACGGCGAACTCCAGCACGTTGTCGATCTTAATGCCCGCTTCCTTCATGGCGTCAGCCTGAGGAATGGTGCGCGGGAAGCCGTCCAGCAGGAAGCCGTTACGGCAATCTTCCTGAGCAATGCGCTCTTTAACCAGGGCGATAACCAGTTCGTCAGTGACCAGCTTGCCCGCGTCCATCAGCTCTTTAGCCTGCTGACCCAGCTCGCTGCCGGCTTTTACCGCTGCGCGCAGCATGTCGCCCGTGGAGATCTGCGGAATGCCGTATTTCTCCATAATAAACTGAGCCTGAGTCCCCTTACCTGCACCCGGAGCACCGAGCAGAATAATACGCATTGCGTAAATCCCCTTGCGAATCGCTTTAATCAAGTTATGTAGGGCATGAACATACCATCATGCCCCTGTATCCACAAGGAACGCGGCGGTTAAGCCTGGTAACTACGCCTTGAAGTTACCGGTAACGTAAAGGGCTTTCGGCATTATTGACGCAGCTTTAGCGCGTTATGAAGGCTGGCGGGCTGAAAGCCCTGTTTTCAGACTCTTTCACCTGACGATAGCAGAATTGTTACCATCACTAACCTTATCGGCAGAAGATTTTGGGCAGGAGAGGCTGGCGGGAGAAGGAAGCTTTTACCTGGAAGATAAAAAGCGGAGAGCGAAAACCTCGACTCTCCGCTTTAAGCGGTTTTAGCCCAGCAGCAGCTGGTTCATACGGCGGATAAACTGGTTAGGATCTTCCAGCGTGCCGCGCTCGGCAAACATCGCCTGATCCAGCAGCAGCTCGATCCACTCGCCAAAGCGGGCTTCATCCTGCGTTTCCGCAGCACGTTTCACCAGCGCGTGATCCGGGTTCAGCTCGAACAGATACTTCACTTCCGGCACAGCCTGGCCCGCCGCGGCAAACAGTTTTGCCATTTGGGTGCTCATATCGTTGGCATCGGTGGTGACGATGGCAGGCGTATCGGTGAGGCGATGCGTCAGGCGCACTTCCTTCACGCGGTCGCCCAGCAGCGTTTTCACGCGCTCCACGAACGGCTCCAGCGCTTTTTCCGCTTCTTTCTGCTCTTCGCTCTCTTCGTCGGCCAGCTTGCTCAGCGCCTCATCGGCTTTGCTGACGCTCTGGAACGGCTTGCCGTCGAACTCGGTGAGGTAGCTCATCATCCACTCGTCGATGCGATCGGAGAGCAGCAGCACCTCAATGCCTTTCTTGCGGAACAGCTCCAGATGCGGGCTGCTTTTCGCGGCGGCATAGCTGTCGGCAGTGATGTAGTAAATTTTCTCCTGACCTTCCACCATGCGGCTGACATAGTCTTCCAGCGACACGGTCTGTGCGGAGCCTTCGCTGCTGGTAGAGGCGAAGCGCAGCAGCTTAGCGATGGTTTCTTTGTTGGCGCTGTCTTCCGCCGGGCCTTCTTTCAGCACCAGACCGAACTGCTGCCAGAATTTCTGATACTGTTCTTCGTCCTCTTTCGCCACTTTCTCCAGCATCTGCAGCGCGCGTTTGCTCAGCGCGTTACGCAGGTTCTGGGTAATACGGCTGTCCTGCAGGATCTCACGGGAGACGTTCAGCGGCAGATCGCTGGAATCTATCAGACCGCGTACGAAGCGCAGATAGTTCGGCATAAACTGCTCGGCGTCGTCCATGATAAAGACGCGCTGCACGTACAGCTTCAGGCCGTGCTTGTGATCGCGGTTCCACATATCCCACGGCGCCTGGGAAGGAATATAGAGCAGGCTGGTGTACTCCTGCTTGCCTTCCACGCGGTTATGGCTCCAGGTCAGCGGATCGGTGAAGTCATGGGCGATATGCTTATAAAACTCTTTATACTCGTCGTCGCTAATCTCGGACTTGTTACGCGTCCACAGCGCCTGCGCCTTGTTGATTTTTTCCCAGCTTGAGGTTTTTTCTTCCTCGTTATGCTCTTCGATCTCTACCGGCAGCGCGATATGGTCAGAGTATTTGCTGATGATGCTGCGCACGCGCCAGGCGTCCAGAAACTCATCTTCGCCTTCACGCAGATGCAGCGTGATCTCGGTGCCGCGATCTTCTTTGGTGATATCGGCGACGGTGTATTCGCCTTCGCCCGCAGATTCCCAGAACACACCTTCATCGGCGCTGGCGCCCGCCGCGCGGGTACGTACGGAAACTTTGTCCGCCACGATAAAGGCGGAGTAGAAGCCGACGCCGAACTGACCGATCAGCTGGCTGTCTTTTGCCTGATCGGAACCCAGCGACTCCAGGAAAGATTTGGTGCCCGATTTGGCGATGGTGCCCAGGTTTTCAATGACTTCTTCTCGCGTCATCCCGATGCCGTTGTCGCTCAGCGTCAGGGTACGATTTTCCTTATCAACAGAAACACGTACGCGCAGATCGCCGTCGCCCTGATAGAGATCCGGCGAAGAGAGCGCACGGAAGCGCAGCTTGTCGGCCGCATCAGAGGCGTTGGAGATCAGTTCGCGCAGAAAGATTTCTTTGTTTGAATAGAGGGAATGGATCATCAGGTGCAGAAGCTGTTTTACCTCTGACTGGAAGCCACGCGTCTCTTGTCCTTTCATGGTCATTGCTACCTCAGTTAACTTGGCGGTTTACGATGAGAGGTAGAATGGGGTCAACTGGCGGGTTTTCAAGACGGCACGACGTATCGTGCCGTTAAATGACTAAAATTTAATCTTGTGGCGCCCGGCCAGAGAGTGCGACAGCGTGGTGCCGTCCACCATCTCCAGCTCGCCGCCAACCGGTACGCCGTGCGCGATACGGCTGGCATCAACGCCATACTGTCCGCACAGTTCAGCGATATAGTTGGCGGTCGCCTCCCCTTCTACCGTTGGGTTGGTGGCCAGGATAACTTCCTGAATCGCTTCTTTTTCCAGCCGCTGTTCCAGCCGGTCAAGACCGATATCGTTCGGGCCAATGCCATCCAGCGGCGAAAGATGCCCCATCAGCACAAAGTAACGGCCGGCGAACTGGCCGGTCTGCTCAATGGCGTGAATATCGGCCGGGCTTTCAACCACGCAGATTAATCCGGTCTGCTGACGACGAGCGTTGGCGCAGATGGTGCAGATCTCCTGCTCGGTAAAGGTGCGGCAATCCGCACAGTGACCGATTTCCGACATGGCGCGGGTCAGCGCCTGCGCCAGGCGCATACCACCGCTGCGATCTCGCTGCAGCAGCTGAAACGCCATGCGCTGCGCCGACTTCGGCCCCACGCCGGGCAGGCAACGCAGCGACTCCATCAGGCTTTCAAGGAGCGGGCTGGTCTGCATCAGAACGGCATCTTAAAGCCAGGCGGCAGCTGCATCCCGCTGGAGACCGCTGACATCTTCTCTTTCTGCGCTTCCGCGACGCGACGCGCGGCGTCGTTAAAGGCAGCAGCGACCAGATCTTCCAGCATCTCTTTGTCATCTTCCAGCAGGCCTGGATCGACCTCCACGCGCTTACAGTTGTGCGCGCCGTTGATGGTCACCTTCACCAGGCCCGCGCCCGATTCGCCCGTGACTTCCATCGCTGCGATCTCTTCCTGCACCTGCGCCATTTTGTCCTGCATTTGCTGGGCCTGCTTCATCAGGTTGCCCAGTCCGCCTTTTCCAAACATAGTTCTCTCTCTTCAAGAAGGGCCGCACTCGCGCCGAAGCCCGGGCGCAGCGTTTCAAAGGGGGCGAATACTCTCTTCATCCACGTCCGCGTCGAAGAAACGACACAGCGTCTGAATATGATTATCCGCGATAATTGACTGACGCGCCTGCGCCAGTTTCTCTTCGTAGATTTTTTGTCGCCATTCCAGCGGCGTTAACACCGCCGGATTATCGTCTTCAATCAGCGTCAGTTCAACCGGCCTGCCCGCCGCGGCGCTTAACGCCTCGCTCAGCGCTTTCTGCGCCGAAGGCGAGTTCAGATGGCGCTGGCTGGAGCGCAGATGCAGGCAAACGCCGTTTTCCGTCTGCTCTTTCCAGGCGTTCAGCGCCAGCTGCTGCACCAGTTTCGGCAGCGTCAACCCGGCGATCTCTGCCGCCCAGGCGTCGCGCTGCTGCGACTCTGCGGCCAGTTTCGCCATCAGCTCCGGGGTTTTCTCATGTTCCAGCGCCGTACGCAAGGCTTTGGGCGTCGCCACCGGCTCTGGCTTCGCCTCGACGGTTTGCGCTTTCCAGCGATAGGCTTCCGGTTTTACCGGTTCAGGCGCGGCAACGGCGCTCTGCCGCTGCTGGCCACGCTCGGTCGCGGCAGCCAGCCGCTCCAGCGCCGAGGCTGCCGGCCGCGCGTTGGGCGCTGCCGGCTCACTCTTTTTTACTTTGGTCGCTCCCTGCTGACGCAGTCGCGTTCGCGCCTGCAGCAGCTGGCTGGTGGCGTCCGGGAGCGGCGCGCTGTTCTGCCCGGCATGTGTTGGCGCCGGCCCCGCTGGCGGTTCGCTGTTGACCACGGACGGCGACGGAATATTCTCCGGCTGTCGGGCCGCCTGCGGGGCTGCTGGCTGCGGTTGCGGTACCATCGCAGGCCGCGCCACCGGCTCGGCAATCACCTGTTTAGGATGAAAAGCCAGCGCGCGCAGCAGCGTCATCTCCACGCCCATGCGGCGATCGGGCGCCAGCGGCAGCTCTTTGCGGCCAACCAGCAGCGTCTGATAATAGAGCTGCACGTCGGCAGGCGGCAGTACCCGAGCCAGCTCGCGCAGACGCGGCTCCACGCCCGCAAACTCTTCGCCCAACGCGGAAGGCAGCAGCTGAATCATCGCCACGCGGTGCAGCAGCGTCAGCATCTCCACCAGCAGCGCCTCCCACTCGACGCCGCGCGAAGCGGCCTGATTCAGCAGAGCCATTACCTGCTCGCCCTCGGCGTTCACCAGCGCTTCGATCAGCGCCAGCGGCTGCTCATCATCCAGCGTGCCGAGCATACTGCTGACCGTCGCGGTGGTAATCTGCCCTTGCCCCATCGCAATAGCCTGGTCGGTGAGGCTTAGCGCGTCGCGCATACTGCCATCGGCGGCTCTCGCCAGCAGCTGCAGCGCGCGCGTTTCCGCTTCGATCTGTTCCGCCTGCAGCACGTGCTCGAGCTGGCCGCGGATCTGGGCGACATCCAGCGCCTTGAGATGAAACTGCAGGCAGCGGGACAGAATGGTCACCGGCAGCTTTTGCGGATCGGTAGTGGCAAGCAAAAACTTAACGTGCTCGGGCGGCTCTTCCAGCGTTTTTAACAGCGCGTTAAAGCTGTGGCGCGAGAGCATATGGACTTCGTCGATAAGGTAGACCTTGAAGCGGCCGCGTGCCGGCGCGTACTGCACGTTGTCCAGCAGATCGCGGGTATCCTCGACTTTGGTGCGCGAAGCGGCGTCGATTTCGATCAGATCGACAAAGCGTCCCTGTTCGATTTCACGGCAGTTATCGCACTTGCCGCAGGGCGTAGCGGTAATGCCGGTTTCGCAGTTAAGGCCTTTCGCCAGCAGACGGGCGATAGTGGTTTTCCCTACGCCGCGGGTGCCGGAAAAAAGGTAAGCGTGATGGATGCGGCCAAGCGACAGGCCGTTAGCCAGCGCGGTCAGCACGTGCTCCTGACCGACGACATCACTGAACGCCTGGGGACGCCATTTGCGGGCCAGTACCTGGTAGCTCATTCGTGATTCATCATTGATTTATAAGGAATAATTCATCTAAACACCGTTAACCCGTGTTTTAGCCTCGTTGCTGATTGCCGCTATAGTGTACCAGTACGGCCAGGGTCATTCCTATCAATTTGCACAAAACCCCTGGTTAAATCCGCAGGCGCCGCGTGGCGGGCAAAATGCCGGGCGAATTTATATCAGAAATATTAACGTGAAGCCGCGCATAAAATTACCAGCCCTGTTCTCCCCTCCCATTTAAAATAAAAACCAGTCACTTTTCCTAAAATTGAAAAAGGCATTTACCCTCGTATAAGAAGAGTATTTAATAAAAAAACACCCTGGAAATTTGGTTATTAAAACAGAACAGAAAGGAGTTCAGAAACCTTAAGAAACGCAAAAAATATCGATGGCCCAACTAATTGAATAATATAAACTTTATAAGAAATATTTCTACAGACCTTGTTAAATAAAAAAATGGACTATTAAAATGAAGAATAAGGAAAAGGGATTTCATCCTGAGGGTATATTAAAGAAAAGAGGCTGGCTTACCGCTTTTAATGCGCTGGCGATAATCACCTTACCTGCTCTGTTTGCTGCTAACACCGTGCGGGCGCAGGATAATATTACCGTCGGCACTCAGGGCGCCAGCGGCGCCAGCGGCGGAAGCGCCAGCCAGGCGGGTGACGCCGGCAATGGCGGCAATGGCGGCAACGGCGGTAACGCAGCGGGAAACCGCGATGGCAGTGACGGCAGCGACGGCTTATCGGGCGCTAACGGCGCTAACGGCACGCCAGGCGTTGACGGCACCGCCGGGCTAAGCAATGCAGGCATTTCCGCTACCTTACGTAACGTCAAAGGTCAGTTGGGAGAACTGCGGGTTGGCGCGAACGGCGGCAGCGGCGGCTTAGCGGGCAGTGCTTCCGCCGGCGCTGATGGCGGCGCGGCCGGAAAAGGCGGCAATGGCGGTAGCGGCGGTACTTCCGGTATGGGCGGCGCAGGCGGCGACGGTGGCGATGGCGGCAACGGCGGTAAGGGCGCGAACGGTGGCAGCGGCGGCAGCGGCGCGACCGGCGGTGACGGCACACTGACGGTAAACCAGAGCAATTTCTCCAGCACTAAGCTGGCGGTAGGCGGCGCCGGCGGCGCGGCCAGCGCTGGCGCAGAAGGCCAGAACGGCGGCGACGGCGGCAAAGGCAACAGCGGCGGCGAAGCAGGCGTATCCGGCTTACAGGCGGCGGGCGGCATCCCGGGCAACGGCGGAAAAGGCGGTACGGGCGGCGCTGGCGGTAGCGGTGGCAATGGCGCCAGCGGCGGCGACGGCGGCACCGGCGCCCTGACGTTTAACAGCACCACGCTGACGGTAAGTAATACGCTGACCGTCGGCGGCGCGGCTGGTAAAGGATCGAATGGAGGCAATGGCGGCGAAGGCGGTAACGGCGGCGATGCCGGACAGACGGCCGATCCCTACGTGGAAACCAATATCACCGGTGAAACAGGCGACAGCGGCGACGGCGGCTATGGCGGTAAAGGCGGCAGCGGCGGTAAAGGCGCAGACGGCGGCAGCGGCGGCGCAGGAACGCTGTTGCTTAACAACAGCACCGTCAGCGCGCAGTCGCTAATGGTCGGCGCAAACGGCGCGGACGGTGGCAACGGCGGTAATAGCGGCAGCAACGGCCAGGCTGGCAAGGCGGATAGCGTGGCGTCGGCCGGTAAAGGCGCGGCCGGTGGCCAGGGTGGTAACGGCGGCAATGCCGGAAGCGCCGGAGCGGGCACCATGACCGTGGAAGGCGGCAAGCTGACGCTGAGTTCAGGCGTCTGGATTGGCGGCAACGGCGGCAACGGCGGCGCCGGCGGTTCACTGCAGGGCAGCAGCGGCGCCGGTAGCGGCGGCAACGGTTCCGACGGCGCAGCGGGGACGCTCTGGTTCAACAGCGGCACCATTAACAACAGCGGCGTACTGCAGCTGGGCGGCCAGGGCGGCAACGCTGGCGACGGCGGCATCAACAACGGCGCTAAAGGCCGCTCCGGCAATGGCGGCGCGGCGGGCAACGGCGGCAGCGGCACAGCCATCTTTACCAGCGGCAGCGGCCAGATAGGCGCTACCGTTCAGCTGGGCGGCGCCAACGGCAGCCACGATGGCGTGTTAAACAGCAGCGCCCGGGCGCAAACGGCGGGCGCTGGCGGCGCCGGCATACTGGAAATTCGCGGCGGCTCTTTTACCGCCGGCACGCTTTCTATCGGCGCTTCTACGGTCTGGAACACTTTGCAGGGCAGCGTTTCTACGGCGGACAGCCAGTATCTGCAAAGCGGCGGCTCGTTTCAGGTCAACACGACGGAGTTCAATAGCGGCAGCCTGATCGTTAATAACGGCACCTTCGCCAGTAAAACGCTGGAGGCCAACCAGGGAACGCTGACCGTGAGCGGCGACGGCACGGTAATATTCGGCTCGACAGAGCTGAACGTCGATAACTGGCAGGAAAGCGTGGCTCGCCTGGAGCAGGAGCTGAACAAGACCTGGAGCGGCAAACTGATCCTGAGCGGCGACAACACCATCGATTTCTCCAGCAGCGATCTCAGCTGGCGGATCGGCGGCGACGCCGCCACTTCGGGGCTGGGATCTTCCTCGCTGACGGTGATCAAGGCACGATCTTATATTGATTCCGGCAAGGCCGCGTTAGCGTTAGGCAGCGCGCAAATCGACGATCGGGCCAGCCTGCTGGTTATGACGGATGACGGCGTTAGCACCGGAGAGAGTTTCACGGCCGTTTCTGGCACGGACGCGCTCTCAGCGCCCAGCTGGAAAATGGCCAACATCAGTACCACCAGCCGTATGCTGGACGTCTCCTCTTCTGCCAGCGCCGAGGGAACTCAGCTGACGCTGCAAACGGCCGATCTCGGCACTACCTTGCCGCGGCTCTCTTCCGGTTCGGCAGGCCTGCTTAACGCGATGGTCAGCCAGATTGGCGTAAACACCACATCCGACAACGCCGCCCAGCAGTTGATCTCGCAAACCACAGATATACGTTACGTCAGCGATGCCGCTACCGCTGCGCGTATCGTGGAGTCCGCCATCAATTTCGCCTCCGTGGCTAACGTCGCAGGCACCGGTTACCAGGTGATGTCCGCCGCTACCCGCGCCCTCTCCCGCCATCTTTCTCAGGGCGAACACTTTTTCGAGGGCACGCCGCTGGAGGAAGGCTTCAACCTGTGGACGTCGCTGGTGTATGACAACAGCGAGTTAAAAGGCTACAACTCGGGCGGCTTCAACAGTAAAAGCAAAACCTGGCTGGGCGGCGCGTTTATCGGCGCAGAGGATACGCTAATCACCCAGGACGAGGCCATTCTGAAAACCGGCGGCGCATTTAACGTCGGTCGGGGAAAAAGCCGGGCGCGCGGCAACCTTTATCCGGTGAAAAGCGACCTGGATTTCTGGGGACTGTCGGTATACGGCAGCTGGCTGAACAATAACTGGAACCTGATGGCCGACGTAAACTACTCGCGGGTCACGCATGAGATGGATATGTCGCTGCCGGCCGCAGGCTATGGGAAAATTTCCGGCAAAGCGAAGTCGACTATTCTCGGCGGCGGTCTGCGGGCGGAATATCTTTTCAGTACGCCTTATATGGATGTGATGCCGCATATCGGGCTGCGCTACAGCAAACTGAAAAACAACAGGTTCAGCGCGCGCAGCAGCGGAAAATCGCTGTTTACGAACGGCGCCGCTTCCGCCACGCTATGGTCGATGCCGTTAGGCGTCAGCCTGGCGCGCGAATTTCAGTTTGAATCGGGCTATACCCTGAAACCCAGAGTGGATTTCTCGTTTATTGCCAACACAGGCGATACCACGCACGGTACCAGAGTGAGCATGGCTGACGTAAACGGCTCGGCGTGGAGCGAATCCCGTATTGCCGACAGCTCGGCTTTCGGCCTTAGCGCGGGCGCGCTGCTGCAAAAAGGCGACCTGACCTATGGGCTGAACTACGACGTGCAAAAATCGTCGCATGAAACCGCTCAGGCCGTTTCCGCGTCGTTCAATCTTAAATTTTAAGCACAAAAAAGGCTGGCGCCTGCCAGCCTTTTCTTATTCGCTTTACGGCTTAGTGGCCCGGGAAGTTGACCAGGCTAAAGCAGTTCAGCCCCATCGCGTTCAGGCGCGCTTCGCCGCTCAGATCGAACAGATTGATGATAAAGGCCGCGTCTTTCACCTCGCCGCCAGCGCGACGGATCAGCTTAACGGTGGCTTCAATCGTGCCGCCGGTAGCCAGCAGATCGTCCACCACCAGCACTTTATCACCAGCGCCGATAGCGTCGCAGTGCAGCTCCAGACAATCGGTGCCATATTCCAGCTCGTAGCTTTCAGCGTAGGTTTTACGCGGCAGCTTGCCCGGTTTGCGTACGGGTACGAAGCCCACGCCCAGAGCCAGCGCCACCGGCGCGCCAAACAGGAAGCCACGCGCTTCGGTACCCACTACTTTAGTAATACCTGCATCACGATAGCGTTCAACCAACAGTTCAATGCTGAGTGCATAGGCTTTGGGATCTTCCAGCAGGCTGGTGACGTCACGGAACAGAATGCCTGGCTTAGGGTAATCCTCAATGCTTTTGATACTGTTTTTAAGAAATTCAAGCTGCTGCGCAGTCGCGGTCATAGTGTTATGCCTGGTAAATACAAATCTGACTCGCGCAGCTTCATTGCCCTGACACGGAGAGTCGCAGAGCTGAACAGATCTGTTCCGGGGGAAGCCACGCACGAAAACGACCAAATCTATGCAAATCGTCCGACAATTGCAACCGCCAGAAGCAAAATCCGCGCTTTTATTGCCCTTTATCAATGCCGATTGCAGCGGAGAAAACAGCACAGCACACAGATCGTGCAAATTAAGCGTATTATAGGCGTGGTTACCCAGGGAGGAAAAAATGAAAAGTGCCCATTTGCTTGACCAGCTGGAGGCGAAGCTGAATGAGCTGGCGCAGGCCGTCGCGCCACACGCCAATATCAGAACCCCTAAAGCACGCTTCGACGGCCAGCTGTTTCACACTCACGGCACGCGGCTTGACGACTATCTGCAGGAAGTGCGGCAGAGTATGTTGCTGCTCAGGCAGAGCGTAAACGGCCAGCGTACGGAGCGTGTCGCCTGGATGGCCGAACGCGTGGTGCTGCAAATGAGCGCACTGCAGCGCGAGCTGGCGACGCTACAGCTGCGCAACAGCGAAAATCGACCGGAACCCGAGCAGGAAAACCTCTACGAGAAGCTGGCGAAGCATCAGGATTATGAACGTCGTCTGCGCGCCATGGTGGCCGATCGCGAAAGCCAGCTGGCTAATCAGCAAACGCTGGTCCAGCAGCAGAAGCTCCAGCGTGAAATCGCCGCGCTGGAAGGACGGCTACAGCGCTGCCTGCTGGCGCTAAAGAAAATCGAACGCGCCATTGAAAACCGCGAGCGCCAGTAGTGACGCGTTGCCTTGCTATACTGTTCGCTTAAGCTGACTGGAGATCATTAATGGGGCTTCTCTCCTGGATTATTATCGGGCTGGCGGTAGGGTTTATCTGCCGCCGCTTTTTTCCTGGCCGGCCGGGCGGACTAATAGCCACGCTGGTGCTGGCCGTGGTAGGCGCGCTGGTTGGCGGCTATATCGGCGCCTTTTTCAATTATGGTACGCTGGGCGAAATGGAACCCAGAGCGCTGTTGATTGCTCTGGCTGGCGCGCTGCTGATGGTGCTGGTGGCCAGAAAACTCCGCCTTTAAAACGGGAGAAATAAGATGTCGCTGGAAAGCGCTCCGGAAGAAGTTAAGCTGGCCGTTGATTTAATCATGCTGCTGGAAGAGAACCAGATCGCGCCGCAAACGGTGCTGGCTGCCCTGGCCATCGTGCAGAGAGACTACGAGAAAAAGGCGAGCGGCGAACCAAACCGCAGCTCATCCAGCTAAGAAGCGGCACTTCGCAACGTCGTGCTGTGCGCAACGGTATCAAGCAGAACCTCTACCAGCTGCGGCGCGTCCGTTGCCAGATCGAAGCTTTCCGGCATAAACAGCCAGTTTTCCATAATGCCGGTAATATAGCCGCGCATCACCACGGCGGTACGGCGCGTATCCAGTTTTTCCGGCAGCTGGCGCGCCGCCATGCACTGCCGCAGCACCTCTTCGATCTTGTCGTAGCACTCCAGATAGAGCGTCTGCTGCATCATCTGTAAAGTGGTCATTTCCCCGACAAATTCGCATTTGTGAAAGATAATTTCCATTAACGCCCGTCTGCGCTTATCCCTTACTGTTGCTTCAAGGACATAGGTGAGCATCGCGCGTAAAACAGAAAGTGGATCGTCAGGATATTTTAATTGATACTCAAGCTCTATGCTTTCCAGCCCGGACTCAGACTGAGACCAGATTTCATTAAGCAAATCGGTTTTGTTTTTGAAGTGCCAGTAGATTGCGCCGCGCGTCACGCCTGCGGCCGTGGCAATATCTGCCAGTGTAGTTTTCGCCACACCATGTTCGGAAAACCTTGCAATAGCTGCATCAAGGATGTGATTCCGCGTTTCCAGCGCCTGCTGTTTGGTTTTTCGTGCCATAGGGGGATGTTAACAACTAAGCCAGACTTACATACATTTGCGAATGTATGTACCATAGCACGACCATAATTTAAACGCAGCAATGGGTTTATTGGGTTTAAGATCCATTGAACAATCGATATCGGACACTCGAGGTTTATTTATGAACAAAAACAGAGGGTTAACGCCTCTGGCGGCCGTACTGATGCTTTCAGGCAGCCTGGTGCTAACAGGATGTGACAATAAGGACGCACAGCAAGGCGGTCAGCAGAAAGCGCCGGAAGTGGGCGTGCTTACTTTGAAAAGCGCTCCGCTAACCATTACCACCGATCTTCCGGGCCGTACTTCCTCGTTTCGCGTGGCAGAGGTTCGCCCGCAGGTGTCGGGCATCATTCTGAAGCGTAACTTTATCGAAGGCAGCGATGTGAAGGCCGGTCAGTCACTCTATCTGATTGATCCCGCGCCCTATCAGGCGACCTACGACAGCGCCAAAGGCGACTTAGCGCAGGCTCAGGCTAACGCAAAAATTGCCGCGCTGACCGTCAAGCGCTATCAGCCACTGCTGGGCACCAAATATATCAGCCAGCAGGACTACGACAACGCCGTAGCAACGCAGAGTCAGACAGCCGCCGCCGTTCAGGTAGCGAAAGCCAGCGTGGAAACCGCGCGTATCAATCTGGCCTACACCAAAGTGATTTCGCCTATCAGCGGCCGCATCGGTAAATCCGCCGTGACCGAAGGCGCACTGGTGCAGAGCGGACAAACCACTGCCCTGGCCACAGTTCAGCAGCTTGATCCTATCTATGTCGACGTGACGCAATCCAGTGAAGATTTTATGCGTCTGCGTCAGGAGCTGAACTCTGGCAAGCTGCAGCAGACCGACGGCAAAGCTAAAGTTAAGCTCTTGTTGCAGGATGGTAGCGAATTCGCGCAGAGCGGAACATTGGAATTCTCTGATGTGACGGTTGACGAAACCACCGGCTCTATCACGCTGCGTGCCGTTTTCCCTAATCCGGACCACTCGCTGCTGCCGGGCATGTTCGTGCGTGCACGTCTGGAAGAAGGCACCAATCCTTCCGCGCTGTTAGTGCCGCAGCAGGCGGTTACCCGTACGCCGACCGGCCAGGCCAGCGCCATGGTTGTCGGCGCGGACAACAAAGTGGAATCCCGGACGCTGATCACCGAGCAGGCGATTGGCGACAAGTGGCTGGTGACGTCAGGGCTGAAAGAAGGCGATCGCGTGATCACCACGGGTGTGCAGCGAGCCAAAGCGGGCGCCACTGTGACTCCGCAGGAAGTGAGTGCAGACGACGTAACCAAAACGCAGTCTGAACAACCGAAGTCTTAAACAGGAGCCGCTGATACATGGCTAAGTTCTTTATCGATCGCCCCATCTTTGCGTGGGTTATCGCCATCATTATTATGCTGGTGGGCGTGCTGTCGATTCTTAAACTGCCGATTGAGCAATATCCCAATGTTGCGCCGCCGGCCGTACAGATTCGCGCTACCTACCCAGGCGCCGATGCCAAAACGCTGCAGGATTCCGTAACTCAGGTTATCGAGCAGAATATGAACGGCATCGATGGCCTGATGTATATGTCGTCGAACAGCGACTCATCGGGCACGCTGCAGCTGACCCTGACCTTCGAGTCAGGTACCGATCCGGATATCGCGCAGGTTCAGGTGCAGAACAAACTGCAGCTGGCCACGCCGCTGCTGCCGCAGGAAGTCCAGCAGCAGGGTATCCAGGTACAGAAATCCTCCAGCAGCTTCCTGATGGTGGCGGGCTTCGTCAGCGATGACGGCACCATGACGCAGAACGACATCTCGGACTACGTTGCGTCCAACATCAAGGATCCTATCAGCCGTACGCCTGGCGTCGGCGATACCCAGATCTTTGGTGCGCAGTACGCGATGCGAATCTGGATGGATCCGCACAAGCTGAACAACTACCAGCTGACGCCGGTTGACGTTATCAGCGCCATCAACACGCAGAACGCCCAGGTGGCCGCCGGTCAGCTTGGTGGTTCGCCGCCGGTGCCGGGCCAGCAGCTGAACGCCTCGATTATCGCGCAGACGCGTCTGACCTCCACCGACGAGTTCGGCAAGATCCTGTTGAAGGTCAACACGGACGGCTCTCGCGTACTGTTGAAAGACGTGGCGAAAATCGAGCTGGGCGGTGAAAACTACGAGGTTATCGCTCGCTACAACGGCAAGCCGGCTTCCGGTATCGGTATCAAGCTGGCGACCGGCGCTAACGCGCTGGATACCGCTGCAGCGGTTAAAGCGGAGCTGGGCAAGCTGGAGCCGTTTTTCCCGGCCGGTCTGAAAGTGGTTTATCCGTACGACACCACGCCGTTCGTTAAAATCTCCATTATGGAAGTGGTGAAAACCCTGATTGAAGCGATCGTGCTGGTATTTATCGTGATGTATCTGTTCCTGCAGAACTTCCGCGCGACGCTGATCCCGACGATCGCCGTACCGGTGGTATTGCTGGGCACCTTCGCCATTATCAGCGCCTTCGGCTATTCGATAAACACGCTGACGATGTTCGGGATGGTGCTGGCGATAGGCCTGCTGGTGGATGACGCCATCGTGGTCGTGGAGAACGTTGAGCGCGTGATGGCGGAAGAAGGTTTGCCGCCGAAAGAAGCTACTCGCAAATCGATGGGGCAGATTCAGGGCGCGCTGGTCGGTATTGCGCTGGTGCTGTCGGCGGTATTTATTCCGATGGCCTTCTTTGGCGGCTCTACCGGCGTTATCTATCGTCAGTTCTCCATCACTATCGTTTCCGCGATGGTACTGTCGGTGATCGTGGCGCTGATTCTGACGCCCGCGCTCTGCGCAACGCTGCTGAAGCCGATTAAAAAAGGCGATCACGGCAAAACCACTGGCTTCTTCGGCTGGTTCAACCGCGTTTTCGATAAGAGCACGCACCATTACACCGACAGCGTTGGCCACATTATTCGCAGCACCGGTCGCTATCTGCTGATCTATCTGGTGATTGTAGTGGGTATGGCGGTAATGTTTATCAGGCTGCCAAGCGCCTTCCTGCCGGAAGAGGATCAGGGGCTGCTGCTGGCTCAGGCTTCGCTGCCGGCTGGCGCGACCCAGGGACGCACGCAAAAAGTGCTCGACCAGGTCACAGACTACTTCCTGACCAAAGAGAAAGATAACGTCCGTTCAGTGTTTACCGTTAACGGCTTCGGCTTTGCGGGACGCGGCCAGAACACCGGTATCGCCTTCGTCAGCCTGAAACCGTGGGACGAGCGCAGCGGCTCTGAAAACAAAGTGGAAGGCATTGCCGGACGCGCCATGCAGGCTTTCGGCGCCATCAAAGATGCGATGGTGATCCCGTTCAACCTGCCGGCGATTATCGAACTGGGCAACGCCACCGGCTTCGACTTCGAGCTGATCGATCAGGCTAACCTGGGGCATGAAGCGCTGACCAACGCGCGTAACCAGCTGCTCGGCATGGCTGCCCAGCATCCGGATACGCTGGTCGGTATGCGTCCGAACGGCCTGGAAGATACGCCGCAGTACAAGCTGACGATTGATCAGGAGAAAGCGGAGGCGCTGGGCGTTTCTATCTCCGATATCAATACCACGCTGGGCGCGGCCTGGGGCGGCTCTTACGTCAACGACTTTATCGACCGTGGTCGCGTGAAGAAGGTGTACGTAATGGGTAAAGCGGATTCCCGCATGTTGCCGGGCGACATCGATAAGTGGTTCGTACGCGCCTCCAACGGTGAAATGGTGCCGTTCTCCGCCTTCGCCAGCGCGAAGTGGCAGTACGGCTCGCCTCGTCTGGAGCGCTACAACGGTCTGCCTTCGATGGAGATCCTGGGCCAGGCTGCGCCGGGTAAAAGTTCGGGCGACGCCATGAACCTGATGGAAGAGCTGGCCGGCAAACTGCCGCAGGGCATCGGCTATGAGTGGACGGGCATGTCCTATCAGGAGCGTCTCTCAGGTAATCAGGCGCCAGCGCTGTACGCTATCTCGCTGATCGTCGTGTTCCTCTGTCTGGCGGCGCTCTATGAGAGCTGGTCTATTCCGTTCTCGGTAATGCTGGTGGTGCCGCTGGGTGTTATCGGCGCGCTGCTGTTCACCACCCTGCGCGGTCTGAGCAATGACGTTTACTTCGTGGTAGGCCTGTTGACCACCATAGGTCTGTCGGCGAAGAACGCCATCCTGATCGTAGAGTTCGCCAAAGATCTGATGGATAAAGAAGGCAAAGGTCTGGTAGAAGCGACGCTGGAAGCAGTCCGTATGCGTCTTCGTCCTATCCTGATGACCTCGCTAGCCTTTATCCTCGGCGTACTGCCGCTGGCAATCAGCACCGGCGCAGGCTCCGGCGCGCAGAACGCGGTAGGTACTGGCGTAATGGGCGGTATGGTGACGGCGACCATTCTGGCTATCTTCTTCGTGCCTGTGTTCTTTGTGGTGGTTCGCCGCCGCTTCAGCAAGCACAAAGAGGATCTGGAACCGCATCATCCGGAACAGCCTCACTAAAACATTTCCCTTCAGAGGCCGCGTTTGCGGCCTCTTTTTTTTAGCGCTGTTACGCCTTCCGCTCTCCCCTCTTCCCATCAGGCGGCGCCTTTTTACTCCCTTACAGAGAGCCCATATTTATCGTTGCAAACGCCGCCGATGCCGCGCATAATAATTGTTATGTTATAACATATATTATGCGGAGTAATTTATGAAACAGGGTATTCATCCGGCTTACCGTAGCGTCGCTTTCCACGACACCAGCGCCGACACCTTTTTTGTTGTCGGTTCCACCATTAAAACCGATCGCACTATTGAGCTGGACGGCAGAACGTTGCCTTACGTAGTGCTGGATGTCTCTTCGGCTTCCCATCCTTATTACACCGGTAAGCAGAAAGAGTTTGCCAAAGAAGGCAGCGCGCACCGCTTCAACCAGCGCTTTGGCCGATTCTTCAGTAAATAAGGAACGCAGATGCAGGTAGTTAACTCGCTGGCGTCAGCCAGAAAACGTCATAAGGATTGCAAAATCATCCGTCGCCACGGCCGGGTTTTTGTGATTTGTAAAAGCAATCCCCGCTTCAAAGCGGTTCAGGGCAGGAAGAAAAAACGCTGAGGATAGCGTTTTACGTCGGGAAGCGTAGTCGGCACGGAGGCCTCTTCCGCCTTACTTATCAGCACCATGCAGACGGGCCGCTTAGCGGCCCGTTTTTTTATTTCATGCCGGCCAGCATTGCCGTGACGTTATGACGGAAAGCCGCCTCATAAGTCGCCGCCGGGCCCTCTTTCTTCGTCAGCGCTTCCGGATAGAGTTCACCGCCCGAGCGTGCGCCGGTCGCCGAAGCGATTTGCTTCACCAACCGTGGATCTGTCTGGTTCTCTATAAAATAGCTGTGGATGTGCTCTTTTTTCAGCTGGTCAATCAGGCCCGCCACATCGGTTGCGCTCGCTTCCGATTCGGTAGAAAAACCTACCGGCGACATAAACACAACGCCATAGCGCTGGCCAAAATAGCCGAACGCATCGTGACTGGTCAGGACTTTACGCTTTGCCGCCGGTACTGCCGCAAATTCGGCGGCTGCCCACCGATCAAGCTTTTGCAGCCGTTCAATATAGGCTGCGCCACGTTGGCGAAAATAGCTGGCATCTTCCGGATCGGCTTTTATTAGCGCATTCATCACGTTGCTGGCATAAACCTCACCGTTTTTCATGCTGTTCCAGGCATGCGGATCGGTAATGGTTTTGCCCTCTTCCTCCAGTGAGCGTGTAGCGATACCTGTCGAAGCCACAACGACCTGTCCTTTATACTCCGAGGCGGAAATCAGGCGATCCATCCACCCTTCCAGTCCCAGACCGCTGACAAACACCACATCCGCTTTCGCCAGCGCCTGACTGTCCTGCGGCGTCGGCTCAAAGCTGTGCGGATCGCCATCCGGCCCTACCAGGCTTTTTACATGAACGCGATCGCCGCCAACCTGCTTCACGATATCGGCCAGCACGGTAAAGCTGGCTACCGTATCCAGGCTTTTCGCCATCGCTGACGAGGTCGTGCAGATTGCCGCCAGAGCCAGCGCAACGGGTAACTTTTTCATACTTTCTCCTTACCAACAGTAAAAGAGCGCGCGCGCAGAATTCCGCCGCACGGCCCCGCTAAAATTGAGATAAAAAACAGTAGCGCAGCACAGAGTACGACCGCTGGCCCGGCAGGCAGCGCCAGATAAAAGGAAGCGGTCAGTCCGCCGAAGCTGGCGATTAACGCCAGTATCATCGCAGCGGCGATAGTGCCAGGCAGCTCGCGATGCCAGAAGCGAGAAGCGGCCGCAGGCAGCATCATCAGGCCTACACACATCAGCGTTCCCAGAACCTGAAAACCCGCGACCAGGTTGGTGACGACCAGAACCAGAAAGATGGCGTGCACCAACGGCGCAGCCCAGCAATTCTGCGCCCGTAAAAAAGTCGGATCGAAGGCGTCAATCACCAGCGGCCGATAAATCAGCGCCAGCACCAGCAGCGTGATCGAGGCAATGCCACTTACCAGCAGAATCGAAGGGGTATCGACGGCCAGCAAAGAGCCAAAAAGTACATGCAGCAGATCGACGCTGGAACCGCGCAGTGACACCAGCGTCACGCCCAGCGCCAGTGAACCGAGGTAAAAGCCGGCGAAACTGGCGTCCTCGCGCAGCGGGGTATAGCGACTGACGGCGCCGGAGAGCAGCGCCACGGAAAGACCGGCGACAATACCGCCAATCCCCATAGCCACCAGCGAAAGCCCGGAAATCAGATAGCCGATCGCCGCGCCAGGCAGCACCGCATGAGAAAGCGCGTCGCCCACCAGGCTCATACGGCGCAACAGCAGGAAGACGCCCAGCGGCGTGGCGCTGAACGAAAGCGCGATACAGGCGACCAGCGCCCGTCGCATAAAACCGAACTCGATAAAAGGATGCAGCAGCGTCAGCATATTGACTCCAGCGCCGTTACCGCAGGCGATCGCTTCGTCCATTCCGCCTGCGTGGCGCCTAACCGCAGAATTTGGGGGAAGAATCCCTCTACCGTTGCCATATCATGAAGCACCACAATCAGGGTGGCGCCAGCCCGATGTCGTTCCTGCAATAGCGCCAGTAACAGCTGAATTGTCGCCGTATCGATCCCGGTAAAAGGTTCATCAAGCAGCAGCAGCGACGCGTCCTGTACCAGCAGCCTGGCGAAAAGCACCCGCTGAAGCTGGCCGCCCGAAAGCGTGCCGGGCTGTGCGGCGGCGAATCCGCTCATATTGACCTGCTCCAGCGCTGTCATCACCTTTTGCTTCATCTGCCGATCGACAGCGCCAAACCAGCCGCAGCGCCGCCAGCAGCCCATCGCCACCAGATCGAAAACGCTAACGGGAAAATTTTTCTCAATTCCGGACTGCTGCGGCAGCCAGGCGATATTAAGCGCGCGATCCAGCATCAGCTGGCCACTTACCGGCGGCAACAGCCCTGCCAGCGTTTTAAGCAGCGTTGATTTTCCACAGCCGTTGGCACCAATCAGCGCGGTCATCGATCCTGCGGGAAAAGTGCCGTTAAGCAGTGGCGTGACTGCGTTTCCCTGATAGCCGACCTGAAGATTGACTAAACTTATCATCAGGAAATCGCCCAGCTGGTCAGTAAAATCAGGATGGCTACGATAGCGGAAGCCAGCAGCAAGCGTGTTCGTGCCGACTGCATCAGTAGCGTAGTGCGGTAAGAAAAAGAAGGAGCGGACATAGCCTGACAACCATTATGTTATAACATAACAATAGCATATTATGCCGCCGGCTAAGTTTCCTGATTAAAATGTATCTTTTTATTTCCACTACTCATCAGCACGGGGCTTCGCGTTATATAAAAATTCTGCAACTTAATTGCTTTTTTCTATCGCAGAAAGCGGGATCCTCTACTAAAATAATTAATAGTCAAATCATTGAGATAGTTTTTTCTCTTTTCGGGCGACTTGATTATTTCGCTGCTGGCATCAATTATCTGTATAAGCGTTTATTAACTCTGTGGAGAAAAAATGCGCAAATGTATTCCCGTCTCTTTCACGGTTAATGAAGATAACGAAACTGGTCTGATTAGTGTTATTCAGCGGATTATTCCCAAAATAGAAGATGAGTTAACCGGCTCACTGTTGTGGTATTCACAAAATGCGCAATATGTTCCCGAAAGTCTTAAAATTATTTCTATTGAAAGGCGGGAGCCGACAGGTTACAAAATGACTTATCGTTTTAGCTGGAACGTTTTTAACGCCTGTCTGGACATCGATGAAAGTGAGACGAGCATCCACTCCGTCAATTTTGAATGCCAGCCGGACGCACTGATTTTTGATTTTATTGAAACGGAACGCGCCACGGTGGCGGACGAATTGTAATTTTTAGTAATCAAACTCAAAATACAATTCAACAGACTTATGTTTATTAGGCTATCTGTAAAAGCTTCAATATCGCTTCCTGGCACACCGTACGCTACAAGCCTGCGGGACACCATTTTTCACTCGCTATGGAGGGGAAAAAGATGGACGAATACTCACCGAAAAGGCATGATATTGCCCAGCTGAAATTTTTGTGTGAAAACCTGTATGATGAAAGTCTGGCTACGTTAGGCGACAGCCATCACGGCTGGGTTAACGATCCAACTTCAGCAATTAATTTGCAGCTTAATGATCTCATTGAGCATATTGCTGGGTTTACCATGAATTACAAAATCAAGCATATCGAAGACACCGAGCTGATTAGTCAGATTGATGAATACCTTGACGATACCTTTATGCTGTTCAGCAATTACGGTATTAATGTTCAGGATCTTCATCGCTGGCAGAAATCAGCGAAACGGTTGTTCAACGTCTTTACAGAGGAATGCGCTGTCGTCAAAGCACAGGCAAGCCATTCATTTTAGTAACCTTTATTTTTTCAATGGTTTAATAATGACAGATAAACTACTTACGAAAACTGATTATCTGATGCGTTTAAGACGATGCCGTTCAATTGACACGCTCGAACGCGTTATCGAAAAAAACAAATACGAATTATCTGATAATGAACTGGCAGTTTTTTATTCGGCAGCGGATCATCGTCTGGCCGAACTGACGATGAATAAGCTCTACGATAAAGTGCCGGTTTCTGTCTGGAAGTTTGTACGATAGCAGTTTGCGAAAAGCGGCGGGGGATTCACCAGTAGAATTGGGTGGGGGCCCTGCCAGCTACATCCCGGCACACGCGTCACCTGCTGCGGCTGCTTCCTTCCGGACCTGACCGAGTTCACAAGTTAGCGTTGCGGGAGAACCAACCGGGCCCCCATTGACGGCTCCATGTTATGGAGCGAGGGCATTATCAATGAACCCCTGGGCAATTGCAAGCCCGCGCCCGACGACCGTTGTTTTCTTGCACAACTCCACCTCTTTCCCCTCTCTTTTGCGCAACTTCCCTTCAGCTTACGATCGCTTTCGATTACTTTATTTGCAGTAACAGGGAGCAGTCATGACCGAACAAGATACATTTCCACGGCGGGTATGGCAGATCCTTGCCGCTATTCCGTCAGGCAAAGTCACAACCTATGGCGATATCGCCCGGCTGGCTGGCTCGCCGCGCGCTGCGCGTCAGGTCGGCGGCGTGCTGAAAAGGCTTCCCGCAGGCAGCAAACTCCCCTGGCATCGGGTGATTAACCGACTGGGAGAAATTTCGCTGACGGGCGCCGATCTGGCACGTCAGCGCCAGGCGCTACTGGCCGAAGGCGTAGAGGTAAGCCCGGAAGGTAAGGTTTCGCTCGAGCGCTATCGCTGGCAGGGATAAAGGATAACCCCCTCCTGGGGGGATAAACCGCCCCTGAGGGGATGAACCGCCCCTTAAGGGGCGGAAAAGATTACAGGGAGGTTGGCGCGGGAACGGTTGAGGAAGGCGTAACCTGCGTCGGCGAGGTTGAAGGCACCGCTGTAACCGGACGCTGAGCGGTCGGCAGCGCTTTCGCCGGAACGGCCTTGAGGTTCAGCACCTGATCTTTAGTGCCGCCGCCGTTAATCACTGGTTTGATGGAGTCGGCTATTAAAATCACGTTGCCATCAACAATGACCGCCGCGCTCAGCAAAATTCTGGCGTTCGGCTGAATATCGGCCGGATTAAACGGCAGAATAAATTTGAACGGCGCTTGCTTGCCGCTGGTCAGTACCACGCGCTGCGAAAGCACTTTAGCCGGCGCATCTGACAACGAAGCGTCTGAAAGCATTACTGTCAGTGACGCATCCGGCGGCAGCACGACGCTGCTCGGCAGCGTAATCGTCCCGCTAACGTGTGGCTGTCGCAGCGTGTCCGACTCCCCTGCGATTTTAGAAGCCAGCGTGGGCGTAGGCACATCTCTACCTTTATCAGCACATCCGGAAAGCGCAACCGCCAGAGCGGCGCTGGTCAATACAGGCCAGAGTTTCATTGATTTATTCTCCTTATGATCAATGCAGGACGTAAAAGGCAGCTGTCCTGCCCCGTAAGCTTTAATTCTGGCACAGGTTATTGATTTTCGCCTGTTAGCCAGTTAAGACGCGCTGATAAGAATATTTCGCCTTGCCGTTGACGGCAGCGGGATCGGTTTCGCAAACTGATAGAGAATCGACTATTGAGGAAGCCGCCATGAGCCAGGCACTGCACGAGCTGTTGAATTTACTGAATCTGGAAAAGCTGGAAGAGGGGCTGTTTCGTGGCCAGAGCGAAGATCTTGGCCTGCGCCAGGTTTTCGGCGGCCAGGTGGTCGGCCAGGCGTTGTATGCCGCCAAACAGATGGTGCCCGCAGAGCGCATTATCCACTCTTTCCACAGCTACTTCTTGCGTCCGGGCGACAGCCAGAAGGCGATTATCTATGATGTGGAAACCCTGCGCGACGGACACAGCTTCAGCGCCCGGCGGGTCAGCGCCATTCAGAATGGTCAGCCTATCTTCTATATGACCGCTTCTTTCCAGGCGCCGGAAAGCGGCTTCGAGCACCAAAAGCCGATGCCGGATGTCGTCGGGCCGGAAGAGCTGATCCCGGAAGGCGAAATCGCCAGACAGCTTTCCCATTTCATTCCGGAAAAAGCGCGTGAAAAATTCTTGTCGGAAAAGCCTTTTGAAATTCGCCCGGTGCAGTTTCATAACCCGCTGAAGGGACAGGTTGCCGAACCGGTTCGCCACGTCTGGCTACGCGCCAATGGGCCGATGCCGGATGACAGACGAATTCATCAGTATCTGCTGGGCTACGCATCAGACTTCAACTTTCTACCGGTTGCGCTGCAGCCGCACGGCAAAGGCTTTCTGGAGCCGGGTATGCAGGTCGCCACTATCGATCATTCCATGTGGTTTCACCGCGCTTTTGATCTAAATCAGTGGCTGCTTTACAGCGTGGAGAGCACTTCGGCTTCGGGCGCCAGAGGTTTCGTACGCGGCGAGTTCTTTACTCAGGAAGGCGTGCTGGTCGCCTCAACGGTACAGGAAGGTGTAATGCGGCTGCGCAAATAATAAAAAGCCCCGCCTCAGGCGGGGCTTTCTGTTTTTTCTGGCTATCTGCTACTGGTTATAAGCGTTTTCACCGTGGCTGTTGACATCCAGACCCTCACGCTCGTGATCCTCCGCTACGCGCAGGCCAACCGTCATATCCGCTACCTTAAAGCCGATAAAGGCCACCACGCCAGTCCAGACCACCGTAATACCTACGCTATAGAGCTGCACCCAAACCTGATGGCCCATTGTCACGCCTGAGGCGTAGCCGACGCCGCCCAGCGACGAGGAAGCGAAAACGCCGGTCAGGATGCAGCCAACGATGCCGCAGACGCCGTGCACACCGAAAACATCACAGGGATCGTCAACGCGCAGCCATTTTTTCAATACGGTAACGCCCCACAATCCCGCCAGGCCGCCGATGATGCCGATAACCAGCGCGCCGCCGACGCCAACATAGCCGCAGGCAGGCGTGATAGCGACCAGTCCCGCAATCGCGCCGGAGCAGACGCCCAGCAGCGAAGGCTTACCGCGCAGCGCCCATTCGCCGAACGTCCAGCTCAGCATTGCGCCAGCCGTCGCCATCACTGTGTTAACAAAAGCCAGCGCCGCGATTTCGTTGGCCGCGCTGGCGGAACCGGCGTTAAAGCCGAACCAGCCGACATAGAGAATAGCGGTGCCGGTAAAGACCATCGGCAGGTTATGCGGTTTAAACGCTTCTTTACCAAACCCGGCGCGCTTGCCAACCAGATAAGCGCCTACCAGTCCGGCGACCGCCGCGTTGATATGTACCACCGTGCCGCCAGCAAAATCCAGCGCGCCATCCTGCGCCAGCAGACCGCCTGACCAGACCATATGCGCGATAGGCAGATAAGAGAAAGTGACCCAGATAGCGACAAAAATCAGCACCGCCGAGAAGCGGATACGCTCAGCCAGCGCGCCCACAATCAGGCCAACCGTAATGCAGGCGAACGAAGCCTGAAACGAAACGTGGATATACTGGTAGAAGGTGCCGACCAGCGCCGTCAGCTGGATGTTTTTCAACATCGCCATACTGAAGTCGCCAAAGAAAGCGTTGCCGGTGCTGAAGGCCAGCGAATAGCCGTAAAGCATCCAGATTACGCAGACCATCGCAAAGGTCACGGAAACCTGGGTCAGCATTGAGAGCACGTTTTTGGCCCGAATCAGGCCGCCGTAGAAAAGAGCGATGCCGGGTAGCGTCATAAACAGCACCAGTGCGGTGCAAATCATCATAAAGGCGTTGTCCGCTTTATCCGCCACGGCTGGCGCTGCCATCGCCAGCGACGGCAGCAGGAAAAGGCTGGCGAGGCCGAACTTAGTCATTTTTCTCATTTTTTCCCATCCCATCACAATTCCTGGCCCAAGATTAGAGTGCGGCTTCGTCTGTTTCGCCAGTGCGAATACGAATAACCCGCTGCAGTTCAGCGACGAAAATTTTGCCGTCGCCAATTTTGCCGGTGTAGGCGGCTTTGCCAATCACATCCACCACTTCATCCAGCTGGTCGTCGGCAATCGCGATATCGATTTTGACTTTTGGCAGGAAGTTCACGCTGTACTCGGCACCGCGATAGAGCTCGGCATGCCCTTTCTGGCGACCAAACCCTTTGACCTCGGTGACGGTCAGGCCCTGAATGCCGATAGCAGAAAGCGCTTCGCGCACGTCTTCTAATTTAAACGGTTTGATTACCACGGTAACCAGCTTCATACGATCCCCTCCAGCTAAATAAAACGGTGATTCCGCCCCGCATAAGCTAAAGCAAAGGTTGTGCCATAAATAAGAAACGGACGTATTACAAAGGCGCGACGGCAGACAGCGCTGGCGCCGGAAAGCAGGCCAGCCACTTTAAGAATAGAGGGAAAAAGAAAACGCACCATTAAGGTGCGTTGCGCGTTGTAATTGTGCATCGGGTAAATTCAGACGGCGATGCCGCCTGCTTTTAGTGCAGCGAAACGGTAAGGGTTACTGTTCCGTCTCCTGTAGCTCTTCGCCCGCCAGCTGCAGCTGATACATCTGCCAGTAGCGGCCCTGCTTCGCCAGCAGCTGCTGATGATCGCCCTGCTCTACCGCCTGACCGCGGTGCAACACAAGAATAGTGTCCGCTTCGATAATGGTGGAGAGTCGGTGAGCAATCACCACCAGCGTGGTCTGCTCGCGCACTGCCCGCAGCGCTTTCTGAATCGCCTGCTCGGTGCCGGAGTCGATATTGGCCGTTGCCTCGTCCAGAATCAGAATCTGCGGCGAGGCGACCAGCACGCGCGCCATTGCCAGCAGCTGCTTTTGTCCCACGGAGAGATTGTTTCCCTGTTCGCCAAGCCGCGTGTAGATCCCGTCCGACAGCGAACGCGCCAGATCGGCCAGCTGTACGGTTTCCAGCGCGCGCCAGACGGCCTCTTCGCTAATTGCCCGCCCCAGCGCCACGTTGGCGAAGAAGCTGTCGGCCAGCACTACCGGATCCTGCTGCACCATCGCTACGCCTTCTCGCAGCACGCCATGACTGAGCGAGGAGAGCGGCCTGCCGTCCAGTTTGATTTGGCCCTGAGTAACCGGATAGTAGCCCATCAGCAGATTAGCCAGCGTGCTTTTGCCGCTGCCGGTATGGCCAACCAGCGCCACAAAGCTGCGCGAAGGCACGCTGAGATTAATATCACTGAGCACATTGCGACCGTCGCGGTAGGCAAAACTCAGGTTCTCGATCTCGATTTGTCCGGAAGCCAGCGGTCGGCTCTCCTTGCCGTAGTGCTGACGCGGCGCGTCCATCAGTTCAAAGATACGCTCGCCGGCCACCACCGCCTGCTGCAGCATCGACTGCTGGGTGGTCAGCTCAATCAAAGGCTCGTTAAGCCTGCCCAGATAGTTGATAAAGGCGTAAAGCACGCCGACCTCGATACTGCCGCTGGAGGAGAAGCCGAACAGCAGCATCAGTCCGCAAAGGATCATCGCAGAGAACAAACTGAGCAGCGGCCTGAGCAGGAAACCGTCCAGCCGCAGCGTCTCCATTCTCGCCAGATAGTGCGATCGGCTCGCTTCGCTCATTCGCTCGCCGAAACGCGCCTGCTGGCGAAACTGCTGGATAACGCTCATGCCGTTGATAACTTCGTTAAAGCCGTTATTGATATCGGCCAGATAGCTGCGCACCCGCCGTACGATAGGCGTGCTGTAGCGCTGGTAGATCAGCATTACCGCCAGCACCGCCGGAAAGATCATTATTGCCACCAGCGCCATTCGCCAGTCCAGGCTAAACATCGCCACCAGCATCGCGCCAATCAGCGCCGCGCTGCGCAATACCGTCGCCACGACGGTGACATAGAGATCGCGAACCACTTCGGTATCGTTGGTGACGCGCGAAATAATCTGGCCGACGGGCTGAGTGTCAAAGGCGCTCAGCGGCTGGCGCAGCGCCGCGTCCATCACGTCGGTGCGCAGTTGCTGCACCACGCCCACCGCCGCAGCGTTAAACAGCAGCGACTGCCAGTAGTGCAGCGCGGCAGCCAGCATTTGCAGCAGAATAAAGCTGACGGCCAGTCCTGTTACCAGCCCCAGCGGCATAGCGTGCTTCGCCACCATGTTGTCGATAAAATAGCTGACCAGCACCGGGCCGAGCACTTCCGCCGCCGCCGCGATCCACAGCAGCGCTACGGCGAGGCCGAGCGATTTTCGCCACGGCATACCGTAGCTAAGCAGGCGCTTTAGCGTTGGCCAGAGCTGATTAAGATTCGCCATGCGGCACCTCTTTCGCAGTGTCATCCTCATCCAGCGCGGCTTCCAGCTGCTGATAGCGATACATATCCTGATACCAGCCGCTTTGCGCCACCAGCGCGTCATGCTGCCCGCGCTGGGCTACCGTGCCCTGCTGCAGAACCAGAATTTCGCTGGCTTCCGTCAGCGCGGACAGCCGATGCGCGCTGATAATCACGGTTCTTCCCGCGCCCCATTTCCTTAAATTGTGCAGAATCTGGTGCTCGGTGCGGCCGTCGACCGCCGACAGCGCGTCATCCAGAATCAGGATTTCCGCGTTCAAAAGCAGCGCTCTGGCGATGGAAATACGCTGTTTTTGCCCGCCCGAAAGCATCACGCCGCGCTCGCCGACTTCCGTTTCGTATCCCTGCGGCAGCCGCAAAATATCCTCATGGACGTTGGCCAGCCGCGCCGCGCGCTCAATATCACTCTGCTGCGCCGTTGGTCGCCCAAGCGCGATATTGTTCGCCACGGTATCGGAAAAAAGAAAGGGTGTCTGGCTGACCACCGCCATGCGGCTGCGCCAGCTATCCAGGCGCAGCTGCGGCAGAGGAATACCGTGATAGCGAATATCGCCCTGCGCGATATCGAAATGCCGCTGGATCAGGCTCAGCAGCGTGCTTTTGCCGGAGCCGGTCGGGCCACACAGCCCCAGCATCTGGCCGGGCTTGAGATTGACGTTGATGTGGCGCAGCGAAGGCTGCTGTGCGCCGGGATAGCAGAACTCGCGGATGGCGATCTGCAGCTGGCCGCGATCTTCCGGCAGGGTTTTGTTACCGTCCTCGACGGCAGGCGCTTCCGACAGCAGCGCGCGGATACGACTCCAGGCCGCGCTGCCGCGCTCGACGATATTAAACATCCAGGCCAGCGCCAGCATCGGCCAAATCATCAGGCCAAGATACATCACGAAGCTGGTAAGCTGCCCCAGCGTCATATCGCCGTGCCAGACCATCCAGCTGCCGCCGCCAATAGCCAGCAGGTTCGACAGCCCGATGGCGATATAGATAGTGGGATCGAAGCGGGCATCGATTCTGGCGACCCGCAGATTTTTCCGTCCGGTATCGGCAGCAATATCGGCAAACTGAGCCGACTGGTGATCTTCCAGCCCGAAAGCTTTAATCATGCGGATGCTGGTCAGGCTTTCCTGCGTTCTGTCGTTCAGCGACGAGAAGGCGGCCTGGGCATGCTTAAAACGCTCGTGGAGCTGGTCGCCGTAGCGTTTAATCACTATCGCCATCACCGGCATCGGCACCAGCGCCAGCAGCGTGAGCTGCCAGCTGATCTGCGTGCTCATGACCGTCAGCACCGCCAGGCCCATTACCAGCGAATCCACCAGCGTCAGCACGCCTTCACCGGCGGCGAACACCACGCGATCCACATCGTTGGTGGCGCGAGCGATAAGATCGCCGGTGCGGTGGCGCAGATAAAATTCAGGATGCTGCCGACTCAGCTGGCGATAGAAATCCTGGCGAAGCTCGACGGCCAGCTGGTAGGAGGCGCCAAACAGCAGCACGCGCCAGACATAGCGCAGCAGATAGACCACCGCCGCCGTAAGCAGCATCACGCCTGTCCACATCAGCAGCCGCGAGCCGCTCATCTGCTGATGAGAGACGCCATCCACGATGGTGCCGACGATTTTTGGCGGCAGCAGCTGCAGCAGCGCAATGATAATCAGCAGGAAAACGGCGCCAAGATAGCGGCGCCATTCGCGCAAAAAGTACCAGCTTAATTGGCTGAAAAGTCGCACAATAAACGTCCTGGTCAGGTTTGGGCGAGCGCTTTAGTTCAGCGGCAGCGCCGTAGTGTATTTTATCTCTTCCATCGCGAAACTGGAGGTCACATCCAGCAGGCCCGGCATTGCGTTCACCAGACGCTTATAAAAGGCATCGTAGCTTTTCATATCCGCAACGCGAATGCGCAGCAGATAGTCATACTCGCCGGCCATTCTGTAGCAGCCCATCACCTCCGGCATCGACTGCACCACGGCGACGAATTGCTGATACCAGCTGCTGCTGTGCTGCTGGGTTTTGATCAGCATAAAAGCGGTCAGCGGCAGTCCCAGCTTGTCCGCATCCAACAGCGCGACCCGGCCGCGAATATAGCCTTCCTCTTCCAGCCTTTTCAAGCGTTTCCAGCACGGCGTGGTCGTGAGATGCACCGCATCCGCCAGCGCCTGTAGGGAGAGTGTACAGTCCTGCTGCAGCAGCGCCAGCAGCTTTCGGTCTGTTTTATCTGTCATTTGCGCCTCCGGGAGAATAATTTTCTCTTTTGGAACGATTTTACAGAGAAGAAAGCAAATTTTTTTTCCTGTTAATGCTTTACTCTGCAGGCTGTTGATAAGCGGAGAAAAAAGGATGACAGATCCATGGCTGGCTACAGCGATAGAAAAAATGTGCGCCGAAGGAGAGCGGCAGCAGGAGACGCCGCTGCTGCGTCTGGCGCTGGCGCCTGCTATCTGGCTTTATCTGAAGGATGAGAGTCTGCACGCCAGCGGCAGCCTGAAGCATCGGCTGGCGCGCTCGCTGTTTCTGCACGCGCTCTGTAACGGCTGGCTAAAGAAAGATATGCCTGTTGTCGAGGCTTCATCCGGCAGCACCGCTATCTCCGAAGCCTGGTTCGCCCGGCTGCTGGGCCTGCCCTTTTTTGCCGTGGTGCCTGAAGGAACGGCCAGCAGCAAAATTGCACAAATTCGCCGGCTGGGCGGCGAATGCCACTTTGTTAAAGAGGCCGGCCAGCTCGCGGTCGAGGCGGCGCGGCTGGCAAAAAGGCTCAACGGCCATTTTATGGATCAGTTTACCTTTGCTGAACGCGCCACGGACTGGCGCAGCGGCAATATCGCCGACGCAATTTTCCGGCAGATGGCGCAAACGCCCTTCCCCATACCCGACGCTTTTGTCGTCGGCGCAGGGACAGGCGGCACGGCAACCACCATTGGCCGCTACCTGCGTTATCGGGGCCACGCTTCGCGCCTGCTGGTGGTCGATCCGCAACACTCTGTTTTTTACGATTACTGGCGACAAAGAGATCGCTCGCTGCGCAGCGAACGCGGCGGTTTAATTGAAGGCATCGGCCGTCCCTGCGTGGAGCCTTCCTTTATTGCCGATGTAGTGGACGAAATGCTGCAGGTTCCCGACGCGGCCAGTATCGCTGCCATGCACTGGCTGTCGCAGCGGCTGGGCAAAAAAGTTGGCGCCTCTACCGGCGCCAGTATCTGGGGCGCTTTGCAGATCGCCGAAGAGATGAAAAAGCAGCGGCGCGGCGGCGCTATCGTCACGCTGCTGTGCGACAGCGGCGAACGTTATCAGGAAACTTATTATCAGCCGGAATGGGTAGCCCGGCATATTGGCGATCTGCAGCCGTGGCAGCAGATGTTACCGTCAGCTTGTGGCCGTGTCGAAACAGCAGAAGCGCGGCCGGAAGCACGGTCGCCGCTAACGCCGCTTTGCCATGCCGCCGCCGCAATGGAAATAGCGCCCGCCGTCGCGCCTTCGCCTGCTTCGCTTTCTGACAGCTCTACCTTTCTGCCGCCGCAGGCAGTACCATACTGCGCAACAGATTAATGAGGTAGAGAGTATGAAACGTGCGGTAGTGGTTTTCAGCGGCGGCCAGGATTCAACAACCTGTCTGATTCAGGCGTTGCAGCAGTATGACGAAGTGCATTGCCTGACCTTCGACTATGGTCAGCGGCATCGCGCGGAGATCGATATCGCTCGCGAGCTTGCGCAGTCGCTGGGCGCGCGGGCGCATAAGGTGCTGGACGTCACGCTGCTTAACGAGCTGGCGGTCAGCAGCCTGACTCGCGACAGTATTCCGGTGCCGGCTTACGATCCCGACGCCAGCGGACTGCCAAGTACCTTTGTACCGGGCCGCAACGTGCTGTTTCTGACGCTCGCCTCGATCTACGCTTATCAGGTCGAAGCGGAAGCGGTCATTAGCGGCGTATGCGAAACCGATTTCTCCGGCTATCCCGACTGCCGTGATGAGTTTGTTAAGGCGCTGAATCATGCGGTGGAGCTGGGTATGGCGCGCCCGGTACGCTTTGAGACGCCGCTGATGTGGCTGAACAAAGCGGAAACCTGGGCGCTGGCGGATTACTGGCAGCAGCTGGCGCGGGTACGCAATGAAACGCTTACCTGCTACAACGGCATCAAAGGCGACGGCTGCGGAGAATGCGCCGCCTGTCATCTGCGCGCCAACGGCCTGCGCGATTATCAGATCAACAGCGCCACGGTAATGCAGGAAATGCAGCGCAAAACCGGCCTGGCCTGATAGTTATTGCGCTGGCGGCCCGTTACTCCGCCAGCATCTCTTCCAGCCGCTGCTTCAGCTCTCCCGTCAGCGGCTGCGCTTTTTGCGTGCGCAGGTCAATACAGACAAAGGTCAGCGCCGCATCGGCTATCTCTTCACCACCCGGTCGCAGCGTCACGCTCTGGCCAATAACCCCGCTTTTGTTGCCGAGCTGCAGCAGCCGGCTGTCGATCGCCAGCTCGTCGCCCAGCACCGCCGGACGACGATAGTTGATATTGATGTTTACCACGATAAAAGCCAGCCGGTTCTCCTGCATCCAGCGAAAGGCGGAGAGTTTTTCCAGCCACGCCCAGCGCGCCTCCTCCAGAAACTCCAGATAACGCGCATTGTTAACATGTTGATAAACGTCCAGATGATAGCCGCGTACCTTAATCGTAATCTGCATATTTTCCCCCTGAAAAAAGGCCA
This sequence comes from Erwinia sp. CGal63, assembly GCF_037026505.1. Lineage (NCBI taxonomy): Bacteria > Pseudomonadati > Pseudomonadota > Gammaproteobacteria > Enterobacterales > Erwiniaceae > Erwinia > Erwinia sp. CGal63. The sequence goes on from NZ_JAKUMN010000006.1 coordinate 223,271, forward strand.
CACCCACTGGTATGACCTCTTTCAGCGTAGCAGCCTGCGCGCAGCGCGCGAAGCTACCGCGACAAGTCGCGAAAGCGATCACAGTTTCAGTTTGGCCAGGTTCCTCTCCACCAGCGCGTTACCAATGCCCGGTACCTCTTTTAGCTGATCGATTTGCGTAAAAGGCCCGTACTGTTCGCGATAGCTGATAATGGCCTGCGCTTTTTTTAGTCCCACACCGCTCATGACGGCGCTCAGCTCTTCTGCCGTGGCGTGATTAATGCTGATCAGCTCAGACTGCGACGCATTTTTCTCTGCGGACGGCTGCGCGCTTTCCTGCGGCGCGCTGACGTTGTCGATAGCGGGCCCGGCGTAAAGCGGCGAAGCGCCGCCCATCAACAGGGTGAAACATAAAGCCAATAGTTTGTTTTGCATGCTGTTATCCTCCATGTGTGTGACAGCAACGCCAGACTAAACCCGGAAAAATCGCGCGGCAAACGGCAGTTTGCAGAAATGGAAAAGGCCGCATAAGCGGCCTTTAGAGTTGCACTGAGTTGCAAAAATTTTGCGAGGCTTATTGCGCCTGAGCGGCGGCGCCGTATTTAATCTTGCCCTCTTTACGCAGGTTGCTCAGCAGCGCTTCGAAGGCGATTTGCGCGTTGTTCTGCGTAATGCCCTGCACCATCGCTTTTTTCTGCGCTTCCGGCAGCGTGCCGCTGCGTACCTGATCAAGCGCCAGCAGCACGACGTTGCCTTTCTCGTCTTCGCTGATGCCGTAAACCGGCTTATCTTTTGCCGGCAGCGCCAGCGAGAAGGCTGACTGAGTCACCGCATCCTGACCGCTGCGCGTCAGCGTTTTCTGTTCGCCAAAGCTGAGGCTGGCCGCCTTCATGGCGTCCGCGCCTTTGCCCGCCTGCAGATCCGCCAGCAGTTTTTCCGCCTGGGATTTTGCCTGCGCCTGCGCTTTCTGGGTTTTCAGCGCCTCAACGATCTCCGCATTAACCTCAGCCAGCGGTTTAACCGCTTCCGGTTTGTGCGCGGCGATGCGCAGTACGAAGGCACGATCGCCATCAACGGTAATAATGTCGGAGTTGCTGCCCGGCGCGCCGTTGTCGCCCAGCAGACCGCCGTTGAAGATCGCCTGCTCAACCGCTCTGAAATTAAGCTCGGCCGGCGGATTGTCATGGCTGAACCACTCTGTTTCCACCGCTTTCACGCCTGCCACTTCTTCCGCGCTCTGCAGCGACTCGTTGTCGTTGCTGGCCGCTTCGCTAACCTTCTGCTGCAGCTTATACCAGGCATCGATAGCGGTTTCGCGTTTTACCTTAGCGGCGATTTCGTCATGGACGGCCGCCAAAGGCTTAATCTGCTGCGGCTGTACGTCGTCAAGACGAGCGACGATAAAGCCTACGGAAGATTTGATCACGCCCGACAGCTGGCCTTTCTGCGTCAGGTCGGCGCTTTTCAGCTCGTCCGGCGTGGTGTCCGGCTCCAGCCAGCCCATATCGCCGCCTTTGCGCGCGGAGATAGGATCGATCGACTTCTCTTTAGCCAGCGTGGCGAAGTCGCCGCCTTTTTTCAGTGCGTCCAGCACCGCCTGCGCATCGGCTTCGGTTTTGGTCTGGATTACGCTGAAGCGGCTGCGCTGCGGCTGGGTATAGTCCTGCTGATGGCTGTCATACCAGCTTTTGATTTCGCTTTCATCAGGCGTTTTCTGCAGCGAGGCCGCATCCAGCTTAATGTAGCTAACGCGGAACTGCTCCGGCGCCATAAAGCTGTTTTTATTCTGCTCGTAGTAGTTTTTAACTTCTTCGTCGCTCACGCTCTGTTTTGCCGCCAGCGCCGCCACGTCGATCGTCGCCTCTCGTACCAGACGCTCCTGAGAAACCAGCGCGGCCAGCGATTCGGTTTCGCCCGGCAGCATGAAATCAGTGCCGGTTACCGCAGCGATCAGCTGCTGGGTGGTCAGCTGCTTGCGCAGCGCCTGAGCATATTGATCGGCCGACAGGCCCATCTGGTTGATAATGGCCAGATAGCGTGCGTTGTCGAACTTGCCGTTGCTCTGGAAAGCGGGCTGATTAAAGATGGCCTGCTTGATCTGATCGTCGCCGATCGCCAGCTTAAGATCTTTCGCGTACTGATCCAGCAGCGCTTCGTCCACCAGTCGGGAGAGCGCCTGCTGGCGGATTTGCTGCAGCCAGGCCGGATTACTGGCCAGCTGAGAAAACTGTTCGCCCAGCATCTCCTGCTGACGTGAGCGCTCGTTGCTGAATGCTCGTTCCAGCTGCGCGCGACTGATTTCCTGACCGTTGACCTTAGCCGCATAATCTCCGTTGCCGCCGATCAGGTAGTTGCCTACCCCGGTCAGAACAAAAGAGAGAATGATCAGACCCAGTATAATTTTGAGCACGACATGGTTCGACGCCGCGCGTAAATTGTCCATCATGGTATGACAACACTCCGCTGTGTTATGAATGTAAACCCTTGCGCTTGCTTCCCATGTTCCCGGGACGCTCCACGCCGCTGCGTATCAGGCACTTGCGACCGTTGAAACAAAAAAGGCACATCGTTTTGTGATGTGCCTCGTATGGTACATGAGAACGTCAGGACAGTCCTCATTCCACCGAAGAAATTGCTGCCTGACCTTAATTAACCGCGTCTTTCAGCGCTTTGCCCGCGCGGAAACCAGGCACTTTGCCTGCAGGAATGGTAATTTCCTTGCCGGTCTGCGGGTTACGGCCTGTGCGTTCCGCGCGCTCGCGCACGGAGAAAGTGCCAAAGCCTACCAGCGCCACTTCGTCGCCCGCCTTAAGAGAGTCGGTTACCGCTTCCATAAAAGCATCCAGCACGCGTCCGGCTGCCGCTTTAGAAATATCCGCACCAGCAGCAATATTGTCGATCAACTGTGACTTGTTCACTCAATCATCCCCTCTTTAATTATTCATTTCGCAAACGGGCTTCCCCCTCGTTGCGAACACGCTGCAATTTTCGTTGTTTGTTGAGTCGTAAAAGCAGGGCCTGTTCAGACCTTCACCGGCTTAACAGCCCCCTAAATTAGCGGCACAAAAAAAAGCTGGCAAGTGCGAATTCGTCTGCCAGCTCCGGATTTAGGGTCTTTTTGTCTTACATCACTATTTAGCGGTAGCCACCTGCATACCGTAAGGCGCGTTCTGCAGGGCCAGCGTCAGCACTTCTTCGATACGCTTGACCGGATGAATCTCCAGATCGGCAATCACGTTGTCCGGAATCTCTTCCAGGTCGCGCTTGTTCTCATCCGGGATCAGCACGGTTTTGATGCCGCCGCGATGCGCCGCCAGCAGCTTCTCTTTCAGGCCGCCGATAGGCAGAACCTGACCGCGCAGCGTGATCTCGCCGGTCATCGCCACATCGGCGCGCACCGGGTTGCCAGTCAGGCAGGAAACCAGCGCCGTACACATAGCGATACCGGCGCTTGGGCCATCCTTCGGCGTCGCGCCTTCCGGCACGTGCACGTGGATATCGCGTTTTTCGTAGAAGTCGCCATTAATGCCGAGCTTCTCTGCGCGCGCGCGCACCACGGTCAGCGCCGCCTGAATAGACTCCTGCATCACCTCGCCCAGCGAGCCGGTATAGGTGAGCTTGCCCTTGCCCGGTACGCAGGCGGTTTCGATGGTCAGCAGATCGCCGCCCACTTCCGTCCACGCCAGACCAGTTACCTGACCTACGCGGTTTTCGCTGTCGGCGCGGCCATAGTCGAAACGCTGCACGCCCAGGAAATCTTTCAGGTTGTCGGCGTTGATCTCAATATGGCTGACCGTTTTATCCATCAGCAGCGTTTTCACCGCCTTACGACACAGCTTCGACAGCTCGCGCTCAAGGCTACGCACGCCCGCTTCGCGGGTGTAGTAGCGAATGATGCTAACGATAGCGCTGTCGTCCACCGTCAGCTCGCTCTCTTTCAGCGCGTTACGCTCGATCTGCTTGGAGAGCAGATGCTTTTTGGCGATGTTGAGCTTTTCGTCTTCGGTGTAGCCCGACAGGCGGATCACTTCCATACGATCCAGCAGCGGCGCCGGAATATTCATCGAGTTCGAGGTTGCCACGAACATCACGTCGGAAAGATCGTAATCGACCTCCAGATAGTGGTCGTTAAAAGCGATGTTCTGCTCCGGGTCCAGCACCTCCAGCAGCGCCGAAGCCGGATCGCCGCGCATGTCCGAAGACATTTTGTCGATCTCATCCAGCAGGAACAGCGGGTTTTTTACGCCGACTTTAGCCATCTTCTGGATCAGTTTGCCCGGCATGGAACCAATATAGGTACGGCGGTGACCGCGGATTTCCGCTTCATCACGCACGCCGCCCAGCGCCATACGCACATATTTGCGCCCGGTCGCTTTGGCGATAGACTGCCCCAGCGAGGTTTTACCCACGCCCGGCGGCCCTACCAGACAGAGGATCGGCCCTTTGATTTTGCTGACGCGACTCTGTACCGCTAAATATTCCAGGATACGGTCTTTAACGCGTTCCAGACCAAAGTGATCGGTATCCAGCGTTTCCTGCGCCTTCACCAGATCTTTTTTCACTTTGCTGCGGGCGTTCCACGGTACCTGAACCATCCAGTCGATATAGCCGCGCACCACTGTCGCTTCCGCCGACATCGGCGACATCATCTTCAGCTTCTGCAGCTCGGCTTCGGTTTTATCGCGCGCCTCTTTCGGCATTTTCGCCGCGTCGATTTTACGCTTCAGCGCTTCGTTTTCGTCCGGCGCGTCGTCCATCTCGCCCAGCTCTTTCTGAATCGCCTTCATCTGCTCATTCAGATAGTACTCGCGCTGGCTTTTCTCCATCTGCTTTTTCACGCGGTTGCGGATGCGTTTTTCCACCTGCAGCAGATCGATTTCCGACTCCATCATCGCCATCAGGTATTCCAGGCGTTCATTGATGTCGGACATTTCCAGCACGGACTGCTTGTCAGCCAGCTTCAGCGGCATATGGGCAGCCACGGTATCCGCAAGGCGCGCCGCGTCTTCAATGCTGTTCAGGGAAGTCAGCACTTCCGGCGGGATTTTCTTGTTCAGTTTGATATAGCCTTCAAACTGATTAAGCGCCGTACGCACCAGCACTTCCTGCTCGCGTTCGTCGATCTCAGGCGAAACCAGATATTCTGCCTGAGCCGTAAAATGGTCGCCATTGTCGGCGAGCGTGGTGATATGCGCGCGCTGCAGTCCTTCGACCAGCACTTTCACCGTGCCGTCAGGCAGCTTCAGCATCTGTAAAATTGACGCTACGGTCCCTACAGAGAAGAGATCGTTAATGCCAGGTTCATCCGTTGAAGCCTCTTTTTGCGCGACCAGCATGATCTTTTTGTCATGATCCATGGCGGCTTCAAGGCAGCGAATCGATTTTTCACGGCCTACAAACAACGGAATTACCATGTGCGGATAAACCACTACGTCACGCAACGGCAACACAGGGATTTCAATGCGTTCAGAACGCTCAGGATTCATAGAGCTCTCTCTTAGTTTAATTTCCGCCAGGGTGAGGGGAACCGCAATTGTCTGGCATGCAGTTTTACCCACAGGTAGTTGAGTATATGGGGATGAATATCAGACATTCAACGTTATGTGCGAGAGAAAAGTAAATGGGGGAATAATTTCCCCCATTTGCGCTAACCGGTTGGAATGATATGGTTATTTATTCGCCAGAAGCCTGCTGCGCATCGCCCTTGCCGTAGATCAGCATCGGCTCCGATTCGCCCGCGATAACCGACTCATCGATCACCACTTTCTCCACGTCGTCCATTGACGGCAGATCGTACATCGTTTCCAGCAGCGCGCCTTCCACGATTGAGCGCAGACCGCGCGCCCCGGTTTTCCGCGACATCGCCTTGTGCGCTATCGCCTTCAGCGCCTCTTCGCGGAACTCCAGCTCCACGCCTTCCAGATTGAACAGCGCCTGATACTGCTTGGTCAGCGCGTTTTTCGGTTCCCGCAGGATCTGGATCAGCGCTTCCTCGCTCAGTTCATTCAGCGTCGCCACCACCGGCAGACGGCCGATAAACTCCGGGATCAGGCCAAACTTGATCAGGTCTTC
>NZ_JAKUMN010000007.1:0-222294 GCF_037026505.1 Erwinia sp. CGal63
ATCAAATAAGGAAAGGCCCCGTGCGCATGCGCGGGGCCTTTTTCCGTTGTGGTCGCGGGGTAAAACCTCCCCGTGCGGGCCCAGGGAACTGCCAGGCATCAAATTGCGATAACCCCGACCTCACGGTCGGGGTTTTTTGCGTTTGGGCGCGGGTAAAACCTCCCCACGCGAGCCCGGGACAGACGAGCCGGGAGGCGCAGTCTGAACGTTGCAGGGCAACGGCCCGCAGGGTGAACGTCAGTTCATCAACTGCCAGGCATCAAATCGCGATAACCCCGACCTCACGATCGGGGTTTTTTGCATTTGGGCCGAAAAAATTGTGGTCAGCATATTACGCCTCATCTTTGCCTTTCACCGCCAAAAAACGATCTCTGTCACAAAAGCCTCAGCCGGTAAAAAAACATATTCTTAACATTCTCGTAGTGCGGTTTACTGCTGGTTGCTGTTTCACTTTCGGCGCTAATGATTAGCAGGGAAATTGCGAGGAGGAATTATGTTGAATACCGCATCATCACAAACAGAAATTGCCAAAGCTTCTGAGATCACCACACGCCAGCGTATCTGGGCTATTGTCGGCGCTTCTTCCGGCAATCTGGTCGAGTGGTTTGATTTCTACGTTTACTCATTTTGCTCGCTCTATTTTGCCCATATTTTTTTCCCGACAGGTAACGCGACCACGCAGCTGCTGCAGACGGCAGGGGTATTTGCCGCCGGTTTTTTGATGCGTCCGGTTGGCGGCTGGCTGTTTGGCTATATTGGTGACAAACACGGGCGCAAAACATCCATGCTGATCTCCGTCTGTATGATGTGTTTTGGCTCGCTGGTCATCGCTTGCCTGCCCGGTTATGCCACGCTTGGCGTTTGGGCGCCTGCGCTACTGCTGCTGGCTCGTCTGTTTCAGGGACTTTCCGTGGGCGGGGAGTATGGCACCAGTGCGACATACATGAGTGAAGTCGCAATTGAGGGGAAGAAAGGTTTCTACGCCTCTTTTCAATACGTTACGTTAATCGGCGGCCAGCTTCTGGCGCTGCTGACCGTGGTCGTACTGCAGCAAGTTCTGTCTGATGAAGAGCTGCGCGCATGGGGCTGGCGCATCCCTTTCGCGCTGGGCGCGCTGCTTGCCGTGGTCGCGCTTTATCTGCGGCGATCGCTGAATGAAACGTCAGACAGAAAGAGCCGTGCGCATCAGGATGCCGGCTCACTGAAAGGGCTTTGGAAACATCGTCGCGCATTTATCATGGTGTTGGGCTTCACTGCTGGCGGCTCGTTAAGTTTTTACACCTTCACCACTTATATGCAGAAGTACCTGGTAAATACTTCCGGTATGGATGCCCGTTCCGCCAGCGCATTGATGACCGCCGCGCTGTTTATTTTCATGCTGATCCAGCCTTTCATCGGCGCGCTGTCCGACAGGATCGGGCGTAAAGGATCGATGCTGATCTTTGGCGGCATGGCGGCGATCTGTACCGTGCCGATCCTGACGTTATTACAGAGTGTGCAGAGCGGTTGGGTCGCTTTTGCTCTGGTCATGCTGGCGCTGGTTATTACCAGCTTTTACACCTCAATCAGCGGTATTTTGAAAGCGGAGATGTTTCCACCTGAAGTCCGGGCGCTTGGCGTCGGCCTTTCTTATGCGGTTGCCAACGCGCTGTTTGGCGGATCGGCTGAATATGTGGCTTTATCACTTAAAGCGGCAGGCAACGAGAACAGCTTTTTCTGGTATGTCTCTGCAATGGGCGCTGTCGCTTTCCTTGTTTCGCTGCTGCTGCATAAAAGAGGTCAGGGAATGAAGCTTTAGCGCGCCGATTGCCAGAGCGTATAGCCGGCGGCAGCGCCGGCCAAATCCCAGCTGAAATCTTTCCAGCTCCAGCCCGAGCCCGCTTCCCGACTGTCATAGAATTCTTTTCCGGCGCCCAGGCCGACGCTGAACATCAGTCCAAAATTGGCGCTACGGCTCTCTGACCAGTTTTGGCGCTCACCGTAAGCGGCGCCGGCGGCAGAGAGAAAAGCGGAAGAGAAGAAATGTTCGGCCTTGTCCTTGCCGGTCCAGCTGTCCTGCGCCATATGGCTACAGCCGGAGCAGCAAAGCAGGAGGAAAACGGAGAGTAAGCGCATAAAAAAAGCCCTGTAAGAGTTACAGGGCTGAGTATAGCTGTGTTACAGAATACGGCTGATAAGCCTGTCGATGCGGATACGCCGCAGCCGACGGATCAGCTTTCTGACCTTAACCGGATAATCCGCAATGCTTTCCAGATCCCGATAATGCTGCACTACCGTAGTGTGCTCACGAATCAGCGCCAGCTCTTTCTCACGCTGTTCGGCCAGCTCCTGCAGCGGATCGTGAATCAGTACGGCGTTTTCCAGATCGAGCCGCCAGGCGCGCGGGTTAAGGTTGTTACCGGTGATAAGCATCCACTCATCATCCACCCACATGCCTTTCAGGTGATAACTGTTTTCGCCATCCTTCCATAGCCGCACGGTCAGTTGACCGCTGGTGACGTAATACTGTAAACGACTGAGAAAACGCCGCAGATTGATCTCATACAGATAGGGCAGAGCGCCGATAATTTTAAACGGCTGATCCTGAGGAATATAGAAGTCGTTGGCGGTCTTATCGCCGACGATGATTTCCACTTCTTTGCCGCGGCGCAGCAGCCAGATAATATTGCGTACCAGAATCGCGGGCAGGTTGAAATAAGGCGTACACAGCGTCAGCTTTTGCTCGGCGCAGGGCATCAGATGATAGATGGTTTTATTCAGCAGGCTGCGCCTGCCCAGGCCAACCAGCGGCGTGACCGACAGCTGTTCATTATTAGCATTACCGATGAAATCGTAATCGAAGCCGCGTAGCTCCTGGCGGAACTGGCGCGTTTCGTTTTTGATTTCCGGGCTTTTCGGCCGTTCGCGCTGATCGAGACGATGAACGGCCTCGGCCTGAATCAGATTCGTATCGATCCAGTTCAGCAGCGTATCGGCAAGCGTGGGATTGGTAATCAGCTGGTAGCGATCGTAGCGGTAGCGCTCGTGCTGATGCAGATAGACATCATTCAGGCTGGCGCCGGTATAGAGCAGCGTATCGTCGATAACCGAGCCTTTCAGATGCAGCACGCCGAGCGCTTCACGCGTGTTGACCGGCACGCCATAAACCGGAATAGCGATATCGGCGTTTTGCTCGGCCATTTCGCAATACCAGTCCGCATTGGTCGCGCCTCGCGAGGCGCCAATACGACCGCGCTGGGCGCGATGCCAGTCGACCAGAATTCTGATATCCAGTTCGGGACGGCGACGCTTCGCTTCATAAAGCGCGGAAAGAACGGTACGGCCACCGTCATCGTTTTCCAGATAGAGGGCTACCAGACAGATACGCTTTGTCGCGGACGCTATTTTTTCCAGCAGCGTCCGGCGAAAATCCGCAGGCGCGTAAAGCGTGGTGAAATCGGCAACCGACTGAGACAGTTTTGGCAGTTGCGCAAGGTGCTGTTGGTGCTTGTTGCGTTTGAATTTAGACAGCATCACAGTGCGTTTCTTCTCTGTTCATAGAATGGCCTTTTGCCTTAAAATCATCACCATAACTGTCAATATTACCATTAGTCAGCCGGGATGTGGGCAGTTTTACGTTTCCAGACATTACCCGACCGGCTGCAGCGTCAGCGACAGCGAAACAATCCCGTCCTCAAGCTGGATATCCACGCTGAAGCCCAGCTTGCGCGCCAGCGCTATCATGCCCTGATTATTTGGCATGGTGATGCCGTTAAGCTTCTGCAGACCATGTTGACGGGTATAACCGATCATCTTTTCCAGCAGCTGGCGGCCCAGGCCAAGTCCTTTTAAATCAGAACGCACCAGCACGGAGAATTCCGCATCTATGTTGTCGGCGTCAGAAATAGCGCGGGTCACGCCGACGATCTCGTCCTGACGCACCGCAACGATCGCCATTTCTCGATCGTAGTCGATCTGGGTCATGTTAGCCAAATCGTCATGGGTAAACTCGTTGATCTCGCTAAAGTAGCGATAGTAAAGATCCTCTTTGGTCACCCTGGCGATGAACTGCTGCAGCAGCGGTTCATCTTCCGGCAGGATAGGACGAAACAGCAAAGCTTCGCCGTTTTTTAGCTGTGTGCGTTCCTCCAGCTGATGGGGATAGGGACGAATAGCCAGTCGCGCTTCCGCATCGCCGTCGAAAGGCGCAAGCTGCATGGTGACGTCCAGCAGAGAAAAAGTCTCGCCTGCCGCCAGCAGAGGATGGATATCCAGCCGCCTGATCTCCGGACAGTCCACAATCAGGTTGGAAACCTGCACCAGCACCCGGCTTAGGCCGGAAATATCCAGCGGAGAAAGGGCGCTGCGGCCGCGGATCTTGCCATTTTTGATGGCCTGAATAATCAGGTAGCGCGCCAGCGCCATATTTAATGGCGGCAGCGCGACGGCGGCCTGTCGTTCCGCCTGCCACTCCACGCCGCCTTCGCCCAGCATAATCACCGGCCCGAATACGGCATCCTGCTCCATCACTATGCGCAGCTCCTGAGCACCAGCGCGATTGGCCATGCTCTGTACCAGCAGGCCGTCAATCCGCGCCTGTGGCCAGGCAAGCTTGACGCGATCGATAATAGCTTCCGCCGCCTGCTGCACCTCTCCCGCCGAACGCAGATAGAGCATAACGCCCTGAACCTCCGATTTATGAGGAATATCGGGAGAGCGCAGCTTAAGCGCCACCGGATAGCCCGCCTGGCTGGCTATCTGTACAGCCTCCGCGCTGTCGCTGGCGATCCAGGTTGGCAGCGTAGTCAGGCCGTAAGCCTGCAGAATACCCTGTACCTCGTGCGTATCCAGCGTGGTTACGCCTTCTGCCAGCGCCTGTTGGATTAGCTGATGGGCTTCGGTGGTGTTCATCGCCAGATCGGCGGGTAGCGCAGGCGTTTCACGCAGCTGTTTCTGGTTACGCCGATATTCCACCATATGCATAAACGCGGTTACGGCGCCTTCCGGCGTACGGTAGGTGGGAATGCCGGCCTCGCTGAAATAGCGACGCGCTTCCGGTGCGGAAAACTCCCCGCACCAGTTGGTCAACAGCGCTATCTGCTTTCCTCGCGGATGCTTTGCCGCTGTCTCTATCAGACGCTGTGCGGTCAGCGTGGCGGGCGCGACGGCGCTGGGCGCATAAATCACCAGTAGCGCGTCAATATCCTGGCTTGCCAGCAGCAGCGAAACGACCTGCTGATAGCGGTCTGCGGTCGCGTCATCTTTCAAATCCAGCGGATTACCGGGCTGGCACTCTTCCGGCAGGCACTCCTTCAGCGCCGCCAGTAATTCGTTGCTCAGCTTCGCCAGCTTCCCGCCGCGGGCGTCCAGCGCATCGAGCGCCAGTGCAGCGGGCGCGGCGCCGTTGCTGATAATCATCAACCGTTCACCGCGTAGCGGCCGCATATGGCTGAGCGTCTCCACGGCGGAAAAAAGTTCGTGCATATCCTGCACCCGCAGCAGGCCGGCGCGCTGAATAGCCGCGTCCCACGCGCCGTCCATACCGCCGGGCGCGCCCAGAAGCTGCCGAGCCTGCTGCGAGCGTCCGCTTTTGATCACCAGCACCGGCTTGTTTCTGGCGGCGCTGCGGGCTGCGGACACAAAGCGCCGCGCGTCGCTTAACTGTTCCAGACAAAGCAAAATGGCGCTGGTTTTGCCGTCTCTGGCCAGAAAGTCGAGCAGATCGTCCACGTCGATATCCAGGCTGTCGCCGAGCGCGATAAACCAGGAAAACCCGAGCTGGCGCTGCTGCGCCCAGTCCAGAATCGTGTTGGAAACAGCGGCGGACTGCGAGATAAACGCCAGCTTGCCCTTATAGATCGGCACCGGCGAAAAGCTGGCGTTCAGTCCCTGCCAGGGCGCCAGCAGCCCCAGGCTGTTGGGGCCAAGCAGGCGTATCTGCCATTTAGCGGCGCACTGCTGCAGTTCCTTATGCTGGCTGGCGGGCGAAGAGAGAATAATGCAGGCTTTGCAGCCGCGCTCGCCCAGCGCCTGAAGCAGGGCGATATTGCGCCGGCTATTAGTGCAGATTACCGCCAGATCCGGCGCGAAAAGCAGGCTGGCGACATCCGGCCAGGCCATTACGCCGCAAACCGCTTTATACTTCGGCGTCACCGGCAGTACGGAACCGCTGAAGCCGCCCGCCAGCAGGTTGCGCATCATCAGATAACCCGCGCGTTCCGGGCGCGGCGAAGCGCCGATAACCGCAATGGATTTTGGACGTAACAGCGCTTCCAGCCCTCGTTGGCTCATCTTCAGCTCCTGTACAGAAAGATAACCCGATTCTAGTCCTCTCCGCCGATAAACGCCGTGTTCGATTCGTGATTATTCGACAGATTTTCTGAAGCTCAGAATGTCAGCCAAATTCCAGCGTTTAAGATGGCCGACATAATCAAGCTTCTGCGGAATTTGATAAGAGGCGACATCGCCGTTGCGCATATGCAGCAGGTCAGCGGGGCTTATCCACTGCGCTTCACCGCTGAAGAGCGGCGCGCCGGCGGCCATAAATGCCGAAATCACAAACTGCGAACAAAAGAAGCTGTTGGAGGCTTCGCTATCGGCACCTGGCATCTCAGCAGAAAGCTGCACGGTCGCCAGCGCCCGCAGGCATCCATCCCGCGCTGAGGCGCTAAGAAAAGGCAGTTCGCACACACGCCGCGTCGCCATAAAAGGGGTGAACATCACTATCCCTTTATAGTTATATTTTTCACCCAGATGAGCCAGCGCATACTCCCTGATCAGCAGGGATTGCGCCGGGGTAAGATCCTGCTTGCGCAAAACCAGCAGATTGTTGCTTTCGGCGATAGCTTCTTCCAGCGTGATAATTTTGACGCCTTTTCCCACGGCTTCCGCTATCTGATTATCTCCCACATACAAAGAAGCGTGGCTAACGCCGCTAAAGCTGAACAGCCGGATACCGAGCGACGTCAGCGAAGTGGATGAGGAAAGCAGAATATCGCCCGGAAAAAGAGAGTGTGTGCTTACTATTTTTACCGTATCAATGCCGGAAGTTCGTATTGACTGGAATTTAAGCTGGTGGGCCGGATGCGTTTTCGCCACATCCATACTGCATCCACTCAACAGCAAACCCAGCAGCATCACTGCCGCGAATTTCATGTTTATCTTCCCTGATAATTTTTGCAGCAAAAGATAATACCTGACCTGGCAGGAGATAAAAAGCCGTCAGTAACTGTTCAGGCAGACTGATAATGGGAATGCTGATACCTTTCTGATTGACGCTTTATTTATATAAAAAAGGCTTTTATAAGCCCGCTCTATTTTTTTTGTGAGCATAAAGATATCAATTTGATAATTGATTGTTTGATTTTTTTTAGTCGACTGGAACGAATTAATTATTGCCAAAATGGCGGTAATTATTGCAATTGCCTTTAAAAGAGGCGTGCGGATAATTAACGCGAAAAGCAGATGGGACGCCAGCAAGCTTTTGTAGAGTGGGATTGAATGCGCCGTTTTATTTTCTGTAATGGTCGGGCTTTTTTTTAAAAACGCACTGCCTGCTACCTGTATTTAAATTTTACGGCGCATTTTCATTTCTGTCGTCTTTCTTCTTTCATCCTGAAAAGAAGATTGTACTGCTTGCTATGGATAATAAAAAGGTTGGCGTCAGGCGGCAGAATAAAAGGCGAGCGTCAGATAGCGCTTAAATAATAACCCCGAAACGCTTCGGATAACCGGTGAAAGAATCTTCTTCAATGGAAAAACAGTTAACTCCTTATAAAAAAAAGCTTTGTTTGCTGATGGCGCTATCTCTGTCGCCAGCGCCCGTTTTCGCGCACCTCAGGCACGCTACTGCGCTGACGCCTGCCATGCTGTCGCAGCAGCATGATACGGTGCCTGGCGTATTCAGCAGCGATTATACCACCATAAAAAACGTCACGATGGGCAACGAGCAGTGCCTGACTTTAGAATCTGACAATCAAAATGTCATGTTCGCAACCTGTACTAATAGTAATCGCCAGCTCTGGTCTTTCTCTACCATTATGAGTGGCTATCTGAAAATCACGAATCAGGCATTAGCGGGGCGCGATAAAGAATATTGTCTTGGCACGACGGGCGGCACAACTTCCACGCCAACTATAATGGAGTGCAGCGGCAGCGGCTATACCTCCCAGCGCTCCTGGCAAATTCCAGCGAATGCAGCTTCTTCCGCACCAGGCATAGTTTATCGTCTGGTGAATAAGTATCGTAACGATTTGGGCCGGAATGAAGTGCTGGGATATAGCGGTAACCGTCTGAGGATGGTTGCCGCCAGCAATGCCGACAACGTATCCTGGCAATTTAGCGCGCCTGATATCCTGACTAAACGCCCGGTCACAGGCGAAAGAAAAGTGCTGCTGATCCATACTCACTACAGCGACCGGGCGGCAATGGATTTAAAAAGCGTACAGGACGCAGTTTTTGGTTCAGGCAGCGACACCAGCTCGCTTGCCAGCGCGGTAGCGATCTCTTCTCATGGCAAATTAACGCTTACAGGCGACACGGTTACCGATATTAATCTCGGCCCGCGCCCGGCGACTTGTCCGACTGGCGCCGCGTTTGTGAACAGAGTAAGAGAGCTGGCGAAGCAAAAAGGGATTAATACTAACGGCTATAACTATACATTCGTCGATATGCCGTCAACGCCCTGCAGCTGGGCAGGGCTCGCGGCCAGGCCGGGCAACTGGATTATCAGCAATAACGCCGGCAATCGTCACTGGATGTGGCAGCATGAATTTGGCCATAATCTGGGCGCACCTCACGCTACCTCGCTGGAAGGCTGCGGCGTAGACAGCAGCGGCGTTGTGCAGATTGACGGCAACTGTCGCAATACTACTGTAGGCGATCCTTCCGATACGATGAACGGTGGAGGCCGTCGTCTTTATCCCGCGCCTTATGCGCTCTATGCTGGCTGGCTGACGGATAATCAGTTCCCGCTGGTCACAAAGTCAGGCGACTATACATTGACGCCGCTGTTTGACAAATCTGATGAAAGCCATTTGAAAGCTCTGCGCATTTTGCGCAGAAACGGCAGCTACCTGACGCTGGAATATCGTCAGGCGGCAGCGGGTTTTGAAAACTGGCCGTCAGACAGTCCTTTCGTTCACGGCGTCATTGTTCGTATTGCTACTTTTAATAGCAGTACCGTCACCAATCAGCTTGTAGACACCACGCCAGGCAGCGCAGGCGGCATGAATGACGCTCCGCTGATGCCGGGTAAATCCATCGATGACACGCTCTCCGGCAAACGTATCACGCTGCTGCGGGTCGATGCTCAGGGAGCTCATGTCCGTGTTCAGGATATACAGGAAGCGCAGAATGAAGAGAAGCTGGTGCCGATCGCCGTGGTGCCGGAAGATTTCAGCATAGTGGCTCGCCATAACAGTGCGACCATCCGCAATCTGGACGGCAGCCGCAGTACCGGCAAAGAGATGGTCTGGCGAAGCATGGAAGGCAACGGCGCTTTCGGTTTACAGGAAGTCGCTTCCGGCCCGGTCGTGCAGGAGATCAGGCAGCCTGTGGTGCGTGCGGCCTTCCCGGCTGGCGCGACAGGTAAAGCCCGATACCAGCTCACCGTAACCGGTTCGCACGGCGCTACCGACAGCAAAATCGTCACCGTCACCGTGCTGCCAGCGGAAGTAAAAATCTCCGGTAAAACCAGCGCGGAAAAAGGCGAAACGCTGGCCTTCACCAGCCAGGCGAACTTCGACGCCGACAGCTGGCGCTGGAGCCTGAAACGCGGCGAACAGACGGTGGCTACCGGCAGTCAGGCCACCTTTAACCTGGAGACGCAGCAGCTCGCGGCGGGCAGCTACCAGCTCCATCTGGAGGCTTCAGCCAATAACCAGCAGTATCTGGCGACAGCGACCGCCGTGCTGACGGTAACGGAACAAGAGAAGCCGGATACGCCGGCGGTTCCCGATAAGCCGACTTATCCGGCCTATGTGGAAGGCACAGCCTATAAAGCTGGCGACAAAGTCAGCGCGGCTGGCGGCGTCTACAGCTGTAAAGGACATCCTTTCACCGGCTGGTGCGCCGGCGCGGCCTGGGCCTATGCGCCAGGCACCGGACTGTACTGGAGTGAAGCCTGGGACAAAGTGAACTAATCAGCGAGCTTTATCCGTTATTTGCCTGCTGGCGGCCCTTAACCGGGCCGCCTTTTTTATTTGTCGGCGGCTTGCTGGTGCGAAGGATGATGCGGCTTGCCCGCCAGATAGCGCTGGCGGAACAGGTCGAAATGCTGAAACAGCGCCGTGCCCGCTGCGGTATCGCCAGCCTGCAGCAGTAGCTCCGCCGCGACCTCCGCCGTACAGTGCTGGCCTTCGCCATGCGCCTCGCGCAGCTGATAATTGGAAGGACGGCTAAGCGCCAGCGACATCACCGGCAGCGCGTCCAGCCACGGACTTTTGCGGAACATTTTACGCGCCTCGGTCCAGGTGCCGTCGAGCATAATAAAAAGCGGCGGCTTACCGGTTGCCGGAGGGGTATGCAAAATCGGCCGATCGGCATCGGCGTAAGAGGCTGGAAAGACCACCAGCGGCTGCACGTCAGGATTTTTGACCGCCGCCAGCAGGCGGGGATCGGGTTCGGTACGCGACCAGCCGTAAGCCTGTGTATCCGGCAGGATATCGGCAATCAGCCGTCCGGTATTGCTGGGTTTCATCGGCTCGCTGTCGAACATTACCAGGCAGAAGCGACTGCGGGCCGGCTGCGGCTGCAGCGTAGCGCACAGGCAATTTTTTTTCGGCAGCAGACAGCGCTGGCAGCGGGGAATGCGATTGCCGCGAGCAAGAAAAGGGCGGGTAGCCCGCGCAAGGCGCTCGGCGCGCAGGCGAAGAACGGCGTTTTCGGTCATGGGAATTTATCTGGGGGAAAAAGCTATTCTGGCAGAAACAAGGCGAAAACTGTAGAGGTCAGGCGAACCTGACCTCTGAGTCGACTTAAAGATTTTCATCCAGCCATTCGCTGAAAGGCGCTTTAGGCATTGCGCCGCTGAGCATATCCACCATCTGGCCCTGCTTAAAGATCATAATGGTCGGAATGCTGCGAATACGGAAACGGGCGCTGATTTCCGGTTCGGCTTCGGTATTCACCTTCAGGAAGCGAACCTGGCCGCCGCGCTCCTGCGCCACTTCTTTATAAACCGGTGCAAAGTTGACGCAAGGGCCGCACCACGGCGCCCAAAAATCCACCACGACGGGCAGATCGTCCTGCAGATATTTATCCAGCGTCGCGGTAGTGGCGTTAACGACTTCGCCATCAAACAGCTCGTTGCCGCAACGTCCGCATTTCGCGCCATCGTCGATACGTTCCGGCGGCACGCGGTTGGTCGCCTGGCATGAAGCACAAACCGTATTCATGGTACACCTCGGTAGTAGCAGTAAGGCTTTACTTACTTTAATTTGATTAAGTAGCGGTAATTATGGTTCGCCTTGCGAGCGGCAACAAAGAGATTTATTCAATGGGTATAATAGGTAGTGACTCATACGGCGTCGTAAAGCGCAGGCGGAGCGGGGAAAACCGGCCTTTTGCCGGAAGTTAATAGCTAAGCGGTGCCACATCAGGTAATCTGCGCGCTTCGCGCTCAGCCAGGTGGAGGGAAAATGAACGACGAATTTAAAGGTAAAAGCGGTAAAGTCAAAGTGATGTATGTCCGCGGCGATGATGAGAGCAGCCCGCGCGGGGGAAATCCTCGTACAGGTAAAGGCGCGCCACGTCCGGACGGTGACCGCCGTTCTTCACGTAGTACAGAGAGTAAGCCGCGTGGCGGGCGCGATCGCGACGCAGCAGGCGCTTCGCCGTGGCGCACGGTTTCCCGCGCGCCGTCCGCGGTGGATGATAAACCCGATCACGGCGGCATCAGCGGCAAAAGCTATATCGATCCGGAGCAAATCCGCCGTCAGCGGCTGGAAGAGACGCGCGTCTATGGCGAAAACGCCTGTCAGGCGCTGTTCCAGAGCCGTCCAGACTGCATCGTGCGCGCCTGGTTTGTACAGAGCGTGACGCCGCGTTTCCGTGACGCGCTGAAGTGGATGGCCGCTAACCGCAAAGCCTACCATGTGGTGGACGAAGCGGAGCTGGCGAAAGCCTCCGGCACCGAGCATCACGGCGGCGTCTGCTTCCTGATCAAAAAGCGTTCCGGGATGCAGGTGCGCGAGTGGCTGGCGAAGGCGCCGGCGAAAGATTGCGTGCTGGCGCTGGAAGATATCGGCAACCCGCATAACCTGGGCGGCATTATGCGCAGCTGTGCGCATTTCGGCGCGAAAGCTTTGCTGGTGCAGGACGCTTCGCTGCTGGAATCCGGCGCGGCGGTGCGCACGGCCGAAGGCGGCGCGGAACATGTGCAGGCGATCAGCGGCGAGAGCTTTGCTGGCGGTCTGGATGCGTTTCGTCGCGCTGGCTACACCATCGTGACCACCTCCAGCCATCATGGTCAGCTGCTCTCAGAAGTTGAGCTGCCGGCGAAAATGGTGCTGGTGCTGGGTCAGGAGAGCGAAGGGCTGTCCGAGAGCACGCTGGAGCAGGGCGACCTCAGCGTCTCTATCGGCGGTACCGGCAATGTGGAAAGCCTTAACGTTTCCGTAGCGACCGGCATTCTGCTGGCGGAATGGTGGCGTCAGAACGCTTAAGCGCGCTGTCGACGACAAAATAAAACGGGCCATCGCGGCCCGTTTTTTTTTAAAATCAGTGTGCGCCGCCGCCGCCGCCGCCGGAACTGAACGGCGGACGAGCAAACCACACCAGCGCCAGCAGCAGCAGAAAGACGCCGGCAGAAGCCCAAAAAATTTCGTTAGCGGAGATAATCAGCCCCTGATTGGTAATCTGCTGCGCAATCCATGACGAAGCCTGCTCGTGGCTCATTCCCAGCTGCTCCAGTTTGGCGTACATCTCCTGAGAGTTAAAATTGTAAGCGTTCACTGACTCCGTAAGCTGGCTGTGATGCACCGCCTCGCGATCGGTCCACATCGTAGTGGTAATCGAGGTACCGATCGATCCCGCCAGCGTACGCGTAAAGTTCGACAGGCTGGAAGCGGCCGCCAGCCGTTCCGGCGGCAGACCGGAAAGCGTAATGGTGGTCAGCGGCATAAAGAAGCAGGCCACGGCGAAGCCCTGCACAAACTGCGGCCAGGCCGAAGCGCCGAAATCCATGTCCGGCTCAAACGTCCATGCGCGCCAGTAGAAGCAGATCGCGTACATAATAAAGCTGAAGGTGACCAGCTTGCGCATATCGAGCCGATGAGCGAAACGACCGATAATGGGCGAGAGGATCACCGGCAAAATGCCGACCGGCGCGGAAGCCAGTCCGGCCCAGGCTGCCGTATAGCCGTAAACCTCCTGCAGCAGCTGCGGCAGCAGCACGATTGAGCCGAAATAGAGCATATAGGCCAGGCTGATGCAGAGGCAGCCGATGGTAAAGTTCCGCGACTTGAACAGCGACAGATCGATAATCGGATGGTCGTCCGTCAGCTCCCAGACCAGCAGCACCGCCAGCGCCGCAACGGCGACTATGGTCAGCGTAATAATCTCCGGCGAGCTAAACCAGTCCAGCTCTTTGCCGCGGTCCAGCATCATCTGCAGGCAAC
Source organism: Erwinia sp. CGal63 (assembly GCF_037026505.1). NCBI lineage: Bacteria > Pseudomonadati > Pseudomonadota > Gammaproteobacteria > Enterobacterales > Erwiniaceae > Erwinia > Erwinia sp. CGal63. Next base: position 13,599 of record NZ_JAKUMN010000007.1, read on the forward strand.
CGACGCCAACCACCAGCAGCACCAGCCCGACCGTATCGATAGGGCGAATGGCCGTCGCTGTTTCCCGGTTGCGCAGCGTCTGCAGCGTCAGAACCACCACCGCGATGCCGATAGGCACGTTGATGAAAAATATCCAGCCCCAATGGTAGTTATCGCTGATCCAGCCGCCGAGAATCGGCCCGCAGATAGGCGCGACCACAACCGTCATCGCCCAGAGCGACAGCGCTATACTGCGCTTCGCGGGCGGATAGTTGCTGAGCAGCAAACTCTGCGAAAGCGGAATAAGCGGGCCGGCCACCAGGCCCTGCACCACGCGGAAGAAAATTAGCATCCCCAGGCTATTAGAGACGCCGCACAGCCACGAGGCCACGGCGAAAGCGGCGGTCGCCCAGACAAAGAGCTTCACCTCGCCCACGCGCTTCGCCAGCCAGCCGGTAATCGGGATCGAAATCGCATTGGCGACGCCGAACGAGGTGATAACCCAAGTGCCCTGCGAGTTCGAGGCGCCCAGATTGCCGGCGATAGTCGGAATGGCGACGTTAGCGATGGTGGAGTCCAGCACCTGCATAAAGGTCGCCAGCGACAGCGCGATGGTCATCAGAACCAGCGGGGCGCCTTCAAGCGGTTTTTGTGCCATAACAGCCTCCCGCGCGTTTAGCCCGCGTTTGCATGAATAATATCGGCGATCAGCTGGTTGACCGGCGCCAGATCCAGCGCCAGCGCGTCGCTCTCATAGGCGGGTTTCTGCCGCACGCTGCTGGCAAGCACGCTGCCATCTTTATTACTGGTATCGACTTTAACCAGCGTCGACAGGCCAATTCGCAGCGGATGACGCGCGATCTCGTCGGGATTCAGCTCGATGCGCACCGGCAGGCGCTGCACCACTTTAATCCAGTTGCCCGTGGCGTTCTGCGCGGGAAGCAGAGAGAAAGCGCTGCCGGTTCCCATATCCAGCCCGACAACCTTGCCGTGATAAACCACCTCGTCGCCATAGATATCGCTGGTGACGGTAGCGGGCTGGCCGATACGCACATCGGCCAGCTGCGTCTCTTTGAAGTTGGCATCCACCCAGAGATTTTTCTCCGGCACTATGGCCAGCAGCGGCGTGGTAGTGGCGATCTGCGAGCCAACCTGCACGCTGCGGCGGGAAACGAAACCGTCGATCGGGCTGACGATTTCAGTGCGCTGCAGCGCCAGCCACGCGTCGCGCAGCTCGGCCGCGCTCTGTTTCACCGCGGGTTGATTCTCCAGCGAGGTATTCAGGATGGCGGCCTGGTTGGCGTTATATTGCTGCACCGCCACGTCCAGCTGCGCCTGAGCGGTGGCGACGGCGTCACGGGCGTGCTGTAAATCCTCGCGACCAATCAAATTGGCGGCGCCCAGCGGTTCGCGACGCTTGAGGTCGGCCTGCGCCTGCGCCAGCGCGGTTTTCTGCAGCTCAATCGTCGCCTGATACTGCTTGCCGTTGATAATCAGCTGATGCGTCTGGCGAACGCTGGTGGCCAGCGCGGTCTGCGCTTTTTCGAAAGCCTGCTCCGCGTCCGTTTTATTCAGCGTGACCAGCACGTCGCCTTTGCGTACGCGATCGGTATCGTCAAACCAGACCTTATTGACGCTGCCCGACACCTGCGCCATCACCTGCACCTGATTGCCCGCCACATAGGCGTCATCGGTTTCCTGAAAATGACGCAGCACGATAAACCAGTAAGCCAGCCAGGCGATGCCGGCGATGGCGAAGATAATCGCCAGCACGATTAACGCGCCTTTACGCTTTTTCTTTTTATTTACAGGCTGCTGCTGTGCTTCTGCACTCATGACGTTCTCCACATTCATCCTGCCGATCCGGCCGGTTCCGGATTTAAAAATGCCAGCGCGTTAGCGCTGGCATCGGTTGTTTCGCCGCTAAAATAGCGATAAGCGGCGCAAGTTGTGTCGCACAATATGCTATTACTGGAAATCCTGACGAGAAAGCGCCGCCACCGTTTCGTCTTCGTCCATTTTATCCAGACGAGTCAACAGTTTGCGGGTGATTCCCTCCAGCTGGCCTTTCTCTGCCGGGCTGAGCGCGGACCAGAGCAGCTGCAGGCACTGATGCTGCGGCGGCAGCAGCTGGCGCAGGAACTCATTGCCTTTCTCGGTAAGGTGCAGATGCAGACAGCGGCGATCGTTATCGCTTTCGCGACGCTCAATCCAGCCGCGCTTTTCCAGCTCGTCGGCGATGCGGGTCGCGTTGGTGCGGGAAGATCCCAGCGCGGAGCTGAGTTCTGAAGGCTGAATACTGTGGTTTTCCTGCGCGTCCAGCGTAATCAGCGCCATAAACAGCGTCTCGTTAATCCCCTGAGCCTTGAGCATTTTGTTGCGGTTTTCCAGCAGCTTGCTTTGCATATGCATGCACAGGCGCGTCAGCATGATCTCCTGCAGAGGGAAATCCTTCTGGCGATTAGCGCGAAAATTCAGCATCTGTTCAATAGGGGTAAACGAACTTTCCATCTGGGGGAACCTCATAAGTTGCAACTGGCATCGTAACGACGGCGATAAAGTCATGGTCGGCCGGATTTTCCGGCGCGCCATCTGTCATGTCCGGGTCATTCCCTGACCCAGGGCGTTATGCAGCGCCGAAATGGGGCGCTGCTGCAGGTTCTGCCTGCAAGGCCCGAACGCTGAGGTTGGGCGAAAGCGGCAAAGCGGGCGAGAGCGTCGTAGCCCTAATCTGCAACCGGCGATAAAGGCCGGTTGCTGACGACGCGTGATAATCAGCCGCCGCTCTGCTTTTATGGGTGCAAACTATTCAGAAAATTCCTGATAGCGCACCCGCGTAACAAGGGATTCAGTATCGTTAAGAATTTAATAGTTTCATGCGAAAAAATAACCAAACTGAATAAGTATAAGGCTAACCATACCAGAGTGTGTAAACGCTTAACAGGCCAGTGGCGCTGAAAGTGTTGCAATACGTTAGCGGCAGGTTAATCCGCCGCCAGCTCGTAGCGCGAGCCGCGCCACCAGCTCAACAGGTTAAGTACGGTGATGAAAGCGCCTACCGCGCAGACGCCATACCAGCCGGCATGCTGATAAGCGGTGGCCGACAGCAGCGAACCTGCGGCGCCGCCAATAAAGTAGCTGGTCATATAGCCTGCGGTCAGACGATTACGCGCTTCCGGCATGGCGCGATAAATCACGCTCTGATTGGTGATATGCACACCCTGAACGGCCAGATCGAGCAGAATAATGCCGATAATCAGCGCCGTCAGCGACTGGCCGCCCAGCGCGGTAATCGCCCACGAGGCCAGCATAATCAGCAGGCCGATGGTGGTGGTCAGGCGGGCTTTGCCTTTATCCGCCAGCGAGCCAGCCTGACGCGCCGCCAGCGCGCCCGCTGCGCCAACCAGCCCAAGCAGACCAATGCCGCCTTCAGAGAAGCCGTAGGGCGGCGAGGCCAGCAGAAAGGCCATGGAAGTCCATAAAATACTGAAGTTGGCGAACGCCAGGCAGCCGATCACCGCGCGGGCTCTTAAAACCGGCGTGGTGAAGTAGAGCGTGAAAATCGAGCGCAGCAGCTGCGGGTAGTTAAGCGGCACCGATTGCTTATAGCGCGGCAGATAGCGCCACAGCGCCAGCGCCATCAGCACCATTAAGCCGCTGGCGACCCAATAAACGGTGCGCCAGCCGCCGAGCTGCGCGATGCCGCCCGCCACGGTGCGCGCCAGCAGAATGCCCAGCAGCAAGCCGCTCATTACCGTACCGACTACCTTGCCTCGCTTCTCCGGCGCGGCCAGCGTGGCTGCCAGCGGCACCAGAATCTGCGCCACCACCGAAAAAAGCCCGGTCAGCGCCGTTCCCAACAGCATCAGGCCAATGCTGGAGGAAAGGGCGGTGATCACCATGCCGCCCGCCGCCAGCAGGCTCATTACCACAATCAGCGCCCGGCGCTCCAGCATATCGCCCAGCGGCACCAGCAGCAGTAAACCGGCGGCATAGCCAAGCTGGGCGGTAGTCACGATAAAGCCCGCTTCATTGACGGAAAGGTCAAAGGTGCGCGCAATGGTCTCCAGCAACGGCTGCACATAATAGTTACAGGCGACGGAAAGGCCGGTGGCGATCGACATCAAGGCAACGAGGGTGGCGCTAAGGCCTTGCTGAGGGGATTTCATGGTGATAATCAGAAATTTAAAAGAAGGATATCTGGATAGTAACCTGAAAAACTATTTTATTTACAGGATTATTTACAAAGTGAACCGGTTTTCATCACCTGAAGCTTTCTGAAAACAGGCGACGTTATCCTTTGAAACGCAAGGCAACCTGGCGCGAAAGCGAAACGGCTCGCGCCCTGACGGCGAAGGCGAGCCGTTCCGCTTGCTGGTCGGCGCCGTGGCCAACCGTTAAATATTATTTAGCAGCCGCCAGCGCGTCTTTAATCCAGCCGTCGAACTGCGCCTGATGCGCTTTGATCCAGCCGTCGACGTGGCGGTTGATATCCGCTTCCGACGCCTGACCATTGTGCATGGCGGCGTTTTCAGCGTTGATATCGCCAATCGGCAGCTTCATTTCAGCAAAGAGCGTCGCCGCCGCCGGATTTTTTTCCGCCCAGGCTTTGTTGGCGACAATATGCATCGTGTTCACCGGGAAGCCGTAGTTAGCGCCATTGGCCAGTTTGGTATCGACATCTTTCTGCGCGCCCGGCAGCGAAGAGAAAGGCACCTGCAGCCAGACCACATCTTTGCCCGGTTTCAGCACGTCGCTGAGCCAGTAAGGCGTCCAGGTGTAATAGAGGATCGGCTTGCCCTGGCGATAGCGCGCCAGTGTATCGGCCACCATTGCGGAGTAGTTGCCCATATTGGCTTCCACGGTGGCGCTCAGGCCGTAGGCTTTATTCTGATGATTGATGACCGCTTCGCAGCCCCAACCCGGCGTACAGCCGGTCATATCCGCTTTGCCGTCGCCGTTGCTGTCGAACAATTTAGCCAGCTGCGGATCTTTCAGCTGATCGAGACGCGTGATGTGATATTTCTCCGCTGTTTTTTTATCGATCAGATAGCCCTGCGCCGTGCCCTGCACGTAAGTGCCCTGACGGTAAAACTTCGCGTTGCCGCCTGCGGCTTTATACATATCGTCGTGCAGCGGCTGCCAGTTGACGGCGGTAAAAGTGGCGTCGCCGGAAGCCAGCGAGGTATAGCCGACGTTGTAATCCACTTCGCTCGGCTGCTCGACGGTATAGCCCAGTTTCTCCAGCGCGCGGCTCACCAGCAGCGTCTGGAAAGCCTCTTCGGTGATGGTGCTCTGTACCGGCTTAACGGTAACGCCTTTGCCCGGCAGGTCGGCGGCGAACGTCGGCAGAGCCAGCGAGGTCAATGCGGCGGCTAACAGTGCTTTACGCATAGTGATTCCTTCTTCTTATTTATGGCGAGGCTGGCGGCGGAATGCGCCGCCAGAAAGGGGAACTACTTAAACGGGCGCGTGAGCAAACCCAGCGGGCCGCTGGCGTACCAGCGACGGGAACCGCGGCTGCGGCTGTCGCGGCCTACCGACTGCGTCAGGCGGTCAAGGATGATGGCGAGGATGACGATGCCGACGCCGCCGACGGTCGCCAGACCCATATCCAGACGGCCGATACCGCGCAGCACCATCTGGCCCAGGCCGCCGACGGCGATCATCGAGGCGATAACTACCATCGACAGCGCCAGCATCAGCGTCTGGTTAACGCCCGCCATAATGGTCGGCATCGCCAGCGGCAGCTGCACCTTGAACAGCATCTGCCGCGGATTAGCGCCAAAGGAGTCGGCGGCCTCGATCAAATCAGCCGGTACCTGCTTAATGCCCAGAATGGTCAGGCGCACAATCGGCGGCAGCGCGAAGATAATGGTGACCACCACGCCGGGAACATTACCGATGCCGAACAGCATCACAATCGGCACCAGATAGACGAACGCGGGCGTCGTCTGCATCGCATCCAGCAAAGGGCGAATAAATTTGGCGGCTTTGTCGCTGCGCGCCAGCCAGATGCCCAGCGGCAGACCTATCACGATGCAAAACAGCAGCGCGGTCAGCACCAGCGACAGCGTCACCATCGCCTGCGACCAGGCGCCGATAGCGCCGATAACTACCAGCGACACCAAAGTCGCGACGCCCATACCGAAGCTGGACATCTGCCAGGCGATCAGCGCGAACAACAGGATGGCGATCGGCGAAGGCATCCCCAGCAAAAAGTGCTGGAACGCGCTGAGGATATAGTCCACCGGTACGCGAACGCCCTGAAAAACCGGCCGGAAATGAGAGACTATCCAGTCGATGCCGGAAGTCACCCAGCTGTCCAGCGGGATCAGCGTTTTATGGAAAGGATCGAGCAGGTTAAAGTGCTCCGGCTGCGGCGCAGGCGCGGCGCTTAGCCAATCGCTGCCGCTGGCTGCGGCATCATGACCGCCAGCCGGCGTTCCCCAGGCATCTGCGCCGCCGGAAGAGGAAACGTTCGCGCTATTGTCTGGCGCTGTCGCCGCGCCGCTGGACCAGGGATCGCTGGCCGCGTCGGTGGTCGGCTGGGTGACGGAGTGTGCTGCGTCAGCGGCAGGCTGCGTGGCGGTTTCAGACGCGGCCTGCCACGGATCGGTAGTTTGTGCGCTCATGGCTGGCTCCCCTCACGATCTAACGCCTGCAACAAGGTGCCTTTGGAAATGACGCCGATATACTGATTATCTTCACCAACGACAGGCACCGCGCAGGGCGCCTGCGCAACGTGCGTCAGCAAATCGCTAAGCGAGGTGTCCGCTGGCATAGCGGCAGGCGAGGGCAGAACAGCCTGATCCAGACCGTTACCGGCAGCCAGCGCGGCCTTCAGCGAATCGGTGGAAACCACGCCGACGAATTTCTGCTTTTCCAGCACGTAGCCATACTCGCGATCTTCATCCTGCAGCAGCTTGATGGCGGAGCGCGGGCCAAAGCCAGGCGCCTTACGGATCAGCGCGCCGGCGCCACGGCGGGCAATATCTTTGGCGCTGAAGACGTGGCTGATATCCACGCCGCGGAAAAACGTGCGCACATAGTCATTCGCCGGACTGTTGAGAATTTCATCGGGCGTACCGACCTGCACCACTTCGCCGCCCTGCATAATGGCGATGCGATCGCCGATACGCATCGCCTCATCCAGATCGTGGGAAATAAAGACGATAGTACGCTGGTGGCGCGATTGCAGCTTCACCAGCTCATCCTGCATTTCAGTACGAATTAAGGGATCGAGCGCTGAGAACGCTTCGTCCATCAGTAATATATCCGGATTGATCGCCAGCGCACGGGCTAATCCCACTCGCTGACGCATTCCGCCGGATAATTCATCCGGGTAAGCGTGAGCATAATTATCCAGACCAACCTGACGCAGCGCCTCCAGCGCTTTTTCTTCTCTTTCCTGCAGCGGGACGCCGGCTAATTCCATGCCGAACGCCGCATTATTTAAGACCGTTAAATGCGGCATCAGGGCAAAGGACTGAAACACCATGCTGATTTTATTTCGGCGCACCTGACGTAATTCGCTGTCGGATATTTTCGCAATATCGACGCCGTCGATAATGACCTGGCCGCGAGTGGGTTCGATCAGACGATTGAGAAGGCGAACCATGGTAGACTTGCCGGAGCCGGAAAGGCCCATGATCACGAATATCTCGCCTTCTTCAATGGCCAGACTGGCGTTTTTGACGCCAAGAGAAAGCCCGGTTTTTTCCAGTAGCGCTTCCTTGCTGATTCCTTTCTCAATGTACTTAAAGGCGCGGTCTGGATTTTCCCCAAAAACTTTATAAAGGTTTTTAACTTCTAATTTAATAGCCATGCAATTTTCTTATTCCTGACGAGAGTTAACTTTCTTATATATCAAATGGTCCTGGTTAAATATGAGCGGCCTATACCCTAACACACTATCAAGCTGAGGCAACCCTTTGCGCGGCTCTGTGGAATTCGCGGTGAGACGCGCATCTCCGCTAATGCCAGAGAGGGTAAGGGATAAGCGGGGAATTTACGGTGGGAAAAAAGTGCGATATTTCTTGCGAAAAAGCAGTTTTGACAGTGAATTTCATGCCGGCGATGGCGGAATTAATTACAAATAAGCGTACGGACAGATTCAGAATATTTTAATTGAACGGGTAATCAATAAAAACGGCGGGCGATCGCGAATAAATCGCCCGCTGCGTTTTAAAAATCCCAGTCTTCGTCTTCGGTATCCACGGCTTTTCCCATCACGTAGGAAGAGCCGGAGCCCGAAAAGAAGTCGTGATTTTCGTCGGCATTGGGCGACAGCGCGGCGAGAATGGCCGGATTGACATCGGTCAGCTCCGCCGGAAACAGCGCTTCGTAGCCCAGATTCATCAGCGCTTTGTTGGCATTGTAATGCAGGAACTTATTGACCTCTTCGCTCCAGCCCTGACCGTCATACAGCTCCGCCGTATAGGCCAGCTCGTTCTCATACAGCGCCAGCAGCAGCTCGATGGCGAACTGCTGCAGCTCCTCGCGCCTGGCCGGGCTCTCTTTCTCCAGCGCTTTCTGATACTTATAGCCGATATAGTAGCCGTGTACCGCCTCATCCTTGATAATCAGGCGGATCAAATCGGCGGTATTGGTCAGCTTGCCGCGGCTCGACCAGTACATCGGCAGATAAAAACCGGAATAGAACAGAAAGGATTCCAGGAACACGCTGGCAATCTTTTTCTTCAGCGGATCGTCATGGTGATAATGTTCCAGCACGATATCGGCTTTTCGCTGCAGATAAACGTTATTTTCGCTCCATTCATACGCAGCGTCGATATCGTCGCTGTGGCAGAGCGTGGAAAAAATTGAGCTGTAGGAGCGCGCGTGTACCGCCTCCATAAAGCTGATATTAGACATTACTGCCTCTTCGTGCGGCGTCTGCGCGTCCGCCATCAGCGCCGGCGCGCCGACGCTATTCTGCACGGTATCCAACAGCGTCAGGCCGGTGAAAACCCGGATCGTCAGCAGCTGCTCTTCACGGCTCAGGCCGTTCCAGGCAGGAATATCGTTAGAGAGCGGCACCTTTTCCGGCAGCCAAAAGTTCGCGGTCAGGCGGTTCCACACCTCCAGATCTTTTTCATCCTCGATCCGGTTCCAGTTAACAGCCTGAATTCGTTTTAGTTTCATTATGATCTCTTCCGGGCGAATACCTTCGCCTCATCTTGTCAGGTCAGAGTGAGCAGGAGACGCAGCCTTCGACTTCGGTGCCGGAAAGCGCCATCTGGCGCAGGCGAATGTAATAGAGCGTTTTGATACCCTTTTTCCAGGCGTATATTTGCGCCTTGTTGATATCGCGCGTGGTGGCGGCATCGCGGAAAAAGAGCGTCAGCGACAGGCCCTGATCGACATGGCGCGTGGCTTCGGCGTAGGTATCGATAATGGCCTCCGGCCCAATGTCGTAAGCGTCGCGATAGAAAGCCTGGTTATCGTTGGTCAGGAAAGGCGCCGGATAATAAACGCGTCCCGTTTTGCCCTCTTTGCGGATCTCAATGCGGGAAACTACGGGATGAATGCTTGAGGTAGCATGATTGATATAGGAGATGGAGCCGGTCGGCGGGATCGCCTGTAAATTTTGATTATAAATGCCGTGTTTAATTACCGCGTCGCGCAGCTGCCGCCACTCTTGCTGCGAAGGCAGCACGATGCCCGCTTTGGCGAACAGCGCGGCGGCTTCCGGCGTGCGCGGCTGCCAGAGCTGATTTACGTACCGATCAAAATAGGCGCCGCTGGCGTAGCGGGAATCTTTAAAACCGACAAAAGTTTCGCCGCGCTCCTGCGCAATCAGGTTAGAGGTGCGCAGCGCGTGATAAGTGATGGCGTAAAAATAGAGATTAGTGAAGTCCAGCGCTGCCGGCGAGCCATACTGGATGCCTTCACGCGCCAGATAGCCGTGCAGGTTCATCTGCCCCAGGCCGATAGCGTGCGACTGCGCGTTGCCGTTTTCAATCGACGGCACGGAACGAATATGGCTTTGATCGGACACCGCCGTCAGGCCCCGCACCGCGATTTCCACCGTGCGGCCAAAATCGGGCGAATCCATGGTATGCGCGATATTCAGCGACCCCAGGTTGCAGGAGATATCTTTGCCGATATGACGATAGCTTAAATCGTCGTGATAATCGGTCGGCGTATTGACCTGCAGGATCTCGGAGCAAAGATTGCTCATATTGATCCGTCCCTTAATCGGGTTGGCGCGATTCACCGTGTCCTCGAACATAATGTAGGGATAGCCGGACTCAAACTGGATCTCCGCCAGCGTCTGGAAAAACTCGCGCGGGTTAATAAAGGTGCGGCGAATGCGCTCGTCGGCCAGCATCTCCTCATATTTTTCGCTGATGCTGATATCGGCAAACGGCAGACCGTAAATGCGTTCCACATCGTAGGGCGAGAAAAGCGCCATCGGCTGATTGGTTTTCGCCAGCTGGAAAGTCACGTCCGGGATCACCACACCCAGCGACAGCGTTTTGATGCGGATTTTCTCGTCGGCGTTCTCTCGCTTGGTATCCAGAAAACGCAAGATATCGGGATGATGCGCATGCAGATAGACCGCGCCCGCGCCCTGGCGCGCACCCAGCTGGTTAGCGTAGGAGAAGGCGTCCTCCAGCATTTTCATCACCGGGATCACGCCGGAAGACTGGTTTTCAATGCGCTTGATCGGCGCGCCCGCTTCACGCAGGTTAGAGAGCAGAAACGCCACGCCGCCGCCGCGTTTGGAAAGCTGTAGCGCGGAGTTCACCGAGCGGCCGATCGACTCCATATTGTCTTCGATACGCAGCAGGAAGCAGGAAACCAGCTCGCCGCGCTGCTGCTTGCCGCAGTTCAGGAAAGTTGGCGTCGCGGGCTGGAAGCGGCCGGAGAGCATCTCTTCCATCAGCGCCATCGCCAGCGACCGATCGCCCTGCGCCAGCGTCAGCGCCACCATGCAAACGCGCTCGGTGAAGCCTTCCAGATAGCGCTTGCCGTCAAAGGTCTTCAGCGTATAGCTGGTGTAAAACTTCCACGCGCCCAGGAAAGTCTGAAAGCGAAAGCGGTGCTGATAAGCCCGATCGAATAGCGACTCAATAAACTCGAAGGGCCAGGCGTTCAGCACCTCCGCTTCATAATAGCCTTCCGCCACCAAGTATTGTAAGCGCTCACTAACTGAAGAGAAGGCAACAGTATTCGGCAGCACATGCTGCAGAAAATAGTGTCGGGTCGCCTCGCGATCTTTCTCAAACTGAATATTGCCATCGGCGTCATAGAGATTGAGCATCGCGTTCAGGGAATGGTAGTCGACCGACGCTATGCGTGTAGTTTCTGTTGTTGCCAAAATTGGGTTACTCCCTGAGTTACGTTGGCGATGTCCTCTTCGGTGCCCAGCAGTTCAAAGCGGTAAAGGCAGGGCACCCGACATTTCTGCGCGATAATGCTGCCCGCCAGGCAGTAAGCTTCGCCAAAATTACGATTGCCTGAGGCGATAACGCCGCGAATCAGTTGACGATTATCAACATCATTCAGAAACTGGATCACCGGCTTCGGCACCGCGCCTTTGGCCGTGCCGCCGCCATAGCTGGGTACGACCAGGATATAGGGTTCGCTGACGCGCAGCGGCTCGCCGTCGATCGGAATACGCAAAGAGGGCAGGCCGCTACGCACGACAAAGCGATGCGTGTTTTCCGACTGGCTGGAAAAATAAACCAGTATCGACACCGGATTAGCCCTGCACAGCGCTGCGGCCCAGAGCGGATATTTTATCGGGACGGAAACCGCTCCAGTGCTCTTCTTCCGCCATCACCACGGGAACCTGACGGTAGCCCAGTGCTTTCAGCCTCTCCAGTTCGTCCGGTTGCTGGTCAAGGTTGATCAGCTGGTAGTCGATACCCTGCTTATCCATCGCATTTTTCGTGGCGTTGCACTGGACACAGTTGTCTTTAGTGTAAATAATAATGCGCATGATTCGTATTTCCGTCTCTAATCGGATCTCTGGCACATTTATTGCCTAAAATCATTGGCTAAAAGGTGCCGCCAGGGTAACCGCTAAACCTATATGTTGCGTATTTCGTTATTATTAAATACTAGATGTGGTGTCTTTCTATTGCAACCCTGCATTCTCCAGGATTATTCGCCTCTGGGTGCCTGACGCCCCGGCACACCCGGGATTGCCTGAAAAATTTTTCTTCCAGATTCTGAAAAGCGCTGCAGAGCATAGCGATAAGCAACCCGATTGGTTATTATTTCGCCAGGCTTAAGGAGGAGCAGAGATGAGTAAGCGAAGTGATATTCTGGATGGTCGTGAGTATGGAAGCCCTTATGGATTAATATATACCGAGGTGCTCGGATGGGTTGACTTGGGACATGCCTCAGGGGCGGACATAGAAAATTTATTCAGAAAAATCAACGCGGGAGAATGTTCTGGTAAGCAATATTATGACGTCTCTTACGCGCAGGCTATGACCGATCCGACCTATACTCTCAAAATGGGTAAATTCACAACCTGGCGTATTAAAAAAGGGCGTTCCTGGCCTGAACGGCAAAGTATTGCGCTGGCGATGATGATGGCGCTGGCGCGGAATTTTGAGGCGATGCAGGCGTCATTTCCCTGTCATCTTGTAACAGACAGCGGATTCAGCGGAGAAGATTTAGTTTCCGATCTGCTGGGGTTTTATCGCGTGATAAGCAGTCAGAATCTTTTTCCGGCTTTGCGGCCCGTCAGCAAAGCGGAAGCGTTAAAGCGCTGGGACTATTATGGCCCGATTGGCTCTTTCAAAAATGACTCTTTTTTACCGCTTCTTTTTCCTGACCCCGAAAAATTCCGCAATGCCCGACCGCGTAAAGGCCGTCTGCCCTATTTTATGCAAACGGTCAGGCCCTGGCATGATTTCCAGTCCGGAATAGTCGGCATCGTCAGCGCTGACGGCGCATATATCGATAAAGCAAAGGGCGGAGCTTTGCCTTATGCCTAAATCAATCAAAGTAACGATGGCGCTTATTGGCTTTATCGTCGTTGGATTTATGTATGCCTTACCCTATATAAAAATGGAGTTTGCCGGAAGCGCTCACTATACCGAACGGGATAAGCGTGAATACAACTTCTATACGCCTGAAATCCTGAAGAAAATGCCGCGCATATCTTCGCGTTATGCCTTTGAATTCGCTAACGTTACCGGCCCTTCAAGACATGTCTACGTCATTAAATTTTACGATACTGAAGATACCAGCAAGATTGATGAGTTTTTGTCTTCCGTGGGATATAAACGTCAGGCTGCCTGTAATATCGACAACGTATGCTGGCGCGGCACCGATCGCGCGGAAACCATAATGGTCAGAAGCTTAAAGAGCGAAACAGGAATAGCGGTTCAGGTCGTCTACGATTTTACATAATTTAATGGCGGAACTGTGTAAAAAAGATAGCCTGTCCTGTTTTATGCAAACGGTCAGGCCCTGGCGTGATTTCCAGTCCGGAATAGTCAGCATCGCCAGCGCTGACGGCACATATATCGATAAAGCAAAGGGCGGAGCTTTACCCCATGCGTAATTCCCTGAAGGCGCTTGCCGTAGTAGTGACCGCTGCCGCGCTGGTCTATGCCTGGCCTTATATAAAAATGAATGTAGCTGAAAGCGCGCACTACACCGAACAGGATGTGCAGGAATATCAATTTTATACGCCTGATATTCTGAAAAAAATGCCGCGAATTTCTTCTCGCTACGATTTCGATTACGTCAATACTGCCGGGCCAGCAACGCATATCTATGCCCTGAAATTCTATGAAACTGAAAATACCGGCGTCATTAACGCCTGGCTGGCTTCGATGGGCTACACGAGACAGAGTAAATGCGAACCTGAGAGCGAATGCTGGCGTGCCGCAGATCCCAAAGAGACTATTTATATGGCGAAATTAAAAAGCGAAAAGGGCGTAGTGGTGCAGGTTGTTTATTATTTGGAGTGAACCTTGCTGCCGTTATCCGTAGCGCCTGTCTTACCGTTCGTTAACAGCAGATTTAAGCGGGTAGCCAATCCCCGCAGCGCGGGGATCGTTACTGCGTAGTCAATCGCGGGAAGCGCTGGTGGCGATTAGCGCGCCCAAGAAAACCCCGATGGCCGCGCCGATGCCGACGCCGTGCCACGGATTGTCGCGAACAAAAGTATCCACATGCTCGCCCGCGTCTTTAGCAACCTGAGTTACGCGATTGCCGCCGCCATTTAATTTAGCGCGGGTTTCTTTCAGCAGAGCCTGCGCTTTATTGCGGGCCTCATCGACTTCTTCTTTGGATTTGCTGCCGTAAGATTTCAGCAGGCCGTCAAGGGTATCGGCCAGCAGAGTGACGTCCTGGTTGATATCAACATCTTCAGTTTTTGTTGTCCGGTTAAACATGTAGTTCTCTCCTGGAAATGATACGGACTATTTACTATAGACTATCAGAGAGATATTTCGTGTACCGGCGCGGTACGCGCCCTGTTTCTGGACAATTCCGAAAGCCCTTAGCCCTGGCGCCAGGGTAAGGTGTCGGGGTTGGCAAGTATTAGAGGATAAAGCATGTATCTACGCCCTGATGAGGTCGCTCGCGTACTGGAAAAAGCGGGATTTGAAATGGACGCGGTGACACCAAAAACCTACGGATATCGCCGTGGCGAAAGCTATGTGTATGTTAACCGCGAAGCACGTTTAGGCCGTACCGCGCTGGTGATCCATCCCACGCTGAAGGAAAAAAGCCACAGTTTTGCGGAGCCCGCTAACGAAATCAAAACCTGCGAACACTACGTGCAGTTTCCGGTTTACCTGGTCGGCGACGGTCAGGATCACTACGGCATTCCGCACGGCTTCAGCTCGCGCGCCGCGCTGGAACGCTATCTGGAATCCGTCTTCGACTAACTCCTTTGCTGCGGCATAAGGTTGCGTAAAAGCGCAGCTTTACGTTTCCTGACGTTGCATTACCGTTACAGACCAGGTATAACACCTGGCCTATGTAGAAGTTTAGACGTCTATACGGATAACGGTATGCAGCAAGCTCAGGACAACACGCAACAATTTAAACGCAGCATGAAAGCGCGCCATCTGGTGATGCTTTCCCTCGGCGGCGTAATCGGCACCGGTCTGTTTTTTAACACTGGCTATATTATCTCCACAACCGGCGCGGCGGGCACGCTACTGGCCTATCTGATCGGCGCGCTGGTGGTCTATCTGGTGATGCTCAGCCTGGGCGAGCTTTCCGTGGCGATGCCCGAAACCGGCGCTTTCCACGTTTACGCCGCGCGCTATCTTAGTCCGGCCACCGGTTATACCGTGGCGTGGCTCTACTGGCTAACCTGGACCGTGGCGCTTGGCTCCAGCCTGACCGCCGCCGGATTCTGTATGCAGTACTGGTTTCCCCAATCGCCGGTGTGGATCTGGTGCCTGCTGTTTTGCGCGCTAATCTTTCTGCTCAACGTCATCTCTTCCCGCTTCTTCGCCGAAGGGGAGTTCTGGTTTTCCCTGATCAAAGTGGTCACCATTCTGGCGTTTATCGTGCTGGGTGCAGGCGCGATGTTCGGTTTTATTCCCCTGAAAGATGGCAGCAGCGCGCCATTTTTTCATAATCTCACCGCGCACGGCTGGCTGCCGCACGGCGTGTTGCCGATTCTGATGACGATGGTGGCGGTGAACTTCGCCTTTTCCGGTACTGAACTGATCGGCATCGCCGCGGGCGAAACCGAACAGCCCCACAAAGTGCTGCCGCTGGCGATTCGCACCACGGTCGCGCGACTGATTATCTTTTTCGTCGGCACCGTGCTGATTCTGGCCGCGCTGATCCCGATGGATCAGGCTGGCATTGTCAAAAGCCCGTTTGTGCTGGTGTTTGAGAAGATCGGCATTCCCTACGCCGCCGATATTTTCAACTTTGTTATTCTGACCGCGATCCTTTCTGCGGCTAACTCCGGGCTTTACGCTTCCGGCCGTATGCTCTGGTCGCTCTCTAATCAGAATACGCTGCCGCGCTGCTTCGCCAGGCTGACCCGGCGCGGCATTCCGCTGACCGCGATTGTCGTCAGTATGCTGGGCGGGCTGCTGGCGCTCTTTTCCAGCGTTATCGCGCCCGATACGGTTTTCGTCGCGCTTTCTGCTATCTCCGGCTTTGCCGTGGTGGCGGTCTGGCTGAGCATCTGCGCCTCGCACTTCTTCTTTCGTCGTGCGCATCTGCGCGCGGGCAAGCCGCTCGCGGAGCTTAAGTATCGCGCGCCGTGGTATCCGCTGACGCCGATTCTGGGCTTTGTGCTCTGCCTGCTGGCCTGTGTCGGTCTGGCCTTCGATCCCGAGCAGCGCATCGCGCTCTATTGCGGGCTGCCTTTTATCGCCGTCTGTTACGGCGCTTACTATTTCACTCAGCTGCTGCAGAAACGCGAGCAGACAAAGGAGACTCAGCGTGCTGTCGATTAATGAAGTCCAACAGCAGGTTGCCGCCGGTCTGGTACTGGATGGCGCAATGGCTACCGAACTGGAGGCGCGCGGCTGCGATTTAACCGATGCGCTCTGGTCAGCGAAAGTGCTGTTTGAGAACCCGGAACTCATCCGCCAGGTGCATTACGACTACTTTAAAGCGGGCGCGCAGGTGGCGATTACCGCCAGCTATCAGGCGACGCCGCAGGGTTTCGCCAAACGCGGGCTGGATGAAACGGCTTCGCTGGCGCTGATTGCCCGCAGCGTGGCGCTGGCGGCGCAGGCCAGAGCCGACTATCTGGCGGAAGCGCCCCAGGCCGCGCCGCTGCTGGTTGCCGGCTCCGTCGGCCCTTACGGCGCGTTCCTGGCGGACGGTTCCGAGTATCGCGGCGACTACGCGCTGCCGCAGGCGGAGATGATGGCTTTTCACCGGCCGCGCGTGCGGGCGCTGGTGGCCGCTGGCGCGGATATGCTGGCCTGCGAAACGCTGCCTTCCTTTGCGGAAGTCAAAGCGCTGGTGGCTTTGCTGGAGGAGTTCCCGGCGACGCCAGCCTGGTTCTCCTTTACGCTGCGCGACAGCCATCATCTGAGCGACGGCACGCCGCTGGCCGATCTGCTCGCTTTTCTGGAAGACAAGCCGCAGGTAGTGGCGCTGGGCATCAACTGCATCGCGCTGGATAAGGTGACGGCCGCGCTGCAGGTGTTTTCCGCCCTGAGCGCGAAGCCGCTGGTGGTCTATCCCAATTCCGGCGAGCAGTATGACGCCGCCAGCAAAAGCTGGCACAGCGACGCCGCAACCTGCACGCTGGCGGACAACCTTGCCGAATGGCAGGCCGCTGGCGCGAAACTGATTGGCGGCTGCTGCCGCACCACGCCCGCCGACATTAAAGCTATCGCACAACGCTGCCGATAACCTCTTCAGAGCTTTATAACTCCGCCCGCGCTGTCGGGCGCAACTTATCGAAGCCGCCTGAACTATTCTTATTTTTTAACCTGTCGGGAAAGTTTATGAGACTCATTTTACTGGCGCTGGCCTCGGCGTGGCTGCTCAGCGGATGCGCGACCATCGTGGGCGACAAAACCCAGGATATCTCTATCCAGAGCTGGCCGCAGGGCGCGAAATTCGTGGTGCAGGATGAAACGGGCAGGGCAGTGGCGGAGGGCTACACGCCGAAAACCGTGACGCTGGCCAAATCCGACGGCAGCTATTTCGGCAAGAAAAAATTTCTGTTGATGCTGGAACAGCCCGGCTTTGTGCCGCAGACCATTCCGCTGAACGAAAAGGCCAACCTCTGGTATCTGCTGGGCAATATTCCGCTCGGCGGCTTCCCCGGCTGGCTGCTGGTCGACCCGTTCAACGGCGGTATGTATCACATTGACGAGCCGCCGGCGCGGATCATTATGAATCCTGTCGGCGCGCGCAGCTGACAGAGAACGCAGCGGCCCGCGCGGGCCGCCTGTTATCTACTGAGCCGTCGGCTTCACCATTGAGTGCGGCGGCCTGTGCTTTTCCAGATACTGATGCTGGAAAATGCACATGCGAATCGTGTTGCGGTATTCGCCGTTGATAAAAAATTCGTGGATCAGCTCGCCTTCAATCTCAAAGCCCAGCTTGCTGTAGATATGGATCGCTTTTTTATTCTCTTTATCGACGATGAGATAGAGCTTATAAAGATTCAGCACGGAGAAGCCGTACTCCATCGCCAGCAGCGCCGCCTTGCTGGCTAAACCTTTGCCCTGATGACCGGGCGCGATAATAATCTGAAACTCCGCGCGGCGATGAATATGGTTGATCTCGACCAGCTCCACCAGTCCCGCTTTCTCGCCATCATACTCCACCACAAAACGCCGCTCGCTCTGGTCATGGATATGCTTGTCATAGAGATCGGAGAGCTCGACAAAAGCCTCGTAAGGCTCTTCAAACCAGTAGCGCATCACGCTGGCGTTGTTATCCAGCTGATGCACAAAGTGCAGATCTTCGCGCTCCAGCGGACGCAGTTTTACCGTCTGTTCGGCAGACATAAATTATCCTGTTAATCAGGGCGATATTGCCAGAAACAGTATAGGTTTTGCGGCGGGAAAAAGGCAGGAAAACGGCGCCGCCAGCGTAGCCGGCGACGCGCGGCGGATCAGAAGTTGTAGCCGACTACTGCGTAGTAGCCCCAGCCGGTGGATTTCACTTCGAAATTGCCGTTGCCGAAGTTCAGCTCCTGGCCGTCAGCCCACTGGCCGCCGTTATGGAAATAACGCGCCACGAAGGAGTAGTGCCAGTGATCGTAAACCAGCGACAGCACGTGGCTGGAAGCGATAGAGTTGCTGGTGCGGGAAGCGTCGCTCTTGTCGCGCAGATCGGAGCCCCAGTCGAAGTTGGTGAAGCCGATATAGCTCAGCTTGCCGCCCCACAGCGAAGAGATCGGCACGAAATATTTCACCTTGAAGCGATAGCCGTCCCAGCTGTTTTCGTTAGCCGCACCGTAGTTTTCCCACTGATATTTGGCGTAAACGTTTAGCGACAGGTTGACCGGCGAATGGGTGTCGATATCGGTGCCCAGACCCATATACCAGGTATTCTGGCGATTGTCGCTGTTGCGGCCCATATCGTAGATATAGTTGTTGGCGAAATACCACTCTTTGAACGGGCCGAAGCTGAGGTCGGTATTGGTCAGCTTATCGATGGAGAAGCGCGGTTCAATCTCCATAAACATCGGCGAGCCGTGGTCGAAAATGCCGTTGGCGTTAGAGTTGCCGACGCCGAAAAAGTTGGTCAGATCCAGATAGCCGTAAAAATCGAACCAGTCTTTTTTCGCGAAGGCTTCATATTCCAGGTAGACGTCGTTATTAAACTGCGGCCCGAAGCGAGTATGGGTGCTGCCTACTACGTTAACGCTCTGGTGCCACCAGTCGGAAACGTACTGCGGCTGCTCAGGAGCCGCCACTGCGCCATAAGAGAGCGCCATCAGCGCGCCAGCCATCAGAGATTTATATTTCATTATATTACCACATGCTTATCGACCATTTTCTGCAGCCCGCGCGATGGTCTTATCGTCATTATCCGGAACGGAACAGGAAGGCGGTTTCAATACCGAAAACACCCATCTCGAATGCCGGAGAAGTGTGCCGTCATCCGCGCTTAAGGAAATAGAGATTGCTCACAGTTGTCAAACTCTGTTTCATTTCACTTTAATTAAAGTGTGATGCAGATCACTATATGGCGGGAACTTAAACACATGCTTGCTTGTCTGCCGGGAAAAGTCCATTTTAACGCCAGGTAAACGTTTGCTTGTTAAAAGGGAAAAAATTAAAGCGCAACTGGAAAGGTGATGACAGGATTAACCGCTGCAGGCGTATCGCGTAGCAATAAGATTTACTTATATAAAAGCGAGTAATTAGCGCAGTTTATAGTCACTATTTAATAGCCAGCGCAGGCAGAACCGATCGCTGCGGTTCTCACTTCTGTGGCGGCGAATCGTTGCGAAAGGCCTCACATTTTATCGGTTGGTACGAGCCAGCGAACACGTAAACCATTACCGATATGTAAATATTTATATATCGGATGGAAACCAGTACGATCGCGGTTTTGTTGTCACAGGGGAGCCACAATGCAGCTATTTATGTTTTACGTCGGCGGCAATGCCGGAAAGTCTAATATCGAAGTGCACGATATACAGTTTGTCGCGGCCAATAAGCCGGAAGAGGCGTGGCCAGCGCTGCGCGAGGCATGGTTTGGTGATGCGGATAAGATCCATATCGACGGCTATGCGCGGATTACCTGGGCGGATGGTTACGCCGTTACGCTTTCCGCTACGCCGCCGCAGGATAAAAACAGGCTCTTTTTCGTCAACGCCGGCGCCTATCATCCTTCTTCGCTGGCCGAGCTGCATGCCTTCGATCTCTTTGTGGCGAAAAGCGTTAAAGAAGCCAAAGCCAAAGGGCTGGCTTCGCTGCTGAAAGGCGCGCTGCACCAGCATAAAGACAACCTGGCGGATGTGGATGACTGTCTGCTGCTGGATAAGATCGGCGATCTCTATATTCATCTGACGCCATCGGCCGCAGGCGAACCTTTTCGGCCGGAATGGCAGGGCTATCAACCCATTGGCGCCTGACCCGAAAATGATGTCGGCTTTTGGGCGAGGCTTAATGTTGCCTTAATATTTATCCTGGAAACTCTCTTTATCAACCTGAGGAGAGCCCCATGAAACAGCAGCGCGTCCGCCCGATGAGTGAATATACCGCCGTGATTTTCAGCGTCGTTGTCGTCCTGACTTTTCTGCGGATCTGGTTCACCGCCTGAAACTGTTGCTAAGTAAATTTTACCGAAGCCCGACAGCCTGAAGCGCGCCGTCGGTTCTCCAGAAAGAACTGCGCCTTGTGTAGCTGCGCGATGCGGCTGACGATGCTTAGCCCCAGCCCGATGCCGCCGTAGCGGCTGTCCATACGCACAAAGGCGCGGCTCAGCTCGCCGCTTTTGCTCTCATCAATGCCCGGCCCCTGATCTTCTACAGCCAGCACCAGGCCGGCAGCGGTTTCGACGCGAACGGTAATCACCGTTCCGACAGGGCTGTAGCGATGCGCGTTCTCCAACAGATTCCGCAACAGCACCTGCAGCAGCGTCGCGTCTCCACGCACGGTCGCCTCGTCCGTTATGGCAAGCTCAAGCGTTTGCTCGCGCTGCTGCAGCATAGACTGCATCTCCGACTGCATCGGCGCCACCACATCCTTGACCAGCGAAACCTGCTGGTAGTTGCCCGCGGTAAAAGACTGCCCGACGCGGGCGAGCTGCAGCAGCTGCGCCACGCTGTTGGTCATCTGATCCAGACGCTGGATAAGCGGACGAACGTTAATCTCGTGCTTTTTCTCCAGCAGCTCCAGATGCAACCGCAGCCCGGCCAGCGGCGTGCGCAGCTCATGCGCGACGTCGGCGGTAAACAGCCGCTCGCGCTCCAGACCCGTGGTGAGACGCGCCACCAGCTGGTTCACCGCCAGCGTAACCGCATCTACTTCCCGCACCGAACTGGCGATGTTGATGGGATCCAGATTGTCTTCGCTGCGGTTTTCCAGCTGCTGCTGCAGTTCAGAGAGCGGTCGCGTAATCCACTTAACCAGCTGAAAACAGAGCAGCAGGGCGAGCGTAATCATAATCAGGCTCGGCACGGCCAGGCTGGCGACCGCTTCATGAATCTCCTTTTCCACAGGCTTATGCAGATCGCGGTTTTGCAGCTCCGCTTCCACTAACAGCTGGATCTGCTCTTTGCTCTCATGCCATAGCCACGCCACGCTGATAATCTGACAAAGCAGCAGGATCAGGCCTACCGCCACCAGCAGGCGAAAGCGCAGCGTGTTGTTCTGCTGCCGGAAAAAAGAAGGGATCATTCAGCCTCGGATTTAATCAGGGCGTAACCAAAACCGCGCACGGTACGGATCGCCGCTCTGCCGATTTTGTCGCGCAGGTTGTGAATATGCACCTCAAGCGTATTGGTGGACGGTTCCGTTTCCCAATTGTAGATATCGTTATAGAGGATCTCGCGATGCACCGGCTGCCCGGCCTTGAGCATCAGCCGCGACAGGATAGCGTACTCCTTCGGCGTCAGCTCCAGCAGCCGGTCGGCCAGGTGGATCTGGCGATGAGTCATATCCAGCGACAGCTGGCCGAAAGTGAGTCGGCTGTCGCCCTGATTGACGTCGCGGCGGATCAGCGCCCGGATGCGCGCCAGCAGTTCGTCCAGCGCGAAGGGCTTGATCAGATAGTCGTCCGCGCCCGCATCCAGCCCGGTGATTTTGTCACCTACGGTATCGCGCGCGGTAAGGATCAGCACCGGATACATTTTCTTCTGGCGGCGCAGGCGCAGCAAAAGGCGCAGACCATCCTCGTCCGGCAGGCCCAGATCGAGGATCAGCAGGCTATAAAGACCGCTCGCCAGAGCGGCTTCCGCGTCACGGCTGGTGGCGACGCCGTCGCAGACGTAGCCTTCGCCTTCCAGCGCCATCACCAGGCCCTGCAGCAGCAGGGCGTCATCTTCCACTACCAGAATTTTCACCTGTTTTTACTCCGACAAGCGGTCAGGATATCGTCGCCAGGCACATAGCTATGCGTCTGCGTGCCGGTTAGTCCCAGTACCGTTGAAAAAAGATTATCCTGCGACCACTGATTTTCCGTCAGCTTGCTCATGCAGCCCATATCCACCGCGTGGCGCTGCTGATAATCAGGCGACAGCCAAATCACCATCGGCACATGCTTCTGCGCTTCGGGCGCTATCGCGTAAGGCATACCGTGCAGATAGACGCCGTTTTCCCCCAGCGATTCGCCGTGATCGGAAAGGTAAACCAGGCTGGTGGTAAAACGATCCTGATGTGATTTTAATACAGTAATCGCTTTATCCACGATGTAATCGACATAGAGCAGCGTATTGTCATAGGTGTTAACCAACTGCTCTCTGGAGCAATCCTGAATCTGATTGGTGTCGCAGGTCGGCGTAAACTGTCGGAAGCGCGCCGGATAGCGATTGTAGTAGGTCGGGCCGTGGCTGCCGATAGTGTGCAGCACGATAATGCCGTTGCCTTTCAGCTGATTGATATAGTCATCCAGCCCGTGAAACAGCACTTCGTCATAGCATTCGCCATTGATGCACTCTCCCGGCAGATTAAGCTGCGTCATATCCTGATGCGGCACCCGGTCGCAGGCGCCTTTACAGCCGCCGTCGTTTTCGTTCCACAACACGCTGAGGCCGGCGCGCTGCACGATATCCAACAGCCCTTCACGGTGGCTGGCGAGCACGTCGTCATAATGCGCGCGTGGCATCCCCGAGAACATGCAGGGCACCGAAATTGCCGTGGCGGTGCCGCAGGAAGCCGTGTGCGGGAAATAGACGACGTCGTCTTTCGCCAGCAGCGGATTGGTCTGGCGCGGATAGCCGGAAAGCGAGAAGTCCGCCGCGCGCGAGGTTTCACCCAGCACGATAATTGTCAGGCTTTTTTTCGCGCCGTTTAGCATTTGCGGACTTTGATGCGCGTCTTCGCCCATTTTCACCAGCGGCAGATTGGCCATCTGGTTGTGCTTATACCAGGAAAGCGTGGCGGCGATGCTGTTGGACGGACTCAGCGACTTCACCAGCTCTTTATTATTGCGAAACAGCGAGGCGTAATCTTTATAGAAGAGCAGCGCCACCAGCAGGATCAGCAAAGCGGAGCCAGCCAGGCTAATAGCACGCGGCGCCACGCTGCTCAGCAGGCTCGACGGCTTTTTGAACCGCAGCCAGAACGCCAGAGCAGCAGCGAAAACGCCAAACACCAGCAGGTTGATAATCAACTGCGGCGTCATCAGGGCAAAAGATTCCGACGCGGTGGTATCCAGCATGTTCACAATCATCGAGCGGTCGAGAACGATATTGTAGTTCCAGATAAAGTACTGCACGGCGGCGGAAACCAGCACGAACAGCGCGATCAGCAGCCTGTCCAGCCAGAAAAACGAGGCCAGCGTCAGGACGATATTGATCGCGCTGAAAGCGACCACCGGCATAGAGAGAAACACCAGTACGCTATGCAGATTATCCAGCGGCATGCCGGCCAGCACCTGGCGATAAAAGGCAAGATTAAGAAACAAAGCTATATAAAGCGAGAAGAGGATCAGAAAAAGGTGCCGGCTCAGCGACACACTTTTAAGCTTCATCAACGACATACCTGCAATCCGAAGCAGAAAAAAGAGGGCTTCAGAGTGCCAGTCGAAGGTTAGGAAAACCTTAAGAACTTAAGAAAAGGGCGCCATTCAGGCACGCTTTGGCTCAGTCTGCGAGGTTTTAAGTTCGCCGGTTAGCCAGAATCTTTTATAGCGAGCGGGCGGAATGCCGACCAGGTTATGAAAGATACGGTGAAAATTATTAACGTTGTCATAGCCCACGGCGTTAGCCACTTCCGTTACGCCCATATCGGTACTGAGCAATAAAGACTGCGCTTCGCCAATCCGACGCCGGGTTTGATACTGTTTAGGCGAATAACCGGAATAAGCCTTAAATTTATGCGCCAGATAAAAGCGATTCATATTCAGCTCTGCGGTAATAGATCGGAAATCAAGGCTTTCGGTATAACGCTCATCAATAAATTGTTTAATACGCTGGCCTACGGCATGTATGCTGCTTTTATCTGTTTCGCTTTTTTCCGTCCAGAGCGTGCGGCAAATCAGTAGCAAAGCCTGCAATAAAACGTGGCTGATTTCGCTGGCGAAAAGCGTTTTGCTGTTAATGTGCTGCCAGATTTGCGAAAAAAGCTGGCCAATCTCCGCGTAATAACTGCCGCTCGCCATCACAGCCGTCTGGCCGCGCGGCGTTAAATGATTCAGCGGCAGCCCGCTAATTTTCATGCCATCCACGCCGCAGCTAAAAAGCATAAGGTCTTCCGAAGCGTGCGGACATTCATCATGCAGCACGCCCGCGTTAAACAGCAGCAGATCGCCCCGTTTCGCCTGGTACTGACGGCCATCGATATGCCAGCTGCCGCTGCCCTGCATAACAAACATCAGCTCGAAACGCTCTTCGTGACAGTGCATCACGCGCGGCGTGGCGGCACCGATGCCGTCGGCTTTACACACAAACAGCAGCCGTGGGCGGGTGCCGTTTTCAAAACCGCCTGTGGCGGGATTTTCGTTGAGGCAAAATGTCAGCATCGGCCCTCCGGTAGGTTCTTCGCTATTCTTGCATCCCGTTGGCGGGAAGTAGTCATCAAAATTGTTTTTTCAGTACAAATTAACCCATTGATTAATAACACTCTGCCTGCTTTTGTGCCGCAGACATCTCGCTATTTTTGCTTTGCCTGTCCGGCTATGGCTTAAAAATATGATCGTCATCACGCTTTAGTTACTGACGTTATTGGCCTGCGGTGAAATAAACAGTTCGGCATTTAAGTACCGCGTCAGGCAACAAATATCCCTTTGCCAATTAAGGTTTTTGCGAATTGTAGAAGCTGACGGGGAAATATCATCAAAATAACAACAGGCGTGCTGCTCAGCGCAAAGGGAAAACATCGGGAGCTTATTACCGTTTCACCCGATTAAGGCGGTTATTAGCCGCTTACCAGGGCTGCGAATAACAGTAAAGGATGCTGTAAAAATATCTCTATTCTTGCCAAGTCAACGCAGGAAAATCAGTTTGTGATTGCGGTCACCTGCCAGTGGGAATTTCCTACGGAATATTGATCTTCAGCACGGTGTGAATATTTCATTATCATTCCTGATGGCTAATTTTTTTCAATCCGGTATACCCTTTCGCTTATTCGCTGCCGATGGTGCAACGATTAATCGCGGAAAAGCGACGGCAAAAAGACTTAAAGAAAATGCAAAGTGCTGTTTTGGTCTAACCCTTTAAACCAGACGGAAAACCTTATGTTGAGAATTCATCTGCAAAAGCCCGACCGCATGCGCTTTATTACGCTGGTTTCTACTATTGGCGGATTATGCTTTGGTTACGACACCGGCGTTATTTCCGGCGCGCTGATTTTTATGAAATACGATCTTAATTTAACGCCGACGCAGGAAGGGCTGATTACCTCGTTTCTGCTGTTCGGCGCGGCGCTGGGATCGCTGTTTGGCGGTTATTTGTCGGACAAGCAGGGCAGGCGTAAAAACCTGCTGTGGGTGGCGGCGATATTTATCCTTGGCGCGCTGGGCACCGCTTTCGCCTGGGATGTGCCTTCGATGATAGTGGCCCGCTTTGTGCTTGGCCTGGCGGTTGGCTGCGCTTCGGTCACCGTGCCGGTTTATATCTCTGAACTGGCCCGGCCTGAGCGGCGTGAACGCCTGGTAACGGTCAATGAACTGATGATCGTCACCGGCCAGTTTCTGGCCTACACGGTCAATGCCGGTATCGTTAACTTCTATCCTGAGCTGTCGCATAGCTGGCGCATTATGCTGGCTATTCCGGCCATTCCCGGCGCGCTGCTGTGGATTGGGATGCTGTTGATGCCCGAATCGCCACGTTTTTTGATGCGGCGCGGTGAAACCGAGGAAGCAGTGAAAGTGCTGCGCACGATTCGCTCGCCGGAAGAGGTGGATCGCGAAATCAAAGAGATCCAGCGCGTTATTCAGCTTGATAAGGTCCAGCTGAATATCTTCGCCGAGCTGAAAAAGCCCTGGGTTATCCAGCTCATCCTGATCGGTTTGATGATCGTGCTGGCGACCCGCGTGACGGGAGTTAACACCATTATGTACTACGCGCCGACGGTGCTGAAATCCACAGGACTGGGCGATGCGGCGGCGGTAACGGGCGCGGTGGCCAACGGCGTGGTTTCCATTCTGGCGACGCTGCTGGGCATGGTGCTGATTGGTAAACACTCGCGTCGGAAAATCTTTTTTACCGGGCAGGCGGGCGTCACGCTCAGTCTGATGCTGATCGGCCTCTCTTTTAAGCTTTTCTTTCATAGCGAAACCCTGAACGGCGTCGAGAGCCTGCACGCCAATTTTGCGGGCGCGAGTTACATCATCCTCGGTCTGATGCTGCTGTTTCTGGTTTTTATGCAGGGCTGGATCGCGCCGGTATTCTGGCTGATGTTGTCGGAAATTTACCCGCTGCGGATACGCGGCCTGGGCATGGGCATCGCCGTGTTCGGCCTGTGGATCTTCGACTTTGTCATTCAGTCCCTCTTTCCGCTGCTGCTTAACCACTACGGCGGCAGCATGACCTTCGGTTTCTTCGCGGCGAGCAATATCGTCATGCTGCTCCTGCTGATGAAATTTTTGCCCGAAACGCGCGGGCTGACCCTGGAACAGATTGAGAATAAATTCCGCTTCTAACAGTGAGGTAAAGGCAATGCCAGTAAATATCGGGTTAATTGGTTTGGGCATGATCGGCCGCGACCATCTGCAGCGCTTCAGTTCGGTGATTAAGAACGCCAGAGTGACGGCGGTATGCGATATCAACAGCGGCGTGGCGGATACGCTGGCGCGGCAGTACCAGGCCGAAGCGTTTTACGACGCCATCGAAATGATTCACTCCGATAGCGTGGACGCCATTTTTATCTGCTCGATTGGCCCCGTGCACAAAGAGCAGATTCTGGCGGCCATCAAAGCGGGCAAGCCGGTGTTCTGCGAAAAACCGCTGACGCCGACCGCTGCGGAATCCAAAGAGATTATCGAAGCGGAAACCGCCTACGGTAAAAGACTGCTGCAGCTGGGCTTTATGCGCCGCTTCGATCCCGGCTACATCGCGCTGAAGCAGGGCATCGATTCCGGCGAGCTGGGCGAGATCCTGCTGCTGCACTGCGCGCACCGTAATCCCTCGGTGCCGGAAAGCTACACGCTGGAGATGGCGATAAACGATTCGGCGACGCATGAAATCGATGTTATCCGCTATCTGCTTGATGAAAATATTGTCTCGGTGCGTGTCGATAAGCCGCGTAAGAAAACCAGTCGCGCGCTGCCGCATTTACAGGATCCGCTAATCGTGATTTTTGAAACGGAATCGGGCGTGCGCATCGACGACGAGCTGTTTGTGAACTGCAACTATGGCTACGACATCTGCTGTGAGGTTGTTGGCGAAAACGCCATCGCCAGCCTGACCGAACAGGCGCTGAACGTTACGCGCTCCGCCAGCGGTGTTGGGCGGCATATCGCCAAAACCTGTATGGAGCGCTTTGCGACCGCTTACGATCGCGAGGTACAGAACTTTATCGACAATATCAGCAACGGCAAAGCGATGAGCGGCCCCTCTTCCTGGGATGGCTATGTCGTCGCGCTGGTGTGCGATGCGGGCCTCGCCTCGTTAAAGGATGGGCAAAAGCATGAGGTAACGGTGCCGCCTTGCCCGGCGCTCTATCGCCAGCCGTAACAGGAGCTGACTATGCTGCAACTTTCGCAGGAAAATCTTTTCCTTCACTGCCAGGCCTCGACGAAGCAAGAGGCGATCCGCCAGGCGGCCGCGGCGTTAGAGCAGGGCGGCTACGTTAAGAACGGCTTCTTTACGGCCATGCTGGCGCGGGAAAACAGCGTGTCGACTTACCTGGGCGCGGGCATCGCTTTGCCGCACTGCGCCAGAGAAGCGACTGATTTAGTCATTAAAACCGGCTTTCAGGTTTTCCAGTTTCCGCAGGGCGTTAGCTGGGGCAAGGGCAAGGTCGCCTTTATCGTGGTGGCGGTCGCGGCAAAGGAAAACGAGCATCTTCAGGTCATCGCCGATATCGCCGACCTGCTGGGCGACGAGTGGAAAAGCACGCTGCTGGCGCAGGCCGCCAGCAAAAGCGATTTTATCAGGCTATTTGAGCAGGCCGAATATTGAAGCCGTCGCCAGGTAGACGCTTTGCAGGCCCAATAATCATTTAAGGATCAACCATGAAACTCGCACTTTGTACGGACGTGCTGGCTAACCTGCCTTATGCGGAGATGCTGGATCGGGTCAAAAGTTATGGTATCAATGGCGTTGAGATGACGGCTGGCGGCTGGTCGCCCTGTCCGCATGTAAAAACCGACGAGCTGCTGGCTTCTGCGGAGAAGCTGAGCGCCTTTCGACAGGAGCTGGAGAAGCGCGAGATGACTCTTGTGGCGCTGAACTGCTCCGGTAATCCGCTGGCGCCCGGCGAGCTGGGCGAAAAGCACACGCTCAGCAGCTATAAAACGGTTGAGCTCGCAGGCAAGCTGGGAGTAAAGAAAATTGTGATGATGAGCGGTCTGCCGGGCGGCTGTGCGGAAGACACTATTCCTAACTGGATAACCTCGACCGTCTCCTGGCCCGACTATATGCCAGAGGTATTGCGATATCAGTGGGATGACGTCGCTATTCCCTGGTGGAAAAAGTTTGTGCAACACGCAAAACAGCACGGGATAGAAAAAATCGCTATCGAGGAGTTCCCGAGCCAGCTGGTCTATAACCCGTCCACGCTGCTTAAGCTACGCAACGCCGTGGATGAGATAATAGGGATCAATCTTGATCCTTCGCATCTGATCGCCATAGGCGCCGATCCGATCGCTGCCGCCAGAAAGCTGGAGGGCGCTGTCTTTCACGTACACGGCAAAGACGCGCGCATTGAGCGCGGTCTGGTGGAGATTGACGGCCTGCTGGAGACGCAGCCGGTAACGGAAACCAAATCCAGAACCTGGAACTATGTCGCGGTCGGCTGCGGCCAGGATTTGCAGTGGTGGAAAGCGTTTTTCTCGGTGCTGCGCATGACGGGCTATGACGGCTACGTTTCGCTGGAGATGGAGGATTTAACCATGAGCGTTGAGGCTGGCCTGCAAACCTCTGTCGACGCGCTAAATGCGAGTATTAGCCGATAAACGGCGTTTGAGTGAGTAGTCTGGATGTGCTGTACTGAAAATCGGACAGCAAAAAGGCCGCAAAAGCGGCCTTTAGCTGAATCAGAACGGACTCTTACTCAGTAACTTTCTTCTTCAGATCGCTGGCGCCTTCTTTGGTCTTGTTCCAGCCTTTCTGGGTGCCTTCTTTGGTGGCGTCCCATCCTTTTTCCGTACCTTCTTTAGTGTTGTGCCACGCTTTTTGCGTGCCTTCACTCATTTTGCTGGTGGTGCTGTGGCTTTTGCCTTCCGCCGCGTGCTCGGACTTAAGCTTCAGCTCTTTACCTTCGTTCTGCGCATGATGCAGCTTTTCTTTAGCCGTGTTGGCGCCTTCGTTAGCGGCGGCTACGGTGTCGTCCGTTGCGTGTGTGGCAGCAAAAACAGGAGAAGCCAGCAGAAGAGCGGAAAGTGCGATGATCGTTTTTTTCATAATATCCTCACCAAACGTTATTGATCCATTGTGTAGTTAAGCATGGCACGGCTTTTTAAACCCTGCCTTAGGAATAAACTGTATTTTCAGCGTAGCGGACTCAGGCAGGATTGCCTCTCTATCGCGTCTCTTAGGCTGAAAAAATGAAACAAAAGGTGAAGAAATAAGCAGGGCGTGTAGGGCAAAGCCGGAAGGGACGAAGGCAATGCGGGAAGCTCGGGCTGGTGCAGTTATCCAGGAAACGGCCATTTTTCCTGGTGTTCACTGGTTTAGCAAAGCCGAAAGCGAGGGTTAAACGGCATCAGTGATGGAGTTAGTCGTAAAGCCAGTGACCGGCTTTTGCTGATTCAGCGAACATCCTGACAGTCAGAGGTTTGCTTATTTGTTGTGGAGGTTCTTTTGTGAACCACCGTCTAAAAAAAGGCTCGGTATACCAGGGGAAATAATTATCAAGATTAAGTCCTGATGAGTCTATATTGAAATGTTCAACTGCATCGTTAATTGCATATATAATATCGTCTGAGTCGCAATATTCTTGTAATATATCATCCATTTGCAGAGGGATCGATTTAAACATTAACGTAGCTTGTTCTGGAAGCTTATTTCGAAAGAATGTCAGGACTTCCTCATTAGTTACCATATTTTATCCTTACCTCTTGCTATTCTGTTATAGCGGCATGTTGCTCTGAAAGATATTGAAGCCAGATCGTTCGCTAAAAGAACCCAACCCACAACCGGGACAGCGCGACCAACAAATTTACCTAAGTTATTTACCATCATAGGTTTTAAGTAGGTGATGCTTTTATTTGTAATTGTCGGTAGCCTGAAGGGAAGTTCTATATCTAAATATCGCCTTGCAAAGACAGAAGCGACCGAAGTGCCTACGGTTGCAGTTTGCATTTTTTGGCGCGTACTCAGGTCTGGCTGTCCCAATATGATTAGCGCCATAGCGCTCAAATCACCAATGCCTCCCATTTGTTGGGAAATTTCATCAAGCAGTATCCAAAAAAATAATTCACCTGCAGAAATGTTGCAGATTCCTTTATAAAAATAGGTACCATTTAGTTCTTCGACAGTATCCATACTTTTTTATCCTTGCTTACTGGTTAGCCCAACCTACAGGGAAAATTACTACAAGTTAGTTTGTTAGTAAGGTTATATATTAACCATTTCCATTTAGGTGTAAACCGGCTTTTGCCGCTTACAACCCTTTGCCTGAAACTGCATCATTGCACTTTTGTGTTGGTCATCAGAGGTTTATGAGCAGCTGCAGGCGAACTTGTTGCCGCCTGATGAAGACCTGTAGCGTCCCTGACATAAAATTTCAGAATCAAGCCTGGGCTTTTTTCTGGTCAGATGAAGGGGGGAGCGGTAAACCGTGGTACGTCTGTTTTTAACCTGAATCACTGCTGTTTTTTGTTTTGCGTTTCAGCAGCTCACTCACATAATCTTCCAGCTTCTGCGGCACTGCTCGGCCTGACGCGGTCAGGCTCAGGGGGTGCTGATGGCCTCTGCCTCCATAAATGACGGTACGTTAACGGCCAGCCCAGCGGTAATTTTCTCCAGCAGCTGTAAATCGCGCTCTTTCAGCAGAACCACTTTCGGGAACGGCAGAATAACCCGCCGACGCGACACACCGCCACTGCGGCCGCTGAGGTGAATTGAGTTGTTGTACATTGGCAGAATTACCGTCGGGACAGGAGCTGAATAAACGAGGCACAGTACAATTACAGACACAAAAAGCCCGCAGGGCTTGCGTCATGCGGGCGCCGGCGGAATCTGAATTTTTCCTTCAAGTTAATGTATTAGTGTGAATTTTATGAATTCAACTTTGATTGGTATACCTAAGCGTATACCAATGCCGTTTTGTCTGTACTTTTCGATAGCGGATAAGTTCAGACTTCATGAAACTAAATGCTCAGGTTATCTTCAGAAAAAAAAGATTTTATGAAAAAGTGTTCACCCTGTTCATCTTTGTTTTTTATCTCTAAAAATCATAAAGTTATCTGGTGGTTACTTAGATTGTTACTCTTCACCACTTTTCACCCGAGGTGAACACCATTCACCTTCAGACATAAAATTATGATGGCAATATATGGATTTTCGTCCACTGCGGAAGATGGCCAGTTTCACTGCTTGGCTGAAAGGAACCTTTCATCTACGTTGCAAGTCGGCTTTGAGCGAAAAGCGGACATAGGCGATCATAAGGCAGGGGTCCGGCGTCCAAATAATGTTAGTGTCGTGAGCGGGTAGGCGGTATGTGCCTGGTACATCGCAAGCCATTCAATACAGGATGCCTGAAAGCGGCGATGAAAGGCTGTGCGTCGAAAGAGAGTCAGAATGACTCTTTATGAGAGAATGAGCGATATCTATTAAGTGACTAGACAAAGCGACTTTGATTTTTCAGGCCGGTCAGTTATTCCATATGCACATGACTACAGGCACGGCGACTATGAAGACTGGCATACGCACCACTGTGCTCAGCTTATTCATACGCTGAGTGGTGTTAT
Source organism: Erwinia sp. CGal63 (assembly GCF_037026505.1). Lineage (NCBI taxonomy): Bacteria > Pseudomonadati > Pseudomonadota > Gammaproteobacteria > Enterobacterales > Erwiniaceae > Erwinia > Erwinia sp. CGal63. Next base: position 46,197 of record NZ_JAKUMN010000007.1, read on the forward strand.
TCGCGTTGAGACCCGGCACGGATTGTGGATAGTCCCTCCTTCACGCGGAGTATGGATACCGGCAAATATCCCACATGCTCTTCATATCACAGGGGATGTCAAGGCGAGGGTGCTTTTTGTAGAGCCGCTGGCTCGGGCTGATCTGCCCGTCATCTGTCAGGTTGTTGGCGTGAGTGACCTGTTACGGGAGCTGATTATCTGCGCGCTGACGCTTCCTGAAGACTACACGCCCGGAAGCCGGGCTGAACGTGTTTACGAACTGATGCTTGATGAAGTTCGCGTTATGGACACGCTTCCGTTTCACCTGCCAGAGCCGGTCTCTGAGCGACTGAAACGGCTATGCCAGGCCGTTCGCGATGCACCGCATGAGACTTGGTCAATTGAGCAGGCAGCCATAAAAATCAACGCCAGCGGGCGTACGCTCAACCGCCATTTTTACCAGCAAACTGGCATGCAGTTCAGCGAGTGGGTTCGGCGAGCACGTCTTCTGCACGCCCTGACGCGCCTGGCGCAGGGCGAGCAAATAACGCGGGTAGCTCTGGATTCAGGTTATGCCAGTCCCGGCGCGTTCAGCGTTATGTTCCGGCGGGTAATGGGAATGACGCCCAGTGATTACTTCAGCAAGTGACGAAATCCGCTGCAGCGTTTAGCATAGCCTGCAGAGAGGCACGGGTAATGTCACTGTCAATACTGACTCCCCATGCGCACCTCCCTGTGCGGTCCTGGCAGCACACATAAGCGACGGAGCGACTGTCGCTGCGTTTACCAAGTGCATGCTCCTGATAACTCACTATTACAAGCTCTGTTTTTACCTCCCGGCAAAGGGCTGTAAGAGCCGCTGAAAGGAAACCATTTCCCTCTCCCGTCAGGCTCAGCTTTTTACCATGGCATATGAGCTCAGCAGAAAGCACTGTACGCTGGTCAGGCTGATTGTTGCAGACATACTCTTTTAAACGAAGTGGTGGTGCGTCAACAATGCCATACGCCTGACGAAACAGGTTCCAGACAGCCATCTGTGACAATTCTTTCTCACCACGTTCCGCCTCTTTTTGCACACGAAGGCTGAATGCCTGCTGAAGCGGGCGGGGCGGGATAAGGTTATGATTTTGCTCGAGTAGCCAGGCCGCGCCGCTTTTACCTGACTGGCTGTTCACACGGATAACCGCTTCATAGCTGCAACCGATATCTGCCGGATCGAGCGGCAGATAGGGGATTTTCCAGAAAGAATCTGATGTGCCCAGCCGTGCAGCAAATCCTTTCTTGATTGCGTCCTGATGGGAGCCGGAAAAAGCAGTAAAAACCAGTTCGCCGGCGTAGGGATGACGCGGCGCAACAGGCAGCTGATTGCATTCCTCCACCACTTCAACCACCTTTTTCATCTGGCTGAAGTCGAGACCGGGCGAGATGCCCTGCGTATAAAGATTCAGCGCCAGCGTCACTAAATCAGCATTGCCAGTACGCTCTCCGTTTCCAAACAGGCAGCCTTCAACGCGATCAGCGCCAGCCAATAGTGCAAGCTCAGCACAGGCAATTCCTGTTCCACGATCGTTGTGTGGATGAACGCTTATACAAACCTGCTGGCGGCGCGAAAAATGGCGGCAAAAATATTCTATCTGATCGGCGTAAATATTAGGCATGCTGACCTCAACCGTTGCAGGTAGGTTGATAATCATGGGACGAGACGTATCCGGTTCCCAGGCCTCTGCCACGGCCTCACAAATCTGAAGGGCAAAATCAGGCTCAGTAAAGCAGAACGTTTCAGGGGAATACTGAAATGTCCAATCGGTTTCCGGCGTCTCATCGCATAATTGACGGATTTGCCTGGTCGCGTCGATAGCAAGCTGAACAATTTCATCACGTGTCTGACGAAAGACAATTTCCCTGAAAAGTGGCGCCGTCGCATTATATAAATGAACTGTAGCCTGATGAACTCCCTGCAATGATACAAATGTCCGCCTAATCAAATCCTCTCTTGCCTGAGTTAAAACCTGAATGTTCACATTTTTTGGAATGCGTTTACCTTCAATGAGCGCCCGCACAAAATCAAAATCTGTTTGTGAAGCAGAGGGAAACGCGACCTCGATTTCACGGAAACCACAAGCTATTAGAAGATCCCAAAATTTCAATTTCCGGGCGTTGTCCATGGGCTCAGCAAGCGACTGATTACCATCGCGTAAATCCGTAGAAAGCCAGCGCGGTGGATGGGTCAACGTGTTATCCGGCCATTGCCTGTCAGTAAGACTGACAAGAGGATGCGCTTTATACTTGAGTGAAGGATTTTTTAACATACCGGGTTCCTCTTTAACAAAGATGCCCCAGTGTCGTGCTAAATCGGCCCCAAAACTCATCAGAAGATGACAACTGCTTATTCAAAAATGACAACTGCGAAGCAGGGATTTTTACCGGACATAGAACAGGATAAAAAACATTCATACCTTTATTTTGCTGTAATGCTTCTCAGGCTGACAGCTGATTGAAATATCATTTACTATCTCCAGCATTATTTACTGAGTTCTGTCAGGCAACAAAGCCGTTCTGCGTAATGGGATTTTTACTTCGTTACCGCTGTTAAGCGGAATGCTGGAGGCCGCTCTTGGCACAAACCGGCCGGAGCCAGTTTGGTATTTATTTTAATATTTACGCCTCGCAACGGGGCAGCCAGTCGGCCTCGCAGTCTTCGCTCAGCTCCAGGCTGGTCTGGATACCGTTCTTCGTCTTGCGCTTCAGCAGCTCTATCTCGTATTCCTTCAGCGTCTGCGGCACCGCCTGGCCGAACGCCGTCAGGCTCATGGGGTGCTGATGCCCTCTGGCCTCCATAAATGACAGGTAGGCGTGATAGAGATAGCGACGTGGATTCATGGCCCGGATATTGGCGTTGCCGATAAACAGCCCGGTCGGCGTGCTCAGCGGCGTCAGGTAGCCGCAGAAGTCGACCAGCGGGTCGGCGCTGCGCTTGATTTCCAGCGCCTCCTCTGACGACTGCTCCGCCTGCAGCAGCTCGCGGGCATCGTCCGGGCGGGTGAAGCGCTGCATAAGGTGGCGCCACGATAACCGCCAGCCCCCCGGCAATCTTTTCCAGCAGCTGCGGGTCGCGCTCGTTGGCCGGTATCACGTCCGGGAAAGGCAGGATTACCCGGCGTCGCGACACGCCGCCGCTGCGGTCGCCGAAGCGTATCAGGTTGTTGTTTACCGCCAGGATGGAGGGGACATACATGGAGGGGGGATACGAAGCATAGAGCATTACAGACACAAAAAAGCCCGCAGGGCTTGCGCCATGCGGGCTTTCAGGACTTTAGCGGACGATTCTGGTATCGCCGCTGAAGAATTTGGTGGAGCTGGCGGGAGTTGAACCCGCGTCCGAAATTACTACACCGTCGGCACTACATGCTTAGTCAGTCTTTACATTCACCTGCCAGCTGCGGACAGACACGCCACTGACAAACTAGCCTGATTAGGTTTAACGCTTCAACCCCAGGCAGGGCGTCCACGCGATCTCTTTTGGGTTTGACCTCTCTTGCTCCCCGTCCTAAGAGCGGAGGCTAGGGAGAGAGGGCTCTTAGCAGGTTATTAAGCTGCTAGGGCGTAGTTTTCGTCGTTTGCGACTATTTTTTTGCGGCTTTTAACGAGGCCAACCGCCCCTCGGCATGCTCCTTGGGCTTCGCAAATCCCGTCGAATCCAGAATCAGCCCCAAGTACTGTTACGCAGTATAGCAGAAAAACTTATCGCTTTGCCAGTAGCTTAGCGATTTGCGTGTTTCATTATACGCGCTTTGTCTAATTTCCACTCACGATCTTTAATATCATCGCGCTTGTCGTGCTCTCTTTTCCCTTTCGCCACGCCGATTTTCAGTTTGGCCCAGGCGTTTTTCCAGTACAGCGACAGCGCAACCACCGTATAACCTTCACGGTTGACGCGTCCATACAGGGAATCCAGCTCGCGCTGCTTCAGCAGCAGCTTGCGGTTGCGGGTTGGATCGCAAACCACGTGCGAGGAGGCAACGGTCAGCGCCTGAAACGTGGAGCCGAACAGATAAGCTTCGCCATCGCGCAGCAGGATATAGCTGTCGCTGATATTGGCCTTACCGGCGCGAAGCGATTTAACTTCCCATCCCTGAAGCGACAGACCTGCTTCGAACTCTTCCTCAATGAAGTATTCGTGGCGCGCCCGCTTGTTCATGGCGATGGTGGCAGAACCGGGTTTATGTGCTTTTTTCTTTGTCATAGTGCAACTTAGTGTACATGAAGCGGTGAATGATGGCATCCCCTGTAACAACAAGCGCGGGGAAAAGCGCTATTTTAGCAGAACGCTGGCGGCTGAGAATTTTTGTTTACAGGCTGTCGATGTTATTATTGTAACGTTTAAGAACAACAGGAAAAGTTATGTCCCAGATTAGCCGTTCTGCGCTGGTGCCCTACAGTGCCGAGCAAATGTTCCGATTGGTAAACGATGTGGATGCCTATCCGGAGTTCCTTCCAGGGTGTACCGGCAGTCGCGTGCTGGATTCCAGTGAACAGCAGATGACGGCGTCGGTAGATGTTTCCAAAGCTGGGATCAGTAAGACTTTTGTAACGCGCAATACGCTGACTAATAATCAAAGCATTCATATGCAGCTGGTTGACGGGCCTTTTCGCAAGCTGACCGGCGGCTGGCGGTTTACGGAACTGAGTGAAGACGCCTGTAAAGTAGAGCTGAACCTGGAGTTTGAGTTCAGCAATATGTTGGTCGAAATGGCGTTTGGCCGCATCTTTAAAGAGCTGGCCAGCAGCATGGTGCAGGCTTTTACCAAACGCGCAAAAGAGGTTTACAGTGCCTGATATCGCGGTAGAAGTCGTCTACGCGCTTCCGGAAAAACAGTATCTTTATACGGTTAATGTGGAAGAGGGCGCTACTGTCGAACAGGCGATTAAGGCTTCCGGGCTGCTGGAGCTGCGCAACGATATCGATCTCGCCAGCAACAAAGTCGGCATTTTCAGTCGCCCGGTTAAGCTGCATGACGAAGTGCACAGCGGCGACAGGATCGAAATTTACCGTCCGCTGTTGGCCGATCCCAAAGAACTGCGCCGCCAGCGAGCGGAGAAAGCAGCAAAAAAATAAGGCGCACAGTGCGCCTTATCTTTTTTTACCGCTGCCCGGCACTTCACTCTCAGAGTTTCAGCCTTCGTGCGAACGGCAGAACCTAGCTCTTGTTGGAAGAGAGCTGAGGCTTATTATCAATATTGGTCAGCACGCCGTTACTGTCAAAAGTCAGCGTTAACGTCTGCTGTTTCACCGGCTCGTGACCCGGCTCCTGGCGGAATACGTAATACCAGACATTGCTTCCGAAAGGATCGCGCATCATCGGCGTGCCCAGGGTGTAAGCCACCTGCTGTTGAGTCATGCCGGTATGGAGTTTAGAAACATCATTCGCAACCAGGTAGTTGCCCTGGTTGATGTCTGGCCGGTAAACCACTCGCCCCAGAGTGGAACATCCAGCGGTCGTCATCAGCAGAACCACCGCCGCAGCAGTCAGCGTTTTACAGCGCATAAGTATCTTTATTCCTTTTCGGGCCAACACCTTGGGCATCAGGCTATGTGTTTTCTGTATCGGTTTATCGCTTCGATCACAGCGTCAGAAGTCGATGATAATAAACCTTTCCGCAGTTGGAAACCTCTACGGAACAAGCTTATGACCTCCGGATGCCAAAAAAGTGCGGTTTCAGGCCGCTAAAAGCTCTTTGGCGTTAGCCAGCGTATTGCGCGTTACCTCGCTGCCGCCCAGCAAACGCGCCAGTTCCTGCAGACGCGCGCGCTTGTCCAGCGGCTGCATATGGGTTTCAGTCATCTCGCCATCGGTTTCCTTGCTGACAAAGAAGTGCTGATTGCCGCAGCCCGCTACCTGCGGCAGGTGCGTTACGCACATCACCTGAGTAGACTCACCCAGCTGGCGCAGCATTTTACCGACGACCGCCGCGGTTGGGCCGCTGATCCCTACGTCCACCTCATCGAAAATCAGCGCTGGCGTATCCATCTTCCGCGCGGTAATCACCTGGATTGCCAGCGCGATACGTGACAGTTCGCCGCCGGAGGCGACTTTAGACAGCGGCTGCAGCGGCTGGCCCGGGTTAGTGGTGACGCGGAATTCAATACGGTCAGCGCCTTCCGCGGTCAAATGATCCGGATTGAACTGCACATCGATAGCAAGGCGGCCATGCGGCATCGATAGCGCATGCATACTTTCGCCAATCAGCTGGCTGAGCTCCTGCGCATAGTGCTCACGACGCTGATGCAACCGCTCGGCGCACTGCATGGCAATCTGGTGATGTTTCGCCACGGCCAGCGCCAGCTCTTCCTGACTGCTCTCCTGCTGATCCAGCTGTGCCTGCTCATCCAGCAGCTGCTGATGGTAGCCCGCCAGCTCTTCCGGAGAGATACGATGTTTACGCGCCAGCGAGATATAGCGTGACAGGCGCTGTTCCAGCTCGTAAAGACGATTCGGGTCGAGATCCAGACGCTCGCAGTAGTGACGCAGTTCGTCGCTGGCTTCGCTGATTTGAATAGCCGCTTCGTCCAGCATCACGCAGACGCCGTTTAGCTTTTCATCCAGCGCCACCAGTTCGCTCAACAGCTGCTGCGCGGTATAAAGCTGATTCTGCAAAGTGGTATGTTCGCCATCCGCCAGCAGCATCAAGGCCTGCTGACTGGTTGACAGCAGCTGGCCGCTGTTCGCCAGACGTTTGTACTCTTCATCGATATTTTCATACTCGCCCGCTACCGGCGCGAATTCGTTCAGCTCTTTCAGCTGATACTGCAGCAGCTCGCGCCGCGCCTCACGCTCCTGTGACAGCTGCTGATGCTGCGCCAGCACGCGGCAGCTTTGATTCCACTGTCGATAGCTCTGCGCCATCGCCTGCTTCAGGTCGGTTTCGCCTGCATAGCCGTCGAGCAGCGTTTTCTGATGCTCCGGTTTCAGCAGCAGCTGATGCGCGTGCTGACCGTGGATCTGAATCAGTAGCTGACCGAGATCGCGCAGCTGAGAAAGCGGAACAGAAGTGCCATTGATAAAGCCGCGAGAGCGACCATCGCTGCTGATCACGCGGCGCAGCAGGCATTCGCTGCCTTCATCCAGCTGGTTTTCCACCAGCCAGGCCAGCGCGGAAGGCGTATCTTTCAGAGAGAAGCGAGCACAAATATCGGCGCGGTTCGCGCCCTGACGCACCATATCGGCTTCCGCGCGACCGCCCAGGCAAAGGCCCAGCGCATCAATGGCGATAGATTTGCCCGCGCCGGTTTCGCCGGTGATAGCGGTCATGCCACGCTGAAAATCGATCTCAAGTTCACGAACAATCGCAAAATTACTGATGGTCAGTTGTGCCAGCATATAAAGCGTTCCTGTATGAAAACACAGATATGGTTTTTCATACAGTATATACAGCTTCCATAACCAGTAAAGTGGCTGGCTGCGGATTTTAAAATAATTTTTTTGACCAGCCGAGTTTTGAGCTTAACGTATTGAAGTAATTATAGTTTTGTGGATGTATCAGGTTCAGATGGTCATCATTACGACGGATCAGCACATCTTCGCCTTCCTGTATCGGCAGCGCAATCTGGCTGTCGCAGCTGACTTCAAGGTCGCTACGCATATGGGAAAAGCGCAGGCGAATGGTGCTGTTGCTGTTGATAACCAGCGGTCTGGCTGAGAGCGTATGCGGGAACATCGGCACGATGGCGATGGCATCCAGCGAAGGGGTAAGGATCGGGCCGCCGGCGGAGAGCGAGTAGGCAGTTGAACCGGTCGGCGTCGAGATTATCAAGCCATCGGAGCGCTGCGAAAAGGCAAACGTCTCGTCGATATAGACCTCGAACTCGATCATATGCGCCACTTTACCTGGATGCAGCACTACTTCATTTATAGCCGTGCCAATGCGCGGCTCGCGGCCCTGACGACAAACCTGCGCCTCCAGCAGAAAACGGCTTTCCGTAATGTATTTGCCTTCCAGCACGTCGGCCAGCTGCTGCTGGGCATTATCGGGATCGAGATCGGTCAGAAAACCCAGATTGCCGCGGTTGATGCCGATGACCTTGATATCGTAGCGGGCCAGTACGCGCGCCGCGCCCAGCATATTGCCGTCGCCGCCGACCACCACGGCCAGATCGGCCTTTTGTCCAATCTCCGACAGCGTGCCGGTTTCCACATCATCCAGATTCAGTTCGCGGGCGATCTGCTGCTCGATGATCACCTGATAGCCTTTCGCCGTCAGCCAGCGATAAAGCATCTCGTGAGTGGTCAGCGCGGTAGGATGGCGCGGATGGCCCACAATACCGATGCAGTTAAAATGGTTGTTCATGATGCTGCCGTTCCTCATGAGGTAAACTACCTCAGACAATGTGACCGGTTCCCTTGAAACCGCGATTCTGATCCCCATAATAAGCGAACCAGCGAGATGAATGTGCACAAACGCGGAGAAATTCATGAGTAGTAAAGAACAGAACACACCAAACGAGCAAGTCTCAGACGAGATTGAGATGGAACAGGCAACCCAGGACGCAGAGACAGCAGAAGTGGTGGATCCGCGTGACGAGCGCATCGCGGAGCTGGAAGCCCAGCTGGCTCAGGCGCAGGGCGGCGTGCGTGAAGCGCAGCTGCGTGCTCAGGCTGAAATCGAAAACATTCGCCGCCGCACCGAACAGGATGTGGAAAAGGCGCACAAGTTTGCGCTGGAAAAATTCGCCAACGAGCTGCTGCCGGTGATCGACAGCCTGGAGCGCGCGCTGGAAGTAGCCGATAAAGAAAACACTGAACTGACCGCGATGATCGAGGGTATCGATCTGACGCTGAAATCTCTGCTTGGCGCGGTGCGCAAGTTCGGTGTGGAAGTGGTTGGCGACGTTAACGTGCCGTTCAACCCGGAAATTCATCAGGCGATGTCGATGATTGAGTCGGAAGAGGTCGCGCCTAACCACGTGCTGATGGTAATGCAGCGCGGCTATACCCTGAACGGTCGTCTGCTGCGCCCGGCTATGGTTGCCGTAGCGAAAGCCAAAGGCTAAAGCCTGGCGGCATAAAAAAACCAGCCTCTCCGGCTGGTTTTTTTTCGCCTTTTGCCGCCAGCAATTACTCTGGCAGAACCGGCGTCCAGTCCACTGGCTTTTCGTCGTGCTGCTCCAGCCACTCGTTGGTCTTCGAGAAGTGACCGCAGCCGAAAAAGCCGCGATGTGCCGACAGCGGGGAAGGATGGGGCGCTTTCAGAACGTGATGGCGTTCGCGGTCAATAATGCTGCCCTTCTTCTGCGCGTGGGAACCCCACAGCAGAAAAACCACGTTCTCGCGATTCTCATTAATCGCGGCAATTACCCGATCGGTAAAAGTCTCCCAGCCAAAGCTGGCATGCGAATGCGCTTTGCCCGCTTCTACCGTCAATACGGTATTCAGCAGCAGCACGCCCTGGCGCGCCCAGCTCTCCAGAAAACCGTGATTGGGACGTTTAAAGCCCGCAATATCGGCCTCCAGCTCTTTATACATATTGACCAGCGAAGGCGGCACCGCCACGCCAGGCAGAACGGAAAAAGCGAGGCCGTGCGCCTGGTTTGGCCCGTGATAGGGGTCCTGACCGAGGATCACCACTTTGACGTCGCCCAGCTCCGTAAGGCGAAAAGCGTTAAACACATCCTTTTGCGGCGGATAAACGGTTTTGCCGGCTGCCCGTTCGTTAGCCACCATCGATAACGTTTCAATAAAGTAGGGTTTCTCTTTTTCCTCTGCCAGCACGTCATGCCAGGTCAGCGCGTTGCCCATATCCGTCTCCTTTGGGGGTTCAACGCGTAGCTTAGCGCGGATCGCAGCAGGGTAAAACTTAAAATAAATTTTAATCCTGCAAAAAAAATTTAAATTTTTTATCCGGTTAAATTTAAATAAATCATTAAGTTGAGAATCTGCACATCTATCGAGCAGTGACATTTTTGATTTGTATCAAAACTATCGACACTTCACGCTGCTATATAAAGCGCTACAGATCAAATTTCTTCGCTGATGCTTCGTCAGCCACCAACTGCCTGGGAGGCAACAATGATTTCCGGAATCCAAATCACTCAAGCAAACGATCCAGCGCTGCTGAACTCTTTCTGGCTGCTGGATAACGAAAAAGAAGAAGCCCGCTGCGTCTGTGCGAAAGAAACTTACGAAGAAGATCAGATTGTCCCGGTCAGCGATCTGGGAGAGTTTGAATACCGTGAGATCCCGCTGGAAGTTAAACCGCAGGTTCGGGTTGAAGGCGGTCAGCACCTGAATGTGAACGTGCTGCGTCGTGAAACGCTGGAAGATGCCGTCAAGCATCCTGAGAAGTATCCGCAGCTGACGATTCGCGTTTCCGGCTATGCGGTACGTTTTGCTTCACTGACGCCAGAACAGCAGCGTGATGTGATCGCGCGTACCTTTACTGAAAGCCTGTAACCAAACCCGAAACGTCTGGTAAATTAGCCAGGCGTTGAAAATGACATCAGGGAAATTTTTCAATTATCTCTTTGAAAAATAAGATGTAGCTGCAATATAAGCCAGGTTTAAAAAAATGAGCTTGCCAAAAAAAAGCTTTTCAGGAAGAAACATAAACTAAAGCAGCAAAAAACGGGCTTCAAGCCTAAAAAAACCGCCTTGTGAAAGGCGGTTTTTTGTTATGCGGTCTGTTTATTCAGCGCTATCGGTTTTAGGTGCGGCGTTGGGCTTGCGACGCTTGCCGATATTTTTCGTATCACGATGACGCTTCTTCACGCGCGGCTTTTCCTGCTCTTTCTCTTTCTTCTCTTTGCGCTTCGCCAGCGTTTTCTTCGACGGCTTGCCGCTCAGCTTTTCGCTTGGCGCACGAGTAGTTGGACGCAGTTCGTCAATCACGCGCGCTTTAAGCGGTTCGTTGATATAGCGACTGATCTTACCCAGCAGCAGATGATCGTGTGCCTCAACCAGCGAAATGGCCACGCCTTTTTTACCTGCGCGTCCGGTACGGCCGATACGGTGCAGATAGATGTCGGCAGTGCGCGGCAGATCGAAGTTGAAAACATGGCTGACATCGTCAATATCAATGCCGCGCGCCGCCACGTCAGTAGCGACCAGCACGTTTACACGGCCATCCACTACGCGTTTGATCGCTTCATTACGCTTGAACTGCTCCAGCTCGCCTTCCAGATAACTGCTGTTAATGCCGGCATCGCGCAGCCAGCCGCAAAGCTCGTGCACTCGCTCGCGCTTACGCACGAAAATCACCGAACGGGTCACTTCCGGCTGTTTCAGCAGATGCAGCAGCAGGGCGGTTTTATGCTTGAGGTCGTCGGCGCGGTAGTACCACTGCAGGATTTTTTTGCGTTCGCGGCGCGCCGGATCGGATTCAATCTCGATCGGGTCGTTAAGCAGGCGCTCGGAAAAGTCCTGAATCGCTTCGCCTTCCAGCGTGGCGGAGAAGAGCAGCGTTTGCTTGCGCCAGCGAGTTTCCGCCGCAATGGTTTCAATATCCTGCGCGAAGCCCATATCCAACATGCGATCGGCTTCGTCCAGAATCAGCGTCTCTACCGCGCGGCAGTCGAAGTTCTCTTCTTTAATATACTGCAGCAGACGACCGGTAGTGGCGACCACCACATCCTGGTTCTCGCTGAAAACTTCCGCATGGTTCATATAAGCCACGCCGCCGGTAATGGTCGCGATATCCAGATGCGTATTTTTCGCCAGCTCACGAGCATGATCGGCAACCTGCATCGCCAGTTCACGAGTTGGCGTCAGGATCAGAATGCGCGGCGGACCGGACTTTTTGCGCGGGAAATCCAGCAGATGCTGGAGCGCGGGCAGCAGATAGGCCGCGGTTTTGCCTGTACCTGTTGGTGCCGAACCCAGAATGTCGCGACCCTCCAGTGCAGGCGGGATCGCAGCGGCCTGGATTGCCGTGGGGCGCGTGAAGCCCTTTTCCTGCAGGGCGTCCAGCAGGCTTTCATCAAGTTCGAGTTCGGAAAAAGTGGTTACAGTCATGGTCTACCTCAGTTTGGGGCGCTGATTATAGACAGTTTGCGCAGGATCTTCATCTGTTTGTGTGTAATGAATGACTTTTCCTTGCATCTTAATTGTCCTATGCTAGCGCCGTTTCCTTTTCAGGTCGGTTAAATGACTCAACAAAAAGCGGTATTGCGCTCTGACGGCTTTACCTTTAAACAATTCTTCGTTGCTCACGATCGCTGCGCTATGAAGGTCGGCACCGATGGCGTGCTGCTGGGCGCCTGGGCGCCGGTTGCGGACGCGAAACGAGTGCTGGATATCGGCACCGGCAGCGGGCTAATCGCGTTGATGCTGGCGCAGCGTACCGGCGAAAGCGTCGCCGTGGATGCGGTGGAGCTTGACGAACAGGCGGCGGTGCAGGCGCAGGAAAACGCCGCGGCTTCGCCGTGGGCCAGCCGCATTAGCGTTTACCGTGATGATATTCGTCACTGGACGCAACGTTGCGAGCATCGTTACTCGCTAATCGTCAGCAATCCGCCCTATTTTACGCCCGGTTCAGATTGCGCTACGCCTGCGCGCGCTTCGGCCCGTTCGACCACCGATCTGACTCACGATATGCTGCTGAACTGCGCGGAATCGCTGATTACCGAAGACGGCTACTTCTGCGTGGTGTTGCCGACGACGGCAGGCGACAGGCTGCTTACGCTGGCGTTACAGCATGGCTGGCACCTGAGATTTCGTACCGATATCGCCGATAACGACCGCCGACCGCCGAATCGCGTGCTGCTGGCGCTTTCGCCGCACCCCGGGGAAGAGTTTCTGGATCGCATGACGATTCGCGGGCCGGACCAGCGCTATTCCGAGGCGCACTGCAGCCTGACCCGCGACTTCTATCTGTTCCGCTAGTCAGGGCGTCAGTATCGTCGGCCTGGCTTCCTCAAGCTGCTGCGGATAATCCAGCGTATAGTGCAGGCCGCGACTCTCTTTCCGCGCCATCGCGCAGCGCACCATCAGCTCTGCGACCTGCACCAGATTACGCAGCTCCAGCAGGTTATTGGAAATGCGGAAATTGGCGTAATACTCGTTAATCTCCTGCTGCAGCAGATTGATGCGGCGCAGCGCCCGCTCCAGCCGTCTGGTGGTGCGGACGATGCCAACGTAATCCCACATAAACAGCCGCAGCTCGTGCCAGTTATGCTGCAGAATAACCTGCTCATCCGAATCGTCGACGCGGCTTTCATCCCACGCGGGCAGCTTATCTACGGCGGCCGTATGCTGAAGATGCGCGGTGATATCTTCCGCTGCCGACCAGCCATAAACCAGGCATTCCAACAACGAATTAGAGGCAAGACGATTGGCGCCGTGTAAGCCGGTATAGCTTACTTCGCCAATGGCATAAAGCCCGTTGAGATCGGTTCTGCCGTGGTGATCCACCATCACGCCGCCGCAGGTATAGTGTGCGGCCGGCACGATCGGAATCGGCTCTTTGGTCAGGTCGATGCCCAGCGTTTTCAACTTCTCCGCGATAGTGGGGAAGTGCGCCAGAATAAAATCAGCTGGCTTATGGCTGATATCAAGATACATGCAGTCCGCGCCCAGCCGTTTCATCTCGTGATCGATAGCGCGCGCAACGACATCTCGCGGCGCCAGCTCGGCTCTGGCATCAAAATCCGGCATAAAGCGCGTGCCGTCGGGCCTTTTCAGCAGTGCGCCTTCGCCCCGTAGCGCCTCGGTGAGCAAAAAGTTTCTCGCTTCGGGATGATAGAGGCAGGTAGGGTGAAACTGATTAAACTCCAGGTTAGCCACGCGGCAGCCCGCACGCCAGGCCATCGCGATGCCGTCGCCGGAAGCGACATCCGGGTTGGTGGTGTACTGATAAACTTTAGCAGCGCCGCCCGTTGCCAGCACCACGGTGCGGGCGCGGCAGGTTTCCACCTTTTCGCGTTTGCGGTTCCAGATATAAGCGCCTACGACCCGGCGCTCGCCGGGTAAGCCTATTTTATCGGAAAGAATCAGGTCAACGGCGTTACTGCGTTCAAGAAGGGTAATGCCGGGATGACTGAGCGCCTGGCTGACCAGCGTAGTTTCTACCGCGCGTCCGGTAGCATCGGCGCTGTGGAGAATACGGCGATGGCTGTGGCCGCCTTCGCGCGTAAGGTGATAGCCGCCATCCGTCGCTGTCTTATCGAACGACATGCCGTTATCAATCAGCCACTGCACGCAGTGACGGGCATTGCTGGCGATAAAAGAGACCGCGTCGCGATCGCAAAGTCCATCGCCGGCGACGAGCGTATCCTCCACGTGCGATTCAATACTGTCGGTTTCAGCAAACACCGCGGCGATACCGCCCTGAGCGTAGAAAGTCGATCCTTCATTGACCGGCCCTTTGCTCAGAATGGTTACGCGATGCCTGTCGGCGAGCCGAAGCGCCAGCGACAGGCCCGCCGCGCCGCTGCCAATAATCAATACGTCACAACTGTAATCGGGAAGAGAAGTCATAGCGTTTAATTTACTAAACAGGTTGTTTGCTGAGCATAGCGCCGTTCCGCCGGAGCAAAAAGCGTTTTTTTGTACAGAGGCAAATTCACGCGGTATCCGCGCTTCAGACTCTCCTGAAAAAGGCGGGGCTTGCTGTACATCCGGTCAGGCCAGTTTATTATGATGAACCTGCAAGATTTAAAGATGAAAAAGCGCTCTTCTTAGAGTACTCTGCGGCGATGACGCACATGACACCACAAATATAACGGCGCAGCGGAACTTTACTCATGACCATCACTCTAAGCGCATGCTTGCTCGAAAATTATGAGTTACGGGTAGTTCAGATACGCGTGGAAAAAGATTTGGGGAGACATTACCTCGGATGAGCGAGCAGTTAACGGATCAGGTTCTCGTAGAGCGAGTGCAGAAGGGAGATCAGCGGTCATTCAATTTACTGGTAGTGCGCTATCAGCATAAAGTGGCGAGCCTGGTTTCCCGCTATGTTCCCTCCGGAGATGTGCCTGATGTAGTGCAGGAATCATTTATTAAAGCCTATCGCGCGCTGGAGTCATTTCGCGGGGATAGCGCTTTTTATACCTGGCTCTATCGGATCGCCGTCAATACGGCCAAAAATTACCTGGTTGCTCAGGGGCGCCGTCCGCCCGCCAGCGATGTGGACGCTAACGATGCGGAAAACTTCGAAAGCGCCGGCGCTTTGAAAGAAATTTCGAACCCTGAGAACTTAATGTTGTCGGAAGAATTACGACAGATGGTTTTCCGCACCATCGAGACACTGCCCGAAGATCTCCGTATGGCGATCACGTTACGGGAACTGGATGGACTAAGCTATGAAGAGATAGCGGCCATCATGGAGTGTCCGGTTGGGACGGTTCGCTCCCGCATCTTCCGCGCGCGCGAGGCCATTGATAATAAAATTCAACCGCTTATCCAACGCTAGCGATAGCGGACACAGGAAGGGTACTGAGGCATGCAGAAAGAACAACTTTCCGCTTTAATGGATGGTGAAACTTTAGATAATGAAGTTTTATCCGCATTGTCTGAAGACGCTGTGCTGCAGAAACAGTGGGAAAGCTATCATCTTATCCGCGATACCCTGCGTGGCGATCTTGCGCCGGTTATGCATTTTGATATCGCGGCGCGCGTCGCAGCGGCAATTGAAAATGAACCGCCGAAGGGCGCCGTCACGCCGCTGTTAGAAGCGCAACCCGAGCCGGAACGCTATGCTGCCATGCCTTTCTGGCGCAGGATGCGGCCTTGGGCGTCGCAAATTACGCAAATCGGCGTAGCTGCCTGCGTTTCGCTGGCGGTCATCGTCGGCGTGCAGCACTACAACCAGCCTGCCGACGGCCAGACGCAGTCGGAATCGCCGGTATTCAATACGCTGCCGATGATGGGCCAGGCGTCGCCGGTCAGTCTGGGCGTGCCGTCAGAAACCAGCGCTAACGCGCCGCAGCAGGTGCAGGATCAGCGCCGTCGCGTTAACGCCATGCTGCAGGATTACGAACTGCAGCGCCGTCTGCACTCTGACGGGCTGCAGTTTGAGCAGACTCCTGCGCAGCAGGCCGCCGTTCAGGTTCCGGGTAACCAGTCGTTAGGAATTCAGCAGCAGTAATGAAGCAGCTTTGGTGCGCCGTCAGCCTTATGGCTGGCAGCCTGTTTTATTCCTCTTTCGCCCCGGCGCAAACCACGTCCGGGGCGTTGTTGCAACAGATGGAACAGGCCAGCCAGTCTCTCAATTACGAACTTGCCTATATCAACGTCTCGCGTCTTGGGATCGAATCCCTGCGTTTCCGCCATGCGGTACTGGACAATAAGACCTATGCCCAGCTGCTGCAAATGGACGGGCCGCGCCGCGAAATCATCCAGCGTGGCAGCGAGATCAGCTATTTTGAGCCTGGCCTGGAACCTTTTACCCTTACGGGCAAATATATCGTCGATTCCCTGCCGTCGCTGGTGTTCGCGGATTTCAGCAAGCTTTCCGAATATTACGATTTTGTTCCGGTAGGGCGCACGCGCATCGCCGATCAGCTCTGCGAGGTGATTCGTATCGTAGCGCGTGATGGTACGCGCTACAGCTACATCGTCTGGCTGGACAGCGAAACCAGGCTACCGCTGCGGGTCGATCTGCTCGACCGTGACGGTGAAACGCTGGAACAGTACCGAGTGGTCAGCTTCGCCGTGGACGACGGCGTCAGAAAGATGATGCAGGGACTTGAGAAAGCCAGCCTGCCGCCTTCGCTTTCCGTACCGGCCAGCGACAAAACGACCTTCAGCTGGGCGCCAGGCTGGCTGCCTGCGGGCATGCAGGAAATCACGCAGAGCCGCAGGCAGATCCCTTCGTTAAAGAAACCTGTCGAGTTGCGGCTCTATTCGGACGGCCTGTTCAGCTTCTCTGTCAACGTCAGCGCGGCAGATAAAAATAGCGTTGCCCAGCTGTTGCGCACTGGACGTCGTACGGTGCAGACGGAAGTGCGCGATAATAGAGAGATTACGGTGGTTGGCGAGCTTCCTCCCTCAACCGCGAAGCGTATCGCCGACAGCATAGGTAACGCAAAATGATGAGAGAATGGGCCACGGTAGTTTCCTGGCAAAACGGGGTGGCGACGCTGCACTCCGAACTGAAAACCTCCTGCAGCAGCTGCTCCGCGCGCAAAGGCTGCGGCAGTCATATGCTCAATAAGCTGGGGCCGAAGAACGCGCACGTGATGAAAATCGCCAGCGCGGAGCCGCTCGCGCCCGGTCAGCGCATTGAGCTGGGCATCGCAGAGAAAAGCCTGCTCAGCTCGGCGCTGCTGGTCTATATGACGCCTCTGTTGGGGCTTTTTATCGTCTCCGGCCTGTTTCAGACGCTGTTCCACAGCGATCTGGCCGCTGCGGCCGGCGCGCTGCTGGGCGGCATCGGCGGTTTTATCGTCGCCAAAGGCATTTCCAGCTATTTAGGCAAATCCGCCTCTTTTCATCCCGTGATCCTCAGCGTGGCTCTGCCACCGGACGCGCTGCGCGTTGAAACCGAGTAATCCCGCTATGGCCCGACAAGCCGTCGGGCCGCTGTCTGCCAGAGACAGAACGTTTCTTATTGTTTCCGGAAAGGCGTTTTTTCACCGAGGCAGCTACAGTAAAAACGGCAGCCGCAGCGAAATCATCCGCTATGCATGTGAATTCTTTCGTGGCGGGAGCTAACAGTGTAAGATGCGTGCTCATTGATGGCGGGTACATTGCAGTCGGTATTTACGGCTCTGTCCACCGCGAGAACTAAACCGAACGTTTAAGCGAAAAAATTCATATAAATGAAGCATATAAGAAACTTTTCTGTCATCGCTCATATCGACCACGGCAAATCGACGCTCTCCGATCGTTTGATTCAAATCTGCGGTGGACTTACCGAACGTGAAATGGCGGCTCAGGTACTGGATTCTATGGATCTGGAACGTGAACGCGGCATTACCATCAAGGCTCAGAGCGTAACCCTGGATTATCACGCGCCTGACGGTGAAACTTACCAGCTCAATTTTATCGACACGCCGGGTCACGTTGACTTCTCCTATGAGGTTTCCCGCTCGCTGGCGGCCTGCGAAGGCGCGCTGCTGGTGGTGGATGCCGGTCAGGGTGTGGAAGCGCAGACGCTGGCTAACTGCTACACCGCGATGGAAATGGATCTGGAAGTGGTACCGGTACTGAATAAAATCGACCTGCCGGCCGCCGATCCCGATCGCGTCTCGCAGGAGATTGAGGATATCGTCGGCATTGACGCCACCGATGCGGTTCGCTGCTCGGCCAAAACCGGCGTGGGCGTGCCGGACGTGCTGGAGCGCCTGGTGCGCGATATTCCGCCGCCGGAAGGCGATCCGGAAGGGCCGCTGCAGGCGCTGATTATCGACTCCTGGTTCGATAACTATCTGGGCGTCGTCTCGCTGGTGCGTATTAAAAACGGCACGCTGCGCAAAGGCGAGAAAATCAAGGTGATGAGTACCGGACAGGTCTATAACGCCGATCGTCTGGGCATCTTCACGCCGAAACGCGTTGACCGCGATGCGCTGCAGTGCGGCGAAGTAGGCTGGCTGGTCTGCGCCATCAAAGATATCCTGGGCGCGCCGGTTGGCGATACGCTGACGCTGGCGCGCAATCCGGCGGAAAAAGCGCTGCCTGGCTTTAAAAAAGTGAAGCCGCAGGTTTACGCCGGTCTGTTCCCAATCAGCTCTGACGACTATGAAGCGTTCCGCGACGCGCTCGGCAAGCTGAGCCTGAACGACGCCTCGCTGTTCTATGAGCCGGAAAGCTCGACCGCGCTGGGCTTCGGTTTCCGCTGCGGCTTCCTGGGTCTGCTGCATATGGAGATCATTCAGGAACGTCTGGAGCGCGAATACGATCTTGAACTGATTACTACCGCGCCAACCGTTGTGTATGAAGTTATCACCACGTCTGGCGATACGCTCTACGTTGACAGCCCGGGCAAGCTGCCGCCGCTGAACAACATTGAAGAGCTGCGTGAACCGATCGCCGAGTGTCATATGCTGCTGCCGCAGGAGTATCTGGGCAACGTGATCACGCTGTGCATCGAAAAACGCGGCGTGCAGACCAATATGGTCTATCACGGCAATCAGGTCGCGCTGACCTATGAAATCCCGATGGCGGAAGTAGTGCTGGACTTCTTCGACCGTCTGAAATCGACCTCGCGCGGTTACGCCTCGCTGGATTACAACTTCAAACGCTTCCAGGCCTCCAACATGGTGCGTGTTGATGTGTTGATCAACTCCGAGCGCGTTGACGCGCTGGCGCTGATCACCCACAACGATAACGCGCCGTACCGTGGTCGCGAGCTGGTGGAGAAGATGAAAGATCTGATCCCGCGCCAGCAGTTCGATATCGCGATTCAGGCGGCCATCGGCAACCACATTATTGCCCGCTCCACCGTCAAGCAGCTGCGTAAAAACGTGCTGGCGAAATGCTACGGCGGCGACGTCAGCCGTAAGAAAAAGCTGCTGCAGAAGCAGAAAGACGGCAAGAAGCGCATGAAGCAGGTCGGCAACGTCGAACTGCCTCAGGAAGCCTTCCTGGCCATTCTGCATGTGGGTAAAGAGAGTAAATAAAGCCTAAAACGACGAGGGAACTGGAATGGCTAATATGTTCGCCCTGATACTGGCGATAGCAACGCTCGTAACCGGTATTATCTGGTGCGTGGACAGATTTAAATGGGCGCCGGCCCGCAGAGCCAGCCAGGCGCTTGCGGACGCCTCAGCGGAAAGCGCGGGCGAGAAAAAAACGGTGAAACAGCCGGGCTGGGTGGAAACGGCGGCGTCCGTTTTCCCGGTGCTGCTGCTGGTCTTCGTGGTGCGCTCTTTTATCTACGAGCCTTTCCAGATCCCGTCCGGGTCGATGATGCCAACGCTGCTGATCGGCGACTTTATCCTGGTGGAGAAATTCGCCTATGGGATTAAGGACCCGATCACTCAGACCACGCTGATCCCGACCGGACATCCGAAGCGCGGTGACATTGCGGTATTCAAGTACCCGAAAGATCCAAGCATGGACTATATCAAGCGCGTTATCGGTCTGCCGGGCGATCGGGTCAGTTACGATCCGCAAAGCAAAACCGTTACGGTGAATCCGGCCTGCGCGCCGGAAAAAAATTGCACTACTGCGCTGCCTGTCACCTATTCGGACGTGCAGCCAAGCGACTTTATCCAGACCTTCAGCGGCTTTGACGGCAATGAAGTGGGCAACGGCTTCTGGCAGAAGCCGCAGGGCGAAACCATTCGCGGCGGCCTGCGTCTGGCGACGCGCAACGAAACCCTGGGCGACGTCACGCACCGCATTCTGTTGGTAACCCAGGCGCAAAGCCAGGCGAGTTCCTACTACCAGCAGCCCGGCCAGCCGCAGTCCAGCTGGGTTGTGCCTGCCGGTATGTATTTCATGATGGGCGATAACCGCGACAACAGCGCCGACAGCCGCTATTGGGGTTTCGTACCGGAAAGAAATCTGGTGGGTAAAGCCACCGCCATCTGGATGAGTTTTGAAAAGCAGGAAGGGCAATGGCCGACCGGCGTTCGCCTGAGCCGCATTGGCGGCATTCATTAATAGCGCTTTAGCTAAACGGGTGGTTCCCTGCGGGGAGCCACTGCACACGAAACAGTCCCGTGTTGGCGTGTCCAGCCCTGTTCCCTGTGCAGGAAAATTTTCGCATTAAGATATTGGTAACGCATGAATCCCATCGTAATTAACAGACTCCAGCGGAAGTTGGGCTACACTTTTACCCATCAGGAACTGTTGCAGCAGGCGTTGACCCATCGCAGCGCCAGCAGTAAACACAACGAAAGACTGGAATTTCTGGGCGATTCCATCCTCAGCTACGTTATCGCTAACGCGCTCTATCACCGTTTTCCCCGCGTGGACGAAGGCGATATGAGCCGGATGCGCGCCACGCTGGTGCGCGGTAACACGCTGGCGGAGATGGCCCGGGAATTCGATCTGGGCGAATGCCTGCGTCTGGGGCCGGGCGAGCTGAAAAGCGGCGGCTACCGTCGCGAGTCGATCCTGGCCGATACCGTAGAAGCGCTGATCGGCGGCGTGTTTCTGGACAGCAATATCCAGACGGTAGAGCAGCTGATTCTGAACTGGTACGCCAGCCGTCTCGATCAGATTAGCCCGGGCGACAAACAGAAAGATCCAAAAACGCGTCTGCAGGAGTATCTGCAGGGTCGCCATCTGCCGCTGCCCTCCTATCTGGTGGTGCAGGTGCGTGGCGAAGCGCATGACCAGGAATTTACTATCCACTGCCAGGTAAGCGGCATGACTGATCCGGTTGTGGGAACCGGCTCCAGCCGTCGCAAAGCTGAGCAGGCAGCGGCCGAACAGGCGCTGATTAAGCTGGGACTTGAATGAGCGAACAAACCACCCATTGCGGCTTTATTGCTATCGTAGGCCGCCCGAACGTCGGAAAATCCACGCTGCTGAACCAGTTGCTGGGGCAGAAGATTTCCATTACCTCGCGTAAGCCGCAAACCACGCGTCACCGCATTACCGGTATCCATACTGAAGACGGTTATCAGGCGATCTACGTGGACACGCCGGGTCTGCACATGGAAGAAAAGCGGGCGATCAACCGCCTGATGAACCGTGCGGCCAGCAGCTCCATCGGCGACGTCGAGCTGGTGATTTTCGTGGTGGAAGGCACCAAATGGACCGACGACGACGAAATGGTGCTGAACAAGCTGAAAGATGGCAAGGTGCCGGTACTGCTGGCGATCAACAAGGTCGACAACGTCACCGACAAAACTATCCTGCTGCCGCATATGCAGTTCCTGGGTCAGCAGATGAACTTTATGGACATCGTGCCGATCTCTGCGGAAACCGGCAAGAACGTGGACACGATCGCCAGCATCGTGCGTAAGCGTCTGCCGGAAGCGGAACACCACTTCCCGGAAGAGTACATCACCGACCGCTCGCAGCGCTTCATGGCTTCCGAAATGATCCGCGAAAAGCTGATGCGCTTCCTGGGCGCCGAGCTGCCTTACTCGGTGACCGTGGAAATCGAACAGTTCGTCACTAACGAGCGCGGCGGCTATGATATCCACGGCCTGATTCTGGTTGAGCGCGAAGGCCAGAAAAAAATGGTTATCGGTAATAAAGGCGCCAAGATCAAAACCATCGGCATCGAAGCACGCAAGGACATGGAAGAGATGTTCGAAGCGAAAGTGCACCTTGAGCTGTGGGTTAAGGTCAAGTCCGGCTGGGCAGATGACGAACGTGCGCTGCGCAGCCTGGGTTATGTAGACGATCTGAAATAAATGGAAGGCTGGCAGCGCGCGTTTGTCCTGCATGGACGTCCCTACAGCGAAACCAGCCTTTTGCTCGATCTCTTTTCCGAAAACTATGGCCGTATCCGCGTGCTGGCGAAAGGCGCGCGGGGCAAGCGTTCCAGCCTGAAAGGGGCTTTACAGCCCTTCACGCCACTGCTGGTGCGCTGGGGCGGACGCGGCGAGGTGAAAACCCTGCGCGGCGCCGAACCTATCTCTCTCGCGCTTCCTTTGACCGGTATCTCTCTCTACTGCGGCCTGTACGTTAACGAGCTGATCGCCCGCGTGCTGGAGCAGGAAACCGCCTTTACCGAACTCTTCTACGACTATCTGCACTGTATTCAGGCACTGGCCGCAGGCGCTGGCTCGCCGGAACCGGCGCTGCGCCGCTTTGAGCTGGCGATGCTCGGCCATCTTGGCTATGGCGTCGACTTTATGCACTGTGCGGGCAGCGGCGAAGAGGTCACGGACGAGATGACCTATATCTATCGCGAAGAAAAAGGCTTTATCGCCAGTCTGGTGAAAAGCCATAAAAGCTTTACCGGGCGCGAGCTGCGGGCGCTCTATGAGCGCAGCTTTCCCGATATCGCTACCCTCAAAGCCGCTAAACGCTTCACCCGTATGGCGTTAAAACCCTATCTGGGCGGAAAACCGTTGAAGAGTCAGGAGCTTTTTCGTCAGTTTGTGCCGAAAAAACGCCCGGACGCGCCGGAGTAAAGCCGTCAGGCTGTACCGGAAAACGGCACGGACGTACACTGTAGCCATCGTACATCATTCCGAGGTTTGTTATGGCTGAACTCCTGTTAGGCGTCAATATCGACCATGTCGCTACCGTGCGTAACGCACGCGGCACCAACTATCCCGATCCGGTACAGGCTGCGTTTGTTTCCGAGCAGGCTGGCGCAGACGGCATTACCGTGCATCTGCGTGAAGATCGTCGGCATATTACCGATCGCGACGTGAAGATCCTGCGTCAGACTATCCAGACCCGAATGAACCTTGAAATGGCCGTTACTGACGAAATGGTCGATATCGCCTGCGATATCAAACCGCATTTCTGCTGCCTGGTGCCGGAAAAGCGTGAAGAGGTGACCACCGAAGGCGGCCTGGATGTCGCGGGCCAGCTGGAAAAAATCACGCTGGCCGTCTCAAGGCTGAGAGAAGCGGGCATTCAGGTTTCGCTGTTTATCGATCCCGATCATCGTCAGATTGACGCCGCGATGGCGTCCGGCGCGCCTTACATTGAAATTCATACCGGCGCCTATGCGGAAGCGGAAGAGGGCGCGTCGCGCGATGCGGAGTTCCGCCGTATCAAAGATGCTGCGGCTTACGCGCACGATAAAGGGCTGAAGGTGAACGCCGGTCACGGGCTGACCTACCACAACGTGCAGCCGATCGCCGCGCTGCCGCAGATGCATGAGCTAAACATCGGACATGCCATTATCGGGCGCGCGGTAATGAGCGGACTGGCAGCAGCAGTTAGCGAGATGAAAGCGCTGATGCGGGAAGCGCGCCGCTGATGGCTATTCTGGGGCTGGGCACGGATATCGTCGAAATCGGGCGTATTGAAGGCGTCATCTCCCGTTCCGGCGATCGGCTGGCGAAACGCGTGCTGAGCGAAAGCGAATGGGCGCAGTATCAGGCTCATCAGCAGCCGGTACGCTTTCTCGCCAAGCGCTTTGCGGTCAAGGAAGCGGCAGCTAAAGCTTTTGGCACCGGTATTCGCGGTGGCCTGGCCTTTAACCAGTTTGAGGTATACAACGACGAGCTGGGCAAGCCGGGACTGCGCTTCTTTCAGCAGGCGGCTGAGATGGCGAAAAAGCTTGGCGTGGCGCACGTTCACGTCACGCTGGCGGACGAGCGGCATTACGCCTGCGCTACGGTGATTATCGAAAACTAACGTAGTCTGAGCGAAAACCTTTCGCTCAGATATTAACTGACTTTGTAACCTCTGGAATGCCTGCCGCTCAGGATGCCGCGTGATGCAGGATCACAAACTTCTCCCACAGCCTGTCGCTACTCTCTGGGCAATCAGGATCTTTGATAATCGTGTTATCGATTGGGCAAACCTGCTGACAGGTTGGCGTATCGTAGTGACCGACGCACTCCGTACAGCGGTTCACATCGATCTCATAGATGCTGTCGCCCATAGAAATCGCCTGATTCGGGCACTCAGGCTCGCACATATCGCAATTGATACAGCGCCTGGTGATCAGTAAAGCCATGTTCAACCCATACCCTTAGCGGAAGAAGGGGCGTAATTTACCATACTGAACGCCCGTTTCCCACGTGCTGACCGCACGCTGTTGGCAAGCCGTTGTCGCTTAAGGATGCCACAGCGAAGATTTAGCGATGCCGGCAACATACTGCATTTGCGTGACCTCTTCGACCGGCAGGCGGATCGGCGCATGATCTTCGTTGACCGGCAGCAGATGGTAATAGCCGTCGCGTTTAAACAGAAACGTTTTCACCATCACTTCGCCGCTGCGAGTCACCACCAAAACTTCATCGCCCGGATGAAAATTTTGATTGGGTTCGACAATCACAAACTCGCCTTCCTTGATGCGCGGCATCATCGAATCCCCCACGCATTTCAGCGCATAGACATCCCGATCGCAGGATGGCCAGCGCAAAAAGCCGTCGCCGCTGCCGACAGGGTACTGCATCTCGCTCCAGTAGCCGCTGTGGCCGAGCTGTGTATTACCCAATACCGGTACGGTATGCAGCATCAGAACATGACGCTCGTCTGCCATAGCCGACGTGGCGATCGCTGTTTGCAGATCCCTTTCGATCAGATCAATGGGGGAAACGTGAAAATAGTCGCCCAAAGCCTTTAGCGTGGTGTACTTGGGATCTTTCACCTCGCCCGTCAGCAGCCGGTGCAGCGTGGACTGCTGCAGCCTGACTTTCTTAGCCAGTTCCGTTACGCTGCCGATCCCCTCTCTTTCCATCAAGTACTTGATGTTGCTGTTAAATATCTCCAGGTCAAAAACCATTTTTTCTTCCTTTTGCGATGCGCTACCGTTGCAATTATGCATTTTTGCATTAAAATAGGTGTTGTTAAGGCGATTTTGCTTCGTGAGATAATGCATTTTAGTATAGTCTGTCGCCACAGTCATCCTGCTTAAGTGGCGGGTCGTCAAAGAACTGAGAAAGAAAAGGAGGTCGGTTGATGCGTAACATACAAAAAGTACTGGAACGTTGGGGTGGTTGGGCTGCGGCAGAGGGGACACAGCTTGACTGGTCGCCGGTTGCCGCGGGTTTTAAAGGGCTGCTGCCTGATGAAAGAAGAAGCCGGCTCTCCTGCAGCGACAGCGATGGCCTGATTGTCGATGCGGCCATTGCCAAACTGCACAAGACGGGACGCATGGATGAGGTTGAACTGATCATCCTGCACTATCTCTATAATCTCTCCAAGTCCGCGATTGCCCGCCAAAAAAAATGCTCAGAAGGGAAAATAAGGAATCAGCTTATGATCGCGGAAACCTTTGTGGACGCCTGCATTATTATGAGCGATGCAGAGCTGGAGATGGATGCCTGGCTCTAAAAAACAGACACAAATAAAAATTACCTGAACCAATATTTGTTGGAGGCTATCTTTTTGCTGAAAATAAATTTAGAAAATTCTACACGGCAAAATAAATTTCAATAAAAGCTTTTCGTTACGATTTCTTGCGGTTAGATTAGTAGTATGAAATTTTGAAAGCTAATTCATATCAAAATTTCTTTCTCTTATGCACTCTGTTATCTGTCTATTTTGCAGATCGGAGTGCATTTTTTATGGGCGTAAAAAATATTTTATCTCAGGTATTTTCGTTACGAAATTCATATCGTAATGTAGCAGCATGAATTAATGAGTGACGCGATTTAAAAACAAAAAAGACTTTTCGTAACGAGTTTTACTCGCTAATCTGACATCATGAAATAAAGAGAGTGACACCTTGCCTTTAATATAAAAATCCCTGCGCGAATAAATTCGTTCGTCGCTTTAATACAGGAGGCCAAAATAAAGCATGTTTCCACAGGAGCCAGGCTTTTGGGCCAGTATCGCACTCTGGCTATACAGCCATAAAACCGAATGGGGCTACGCCGGAATTGCCGCGATGTTTTCTTTGCTGCGCAGCGCCTGCGCCAAAGCGCCCTGGAGCAAGCGCGTGCTTGACGCCGTCTCCTGTAGCGCGCTGGCTTTCTTCGCCGCACCAACGCTACAGGTTATCGGCGCGCTGCTGAACTGGAAGATGCCGGATACCGCCGCCCAGGTCTTTGCCGTCTATATCGGTTATGTCGGCAACGACTATATAAGCGAGAAGCTGAAAAGGTTAATAAACAAGAAATCAGGAGAGTTTGATGAAAATCAGCCATAACGGCATTCGTTTTATAAAACAGGAGGAGGGTGAAAAGCTGACGGCCTATCGGGATAGCCGCGGCATATTAACTATCGGTGTAGGCCATACGGGGCCTGTTGAAAATAAAAGTATTATACCCGGCATGACAATTACCGCTGAGCAATCCGACAGCTTGCTGCTTGCAGATATCGCCCACGCAGAAAAAGCGATAAATGAAAAAGTCAGGGTGAGTCTGAATCAGCAGCAATACGATGCTTTATGCAGCCTGGTTTTCAATATTGGCGTGCAAGCATTCAGCAACTCAACGCTTTTGCAAAAGCTGAATGCGGGTGATTGTCACGGCGCCGCCGAAGCGATGCTGTTATGGAAAAGAGCTGGTGAGCATAAAGATATTTTATTGCCGCGCAGACAGCGCGAGAAAAAACTCTTTTTGTCATAAAGGATTCCCCCTGATTGTTATCACCACTTCCAGTGGCGCCCTTAAAAAACCATAAAAATATTCACTAATTAAAGGAAATCAAGATGATTGAAGTAAATTCATTTGCTGAACTACGTACGACGAAACCCTCCGCTTCCGGAGAAATCGCGCTGCTGAAACGCTATTACGATAAAGACTCCACCTTTCAGGGCGGAGGACGCTTTGTCGGCTTTATTGATGCTGCCGCCAGCGCCTCGGCTGATGATGGCGGCTCTGTTGCCGTAGGCTCTGCAGGCGGCTATTTCTGGCGACGCATTATCGACAACGTGGAAGATATCAATATCTACCATTTCGGAGGTAAGCGGCTGCGCGGCGACAGCAATTTCGATGCGGACAACGGCGCGGTCAACCATACGGCCTGCATCAACATGCTTAAATGGGGCCAGGGTTTTTCTTCGCCCGTGAGCAACACCAGCAAGAATCCCGTACACGGCGTAGGTATCCGCTTGCCGGCAGGAAAATTCCAGATCGATCCTGTCGATCTGACCGGTGAAGGCGAGATCAACTATTTCAGCCTGTACGGAGACGACTGCGAATATGGCGTTTCGCCGCGCACTATCATTGTCTCTGACCAGTCCGCCGCGCCGGTGTTTAAAGTCAAGGCGCGCCGTACCGCTATTCGCGGCATCTTCTGGGATGGCCAGGCGACGGCGGATATCGTCAAGAACACGGGCGCCATCACTGCCGGGATGGTCAGCAATACGCAGCCGTTTTTTGAAAATACCGTGATTGAGGGCGAGTTCGTCAATATTACCTGCTGCCGCATTGAGAACATCGGTGGCGCCGCGTTTAAGCTGCTGGACACGCTGGATACGCGACTGGATCAGATCTACAGCAACACTACCTATGCCCGCGTCTTCGATATCGGCTGGTCAGATTCCGTTGTGGGCGTATGGGATCACTCTACGGCGGTAGAGCTGTCGAACTGTAATTTCCAGAAGGGCTACAGCGACGCCACGCTTTATATGCCGCGAGTGACGCAAGGGCTGATTCGCAACGTGTGGATCGAGCATACTCGCTATCCTGGCGATTTAAGCAACGGGCAGTGGATTATCGACGCGCTGAGCATTGAGTCTTCCGAAAATCCCTTAAAGCTGAACTATACCCGCACTACGATGCGCGCGCTCAGCCTGCAATCCGGCGCCAAAGTCGATCTCACCAAAGCGGGTACCTCGTGGCTTTCCGGGTTTGAGTACGGCTGGCGTCGTGATGAAAACTACGGCACGGAGATGACCGGCTCCCTGAAAGCGGGCTGGTATTCCGGTTATCGCCTCAGCAATAGCAGCGAGCAGGATAAATGGTTCCGCGTCGGCAAATTCTTTTTCCCTAACGCCAACCAGCACTGGCATCTGGAAATGCACGGCAAGGCGCTGCGGGATACGGCAACGCAACCTGCCGACGCGCCTCTGCTGAGCAACGTCTGCGGCAAGGCTTACCTGAATCTCTATCGCGGCGCCAGCTCGGTCGGCGGCAACCTGCACTACGAGGGCGATTCCGGCGTGATCGATTGTCTGGTCAGAACCAGCGATAGTAAAGGCCTGTATGGCGAAGTCTGGCTGAAACTCAAGGCGCAGTGCGGCGATGTGGTGATCAACCTGAAAACCACTGGCCCGTCGCGTTTCGAGGCTGGCCAGTGCTCGCTGTTCAGCGCCGATTTCTCGGAAGTGACCGATCTGGATATCAATAACCGGGTAAAACTTTCCACGGTGATGAATTTCCATAACGGCAGCGCCGGTTACGGTTTTGACGATAGCGTGGTGACGCTGGCAACGGCGGTCGCGGAGGCGCCAGCTTCCACGGCAACGCCTGCGGGCTATATCACGGTCAGGATCAACGGCGTAAATCGCAAGCTGGCTTATTTTTAAATGCGTGCCAACACCAAACTGCTTATTACGCTTTTTTTGCTGACGATAGCTGTTGCCGCTATAAAAACCCTGCTTTTTTATCGTGATAATTATCTTGATGCCAGGCAACAGCTCCGTCAGCAGCAGGAGCAGGTTAATACGCTCAAGGAACGCTTAAACAGCATTGCCGAACTGGATAATAAATATGTTTTACAACTGCAACAGGCTAAAGAGAATATCAGCCAGCTTGAACGGGATGTGGCTGCTGGCAAGCGTCGGCTGCAGTTCGCCGCCAGCGACAATGCCACGGCCAGCGCCGCCAGCGTGGCTGATGTTGCCGGCACCGGACTTAATGACGCCGCTCAACGGCATTATTTCACTCTCCGGGAAAGAATAGAAACCGCCCGAATACAAATCGCTGGCCTGCAGGAATATATTCGCCAGCAGTGCCAGCCCTGATTAACGCCAAATAAAAAGCGGATAAATTTATTTATCCGCTTTTTGCTGTCCGCAATATCAACAGAAAATAACAGGAGGTGCTTTGATTACGAATACCAGCAAGAGAGCTGGCTGGCTGACGCCGCTTGATGGTGAACCCGCCTGCGATGCCGCGCTGGAAGAGCAAATCAGCGCGTGGATTCAGGGCATTACCGGCCTGGCCGAAAATCGCGTAGCGGTTTATGACGGCGTCACGCCGCCGGTATGGCTGCCGGAAGATGGAAACGGCTGCGCTTTCATGGTGATGAATACAGCCGCTGAAGGCACGCCGGTGCTTAGCGGCCAGCAGCAGGAAAGCGCAAGGCTGGAACGGGATGAAAATATGGCCTGCCTGCTGCGTTTCTATGGCCCTTCGGCTCAGCTTTACGCCACTCGCTTTCGCGATGGCATTGCCCTGACGCAAAACATCGCGGAATTAAAAAAACTTTCGCTAAGCGTTAAAGATTGCAGCGATATCGCGACCGTACTGGAAACGGTTAATAACGCTCAAACCCGCCGTTATGAATTAACGGTAAACGTTGTTCGTAAAATATTCCGTCTTTACGGAATCTGTTCACTGGTGGAAACACCCGTTCAAATTTTTGGAGAATAAAATATGTCTCAAGGATTACCTTTATCCGGCATCGTGAATGTCGATGTCATTATGTCGCCTGCCGCGACTTCCGGCCGTAATTTCGGCTCTATGCTGATTATGGGCGACGCCACGGTGATTCCACTGACGGAACGCCTGCGCCTTTATAGCTCAGCAGCCGATATCGGCGCGGACTTCGGCCTGGATTCCGCCGAGTATCAGGCGGCGTCCGTCTGGTTCGCACAGTCGCCGCAGCCGCAGCAGCTCTATATCGGCCGCTGGGCAAAAACCCTGGCCGCGGGCGAGGAAGGTAAAGTGGAAACCCTGCCCGAAGCCGTCAACGCCGCGCTGGAGTACGCCAGCTGGTATGGCCTGGCCATTGCCACAATGGCGGACGATGAGCTTAACGATGAGGATATGCTCGCCGTTGCGGCGGCTATCGAATCGGCCAGCCAAAGCCGCGTCTTTGCTGTGACCACGGGCAGCGAAGCGGTACTGAGCTCAACCTCGACCACCGATATCGCCGCCAGGCTGAAAGCGGCAGGCTACGCGCGCACTTTTGTGCAGTACGCCAGCCATAGCCGTTTTGCGGCAATTTCCGCTTTCGCCCGCGCCTTTACCGTCGACTTCAACGGCAGCAATACCACGCTGACGCTGAAGTTCAAAACCGAGCCCGGCGTGACTTATGAAACCCTGAGCGCCGGCCAGGTTGCGATTCTGGAAAACAAACATGCCAACGTCTTTGTGTTCTATGCCAACGACAGCGCCATCCTGCAGCAGGGCGTAATGGCTAACGGCGACTTCTTCGATGAGCGTCACGGGCTGGACTGGCTGCAGAACTACGTACAGACCAATCTTTACAACCTGCTTTATACCTCAACCAGCAAAATCCCGCAGACCGAAGCGGGGATCACCAGGCTGATGGGCAATGTGGAAGCGTCGATGAATCAGGCCGTGGTCAACGGGCTGGTGGCGCCGGGTATCTGGAACGGCGGCGATATCGGTCAGCTCAGCGCTGGCGACACGCTGACCAAAGGGTATTACGTCTATGCCCAGCCGCTGACGCAGCAGTCTCAGGCCGATCGCGAAGCGCGTAAAGCTCCGCTGATGCAGGTGGCCTGCAAGCTGGCTGGTGCCGTGCACTATGCCGATGTCCAAATTAACGTTGTTCGCTAAGGAAAAATAACTATGTCTACCTATTCATTTATGGATATTACCGCTTCATTTATCGGCCCTGGCGTGGCTTTTGATTTGGGAAGCGGTTCGGGTAATTCCGAAGAAGGGATTACCGTCGCGCAAAGCGGCGCCAAAAACAGCATGACGCTGGGCATTGACGGTAAAGGAATGAACTCTTTGCTGCCGAATAAATCCGGCCAGATCACCATTAACCTGCTGCGCACCTCGCCATTAAATAAAAAGCTTTCTCTGGCTTATAACGCGCAGAGCCAGTCGCCAGCAACCTGGGGCAATAACACCATCGTTATTCGCGATAACGCCTCCGGCGAAATTATTACCGCCAACGGCGTCGCTTTTAATAAATTGCCGGACCGTAAATTCGCCAAAGAGGGCGGCACGGTCACATGGGTGTTCGACTGCATCGAGATTGATGTCTACATGGGAGAGTATTAATCGATGGAATTCACGATCGACGAAAAAAGCTTTCGTATCGCTAAGCTGGATGTCTTCCAGCAGTTAAAAGTCTCACGAAAACTGCTGCCGCTGCTGGCTGGTCTGCTGTCGGAGATCCAGACGGTAAAAAGCGCGGCGGCGGCCGGCGACTATTTCCAGGTGCTGGAAAAAGCGCTGCCGGCTATTGCGCATTCGCTGGCGGAGATGAGCGAGGAAGACACCAATGCGATTCTGCATCCCTGTCTGGCCGTGGTTTCGCGCCAGCAGGCGAAAAGCTGGGTGCCCATCTTCTCTCAGGGCGTACTGATGTTCGACGACCTGGATCTGATCACCATGCTCAGGCTGGTATTGCGGGTAGTGGAGGATTCGCTGGGCGGTTTTTTGCCCGAACTCCCCGTCAGCAAGCATGCCGCCCCGACAGCGGACTGATTCTGGAAACGCTTCCTGATGGGGAAGACTTTCTGATGCGCCCGGTGGATGCCGGGCTTATCAGCTACACCGCGCTCAAGGATGGCTCAGTGGATCTGGCGGACATTGCCCGCCTGAACGACTGGCTCGATTTGAAAGCGGACAATCAACACCGCATTGCGCAATGGAAACAGGCCAATGAATGCTGAAAATACAAAAAGTTTTCTGATGGTGCTGGAAAATCAGCTGGCGGCGGAGGCCGCCGGCTGGGAGAAAGTCAGACAGCAGGTGGAAAAGCCTGACTGGCAGAGCAACGAACAGACCGCAAAAGCGCTCGATCTGCAAAAAATCAGGCAGACGGTAGAGCAGGCAGGCAAAACGCTGGTGGAGTATATCAACCGTTTTGCTGGCCGGCTTGAGCAGCTGGGCACGCGAGCGCAGAACGCCGGTATGGATGCTGACAATCTGAAAGCGCTGGAGTATGGCGCGGCTCAGACCGGCCTGAGTAACGAGGCCATCGCCAGCGCCCTCCAGACCATCATGAATCATCCGCAAACGCTCAATAAGCTGGGTATAGCCACACAGGATGAAAGCGGCCAGAAAAGAGCGGCCGGTACGATAATGAGCGACGCCAGCGCTGCTCTGGGCGCAATGCCGCAGGCTGAAGCGCTGGAAACGGCCAGGCAGCTGGGGCTGGCTCCCGACGTTTTAGCCGCCATGCAAAAAGGGCTGGGGAAATTTATCGGCGACTATAACCAGCTTTCGACTTCGCTGGGCGCCAATATGACCGCCGCCGTTTCGGGCGCCGATCGTTTTATGACCGCCAGGCGCAAGTTCGATGAAGTAGTCGAACTGCTGCAGATCAACGGCAGCAGCCGACTGAACAACGGGCTTGGCGATATTTTTGACCGCTTTACCCAAGACCTTTTAGCCAATGCTCCCGATGTCCAGCGCGTGCTCGACGGCGCGGTCACGTTACTGCTTCGGCTGGCTGACATCGGCGAAAAAGTCGTATTGCGCCTGATCCAGGCGGCGGCCGATGTCAGCGGCTGGTGGGAATCGCTGGATGGTTTTACGCAGGAGCTGATCGTCGCGCTTGGCGCGGTAACGACGGCCTGGCTGCTTTTCAACAGCGGTTTCCTCGCTTCGCCGGCCGGTATTATCCTGATGCTCGGCGCGGCGATTTTTGCCCTGTACGACAGCTATAAAACCTGGCAGGAAGGCGGCGATACCTTTATTGACTGGGATGCCTGGATGCCGGGCATCGAGGCGGCCAAAACGGCGATCGGCTGGCTGATTGATAAATTCGAAAAGCTTTGCGCAGGCACGCTGGATTGGCAGGACGGACTGCAAACCATAGCGGACTTCCTTTCCGGCAACTGGTCGCCTGCGATGAAAGAAGCGGTCGATCAGGTACGAAACTATTTCAACAACCTCTTTACGGACATCACCGACAAGCTGGCGAACAGTCCGCTCTGGCGAGGGTTAACCCGAATCGGCAGCGCGCTGAAAGAGAGCGGCCAGGAATTTATGGAAACCGTGCAGGGAGTATTAACGGCGCAAAGCAGCAGCGCTGCGCTGGGCAACTGGCAGGCTCTGTCGCTGAAAAACGTTCCTGCTATCAACGCCAGAATGGACGCGATGGCGGCGCCCGAGAACCACCGCCAGCCCTGGCAGAGCGAAATCAGCGCGCCCGGCAGCGTAAGGCCGGTCGACGTGAAGCAGGAAACCAAAATCTATATCGAAGGGGCCAGCGATCCGCATCTGACGGCGACCAAAGTGGCCGACAGCCAGTTCGACGTTAATGCCATCTTCGTGCAAAAACTAAGCAGGATACCGAAATGAATGAGTTTCTCTCCACGCTTTTTATGCAGAAAACGCGCAAGGTCGGTTTGCTCGTCCCTGAGGTGGTGATTAGCGAAACGCATAGCGACACCTTAACTATCGTCACTCATCCTGTGGAGTTCGGCTTCAATATAGCCGATCACGCTTATATGGGCGCTGCGTCGCTGACGATGAAAATCGGTTTTTCCGGCGGCGGCTCGCTGGTGAATTTTATGGATACCACGATGCTGGGCGTCCGCTGGGGTTATAGCCCGACAGAGATCTACCAGGCGCTGCGGGACATGCAGCGAAAAGCGGAATTACTGGATGTGGTAACCGGTAAGCGGCTCTATAACAATATGGTTATCACCTCGCTGGACGTTACCACGGATCAAAGCAGTGAAAACGTGCTTTTCGCTACGCTGAAGCTGACCGAAGTGATGGTTACGCAAACCCAGCTTGTCGCTATCGCCCCGAAAGAAAATATGGCGCAGGGCGCGACAACCAGCATGGTAGAAAACAACGGCAGAAAGGCGGTCAAACCTGGCCCCGAAAACATTACCTTGCAGGGAGGAAGCGGCTGATGGCTATTATGGAAATTCCTCTGTCGCCGGATAATCAACGGTTTGATATCTCCATTAATAACACCAACTATAAAATGCGCATTCTGTGGCGGGAAATAAACTGGATACTGGATATTCAGGATGAAAACGGCACGGATATTATCACCGGCATACCGCTGGTCACGGGTGTTAATTTGTTGGCGCAATACGCCTGGCTCCGCTTTGATTTTGGCCTGTGGGTGGTGTCGGACTCTGTTTTAAATGAAGCGCCGGGCCAGTTCGATCTCGGTTACGCCGCGCATCTCTGTATTGTGACGGAGGCGACATGAGCCTCAACTGGATGCGTTACTTTGAACTCATTCTGGAAGTAAATCAGGATAACTTTCTCAGACTTAGCGACTTCAAAGTTTCTTTTACTATTACCACCTCGGTGAACAGTAATGGCAGCACGGCCAATATCACCCTTTACAATCTCAGCCCGAGCACGCGTAATGCCATTATGAATGGCGTCTATAAAAGATTAAAAGTGATAGCCGGCTATGCCGGGCCAACAGCCGATATTATAAAGGAGAGCGAAGTCGGTAAGTCTTATCCCGTAGAAAAAAGCGGCCAGATCTGGGGCCGTAACTATGGCGAAATCTTCAGCGGCGACCTGCGCTATGCTTATATTGGTGAATCCGGGAAGGGGGCTGATAATACGCTGGTCATTCAGGCGATCGACGGGCATCAGGCGGAGCAGGAAGCCATAGTGACGGCGACCGTGGCCGCGGGGTATGACGCCAGAAAAATTTATGAGTTGACGCTAAGAAGTTTCCATCCCTATGGCATCACCGGCGGCGTAACGGGTGAAATGCCCACAACGCGCTATCCGCGCGGCCGCGTGCTTTATCAGAAAGCCAGCCAGGTTATCGGGAACGTTGCCGAACAGTGCCGGGCCAGCTGGCAATTTGTCGATGGTAAACTGCAGCTGGTGCCGGAAGAAAACTATCTGGAACAGATTATTACCCTTAACAGCCAGAGCGGACTTATCAGTACCCCGACACTGACGACGACCGGCATTGAAATAAATTGTCTGATTAATCCTGATATCCGACTGCATGGTCTTATTCATATCAATCAGGCTGCCCTGAAACGCATGACTGACGAAATAAAATTAACGGAGGACAGAAATAAAGGCGAAGAAAATAACAAGCCTGCAGGTAGCGACGAAAAAAAAGCGAGCAGCGAAGCAGCGCAAAAGAAAGAAGAGGAAGAGAGGAAGAAAAAAATTGCTACCGACGGCGTTTATATTGTTAAAGGTATTACTTACTCAGGCGATACCAGAGGCACAGAGTGGAATATGAAAATAACCGGCGTCGTACGGGATCAACAGAAATCAATTAAAGCCTCTGCGGAAAAATAATCTTTTAAACGCGATCCCCGACGGATCGTTGGGAGTTTTTATGGCCATTTCTATAAAACCAGCGACTGCCGGAGCCGCTCAGGCCTATCAGGCGCTGGCAGACTCAATATCTTCAACGCTGCGGGTCGCTCTACCCGGCATTATTCAGTCTTTCGATCCTGAAGCCGTTACCTGCGTGGTGCAGCCCGCGATCAAAGGAAGCGTGCTGGATACGCACGGCCAGCCTGTTTCGCTGGCGCTGCCGCTGCTGGTGGATGTTCCTGTGGTTTTTCCACGAGGCGGCGGCTGCACCATCACGTTTCCGGTCAGAGCAGGCGATGAATGCCTGGTTATCTTCAGCGATCGCTGTATCGACTTTTGGTGGCAGAGCGGCGGCGTGCAGGAGCCAGTAGATCCGCGCCAGCACGATCTGTCGGACGGCTTTGCGCTGGTCGGCCCGCAGTCGCAAAAAGAGAAAATCGGCGCTATCAGCACTGACGCTTTGCAGATTCGCACCGATGAAGGCCAGGCCTTTATTGAGCTAAAGCAAAGCGGCGAGGTCAATATCACCACCTCACAGCTTACGGTAAATGGCAATCTGCAAGTTAACGGCGAAATCACTTCATCGGGCGATCAGATAGCCAGCGGCATCAGCCAGGTTGGTCACGTTCATGGCGGCGTCCAGAGCGGCGGCAGTTATACAAAGGGAGCACAATGAGATATCGACGAGAAGACAGCAGCGGCGATTATACCTTTGGCAAAGGCGATGACGCCTTTCTGGTTAATTCGCCCGAATGCGTGGCGCAGGCGATCAAAACCCGTCTGCAATTATGGTACGGACAGTGGTTTCTGGATACGACGCAGGGCACGCCCTGGCTGCAGTCGCTGACCGGCAAGCAGAACTCGCAGGCGATGGAGCTGGTGTTACGCCAGCACATTCTGGCGACGGAAGGCGTTACCTCCATCCTTGCCTTTAAATCCACTTTTTCCCCATCCTCTCGCCGGGCGGTCATCACGGTAACCGTCGAGACCCGGTACGGCACGACGACAGTAACAAGCGAGGCATAATGGCTCTTAGCACAGACAGACTGGGGTTATCGGCGACGATAACGGCCCAGGGGATTAGCGCGCCTGATTATCAGACCATCCTCAGCACGCTGACCAACTATTTCCGACAAATCTACGGCTCGGATGCTTATCTGGAACCGGACAGCAAAGACGGGCAGATGGTAGCGATTGTGGCGCTGGCCATCCATGACGCCAACAATATGGCGATAGCCTGCTACAACTCGTTTTCGCCTTCGACCGCCAGTGGCGATGCGCTGACGCGCAATGTCAAAATCAACGGTATCGTGCGCAAAGCGGCGACCAACTCCACCGTTGACCTGGTATTAACGGGTACGCCAGGCACCACTGTTGTTAATGGCTCGGTCAGAGACAGCAATAACGTGATCTGGAATCTTCCGGCGACGGTGATTATCGATACCAGCGGCAAAGTGACGGTGACGGCAACCTGCGCGGCGGCAGGCGCGGTTGCCGCGGTGGCCGGTTCAGTGAACCAGATCAACACGCCGACGCGCGGCTGGATGACGGTCACCAACTTAAGCGCGGCCGCCACAGGAAGCGCGGCGGAAACCGATGCGGAATTACGCACTCGTCAGGCGCAAAGCGTTGCTTTAACGGCGCTGACCACCTTTGACGCGCTGGATGGCGCACTGTCAAATATCGCAGGCGTTACTGAACACAAGCTATACCAGAATGATACCAACGTGACCGATGCCAATGGCCTGCCGGCGCATACCGTTTCCGCCGTGGTAAAAGGCGGCGACGCGACAGCCATCGCGGAAGTCATCCGTAAAAAGAAATCGTTGGGCGTGGGCACTTACGGTAACACCACGCTTGTTATAGCCGACAGTTATGGCACACCGCAGGCGATTAGCTTTTCACGCCCAACGGCGGTGCCGGTTTATCTGAAGCTGGAGCTGAAAGCGCTTCCCGGCTATACCAGCCCAATTGCGGAGAAGATCAAAAAAACCATCGCCGCGTGGATTAACAATCTCGGCATCGGCAATAGCGTACTGATCAGCCGTCTCTATTCGCCAGCCAACCTGACGGCAGGCGTGGACAGCACCGACAGTCAGTTCTATGACATTCTTGATTTACAGCTGGGCAGCAGCGAGTCTGCATTATCATCAGCGAATATCGCCATCGGCTATAAAGAATTTGCGAGCTGTGATGTAAATAATATTACTGTCACGGTGACATCATGAGCAAATATACCGATTTAATTACCAACTCTCATCGGGATAAACCGCTCTATGTCGCGCATATCGATCTGTCGACGCGGCCACAGGAAGAAATTGCCAACGCCTTATCTGAAATCATCACTGCGCTCGATCTCGATAACGCCACGGGCGCACAGCTGGATATATTAGGCGAATGGATAGGGCGCAGCAGAAGCATTAATGCGCCGATTGAAGATTACTTCTTCACTTTTGATAAAGCTTCGCTGGGCTTTGATCTGGGAACCTGGAAAGGCAGGTATGAACCCGATACCGGCGTTATAAGGGTAGACGATGAAGACTATCGCACCATGCTGCGCGCCAAAATCGGCGCCAATAAGTGGGATGGCACCGCGGACACGCTGCCTGAAATACTTCATGAGATATATAGCAATCAGGATATCAATATCACTTTTACCGACAACCAGGATATGACGGTAACGGTTTATGTGACGGCAAAAAAACTCTCTAACGTGACCAAAGAAATTATTAAGCAGGGCTATCTTGCGGTGAAGCCTGCCGGCGTAACGGTCAATTATGAAATTAACGGAGAATAAAATGGCAAAAAATGATTTTAAACCTTTTGCGACGGGCGAGGAGGCTAATGTTCTGTCGCAGGAAGAATTTGAAAAGCTGGATGCAGTAGAGAAGGGTTTTGAAAGCGGCATCGCCAGAAGCGAACAGCTGAATAAGGTCTGGCGTCAGGCGTCGACGATTGCCTCCGTGGTGGCCAGCTTTATGGCGGATAAGTCAGGCAACGACGTGCTGGATAATGGCGACACGGCAGCTTTGCAGGCGACGCTGCTGAAAGCGCTGCTCAATAACTCAACCTCGCAGCTAGACAATCGCTATTTGCAAAGTGGCAAAAACCTGGCTGATCTCGGCAGCGCCGCACAGGCGCGCACCAACCTTGGCCTGGGAAGCCTGGCGCAAAAAAACGGGCTTAGCGCGGCCGATGTCGGGGCTTTTCCTGCTGCAGGTGGTACTGTAGGTGCGCAGGGGGTTAAAGCACCAGGCATTTTTGTAAATAACCATACGATGCCAGGAAATAGCCAGGGCATGTATATGTTATGGAATGAGAGCAACGGCACGGGAGAAGGATCTTTAGTTTGTAACCGAGGAACAGGTAGCGGTGGTTTTGTACTTCGCACCGTTAATTCGGATAATACTGTTGAAACGGGAAGAGTTACCATTAATGGCAACGGAGATTTAAACTCATCTCGTTACCTGATGGAAATGGGACAGCGAGCGTATAGCCCTAACAATCCGCCTTCTCAATTTAATGCTGGTGGTTGGTTTAAGGATGTGGCGACAGGGTTTATTATTCAGTGGGGGAATACTTCAAATGGGTCAAGTAATATAGAAAATCATAATTATAACATTGCGTTCCCTCATGCAGCTCTTGTGATTACAGGTAGTTTAGGTGCGCATCAGGATTTAGGTCGTGTTGTATATATGGAAACTTTAAATAATTCAGTTTTCTCATCAAGAACAACTACTAACGGACTTGGTTTTTATTGGATGGCAATAGGGTATTAATTATGGCTAATTATTTTTATAGTAAAAAAACAAATGGATTTTACCCAATTTCTTTAAAAGAAACTTATGAAGCTTCGCCAGGCGGGTGGCCTGATGATGCCGTTGCAGTTAGCGATGAAATCTATCATGAACTTTATGCAGGACAGGCTAAAGGAAAAGTTATTGCTGCTGACAATACAGGTAATCCGGTGTTAATGGAGCCGCCAGAACCGGAGGCCAGAGAGCTTATTGCTACAGCGGAACAACTACGTAATACTTTGATGGCTGAAGCGTCCATTATTATGGCGCCGCTTCTGGATGCTGTCGATCTTGATGAGGCCACGGAAGAAGAAAAAAATAAACTTGTTACATGGAAAAAATACCGGGTATTGCTGAACAGGGTTGATATCAGTAAAGCTCCGGATATTACCTGGCCGGAAAAACCTTAATGTTATAAAAAATATTATAAAGCGGTACCTGGCCGCTTTATAAAAAATTATCTGCTATCCCCTATATCAATCAACAGAAAAAATCTAACAAAAGAAATTATGGAGTAATGAATATAAAGGATGCCTCAAGGCCCTTTCCCCTGATTAACTACAGAATAAATCAGCGGAGCTAAACCACGGCGAATTCGATTCTTTATTTTTACTTTTAATGGGCGATCTTTCATAATAGCATTCCAGATTGATTTCTTTTTGCTGTCTATGTT
This sequence comes from Erwinia sp. CGal63, assembly GCF_037026505.1. Taxonomy (NCBI): domain Bacteria; kingdom Pseudomonadati; phylum Pseudomonadota; class Gammaproteobacteria; order Enterobacterales; family Erwiniaceae; genus Erwinia; species Erwinia sp. CGal63. The sequence continues at coordinate 86,491 of NZ_JAKUMN010000007.1, forward strand.
TGTGTCGCCTTTTTTTGTGTTAATAGTAGAGACAGAAGCATTGGGGCTCAATTCAACAGGCGCGGGAACGATTGCATATACTTTTAATAATGAGTAATCCTCAAACAGACTCCACTTGTCTGCCGTCATCCAAACAGGATAAAGAGCATCCAAAAGGCTTATCGCTGCGGGTAAATTAATAATGTAACTATGCGTTGTCGTTGCGCTTTGAATTCTGTGTATGCTTAGATGATCATCTAAGAGCTTGACGGGTTTTTTAAAATATTTATTCACTCTGCTTAAGAGAAGAACCTCGGCTTGTGTTTTGTTCAAAGATATTTTCTCAAGCATACTGGGTAAAAAGTCGGGAAGCGTAACATCATCCTCAAGAATTAATGCCGCCTTTATTTTCTCGTTAATCATCTTTTTATAGATAAACTGATGGCTTAGCGCACAGCCAATTTCCCCGGGAAGAAAGGCATAGTTTAACGGGGTAGTCGCTTTTTTTATCTCTTCATTAGTAAGGGCTTTCCCATCGACGGCTTTAATAAACTCAACTTCCAGGCCCAGTTGTCCGCAGCGTTCCTGTAATGCTTTTTTTCGTTCCATGGAACGCTCAAGATTAACAATAAATACTCTCATGATAAACCTTTGTAAAAATGGGAATAACCCCAGAAAATGTTAATGGTAAACATTTCAAGGGCTCTGGTCAATAAAATGTTAGTGTCCGTTACGCGCAGGTTTCAGATAAATATAATGCAAGCAGTTTCTGATTTAGGTAACTTTAACCATACAAAACTGCAATTTTTTCTGAACTGATTTTTGTGCATTTTAATCAGAAAGCTATGTATACTTTTATAAGTATACATAGCATATCTTCCTTATCTTATTGCCAGTTGATGGTTATAGATCAGGATAATCATGTTCTGAAAGGGTAGCTGTTCATCGGATTTACCAAACTGCTTTTCAATAGCCTGAATACGAAAGTTGGCTTCAGCATTCCCTTCACTATTTACCGCTGGAATAGCTATAAACTGGCGCTCGGGTGTAGAGCGGATAAAATCTTCAGTCAGCCAGGAACGCATTGTTTGAGAACGAGATGAGCTGAAATCAATCGAATAGTCGTCTTTGAAAAGAACAGAGGTAATATGAACTCTCCCTTCAGTTAACCAGTTTACGCTATTGGAAAACGCCCAGAAATCAGCGTAGCCGTACGTAAGATTATTCTTTTCAAGAAAATTTATATAATCGTAAGTTTGCTGTTTTTGATCGTAAAGCGGTCTGGTATGGACATGGTAAGAATAGAGCGAGGATGCAATATACAGGGTCAAAACGATACCAGGGATGATATTTTTTGAAAAAGATAAAAGTAATGTGACCAAAACAACTACAAAGCAGATAGCATTGACAAAAAACCTTGCACTGATTTCAGCAGGAGAATCGTAACTAACAATAAAAGAGGAAATGATAGCAGAGATAGTCAGGAAGCTAAATAGTGAAATAAACACTATGCGTTTTTCCTGCTGACGAAGGCAAATATATAGTGCCCAAATAGTCAGGCCTACCCAAATAATTAGAGAGGCGATCCACGCTATCGGATTATCAACAAAAAATAAGTTCAGGCTTCTGCCAAGTATATGACATGTCCATTCAGCATTAGCCAACCATTGTTCCAGAGGAACGAGTTTAAAACGTTGAATAGGTAAACCAAGCATCCTGGGAATGACATGCGTCATAGATAGTACAAAAGCTACAAAAACGTATGTTGTGGATTTTAATGATATTACTTTCTTCCATGTAAAATATCCGTGAGTCAGCAACAGAGGTAGAAAATACGTAGCTGAAAACCAGGGGTCAGAAACAGCAGAAAAAACTGCAATAATACTATAAACACCAGCCAGTATCGTAGAATTTTTCTTGATGTTATAAACAGCTAAAGCTAAACAAACTACACCAAAAAAGTTTGTTGAATAGTGTGAAAAAGGGTGTGCGACGAAACCGTATGTATAAAGATAAGCGGGAAGAAAAATAAGCGAAAATAATATAAAAACAGCATGCCAGCTTTTGGTTGTAAAACAGACTATTGCAGCCAGAATAATTGCAGTAAAAGCTACAAAAAATGACGTTGATGCTGTTAAAGACGCAATGCCATCACTGCCGCTTAACATGAAAAAGATAAAGTTAATGGGATAAACTGTAAAGTACCAGTTATCAGGTGTAGGAGCCCAGTCTTTGAATACGGCTGCCCCTTCATTCATTAATGCTCGCCAGACTAAAGGACTGTTCGCCGCATCGGGTTCAACAGGAAAATAACGGTGAGTTATAAGCCATGAAAAATATACTGTTATAAACACCGTTATTATATAAATAAGTTTTTTTACATTGATTTTATTCATATTTTCCTTATGCTATTTTAAACGAGCTTTTAATAAATTCTAAATATATTTTAGTTTAAAGGGAGTTCACTGGAATTTGAATTGTCAACCATACACTCAGATCATCTTGTTTGGCATGGTTAGTTTGATTAGTTCTTTCGCTTTTTTACCATAATAATGATTCATTAGTAGCTAATTTCTTATGGTTGTCTAAAGTCCCGTTATGGTGATTGATCCATCTTACTCAATTCAGCTTTGCAAGGCTTCTTTAATTAGAGTTATGCGCTATATGATGCCGCTTTTGACTCCGATAAACCTGAGTATTTAACGCCAGCAATAACTTTCGTTATAAGTTAAACCTGCCGTATACGACAGGTTTATTATTACTTCAAACCTGATAAACACTCATTTTTTTATTTTCTTCTCTTCAATACTGTTAACGCTGGCTAACAAAATCAAGGTGCTGAATAGCGTAATATATTCAACTGAGGTTAGCAGAACATCCGTCATCCCGTAAAGTAATCCAGAAAGTGCTATAATTGAGACAGGATTGTTAAATACGCCTTCCAGGCCATTATTCAGTATCAGCATAGAAAAAAAGAACAGAAGAATAATAAACCCGAAGATGCCAAAGAGCGATGTAAATTGCAAAAACTCGTTATGTAGATGGACATCAATATATTCTAATGCGAATGAGCCTGGCTGATTGATGTTTATCCAGTTACGGATTATCGTATTTCTGGTTGTCTGAGTTTCACCTAATGGGTTTTCCTGAATGGCAATCAAACCAGATTTCCATAGCGTAAAGCGTGAACCCAAAGATGTATGGTCGTCACCCTGACTGAAACGAGTGATTTCCTGCTGAGTAGTGTCAAATCTGGAATATATTATATTTTTACTGAAGATAGCTATAACGGTAACAGCCAGTAAGATTGCGATTATCGATGCCGGTTTGAAAGCTTTACCCTGCCATAATGCGTTAACCAAAATAGCCAGCGAGAGTAGCGTATGAATAAACATCGCCGATCGTGTTTCAGTTAAAAGAATAACGTATATTGAGAGCAGGCAAGTACAAATAATTGCCGTGAATCTGATGCGTATATTTTTTATTTGATTCAACATCGTCATCATGACCAGCGCCAGCGCACTGTATGCGTAGGCGGTCATTGTTGCACGATTTATACCGAGAACTATTCTGTCAACGCCATTGATATGCTGCCAGATGCCGTACACGCTGGACAAGATAAAAGCTGCTCCTAGTGAAACCCAGGTGAGCTTGTATAAAAGCTTTTTACTGACAAACTCTTTTCTTACCCCCCATAGGGTAAATAAAGCAATTAGCGTTCCCAGAAACCAACGTTTAGCAGGTGTAAAAAGCAGGCCATTATCCACATCCGGTACTTTATGATAAGAAGCTATTGATGACCATACTGTGTACATCAAAGCGAGAAGCAGTCCGGGAATAATTATCTTAGCGGTAAAGAGTGTGGAACGAATGTCTCTGAAATTGATCACAATGCCAAGTGCACATAAATAGCTACAGAGATAAAATGAAATTCTACTGGCTTTCTCATGAACATATCCGAATGGCACTATTAACAGAAGTAAAACCAGAGAGAGGGAAAAAACGATCCGGGTTATCTGTTCTTTTCTTGCACAATTTTGAAGCGAGTCTAGATAGTACATTTATAATATCCCTGGCATAAAGAAGCTTTCACTGTCAGACATAAACGTTAGTTGCACGAAATCTCAATAGCAATTGATATGTTGCCGCCATATCGTTACACAGGTCATCATTACGCCCGCCTGTGAAATGATAATTTATGTGTGCTGCTTGTAGAAATGGCCTACGTTTATAACTTATCCTTTTAAAAAAATCAAAAGCGTCAAGTTAAAAATCTGGACGAAGTTCGGATTATCTTCTTGAAAATCATCATAAATAAAGCCATGCCTTTTCAGAGTTAGGATACGCGCAAACATTTATACCAGCTTTTTCACCAGCGCCTCGCTGTGACGAATATGGCTGGAAGCGCGCTCCGGATCGTGCTGCACCAGCGCCATAAACAGCAAATCGGTCAGCGCCAGCTGTGCCGATGTCGAGGATATCGCGGCGCTGCTGGTGGTTTGCTCTTCGGCTACCGTATAAAGACAGTGAGTGGCGCACTGCTGCAGCGTATTGGGCGTAAAGCCGGTAAACGCCAGCACGCTGGCGCCGGCACGACGTGCTTCCTGAGCGGCCAGGTTGATCTCACGCCTTTCGCCGGTATAGGAGATAGCCAGCAATACATCGCCCGGTTCCAGCGCCTGCACGCTTGCCAGCAGCGCATGCATATCCTGTTCAGCCACGGCGTGAATGCCTATCTTCATCAGTTTCCATGAAAAATCCTTCGCTACCAGCCCGGATGCGCCGATACCTACCAGAACGATACGTTTTGCCTCTTTCAGCAGCCGCAGCGTTTCCAGCAGCTTCTCTTCGCTATTAATATCCAGCGTGGCGCGGATCGCGGACTGCTTCTCCGCCAGCAGCTTCTCGCCCACGACTTTTAACGGATCGTCGCTTAAGATCAGGTTGTGTACGGTAATGGCGTCTTTTTTCGCCAGGGATTCGCTTAGCGCCAGCTTCAGCGCCGGAAAACCTTTGTAGCCCAGCTTTTGCGCGAATTTCACCACGCTGGACTGGCTGACGCCCGCTTCTTCCGCCAGTTTCTGCGAGCTGAGATGGCGCGCCTTGTCCGGCTGCGACAGCAAAAAGTCCGCCAGGCGCCGTTCGTTCAGCGCCAGCGAAGGATAAAGTTGTCGAATGCGTAGCAGTGAGCTCATTGGCTTCTCCTTAAAACGGCCTGTACACGGTTCAGCACGCCGGACAATCCTACGCAAGGCGGGCCATAAGCGAAAAAAAGGCGCCTGAGAGAGAGGTATGAATATAATATTCAACCATTCAGCCGTTTATTGAATTAAAAATTCATTTGAGAGGATAGCATGAATCTTGGCGCACTGATTTCTGAAACGCGCAACCCCGAGACAATGGAGCTGGACAGCCTCTCCACGCTGGAGATGGTGAAGAAATTTAACGAACAGGACGCCACTGTTGCAAAAGCGGTTCGCCAGACGCTGCCGGCAGTGGCGCAGGCGGTTGACGCCGCCGCGCAGTCGCTGCAGGCCGGCGGTCGGCTGATTTATATGGGCGCGGGCACCAGTGGACGTCTCGGCGTGCTGGATGCTTCCGAATGTCCGCCAACCTTTGGCGTACCGCACGGTCTGGTTATCGGCCTGATTGCCGGCGGGCCGGGCGCGTTGCTGAAAGCGGTGGAGGGCGCCGAAGACAACGAAGAGCTGGGCGTCAGCGATCTGCAGGCGCTTGAGCTGACGGCGCAGGATATGGTGATTGGCCTGGCCGCTTCCGGGCGCACGCCTTATGTTATTGGCGCTTTGCGTTTCGCTCGCGAGCTGGGCTGCCGCACGGCGGCGATTTCCTGCAATCCCGATTCGCCCATCGCGCGCGAAGCGGCTATCGCTATTTCCCCTGTGGTCGGGCCGGAAGCGCTGACCGGCTCGACGCGGCTGAAGTCGGGAACGGCGCAAAAGCTGGTGCTGAATATGATCTCAACCGGCGCGATGGTAAAAATCGGCAAGGTTTATCAGAACCTGATGGTGGATATGCAGGCTACCAACGTCAAGCTGGTCGATCGCGCCTGCCGCATGGTTTGCCAGGCAACAGGCTGCGAACGGGAAGAGGCGGAGCAAGCGCTGCGGCAAACGGCCTGGGAGGTAAAAACCGCTATCCTGATGGTGCTCAGCGGCGTCAACGCCACTGAAGCCAAAGCCTTGTTGGCCCGACACGGCGGCTTTCTGCGGGCAGCTCTACAGGAAAGCATTGGCTGAGCCATACGGCCCAGTTTTGACATCGTTGTCTCAGCGTCCACTATTATTAAAGGCAAAAGTGTCATTACCGCGCAAGACGCGCCAGGTTGGGGAGTTCCCCGAGGAGAGAGGTTTGGTAACTGGTCAGGAACGACGCGTGGTGTTTTTCGATCTCGACGGCACGCTGCATCAGCAGGATATGTTCGGCACCTTTATGCGCTATCTGTTATGGCGACAGCCGCTCAATTTGCTGCTGGTGGCGCCGCTGCTGCCCGTGGTCGGCGCTGGCCTGCTGATTAAAGGACGCGCCGCGCGCTGGCCGATGAGCCTGCTGCTGTGGGCCATCACCTTCGGCCACAGCGAAAAGAAGCTGCTGGCGCGAGAACAGGCTTTCGCGCAGTGGTTCCGCCTGCGGGTCACCGCTTTTCCCGTGGTGCAGCAGCGCCTTACCGACTATCTGAACAGCTCAGACGCCGATGTCTGGCTGATTACCGGTTCGCCGCAGTCGCTGGTCGAGAAAGTCTATTTCGACTCCGCCTTTTTACCAAAGGTGAAGCTGATCGCCAGCCAGATGACGCGCGGCTATGGCGGCCGTCTACTGGCGATGCGCTGCCTGGGACATGAAAAGGTGGCGCGGCTGGAAGAGCAAATCGGCACGCCTCTGCAGCTTTACAGCGGCTATAGCGACAGCAAGCAGGATAACCCGCTGCTTTTCTTCTGCCAGCATCGCTGGCGCGTCACGCCGCAGGGCGAACTGCAACAGCTGGAGTAAACGGGTATACTGCCCGGCGATTTTTGGCTGGAGACTCAGGTGAGCGATACCCTAATTGATGAAAAGTGGATGCGCCATGCTCTGACGCTGGCGCGCCGCGCCTGGGAAGAAGGCGAAGTGCCGGTCGGCGCGGTGCTGGTGCAGGGCGATACCGTTATCGGTGAAGGCTGGAACCGGCCTATCGGCCACCACGATCCGACTGCCCATGCGGAGATTATGGCGCTGCGGCAGGGCGGCAAGGTGCTGGAGAACTATCGGCTGCTGGATACCACGCTCTACGTAACGCTGGAGCCGTGCGTGATGTGCGCCGGCGCGATGGTGCACGGCAGAGTAGGGCGGCTGGTGTTTGGCGCCAAAGATGAGAAAACCGGCGCCGCAGGGTCGCTGCTGGATGTGTTGGGCCACGTTGGGATGAATCACCAGGTGAAGGTGGAGCAGGGCGTACTGGCCGCCGACTGTGCCGCCATGCTTAGCGATTTCTTCCGGCATCGCCGCGCGGAGAAAAAAGCGCTACGCGACCGGCTGCGAGCGGAAGCGCAGCAGAAGCAATAGCCCGCTTTAAGGCGCCGCCATCGGCGCCTTTTTCTTTCAGTTCAGCGCCACCTGCGGCTCCACGGTCGGATAGCCCTGGCCCAACTGCGCTTCCATCGCCGCCTGCTGCGCCAGCTTTCTCTCCTGATCCTGCAGATAGCCCGACAGGCTCTGCTGATAGATGCGAATATTTTCCACGTAGTTGTAGGCTTCCTGTCCGCGCGCGTAGCCGTAAGTGGTCTGGCTGTAGTAGCGCTTCTGGCTCAGCATCGGCAGACGCTGCTTGACGTCGGCCCAGCTGTCCGGATTGCCTTTTTGCTTCTCTGTCAGCCTGCGCGCGTCCAGCATATGCGCATAACCCATGTTGTAGGCGGCCAGCGCGAACCAGATGCGCTCGTCTTCCGGAATGGTCGCCGGCACCTTCTCCATCATCTTCACCAGATACTCGCTGCCGCCGCGAATGCTCTGCTCCGGATCGGTTCTGTCGCTGACGTTGACGCTGTCCGCCGTGTTGCGGGTCAGCATCATCATGCCGCGCACGCCGGTAGGCGAGGTCGCCTGCGGATTCCAGTGCGACTCCTGCCAGGAGATGGCGGCCAGCAGCCGCCAGTCGATGTCGCTGGCGTATTTCTCAAACAGCGGGCGAATAGCCGGCAGCATACTGTCGATAGCGCGCAGGAAAGTGCGGGTATCGACATAGTCGAAGGTGCCGACGTGGCCCAGATACTTCTCGTCCAGCCGCGCCATCGCGCCTTCTTCCGCCATCTGGTTAAAATAGTCCAGCATGGCCGCATAGAGGCTGTCGTCATCGTCGCGCTGCATATACCAGGTGACCGGCTCTTCGTCTGTGATGTCGAAGGCGACGGCCAGCTGCGGATGGATGCGCTGCAGCAGCGCGATAGAGACGGAATCGCCAACCGTATAGTCCAGCTTGCCGTCCGCTACCGCCTCCAGCAGCGCGTTAGGGCTCTGATCGGTCGAGATGGCCCAGTCCAGGTCGGGATACTGGTTTTGCCGAATATCCCGCAGCGTGGAGGCGAAAGCGGAATCGGAAGCCACCGTCAGACGGCCTTTCAGCGCGCCCAGATTTGGCGGACGCGGTTTGCCCATCCGGTAGACCAGCTGCTGGGAAACGGAATAGTAGGTTGGGCCGGTGCGGAAACGCGCCAGGCGATCGCTGTTGTAGATCAGCCCGGCAGCCAGCACGTCCGCTTTGCCTTCTTCCAGATCGTCAAACAGCTCGCTGAGATTCTGACGCACCGTAATCTGTAGCTTCACGCCCAGATAATCGGCGAAGCGCTTCGCCAACTCGTAATCCATACCGGCCGGTGCTTTATTCACTGTGTAGTAAGTCAGGGGCGAATTGAGCGTGCTGACGCGCAAAACTCCCCGTGCTTTTATCTGTTCCGTCTGGTTCAGCCCGCTGCTGTGCCACGGGATCGACGGCCACAGCGCAAGCGCGAGCAGTACCGTCACCAGCCCGATGAACAGATAATTAATTTTCAGGCGTTTCAAATGGTTATCTCTCGATTTCTCTCAGGATTCTGTCTGTAACGGCAGTATTTGTGGTCTGTAAGAGGCCCTGAGCGTGGGGCATTTTGCGCAACTCCTGACGCCCGCGCAACTGAAATCATGCAAAATTGTGCGCTTTTCAGCCAATTCCCCAGCGCGATAAATTCTGCGCAAACGGTTTCGTAACCGGCGGGGATTCTCTATAATGGCGCCCGTTTTCCCTGTTGCGCCCAAAGAAGCGTCGCCTGGCGCTCTGACGAGAGATCTTTATGATGGAAATTCTGCGTGGTTCGCCCGCTCTGTCGGCATTTCGTATTAACAAACTGCTGGCCCGCTTTCAGGACGCTCACCTGCCAGTGAGCGACATTTACGCCGAGTATGTCCATTTCGCCGATCTCAGCGCCCCGCTTAACGAGGCTGAAAAAGCGCGTCTGCAGCGCCTGCTGAAATATGGCCCGTCTCTCGCCGAACACACTCCCGAAGGACGTCTGCTGCTGGTGACGCCTCGTCCGGGAACCCTTTCTCCCTGGTCTTCCAAAGCAACGGATATCGCGCACAACTGCGATCTGCCGCAGGTAAAGCGCCTGGAGCGCGGACTGGCTTTCTATGTCAAAGCGCCGCAGTTAACCGAGGCGCAGTGGCCGCAGCTGGCCGCGTTGCTGCACGACCGCATGATGGAAATCGTCCTCAGCGATCTGTCGCAGGCAGCCCAGCTTTTCGCGCACCATGAACCCACCGCGCTGACCAGCGTGGACGTATTGGGCGAAGGCCGCGTAGCGCTGGAGCAGGCCAACCGCAAGCTGGGGCTGGCGCTGGCGGAAGATGAAATCGACTATCTGCAGCAGGCTTTCGAGAAACTCGGGCGCAACCCTAACGACATTGAGCTCTATATGTTCGCCCAGGCGAACTCGGAGCACTGCCGTCACAAAATATTCAACGCCGACTGGATTATCGACGGGGAAAAACAGCCGAAATCGCTGTTTAAAATGATCAAGAACACCTTTGAAAAAACGCCGGAACACGTGCTCTCTGCTTATAAAGACAACGCGGCGGTAATGGAAGGCTCGCAGGTCGGTCGTTTCTACGCCGATGGCGACCGCTACGATTTCCATCAGGAAGAGGCGCATATCCTGATGAAGGTGGAAACCCATAACCACCCAACGGCCATTTCTCCGTGGCCTGGCGCGGCGACCGGTTCCGGCGGCGAAATCCGTGACGAAGGTGCTACAGGCCGCGGCGCGAAACCTAAAGCGGGTCTGGTGGGCTTCTCCGTTTCCAACCTGCGTATTCCCGGCTTTGAGCAGCCGTGGGAAGAGGATTTCGGCAAGCCCGACCGCATCGTTACCGCGCTGGATATTATGACCGAAGGCCCTCTGGGCGGCGCGGCGTTTAACAACGAGTTCGGCCGTCCGGCGCTGACCGGCTACTTCCGCACCTATGAAGAAGAGGTCAACAGCCACAACGGCGCCGAGCTGCGCGGCTACCACAAGCCGATTATGCTGGCTGGCGGCATCGGCAATATTCGCGCCGATCACGTGCAGAAAGGCGAAATCAGCGTGGGCGCTAAGCTGATCGTGCTCGGCGGCCCGGCAATGAATATCGGCCTGGGCGGCGGCGCCGCCTCTTCAATGGCTTCCGGCCAGTCCGACGCCGATCTGGATTTCGCTTCGGTACAGCGCGACAACCCGGAAATGGAGCGCCGCTGTCAGGAAGTGATCGACCGCTGCTGGCAGCTGGGCGAAGAGAACCCGATCCTGTTTATCCACGACGTGGGCGCGGGCGGCCTCTCTAACGCCATGCCGGAACTGGTCAGTGACGGCGAGCGTGGCGGCCGCTTTAACCTGCGCGATATCCTGAGCGACGAGCCGGGCATGAGCCCGCTGGAAATCTGGTGCAACGAATCCCAGGAACGCTACGTGCTGGCCGTCGCGCCGGAAAAACTGGCGCAGTTTGACGCGCTTTGCCAGCGTGAACGCGCGCCTTACGCCGTTATCGGCGAAGCTACGGAAGAGATGCACCTGACGCTCAGCGACAGCCACTTCGACAACAAGCCGATCGATATGCCGCTGGACGTGCTGCTGGGCAAGACGCCGAAAATGACCCGCGACGTCGCCACGCTGAAAGCCAAAGGCGAGCCGCTGGCGCGCGAAGCTATCACCGTTGCCGATGCCGTTAATCGCGTGCTGCATCTGCCGACCGTGGCGGAAAAAACCTTCCTGATTACCATCGGCGACCGTAGCGTCACCGGCATGGTGGCGCGCGATCAGATGGTCGGCCCGTGGCAGATCCCGGTCGCTGACTGCGCGGTAACTACCGCCAGCCTGGACAGCTACTACGGCGAAGCGATGGCGCTGGGCGAACGTGCGCCGGTCGCGCTGCTGGACTTCGCCGCTTCCGGCCGCCTGGCCGTGGGCGAAGCGATCACCAATATTGCCGCCACGCAGATTGGCTCGCTGAAGCGCATCAAGCTTTCCGCCAACTGGATGGCGGCAGCCGGCCATCCGGGCGAAGACGCCGGTCTGTACGAAGCGGTGAAAGCGGTGGGCGAAGAGCTTTGTCCGGCGCTGGGCATCACTATTCCGGTCGGCAAAGACTCCATGTCGATGAAAACCCGCTGGCAGCAGGGCGCCGAACAGCGCGAGATGACTTCGCCGCTATCGCTGGTGATCACCGCTTTCGCCCGCGTGGAAGATGTTCGTCGCACCGTCACGCCGCAGCTTCAGCCTGAGCGTAATAACGCGCTGCTGCTGATCGACCTGGGTGAGGGCGCTAACGCGCTGGGCGCGACGGCGCTGTCGCAGGTTTATCGTCAGCTTGGCGACAAGCCAGCCGACGTGCGCGACGCCAACAAGCTGGCGGGCTTCTTTAACGCCATGCAGGCGCTGGTGGCCGACGGCAAGCTGCTGGCCTACCATGACCGTTCCGATGGCGGCCTGTTGGTGACGCTGGCGGAAATGGCCTTTACCGGCCACTGCGGCGTCGAGGCGGATGTTGCCGCGCTGGGCGGCGACTCGCTGGCCGCGCTGTTCAATGAAGAGCTGGGCGCGGTGATCCAGATCGCCGCAGAGGATCGCGAGCAGGTAGAGCAGATCTTTGCCGCGCACGGCCTGGCTGACTGCGTGCATTTCCTCGGCCGCGCGCTGCCGGGCGATCGCTTCGTTATTACCTCCGGCGATTCTGCGGTCTACAGCGAAAGCCGCACCACGCTGCGCACCTGGTGGGCGGAAACGACCTGGCAGATGCAGCGACTGCGCGATAATCCGCAGTGCGCCGATCAGGAGCATGAAGCGAAGAAAAACGATCTCGATCCGGGTCTGAACGTGAAGCTCTCGTTCCGTCCGGAAGAGGATATCGCCGCGCCTTATATCGCCACGGGCGCGCGGCCGAAAGTAGCCGTGCTGCGCGAGCAGGGCGTCAACTCTCATGTCGAGATGGCGGCCGCGTTCCATCGTGCCGGTTTCGACGCCATCGACGTGCATATGAGCGACCTGCTGGCCGGTCGCCGTGGTCTGGAAGATTTCCAGACGCTGGTGGCCTGCGGCGGTTTCTCCTACGGTGATGTGCTGGGCGCAGGCGAAGGCTGGGCGAAATCGATTCTGTTCAACAGCCGCGTGCGCGACGAGTTCGAAACCTTCTTCCATCGTCCGCAGACGCTGGCGCTGGGCGTCTGCAACGGTTGCCAGATGATGTCTAACCTGCGCGAACTGATCCCTGGCAGCGAAGAGTGGCCGCGCTTTGTGCGCAACCAGTCCGAGCGCTTTGAGGCTCGCTTCAGCCTGGTGGAAGTGGCGGCCAGCCCGTCGCTGCTGCTGGCCGGCATGGCGGGATCGCAAATGCCGATTGCCGTATCGCATGGCGAAGGTTTTGTGGAAGTGCGTGATGACGCGCATCTGGCTCAGCTTGAGAGCAAAGGCCTGGTGGCGCTGCGCTTCGTCGATAACTTCGGCAAAGTGACGCAAACCTATCCCGCTAACCCTAACGGTTCGCCAAACGGCATCACCGCGGTCACTAACGAAAGCGGCCGCGTTACCATTATGATGCCGCATCCGGAGCGCGTGTTCCGTACCGTCAGCAACTCCTGGCATCCGGCGGAGTGGGGCGAAGATAGCCCGTGGATGCGGATCTTCCGCAACGCGCGCAAGCAGTTAGGCTGATTCAGTCCTGACCCAACAAGGCAGCTTCGGCTGCCTTTTTTTATGACGGTTAAGCGGCTGTTGCAAATTAACGACAGCGTAAAAACTGGCTGTCTCTCAATGGCGACATCTAACTGATTGATAAAGATAGAATCATAAGGATAATCCTAATCCTGTTACCGATTGACGACAGTTTGTAGCGGGGAGCGGTATGGGTTGCCGTGTTTTTTCTGCAAAAAGCGTTTAAAACCAACCCATTGTAAATATATTTTAAAACTGGCACGGAAATTGCTATACTAACCGCAGTGGCTCATTCACCTGGTTATGACAGCCCTGCGCAAGCGGTCAAGCGCTTCATAACGTTCCGAATGACGCACAATACGGTGCCTGCCGTCCAGCGAGACCGATACAGCTCCGGCTCTATCACACTCAGGGCGCAACGTTGAGTTAGGCACCACCTATTCCGGCATGTCGACCTTATCGGCATCGCATCATGGCAGGCTCCTGGAGCCTGCCATTTTTCGTTTTAAGACAAAGCTTTTCTCTCGCGGCGCAGTCGGCTAGCATCGGGCTGACTAAAAACATGAGAGCTTCCCGTGAAAAAATGGCGTCTGTTTCCCCGATCGCTGCGTCAGCTGGTGCTGATGGCGTTTCTTCTGGTGCTGCTGCCGCTGCTGGTGCTGGCCTGGCAGGCGTGGGAAAGCCTGTCGGCCCTGAGCATCCAGGCGGCGGATATCAACCGTAACACGCTGACCGACGTGCGCCGCAGCGAAGCGATGGCGCGCACCGCGCTGGAGCTGGAACGCAGCTATCGCCAGTACTGCGTACTCGACGATCCTATGCTCGCCAACCTTTATCAAACCCAGCGCACCAAATATACCCGTATGCTGGAAGAGCAGGCGGCGGCGGTGCCCGACGACCGCCTGACGCAGTCGCTGCAGCAGCTGCTCGCCGGGCTGACGAAAATCGACTGCGACAACAGCAGTCCGGTAAAAACGGCCTCCGATAATCTGGAAAAATTTTCCGCCGCCAACGGCCAGCTGGCGCAGTCGACGCGCGAAGCGGTCTTTTCACGAGGGCTACAGCTGCAGCGGGAAATCGCCGAGCGCGGCCAGTATTTCGGCTGGCAGGCGCTGATCCTGTTTCTGCTCAGTCTTGGACTGGTGCTGCTCTTTACCCGCATGATTATCGGGCCGGTCAAGGCGGTCGAGCGCATGATCAATCGGCTTGGCGAGGGCCGTTCGGCGGGACATAACCTGGCGCTGAAAGGGCCGCGCGAGCTGCGTTCGCTCGGCCAGCGGATCCTGTGGCTCAGCGAGCGTCTGGCCTGGCTGGAGTCGCAGCGGCACGAATTCCTTCGTCATATCTCCCACGAGCTGAAAACGCCGCTGGCCAGTATGCGCGAAGGCACGGCGCTACTGGCGGACGAGGTCGCCGGCCCGCTTACCGCCGATCAGCGCGAGGTAGTCACTATCCTGGATGAGAGCAGCCGGCATCTGCAGCGGTTGATTGAACAACTGCTGGACTACAACCGTAAGCTGTCGGAGGCGCAGGTGGTGCTGAAGCCGGTGGAGCTGGAGCCGCTGATTGAACGCATCGTCAGCAGCCACAACCTCACCGCGCGCAAACGTCAGATTCGAACCGATATCGCGCTGACCGCAAAAACGTGTCGGGCCGACGAAGCCCTGCTGACAAGGGCGATCGATAATCTCTATTCGAATGCGATACACTACGGCGACGAATCCGGTACTATCTGGATCCGCAGCTGGCCGCAGGGTCGCAAGGTCATCATCGAGGTCGCCAACAGCGGCACGCCGATACCGGATGCGGAGCGAGCGATGATCTTCGAACCTTTCTTTCAGGGAAGCCAGCAGCGGAAAGGCGCGGTTAAGGGCAGCGGTCTGGGCCTGAGCATCGCCAAAGACTGCGTGCATCGCTTGCTGGGCGATCTGCAGCTGGTTGCCAGCAAAGAGGCTGACGTCTGCTTTCGCATCGAACTTAACTCCATTGGCGAGAACAAATAATGCGTTCACTCTTCTCTTTTCCCGATGCGGAACTCTTTACGCGGTCGGGCAAATACACGCTGGTCGTGCTGCTGGCCGGTGTGCTGGTAGCCTGTGTGGACAAAGCGCCCGGCGCTAAAATCGTCGGGCACAAAGCGCCTGTTGAACCTGAAGCGAAGGTCGTCGACTATCAGCTGGCGGAGTGCGCGCGGATCTGGGATGTGGAAGAGAACAAAACCAGTAACTCGCTCTACTGGCTGCGGGCGATGGACTGTGCGGCCAGGCTCTCTCCGGCCGACGCGCGCGCCGTGGCACGCCAGCAAAGCGGCGACAGCTGGCAGGGCGTGTTTAAAGGCGCGATCCTGATGGCCAACGGCAACGTGACGCCCGTAGAAAGACGTCAGTATATGCTGCAGCTGGATGCCTTCAGCCGCAGCTATCCCGCCGCTATACGCACGCTGCTGCAGCTCTGGCGCGATAATCAGATGGCGCAACTGCAGCTTTCCGAAGAACGGACTCGCTATCATCATCTGCAACAGAGCAGCGACGCTCAGCTGGACGCGCTACGCCAGCAGCACTCGGCGCTGAGCGATGAGCTGAAAGTCACCCGACGCAAGCTGGATACGCTGACGGATATCGAGCGCCAGCTCTCTTCCCGTCGTTCGCCGGATGGCGCTGACGGTCACGGTGAGAAAAACGACGCGGAAAAAGGAACGCAACGATGATCAAGAAATCGGCCAACCTGCTGCTGGTGGATGACGATCCCGGCCTGTTAAAGCTGCTGGGCATGCGTCTGGGCAGCGAAGGCTTTAGCGTATTTACCGCAGAGAGCGGCGCGGAAGCGCTGCGCACGCTGCAGAACGAGCGGATCGATCTGGTGATCAGCGATCTGCGCATGGATGAGATGAACGGCCTGGCGCTGTTCGCCGAGGTGCAGAAAAGCCATCCCGGTATGCCGGTAATCATTCTCACCGCTCACGGCTCTATTCCCGAAGCCGTTTCCGCCACGCAGCAGGGCGTCTTCAGCTTTCTTACCAAGCCGGTGGATCGCGACGCGCTCTACAGCGCCATCGATCAGGCTTTAGCCCAGCGAGCGCCGGCCAGCGACGATGCCTGGCGCGAGAGCATCGTAACCCGCAGTCCGGTGATGCTGCGGCTGCTGGAGCAGGCCAGAATGGTGGCGCAGTCGGACGTCAGCGTGCTGATTAACGGCCAGAGCGGCACCGGCAAAGAGATCCTGGCGCAGGCTATTCACGCCGCCAGTCCCAGAGCGGGCAAAGCCTTTATCGCCATCAACTGCGGCGCGCTGCCGGAACAGCTGCTGGAGTCGGAGCTGTTCGGGCACGCCAAAGGCGCTTTTACCGGCGCGGTAAGCCAGCGTGAAGGCCTGTTTCAGGCGGCGGAAGGCGGTACGCTGTTTCTGGATGAGATTGGCGATATGCCGCAGGCGCTGCAGGTTAAGCTGCTGCGCGTGCTGCAGGAGCGCAAGGTACGGCCACTGGGCAGCAACCGCGATCTGGATATCAACGTGCGCATTATCTCCGCTACCCATCGCGACCTGCCGAAAGCGATGGAGAAAAAAGAGTTTCGCGAGGATCTCTATTATCGCCTGAACGTGGTTACGCTGCGCCTGCCGGCGCTGCACGAGCGCGCGGAAGATATTCCGCTGCTGGCGAACCATCTGCTGAAGCAGGCCGCCGAGCGACATAAACCCTTTGTACGCAGCTTCTCCACCGACGCGATGAAGCGCCTGATAGCCGCGAGCTGGCCGGGCAACGTGCGCCAGCTGGTGAACGTGATCGAGCAGTGCGTGGCGCTAAGCTCGGCGCCGGTGATCGGCGAGGCGCTGGTCGAGCAGGCGCTGGCGGGCGAAAACACGGCGCTGCCAACCTTTGCCGAAGCGCGCAACCAGTTCGAGCTCAACTATCTGCGCAAGCTGCTGCAGATGACGAAAGGCAACGTGACGCACGCGGCGCGTCTGGCGGGGCGCAATCGTACGGAATTTTATAAGCTGTTGTCGCGCCACGAGCTGGATGCGTCTGATTTTAAAGAGTAGTTTTTTTGTGCCGCATCGCCGCGCAGATATGATAGGTTATCAGCCCGGAAAAAGAGGCAGGCCGCGCGGCAGATCCTCTCCGCTGTACATATACTGAATACGCTTACCCTCCGGCAGGCGAGGGAACAACAAGGGTTCGCCATGAAAAAGATCGATGCAATTATCAAACCGTTCAAGCTGGATGACGTGCGTGAGGCGCTGGCCGAGGTCGGCATCACCGGCATGACCGTGACCGAGGTGAAAGGGTTTGGCCGTCAGAAAGGGCATACCGAACTCTATCGTGGCGCGGAATATATGGTCGATTTTCTGCCAAAGGTAAAAATTGAGATCGTGGTCGCTGACGACATCGTCGATACCTGCGTGGAAACCATTATGCGCACCGCTCAGACCGGAAAAATCGGCGATGGCAAAATCTTTGTATTCGACGTCGCGCGCGTGGTGCGTATCCGCACCGGCGAAGAAGACGAAGAGGCGATCTGATTCACTGTTTGCCATAAAAGGCCGGTTTTCAACCGGCCTTTTCGCCTGTTACAGCACCTTGTGCGGGCCAAAGACTTCGTAGTGAATGCGTTCTGCTGCAATCCCCATTTTCACCAACTGCGCCGCTGCAAACTGCATAAAGCCAACCGGGCCGCAGAGACAGAACTGCATAGCCGGATCGCTGAGCTGCTCTGCGAGCGGCGCTAAATTCATCAGGCCCGTGCTGTTATAGCGACCGCTATCCTCAGGCTGCGGATCGCTATACCAGATCTGCTGCGAGAAATTCGGCAGCCTGCTGCCCGTTGCTGCGACCTCATCGGCAAAAGCGTGTGTTTTGCTGTTGTCGGCCGCGTGAAACCATTGTACCTGCGCAGGATGACGCTGCGTCGCCAGTACCGACAGCATCGCCAGCATGGGTGTCTGGCCAACGCCTGCCGAAATCAGCGTCACCGGCGTTTGCGGCGTCACATCCAGAAAGAAATCTCCGGCAGGCGCGGTCAGCAGCACTTCGTCACCCACTTTCGCCTGCTGATGCAGCCAGCCGGAAACCGTGCCGGTCGCTTCATGACGTACCGCGATGCGGTAATCTTTACCGTTGGGCGCGCGGGTAAGCGAATACTGGCGGATCTCCTGATTAGCCAGCCCTTTGTCCCGCAGCCAGACGCCCACATATTGTCCTGGCTGATAATCGGCCACCGGCTGGCCGTCGACCGGGCTGAACACAAAGCTTTTAATCACTTCGCTTTGCGGCGTAATTTCCGTAATGCGGAAGGCGCGCGGGGTACGCCAGCCGCCGGGTTTATGCTCCGAGGCTTCATAAATCTCCTCTTCACGCCGGATAAACACGTCAGCCAGCACGCCATAGGCTTTTCCCCACGCATCCAGCACTTCCTGACCGGGACTGAGCATTTCATCCAGCGTCGCCAGCAGATGTTCGCCTACTACCTGATAGTGTTCCGGCTGAACCGCAAAGCTGGTGTGCTTCTGCGCGATCTTTTCCACGGCGGGCAGGATAGCGGGCAGATTCTCGATATTGCTCGCGTAGGCGCAAATAGCGTTAAACAGCGCCTCACGCTGGTTGCCGTTGCGCTGGTTACTCATATTGAAAATATCTTTCAGCTCCGGATGGTGTGCAAACAGCCGGTCGTAAAAATGGGCGGTCAGGGCAGGGCCGGTTTGCAGCAAAGCGGGAATAGTGGCTTTGATCGTGCCGATAGTCTGCGCGTCTAACATGGTGTGCTCCTGGGATTCTTATAAGTTGCATTTTAAATGCATCTTATAGCGAAAAGCCTGAAGCTGTAAATAACCTTTAAGCAATTATGGGCATTAAAGGTTGCAGAAAACGCGCGGCGTTGAAAAATTCGCATTTGCATGATGAGGAAATATCCAGCAAGAAACCGCTGCGAAAAGTGTAATCAACCCTTGCCAGCCGTGAAGCCAATCGTTTGCGTAAAAACCGCGCTTTCCGGCTATCCCTGAACAGGCAAAACGGTTTACACTGTTGGCCTTCGCCCAAAAGGGCCGTTCAATGCCGAATAGATTGTTAGCTGAGTCAGGAGAAGCGGATGTTAAAGCGTGATATGAATATTGCCGATTATGATGCCGAATTGTGGCAGGCAATGGAGCAGGAGAAAGTGCGTCAGGAAGAGCACATCGAACTGATTGCTTCGGAAAACTACACCAGTCCGCGCGTAATGCAGGCGCAGGGTTCTCAGCTGACCAACAAATATGCGGAAGGCTATCCGGGCAAACGCTATTACGGCGGCTGCGAATATGTTGATATCGTCGAGCAGCTGGCGATCGATCGCGCCAAAGAGCTGTTTGGCGCCGACTACGCCAACGTGCAGCCGCACTCCGGTTCGCAGGCGAACTTCGCCGTCTATACCGCGCTGCTGCAGCCGGGCGACACCATTCTGGGCATGAATCTGGCGCACGGCGGCCACCTGACCCACGGTTCGCCGGTTAACCTGTCCGGCAAGCTTTACAACGTGGTGCCTTACGGCATCGACGAAACCGGCAAAATCGATTATGACGATCTGGCCGCACAGGCGCAGAAGCACCAGCCAAAAATGATCATCGGCGGCTTCTCCGCTTACTCCGGCGTCTGCGACTGGGCAAAAATGCGTGAAATCGCCGACAGCATCGGCGCTTACCTGTTTGTCGATATGGCGCACGTAGCAGGTCTGGTCGCCGCTGGCGTCTACCCGAACCCGGTGCCGCACGCGCATATCGTTACCTCTACTACCCATAAAACCCTGGCTGGCCCGCGCGGTGGTCTGATCCTCGCAAACGGCGGCGACGAAGAGTTTTACAAAAAGCTGAACTCTGCCGTTTTCCCTGGCGGCCAGGGCGGCCCGCTGATGCACGTGATCGCCGGTAAAGCGGTGGCGTTTAAAGAGGCGATGGAACCAGAGTTTAAAGTTTACCAGCAGCAGGTCGCCAAAAACGCCAAAGCTATGGTGGAGGTTCTGCTGGAGCGCGGTTACGACATCGTATCCGGCGGCACCCATAACCATCTGTTCCTGATCGATCTGGTGAGCAAAAACCTGACCGGTAAAGAAGCGGACGCGGCGCTGGGTCGTGCCAACATCACCGTGAACAAAAACAGCGTGCCGAACGATCCGAAAAGCCCGTTTGTGACTTCCGGTATCCGTATCGGTTCGCCAGCAGTGACCCGTCGCGGCTTTAAAGAGGCGGAAGTGCGCGAGCTGGCTGGCTGGATCGCTGACGTGCTGGATAATGTCAACGACGAAGCGACCATCGAACGCGTGAAGAAGCAGGTGCTGGAACTCTGCGCCCGCTTCCCGGTTTACGCGTAACAAATCGGCGGGATGATTATCCCGCGAGCTGGCATTACAACGAAACGGGGCGCTGCGCCCCGTTTTTTTTGCCTGAATTTTGCCGGAGGAAAAATGGCACTTCGTTCTGCCTGGTGGCTCGCGCTGGGTTATTTCACCTACTTTTTCGCCTATGGCGTTTGGCTGCCGTTCTGGGCGGTCTGGCTGAAAGGCGTCGGCCTGGATGCCGAAAAGATCGGCCTGCTGTTAGGTGTCGGCATGGTTTCCCGCTTTACCGGCAGTCTGCTTATCGCTTCCCGCGTTACCAATCCTTCCCGTCTGATTGTCGTGCTGCGCCTGCTGGCCGGTCTGTCGCTGCTGTGCGTGTTGGGCTTTTGGGTCGGCGCTTTCTGGGCCTGGCTGCTGCTGGTGATGATCGGGTTCAATCTCTTCTTTTCGCCGCTGGTGCCGCTCAGCGACGCGCTGGCTGCGACCTGGCAGCAGCAGATCGCTATGCCTTATGGGCCTGTGCGGCTATGGGGTTCGCTGGCTTTTGTGATCAGTTCGGCTTTGACCGGCGTGCTGGTTAACGCTTTCTCCTACCAGGCGATCCTGTGGATGCTTTGCGCGGGCGTCGCGGCGATGTTTGCCGGTATGCTGCTTCGTCCGGCGACGATGCCGCAGGGCGGCGAAAAAGTGGTTGCCCACGCAGGCTGGCCGGAGTGGCGGCGATTGCTGAAATCCGCCTGGCGTTTTCTGTTTTGCGTCACCCTGATGCAGGGCGCGCATGCCGCCTATTACGGCTTCAGCGCTATCTGGTGGCAGGAAGCGGGTTATTCGGCGAGCGTGGTGGGCTATCTTTGGTCGCTGGGCGTGGTGGCGGAAATTATCGTTTTCGCCAGCAGCAACCGGCTGTTCCGGCGCTGGAGCGCGCGGGATCTGCTGCTGCTTTCCGGCGTCTGCGCGCTACTTCGCTGGAGCCTGATGGCTTCCACTACCGCGCTGCCGCTGCTGATTGTGGCGCAAATCCTGCACTGCGGCAGTTTTACCGTTTGTCATCTGGCGGCGATGCGCTTTATCGCGGCCAGAGAAGGCGCCGAGGTGATTCGTCTGCAGGCCGTCTATTCGGCACTGGCGATGGGCGGCGGCATTGCGGTCATGACCGTGGTTTGCGGCCTGCTGTTCCAGCATCTGCACGGCCATCTCTTCTGGGTCATGGCGCTGCTGGTGGTGCCGACGCTTTTCCTGCGTCCGCGAGCGGCATAATCAGGACTCCAGCAGCTGCCTGATGCGATCCTGCTGGTAGGGCTGCAGCGGCAGCTCCGCGTGAATCAACGCCGGCGAGTAAAGCGGCAGCGGCGTGGCGTAAGGGGTAATCACCAGCGCCACGCCTTTTGGCGCGCCGCTGCGCTGATACTCCGCCACGTCCAGATATTTGATACTCAGCGGCAGCAGCGTCAGTTCCCGCAGCTGCTGCTCAATCTCTTTTTCCAGCGCGTCATCTCTTCCGGTCAGCAGCAGGATCTGTTTTTCCTGCAGCACGTTCTCCTGCATCAGCCAGGCGCCAAAAATAATGGCGATCAGCCCCAGCTCTTCTTCAGAAAAGCGCAACTCGTAGCGCTGCTCGAATAGCGCAACCGCCTCGCGCGTAGTGCGCAGCAGCCTGGGATAGAGCTGGATTACCTCTTCCGCCAGCGTGTTATCAATGCCGATGCCGAACAGCGAACGCTCCAGCGCCTGCGCCAGATGCGTATAGAGCTGTTCGCACAGTCCCTGAGCATTGCCGAAGCGGTAGCCGGAAAGCGTCTGGAAGCGCTCGATCAGCCGCTGTATATCGTCAAGCAGCTGCTGTTCGTAATCGTGACGAATAGTGGCGATGGTCGGCGTGTGAAGCTGGCTGAACAGCAGCGCAAACAGACAGGCGACATTCGCCTCCGGCGCGGCCTTACAGCGTTTTTGCCAGTGTCGTGCAATCTCCTGCGCGACGCGATACTCAACACGCTTCGCCAGCCAGGTCTGCTGCGACTCGTTGAAAGTCATGCGCGCCTGACGGCCCAGCGCATGCTGCATATAGAGCGCCAGAAACTGGCAGTCGCGTGGGGAAAATTCCCGTGATAAACCCTGCGCGCAGTGCTGCACCAGCGCGTTCAGATTACGATCGTCATACAGCGCTTTTTCCATCTGCAGCTGCTGCAGCTGCTGCCTGAGCGCCGGAGAGAAATGGTGGCGAATAAAATCGGGCGACAGCCGTAGCGCGCGTCGAAGCCAGTGCAGCAGGCATAGCCGCCGATCCAGTTCCTCACCCGCGATCTCGTAGCTGTCGCTGGCCTGCTGTACCACAGCAAGCCGGTGATAGCGCTGGATTTCTGCCGTCACCTCCGCTATATCTTGCCGGGCTACAAAACGATCCACGCCGTTTAGCTGGCATATTAAGTCCAGGGTTACACTGGTCGGGAGGTAAAGCAGTAAAAGCAGGTGGCAGCGCCGCTGCGGACTGGAGAAAGCAGCCGGCCCGATTAGGGGTTCAGTCATTGTCTGCCGTCTCTGTTAAAAGTATCCCGCTAAGGATAGCCTGCCTGCCGGTGACTATACCGACAGTCCGTGGGTTTTTTTGTAGCTTTTAAGACAGGTCACAAAAACAGGACCAGATCGCCTGAGGAATTCATATTGTTACGTTATAACATTTATGTCAAACTGCTGGCTACCACGCTGCTGACGATCGCGCCTCTGGCATGGAGTCATCCCCACAGTTTTATCAGTATGCAGGCAACGCCGGTTCACCAGGGCGACAGGCTGACCGGGTTGAAGATGCACTGGGTAATGGATGAGATTACCTCCGCCGATCTGCTGTATGACGCCGGCAAAGCCAAACCCGATTCGGTTATCTGGAAAAAACTGGCCGCCGAGGTGATGGCGAACGTCATGGGGCAGCACTACTTCACCGAGTTCTGGCACGAAGGCAAACCGGTGAAATTTGGCAACTTACCGCCGGAATACCGGCTGTTGAGAGAGGGAAACAAAGCCGTACTGGAGTTTATTCTGCCGCTGAGCGAGCCGCAGCCGCTGGCCGGGCAGCGCTACACTTTTTCCATTTTCGATCCCACTTACTTTGTCGATATGACCTTCGCTTCTGAGAAATCGCTGCACCTTTCCGACGACCTGGCGCAGCGGTGTCGATTTACGCTGCAAACGCCGAATCCCGACGCCTCTTTACAGGCTTACGCGCTGTCGCTCGATAAAGCGGACGCGCCGCCGGAGGATATGGATCTGGGCCGCCAGTTCGCACAGAAGGTCACGCTGCTATGTCAGTAATCTCCGTACCGCAACGTTCCCGCAGCGGTTGGCGCCAGGCATGGCCGCTTTATCTTTTGCTGTCGCTGTTTGCCGCCGCAGGCATCGCGGTCTGGCTGTACTGGCCGCAAATTTTGCTGCAGAGCGTGGTCTGGCAGCGGGAGCTGCATCGCGAAATGACCGCGCTGCTGCAGCAGGTAGCCAGCCAGCCGCACAAGGTTGGTCTTACGCTGATGGGGTTCAGTTTGGCTTACGGTATTCTGCACGCGCTTGGCCCTGGCCACGGCAAGGTGGTGATCGCCACCTTTCTGGCTACCCATCCGACAAAAATGAAAACCAGTATGCAGCTGACGATGGCTGCCGCCGTGCTGCAGGGCGGCGTGGCGATCGCGCTGGTGACGATAATGCTGATGGTGCTGCAGCTCTCTTCCCGCCAGCTGCATCTTGGCAGCTACTGGCTGGAGAAGGGCAGCTATCTGCTGGTCATCGGACTGGGTTTTTGGCTGTGCGGGCGCGCGGGAATCAGAATTGCGCGCTTGCTGAAAAAGCCACGGCTGACTATCCATCGCCTTCTTCCTGCGGGGCAGGGCCACGCGCATCAACACCACGAGCATTGCGGCTGCGGTCATCAGCACGTGCCGGACAGGGAAATGCTGGCGAAGGCGGTCAGCGGCAAAACCAAAGCGCTGGTGGTGCTGTCGATGGGGCTGCGACCCTGCTCCGGCGCGATTATGATGCTGCTGTTTTCGAAAGTGATTGGCGTTTACTGGTGGGGCGTGCTGTCGGCGCTGGCGATGGCTGTCGGCACGGCGGTGACGGTGACGGCGATGGCGCTGCTGGTGCAGGTTTCGCGCGCGCTGGCGCTAAAGCTGAGCAGCGGGAAAAACGGGCGGGGCGAGTTTATCCGGGCTTCGCTGTCGCTGGCAGGCGGTTTGCTGCTGCTGGCTATCGGCGCGATCCTGTGGCTGAGCGCGCAGCCTGCGCTCTCCGGCGGCATTCGGCCTCTCTTTTAAGCCAATAAAAAAGGCTGAACCTGCGTTCAGCCTTTATTCCACGAGAGCAGCGTTGTGAATTAACGCTTCAGCGCTTCGCTCAGCTCTTCACGCATGGACGCCAGCATCGCTTTCACCACGCGCGGGTTGCCCGCGACGATGTTGCCGGAGTGCATATAACCATGTGCGCCAACAAAGTCGGTCACCAGGCCGCCCGCTTCACGCACCAGCAGCTCGCCTGCGGCGAAATCCCACGGCTTCAGGCCAATTTCAAAATAGCCATCCACGCGACCAGCGGCAACATAGGCCAGATCCAGCGCGGCGGAACCGGTGCGGCGGAAATCGGCGCACTGGGTAAAGAGCTTGCTGACAATATTGATATAAGGCGTGGCGTGCTGCTTCAGTTTGAACGGGAAGCCGGTCGCCAGAATGGTGCCGTCCAGATCGCGAGCGGTTGAGCCGCGCAGACGATAGCCGTTCAGCTGGGCGCCCTGGCCGCGAACGGCGCTGAACAGTTCATTACGCATTGGATCGTAAACCACCGCCACTTCGGTGCGGCCTTTGATGCGCACGGCGATAGAAACGGAGAAGTGGGGCAGACGTTTGATAAAGTTGGTGGTGCCGTCCAGTGGATCGATAACCCATTGCACATCCTGGTCTGTTCCTGCCAGCTCGCCACTCTCTTCGGTAATAATGGTGTGCTGAGGATAAGACTTGCGAATCACCTCGATAATCAGGCGCTCGGCGTCGCGGTCAACATTGGTAACGAAGTCGTTGCTGCCTTTCTGGCTGGCTTCAACGGCGTCTGGCGTTTCGTAATTTTTGGCAATTAAATTACCGGCCTTGCGCGCAGCGCGCACGGCGATGTTGAGCATCGGATGCATCGGTCTCTCTCACTGGATTTTAAAGAACGGAAAACGGCGCGGATTATAACAGGGGGTTCAGTAAAAGTCCTGAAAATATGTTAACATCCGCAAATTATCTCACAGACCTGAATTCCTATGCTGCAGAATATCCGAATCGTGCTGGTGGAAACCTCTCACACCGGCAATATGGGCTCCGTCGCTCGCGCGATGAAAACCATGGGCCTGACCAACCTTTATCTGGTTAATCCGCTGGTCAAGCCGGACTCGCAGGCGATCGCGCTGGCCGCCGGCGCCAGCGACGTTATCGGCGAGGCGCATATCGTCGACACGCTGGACGAAGCGCTGACCGGCTGTAGCCTGGTGGTCGGCACCAGCGCCCGCTCGCGCTCGCTGCCCTGGCCGATGCTCGATCCGCGCGAATGCGGCATTAAAAGCGTGCAGGAAGGGCAACAGGCGCCGGTCGCGCTGGTATTTGGCCGCGAGCGCGTGGGCCTGACCAACGAAGAGCTACAAAAATGCCACTATCACGTGGCGATCGCCGCTAACCCGGAATACAGCTCGCTGAACCTGGCGATGGCGGTGCAGATCATCGCTTATGAAGTGCGTATGGCGTTTCTACAGTCGCAGGAAACCGCGCAGCCAGAGTATGAAGAGTCCCCTTATCCGCTGGTCGATGATTTAGAACGCTTCTATCAGCATATGGAACAGATGATGGTGAAAAGCGGCTTTATCCGTGAAGGCAATCCCGGCCAGGTGATGAGCAAAATGCGCCGTTTGTACACGCGAGCGCGCCCGGAGCGCGACGAGCTGAATATTCTGCGCGGCATGCTCTCTTCGCTGGAAAAGCCGAAGAGCGAAAAGTAGTCGCTGAAAGCCTAAAAAAGCGGCGGTAATAGTTGAGTGAATTACCAGGTTAAATACTTGAGTGATTTACCAGGTTAAATAGTTGACCAAATCACTCAGGAATGGCAGACTGCGACCATCAATTGTTCACGAACAACCGAGGTCGTTTACGCCATGAGACTGACATCCAAAGGCCGCTATGCCGTTACCGCTATGCTTGATGTTGCGCTGCATTCACATGAAGGGCCGGTTCCTTTAGCCGATATCTCCGAGCGGCAGGGCATTTCCCTGTCTTATCTGGAGCAGCTCTTCTCGCGCCTGCGTAAAAACGGCCTGGTGGCCAGCGTTCGCGGCCCGGGCGGCGGCTATCTGCTGGGTAAAGAAGCTGGCGCGATCGCGGTCGGCGCGGTTATCACCGCCGTAGATGAGTCTGTAGACGCCACCAAATGTCAGGGTAAAGAAGGCTGTCAGGGCGGCGAGCGCTGCCTGACGCACGTGCTGTGGCGCGACCTGAGCGAGCGTATCAGCGACTTCCTGAACAACATTACGCTGGCGGAACTGGTGAACAACCAGGAGATCCTGGATGTGGCCGATCGCCAGAACAACACAGAAAAAGCGCGCGTGCCAGCCGGCCGCCTGCATGAAACGATTAACGTCAATCTGCGCGCCTGATTAAAGCGGCGGCGCAAGCCGTCGTCCTCTTATACTCTGTCGGGACGATAGTCGCCGCTCATCGGTCGCGCTAAATGACCCGATGGAGTTCAACGCAATGAAAGTCCCGATTTACCTTGATTACGCCGCCACCACGCCAGCCGATCCCCGCGTCGCGGCAAAGATGGCGCAGTGTCTGACTATGGACGGCACTTTTGGTAATCCGGCTTCCCGCTCTCACCGCTTTGGCTGGCAGGCTGAAGAAGCGGTCGACGTCGCCCGCAACCAGGTGGCCGACCTGATCGGCGCCGATCCTCGTGAAATCGTCTTTACCTCCGGCGCCACCGAATCCGACAACCTGGCCATTAAAGGCGCCGCCGAACTCCATCAGGAGAAAGGCCGGCACATCATTACCAGCCAGACGGAACACAAAGCGGTGCTGGACACCTGTATCCAGCTGGAGCGCGAAGGCTTTGAGGTAACTTATCTGCAGCCTCAGCCCGATGGCATCATCACGCTGCAGCAGCTGCAGGAAGCGATGCGCGACGACACCATTCTGGTTTCTGTTATGCACGTGAATAACGAAACCGGCGTGGTGCAGGATATTGCCGCTATCGGCGAGCTGTGCCAGGCGCGCGGTATCCTGTTCCACGTTGACGCCACGCAAAGCGTTGGCAAGCTGCCGGTCGATCTCGGCATGCTGAAAGTCGATCTGATGTCTTTTTCCGCCCACAAGCTTTACGGGCCGAAAGGCATTGGCGGCCTTTACGTGCGCAGAAAGCCGCGTATCCGCATCGCTGCGCAGATCCACGGCGGCGGTCATGAGCGCGGCATGCGTTCCGGCACGCTGCCCGTTCATCAAATCGTCGGCATGGGCGAAGCCTACCGCATTGCAAAAGAAGAGATGAGCGGCGAAAGCGCGCGCCTGAACCTGTTGCGCCGGACGTTATGGGCTGGTTTGAGCGAAATTGACGAGGTTTATCTCAACGGCAGCCTGGAGCAGAGCGCGCCGAATATCCTCAACGTCAGTTTTGCGCATGTGGATGGCGAATCGCTGATTATGGCGCTGAAGGATCTGGCGCTCTCTTCCGGTTCCGCCTGCACCTCGGCCAGCCTGGAACCTTCCTACGTGCTGCGCGCGCTGGGCCTGAGCGAGGAGCTGGCGCACAGTTCGCTGCGCTTCTCGCTGGGTCGTTTCACCACCGGCGAAGAGATTGAATACGCCATCGAGCTGGTGCGGAAAGCGATTGTCCGCCTGCGCGATCTTTCTCCCCAGCGCTCATCCCGCTAAACTTTTCAGAACCACGGGCTCTTTAGCCCGTTTTTTATTTATTCTGTTAATCTGGCAGGCGAACGCATCCAACTTTATCGGGTTGGCGTAACTATTTTTTGACAAGGAGCGAGGCGATGACAACCACGCCAATGATCATCAGGCTATCGACGACAGCGGCAGACGCGCGCTGGGGCGAAAAAGCAATTCTGACCAGCAACGACAGCGGCATGACGATTCATCTCACCGGCGGCGACGAGCTGGCCATCATCCAGCGCGCGGCGCGGAAAATCGATGGTCAGGGCATTCGTCACGTCAGTTTGCAGGGCGACTGGGATGGGGAAAAAAGCTGGGCCTTCTGGCAGGGCTATCGCGGCCCAAAAGGTGAAAGAAAAGTCGACTGGGCGCCGCTGAGCGACGAAGATCGCGCTGAATTCGATCGCCGACTGAAGATCGTCGACTGGGTACGTGACACCATCAACCTGCCGGCGGAAGAGCTGAGCCCGGAGCAGCTGGCGCAGCGCGCGGTCGATCTGCTGTGCGGCGTCGCCTGCGACAACGTCAGCTACCGCATCACCAAAGGCGAAGACCTGCGCCTTCAGGGCTATGCGGGCATTCATACCGTAGGGCGCGGCTCTACGCGCAGCCCCGCGCTGCTGACGCTGGACTACAATCCGACGGGTGACGAGAATGCGCCTGTGTTCGCCTGCCTGGTCGGCAAAGGCATCACCTTCGATACCGGCGGCTACAGTTTGAAGCCGAGCGGATCGATGGATTCCATGAAGTCCGATATGGGCGGGGCGGCGACGCTGACCGGCGCGCTGGCGCTGGCGATCGATCGCGGCCTGAAAAAACGCGTGAAGCTTTACCTCTGCTGCGCTGACAATATGGTCAGCGGCAACGCTTTCCGCCTGGGCGATATTATTCGTTACCGCAACGGCAAAAGCGTCGAGGTAATGAACACGGACGCGGAAGGGCGCCTGGTACTGGCGGATGGCCTGATTGACGCCAGCGAGCAGAATCCTGAGCTGATGATTGATGCGGCGACACTGACCGGCGCGGCGAAAATGGCGCTCGGCAACGATTACCATGCGTTGTTCAGCTTCGACGATACTCTGGCGCAGTCGCTGCTTGACAGCGCCGCCAGTGAAAACGAACCTTTCTGGCGCCTGCCGCTGGCCGAGTTCCATCGCGGCCATCTGCCTTCCAACTTCGCCGATCTGAATAATATCGCCGCGCCTTCGCATACCGCAGGCGCCAGCACGGCAGCGGCGTTCCTGTCGCACTTCGTGAAAAATTATCAGCAGGGCTGGTTGCATATCGACTGTTCAGCGACCTATCGCAAGGGCGCTGTGGAGCAGTGGTCAGCCGGCGCGACCGGGCTGGGCGTACGTACCGTGGCGAACCTGCTGCTGAAATAGAACGTAGCGCCGGGCCTGTCGCCCGGCGCTTTTACCGGATGCAAGCAATGAATGAAATCAACCAGCGCCTGGAAGAGGTGTTGAAACTGGCGGCGACCGAACCCGCGCACCGCCCGGAATTTTTTAAACTCTTGCTGGATGCCAGCGTCTGGGTGCCGGGCGAAAGCGCGGAACAGGTCGACGTGTCACTGACGCATTGGGAAAAAGAGGATGGCACCAGCATTATTCCTTTTTTCACCTCCGAGCGCGCGCTGCAGCAGGCGGTTACCGAAGAGCAGCCGTTCCTCGTTATGCCGGTGCGCACGCTGTTCGCCATGACCCAGGGCGAAACGCTGTTTCTGAATCCAAAGCTGCCCGTCGGCAAAGAGTTTTCGCCTGTGGAAATCGGCAATCTGCTGCGGGAAGAGGGCAACGCCCTGAGCCAGCAGACGGTGCTGGAAGGCGGTACCACGCTGCTGCTTTCAGAGATTGCCGAGCCGCCAGCGCAGGTCATCGCTTCGCTGACCCAGCTGTTCGCCAAACATAAACAGGTACGGCGCGCTTGGGTAGCGCATATCAAAGAGTCGGCGGAACAGCAGCCGAATCTGTTGATTGGCATTGAAGCCGACAGCGATATCGAAACCATTATTCAGGCTGCCGGCAGCGTGGCGACCGATACACTACCGGAAGACGAGCCGGTAGATATTTGCGAAGTGGTGGACAACGATAATATCAGCCACTTTTTTACTGCCCATATCACGCCTTTTTATGAGCGGAGATGGGGCAGTTTTCTGCGTTCGCTTAAACAAGATCGTATTCTGTAAATCACTCCCCGCCCGGATAGCGCTACGCGCCGGGCAGTTTCGCCCCGCAGAAATATATAAGAATTTTTTAATAAAAATCCACTTATTTATTAATTTATTAATCGCCATTTAAGTGCGATCGTCGTCCGGAAAAAAAGCGTTTAACGCGTTACTTTCCTCTCGCCTGAACAGTTTCCCCTGGCGAGATTCAGGCAGCGGTACTTGCCGATTAACCCCTGAACAGGAAGGTAATATTATGAGCGATTTTGTTAACATCGATAACGCTGACACAAGGTTTGAAACTCTCAAAAAAGGCTTTAATTTACGCTGGCCGGACAGCGGCAGAGACGCCAATAATATTTATGTCTGTCGTACACCCGATGAGGTGCTGGCTGCAGCGAACGCGGCGCTGGCTAAAGGGCAGCGCATCACTGTTCGTAGCGGCGGGCACTGTTATGAGGGCTTTGTCAGCAACAAACTGGCGAACGAATCGAGCGAGCTGGGCATTATCGATCTGAGCCTGATGACGGGCATGGAGTTTAGCGAAGATCAAACCGTGGTTTCACCTTACGACAGCACGGCGAAATATCGTTTCCGCGCGGCGACGGGAAATCAAAACTGGGATGGCTACGTAAGCTTATATAAGCTGGCAAATCGCACCGTTCCCGGCGGCTCCTGCTATTCCGTCGGATCGGGCGGACACGTCACGGGCGGCGGCTACGGCCTGCTTTCGCGTCTGCATGGCTTAACCGTCGACTGGCTGTCAGGAATTGATATTCTGGTGCCTTCCGCAGATGGCACAACGCTTGAGCCCAAACACGTTAATCTGAACAGTACCGGAACGGATCGCGAGCTGTTTATCGCCTGTCGCGGCGCTGGCGGCGGCAATTTCGGCATTATTTTAAATTATTACTATGAAGATTTGCCTGCGGCGCCGCAGCAGGTTTATCTGTTAACGCTCTCTTATCCGTGGAGCACTTTTTCGACTCAGGCGCAGTTCGGTACTTTCCTGAAAGCCTACTGGCAATGGTTTTCTACCCATAATACGGAATGGAACAGTAGCGACATCACCAAAGCCAACGGCGGTCTTTTCACGCTGCTGAAGCTACAGCATCGTTCTACCGGCAATATTAATCTGCTGGTGCAGTACACGGGCAGTGATGGCCGCGTGGACGGTACCGGCCAGGCCACGCCTTTTATTGATTTTGTGAACACCATGAATGCGGCCGCAGGCGTAACGCCGCACGTGGTGGAACCCGCAGGACGTCATGGCCCTCTTCAGGAAACGGGCAAAAAACCTTTCCGGGATGCCGTCAGCGACGCGCGCCTGATGGATTGGCTCTATGCTACGCAGACTATTAACGGCTCCGGCGATAACCAGCGAGGAAAATATAAGTCGGCTTATCAGGTCGGCAATTTCGGCGACACGGAAATCACCGCGCTGTGGAATAACCTGAACGGCTCGGACGATCCGCTGCTGACTAAGGCGCTGGTGCAGATAGATTCTTATGGCGGCTGTATTAACGCCAATAACGAAACCAGCAATCCAACCTCGGTTGTGCAACGCAGCTCGCTGTTAAAAACGCAGTTCCAGGTTTACTGGACGAAAGAAGAGAATGACAGTCACTGCATTCAGTGGCTGCAAAAACTCTACACGGACTATTTTGCCGATCAGGGCGGTAAGCCTTATCCTGATGATGGCCACTACCAGGGCTGCTATATCAATTATCCCGATATTGATATGAAGTACGTGGCAGGCTCGACCCAGACAATAGATCCAAAGTGGCTGCAGCTCTACTATGGCGATAATGCCAATTTGCTGATATCGCTGAAAAACGCGGCCGATCCGCTGAACCTGTTCCGGCATGAAATGTCGATTCCGCTGACGATGCCTGTCAGGAAATAGCCTGAAGCTTCGACGCTATCCGTCACGCCTCTTTCCGGCCGCCTCTGAGAAGGCGGCCGTTTTTATGGCAATCA
This sequence comes from Erwinia sp. CGal63, assembly GCF_037026505.1. Lineage (NCBI taxonomy): Bacteria > Pseudomonadati > Pseudomonadota > Gammaproteobacteria > Enterobacterales > Erwiniaceae > Erwinia > Erwinia sp. CGal63. Next base: position 119,066 of record NZ_JAKUMN010000007.1, read on the forward strand.
GGGCGCGATCGGCAGATCGTCGCGACTGCCCCATTCGCCCCAGGAGCCGTCATACAAGGTAACCTCTTTCATACCCAGCGTATTCAACGCCAGAATTACCACCACCGCCGTTACGCCGGAGCCGCAGCTGGCGACGACCGGTTCGTCCAGCTTCACGCCCTGGCGCTGGAAAATAGCCTTCAGCGCTTCAGGCTTCTTCAGCTCGCCGTTCTCCACCAGCTCGTTCCACGGCACGTTCAGGCTGCCGGGAATATGACCACGGTGTAATCCTGGTCGCGGCTCGTCCACTTCGCCGTTAAAACGATTGGCGGCGCGGGCATCGACGATTTGCGCGCCGCCCTCGTGGCTGATCAGCATGACCTCGGTAACGCGTTTCACCACCGCCGGATCGAAACTGGCCTCAAACTCCGCTTCCGGCAGCGCGACGTCGCCGGTAGCCAGTTCGAATCCCGCTTCGCGCCAGCTTTTCAGGCCACCGGCCAGTTCGAATCCCGCTTCGCGCCAGCTTTTCAGGCCACCGGCCAGAATCGATACCGACGCCACGCCGAACTGGCGCAGCATCCACCACGCGCGCGGCGCGGAAAAAAGATTGCCTTCATCGTAAACCACCAGATGTTTATCGCTACTGACGCCCAGCTCGCGCATCGCTACAGCAAAAGCTTCCGGACGCGGCAGCATATGGGGATAAGGGCTGGTATGGTCGGAAAGCGCTTCAATATCGAAAAACGGCGCGTTCGGCAGATGGCCCGCGCGATATTCAGCCTGAATATCGCGAACTTTCTCCTGACCCGCCGGCGGCATGCGCGCGTCGAGCACCTGGATATCGTCATCGGCATAGTGTTCCGCCAGCCAGTCGGCGGTCACAAAAAAAGAGGAAGTCATGGCGGCCTCGCTGTAAATATCGTTTCCTGAGTGTCTTTCATCCTGGCAAGCATCTCAAGCTCTTCCACTCTTATTGACGGGTATAAAACGAAAAGCTGGAAGCTTTACGCATTTTAATGACAGCGGACTGCAACGCGGCACTAACTTTGCGAGATGTTACGAATAATGAATAATTGCCTTTTTCCTTAATGCGCGATGACGTCATAATAAGCCTTTATGTGGCTTTGCCAGGGAATCAATATGAATAACACGACACGGGCTTTCGGACTGGTGGTTTTCCTCTCGCTACTGGCGCTTAGCGGGTGCGATGATAATGAAAAGAAAGCGTCGGCAGCTACGGCTCAAAAAGCGGCAAAAACTACTCAGTCGCAGCCAGCGCCGCTCCCTTTGAGCGAGGCGGCGATAAAGCAAGATGCCGGTAAGCCTTTGACGTTAATCGATGCTTCGGAAGCGCAGCTGGATGGCGCCGCCACGCTTATCCTCACGTTCTCTGTTGCGCTGGACGACCAGCAAAATTATGCCGGCCTGCTGCATCTGGTTGACAGTAAAAGCGGCGCTGTCGAGGGCGGCTGGGAACTGTCGCCAAATCGAAAAGAGCTGCGGTTTCGCCATCTGCCGCCAAACCGCGAGCTGACCGTCACGCTTGACGGCGGCCTGAAGGCGGCAAATGGCGCGGTGCTGGCAGAATCGTTCCAGAAAAAAATCACCACGCGCGATATTCAGCCAATGGTGGGCTTCGCCAGCCGCGGTTCTCTGCTGCCTACACGGATCACGCAAGGGTTGCCGGTGCTGGCGCTCAACATCAGCAAGGTCGATGTCGATTTCTTCCGGGTCAAACCTGCCTCGCTGCCCGCTTTCCTTGCCTCCTGGCGCTACGGCTCGTCGCTGTCGACCTGGCAATCGCAGGAGCTACAGAGTGAAACGGAGCTGGTTTACAGTGGGCGTTTCGATCTCAATCCCCAGCGCAACACGCGTGAGAAAATGCTGTTACCGCTTAACGATATCGCCGCGCTGAAACAGCCTGGGGTTTACCTGGCGGTGATGAAACAGGCCGGTTCATATAATTACGCCAATCCGGCTACGTTGTTTACGCTAAGCGACATTGGGCTATCTCTGCATCAGTTTCCCGACAAGCTGGCGATATTCGCGCAAAGTCTCAACGATGGCGCAGCGCAGCCTGACGCCCGGCTAACGCTTCTGGATCAAAAAGGGCGAACGCTGGAACAGGCCACTACCGATAAAAACGGCTATGCGGAACTGGCTGCGAACGGGCAGGGCAAATTGCTGCTGGCCACGCAGGGCGAGCAAACAACCCTGCTGGATCTGACGCTGCCAGCGTTGGATCTGGCCGAGTTTGCCGTGACAGGGCCGGAAGGATATGACAAACAGCTGTTTATGTTTAGTCCGCGCGATCTTTATCGTCCGGGAGAAACAGTGGTATTTAACGCGCTGATGAGAGACGCCGACGGCGCGCCTCTTCCTCCGCAGCCGGTAAAAGCCACGGTAGTAAAGCCAGATGGCGAAGTGGCGCGGACATTCGTATGGCAGCCGGAAAACGGCCTTTACCAGTACCGCTATGCGCTGCCGGAATCCGCCGCTACCGGGAAATGGTCGCTGCGCCTGGATACCGGCGATGGCCGGACGCGTAGCTGGGCGTTCGACGTGGAAGATTTCCTGCCGGAGCGGATGGCGCTGAGCCTGAAAAGCAGCGAACACCCCATAGCCAGTAGCGAAAACGTCAGCTTCGGGATTAACGGTCGCTATCTTTATGGCGCGCCCGCCGCCGGCAACACGCTACAGGGCCAGCTGTTTTTACGTCCGCTGCGGGAAGCCGTTGCCAGCCTGCCGGGCTACCAGTTCGGCGATATCACCGAATCTGACCTGAAGCGCAACCTGGACGCTCTGGATCTGAAGCTGGATGAGCAGGGCAATGCCAGCGTCGAGGCGGAATCCAGCTGGGCAGAGACGCACTCGCCGCTGAGCGTGATCCTGCAGGCCAGTCTGCTGGAAACGGGAGGGCGTCCGGTCAGCCGTCGCGCTCAGCAGGCTATCTGGCCTGCAGAAGCTCTGCCTGGCATCCGGCCGCTGTTCGGCAATAAAGAGATGTACGACTACCGCAGCGACAGCTATCGCAGCCAGCCGATGGTCGACAGCGACAGCGTCGCCTCGTTCAATCTGGTTTACGCTAACAGCGAGGGTAAAAAGCTGGCGGTAGAAGATCTCGATGTTCGGCTAATCCGCGAACGACGTGACTACTACTGGAGCTTTTCCGACGACGAAGGCTGGCAGTCGCGCTATGACCAGAAAGATTTAATTGAAGACGAGCAGCGCATAGCTATTGCCGCTGGCGGCGTCACGCGCGTTGACTATCCGGTAGAGTGGGGCTCTTATCGTCTGGAGGTGCGTGCGCCAGCAGGGAACGTAGTCAGCAGTATTCGCTTCTGGGCAGGCTACAGCTGGCAGGATAATACTGGCGGTTCCGGCGCGCTGCGGCCGGATCAGGTTAAGCTGAGCATCGATAAGCCTGCCTATCAGGCGGGCGATAAGGCCATCGTGCACGTTACCGCGCCCGCTGCCGGCAAAGGCTACCTGATGGTAGAGTCCAGCAATGGGCCGCTCTGGCGGCAGGAAATTACCGTGCCTGCAGAAGGTAAGGATATTGAGCTGCCGATCGATCCGGCATGGAAGCGCCACGACCTTTATCTGAGCGCGCTGGTTATACGCCAGGGTGATAAAGCGCAGGGCATCACGCCCAAGCGAGCGGTGGGGCTGCTTCATCTTCCGCTGGCGCAGGAAAACCGTCGGCTGAATATCGAACTTCTCTCTCCGGATCGAATCCGGCCTGAGCAGACTCTGAAAATCAGGATTAAGGCCGCCACTAAAGATGGCAAAGTTCCGCGGCAGGTTAACGTTCTGCTTTCCGCGGTTGACAGCGGCGTGCTGAGTATTACCGATTACAAAACGCCCGATCCCTGGGAAGCCTTCTTTGGCCGTAAACGCTATAACGCTGACCAGTATGACGTGTACGGACAATTAATTGAGGGCGCTGGCAGGCTGGCGACTTTAAGCTACGGCGGTGACGGCGACGAAGAAGATCCGCTTGCTCGCGGCGGTAAAAAGCCGGTTACCCACGCCAATATTATTGCCCAGCAGCTCCAGCCGGTAACGCTTGACGACAAGGGCGAAGGCACGCTTGAGCTGACCGTACCTGAGTTTAATGGCGAGCTGCGGTTGATGGCGCAGGCGTGGAGCGCCACAGAGTTCGGATCGGCGGAAAAGAAAGTCGTAGTCGCCGCGCCTTTGGTTAGCGAGCTGGCAACGCCGCGCTTTATGGCGGGCGGCGACAGCGCCAGACTGGCTTTTGACGTCACTAACCTTACCGGCGCGCCGCAAAATCTGCTGGTGAAGGCTAAGGCATCTGGTCTGGTACAGCTTGAGAACGCCATGCCTTTGCCGCTGACGCTTGCGGCAGGGGAACGTAAAACGCTGTTTATTCCTGTCAGCGCGCGGCCAGGCTTTGGTGAGGGGGAAGTATCGACAGAAATCACCGGCCTTAATCTGCCTGGAGAAACCATCGCGCCGCTTAACCAGCAGTGGAAAATCGGCGTACGTTCTCCTTATCCGGCCGAAACACGCAGTTTCAGCAGCGTCATGCAAACCGGCGAAGCGTGGAGTCTGCCGGCCGAAGCCTTTAGCGGCCTCGCTCAGCCCACTCTGCAAGGCCAGCTGGTGCTGAGCAATCGTCCGCCGCTCAATATCGCCCGCTATATTTCCGAGCTGTATGCTTATCCCTATGGCTGTCTGGAGCAGACAACCAGCGGGCTTTATCCCTCGCTGTTCACTAACCAGGCGCAGTTAAAAGCATTGGGGATCAAGAGCAGTACCGATGTTGCTCGCAGAGAATCAATCGAAATTGGTATTGACCGGCTGGCGGGGATGCAGCGCGATAACGGCGGCTTTGGTCTGTGGAGCAAAGAAAGCCCGGAAGAGTTTTGGCTAACGGCCTACGTTACCGACTTCCTGATGCGCGCAGGCGAACAGGGATACGATGTGGCGAAACCTGTCATCGACAAGGCCAATACGCGTCTGCTGCGTTACCTTCAGGATCCGGCGCAGATTGACGTTTACTACAGTCAGGATGCCAATGCTGCTCGTTTCGGTGTGCAGTCCTACGCGGCTCTGGTGCTGGCGCGTCAACAAAAAGCGCCGCTTGGCGCTTTACGCGCGCTCTATGACAAAAGAGATCAGGCGAAATCGGGTCTGGCGCTGGTGCAGCTGGGCGTAGCGCTGAAGCTAATGGGCGATGAGGCGAGATCGGAGAAGGCGATAGCGTCAGGACTAACCACGATGCGAGCTTCGACAGACGTCTGGCTTGAAGATTACGGTAGCGACATCCGTGACAGGGCGATGATTCTGGTGCTGCTGACAGAAAATCAGCTATTACCGGAAACCCGCAACCAGTTATTGACCGAGCTTTCGCAGCAGGTAAGCGGCAGGCGCTGGCTCTCCACGCAGGAGAATAACGCGCTGTTCCTGGTTGCCCATCAGCTGAGCAATGAGAGCGCCACGTCGTGGCAGGTGCAGATGACAGGTCAGCAGATGCTAAGCGCTAATAAAACGCTTAATACCTCTCTTGCGCCAGAGCAGCTTGCAGAGGGAATAGCTATGCAGAATCTTGGCGAGGGCGCGGTTTATGGGCGTCTGGATGTTTCTGGCTACCCTAACCAGCCACCACAGCCTGCGCATCAGGTTCTGCAGATTTCACGGCGCTACCTGGATCTCAGCGGCAAAGAGATTTCTCTCGCCAACCTGAAAAGCGGCGATTTAGTGCTGGTCAGCCTTAAGGTCTGGGCCGATCGCCGGGTACCGGACGCGCTGGTCACCGATCTGCTGCCCGCCGGACTGGAGCTGGAGAATCAGAACCTTGCCGATAGTACGGTCAGCCTGGGCGACAGCGCGGCGGCGGTACAGGAATTGATGGGCGATATGCAGCAGGCCAGCATTAAGCATATGGAGTTCCGTGACGACCGCTTTGTCGCCGCTACGGAAGTGGATGGCTATCGCCCGGTGACGCTGCTCTATCTGGCCCGAGCCGTGACGCCTGGTCACTATCAGGTTCCACCGCCGCAGGTGGAATCCATGTACGTTCCGCAATGGCGCGCCGTGGGCAATACGCCAGATAGCCTGACCGTTAACTAAGCAGGAGGCGCTCGCTTAACGGCGGGCGCCGTAGCAGAATGGATACCTTATTACGCTATACTCGCTGGCTTTTGCTGCCCTGTCTGCTGGCGCTACTGCTCATGCTCGCCGATCGGCTATGGCCATTGCCGCTGTCTGAAGCGACGCCTGCACGGCTGGTCGTTGCGGAAGACGGCACGCCGCTGTGGCGATTTGCCGACGCCAATGGAATATGGCGCTATCCGGTCAGGCCGGAGGATGTCGCGCCGGATTATCTGCAGGCGCTGCTGAACTACGAGGATCGCTGGTTCTGGTATCATCCGGGCATCAACCCTCAGGCGCTGTTGCGCGCTGCCTGGCAGGATTTGCGCGGCGGCGAAATCGTATCAGGCGGCAGCACGCTCACCATGCAGGTGGCGCGTCTTCTTGATCCCCGACCCAGAACATTCAGAGGCAAGCTCTGGCAGGTCTGGCGCGCATTACAGCTGGAGTGGCATCTCTCAAAGCGCGAGATATTAACCCTTTATCTGAACCGCGCGCCCTTTGGCGGAACGGTGGAAGGCGTGGGAGCAGCCAGCTGGACATGGCTTGGCAAACCGCCCTCACAGCTGACGCGTGGCGAAGCTGCACTGCTGGCAGTCCTTCCGCAGGCGCCAAGCCGTCTGCGTCCCGATCGCTGGCCCGAGCGCGCGCAGGCGGCACGTGACAAAGTGCTCAAGCGGATGGCAACCCTGCAAGTCTGGCCAGAAAAGCAGGTAGAAGAGATCCTGCAGGAGCCGGTCTGGCTGGCACCCAGACAGGTGCCTCAGCTTGCGCCGCTGCTTTCGCGCAGGCTGCTGGCTTTGTCAAAGCAGCAAAAAATCGTTTCTACCCTTAGCGCGCCGATGCAGCGTCAGCTGGAGGCGCTGACCGCAGGCTGGAAAGCTCAGCTGCCGCCGCGCACGTCCATGGCTATTCTGGTTGTGGATCACACCACGATGAAGGTTCGGGCTTACATCGGCTCCGCCGATCTGGACGACGACACCCGCTTTGGCCATGTCGATATGATCCGCAGCGTCCGTTCGCCCGGCTCAATATTGAAACCCTTTGTTTACGGCCTGGCGCTGGATCAGGGGTTGATACATGCGGAGTCGCTTTTACAGGATGTACCCAGACGTTTCGGCGATTATCGTCCGGGCAATTTTGACAGCGGTTTTCACGGCCCGGTAAGCGTCAGTGAGGCGCTGGTACGCTCGTTGAATCTACCGGCGGTGCAGGTGCTGGAAGCGCTGGGGCCGAAATTTTTCACCGCGGCGTTAAGAAACGTCGGCCTGCAGCTACGTTTTCCGCCGGCGGCCGAGCCCAATCTTTCACTGGTACTTGGCGGCACCGGCACGCGAATGGATGAAGTCGTCGCGGCTTACAGCGCTTTCGCCCGTCATGGCAAGGCGGCGAAATTGCGCTTTCTGCCGCAGCAGCCGCTACAGGAAAGGCGGTTGCTGTCGCCGGGCGCGGCCTGGATTATCCGGCGCATTATGGCGGGAGAAGCGCAGCCGCTGGGAGATGACGTCCTGCCTGCGGTAGTACCGCTGGCGTGGAAAACCGGCACCAGCTACGGCTACCGCGATGCGTGGGCGACAGGAATCAATCCGCGTTATCTGATTGGCGTTTGGGTTGGCCGTCCGGACGGTACGCCAGTCGCTGGCCAGTATGGCAACGCCAGCGCGGTGCCGGTGCTGAATCAGGTCAACAATCTGTTGATGACCTCGCCGGTTTTCCGCGGCAACTGGCTGCCTGGCGATCCGCGGCCCGCTTCGGTAACGGCAGGAGCAATCTGCTGGCCGGGGGGACAGCCGCTGCCTGCCGGCGACAGTAACTGTCGCCAGCGCAGGCAGAGCTGGCTGCTGGATCATACTGCGCCGCCAACCCTGCTGGCTGTTAGTCAGGAGAGTCTGGCCGGGCTTCAGCAGCCCATCTGGCTTAACGAGGCTGGTCAGCGCGTGGCGGCGGACTGCCCGCAGGCTCACGCGGAAAAAATTATTCAGTGGCCGCTTGCGCTACAGCCCTGGCTGCCCTCTGCCGAGTGGCGCAGCCATCGCCTGCCAGAAATCGATGCAGGCTGTCCGCCTTTGCGTTCGGGAAATAAAGCCCCGTTGCTGATGACCGGCGTACGGGATGGTCAGCTGTTGCATCGCTTGCCGGGACAGACCACGCTGACAGTTAGCGTAAGCGTGCAGGGTGGAGAAGGAAGCCAGAGATGGTGGTTTCTTGACGGTAATCCGTTAGCTGATGCAGACGGCAAAGCCTCTTTATCGCTTTCGCTTAGCGAAAGTGGCAGGCACCAGCTGACGGTGCTTGACGAAGCGGGAGAAGTGGCGGCAGCCAGCTTTGAGTTGCGGTGATAATGTACAAAAAAGAGCGGCGCCGTTATAAAAGTGTGGGGATAAAACCTGTTTTTTTAATAAATTATTAAATCTTCCATAGGCAAGCCTGGCTCAGCCCCCTATAATCGGCGCCATTTTCCCGGCCGGGGAGCCTTTTCGCCGGCTAAACTCGACATCAAACAGGGGTCACTATGACTATCGAACGTACTTTTTCTATCGTAAAACCAAACGCGGTGGCAAAAAACGTAATTGGTGCCATTTTTAACCGTTTTGAAAGCGCTGGCTTCAAAATCGTTGGCACCAAAATGCTGCACCTGACCAAAGAGCAGGCTGAAGGCTTCTACGCAGAACACCAGGGTCGTCCTTTCTTCGACGGCCTGGTTGAATTCATGACCTCCGGCCCGGTAGTGGTTTCCGTACTGGAAGGCGAAAACGCCGTACAGCGTCATCGTGACCTGATGGGCGCGACCAACCCGGACAACGCGCTGGCTGGTACGCTGCGTGCCGACTACGCAGACAGCTTCACCGAGAACGCTACCCACGGTTCTGATTCCGTTGAGTCCGCTGCTCGTGAAATCGCCTTCTTCTTTGGCGAAAACGAAGTGTGCCCACGCACTCGTTAATTATTGCCGGTCGGTGAATGCGGCGCGTTTACAATTTATTTTCATTGCGCCCTTCAATCCACGCCCGTACAATAATGCGCCCCTGCCCAGTGCAGGGGCGTTTCATTTATACTCCTTAACCCCCCAGCGCCATAACGTGTAACAACGAGGCCAGAGAATATTATGTCTGAACAAATTGTGACCCCGTCGTCTGCTATCGCCACGCCAAAAAAAGAAAAAATCAACCTGCTCGATCTGAACCGCCAGCAGATGCGCGAGTTTTTCGTCAGTCTCGGCGAAAAACCTTTCCGCGCCGATCAGGTGATGAAGTGGATCTATCACTACTGCTGTGATGATTTCGATGAGATGACCGACATCAATAAAGTTTTCCGCGGCAAGCTGAAAGAGCTGGCTGAGATCCGTGCGCCGGAAGTCGCCGAAGAGCAGCGCTCGGCGGACGGCACCATCAAATGGGCCATTACCGTTGGTGGTCAGCAGGTGGAAACCGTCTATATCCCGGAAAAAGATCGCGCCACGCTGTGCGTCTCTTCTCAGGTTGGCTGTGCGCTGGAGTGTAAATTCTGCTCAACCGCGCAGCAGGGCTTTAACCGCAACCTGCGCGTTTCTGAAATTATCGGTCAGGTCTGGCGCGCAGCGAAAATTATCGGCGCTTCTAAAGTTACCGGCCAGCGTCCTATCACCAACGTGGTGATGATGGGGATGGGCGAGCCGCTGCTGAACCTGAACAACGTAGTGCCGGCAATGGAAATCATGCTGGACGATTTCGGTTTCGGCCTGTCAAAACGTCGCGTAACCCTCTCTACTTCAGGCGTGGTACCCGCGCTGGACAAGCTGGGCGATATGATCGACGTGGCGCTGGCGATATCGCTGCACGCGCCTAACGATGTTATTCGCGACGAAATTGTCCCGATTAACAAAAAGTACAATATCGAAACTTTCCTGGCTTCCGTCGCCCGCTATATTTCTAAATCCAATGCTAACCAGGGACGCGTAACCATTGAGTATGTGATGCTGGACCACGTGAACGACAGCACCGACAACGCGCATGAACTTGCCGCGCTGCTGAAAGACACGCCATGCAAAATCAACCTGATTCCGTGGAACCCCTTCCCGGGCGCGCCTTATGGCCGTAGTTCGAACAGTCGTATCGATCGCTTCTCTAAGGTGTTGATGGATTATGGTTTTACCACTATTGTGCGTAAGACCCGCGGCGATGATATCGATGCAGCCTGCGGTCAGCTGGCGGGCGAGGTGATTGACCGTACGCGCCGTACCATGCGCAAAAAGATGGCTGGCGAAGCGATTTCTGTGAAAGCGCTCTGAAACCAGGCTTCTGCGTTTGTGCCCTGAGCTAAAGGGCGTAACATCGCTTCCGTTAAGGAGGCGATGATGGATAAAGGATTACTTTTTTTGCTGGTTGCGCTGCTGTTTTCAGGCTGCGGCCTGACGTCGCAGCGCAGCGAGCTGGCCGGGACGCGACTACAATTAGGCTTGGCCTGGCTGGCGCAGGACGAACTGGCCCTGGCGGAGCGCAATCTGCGTCAGGCGGTGGCGCTGGCGCCAAACGATTACCGTTGCCGGCTTGCGATGGCCCGCTATTATCAGCGTGCGGGCGACAACGCGGCGGCGCTGGAAAATTACCGGAAAGCGGCAGCGCTGGCAGAACAAAACCGCGATGTAATCAATAATTACGGTGCGTTTCTCTGTCTTTTAGGGCAGTATGATGCGGCCCGGCAGCAGTTCAGCAAGGCGGCGCACACAGCGGGCCATGCCGACGCCCTGGAAAACGCCGGCTACTGCTATCTGCGGGCAGGAGAGCCGCAGAAAGCAAGAGTTGCGTTGCTGAAAGCGACGCAAAACGATGCGGAAAAGGGCGCCGCGCTGCTGGCGGAAGCCGAAAGGCGATTTGGAAAGAACGAGCGCGATACGTCGCGGCTCTTGTTAGATGTTTATCAACGCAACTTTGCTCCTTCGGCGCAGAGCTTGTGGCTAGAGATTCGCTTCGCCGCGCGGGCAGGGCATCCGGAAAGCATCCGGCTTGCCGGGGAACAGCTGGCGCGAAATTTTCCACAATCGAAACAGTACCTGCATTTTTTAGCTAATGAATACTGAAGCCACTCAAGATAAATCAGCAGTAAATTCAACAGGCGAACGCCTGCGCCAGGCCCGTGAAGAGATGGGCCTTTCTCAGCAGATCGTGGCGGAGCGCCTTTGCCTGAAACTTTCCACCGTACGCGACATTGAAGAGGACAGGTCGCCTGCGGATCTGGCCTCTACTTTTCTGCGTGGCTATATCCGCTCCTACGCCCGGTTGGTACACGTGCCGGAAGAGGAGCTGCTGCCGATGATGGCGAAGCAGACGCCAATCAGGGCCGGCAAAGTCGAGCCAATGCAGAGCTTCTCGCTGGGCAAACGCCGCAAAAAACGTGACGGCTGGCTGATGATCTTCACCTGGCTGGTGCTCTTTGTCGTGGTGGGCCTGACCGGCGCCTGGTGGTGGCAGAACCACAAGGCCGCGCAGGAAGATCTGGTTTCGATGGCCGATCAGAACGCCAGCACAGGCAGCGCCAACAGCCAGTCGATCCCGCTGAACAACGGTGAAGAGAGCGCGCCGTCGACCGACGCGTCGCCGATTGACAGCCTGCCTGTGCGCAGCGCACCGGCAGACAGCGCGGCCGATTCAGCTGAACCTGCCGCCGCCGCGAATGCAGCCGCCGCCAGCCCGGCCGCGCCTGCCGAGCCGGTAGCGGTTTCGCCTTCGCAGGCGCCGGCGGACAACGGTCAGATGCCGACAGCCGCCGCAAGCGTCAGCGCACCAGCCGCCGAGGCCAACGCGCTGGTCATGAATTTCAGTAAAGAGTGCTGGCTGGAAGTCTCTGATGCCACGGGCAAGAAACTGTTCAGCGGAATTCAGCACAGTGGTGGTAAACTCAGCCTCACCGGCACTGCGCCCTATCGTCTGAAGATTGGCGCGCCGGGCGCGGTTCAGATTCAGTACCAGGGTCAGCCGGTAGATCTGAGTCGTTTTATCCGTTCCAACCAGGTTGCCCGCCTGACAGTCGGTGCGCAGTAACGCATCTTCTGGTCGCGAGTAATTCCGGAGAAAGAATATGCATAACGAAGCACCCATTATCCGTCGCAAATCAAAGCGCATTTACGTCGGCAAGGTGCCGGTGGGCGACGGCGCGCCAATCGCCGTTCAGTCCATGACCAACACGCGTACCACCGATGTGGCGGCGACGGTCAACCAGATCAAAGCGCTGGAGCGCGTCGGCGTAGATATTGTCCGCGTCTCTGTTCCCACCATGGATGCCGCAGAGGCGTTCCGCCTCATCAAGCAGCAGGTCGACGTTCCGCTGGTGGCCGATATCCATTTTGACTACCGCATCGCGCTGAAAGTCGCCGAATATGGCGTTGACTGCCTGCGCATCAACCCTGGCAATATCGGCAATGAAGAGCGTATTCGTCAGGTGGTCGACTGCGCGCGCCATAACAATATTCCTATCCGCATCGGCGTCAACGCCGGATCGCTGGAAAGAGATCTGCAGGAAAAGTACGGCGAACCAACGCCGCAGGCGCTGCTGGAATCCGCCATGCGCCACGTCGATCACCTCGATCGCCTTAATTTCGACCAGTTCAAAGTCAGCGTCAAAGCCTCGGACGTTTTCCTGGCCGTCGAGTCCTATCGGCTGCTGGCTAAGCAGATCGATCAGCCGCTGCATCTGGGCATCACCGAAGCGGGCGGCGCACGTGCTGGCGCGGTAAAATCCGCTATCGGCCTGGGTCTGCTGCTGTCGGAAGGCATTGGCGATACGCTGCGTATCTCGCTGGCGGCCGATCCGGTCGAAGAGGTGAAGGTCGGTTTCGATATCCTGAAATCGCTGCGCATCCGTTCACGCGGCATCAACTTTATCGCCTGCCCGACCTGCTCCCGTCAGGAGTTTGACGTTATCGGCACCGTTAACGCGCTGGAGCAGCGGCTGGAAGATATTATCACTCCGATGGACGTCTCTATTATCGGCTGCGTGGTTAACGGGCCGGGCGAGGCGCTGGTTTCCACGCTTGGCGTTACCGGCAGCAACAAGAAAAGCGGCTTCTATGAGGATGGCGTTCGTCTACGCGAGCGTCTGGACAACCATGATATGATCGACCAGCTTGAGGCACGTATCCGCGCCAAAGCCGCGATGATGGATGAATCTCGTCGTATCGACGTGCAGCAGGTTGAAAAATAAATAACGGCGGGGCGGGCGCGCCGTAGCTTTCGCGGCCCGCCTCCGGAATCAAAGAAGAGAAAACAGTGGCGAAGAATATTCAGGCAATCCGCGGGATGAACGACTATCTGCCTGTGGATACCCTTGTATGGCAGCGTATTGAACAAACCCTTAAGCAGGTGCTGGCCAGCTACGGCTACAGCGAAATCCGCACGCCGATTGTAGAGCAGACCCCGTTATTCAAACGCGCTATCGGTGAGGTCACCGACGTGGTTGAAAAAGAGATGTACACCTTCGACGATCGCAACGGCGAAAGCCTGACGCTGCGTCCGGAAGGCACGGCAAGCTGCGTGCGCGCCGGTATCGAGCACGGTCTGCTCTACAATCAGGAACAGCGCCTGTGGTATATCGGGCCGATGTTCCGCTACGAGCGCCCGCAGAAAGGACGCTATCGTCAGTTTCACCAGATCGGTGCCGAAGTCTTCGGCCTGCAGGGCCCGGATATCGACGCCGAGCTGATTATGATGACCGCTCGCTGGTGGAAAGCGCTGGGCATTGCCGATCACGTGCGTCTGGAGCTGAACTCAATCGGTTCGCTGGAGGCGCGCGCCAACTACCGCGATGCGCTGGTGGCGTTTCTGGAACAGCATAAAGAAGTGCTGGACGAGGACTGCAAACGCCGTATGTACAGCAACCCGCTGCGCGTGCTGGACAGTAAAAATCCGGACGTGCAGCAGCTGCTGAACGATGCGCCGGTCCTGGGCGACTATCTGGACGCCGACTCCCGTGAACACTTCGAAGGTCTGTGCCGACTGCTGGACGACGCCGGCATCGCCTACACCGTGAACCAGCGACTGGTGCGCGGCCTGGACTACTACAACCGCACCGTTTTCGAATGGGTGACCAGCAGCCTCGGCGCTCAGGGCACCGTGTGCGCCGGCGGCCGTTACGATGGTCTGGTTGAACAGCTGGGCGGGCGCGCTACGCCAGCCGTAGGCTTCGCAATGGGAATGGAGCGTCTGGTACTGCTGGTGCAGGCCGTGAATCCGGAATTTGAACCGACGAGCATTGTCGATGTCTATGTTATCGCTTCAGGGGCTGGCGTACAGTCTGCGGCGATGCAGCTGGCGGAAAAACTGCGCGACGCGGATCCGACTCTGAAGCTGATGACCAACTTTGGCGGCGGCAACTTCAAAAAGCAGTTCGCTCGCGCGGACAAGTGGGGCGCCCGCGTGGCGCTGGTGCTGGGCGAAGAAGAAGTTGCCAACGGTCAGGTCGTCATTAAAGATTTGCGCAACGGCGAGCAGCAAAAGCTGGAGCAGCATGAGGCGGCAGCGACGCTGGCAGCGATGCTGAAGCAGACGGCCGCGATTTAAGGAGAGTGTTTGCGTGGAAGTGTATAGCAACGAAAACGAACAGGTTGACGCGCTGAAGAATTTTTTCGCGCAGAACGGCAAGGCGCTGGCGATCGGCGTGATTATCGGCATCGGCGCGCTGGCAGGCTGGCGCTACTGGAGCGGCCACCAGGACAACAGCAGCCGGGAAACCTCGGCGGTCTACCAGCAAATCTCCAGCGAGCTGGACAGCAGCAAGCCAGAGACGCTGACGGCGGCGGCGAAGTTCGCCGACAGCAACAGCAATACCTACGGCGCGCTGGCGTCGCTGGATCTGGCGAAGCGCTACGTTGACAACAACGAGCTGGACAAAGCCGCAGCGCAGCTGCAAAACGGCCTGAAGGCGACAAAAGATGCTAATCTGCAGGCGGTGCTGAATCTGCGTTTGGCGCGCATTCAGCTGCAGCAGAAGCAGCCGGATGCGGTGCTGAAAACCCTGGACGGGATCAAAGGCGACGGCTGGGCGGCCATTATCGCTGACGTGCGCGGCGAAGCGCTGCTCAGCAAGGGCGACAGCAAAGGTGCTCGAGAAGCCTGGAGTAAAGGCATCGCTTCCAACGCCTCGCCGGCGCTGAAAGAGATGCTGCAGATGAAAATGAATAATTTGCCGGGTTAATAATTGCCGCAACGGGCTCAAGAGGGATTTCATGGAATTGCGTAAGATACTGCTGCCGGCACTGATTTCAGTCACGCTGCTCAGCGGATGTTCATGGTTCAGCGGCGAAGAAGACGTGGTCAAAATGTCACCGCTGCCGAAAGTGGAAAATCAGTTTACTCCGGAAACGGTCTGGAGCACCTCGGTAGGCGACGGCGTAGGCGATTACTACTCCAATCTGCATCCGGCCTGGTCGGAAAATACCGTTTATGCGGCCGATCGTTTCGGCATCGTCAAGGCGCTGAACGCGGGCGACGGTAAAGAGCAGTGGAAAGTCGATCTGTCGACCAAAACCGGTTTCTTCTCCAAAAACCTGCCTGCGCTGCTTTCCGGCGGACTCTCTTATGACGGCGGACACGTTTACGTCGGCAGCGAGCGCGGCGAAGTTTACGCGCTGAACAGCAGCGACGGCACGATCGCCTGGCAGACCAAAGCGGCGGGCGAGGTGCTCTCCCGTCCGGTTGCCAGCGACGGACTGGTGCTGATTCATACCAGCAACGGTATGCTGCAGGGGCTGGATCAGAACAGCGGCGCGGTGAAATGGACCGTTAACCTGGACGTGCCGGCACTGTCGCTGCGTGGCGAATCTGCACCGGCTACCGCGTTTGGCGCGGCTATCGTCGGCGGCGACAACGGCCGCGTCAGCGCGGTGATGATGAACCAGGGCCAGATTATCTGGCAGCAGCGCATCTCCCAGCCGGGCGGCGCGACGGAAATCGATCGCCTTGCCGATGTGGATACCACGCCGGTTATCGTTGACGGCGTAGTCTACGCGCTGGCCTATAACGGCAACCTGGCGGCGCTGGATCTGCGTTCCGGCCAGATTATGTGGAAACGTGAGATCGGCTCGGTACACGATATGATCGTGGATGCTGGTCGCATCTACCTGGTCGACCAGGACGATCGCGTCGTGGCGCTGAGCACCGATGGCGGCGTAACCGTCTGGCGCCAGAGCGATCTTCTGCACCGTAACCTGACCGCGCCCGTGCTCTATAACGGTTATCTGGTGGTCGGCGACAGCGAAGGCTATCTGCACTGGGTCAACACCACCGACGGTCGTTTCGTTTCCCAGCAGAAAGTGGACGGCTCCGGTTTCCAGACGGCACCCGTGGTCGCCAGCGACAAGCTGCTGATTCAGGCGAAAGGCGGCAAGGTTTACGCCTTTACCCGCTAAAACGTCAACGGCGTCCTGCTACAACGGCTCCTGAATCTTCAGGGGCCGTTTCGTTTTTCTACAGGCGTGGTATCCTCTACGCCTTCAGCCTGCATGCGCGTCAGCAATTCAATTGCAGGCGGTCAGGCGTTTAATTTAGTTATGAGGCTTCAATATGGTACCTGTGGTCGCGCTGGTCGGGCGTCCCAATGTGGGAAAATCTACCCTTTTTAACCGTCTTACGCGCACGCGAGATGCGCTGGTGGCGGATTTTCCCGGGCTAACCCGTGACCGTAAGTATGGTCGCGCCGAGGTCGAAGGGCGTGAGTTTATCTGTATCGATACCGGCGGTATCGACGGCAATGAAGAGGGCGTGGAAACCCGTATGGCTGAGCAGTCGCTGTTGGCGATTGAAGAAGCCGACGTGGTGCTGTTTATGGTGGATGCGCGCGCTGGCCTGATGCCAGCCGATCAGGCCATCGCTCGTCATCTGCGCTCACGTCAGAAGCCTACTTTTCTGGTCGCCAACAAAACCGACGGCATGGATCCCGATTCTGCCGTGGTCGATTTCTACTCGCTGGGACTGGGTGACATCCATCCTATCGCCGCTTCGCACGGCCGCGGCGTAACCGGCCTGCTGGAGATGGTGCTGCTGCCGTGGATGGATGAAGTGGTGCCGCAGGCGGAGCTGACCGAAGAAGAAGAGAACGAAGCTTACTGGGCGGAGCTGGCGGCGAAAGAGAGCGGCGAAGAGGCCGAGGAAGATAACTTCAACCCGTTGGATCTGCCAATCAAACTGGCGATCGTCGGCCGTCCTAACGTGGGTAAATCAACGCTTACTAACCGCATTCTCGGCGAAGAGCGCGTGGTGGTTTACGATATGCCCGGCACCACGCGCGACAGTATCTATATTCCGATGGAGCGTGACGGTCGTGAATATATCCTGATCGACACGGCGGGCGTGCGCAAACGCGGTAAAATTACCGAAACGGTTGAGAAATTTTCGGTCATTAAAACGCTGCAGGCGATCGAAGACGCCAACGTGGTCATGCTGGTGATCGACGCGCACGAAGGCATTTCCGATCAGGATCTGTCGCTGCTGGGCTTTATTCTTAACAGCGGCCGCTCGCTGGTGATTGTGGTCAACAAGTGGGATGGCCTGTCGCAGGAGGTTCGCGACGAAGTGAAAGAAACCCTCGACTTCCGTCTTGGCTTTATCGACTTCGCTCGCGTTCACTTTATCTCCGCGCTGCACGGCAGCGGCGTGGGCAACCTGTTTGAATCGGTTACCGAGGCTTACGACTGCTCAACCCGTCGCGTCAACACCTCTATGCTGACCCGTATTATGAATATGGCGGCCGACGATCATCAGCCGCCGCTGGTACGCGGGCGCCGCGTGAAGCTGAAATATGCGCACGCTGGCGGTTACAATCCGCCGATTGTCGTGATCCACGGCAACCAGGTGAAAGATCTGCCGGACTCCTACAAGCGCTATCTGATGAACTACTTCCGCCGTTCACTGGAAGTCATGGGTACGCCAATCCGCATTCAGTTCAAGGAAGGCGACAACCCGTTTGCCGGCAAACGTAACCTGCTGACGCCAAATCAGCAGCGCAAGCGCAAACGTCTGATGAGTCATCTGAAAAAGAATAAACGTTAATCCGCGAGGGGGCCTGATGGCCCCTTTTGTTTTATACTCATCACAAACAGGAGGAGCCTATGAGCGAAAATTGTCCGGTATGCCAGCATCATCTTGTCGCCCGCCATGAAGGGTTTCACTGCGTTGATTGCCACCGCGATTTTGCCGCGCAGCCGGTTTGTCCCGACTGTGGCCAGTCACTTCAGGTATTAAAAGCCTGCGGCGCCACTGATTACTTTTGCCCAAACGGCGACGGCCTGATCTCCAGAAAACGGGTAGTTTTTAAGCCGCTGATTGAGTCGCTGTAAAATTCATTTTATTTCCCCCGGTGCTAAAAAGGCTTATTTTTAATATGCCTTTTATTCTATCAATTCTGCTTCTCCTTTTTGGTTCCCTTCAAAGCTAACTGTTTCATTTATTGCTGCCTCTGTTTACCTCTCCTTCAGCCATTCTGAACAGTTCTGCGCCGGTATAGTTCGACCAGGGTTAAAATTCGGAAAACAGGAGAAAGAGCAACCGTTGCAAAGGTGAAGTTTGTTAATTTTATGTATAGTTATTTACGTACCGCATGGTACAATTTTTTTCGTTGTCTTCCGAAAGCCGCTTATGGCGGGCCTTTCAGACCGACGCAGGACGGGGCAAGCCCGTGATGATTTGTTAACGAAAATAGTGACCATAGCATAATGTTGATTTGCTTCGCCCGACGCAGCGCGCGCAGAAGCAGCGTAAGATTGCGCTAAGGGCCTGTTTTTTCCAGGAGTGTTTTACCATGTCTCAAACGAATGCCCGGTCGCCGAAATGGCTGGGGCTGTGGTGCATTGTGCTGGGCCTGATTTTGCTGGCGACCGGCCTCTTTTTTGTGGTGGGCGGCGGCAAGCTGGTGTCGCTGGGCGGTAGCTGGTACTTCCTGATTGCCGGTATCTTTACCGTGCTTTCCGCCATTCAATTTTTCCGCCGTAAATCTTCCGCCGTTGCGCTTTTCGCGCTGATCTTTATCGGCACGCTGATCTGGGCTCTGCTGGATGTCGGTTTCGACTTCTGGCCGCTGGTGTCGCGTCTGATGACTATCGCCGGGCTGATGCTGCTGGCCGTTATTACGCTGCCGGCGCTGCGCAAGCGCGAAGGAAAATCCTCTGCGGCTAAACCAGCTTATATTTCTGCAGCGGTGCTGGTTGTAGGTATGGTTGTAACTTTCGTGCAGATGTTCCAGCCCCACGCGCCTGTCGCCGATGGCAGCGAACTGCCGCTAACGCCGGTTAACAAGGCCAACGAGCAGAAAAACTGGGATAACTACGGCAACACGCCGGGCGGCAGCCGCTTTGTGGCGCTGGATCAGATTACGCGTGATAACGTCAAAGATCTGAAAGTCGCATGGACTTTCCATACGGGCGATATTCCTGAAAGCCCAACCGGCAACGGCGCGGAAGATCAGCAAACGCCTCTGCAGATTGGCGATGTGCTTTATCTCTGCACGCCGCACAACAACGTGATCGCTGTTAACGCCGATACCGGCAAAAAGATTTGGGAACACGTGGTTAACGCGCAGGCGGAAGTCTGGAACCGCTGTCGCGGCCTGGCTTACTTCGACGCCACCAAACCGCTGACTCAGCCTTCTGTGCCTGGCTCCACGCCGGTGCCGCAGCCTGCTCTGGCGGCGGGTGATAGCTGCCAGCGTCGTCTGCTGATGAACACCATCGACGCGCGCCTGATGGCTATCAATGCCGACAACGGCGAACTGTGCCAGAACTTCGGCGACCACGGCGTGGTTGATCTGAAAGCGGGCCTGGGCGAAGCGCAGGATCCAAAATATCAGCTGACCTCGGCGCCAACGCTGGCCGGTACTACCGTAGTGGTAGGCGGTCGCGTGGCGGACAATGTGCAGACCGATATGCCTGGCGGCGTAATCCGCGGTTTTGATGTCATCACCGGCCAGATGCGCTGGGCATTCGATACCGGCAACGACGATCCGAATGCGAAACTGCAGCCGGGCCAGACCTTCGCCCGCAGTACGCCTAATTCCTGGGCGCCGATGTCCTACGACCCAACCATGAACACCGTGTTTATGCCGATGGGCAGCTCTTCGGTGGATCTGTACGGCGCAACGCGTACCGCGCTGAACCATAAATATGGCGCTTCTGTGCTGGCGGTCGACGCAACTACCGGTAAAGAGAAGTGGGTTTATCAGACCGTCCATAACGATCTGTGGGACTTTGACCTGCCGATGCAGCCAAGCCTGATCGACTTCCCGATGAAGGATGGCACCAGCAAACCAGCTGTAGTAATCGGCACTAAAGCGGGGCAGATCTACGTGCTGGATCGCCTGACCGGCAAGCCGCTGACCGAAGTGAAAGAAGTCCCGGTCAAAAAAGGTAATATCCCGAACGAGCAGTACACGCCGACCCAGCCTAAATCGGTTGGTATGCCGCAGATTGGCGCGGAAACGCTGAAAGAGTCCGATATGTGGGGCGCGACGCCGTTCGATCAGCTCGCCTGCCGCGTGGCCTTTAAATCGATGCGCTATGATGGCCTGTACACCGTGCCGGGCACCGATAAAGCGCTAAGCTTCCCGGGTTCGTTGGGCGGGATGAACTGGGGCAGCCTCTCGACCGATCCGAATAATCACTACATCTTCGTTAACGACATGCGTCTTGGCCTGTGGGTGCAGATGATCCCGGCTAACACCGGCGCTATCGCTCGTGGCAGCAACGGCGGCGAAGCGATCAACACCGGTATGGGCGCGGTGCCGCTGAAAGGCACGCCTTACGCGGTTAACAAAAACCGCTTTATGTCGCCGCTGGGCATCCCTTGCCAGAAGCCGCCTTTCGGTACGCTCTCCGCTATCGATCTGAAAACGCAGAAGCTGGTGTGGCAGGTTCCGGTCGGCACCGTGCAGGATACCGGCCCGTTCGGTATCAAAATGCGCGCGCAGATGCCGGTAGGCATGCCGACGCTGGGCGGCACGCTGGCTACACAGGGCGGTCTGGTGTTTATCGCAGGCACGCAGGATTACTATCTGCGCGCGTTTGACTCCGCCACTGGTAAAGAAGTGTGGAAAGCGCGTCTGCCGGTTGGCAGCCAGGGCGGCCCTATCAGCTACAGGTCGCCGAAAACAGGTAAGCAGTACATCCTGATTTCAGCAGGCGGCGCGCGTCAGTCTCCGGATCGCGGCGACTACGTGATTGCCTACGCGCTGGATAAATAAGCGAGCGTAAAAAAATAAAGCCCCGCTTATAGCGGGGCTTTTTTACGTCTACTGTCCGTCGTGCCAGAGCTGTACCAGTTCCGGCGGCGCCAGATCCTCGGGAATAACGATGACGAGATTGCCCGACTGATGCTCCGTGGCGTAGCTGATTTCGATACGATAATAACGCTGATCGCCTCTTCCGGCGCGGCTCTGCTCTCCTGGCGGTTCGCCCAGCTGCAGCGCGCGTCGCAGCACGCTGCAGACATGCTCCCGCTTTGGCGGATCCAACTGCGCCAGCGCAATACGTCTTGGCCCCGACAGTTTAGGGATAAAAGCAAAACCGCCTTCGCGCGCCACGTCAATGACCGCGTCGTCGCTCAGTTCCGGAAGTGAATTCATAACACGCCAACCTCCTTCCAGGCGTTCTCAATCGCCTGACTCACCGATTTATTAAAGCGCTTCTGGCCATGATTAACCGTGTACTGTGCGAAAGTTTTAAAATCGGCATTCTGCGGCAGCGTTTTATCACACACTGTATCATACCAGGCATAGCCTGCCAGCTCCCACGCGTAGCCGCCCAGCGCCTGCGCGGCCAGGTAAAATGCGCGGTTGGGGATGCCGGAGTTAAGATGTACGCCGCCGTTGTCGTCACGGGTTTGCACATATCCTTTCATATCCGCAGGCTGTGGATCTTTACCCAGCAGCGGATCGTCATAGGCCGTGCCGGGCGCCGACATTGAGCGCAACCCTTTGCCGTTGATGCCTTCCGCCAGCAGGCCTTCGCCAATAATCCAGTCAGCCTTGTCGGCTGTTTGTTTAAGGCTGAACTGCTTAACCAGCGAGCCGAAAACGTCCGACAGCGATTCGTTCAGCGCGCCCGCCTGTTCAAAATAGATCAGCCCGGCTTCAGTTTCGGTCACGCCGTGCGCCAGCTCGTGGCCGACTACATCCAGCGCAATGGTGAAGCGATTGAAGATTTCGCCGTCGCCGTCGCCGAACACCATCTGCTGACCGTTCCAGAAGGCGTTCTGATAGCCTTTGCCGTAGTGAACCGTGCCTTTCAGCGTCAGTCCCTGGTTATCCAGAGAGTTGCGCTGATAGGCCTGCCAAAAGAAATCGTAGGTGACGCCGAGATAATCGTAAGCCTCATTGGCGGCAACGTCGTTATTGCTGGACTGGCCTTCGCTGCGCACCAGCGTACCGGGAAGGTTTTGCGTCTGCTCTGAATCGTAGATTTCCCGCTGAACCTTGCCCGGTGCGGCGGTTTTCGCGCCGTCAGGCTTGACCCAATTTTCCGCCATCAGCGTCTGCACGTGCGCCAGGGTATGACGCGCGCAGCTCTGCTGCTGGCCGGAGCCGTTATCGATGATTTTGCGCAGAATATAGGGAGGAATGACGCCGTAATGCATACCATGCTCCTTGGTCCATCGTAAATGTCCAAAAAGTATAGTGGCTGCTTTGCGTACGCGCATTGCGGCGCGTCCCGCATTTTCACCTCAGCAATATCAGCGCCTTGCCGAAGATATCAGGATTTTTTAGCGCGGGCTTTTTTTACGGGCACGATCGCCGTGACCTCGCTTTCCACCCAGCCGTCGTCCAGCCGTGTTTTCAGCGTATCGCCGGTTTTGATCTGCGCCGCTTTTTTAATGACCGCGCCGTCTGCCGCTGTTGTGACGCTAAAGCCGCGCGCCAGCGTGGCCAGCGGACTGACGCCTTCCAGCCGCGCCGTCAGCTCGCCAAACTGCTGTTTGCCGCCATTCAGCTGCGCCTGCATCGCCTGCTGCAGGCGATATTGCCATTGCTGCAGCTGCTGCTGCGCGCGGTAAAGCCGATTTTGCGGCTGAATCGCGGCAAGGCGTTGCGCGACACGTTCCTGCTGGCGGCCAGCCTGGCGCAGCCGCAACTGCATGGCATCGTCCAGCCTGCGCTGCAGCTTCATCAGCGTGGTTTGCTGACGGGCCAGCCTCAGCTGAGGATGCTGCTGCTGCAAACGGTGATGCAGCCGGGTAAAGGTACGGTTCTGCTGCGCGAGATAGTAGTCCATCGCCATCTCCAGCCTGGTCTGCTGCGACTGTAGCTGACGCAGCAGCTCAATCTGATTGCGGCTGACCAGCTCCGCCGCCGCGGAAGGCGTGGGCGCGCGTAAATCCGCGACAAAATCGGCGATAGTCACGTCGGTTTCATGGCCGACAGCGCTGACGATGGCGATGCGGCTGGCGAAAATCGCTCTCGCCACGCGCTCGTCGTTAAAGCTCCAGAGATCTTCCAGCGAGCCGCCGCCGCGTCCGACAATCAGCACGTCACACTCCGCGCGCTGGTTGGCAACCTCAATGGCGCGCACGATGCTGGCGGGCGCATCCACGCCCTGAACCGGCGTCGGGTAAATCACTACCGGCAGAGAGGGATCGCGGCGGTGCAGAATACGTAAAATATCGTGCAGCGCCGCGCCGGTGGCGGAAGTAATCACGCCGACCTGACGTGCCGGATCCGGCAGCGGCTGTTTGTGAACCTGTTCAAACAGGCCTTCGCCTGCCAGCTTCTGCTTAAGCTGTTCAAACTGCTGCTGTAGCAAACCGTCGCCCGCAGGCTGCATGCTTTCGGCAATCAGCTGATAATCGCCGCGCGGTTCATACAGCGTAATGGTGGCGCGAACCAGCACCTGCTGACCGTTTTGCGGACGAAAAGTCACGCGGCGGTTGCTGTTGCGGAACATCGCGCAGCGCACCTGGGCGCCGTCATCCTTCAGCGTAAAGTACCAATGGCCGGAAGAGGGCTGAGAGAAGTTGGAGATCTCGGCGCTCAGCCAGACCTGGCCCATCTCCATTTCCAGCAGCTTGCGCACCGTGGTGTTCAGGCGGCTGACGGTAAAAATATTGGCGGTTGGCGGTAGCGACATGTGATAGAGATCAAACTTTAAATCAGAGGGTTAATTAACCGATACTACATGCCTGACCAGAGGGATCAAGAGTTTTTCGTAAATAATGCTGGAGGCAATCGATTACGCCCTGTATAATGCCGCGGCAATATTTTACAAGTTCTCATTCACCCTGAGGTTGAGATATTGCCATGCTAAGAATCGCTAAAGAAGCCCTGACATTTGACGACGTACTGCTCGTTCCCGCTCATTCTACTGTATTGCCTAACACGGCCGACCTCAGTACCCAGCTTACCAAAACTATTCGTCTGAACATTCCTATGCTCTCTGCAGCGATGGATACCGTGACCGAAGCGAACATGGCTATCGCGCTGGCGCAGGAAGGCGGCCTGGGCTTTATCCATAAAAACATGTCCATTGAACGCCAGGCGGAAGAAGTCCGTAAGGTGAAAAAACATGAAAGCGGCGTGGTAACCGATCCGCAGACCGTGCTGCCAACAACCGCGCTGAGCGACGTAAAAGCCCTGACCGAACGCAACGGCTTTGCAGGCTATCCGGTAGTGAACAGCGAAAATGAACTGGTAGGGATTATCACCGGCCGCGACGTACGCTTCGTGACCGATATGAGCCTGCCAGTTTCCGCGGTGATGACGCCGAAAGAGCGCCTGGTCACGGTGCGCGAAGGCGAAGCGCGCGAAGTCGTGCTGCAGAAGATGCATGAAAAACGCATCGAAAAAGCGCTGGTGGTGGATGACGCCTTCCATCTGCTGGGCATGATCACCGTAAAAGATTTCCAGAAAGCCGAACGCAAGCCTAACGCCTGTAAAGACCAGCAGGGTCGTCTGCGCGTTGGCGCGGCGGTCGGCGCAGGCGCCGGCAATGAAGAGCGTGTGGACGCGCTGGTCGCGGCGGGCGTGGACGTGCTGCTGATCGACTCTTCTCACGGCCATTCCGAAGGCGTGCTGCAGCGTATCCGCGAAACCCGCGCCAAATATCCTGACCTGCAAATCGTCGGCGGCAACGTGGCGACCGGCGCTGGCGCGCTGGCGCTGGTTGAAGCAGGCGTGAGCGCGGTTAAAGTCGGTATCGGCCCTGGTTCTATCTGTACTACCCGTATCGTTACCGGCGTGGGCGTACCGCAGATCACTGCGGTTTCCGACGCGGTCGCCGCGCTGGAAGGCACCGGCATTCCTGTTATCGCGGACGGCGGTATTCGCTTCTCCGGCGATATCGCGAAAGCGATCGCCGCTGGCGCAAGCGCGGTGATGGTCGGTTCCATGCTGGCCGGTACAGAAGAATCACCGGGCGAAATCGAACTCTATCAGGGCCGCGCTTTCAAATCCTACCGTGGTATGGGCTCACTGGGCGCGATGTCCAAAGGCTCTTCCGATCGCTACTTCCAGACCGATAACGCGGCAGACAAGCTGGTGCCGGAAGGTATCGAAGGGCGTGTGGCTTACAAAGGCCGCCTGAAAGAGATCGTGCATCAGCAGATGGGCGGCCTGCGCTCCTGCATGGGCCTGACCGGCTGCGGCACCATCGAAGCGCTGCGTACCAAAGCGGAATTCGTCCGCATCAGCGGCGCGGGCATTACCGAAAGCCACGTACACGACGTCACCATTACCAAAGAGTCGCCAAACTATCGCATGGGTTCTTAACCCGGCCATGATGCCCGGCGCTTGCCGGGCGTTTCTTAATCCCTGTATTTGTTTATCGCTCTGGAATAGCTCAATGACCACGGAAAATATCCATAAACACCGCATCCTGATCCTTGATTTCGGCTCGCAGTATACGCAGCTGGTTGCACGCCGCGTGCGCGAGCTGGGCGTATATTGCGAACTTTGGGCGTGGGACGTCACCGAAGAGCAGATCCGCCAGTTTAATCCAAACGGCATCATCCTTTCCGGCGGCCCGGAAAGCACCACCGAGCACAACAGCCCGCGCGCGCCGGAATATGTTTTCAACGCTGGCGTACCTGTGTTCGGCGTTTGCTACGGTATGCAGACTATGGCGCTGCAGCTTGGCGGCAAAGTCGAAGGATCCAGCGAGCGTGAGTTTGGCTACGCGCAGGTGGAAGTCGCCGTGGAAAGCGCGTTGACCCGCGGTATTGAAGATTCCCTGAGCGCCGACGGCAAGCCGCTGCTGGACGTCTGGATGAGCCACGGCGACAAAGTGACCGCGATCCCCGCTGACTTTGTTACCGTCGCCAGTACGGAAACCTGTCCGTTCGCCATTATGGCTAACGAAGAGAAACGTCTTTACGGCGTGCAGTTTCACCCGGAAGTGACCCACACTCGTCAGGGCCAGCGTATGCTGGAGCGTTTTGTGCTGGAGATTTGCCAGTGTGAAGCGCTGTGGACGCCAGCAAAAATTATCGAAGACGCTATCGAACGCCTGCGCGAGCAGGTAGGCAATGACCGGGTGATCCTGGGCCTTTCCGGCGGCGTGGACTCTTCCGTTACCGCTATGCTGCTGCATCGCGCTATCGGCGATCGCCTGACCTGCGTTTTCGTGGATAACGGGCTGCTGCGCCTGAACGAAGCGGAGCAGGTGCTGGAGATGTTCGGCGATCATTTCGGTCTGAATATTGTGCATGTGGAAGGCGAACAACGCTTCCTGGATGCGCTGGCAGGCGTTGACGAACCGGAAGCCAAGCGCAAAATTATTGGCCGCGTGTTTGTGGAAGTGTTCGACGAAGAAGCGCTGAAGCTGCAGGATGTAAAATGGCTGGCGCAGGGCACCATCTATCCAGACGTGATTGAATCCGCCGCTTCCGCCACCGGCAAAGCGCACGTGATCAAATCGCACCACAACGTGGGCGGCCTGCCGAAAGAGATGAAGATGGGCCTGGTCGAGCCGCTGCGCGAACTGTTTAAAGACGAAGTGCGCAAAATCGGTCTGGAGCTGGGTCTGCCGTACAATATGCTTTACCGTCATCCGTTCCCGGGTCCTGGGCTGGGCGTGCGCGTGCTGGGCGAAGTGAAGAAAGAGTACTGCGACCTGCTGCGTCGCGCCGATGCTATCTTTATCGAAGAGCTGCACAAAGCCGATCTCTACAACAAGGTCAGCCAGGCGTTCACCGTGTTTCTGCCGGTGCGTTCCGTAGGCGTGATGGGTGACGGTCGTAAATATGACTGGGTTGTCTCGCTGCGCGCGGTGGAAACCATCGACTTTATGACCGCGCACTGGGCGCATCTGCCCTATGAGTTCCTGGGCCGCGTCTCTAACCGTATCATCAATGAAATCGACGGCATTTCCCGCGTGGTTTACGATATCTCCGGTAAGCCGCCGGCGACGATTGAGTGGGAATAATCTAACGCCCTGCATTGATTTTACTCTGAAAGCTCTGCCACTCGGCGGGGCTTTTTTTCGATCTGACTCGGCTTTATTCCTGCAAAAAATCGCTATTTCATCTCCATTTGCGAGCCTTGCCGAAGCCTGTAAATAAGGCCGTTGGCTTCTCTCCATAAGGCGGAGGAGGCGTGCTAAAGTCCGGCCATATCAACGGACTGACGGGAGCAGGAGATGGCACTGACGCCTACGCCGCACGACGCCTTTTTTAAACAGTATCTGAGCCAGATCGAGGCCGCCAAAGATTTTTTGCAGATCCATCTGCCCGCTAAGCTGCTGGCATACTGTAATCTCAGCACGCTGAAGCTGGCGTCCGGCAGCTTTATTGAGGATGACCTGCGGTCTTATCATTCGGATGTGCTCTACTCATTAGAAACGGTTGAGGGCACAGGCTATATCTATTGCCTGATCGAGCATCAAAGCTCACCGGATCGGCAAATGAGTTTTCGGCTTATGCGCTATGCCATCGCGGCGATGCAGCAACATCTGGAAGCCGGCCATAAAAAACTGCCGCTGGTGATCCCGATACTTTTTTACCATGGTTCCGTTACGCCTTATCCTTACAGTACTAACTGGCTGCAGGGATTCGATAATCCCCAACTGGCAGCGGAACTCTACAGCACTCATTTTCCGCTGGTTGACATTACCGCGATTTCTGATGATAAAATCATCACTCACCGCCGTATTGCCATACTGGAACTGCTGCAGAAGCATATCCGCTTACGGGATTTGGCGGCGCTGGAGCGGCAGCTGATAGTGCTGCTGGACAACGGAGATATTCACGGTGAGCAGCTGACCCTGCTGGTTAATTATATCGCGCAGGCAGGGCAGGCGAGCAACGCCAAAGCGCTATTCCGCAGGCTGGCGCGACGCTTACCGCAGCATAAGGAGGTTATGATGACCATAGCAGAACAGCTGGAACAGCTTGGACTTAAAAAAGGCCTTAAACAGGGTTTCAGAAAGGGACGGGACGAAGGTTTTCAGCAGGCAAAACTGGAGGTCGCCCGCAATATGCTGGCTGGCGGTCTGGATCTTAAAACTATCAGGAAAATGACCGGCCTACCGGCCATAACGCTATGGAAACTAGCTCACTAACGTTCCTGGATTTTTTCGTTCAGAACGGTGACTATCCGGCTGGTTAACCAGCAGTAGCCAGCAGGCTTGCTGGCTACCCATTAACTTCAATGCAGTAAAAACAGCGTCGCCAGTCCCAGAAAGATAAAAAAGCCGCCGGTATCGGTCAGCGCGGTAATCAGCACGCTGGAACCAACGGCAGGATCGCGTTTTAGTTTGGTCATAATCAGCGGGATCAGTACGC
This sequence comes from Erwinia sp. CGal63, assembly GCF_037026505.1. NCBI lineage: Bacteria > Pseudomonadati > Pseudomonadota > Gammaproteobacteria > Enterobacterales > Erwiniaceae > Erwinia > Erwinia sp. CGal63. The sequence continues at coordinate 147,892 of NZ_JAKUMN010000007.1, forward strand.
CCATCAGCGCGGCCAGCAGCAGGTTTAAAACCATTGCCAGCATCATCACGCCGCCCAGCGCCGGATTGCCGTACATCGCCCAGGTAATGCCGCCCATGATACCGCCCCAGCAGAGGCCGTTAATCAGGGCCACGCCCAGTTCGCGCGCAATCAAAAATGAGAAGTTGCCCGGTTCAACCTGATGCAGTGCCAGCGCGCGTACGATCATGGTAATGGTCTGATTGCCGGTATTGCCGCCGATGCCGGCGACGATAGGCATCAGCGTGGCCAGCGCCACCAGTTGCGAAATCGTCTCTTCAAACAGGCCGATCACGCGCGAAGCGACAAACGCGGTGCAAAGATTGATTGCCAGCCAGGTCCAGCGATTGCGTACCGCTTTTCTCACCGGCGCAAACACATCTTCATCAGGATTCACGCCGCCCATCTTACGAATATTGCTGTCGTTCGCTTCGTTGACCAGATCGATCACATCCTCAATGGTCACGCGGCCCATCAGCTTGCCTTTGGCATCGATAACGGCGGCGGAAATCAGGTCGTAACGCTCGAAAGCGCCCGCCGCGTCTTCGGCTTTATCATCCAGCCGGAAGGTGACCGGCCTGTCGTTCATCACCTCGAAAACTCGCTTGCCGGGCTTGTTCAGCAGAATATCCATCAGCGTCAGCTCGCCCAGCAGCGTGTTGTTCTCGTCGGTGATAAACAGCTTATCGGTGCCTTCCGGCATCACCTTTTTGCGCCGCAGGTAACGCTGAACGGTGGCGAGCTTGATATCGGCAGGCACGGTGACCAGCTTGAAATCCATGATGCGGCCGACGCGGTCGCGGTCAAAATCCATCACCTCCAGCACGCGCGAACGCTGCGCCGGATCGAGCGAGGTCAACAGACGGCCGGTTAAATCTCGCGACAAATATTTAGCGAGATAGACTTGTTCATCGATATCCAGCGGTTCGATCGCCTGCAGCAGCTCGCGATCGCTCATCTCCTCGATCAGGCTTTCCCAGACGTTTTCCGAGGCCTCGACCAGCACTTCCCCGCGTCGGTCGGTGCCAACCAGCCGCCACAGTGCCCGGCGCTCTTCTTCAGGCAAGGCTTCCAGCAGATCGGCGATATCCGCCGCGTGCAGCAGCGGCAGATACTCTTTCAGCTCCCGCACCTGTTCCAGATGCGCTTCGGCCTCGGCTTCGCTCTGCTTCAGCGGTTTCTGAAGCAGCGTATCGACCAGATCGCCGTCGTTAAGCAGGAGGTTAAGAATACGGGTACGAATTTCAGCAAGTTGCTGAGCATGTGACTGGGCTACAGACATAAAAATTCCCTTGTGTCTGGCAAAAGCGGACAAAGAAGTAAGTATTGCTTAAATTGAGCGGTTCAGAAGATTAAGTGGCATTTTTTCAGGCGCGCGTTGACTATTTGTCGCTGCTGGCAGGCAGTACCGTTTCCTGTTTTTTCTGCTTGTGGTGTTCGATAGCGCCGGGCAGCACGTAAATCAGTCGGGCAGCCAGAATGATAAAGCTGACCAGCAGCACGATTCGGGTCATTCGGCTTGTTTTACGACGTTTTCTGAATGGCATAGCGCGGTTCACGCAGTGTTCCTGAAGTTAGCCCGCAGGCGGTTGAGCAATTTAGACACAGGCCGACCGTCAGGTCAATGCCGATGACGGGAATGGAAAGGCTTTGTTCAGGATTGCCGCTTTTTTGCAATTCTCTCTAATCAACCACAGCCGACAGATTCGGAAAGATAAAAGGGTCGAAATTGACTCAGGTCAATTTCGACCGGGCGATAATGCATAGTATGGCGAATACTTCCGCACCGGAATTATCGTTTTACTGAAAATAACGCCCGCCAGCAGGTCACTCTGCGTCGGCCGCATCCGGCACAGCGTCTGACTATGTCAGATAAACCTGCGTGGATAATCTCCGGTACCTTTTATCTACGGGCACGCTTGCCCTGTAATTCAGCGAGTATCATGATCATCACGGCCCGCCTTAATCGCTTTCGCAAAAGTCCCTGGGGATTAGCTCTTGTGCTGCCTGCGATACTGATGCCGTTCTCCACGCAGCTGTCGGTACGGCTGTGGATGCTGGATGGCTACGTTTATCTGATCTATCTGCCGCTGGCGATGATGATAGCGCTGCTGCTGGTCTATGACTGGAACGCTTTTCCGGGGATCGCGGTTGGGTTGGTTATTTACTATTTTAACCGTTACGCGCCTGTGTCCGCCGCCATCATCTGCGGCACCTGGATGCTGTCGCTGCTGAGCGGCTGGGCGGGGTATCGCCTCCAGGCGAAAAGGCGCTGGGGCGTCAGCTATGGCGAGCTGCGCCTGATGCCCAAAAGGCTAATCTGGCTGGTTATTTTTATCCCGACGCTGTTTGTATTTATGATGCAGATACTGGCGACGACCGGCGTAGTGCCGCTAAAAGGCTCGATTTTTTCCTGGGATCCGCTGTCGCTGCATACGCTTCTGAATTTTCAGTCCGTGCTGCTGGCCTGCGTCACTATGGTGCCGATCTGTTATCTGATTGTCCGTAGCCTGCGTAGCCCTCGCTATCTGCGCCGGGTCATTTTCCATCTTCGTCAGCAGTTCTCACCAGAGGTCAGCCGCACCGAATATATTGTCTGGGTATTTTTGCTAACGTTCCTGTTGACCATGCTGCTGCAGGTCGCCTCAAATCAGCAGAATCTGTTGACCACCGACTATGGCCTGCCGCTGATCCTGCCTCTGATGCTTTGGGCCGCGATGCGCTTCGGTTATCTGTTTACCAGCCTGGTGTGGGCGCTGCTGCTGATAGCGCTTTACCAGCTGCGCGATCGCTTTCTGCATCCTGATACCGGGCCTTATCAGCTGGCGGTAATTTCGGCTAACCTGCTGGTGTTCAGCCTGAGCCTGCTGCTGATGGCGGCCATCACCACGCGTCAGCGGCGCACGCTGGCCAGAACCAAAGCGGCGGCGCTCAACGATCCCGTCATGAACCTGCCTAACCTGCGCGCCCTGAGCATCGCGCTGGCGCAAAGCCCGGGCTCGACGCTCTGTTTTTTAACTATTCCCGAGCTGGATCGCCTGAGCCGGACATACGGCTTGCGGCTGCGGATTCACTACAAACGTAGTCTGGCCAACCATTTAAGACCAGAGCTTCAGCCCGGAGAAGATGTTTATCAGCTTCCCGGCTTCGATCTGGTGATACGGCTCGAGGGAACCAGTCAGCTGGCGCGGGTCGAAAATATTGCGGCAAGGCTGAAGGATTATTGCCTGAGCTGGGATGGCCTGCCGGTGCATCCCGGCATCGGCGTCAGCTACTGCAGCGTGTTGCCGCCGGTCAGCCACCTTTACGAGCTGCTGGGCGAGCTGAGCGGTATGGCGGAGCTTTCGCTGGCGAGCGGCATCACGGAAAATCTGCAGCAAAATGCCGCGCAGCCGGTACAGCACCGTATCGGTAAAAAGATTGCGTTGCTGAACGCTATCCAGCAGGCGCTGAAAGCGGACGGTTTTCAACTGATGGCGCAGCGCATCTGCGGCGTGCGCGGCGACGACTACCACTACGTCTGGCTGACTTTGGCGAGCGAAAGCGGCGAGCCCGTGCCGGATGAAGAGTTTTTCCCGGTAATTCATGAATTTGGCTTGTCCTGGGAGCTGGATAACTGGCGGCTTCGGCAGGCGCTGGCCTTTATCGACAGCCATCGCGCCGCGCTGCCGGGGATCAGAATTGCGCTCGATCTTTTTACCCTCAGCCTGTGCCGGCCTGGCCTGACGAAAGAAGTTCAGACGCTGCTGCGTGGCTACGGCGTTGAACCCTGGCAGCTGATTTTCTGCGTGGAAGAGTCGCCGATGCTGACGCCACAGAGCGGCGGCTATCGCGCCGTCAGCCAGCTGCGTAGCCTGGGCTGCCGCATCGCGATCGGCGATTTTGGCCACGGTTACGGCAGCTACGCGCTGTTAAAAGAGATCGAGGCGGACATGCTGCGGATCAACGGCGCTTTTGTCCGCAATATGTTTAACAACAGCCTTGACTACCAGATCATCGAATCGACCTGCGTTATCGCCCGACTGAAAAAAATGCAGATTGTGGCGGCGGAAGTGGAAACGCAGGAGGCGGACAGCCTGCTGCGTAAACTTGGCGTGGACTATCTACAGGGCGCGCTGTATGGCGAAGCGCGGCCGCTGCAGCTACTGGCGAAAGACAAGAAGGGCGCGCAGCAGACCTAAGGATAGCTGCTACTCTTTAACCCGCTCTTTCTGCGCCAGCAGCGTGGCGAAACGCAGCGAGATGCGGTTGCCATGCTCGTCCGTGCGGTGTAGCTGGCCGACATGCTCGTTATATTTCACGATGCGCCATTGCCGGTAGTATTCGCTCAGCTCGCCCGATTTAAAGGCAAAAGGGAACAGCGTGCAGGGATAGTCTTCCGTATCCATCGCCGAGACAATCAGGTTATAGCCGCCTCTCACCGTGCTGGCCTGCATATCGGCGATCAGCTGCGGAATGGCCTGCGGCTGCAGAAACATCATTACTACCGTAGAGAGCACCAGATCGTAAGCGCCGTTAAACCTCAGGTCGTTAAGGTCTTTCACCTCGGTTTGGATGCCGGACAGTTTTTCTTCCGTGATAATCTGTTCAAGGCGCGCCGGATTGCGATCCCAGGCGGTCACTTCAAAGCCTTTCAGATGCAGATAAAGCGAATTCCGACCGCTGCCGCAGCCCAAATCCAGCGCCCGTCCGCCGGGCGCCATCTGATTAACGGCCGCCACCACCTCGGAATGGGTGGCGGTCAGCTGATACTTCTCCGTGTAGTAGTCGTCGGGTTTGTGGTTCATTCTTCAGACTCTTTGATCGTCAACTGCCAGCCGGTCACCTCTTTCCAGTAGCTTTGCTCGCGCTCCAGATCGAGCTGGACCAGGTTGTTCTGGCTGAAATAGTCACGGGGGAAAGTCAGCGTCCAGTGTCCATCATCCGTTTCCAGCAGCAGAGAGTCGGGCGTCGAGGTGGCCTGACGCTGATTATTCAGCAGCGTGCCCAGCCGCAGCAGAAACACCAGCGGCAGAAACTGCTTTTTCTTGTACAGCGTCAGGCGCGGCAGCTCGTCCACCTTGACCGCTTTACGATGACACCGCACCAGCGTGGCCAGCAGCGTCTGCTGCTCCTGGTTAAAGCCAGGCAGATTGGTATTTTGCAAAATATAGGACGAATGGCGATGCATACCGCTGTGGTTGATGGTCAGACCGACCTCATGCAGCATCGCCGCCCACTTCAGCAGCGCGGCGAGCTGCGGATTCGCCTGCTTAGGATTCTGATCGCGCCACTGAACATAGAGCTTTTCGGTGGTGTCCAGTACGCGCCTGGCCTGATCGCTGTCGATAGCGTAGTGATTCGCCAGGCTCTGCGCGGTGCGGCTGCGGATATCCTGATGACGGAAGCGGCCTTCCATCTCATAGAGTACGCCTTCGCGCAGCGCGCCGTCGGAGAGGCGCAGCTCGCGGATCGCCAGCGCGTCAAATACGCCGCACAGGATCGCCAGACCCGGCACGAAGACCGCTTTTCGCTCTTCTGAAAGGCCAGGCAGGCTCAGGCTGTCGAAAGATTTATGCTTAACCACTTCGTCATAGAGCTTATCCAGCCGTTCGGGCGTGACCAGTTTGTCTTTCTCGCCCATCGCCTGCAGCACTTCCACCGTGGCTTTGATGGTGCCGGACGCGCCCAGCGCATACTGCCAGCCGTGCAGACGATACTGCCAGGAGAGCGTCTCCAGCTTCTGGGTCGCCGCCAGCCGCGCGCGGCGGAAGTTCTCTTTACTGATGGCGCCGCCGGGAAAATAGAGATTGGCGAAGCTGACGCAGCCCATGCGGCGACTTTCCACCAGCTTTGGCTCAAAATCTTCGCCGATCACCAGCTCGGTGGAGCCGCCGCCGATATCGATCACCAGCTTGCGGCCTTTTTCCGGCTGAGTATGCTCCACGCCCATAAAAATCAGGCGCGCCTCTTCCTGGCCGGAAATGACCTCAATCGGGTAGGGGATGACGTCGGCCGCGCGCTGAAGAAAATCTTCCGCGTTCACCGCCTGGCGCAGCGTGTGGGTGCCGACGATAGTGACGTTGGCCGCGCTGAAGCCCTGCAGGCGTTCGGCAAACAGCGCCAGGCAGCTCAGGCCGCGCTCTATCGCCTCTTCGGCCAGCACGTTGTTATGATCCAGCCCGTCAGCCAGATGCACGCGCTGTTTCAACCTGCCGAGCACCTGCATGGCGCCGTCCACCACGCGGGCAATCACCATATGAAAACTGTTCGAGCCCAAATCAATTGCGGCGAACTCCTGGGGTTTGGGCGTACTTTTCTGGGATATTGGCATAGTGAATTAGTCAGGTTGTTCCAGAGATTTAATGTAATCGTAAATAGCCAGCTGCGCGCGCACCTTGCGGCGATTGCCGCGCGGAACATAGCGATTGCTGAGCTCCTTGTCTACGAAGCGCGCCTTAAGCGTATCACTGAAGAGGATGCCGATAATATCCAGCACGCGCTGTTTCAGAATAGGGTCAAGGATGCAGCAGGCGACTTCGATACGATAATCGATATTGCGCGTCATCCAGTCGGCGGAAGAGAGAAACACTTTTTTGTCGCCGCCGTTATCAAAAATATAGACGCGATCGTGTTCCAGATAGCGGTCGACGATGCTGATTACGCGAATATTCTCGCTGATGCCTTCCAGATTGGGGATCAGCGAACACATACCGCGCACCAGCAGATTGACCTTCACGCCAACGCTGGAAGCGGTATAAAGGCGATCCACCAGGCCTTTATCCACCAGGTTGTTAATTTTCAGCGTGATGCCGGCCGGAACGCCTTTCTGCGCGTTGGCGATCTCGTTATCGATCAGCTGGTAAAGCATCTGCCGTGAATTCTGCGGCGATACCATCAGATGCTCGAAGCTTACCGGGCGATAGGGGTTTTCAATAAAGTTAAAGACGCGTCTGACCTCGTTGGTGATGCGTGCGTCCGCCGTCAGCAGCGAATAGTCGGTATAGATGCGCGCCGTTTTCTCGTTGAAGTTGCCGGTGCCGATATGGGCGTAGCGAACGATTTCGCCGTTTTCGCGTCGGGAGATTAAAAACAGCTTGGCGTGAATTTTCAGGCCGGGCGCGGAGAAAATCACGTGTACGCCCGCTTCGGTCAGGCGCTTCGCCCAGTGAATATTGGCCTCTTCATCGAAGCGCGCCTGCAGCTCCACCACCACGGTTACTTTCTTGCCGTTATAGGCCGCGTGGATCATCGCGTCGATAATGCGTGAATTCTTCGCCACGCGATAAATATTGATCTTTATTGCCAGCACGGATGGGTCGAACGAAGCCTGACGCAGCAGCTCCAGCACGTGCTCGAAAGTGTGGTAGGGATAGTAGAGCAGCACGTCGCGGTTGCGGATGGCGTCGAAGCCGTTGCGGAAGCGATCGAACCAGATATGGCGCAGCTGCGGCAGCGGTTTATTGACCAGGTTGGCCTTGCCGACGTTCGGAAAACCGATAAAGTCTTTGAAGTTGTGGTAGCGGCCGCCGGGCACGATGGAGTCATAGTTGCTGATATTGAGCTTTTTGCTGAGCATCTCCACCATCGCGTCGGGCATATCGCGCTGATAGACAAAGCGTACCGGTTCGGCGGTCAGACGCTGCTTCAGACTGGAAGACATCAGCTCCAGCAGGCTGGACTCCATTTCAGTGACCAGATCGTACTCCGCGTCGCGGGTCATCTTCATGGAATAGGCGTTCAGCGCGTCGTAATCAAAGAAGCCGCGAAAAATATCGCCCAGGCAGTAACGCAGAATATTATCAAGCAGGATCATCGGCTTGCGGCGGCGTGGCGTTTCCGGCGGCAGATTAACGAAACGCGGCACCTTATCGGAAGGGATCTCCAGCAGCGCATAGTCGATCTTTTCGCCGCGAATAATCTCCACCGCCAGGTAGGTATAGTCGTCTTTCAGGAACTCAATAAGGTCGGTGTCGGGATAAACCAGGATCGGCGTAATATGCTGGCGCAGCTCATGCTTAAAGTAGTGCCGCAGCCAGCTCTGCTGGTTGGGCGAGAGCTGACGCTCGTTAATCAGAAATATTTGGTTGCGCGCCATTTCCAGCAGCAGATCGTTGTAGAGGCCGTCGAACTCCTGATCGGCTTTCAGCACGCGCGCCTGAATTTTTTTTAACAGATGACGCGGCGTATCGGGCGAACCCTGTTCTTCCCCAATCAAAATGCGGCGTTTTAAATCCGCGAAGCGAACCTTGTAAAACTCCTCCAGATTATTGGAGTAGATCCCCAGGAACCGCATTCTCTCGATCAGGGGATTGCTTTTGTCCGCCGCTTCCTGCAAAACGCGCTCATTAAAGGATAACCAGCTTAATTCTTTCTCTATATAAAGCTTTTCCTGACCCATTTTTACTCCGTTCCACAGATCCTGTAAAAAACCAGGCATTGTCTCCAGGCATTATGACGAGAGTATGACAGCGCTGTCTATGGCGAATCCAGATTGTCTTATTAGCTACATACGGGCAACATAGGGCGCTTAAGCGCACCCTACAGCGAAGACTGGCATGAACCCAATTCCCATTCCTGCACATTATAACGATCGGCGGCGCCAGTTTATCGATCGCCTGACCCGACGTGTCGTAATGGCTTGCGGACTGGCTATTTTGCTGGTGATGCTGCTGCTGTTCGTCTGGCTAATCTGGGTGGTGGTGCCGCTGTTCTCTGCGCCAACCATCGACAGCGCTGGCCGTATCGCGCTGGATCAGGGCCAGCCTGCCGTAGCGATAGGGATGGACGCGCGGCAGAAATGGGGCTGGCGTATCGACGCGCAGGGCAGAGCGACGTTCGTGTCGCTGACGGCTCAGAGCCGTATACCGGCGCTCCAGCTGACGCAGGGCGCGTTCAGCGTCGCCGTGGATAACGACAGCGTGCTGCTGAAAAGCGCCGCCGGACTAACGCTGCTTCAGCCCGACTTTAGCGAACCGGAACCGCGCTGGAAATTTCCGCTGGGCGACCAGCCGCTGAGCAGCGTGCCGGACGCGACGGTTCTCGCGCTGGCCCATCCTGAAGCGCAGCGCTGGCTGGTTGCGCAAGCCAGCCCGCAGCAGCTTACCCTGCAACAGCTACGGCCGCAGCAGCCGCCGGTTAGCTTCAGCGTGGCGACGCCGGATATCAGCCAGCTGCTGATCGCGCCTGATGGTCAGCAGCTTTACGCCCTGGCGGGCAATATACTGCGCGTCTGGCGCATTACCGATAGCGGCCTGACGCTGCGTGAATCTCATACCTTTTTGCGTCAGCCGGAACGCATAGCGCTGCTCAGCGGCGGCAGTACGCTGCTGGTGGCAGATCGCGACGGCATAGCCCAATGGTTCGATATCGCCAGCGAAACCGGGCCGCATCTGCAACGGATTCGCCAGTTCAGCCAGGCGCGCAATGAAACTCTGCTGTTGACCGAGGCGCACCGGCGCGTTTTTGCCACCTTAAGCCAGACGGGCGAACTGAAACTGTTTGCCAGTAAACAGCAGGGCGCCGTGCTGAGCGACAGGCTTGACGGCGGCGTACTTAACGCGGCCTTCGCGCCGCGCGGCGACGGGCTGCTGGTGGAGCGGCAGGGCGGCTGGCAGCACTATCGCATCGCCAATCCGTGGCCCGATATCAGCTGGCAAAACCTGTGGCGCAAAGTCTGGTACGAACACTATCCCAAAGCGGACTATGTCTGGCAGTCCACCTCCGCCAACGACGACTATCAGGGCAAGTTCAGCCTGGTGCCGCTGGTGACCGGGACGCTGAAGGCAGCCGGGCTGGCGATGCTGTTCGCCACGCCGCTGGCGCTGGCCGCCGCGATGTATACCGCCTGGTTTATGGCGCCTGGCCTGCGCCGCTGGGTGAAGCCGACGATCGAAATGATGGGCGCGCTCCCTGGCGTGGTGATTGGGCTGATTGCCGGACTGTGGCTGGCGCCGCAGCTGGCGGACCGGCTGGCGGGCGTGCTGCTCTGGCCGCTGGCGCTGGCGGCGTCGCTGCTGCTCTGCGCCTGGGCTGCGCAAAGGCTGCCGGAAAGATGGCGTAGGCGGCTCTGCGACGAAGGGCGCGAAATCTGGATTCTGCTGCCGGTGCTGCTGCTGGTGACGCTGTGCTGTATCTGGCTGCTGCCGCTGCTGGAGCATCGCCTGTTTGGCGTTAACCTGGCGGCCAGCCTGTGCGGCGGCTACCAGCAGCGCAACCTGCTGATCGCCAGCGTGGCGATGGGCTTTGCGCTGGTGCCGCTGATCTTTACCCTGGCCGAAGACGCTATCTTCAGCGTGCCGCCTTCATTAGGGCAGGGCTCGCTGGCGCTGGGCGCGACCCAGTGGCAAACCCTGACCCGGGTAGTGCTGCCGGGCGCCTCCGCCGGGATTTTCGCCGCGCTGATGATCGGCTTTGGCCGGGCGATAGGAGAGACCATGATAGTGCTGATGGCGACGGGCAACACGCCGGTCACGGAAGGCGGGCTGCTGCAGGGCGTGCGTACGCTCTCTGCCAACGTGGCAATTGAGATGCCGGAAGCCGCCGCGAGCAGCGGTCATTACCGCGTGCTGTTTCTCAGCGCGCTGGTGCTGCTGGTCTTTACGCTGGTGGTAAACACGCTGGCGGAGCTGGTGCGTCAGCGGCTACGGCAGCGCTATGTTCAGGAGACGCAGGGATGAGCGCCGTTAACCGCAATCATCGCTGGCGATGGCTGACCGGCGGCGCCGTAGCGCTGAGCCTGCTGGCATTTCTGCTGCTAATCGCGCTGTTGGCCTGGTCGGGCGTGCGCTATTTCTGGCCGCAGCCGGTGACGCTGTTTACGCTCAATAACGGGCAGCAGATGCTGGGCGAACTAACCAGCTCGCAAAGCATTTCGCGCGAGCGCCTGCAGGCCAGCGGCGCGCCGTTGCCGGAGAAGCTGCCGGAGCAGGTCACGCGCTACCTGATTAAAACCGGCAATCGCGATTTCAGCGACAGCGATTTTCATAGCCTGCTCAGCAGCGATATCCGCGTGTCGGCGCGGCCCGGCGACGTTATCGCTCTGCAGCGTCGCGTAGGCGGCATGGCCTACGGCTGGTTTGAAGGATTGCGGGACAACGGCAGGCCGCTGGTCGCCGCCAACATGATGCGCGAGCTGCAGCTACGCATTAAAGAGACGCGCCAGCGTCAGCAGCGAGCGGAAAAGATTCGCCACGTGGCAATGGCGCAGCTGAATGGCGAAATGGAGCAGCTGGAGCACAGACGGCAGCGCCTGCAGCAGGAGCAGAGTTATACGCCGCAGGCGCAAAGCATCTGGCAGGCGGACAGCGCTGAAATCCAGCGACGGTTTCGCCAGCAGGCGCAGGAACTGGCCGGGCTGAGCAGGGAAAATGACGGCACCGAGCTGATCCTGCGCGATGTCGCCGGCGAGCGGCACGTTATACCGCTTACGCAGATCCTGGCGGCCTGGTATCCCAACGCTATGGGCTACGGTGAAAAATGGCATCATTTCGGCCAGCAGCTGTGGCGTTTCGTCAGCGGCGCTTCCGGCGGCAGCCTGGGTGAGGATGGCGTTTTCCCGGCGATCTTCGGCACGGTTTTGATGGTGCTGCTGATGTCGATCGTGGTGATGCCGCTTGGCGTCGTAGCCGCTATCTGGCTGCACGAGTATGCCGGGAACAGCCTGATGACGCGGCTGGTGCGCATTGCGGTGGTCAACCTGGCGGGCGTGCCCTCTATTGTTTATGGCGTGTTCGGCCTGGGCTTTTTTGTCTGGCTGGTTGGCGGCAGTCTGGACAAGCTGTTCTTCGCCCAGGCGCTGCCCGACCCAACATTCGGCACGCCGGGTCTGCTCTGGGCATCGCTGACGCTTGCTCTGCTGACGCTGCCCGTGGTGATTGTCGCGACCGAAGAAGGCCTGTCGCGCATTCCCCGGTCGCTGCGGCAGGGCTCGCTGGCGCTGGGCGCTACCCAGGCGGAGACGTTATGGCATGTAGTGCTGCCGCTCTCTGTTCCGGCGATGCTGACCGGTTTGATCCTCGCCGTGGCTCGCGCGGCAGGCGAAACTGCGCCGCTGATGCTGGTGGGCGTGGTGAAAATGGTGCCGGAGCTACCGGTGGATACGGTTTTCCCCTATCTGCATCTTGACCGCAAGTTTATGCATCTCGGTTTCCAGATTTACGATCTGGCTTTCCAGAACCCGCACGCGCAGGCGGACAGGCCGCTGGTGTTCGCCACGGCGCTGATGCTGGTGCTGATTATTCTGGCACTCAATCTGCTGGCAATGGTGCTGCGCCACCGGCTGCGCGAACGCTATCGCGCGCTGATTAATTAATGGAGAAAAGCCTGATGGCAAACGAGCAGGAAACCGCGCTTGAGGTGGATAATCTTTCACTGTGGTACGGCGAAAAACAGGCGCTGAATGCCATTAAGCTGCAGGTGCCGAAAAACCGCGTCACCGCGCTGATTGGCCCTTCCGGCTGTGGCAAATCGACGCTGCTGCGCTGCTTTAACCGCATGAACGACCTGATTGTCGGCTGCCGGGTAGCCGGCGATATTCGCCTGCATCAGCAGTCGATCCTGGGCGGCAACGAAGATTTGGCGGCGCTGCGCCGCAGGATCGGCATGGTGTTTCAGCGGCCTAATCCTTTCCCCAAAACGATTTATGAAAACGTGGTTTACGGTCTGCGCCTGCAGGGCGTGCGCGACAGGCGAGTACTGGACGAAGCGGTAGAAAGCGCGCTGCGCGCGGCGGCGCTCTGGCCGGAGGTGAAAAACAATCTCTGGCAGAATGCCTTAACGCTCTCCAGCGGCCAGCAACAGCGGCTGGTGATCGCCAGAGCTATCGCCATTGAGCCGGAAATTCTGCTGCTGGATGAACCCACTTCGGCGCTGGATCCTATTTCCACACTGGTTATCGAAGAGCTGATGAGCACGCTGAAGCAGCATTTCACGCTGGTGCTGGTCACGCACAATATGCAGCAGGCCGCGCGCGTTTCCGACTATACCGCGTTTATGCATCACGGCAGCGTGGTGGAGTTTGACGAAACGGACAGGATCTTTACCGCGCCGCGCCAGCGCCGCACCGAAGACTATATCACCGGGCGTTATGGCTGATTAAAAAGGGAATCAGCGATTTTAGTTTATGAATCTGGATGTAAGAAATCAGATAAGAAGGCTACCTGTTCAGAATGGCGCGGCGGCAAGATGCCTTATTGCTTCTTGCCTGTAAAACGTTTAGTTAACCACACTCCCTGCAGGACAAACCCTGAAACGCTGAGGGCAGGATGAAAAAGCCAGGCAGATAACATGCTATTAGCAACAAGCCCCTGTGCCAGCACAGGGGAAAATAATCAGAACTCACGCTTAGCTATAATGTAGCCATTATATCTGATATTGCACTCATAATCACTGGCGATAGCTGATACCAGAAATACATTTTCTTTCTCCTGCTTGTTTTTGAATGTAAATTTTATTATCAGGTTTCTTGGATTGTCATCTGCATATATCTCTTTGTATTCATTTAAAGGCAAAGAGCCATCCTCATCGTAACTTACCTTTGCATAATAAGTGGATAAGATATCGGTTACAGGCTCGTTAAAGAGTAATTCAGTGGTCGTTTCTTTTTCAACTATACTTTTAGGGTCAATATGCATAGCATCACGCATTTGATCTATCATCTCCATCCCCGTGCTGGATAGGGGAGATTTACAATTGTTATCGATTACCTGTGCTGCACCAGAAAAGCTGCTAAAAACCAATAAAATCATCAGGAGGTATTTCATTCTACAATTATCTCCCTGTCTTTAGAGTTCCATATCTGCCTGCGCAATACTTGATCCAGTATAATGCAACCATTAGAAGCCGTGCCGGGATCTTTTATGCTGTCGCCATGTATTAAAAAACCATCGCGTCCACACATGTGATTACTCTTATCGGGTTCCAGCCGCAGCGTAAACGGGCCACCCTTTTTATGCCTGAACGGAATGCCTGTAATTCTGTACTTTCCTCTGGGCAATGGGCCTTTATCGCGAATGCATTCATACTCGGGATTATCTTTATAGCCAGGCGCGCCAGCGTAGCGCGCGCTGAACCTGTATTCGCCGTTATGCTTAAAAGTTTTGAGCATTACATTATAAATCCATGCCATTGTTTCTCTCCTTGTTAAACTTTAATAGCACGATTACTTAAGGTGATTTTTTTAAGTATGGCTATAGCAGCAAGGAAAAATTAAATAAAACGCTGATTAAAATCAAAAGAAGGTCATTTTTGGCGAGAGCTGGCACGATTTTTATCTGAGGCAGTTTTTGACAAGCGCCGCTATCAGAGAGGCTACCGATCAATCCCGTTATTTGAAGGCGGGCTTAATGTAAATTAAACATAACAGCCCGGCATAGTAGATTGGCTCTATGCCGGGCTGTGGCAGAATTTCAGAGTTTATTATCAGGTTTCGTATAGCGATGATTTATCGCTGTACTCGCTTCGGGCAGAACAAAATTTCACCGTAACGAACCGGAGCCGTTCCTGCTCAGCCGTGCGCTTCAACCCCAGGCGTAACCTTCCGGCGGCAGACGTTCGCCGTCCAGCCAGGCCGCGCCATCCTGCATCTTCAGGCGGCCATCCACAAACCAGCCCGCCACCAGCGGATAGATGGCGTGCTCCTGGTGCTGCACGCGAGCCGTGACCTCTTCTTCCGTATCGCCTGCAAACACGGGAACTTTCGCCTGTAAGATCACCGGGCCGCCATCCAGCTCTTCCGTCACGAAATGCACGGAGGTGCCGTGCTCTTCGTCGCCGTTTGCAATCGCTTGGCGATGCGTGTGCAGGCCCGGATACTTTGGCAGCAGGGAAGGGTGGATATTCAGCATACGTCCGGCATAGCGCGCGACAAAAGCGGCGCTGAGAATACGCATATAGCCAGCCAGAATCACCAGATCCGGCGCGTAAGCGTCAATCTCCAGCATCAGCTGGCGGTCAAAGGCTTCCCGGTCGGCAAACTGGTCGGCGGCTAAAGCGTGCGCCGGAACGCCGGCCTCACGCGCTCGCGTCAGGCCATAAGCTTCGGCTTTGTTGCTGAACACGGCAGCGACGCTGCCGTGAATTCGTCCCTGCCGGCAGGCATCGAGAATGGCCTGGAGATTGCTTCCCTGGCCGGATACCAGCACGACAATCCGCTTCATGCGTTGATAACCACGCGCTCGTCGGAGTCGGACGCTTTGATCACGCCGATTTTCCAGGCTTTTTCGCCCGCTGCGGTCATCAGTTCAACCGCTTTGTCCGCTTCGCTCGCGTCCAGCGCGATCACCATGCCGACGCCGCAGTTAAAGGTGCGGTACATCTCAAAGCGGCTGACGTTGCCCGCTTCCTGCATCCAGCCGAAGACGGCTGGCCACTGCCAGCTCGACTCTTCCAGCACCGCCTGGGTGTTGTCCGGCAGCACGCGCGGAATATTCTCCCAGAAGCCGCCGCCGGTGAGGTGGGCGATGGCGTGCACGTCAACCTGCTCAATCAGGCTGAGGATGTTTTTAACGTAAATGCGGGTTGGTTCCAGCAGATGATCGGCCAGCGGCTTGCCCTCAAGCTGCGTGGTTTCCGGATTGGTCTTGCTGAACTCAAGAATTTTGCGTACCAGCGAGTAGCCGTTGGAGTGCGGGCCGCTGGAGCCCAGCGCGATCAGCACGTCGCCGTCTTTGACTTTGCTGCCGTCAATAATCTCTGCTTTTTCCACCACGCCGACGCAGAAACCCGCCACGTCGTAATCTTCGCCGTGATACATGCCCGGCATTTCAGCCGTTTCGCCGCCAACCAGCGCACAGCCGGACTGCGAGCAACCTTCCGCGATACCGGTAATCACGCTGGCTGCCGTGTCCACATCCAGCTTGCCGGTAGCGTAGTAATCGAGGAAGAACAGCGGCTCGGCGCCCTGTACCACCAGATCGTTAACGCACATTGCCACCAGATCGATGCCGATAGCATCGTGGCGTTTCAGATCCATTGCCAGACGCAGCTTGGTGCCGACGCCGTCAGTGCCCGAAACCAGAACCGGTTCACGGTATTTTTGCGGCAGCGCACAAAGCGCGCCGAAACCGCCCAGTCCGCCCATTACTTCCGGACGGCGAGTCTTTTTCACTACGCCTTTGATACGGTCGACTAAAGCGTTACCGGCATCAATATCTACGCCGGCGTCTTTATAGCTGAGAGAGGTTTTGTCGGTCACTGCGAAATCCCCACGCGGTTTGCGGTTGGTGGTTGGTATAGAGCGCGGCAATTCTAACAGCGCAGGCAAACGTTTGCGAGCCTCATCTTCGGCGGGCGTTGCGTATAGCTGAATTTTAGCCAATCCTTATCGGAAGAAGGGATCTGGCGGAAGTCAGATTAAGTAATAGGTACTGGCCGCTAAATGGCGCTATAATCTCGCGATTTTTTTTTGCAGCCATACACTCCGGGAGTAAAACAATGAAGATCGTGGAAGTCAAACACCCGCTGGTCAAACATAAACTGGGCCTGATGCGTGAACAGGACGTGAGCACCAAACGCTTTCGTGAACTCGCCTCGGAGGTAGGAAGTCTGCTGACTTATGAAGCCACATCGGATTTAGAAACGGAAAGGGTCACCATCGAAGGCTGGAACGGCCCGGTGGAAATCGACCAGATCAAAGGGAAAAAAATCACCGTTGTGCCGATTCTGCGTGCAGGTTTGGGCATGATGGAAGGCGTGCTGGAGCATGTGCCAAGCGCGCGCATCAGCGTGGTAGGCGTCTATCGCGACGAAGAGACGTTAGAACCGGTGCCTTATTTCCAGAAGCTGGTTTCCAATATCGAAGAGCGCATGGCGCTGGTGGTCGATCCTATGCTGGCGACCGGCGGCTCAATGATCGCCACGATCGATCTGCTGAAAAAAGCGGGCTGCAGCAGCATTAAAGTGCTGGTGCTGGTGGCTGCGCCGGAAGGCATCGCGGCGCTGGAGAAAGCGCATCCGGACGTCGAACTCTACACCGCTTCCGTCGATCAGGGACTGAACGAGAAAGGCTATATCATTCCCGGCCTGGGCGATGCGGGCGATAAGATTTTCGGAACAAAATAACGGATAGCCACCAAGCCGACCAGAGAGTCGGTTTTTTATTGCGTTAAATAAGGGGTAATTCATCATGACGCGTCGCGCTATAGGCGTAAGCGAGCGGCCGCCGCTGCTGCAGACTATTCCACTCAGCTTTCAGCATCTGTTCGCCATGTTCGGCGCGACGGTGCTGGTGCCGATCCTGTTTCATATCAACCCGGCTACCGTATTGCTGTTCAACGGCATCGGCACGCTGCTTTATCTCTTTATCTGTAAAGGTAAAATTCCGGCCTATCTGGGATCGAGTTTCGCTTTTATTTCCCCGGTTCTGCTGCTGCTGCCGTTGGGCTATGAGGTCGCGCTGGGCGGCTTTATCCTGTGCGGCGTTCTGTTTTGTCTGGTGGCGCTGATTGTGAAAAAAGCGGGTACCGGCTGGCTGGACGTGATGTTTCCTCCGGCCGCGATGGGCGCTATCGTGGCGGTTATCGGTCTGGAGCTGGCCGGTGTGGCGGCGAATATGGCCGGCCTGCTGCCCGCCAACGGCGCAGCGGCCGACGGCAAAACTATCCTGATCTCTATGGTGACGCTGGCGGTTACCGTGTTCGGTTCGGTGCTGTTTCGCGGCTTCCTGGCGATTATCCCTATCCTGATTGGCGTGCTGGTCGGCTATGCGCTCTCTTATTTTATGGGCATTGTCGACTGGTCTTCCGTGGAAGCGGCACCGTGGTTTGCGCTGCCAACCTTCTATACGCCGCGCTTTGAGTGGGCGGCGATGCTGACCATACTGCCTGCAGCGCTGGTGGTTATCGCAGAGCACGTCGGGCATCTGGTAGTGACGGCGAACATCGTAAAAAAAGATTTGCTGAAGGATCCGGGCCTGCATCGTTCCATGTTCGCCAACGGTATCTCGACGGTATTCTCCGGGCTGTTCGGCTCTACACCTAACACCACCTACGGCGAAAACATTGGCGTGATGGCGATTACTCGCGTGTATAGCACCTGGGTTATTGGCGGCGCGGCGATTCTGGCGATCCTGCTCTCCTGCATCGGCAAGCTGGCCGCTGCGATTCAGGCCGTACCGGTACCGGTAATGGGCGGCGTATCGCTGCTGCTGTACGGCGTGATCGGCGCTTCCGGTATTCGCGTGCTGATCGAATCGAAAGTGGATTACAACAAGGCGCAGAATTTGATCCTGACCTCGGTGATATTAATTATCGGCGTCAGCGGCGCTACGGTGCATATCGGCGCGGCGGAGCTGAAGGGCATGGCGCTGGCGACTATCGTCGGCATCGCCCTGAGCCTGATCTTTAAAGTCATCACGCTGATCCGTCCGGAAGAGGTGATTCTGGATCCGCAGGATCGCGATTAACCGTTGTGACGGGCAGCGGCGCTGCCCGTTTCATAATCCTTAAAGATCTGTGATAAACTTCCGCCGGATTTCGACCCATTACTGAGGTGCTTCTGAACACGCCGGCACAGCTCTCACTGCCACTCTATTTGCCCGACGATGAAACCTTCGCCAGCTTCTGGCCAGGGGAAAATCCGTCGCTGATCGCCGCGCTGCAGAGCGCGCTGCAGCAGGAGCACGGCAGCTATCTCTATTTCTGGTCGCGGGAAGGCGGCGGACGCAGCCATTTGCTGCATGCCGCCTGCGCGGAGCTTTCCGCGCGCGGCGAAGCTGTCGGCTACGTGCCGCTTGATAAACGCACCTGGTTCGTACCGGAAGTGCTGGACGGCATGGAGCAGCTGGCGCTGATCTGCATCGACAATATTGAATGCATCGCCGGCGACGAACCCTGGGAAATGGCGATTTTCGATCTCTATAACCGCATTCTGGAAACGGGCCGCACTAAACTGCTGATCACCGGCGATCGACCGCCGCGCCAGCTTAATCTGAAGCTGCCGGATCTTGCCTCGCGGCTTGACTGGGGACAAATTTACCGCCTGCAGCCGCTTTCGGATGAAGACAAGCTGCAGGCACTGCAGCTGCGGGCGCGCCTGCGCGGCTTTGAGCTTCCGGAAGATGTCGGACGCTTTCTGCTGAAAAGGCTGGATCGCGAAATGCGCACGCTGTTTATGACGCTGGACAAGCTGGATCGCGCCTCGATCAGCGCCCAGCGCAAGCTGACCATTCCTTTTGTGAAAGAGGCGCTGGGGCTTTAAAGGATCGCCAGCACCTGTTCCGGCGGCCTGCCCAGCCGGGCTTTGCCGTTGGCCACCACTATCGGGCGCTCGATTAGCTCAGGATGAGCGACCATCGCGGCCAGCAACTCTTCCTCGCCAACCGCTTTATCGCCCAGTTTCAGCGTGCGGTACGTCTCTTCTTTAGTACGCATCAGCTCGCGGGCAGAGCTGAAGCCCGCCTGCAGCAGCAGGGTTTTCAGCGTGGCGATATTGGGCGGCGTATCCAGATAGCGCACCACTTCCGGCTCAATGCCTCTGCTCTGGAGCAGGGCCAGCGTTTCGCGGCTCTTTGAACAGCGGGGATTGTGATAAATCTGTACGCTTGACATAAAATTCCTATCTTTTCTGATACTGACGAAAACGCTGCTGCAGATAGCGCAGCTGATCGATGCGGGCATCATAGCGGGCCTGCTTAAGACTGCCCAGCGGTACCGCCGCGCTGGCGCTGCTTAAACTGCGGATCGCCTGATCCAGCTGGCCGTTGAGCGCCAGACTTTCCGCCCGCGCGGCTTCTTCCTCATCCGTCAGGCCCTGATCGGCAGAAGCCTGCGCCAACAGATCCCAGCCGTTGGGATCGTTTTTATGCGCCCAGGTATAGCGATAGAGGATCTTGCTGGCGCTGGCTGGCTGCTTCGCTTCCACATAAGCATTGGCAAGATTGAGCTGAATCACCGGGCTGGCTTTCGCCTTGCTGCCCTCAAGCAGGGCGATGGCGCGAGCGGGCTGCTTCAGGCCGATATCGATATCGGTCATAATATCCAGATACCAGACGTTGTCCGGCTGGGCGGCCAGCAGCGGCGCGATGATTTTGCGCGCGTTGTCGTAACTCTTCGCCTGCAGAAACTGCACGGCCTTGCCGTACTGCGCGGCGGTTTGCTCGCGGGCATTGCCTTTGCTCAGCGTCTCCAACAAATCGTCGTTAAGCTGATTTTTGCCCGTAGCGTACATGCCCAGCACGCGCACTTTCGCCATATAGAAATCCTGCGATGACTGCACCACCATCGGCTTCATCTGATTGGCGCGGTTGCGGGCGTCGGCAAGGCGGCTGTCGGGCAGCGGGTGAGTCAGCAGGATTTCCGGCGGCTTAGAGGCAAAGCGGGACTGATCCGCAAGCTTCTGCAAAAAGTTGGGCATCGCCTGGGGATCAAACCCCGCGCGCTGCAAAACCTGAATGCCGATGCGATCCGCTTCCTGCTCGTTCTGCTGGGTAAAGCTGATGACGCCCTGCTGCGCGCCGGCCAGCGTGCCGCTCAGCGCCGCCATGCCCGCCTGGGGACTGGCCATCGCCAGCAGAATAGAGCCCAGCGCGCCAACCCATGTCAGCGGCGCATTACGCTGCTGCTCTTCCATCGCGCGTGCCAGATGGCGCTGCGTAACGTGGGAGATTTCATGCGCCAGCACCGAAGCCAGCTGGCTTTCGTTTTCGGTGTAGCGGAACAGGGCGGAGTGCAGCACCACGTTGCCGCCGAAAAAGGCGAAGGCGTTCAGCTCGTCGTTGCTCACCAGGAAAAACTGGAAAGGCGTCTTGACCGACCAGGCGTGCGCCACCAGCCGCTGCCCCAGCTGGTTGATATAGTCGTTTAGCAGCGGATCGTTGATCAGCGGCGCGCTGGCCCGCAGCTGGCGGACATAGAAGTCGCCCATTGCCAGCTCCTGATTAACGGAAAGCGTATTGCCCGCGGTTGTCCCGATATCCGGCAGGTTATCGGTGATATCCGCTCTGACAGGCGACGAGGCCATCGCGGGCAGCAGGATTAGCGAAGCCAGCGCGCACTTTTTTAATCGATTAATCATGCAAAATCCTGGTCTGATAATATCTTCGTTTCGCCGACAGGCACGCTGAGCGAGCCTGGCTTTTTCTACGGCTATCTTAACCACAGGCGATAAGGAAGGAAACGATCGTGGCGGCGATTAAGTGCAACAACAAACGAACGTCGTTAAAAATGGATAGAAAAAATTGAATATTCATGCGGCGCAGCAACCGGGATTTTATCTTTGCAAAGGTAAATTCAGGTAAATATGCTCAATAAAATTGAATGTGGCACGAGTTTTGATTCAGTTTACTCTTAAAAATGGCCTTATCTCGCTTCAGGTCGTCCGGTTTATTTTGCTCACGGCAGGCGGGTTTTTTAAAAATCCCGTTCCGCTATAAAACAGAATTTCTTCGCCACCGTTAAAAAAAAGCCTTTTATAAAGCTGTTGGGGTTAACAAGCCATGCTGAAAATTATTAAATAAGCTGGCCTCTTTTTAATTGCGGGGTTTATTTTATTTTTTAGTCGACGAGAGAAAAAAAGCACTGCTGTCAGCGCCACAATTATAAAAACGGATTATCGCTTATTTACAGCATGAAATAATTTATTCACTCTGTATTACAGCTTATCGCGATGACTTTTATTATCCCTTTTCCGTTCTGTTACGCTTTTTGGAGAGCATCCTATGCGTCCTGTTGTGTCCTACGTCCTTATCGCCGCCGTGGCGGGTTTTGTCGGCGCCAGCGTCTCTTCCGCGCCGGCGATCGCGGATAAAATCAGCCAGCACTTCGGCAGCCAGCAAAACGATCCCGACGGATTCTGGACCACGCCCGCTATCGACGGCTACGGTAAAATTCATTTTGAACCCGATGCGGCTTATAAACCGGCGGCTGGCGACAGCAATAAAGTAGTCTTTCAGATCACCAAAGCGGAAAACGGCCCTAAAGTGCCCAATCTTGGACTGGAGCGCGTCGCCCGCGTGGTCAATCTCTATATCGCTTCCGGCGTACCGCAGGAGCAGCTTAAATTTGTCGTTTCGGTCACCGGCGACGGCACGCCAGCGATGCTGAACAACGCGGAGTATAAAAAAATCTTCGGCGTGGATAATCCTAACCTGAAGCTGATTAATGAACTGCGCGCCAAAGGCGTGGACGTTTCCGTTTGCGATCAGTCGGTGGCCTTCCACCATTTTCAGCATGACTGGATCGACAACTCCGTCACTCATGCGCTCTCCAGCCCGACCACCGTCGCCACGCTCGAAAACCAGGGCTACGCCTTTCTCGCCATGTAACTGTTTTTGTCCCGCGCCGCTTTTGTCGCGGGACGCCTCTGACGCCACCTCAAAAACGAGTTTCGCCTGGATTAACGTTTTCCTTACAAAAAAATTGAGTTAAAATCGTTAAGATTATTCCTAACACTGACGATACCCATCCTATTGATGCATGCTTCACCAGGGCATGACGCGTTACAAAGCAAACTAAAACAAGAGACATCCATGACATGTTTCCCCGAGGTCAATCCATGAGGCTTTTTCGCCTGAGGCTGGATCTGCGCACGCTGATCATGCTGCTGGCCTTCGCCAGCATTGCGATTACGCTGGCTAACTCACTGTACGCCACCTGGCAGGTACAGCGGGAAGTGCTGATTGAGAACACGCTGGAATCCAACCGGGTTTACGCCACCAAGCTGGCTTCCACCACTGAAATGTTCTTTCAGCTGGCGGAGTCGCAGCTGGCCTATAGCGCGAAAACGCTGGGACAGAACAGCGATAGCGATGCGCTGATGCAGCGCGAGGTGATGCGCCTGCGCGAGCAGACCAACAGCTTTAACTCCGCGGTGATTGTTGACGCCAACGGCTGGGTAAAAGCTATATCTCCCGACTCCCTGATGCTGAAAGGCGTGCATCTGACAACGCCGGCGACGCGCCAGGCGCTGACGGAGCGTAAACCGCTGGTTAGCCAGCCGACGGTTTCCGTTGCCAACAACCTGATGGTGTTTGTTTCCTATCCCATCTGGTCGCCCAGCGGCGTTTATCTGGGCTTTGTGGGCGGAACCATCTACCTCAAGAAAAAAAGCATCCTCAATGAGCTGCTGGGCGAGCAGTTCTATCGCGACGGCTCTTCGCTGTATGTGGTGGACAGCGGCAATCGTGTACTCTATCACGAAAACAAGGCGCTGATCGGACAAAAAATTGCGCCGCTGCTGAGCGATAAGCTGAAGCAGAACAACGGCTACCAGCAGGTTTCGAAGAAAAACGGTGAGCCGATGCTGGCTGGCTACGCGATGGTGACCACGCCTGGCTGGATGATCGTGGCGATGAAGCCGACGCCAACTACGCTGACGCCGCTGACCAGCCTGATGTTGCAGGTGCTGCAGCGCGCCGTGCCGCTGGCGCTGCTGACGCTGGCGCTGGCCTGGCTGTTCGCTTGCCTGATCGCACGGCCGCTGGGGCAGCTGGCAGACAACGCCAGCCAGCTCGACGAGTCCGGCGTCGCCGTGGAGATCGGCGCTATCCGCTCCTGGTACTACGAAGCGGCGCAGATCAAGCGGGCAATGCTTACCGGTCTGGGTTTGCTGCAGGATAAGATCGGCCGCCTGAAGTTCGAGGTGCAGACCGATCCTATGACCTCATTGTTAAACCGCCGCGGCCTGAACGCCGTACTGGAATATTTTCTCGCCACGCGCCAGTCTTTCGCCGTGCTGGCGCTGGATATTGACCACTTCAAGCGCGTTAACGACAGTTGGGGCCACGATGTCGGCGACAGCGTTATTAAAAGCGTGGCGCAGCAGCTGGGCAAAGGTTCACGGCAAACCGACGTCGTTTGCCGCAACGGCGGCGAGGAGTTTTTGATGATCCTGCCTGGCGCCGATCGCGAAATGGCGGCGGTTATCGCTGAGCGGGTGCGTAAAAAAATCGAACAGCTGGCGCTGGCACCGGTCGGGCGCATCACGATCTCGGTTGGCGTGGCGCTGTGGGATGCGGATGAAATGCCGCTGGAACGCGTGTTTAAACAGGCGGACGATGCTCTGTATAGCGCCAAGCACGCTGGTCGTAACCGCGTGGTGGTCAGCGGCGAGTGGCAGGAAAGCGCGCAGGAACTTTATCGCCAGCATGGCTAACCTCTGGCGCGCGCTTTTTCAGCCCGGCGCCGTGCCTTGTTGGCGGCAATATTTTCTACACCGATAATGTGCCTGGACTGGCAATCGCTTGTCCGGGCGCTTTTACATCGAAAGAATAAAAGGTCATTTCAATTTTAACGGTAATAATATTTATAAATTGCCGGTAAATACTTCTCGCTGTATAGCGCAACGGCGTGCTTCGCCACTGAGTCTCTTCCGCCGGACGTCAGCGCTTTTATTAAAAACGCGGAAGAATGCCAGCATTTTGCGGGCGAGTGGGAGAGCGATCTCGCCGCCGTAAAGCAAAAGGAAGTCGAAAAAGGCATCGAGCTGGCCTGCGGCAAAGCAAAAGAAGAGAAAGAGGCGCTGCAGAGTAAATATAAAGGGAATAAACAGGTCGAAGAGCGGCTGGCCGACTACGATTTTTGATGGATAAAGAGAAGCAAAGAAGGGCGGATTAATGTCATCCAGCCCTTTAATCAGAAAACAGACTCAAGCCGATTTCAAATAGTCCATCACGATATCGTGGTGGTTGCTGGTTTTAAAATCGTCGAACACTTTTTCAATTTTGCCATCGGTGCCAATCAGAAAACTGATACGGTGAATGCCGTCATAGGTTTTCCCCATAAAGGTTTTCTCGCCCCAGATACCGAACTGTTCGCAGACCTGGTGATCTTCATCCGACAGCAGGGTAAAGTTCAGCAGCTCTTTCTCGGCAAAGCGCGAAAGCTTTTCCGGCTTGTCGGTGCTGATGCCCAAAACTTCCACGCCCGCTTTTTTCAGCTCATCCATGCTGTCGCGCAGACCGCACGCCTGTACGGTACAACCTGGCGTCATCGCTTTCGGGTAGAAATAGACCAGAACGCGCTGTCCCTGGAAGTCGGTCAAACTTACCTGTTCGCCATCCTGGTCGGGCAGGCTAAAGGCTGGTGCGGAATCGCCGGCTTTCAGTGGATTCATCACTACTCTCCATTATTTTCATCATGCTGTGGATACTGGACGACGCTAATAGTGCCTTGCGCATTTAACTCTGTACAGAGGCTGTTAAACGCCTGCTCAATAATTGCAGCATCCTGACTGGCAGGACTGTGAGCGGTAATTTGAATATAGAGCAATGGCGGCTGATTTTCTGCCGCAGGACGGGTGCGCGAAACCAGTTCGGCGATATTCATCTGATGCGAATCAAAAAGATCGGTAAAGCGTTCGATAATATGCGCGGAATCTTTAACCTCTACCTGTACCCAAACGGTAGCCGGCATCGGCGGCCTTTCGCGGAAGGTCGTGCGTTTCATCACGATCAGCAGCTCCAGCTCGGCGCCTTTCAGCGGCAGCGTCGATTCAATCAGAGCGATAGCGTTCCAGCTTCCTGAAAGCAGCATAATAAAAGTAAACTCATCACCCAGCATCGCCAGACGGCTGTCTTCGATATTGCAGCCGCAGCTGCTGACGTGGCGGGTAATGGTGTTAACTATGCCCGGTCGATCCACGCCCACGGCGGTGATAACCAGATGATGTTGCTCTGACTGCGGCAAAATAATGCTTCCTGTACGTCTCAGTGATTAGCAATTGTGATAACGCTAAGGTAAACATAAAAAATACCCTGTGCCAAGAGGCCTGGCGGGCTTGCCCGCTTGCTTTTCCTGGACGGACAAACGTACCATGAAGCACTTGTTTGTGGAGGGGATGGCTAATGTTTACGGGAAGTATAGTTGCGCTCGTTACGCCGATGGACGATAAAGGGTCTGTCTGTCGTGCAAGTCTGAAAAAACTGATTGATTATCATGTTGCCAGCGGAACAGCGGCAATCGTCTCCGTAGGAACAACGGGCGAATCGGCAACATTAAGCCATGACGAGCATGGTGACGTCGTGATGATGACGCTGGAGCTGGCCGATGGCCGCATTCCCGTT
This sequence comes from Erwinia sp. CGal63, assembly GCF_037026505.1. NCBI lineage: Bacteria > Pseudomonadati > Pseudomonadota > Gammaproteobacteria > Enterobacterales > Erwiniaceae > Erwinia > Erwinia sp. CGal63. The sequence continues at coordinate 173,888 of NZ_JAKUMN010000007.1, forward strand.
ATCGCCGGCACCGGCGCCAACGCTACCGCGGAAGGCATTTCGCTGACCCGGCGTTTCGAAAACAGCGGCGTGGTCGGTTGCCTGACCGTTACCCCATACTACAACCGCCCGACGCAGGAAGGGCTGTATCAGCACTTTAAAGCCATCGCTGAAAGCACCGATCTGCCACAAATGCTCTACAATGTGCCGTCGCGCACCGGCTGCGATATGCTGCCGGAAACGGTAGGCCGCCTGGCGAAGATTAAAAATATTATCGGAATCAAAGAGGCGACCGGGAACTTATCGCGGGTTAGCCAGATCCAAGAGCTGGTCGATGACGATTTCGTGCTGGTCAGCGGCGACGATCTTTCCGCCCTCGACTTTATGCAGCTGGGCGGCAAGGGCGTTATCTCGGTGACGGCCAACATCGCCGCGCGCGAAATGGCAGCGCTCTGCGAGCTTGCGCAGCAGGGCAACTTCCGTGAAGCGCGCCGCCTTAACCAGCGCCTGATGCCTCTGCATCAGAAGCTATTTATTGAGCCTAATCCTGTCCCGGTAAAATGGGCGGCTAAAAAATTAGGATTAATTGCAACCGATACGCTGCGTCTACCCATGACGCCGATGACTGATGCCGGTCGTCCGGTTGTTGAGCAGGCACTGAAAGACGCAGGCCTGCTGTAAATTTAGGGAGAAGTAATGGCTTACTCAGTACAAAAGTCGGCAATCGCGAAAGGGGTTGGCCTGTCGCTGGTGATGTTGCTGGCGGCATGTTCGAGCGATCAGCGCTACAAGCGCCAGGTCAGCGGCGACGAATCTTACCTTAAGGCCGCGGATATCAGCGAGCTGCACGCGCCTGCGGGCATGATCCTGCCGCTGCAGAACGGTGATTTCGATATTCCCGCTGCCAAAAGCAATGGCGCCGTCGGCAAACAGCTGGACATTCGTCCGCCGGCTCAGCCGCTGGCGTTGATCAACGGCGCCCGCACCCAGTTTGCCGGCAACTCCGGCGTACTGCTGCTGGATAACAGCAGCGGCGCGCTGTGGCCGCAGGTTGTGAATGTAGTGCAGGCGCGTAACTATCCCATCGCCAGCCGCACCGATGGCAGCCAGACGCTGACCACCGACTGGGTGCAGTGGAACCGCGCCGACGAAGATCACCAGTATCGTGGCCGTTACCAGATCGCCGTTCAGCAGCAGGGCTATCAGCAGGCGCTGAGCGTCAAGCTGCTGGAGCTGGAGCAGGAAGGCAAAGCCGTTACTTCTCCTGTACAGCAGCAGCGCTACACCGCGCAGATGCTTAACGAGCTGAGCGCCGGTCTGGATAAAATCGCCACCACGCGCGATGACGCGGCGGCGAAAGGCAGCACTGCGCAGATCAACGTGCAGAGCGGCGCGGATGATACCGGTCTGCCAAACCTGATCGTTCGCGCGCCGTTCAATCTGGTGTGGGAACGTCTGCCGGGCGCGCTGGAGCGCGTAGGTATGCAGATCAGCGATCGCAACCGTCCGCAGGGCAGCCTGAGCGTGAGCTATAAAGCGCCGTCCGATGAAACCTGGGACCAGCTTGGCGCGAAAGATCCTGAGCTGACCAACGGTAACTATAAGCTGCAGGTAGGCGATCTGGATAACCGCAGCAGCCTGCAGTTCCTGGATCCGAAAGGCCATGCGCTGACCCAGTCGCAAAACGACGCGCTGGTGGCTGTGCTACAGGCGGCATTCAACAAGTAAGCAGAGGGCCGACGCGCGTCGGCCTTTTTTATTTGCCGCTGCGTAATCGATTGCTTCGGTTTTTTCGCGTCCGATCATACAATAGACGCAACAGTTCCTGCCCGAGCGCTTTCCGTGGCGAAAGGCGCGAGGGAATTTCACGTTTGGAGTAAAGAGATGAAAAAGCAAGCTGAGTTGTATCGCGGCAAAGCGAAAACCGTGTACAGCACCGATAATCCGGATCTGCTGATACTCGAGTTCCGCAATGATACATCAGCACTGGACGGTGAGCGCATCGAACAGTTTGATCGCAAGGGAATGATTAACAACAAGTTTAACCATTTCATTATGAGCAGGCTGGCGGAAGCGGGCATTCCTACCCAGATGGAAGCGCTGCTCTCCGATAACGAAGCGCTGGTGAAGAAGCTGGATATGGTGCCGGTCGAGTGCGTGGTGCGTAACCGCGCGGCTGGCTCGCTGGTCAAGCGCCTGGGCGTGGAAGAGGGCACCCTTCTTAATCCGCCGCTGTTCGACCTGTTTTTAAAGGACGACGCGCGTCACGACCCGATGATCAACGAATCCTACTGCGAAACCTTTGGCTGGGTGAGTAAAGAAAATCTGGCGCGTATGCGCGAGCTGACCTTTAAAGCCAACGACGTGCTGAGCAAGCTTTTCTCCGACGCCGGTCTGATTCTGGTGGACTTCAAGCTGGAATTCGGCCTGTTCCATGGCGAAGTGACGCTGGGCGACGAGTTCTCCCCGGACGGCGCGCGCCTGTGGGATAAAGAAACGCTGAACAAAATGGATAAAGATCGCTATCGCCAGAGCCTCGGCGGCCTGATTGAAGCCTATGAAGAAGTGGCGAATCGTCTGGGCGTGAAGCTGGACTGATTTTCCCGGCTGCGGTTTCGCCGCAGCCCTTTAACTCCACCCGTTTTATCGCTGCCGCACGACTGTTTCTGTTCTGTGTATCTCCCGCAATACATTTCGCCATCGTCTGATTTTTTTCATACAGAGATTCCCTCATGCTGGTTTCCTCCGCGACGGGCCGCCATCGCCGTCAGGCTGGTGTTAGCGGACGGCCGCGACTAAAATCAGTCAAACAATCTTATAACCCGAGGTAATTTATGCGTTGGCAAGGGCGCCGTGAGAGCGATAACGTGGAAGATCGCCGTAATGAATCCGGTAACTCAATGGGCGCGGGAAGAATGCGTATTCCCCGCGGGAAAGGCGGGATTATTCTGCTGATCGTCGTGATGATCGCTGGCTACTACGGCTACGATTTGACGCCGCTGCTGACCGGCGAATCCTCTTCGCTCTCCTCGCAGCAGCAGCGCAGCACGCCACAGCAGGATGAGGCGGCGAAGTTCACCTCGGTGATGCTGGCGACCACGGAGGATACCTGGCAGAAAATCTTCCAGCAGATGGGTAAAACCTATACGCCGCCTAAGCTGGTGATGTATCGCGGCGTGACCCGTACCGGCTGCGGCACCGGCCAGTCGGTGATGGGGCCTTTCTACTGCCCGAACGACAGCACCGTTTATATCGATCTCTCTTTCTACGATGAGATGAAAAACAAGCTGGGCGCGGACGGCGATTTCGCGCAGGGCTACGTGGTGGCGCACGAGGTCGGGCACCACGTGCAGCGCCTGCTGGGCATTGAACCTAAAGTTCGCCAACTGCAGCAGCAGGGCGATCAGAAACAGGCTAACCAGCTCTCGGTGAAGATGGAGCTGCAGGCGGACTGCTTCGCGGGCGTCTGGGGACACTATATGCAGCAGGAGAACGTGCTGGAGCCGGGCGATCTGCAGGAGGCGCTGAACGCCGCCGAAGCGATCGGCGACGACCGGCTGCAGCAGCGCAGCCAGGGCCGCGTAGTGCCGGACAGCTTTACGCATGGCACCTCGCAGCAGCGCTACACCTGGTTTAAAAAAGGCTTCGACAGCGGCAATCCTGGCCAGTGTGATACCTTCGGTGGCTGATCTGAGCGACGTCGTCGCGCAGACAGAGCAATTACGTACCCGGGGAATGCGGCGGCTGATGGCGATCAGCGGCGAGGCGGAATGGTGTGGGCAGCAGGCGCAGCAGTGGATGTCGCTACTGCCGGGCGACTGGCTCTGGCTGGGCGATGCGCCGCAAAGTCCGCTGCACTGCGCGCCCAAAGCGATGCGCACGCTGCTGGGGCAGGAGTTCCTGCATGCGGTGTTCGACGCGCGACACGGTTTCAACGCCGAGGCGCTGGCGGTGCTGGCAGGCACGCTGAAAGCGGGTAGCTGGCTGCTGCTGCTGACGCCGGAATGGGCCAGCTGGCCCACGCAGCCCGACAGCGACTCGCTGCGCTGGGGCGATACTGCAGCGCCCATCGCCACGCCTAATTTTATCGCTCGCCTGCAGCGGCTGCTGCTGGCCGATCCGCAGACGGCACGTTTTTGCCAGCATCAGGCGCCTGTTCTTCCTGAACCGCCGGAGGCGCCGGACTGGCTGCCTGACGACGACGTACAGCAGCAAGCTCTGCTTGACCAGCTGCTGACGGCGAAGCCGGGCGTCTCTGTTGTTACCGCGCCGCGCGGCCGCGGGAAATCCGCGCTTGCCGGATCGCTCGCGGCTCGCTGGCCCGGCCGCTGCCTGATCTCCGCGCCGGCAAAAGCGGCCACCGATGTGCTGGCGAGGTTCGCCGGCGAGGCTTTTGAGTTTATCGCGCCAGACAGGCTGCTGGCGCTTGCTCCTCAGGATCGTCCCACGGATATCGACTGGCTGCTGATTGACGAAGCCGCCGCCATTCCCGCGCCGATGCTGGCGCAGCTGGTCAGGCTTTACCCTCGCACGCTGTTAACCACCACGCTACAGGGCTATGAAGGCACCGGTCGCGGCTTTATGCTGAAGTTTTGCGCCAGCCTGCCCCAGGCGACGCTGTACAAGCTCGATCGCCCTTTGCGCTGGTCGGCGGAGGATCCGCTGGAACAGTTTATCGATCACGCCCTGCTGTTTAACGAAGCTGAAGCGGAAGAGAGCCGTGCGCCGATCCGCTTCTGCTTTCCGCAGCAGGCGGAGTGGAGCACGCAACCGGCAAAGCTGGAAGCGATCTACCAGCTGCTGACCAGCGCGCATTACCGTACTTCGCCGCTGGATTTACGACGCATGATGGATGCGCCAGGCCTCTCTTTCAGCGCGGCGCTGCAGGAAGATAAAGTGTCGGGCGCGCTGTGGCTGGTGGACGAAGGCGGCCTGACGCCGGAGCTGGCGCGGGCGGTCTGGGCTGGCGTGCGCCGACCGGCTGGCAATCTGGTGGCGCAGTCGCTGGCCGCGCACGGTGGCTGGCCGGAAGCGGCGCAGATGCGCTCGCGGCGTATCAGCCGTATCGCTATTATGCCCGCGCTGCGACGGCAGGGCATCGGCGCACGGATGGTGCAGCAAAGCCTTACGCAGGCGCGGGAACTCGATTTTCTGTCGGTCAGCTTTGGCTACACAACCGATCTGTGGCGTTTCTGGCAGGCCTGTGGTTTTCAGCTAGTGCGCATTGGCACGCGTACGGAGGCGAGCAGCGGCTGCCATACCGCAATGGCTATCCTGCCGCTGAGCGAAGGTGCGAAGGTGCTGGCTGCCAAAGCGCATCGCCGCCTGGTAAGGGACTGGCGCTGGCTACGGCCTTTTCTCCCTTCGGTGGATTTGAATTTTCCCGAGGCTGTAACGGAAGCTCTGGATGAAGAGGACTGGCGCGATCTGGCGGGTTTCGCCTGGGCGCAGCGCTCGTTTGAATCCAGTATCGGCGCGCTGGGCAGGCTGATTGATGAAGCGCCGCAGACGCTGCCATTGTTGCAGAGCGCGCTCGTGGAAGGACTTGCACAGGCGGAGCTGGTGCAGCTGTCGGGTCTTTCCGGCCGCAAAGCGCTGCTGCACGGCTGGCGGCAGGAAGCTGAACGGGGACTCATGGCGCTGAACAGCGAAAAAGCGGAGGCGTTGCGGCTGGAGATGACGGCCCTGCGTGAGCAGAGCCGCCCGGAAGTGTAATACAGCAATAAAACAGGGGCCGAAGCCCCTGAACTATTTTTTCTTCGGCCAGTCGTCGTCGTCATCCCACTTATCGTTAAAGTCGCGATGCGGCGGCAGCTCCGGCCGGTTATCCATATATTTTTTATGGTCGATACGCTTCAGGTCTTTATAGACATTCATCAGAATGCCGACCATCAGCACGATACCTATCAACCACCAGTACTCTTTCAGCCATTCCATACTCAATCCTTACGCTATTAACTGTTCCATAATGCGCTGGTACATGCGGCTCAACAGCTGCAGATCGGCGGCCTTAACGCACTCATTTATTTTATGAATGGTGGCGTTGACCGGCCCTAACTCCACGACCTGCGCGCCCATACGGGCGATAAAGCGACCGTCAGAAGTGCCGCCGGTCGTCAGCAGCTGCGGCTTTATTTCATTATAGTGCTCAACGGCGTTTACCACCGCTTCAACCAGCTTGCCGGTTGAAGTTAAAAAGGGCTGGCCGGAAACAACCCAGTCGAGCGTATAGCGCAGCTGATGACGATCCAGCAGCTCCTGCACGCGCTGTTTAATCATCGCATCGGTTAACTCCGTACTGAAGCGGAAGTTAAACTGCACGAAGAACTCGCCAGGGATGACGTTATTACTGCCGGTACCGGCCTGCACATTAGCGATCTGCATACTGGTCGGCGGGAAGAACTCGTTGCCTTTGTCCCATTCCGTCGCCGCCAGCTCGTTCAGCGCGGGCAACGCGCGATGTACCGGATTGTCGGCCAGATGCGGATAGGCTACGTGGCCCTGTACGCCATGAATGGTCAGGTTGGCGGTCATTGAGCCGCGACGGCCGTTTTTCACCACGTCGCCGACCACTTCGGTGCTGGACGGTTCGCCGACCAGACAGTAGTCCAGCCGCTCATTGCGCGCCATCAGCGCCTCAACCACTTTTACCGTGCCGTTAACGGCGCTGGCTTCTTCATCCGACGTGATCAGAAAAGCCAGCCGTCCTTTATGCTGCGGATAGCTGGCGACAAAGCGTTCAGCGGCGACAAGCATCGCCGCCAGCGAGCCTTTCATATCCGCCGCGCCGCGACCAAACAGCATACCGTCGCGGATAGTAGGTTCAAAAGGCGGGTTAATCCAGCGGTTGGCGTCGCCTGCGGGCACCACGTCGGTATGGCCGGCAAAGGCCAGCGTTTCGCCTTCGCCGCGCCATGCCCAGAAATTTTGCGTATCGCCGATATTCATCAGTTCAACGGTAAAACCCAGCGCCTTCAGGCGCTCGATCATTACGGCCTGACAACCGGCGTCATCCGGGCTGAGGGAAGGGCGACGAATAAGCTGCTGCGTCAGCTCAATGACCGGACAAAACATAATCAGGACTTCTCCACGATAAAAGATGAGTAGTTGGCTTCATTAAAACCCAGCAGCATAGAGCCGTCAGCCCGGCAGAGCAATGGCCGTTTAATAAGGGCCGGCTGCGCCAGCATAAGCTGCTGCGCCGCCGCCGCGTTATCGACCGCGCCGCGCGTCTCTTCATCCAGCTTGCGCCAGGTGGTGCCGCGCGTATTCAGCAGCGCCTCCCAGCCCAGCGTATCGGTAAAGCGCTGCAGCATAGCCGCATCCAGCCCGTCCGCGCGATAGTCATGAAACTGATAAGCCACGCCGTTCGCTTCTAAATACTTCCGCGCTTTTTTTATGGTGTCGCAATTTTTGATGCCGTACATCGTCAGCATGGCGGGTTACCTTCTTTTTTCTGTGGGTTTCATCTATATTCGATACTGCTCAGGCGCTGAGTTTACAATGGATACGCCTGTGAGGCACGGAAGACGGTACAAACCCCAGGAACAGAGGAGAAGGAGGGACAATATGAACTATATGAAAGCGTCTTCCGCCCATACGGTTGAAGAGACAAAGTCGACAATTGTTATCGCCAGAAAAAAAGAGAGCCGTTGCGACGAGTTCAATCATATCGTTGAAGCGGTGCTGGCCGAGCATCCCGATGCCAAAACCCATATCGACAGCGAGAGCGGCGGCTACGACAGAATCATCGTCCTTAAGTAGTGACGCGCGAGGGGGCCTGGCCCCCTCGAAAATCCTCTTGTCCCGCTGCTTTTATCCTCGCCTTACCGCCGCCTCAGCTTTATCAGCCACTTAGCGGATGCTCTGTTTCCTGATGATAAGCAGGCTATTAATTCCCTTAAAAATCAGTCGATAAGAAATGTGCGCCGCCGCACATATTAGGATAATTCTTAATTTTTAACCTGCCTTCATGGCTGAAAGTTGTTCACTTCACCTTAGGAATAATCTTATAATAGCCTCACTACAACGAGAGAGGTGATGTATGATCGACTTAGAACTGGGGAACTGGAAAGACTTTATCGAAGCGATGTTGACTCGTAAGTAACACACTCGTAAAGAAAAGCTCGGCGACGCAATCAATCAGCTTTAACTTCAGTATCCGAATTTAAAAAAGGCAGCCTTCAGGCTGCCTTTTCTCATTTATGCGATCGGCCTCTCTTTTAACGGGAAACGCCGCCGCACCAGCACGAAGAAAATCGGTACAAAAAATAGCGCCAGCACGGTGGCCGCGATCATTCCGCCCATCACGCCTGTGCCGACCGCGTGCTGGCTGCTGGAGCCAGCGCCGTTGCCGATAGTCATCGGCAGGACGCCAAAGATAAAGGCCAGCGAAGTCATTAATATAGGACGCAGACGCTGGCGGGAAGCTTCCAGCGTCGCCTCCAGCAGATCGCGGCCTTTGCTGTTCATCTCGTTGGCAAACTCCACGATAAGGATGGCGTTTTTCGCCGACAGTCCGATCACCGTCAGCAGACCAACCTGAAAATAGACGTCGTTTTCCAGCCCGCGTAGCCAGGTTGCCGCCAGCGCGCCAACCACGCCCAGCGGCACCACCAGCATCACAGAGAAGGGCACCGACCAGCTTTCATATAGCGCGGCCAGGCAGAGAAAGACCACCAGCAGCGAGATCGCGTAAAGCGCAGGCGCCTGCGAGCCGCTCATCCGTTCCTGATAGGACGCGCCGGTCCACTGCACGCCAAACCCGGTCGGCAGCTTGCTGACCAGCTGCTCCATGATATCCATCGCAGTGCCGGTGCTGACGCCCTGGGCGGATTCGCCGACGATCTCCACCGCTGAATAGCCGTTGTAGCGCTCCAGACGCGGCGAGCCCGTTTCCCAGCGCGTGCTGGCGAAGGCGGAAAACGGCACCATGCCGCCGCCGCTGTTGCGCACGTACCATTTATCGATATCGTCCGGCAGCATACGGAAGGGCGCGGCCGCCTGGACGTAAACTTTTTTCACGCGGCCCCGATCCAGAAAGTCGTTAACATAGGTCGAGCCCCAGCCGGTAGTCAGCGTGTCGTTGATATCGTCTACGGAGACGCCCAGCGCCTGCGCCTTGTGCTGATCGATATCGATGCGCAGCTGTGGCGTATCGTCCAGGCCGTTATGACGTACGCGAGCCAACGAGGCATTGCTCTCCGCCATCGCCAGCAGCTGGTCGCGCGCCTGCATCAGCGCGTCATGACCCAGACCAGCATGATCCTGTAGCTCCATATCAAAACCGGCCGAGTTGCCCATACCGGTAATGGCCGGTGGACTGCTGGCGATAACGCGGCCTTCACGGATCTTTTTAAAAGCTTCGGTGGCGCGCTCAATGATGGCGAAAGAGCTGTTCTCCGCGCCCGGTCGATCCCGCCACTCCTTCAACCGCACAAACATGCGCGCCACGTTTTGCCCGTTGCCGCCGGGGCCGGCGCCGATAGTGGAGAAGACGGAGAGCACGTTATCTTTTTCCTGCGTCAGATAATACTGCTCAACTTTGTTGACCACTTTATTGGTCTGCTGCAGCGTGGAGCCTGGCGGCAGCTGCACCTGGGTGGTAAAGACGCCACGGTCTTCCAGCGGCAAAAACGAGGTCGGCAGATGCAGGAACAGCAGCGCCATGCCCGCGATAATCACCACGTAGAGCAGCAGCCAGCGTCCGGCCTTCGCCACAATTTTTCCTACGCCGCGCTCGTAGCGATCCGCGTTACGATTGAAGGCGCGGTTGAACCAGCCGAAAAAGCCGCGTCGCTGATGATGCGCGCCTTGCGGCAGGGGTTTTAATAGCGTGGCGCAAAGGGCAGGCGTCAGGATCATTGCCACCAGCACGGAAAGCACCATCGCGGAAACAATGGTGACAGAGAACTGCCGGTAGATGGCGCCGGTGGTACCGCCGAAAAAGGCCATTGGCACAAACACGGCGGAGAGCACCAGCGCGATGCCTACCAGCGCGCCCTGAATCTGTCCCATCGACTTGCGCGTCGCCTCGCGCGGCGACAGACCTTCCTCGCTCATTATTCGCTCGACGTTTTCCACCACCACGATAGCGTCATCTACCAGCAATCCTATCGCCAGCACCATCGCGAACATAGTCAGCGTGTTGATACTGAATCCGCAGGCGGAAAGAATGGCGAAGGTGCCGAGCAGCACCACAGGCACGGCGATGGTCGGAATTAGCGTGGCACGGAAGTTTTGCAGGAACAGATACATCACCACAAAGACCAGTGCGATAGCTTCCAGCAGCGTTTTCACCACATCCTCAATGGAGGCGACCACAAAAGGCGTGGTTTCATAGGCGATCTCCGCCTTCAGGCCCGGCGGAAAATAGTGGGAAAGCTCATCAATTCGCGCTCTGACCAGCTTATCGGTTTGCAGCTCGTTGGCGCCTGAGGCGAGCTTGACGCCCAGACCGGATGCGGGCTGGCCGTTGTACTGGCTCAAATAGTCATATTTTTCCGCGCCCAGCGCTACCTCCGCTACGTCGCCCAGCCTCACTTCGGAGCCATCCTGATTGACGCGCAGCGTGATATTGCGGAACTGTTCGGGCGTGGTTAACAGCGACTGAGAGTTGATAGTGGCATTGAGCGCCTGACGCTCTACGGAAGGCAAACCGCCCAGCTGGCCGACGGCGACCTGGCTGTTTTGCGACTCGATAGCGCTGACGATATCGGAGGTAGTCAGCGCATAGTTGATCATTTTATTGGGGTCCAGCCAGATGCGCATGGCGTACTGTGAGCCATAGGCGTCCACCTGACCGACGCCGTCAATACGGCTCAGCGGATCCTGCACGTTACTGGCGACGTAATCGGCGATATCCTGCTTATCCATGCTGCCGTCGGTAGAGACAAAGGCCACCATCAGAATATTGGTGTCGCCGGTTTTGGTTACCGTCACGCCCTGCGACTGCACGGCCTGCGGCAGCTTGCGCAGCGCGGTCTGTAGCTGGTTCTGCACCTGCTGGCGCGCCTCGTCGGGATTGGTGCCTGCGACAAAAGTCAGCGTAATGGTCGCCTGGCCGGTATTGCTGCTCTGCGACGACATATACATCAGGTTATCGATGCCGGTCATATTCTGCTCGATAACCTGAGTGACGGTGTTCTCCAGCGTCTGCGCCGAAGCGCCGGGATAGTTGGCGGTAATGCGCACGTTGGGCGGCGCCAGCGCCGGATACTGCTCTACCGGCAGCGAAAAAATAGCCAGAGTGCCGGTTAAGCACAGCAAAATTGCAATCACCCAGGCAAAAATGGGGCGATCGATAAAAAAATTCGCCATTGCAGGCTCCAGGCAATTTTTAAACAAAATGACGGCTGGAAAACGCCGCGCGCAATGAGGCTTAACGCTGTTTGTGACAGCGCATTGTTATTTTGCAGAGCGCTTCACTTTACCCGCTGCCAATGAGGGAATCGTGGAGAAATTAAGGATAAAGTGTAAATTATCGTGCCTGTTCGTGGTGCGATTTAACGCTGGCGAAACAACCTGTTTTTATCCGTGACCAGGCGAAAAGCAGAGCGAAATTCGCGCGCCGCCTTGCGCTGCCTGGGTGATATCCAGCTCTGCGTTCAGGCTTTTCGCGCGCTCCTGCATTATAGCCAGGCCATAATGGCCGGGTTTGGCTTCCGCCAGGCTAAAGCCCTGGCCGTTATCGCTAACGTCGATTTGCAGCAGGCCTTCTTCCGGCTGCATGACGCGTACCGTAATTTCACTGGCTCGCGCGTGGCGAATGGCGTTCAGCAGCGCTTCCCTGACAATCTGTAAAACATGTACCAGCTGTTGAGCCGTCAGATGCTGCTGCTGTATCTCGCTGGCGAGGTGAATATTTGCCTCCGTTTGCTGGCTGAGCTGGGCCACGACCTGGCCCAGCGCTGTAGGGAGATCGGCCGGCTCTACCGACAGGCGGAAGGTGGTCAGCAGCTCGCGCAGCTGACGGTTGGCCTCGGTTAGCGCCACGTCGATTTCGCCAACGATAGCCGCCGGAGGCGTTGCCACTTCCACCACGCGCTTGAGTCGCGCCAGCTGAATACGCAGATAAACCAGCGACTGCGCCAGCGAATCGTGCAGCTCTCTGGCAATAGTGGCGCGCTCTTCCATCAGCAGCAGGTGGCGCATTTTCTCTTCGGCGTCGTCCAGCTGCAGCGAGCGGGCCAGCATACTTGCTAAACCCTGCATAAGCGCCGGTTCGCTCTCCCAGGCCTGCCAGCGCAGCACGCCGCCCGCGGTCTGTTCCAAAGGCAGACTGTGCCAGGGCAGATTTTCATGCTCTGCACCGGCGGTTAGTCGCCAGCGAGGCGGCGCTTCCAGCGCGATTGCCGGCAGGTTTTCATGTTTTTGCGCCAGTTTCAGTACCTGCGCATAGGCTTTATCGTGGCCGCGCAGCATCTCGGAGCAGCGGTAAAGCAGCTTCAGCCTGCGGTTCGCCTGGCGCAGATTAACGGTTTTCTCTTTTACCGCCTGCTCCAGCCACAGGTACTGTTTCTCCAGCTGTCCCGACATCCGCGCAAAAGCTTTTGCCAGCAGCGCGATGGCGATAAAGCCGAGCAGACATGCGCCCGCGACCAGCTTCATCTTCAGTTCCGCCCAGCGCTGCAGGGCGAGCACGAACCGATCTATCTGCGCCACATAGCGCGACACATTCTGCTGAAAGTGCTGGCTGTCGCCCGCTTCCAGCTGCGGCTGCAGCTTTTGCCAGGCCGTCAGCAGCTCCTGGTAGCGCGCTTTGACGCTGTTCGGCACCCAGGCATGCTGTAGCGAAAGCAGTACCGGCGCTTCAACGGCGTGCTGATAGCTGAGGATATCGCTGGTCAGCGAAGGCGATTGGGTCGCGGCGTCCAGCGCCAGGCGATAGCTCTGCATACGCAGCGATCCCGCCATATTTATCGCCTCGGCGTCGCGCAGGCTGGCGGAGAGCGTCAGCAGCGCCAGAAAAGAACAGAACACAGCCAGCAGCACGATAGCGAACAGGGCGCTGGCCAGGCTGCGGGTAACAGAACGCTTAAACATCGGATGCTCCAGAGCGGGATCAAACAGCGGCCGGGCGATATCGCCAGCCGGTAAACGCTGGCGGCAGTATAGCGTTCCTGCCGCTGGCGCAGCTAACGGGATAACGCGTTCTTGTGAAAGATCAAAAGTGTGCGCCAGCGCGCTTGAAGCCAGACGCGGTGACGGGTAAAGTGAACATATTGTCATCTGAATATGTTGCAAATTAATACAAAGTTACACCCTACGAAAAAAGTAACTTTTATTGACGCTTCTTTTGATAAATGTTTGTTGCCCGTACATTCCTTTAACGCTTTTACCCCTCGTTTACTCTGCTTTGCATCCTGCGCGCCATAGTTAACTCCGTATCCCGAATCACTTTCCGGCAACCCGGAGAAAGGAGCTGAATATGAGTAAACTCTCTGCCATTGTCACTGCAGCTATCCTCGCCGCCACCTCGTTTTCAACGCTGGCGGCCACCCAGGTTAATGAAGAGCAGAGCCAGAATCTGCAACAAATGGGCACGGTTTCCGTAACCGGCGTGCGCGGTTCGCTGGATGACGCCACCGCCCATCTGGCGCAAAAAGCGGAAGAAATGGGCGCCAGCCATTACCGCATTATTCGTGCCGACACCCCAGGCGACTCCAGCCTGTGGAGCGGCAACGCCGAGATTTACCGCTAAGCGAACCCCTGTCCCATGTAGCTTTTCCCCCTGTTGGAAAACCGACCGTCTTAAGCGGTCGGTTTTTTTTTCGTCCTCTGATGAAAGTCACAAAACTTCACGATTTCGGCCACAGATTTTTTGCGTCGGCTTTACAGAACGGGTAGGATGCATCGCCGTGATTTTCCCACTTCCGTCAAGACTATAACTACAGGAAAACAGGGAAAACGCCCAAATGCCCGTGCGGCAACGCAATCGTTTGGTTAGCGCAACACAATCAGGTCGCCCGGGAAAGGCAGCCGTATCACTGTGGACAGGATAATTAGGAAAGAAAATGAAAGCTGATAAAAAAGCGGGTGCCGACAAGCGAGCCGCAAGACGACGTTGGTTAAATTCTCATGATTCCGGCTATCACAAAGCGATGGATAATCGCCATGTGCAGATGATCGCCATTGGCGGTGCTATTGGTACCGGCCTGTTCCTCGGTGCGGGCGCCCGCCTGCAGATTGCCGGCCCGGCGCTGGCCATTGTCTATCTGGTCTGCGGCATCTTCTCCTTCTTTATACTCCGCGCGCTGGGCGAGCTGGTTCTGCATCGTCCCTCCAGCGGCAGCTTCGTTTCTTACGCACGCGAATTTTTAGGCGAAAAAGCCTCTTACGTCGCGGGCTGGATGTATTTTGTTAACTGGGCGATGACCGGCATCGTGGATATCACCGCCGTGGCGCTCTATATGCATTACTGGGGCGCGTTTGGCGACGTACCGCAGTGGGTCTTCGCGCTGGGTGCGTTGGCCATCGTCGGCACCATGAATATGATCGGCGTGAAATGGTTCGCCGAGATGGAGTTCTGGTTTGCGCTGATCAAGGTGGTGGCTATCGCCGTTTTCCTGATCGTGGGCGTGGTATTTCTCGGCAGCGGCAAGCCGCTGGACGGCAACGAAACCGGCTTCCATCTGATCACCGATAACGGCGGCTTCTTCCCGCACGGGCTGCTGCCTGCGCTGGTGCTGGTGCAGGGCGTGGTTTTCGCCTTCGCCTCTATTGAACTGGTGGGCACGGCGGCGGGCGAGTGTAAAGATCCGAAAACCATGCTGCCAAAAGCGATTAACAGCGTGATCTGGCGTATCGGCCTGTTCTATGTGGGATCGGTGGTGCTGCTGGTGCTGCTGCTGCCATGGAACGCCTATCAGGCGGGTCAGAGTCCGTTCGTCACTTTCTTCTCTAAGCTGGGCGTGCCTTATATCGGCAGCGTCATGAATATCGTGGTGCTGAGCGCGGCGCTCTCCAGCCTTAACTCCGGCCTTTACTCCACCGGCCGTATTCTGCGCTCTATGTCTATGGGCGGTTCGGCGCCGAAATTTCTCTCTAAGATGAGCGGTCAGCAGGTACCTTACATGGGCATCCTGGTGACGGTAGCCGTCTATATTGTGGGCGTCTGGCTCAACTACATTGTGCCTTCCCGCGTCTTTGAGATCGTGCTGAACATCGCTTCGCTGGGCATCATCTCCTCATGGGCCTTTATCGTGGTCTGCCAGATGCGCCTGCGTAAGGCTATCAAAGAAGGTAAAGCGGAAGACGTTAGCTTTAAGCTGCCATGGGCGCCGTTTACTTCCTGGCTGACGCTGCTGTTTCTGGCCAGCGTGCTGGTGCTGATGGCGTTTGATTATCCGAACGGCACCTATACCATCGCCGCTATCCCTTTGATCGCCGTGGTGCTGGTGCTGGGCTGGTTTGGTGTGCGTAAACGCGCTCAAGAAATTGCGCAGACCCAGCACGATCACGAGCAGGAAGAGGCGGCGAAGTAAAGCCGACGGAATGCAACGAGGCGGCCGCGATGGCCGCCTTTTTTATGCGGCTTTCGGATAGTTTTCTGTGACCGCCGACTCTATGATGTCACTCTTCTGTTAACGACAAGGGCGTCGCCATGTCAGCTAAAGTTGCCGTCATTAAAAATAAGATCCTGTCGGAAAATTGGTTTGTACTGCGCAATTTTACCTACGAGCTCACCGGTAAAAGCGGCGAAACTATTCGTCATAAGCGCGAGGTTTACGATCGCGGCGATGGCGCGACCATCCTGCTCTATAACCGCGAAAAAAACAGCGTCGTGCTGATCCGGCAGTTCCGCATCGCCACCTGGGTCAACGGCAACGACAGCGGCTTGTTAACCGAAACCTGTGCCGGCCTGCTGGATAACGATTCGCCGGAAGCGTGCATCCGCAAAGAGGCGATAGAAGAAACGGGCTATGAAATCGGCCGGGTAGAGAAGCTCTTCGATCTTTATATGTCGCCCGGCGGCGTAACGGAGCGACTGCACTTTTTCGCTGCAGAGTATAACGATTCGCTGCGCGTAACTTCAGGCGGCGGCGTGGAAGATGAAGATATCGAGGTGCAGGAGCTGAGTTTTCCCGAAGCCTGGCGTCGGGTGCAAACAGGTGAGATTAAAGATGGTAAAACGGTGCTGCTGTTACAACATGCCCTTATTGCAGGCTGGTTAAAACCTGACTGAGGGCGGCCAGCGCCTGTTGAAATCCTGTTTAGTAAATTGTCTGAATAAGACAAATAGCTTTTTACAGGTTAATAAAAACCTTTATCTACAATAACCTTATATTTAAAAGGGAGTAAAAGTAAATTATTCGCTATCGACAGGCCTTTATTTTAACCATAAGGTAAATATAAAATTAACCACCCCTGCTCGATCCCGACAGCAATAATGCTGTGAAAAAGCAAAAGCGCCGACAGGGTATTTTAGATGAATACACTGATTTTATGAATTTTTAAGCGGATGATTTTGTTTAAAACAGACGGGCGCGCGGCCAGCCCGGTTAAAAAAAGTGACAGGGTTCACATCGTGCTCGCTTCTTTAATCTGGCTGTAGCAAAACATCTTTATTTTTATTTCATAATAAGTGATTTTTTGCCAGGGCATGGCAGGCTTTTTCCTTGTCCGATTTATCTGATTGAGCCGCCAGCCTGCACGAGTCAATATAAATAAGGCCCGGCAATAATTAATCAACAGCGGCCGATTTTATTATACCGGCCGGCGACCGCTACGCTATGCTTACTGCTTAACTCTCATTCGGGGATATGGGTTATCGATGCATTACTGGATAAAGTTACCTCTGGCGCTCTTTTTTTTCGCCGCCGCGCTGCATGCCGAGCCCCTGCAAAAAACCTTTTCTGACTGGCAGATAACCTGTAACAACCAAAACTATTGCGTAGCGCGTAGCGTTCCCGGCGTTAATGGTCTGGTGATGACTATCAGTCGCCATGCCGGCGTCAATGACCATCCCTTTTTGCGCATCGACTACGGCAGTCGCTATACCGGCAAGCTGAACGGCGCGCCGTTACAGGATAACCTGCTGCTGGATGGCCAGCGCCTCAGGCCCGATCTTAAACATTGGGAGGTTCAGCCGCATCACCTCTCAACCGGTCATGCTATCTCGATTAATGAATTCCTGTCGCTGGTGATGGAAGCCGACACGCTGCAGCTGCTCTACAGCCCGCGCGCCACCATTTCGCTGCACGGCCTGAAAGCGGCGCTGCTGCTGATGGACGATGTACAGGGCAGAGTCAATACTATGAGCGCCTGGATCAAAAAAGGCGAACGTCCGGCGACAGATGCGCCGCCGCCGCCCGCATTGCCCGCGTTGCCCTTTACGCAGCCTGTTCCGCCAGCCCTGACGCGTGAGGAAACCACCGGCCTGCTGGACTATGGCACATGGCGCGTCAATACCGATCGCTGCTCGCTGGATCCCCAGCGACGCCAGGTTAGCGTCGCGCCGCTGAACGAGAGGAAAGCGCTGCTGCTGATCGGCTGCGAAATGGGCGCCTACAACGTGATCGATCTCGCTTTCGAAGTGACGCGCAGCCAGCCTTACATCGCCAGAGGATTGACGCTGACGCTGCCCTTCACGCCGCCGCGTCGTGGAGAGAGAAAACTGGAGCTGATCAACGCCGATTATGATGCCAGCCGGGGCGAGCTGCTGACCTTTGGCAAAGGAAGAGGGCTGGGCGACTGCGGCACGGCGACGCGCTGGCAGTATAATGGCCAGGAGTTTGTGCTGGCTGAATATGCTGAAGAAAGCACCTGCGACGCCTGGCACGGCAGCGACGACTGGCCAACGCTGTGGACTACCGCAAGAGACGCGCCGCCAGAAACAGATCGGGCGGCGGCGAATTAACGCGGTTACGGAGCGCGTCACTTGTTAAGTTTCTCTTAACAAGGCGCGGCCCGGTCAGCTTCCACGATAGGTTGCATAGCCATACTGGCTCAGCAGCAGCGGCACGTGATAATGCTCGTTGGTGTTGCTGATATGAAATTCCACCGGGACTTCAGGAAAAAAACTCTCCTGCTTCTGCTGCTTAAAATAGTCGCCGGTTTTAAACACCACGCGGTAATCGCCCGCGGCCGCAGGCTGCTCTGGCCAGAAGTGCTTAATTCGCCCATCCCGATCGGTAGTGGCTTTGTTAAGCATCGCCCAACCGGTATCCTGTTTCTTCTCCAGCGTCACTTCAACGCCAGGCGCCGGCTTGCCGGTTTGCTGATTCAATACGTGTACGCTTAAAAGATTCTGCTCTGCCGCCATCGCGGTTGCCGAAGCGGCAAGGGTAAAAGCCAGCGTCGCTGCGCTAAGATAATTTTTCATGGTGGTTCTCCTGTTGGTTAACGCTTTTATAACCCAGGCGGGAGGCATGGAACCTGACATCAGGATGACAAAAATGTCATGTTGAGCGAAGGCCGGGGACAAAACGGCCGCGTCGTGGCAGACTCGCTGTTATGAAACTATTGCTGATTGAAGACAACCAGAAAGCCAGCGACTGGCTTTGCCGTGGCCTGCGCGAGGCGGGGTTCGTCGTGGACAGCGTGACCGACGGTCGCGACGGGCTGCATCTGGCGCTCAGCCAGGATTACGCGCTGATCGTGCTGGATATCATGCTGCCCAGCATGGATGGCTGGCAGGTTTTACGCTCGTTGCGCACCGCGCGCGCCACGCCGGTTATCTGCCTGACGGCCAGAGACTCGGTCAGCGACCGGGTAAAAGGGCTGGAGCTGGGCGCGAATGATTATCTGGTCAAACCCTTCTCTTTTGCCGAGCTGCTGGCCCGTATCCGCTCGCAGCTGCGGCATAACCATCCTGTGGAAGCAGTACTGACGGTAGGCGATTTAGTGCTGGATTCTGTGCGCCAGACGGCCAGCCGCCAGGGCGAAGCGATCGCGCTGACCCGACGGGAATTCGCGCTGCTCTGGTTGCTCGCCAGCAGGCGAGGCGAAATCGTGCCCAGAACCCTGATCGCCAGCGAAGTGTGGGGAATTAATTTCGACAGCGAAACCAACACGGTCGATGTGGCGATACGTCGACTGCGCCGCAAGCTGGACGATCCTTTTGAGCACAAGATGATCGGCACCGTGCGCGGAATGGGTTATCAGCTGATATGGCCCGGAAAGCCCGATGCGTAATCTCTCCCTGACGGCCAGGCTGACGATAATTTTCGTGCTGATTATGGCAGCGGCCTGCGCCAGTATCACGCTGACGCTGTACGGCGCACTGCGCCACGAGCTGATCTGGCGCGACGACCAGACCCTGATTAACCGGGCAGAGCAGCTGCGTCAGCTGCTGCGGGATGGCGCGAAGCCGGAAACGCTGCCGCTCTATTTCAATCGCATGGTCGATACCCGCCAGGATATTTTGCTGATCCATCCGGCAAAGGGGCCGGCTATTACCCTTAATCAGACTGGCGTCACGCTGCCCACGGCGATCCTTCCAGGTAAACTTCAGCGAGGACGCACCAGAGAGGGCGAAGAGATTGCCTTCCTCAGCCTGCGGGGAGAAGCGGAGAACGGCGCGGTGATGCTGACCGTGGCTCGCATCGCCCGCGAAAGAGCGAAAGTGCTGGAGCAGTATCGCCAGCGAAGCCTGCTGGTCTGTCTGGCGGCGCTGACGCTTGTCGCTATCCTCAGTCCTGTGCTGATTAGGCGCGGGCTGCGGGCGATAGCGAAGCTCAGCAAAATCACCGCCGATACTAACGCCGATCAGCTTTACCAGCCGATTCCACTGCATCGCCTGCCGCGCGAGCTGCTGCCTCTGGGCGAAGCGCTCAACACGATGCGCAGCCGCCTGGCGCACGATTTCACCCGTCTTACGCGCTTTGCCGACGATTTGGCCCATGAGCTGCGCACGCCGGTCAACGTGATGCTCAGCCAGAGCCAGGTCGCGCTGGGGCAGGAGAGAACGCCGGACGAGTACCAGCGGCTGCTGGAAGGGAATATCGAAGAGCTGGAAAATCTCTCCCGCCTGACCGATAACATTCTTTTTCTCGCCAGAGCCGATCACCACAACGTCGCGCTGCGAAAAGAGGCGTTTTCACTGCCGGACACGCTGGAAAACATCACCGATTTTCTTGAACCGCTGGCGGAAGAAAAAGCGCTCTCTTTCCTGGTGCAGGCCGAAGGAGAAATCTTTGCCGACAGGCTGATGCTGCAGCGGGCGCTGGTCAATCTGATTACCAATGCCATTCGCCATGCGCCGGAAAAGACGCTGCTGCGGATAAACGCGACGTTTGGGGAGAGGTTTGTCGATATTTCGGTGGGCAATCAGGGCGAGCTTTTAACGGAGACGGAGAAACTCTACGAGCGCTTTTGGCGAGGCGACGACGCGCGTCACAGTCCGGGAACGGGCCTGGGGCTGGCGCTGGTTAAAGCGATTGCGGAACTGCATGGCGGTTACGCCTGGTATCGGCATCATCAGGGCGAAAACTGCTTTGGGATCAGGCTGGAAGGGCAGAAACCTGCCCGCGTTATGCGGGCAGGGGAACAGGCTTAAATCAGTGCGGCTTCAGCAGTTTTTCCGCATGGCTGACGATGTTTTCCACCGTAAAGCCAAACTCGCTGAACAGCTTCTCTGCTGGTGCAGATTCGCCGAAGGTGGTCATGCCGACGATAGCGCCGTTCAGGCCGACATATTTGTACCAGTACTCGCCGATACCGGCTTCAACCGCTACGCGAGCCGTTACGCCGGAAGGCAGCACGGATTCGCGGTAGGCCAGATCCTGCTTATCGAACAGATCGGTCGACGGCAGTGATACCACGCGCGCTTTGTGGCCGCTGGCGGTCAGCTTCGCCGCGGCGCCCAGCGTGATCTCCACTTCAGAGCCGGTGGCGATCAGGATCACGTCCGGCGTGCCTTCACAATCTTTCAGCACGTAGCCGCCACGGGAGATATTCTCCAGCTGCTCTTTGGTGCGTTCCGGCTGCGCCAGGTTCTGACGTGACAGGATCAGCGCGGTCGGGCCGTGATGGCGCTCGATAGCGTGTTTCCAGGCCACCGCCGTTTCCACCTGATCGCAAGGACGCCAGACGCTCATGTTCGGCGTGATGCGCAGGCTGGCCAGCTGCTCAACCGGCTGGTGCGTCGGGCCATCTTCACCCAGGCCGATAGAGTCGTGGGTATAAACCATGATCTGACGCGCCTTCATCAGCGCGGCCATACGCACGGCGTTGCGGGCATACTCCACGAACATCAGGAAGGTCGCGGTGTAAGGAACGAAGCCGCCGTGATGCGCGATACCGTTGGCGATAGCGGTCATGCCGAATTCACGCACGCCGTAATGGATATAGTTGCCCGCCGGATCTTCTTTAATCGATTTAGAGCCGGACCAGATGGTCAGGTTGCTTGGCGCCAGGTCGGCGGAGCCGCCCAGGAACTCCGGCAGCAGTTTGCCGTAAGTTTCCAGCGAGTTCTGCGAAGCTTTACGGCTGGCGATTTTCGCCGGATTCGCCTGCAGCTCTGCGATAAACTTCTGGGTTTCCTGCTCCCAGTTCTCCGGCATACCGCCATCCATGCGGCGAGCGTACTCTTTCGCCAGCTCAGGATAAGCTGCTTTATAGGCCGCGAACTTGTCGTTCCACGCTTTCTCGCGCTGCTGGCCCGCTTCTTTGGCGTCCCACTGCGCGTAGATATCTTCCGGGATCACGAAAGGTTCGTGGTTCCAGCCCAGCTGCTTGCGGGTCAGCGCGATTTCGTCATCGCCCAGCGCAGCGCCGTGTGCTTCTTCTTTACCGGCTTTATTCGGCGAACCGTAGCCGATAATGGTGCGGCAGATAATCAGAGAAGGCTTATCGGTAACGCTCTGCGCCTCTTTAATCGCTTTCGCCACCGCTTCGGCGTCGTGACCGTCCACTTCATTGATAACGTGCCAGTTATAGGCTTCGAAGCGTTTAGCGGTATCGTCGCTGAACCAGCCTTCCACTTCGCCGTCAATTGAGATGCCGTTGTGATCGTAGAAACCGATCAGCTTGCCCAGACCCAGCGTGCCGGCCAGCGAGCACACTTCGTGCGAAATGCCTTCCATCAGACAGCCGTCGCCCATAAAGACATAGGTATGGTGATCGACAATCTCATGCTCTGGACGGTTGAACTGTGCGGCCAGCGTGCGTTCGGCGATCGCCAGACCCACGGCGTTAGCCAGGCCCTGACCCAGCGGGCCGGTAGTGGTTTCCACGCCCGGCGTGTAGCCGATTTCCGGGTGGCCAGGCGTTTTGGAATGCAGCTGGCGGAAGTTTTTCAGCTCTTCGATCGGCAGATCGTAGCCGCTCAGATGCAGCAGGCTGTAGAGCAGCATGGAGCCGTGACCGTTGGAGAGGATAAAGCGGTCGCGATCGGCCCAGGCCGGATTGGTTGGGTTGTGGTGCAGGAAGTCGCGCCACAGTACCTCGGCGATATCCGCCATGCCCATTGGGGCGCCCGGGTGACCCGATTTGGCTTTCTGCACCGCATCCATACTCAGCGCACGGATTGCATTAGCCAACTCTCTACGTGAAGACATATTTTTCTCCCTGATTTTTTTTGGGGGACGAACGGGGCGAACAGAACGGCGGGCAATGTTCCCCGACCACGTCGGGGAAGCCCATAAATGGAACTACAGCCTGGCGGCCAGCACGTCTTCCAGATGCTGCTGGTCAACGGCGAACTGACGGATGCCTTCGGCCAGTTTTTCTACCGCCATCGGATCCTGGTTGTGCTCCCAGCGGAACTCCGCTTCGGAGAGCGGCGCTGGCTGGTGGAAGGCCTCGGTGGAAGGCGACAGCTTGCGCTCAACCGGCGCGTCGCTGGCCTGCAGCTCTTCCAGCAGGTTTGGCGAAATCGTCAGGCGATCGCAGCCCGCCAGCGCAATAATCTGTTCGGTTTTACGGAAGCTGGCGCCCATGATGATGGTGTTATAGCGATGCTGCTTGTAGTACTCGTAAATGTTACGTACGGAAACCACGCCTGGATCTTCGTCCACCACATACGGGTCAAGCGGCTTACGGCTGTTGTACCAGTCGTAAATGCGGCCCACAAACGGCGAAATCAGGAACACGCCCGCTTCGGCACAGGCGCGTGCCTGGGCAAAAGAGAACAGCAGCGTCAGGTTACAGTTGATGCCGTTCTTCTCCAGCTCTTCCGCCGCGCGGATGCCTTCCCAGGTGGAGGCGAGTTTGATCAGAATACGTGAACGGTCGATGCCGTTGTCTTCATACATTCTTACCAGCTTCTCGGCTTTGGTCACGCACATGCCGCGATCGAACGACAGGCGAGCGTCCACCTCGGTAGAAACGCGGCCAGGCACGCTTTTCAGGATTTCCATACCGAGGTTGACGTTGACTTTGTCGCTGGCGTTAATGATCTGCGTCTCTTTGCTGCCGCCCTGTTTTTTGGCGTAGTCGATAGCGTCGGTGATCAGGTGCTTGTAAGAGTCGAGGCTGGAAGCTTTCAGGATCAGAGATGGATTGGTGGTGGCATCTTGCGGATGGTAGTTGCGAATAGATTCGATATCGCCACTGTCCGCCACCACGGTGGTGTACTGTTTCAGTGCGTCTAGCTGGTTCATCTCATGGCTCCTTGATGTGCAATCTGCAAAACATATGATGGCCGCGCCGGGTCGTCAGCTATGGTTAGCTGATAGCGGGAAAGCCGGATTTACCGGGCTGAAATCCAGAGGATTTGCACACGACCGGCTCCCGACACGGTAGATTATTCTCAGGCCAAACATTGCATCAGACGTCCTGGAATGGGAATGCGTTTTCTCTGATTGTTGCAATGGGTTCGCTCAATGACCGGGATGGTGCGCAAAAATGGCGCATCTGAAAGTGTAGCACTTCTTTAGCATTGCGCGGCCAAACAGCACTGGCTGCTACATTTATCGTGCAGGGAAAGGCGGAGGAAAACCGGCGGGCGAAAGCTGGTGGCTCGCCGGTTAAGAGTCAAATCCAGGCTTTTACCGGCAGAAAGTCGGTATAGAGTGCGGCTTCCGGCGTGCCCGGCTGCGGCTGGTAATCATATTCCCAGCGCACCAGCGGCGGCATCGACATCAGGATGGATTCGGTGCGGCCGCCGGTCTGCAGGCCAAACAGCGTGCCGCGATCCCAGACCAGATTAAATTCTACGTAGCGGCCGCGGCGATAGAGCTGAAACTGACGCTCGCGCTCGCTCCAGGTGAGTGCCTTACGGCGTTCGACAATTGGCAGATAAGCCTTTAAAAATCCTTCGCCGACCGCCTGGGTAAAGCGGAAACAGCGATCGAAATCCGGCGTGTTGAGATCGTCGAAAAACAGCCCGCCGATGCCGCGCTGTTCGTTGCGATGCTTAATAAAGAAGTAGTCGTCGCACCATTTTTTATAGCGTGGATAAACCTCTTCGCCAAAGGGCTGGCAGAGATCGGCGGCGGTTTGATGCCAGTGCACCGCATCTTCCGTAAAGCCATAGTAGGGCGTCATATCGAAGCCGCCGCCAAACCACCAGACCGGATCGGCATCGGGCTTTTCGGCGATAAAAAAGCGCACGTTGGCGTGGCTGGTCGGTACATAAGGGTTTTCCGGATGGATCACCAGCGATACGCCCATCGCTTCAAAACTGCGTCCGGCCAACTCTGGCCGATGCGCGGTGGCGGACGCGGGCATCTGGTCGCCGTGGACATGCGAGAAGTTCACGCCAGCCTGTTCGAAAACCGCGCCGTTGCGCAGCACGCGGCTGCGTCCGCCGCCGCCGCCTTCGCGCGTCCAGCTATCCTCGGCAAACTGCGCCTTGCCGTCAGCCTGCGCCAGCTGCTGACAAATAGTGTCCTGTAAATGAAGCAGAAACTGCTTTACCTGGGCGATATCGGGTTTATTCATGATTTTGCCTGACCGTGAAATGACGCGCGCAGTATACGCCAAAATCCTTAGCCGGGGCGGCGGTTATTGGCGTCGAATTCATTAAAGTAACTGATGACGCCGCTGACGATGGCGCTGGCGATTTTACGCCGGAAGGCGGTCGTGCCCAGCAAACGCTCCTCGGCCGGGTTAGTAATAAACGAGGTTTCCACCAGTACCGAAGGAATAGAAGGCGACTTCAGTACGGCAAAAGCGGCCTGCTCGGTATGCTGGCTGTGCAAATGATGCACGGGCCGGATCTGATTAAGCACGTGTTTGCCCAGCGTCAGGCTGTTTTTAATGGTATCCGTCTGCACCAAATCGAACAGTACCTGCTGCAGATAGCGATCTTTCTGCGCGACCTTCACGCCGCCCACGTCGTCGGCCGCGTTCTCGCGCTGAGACAGGTAGCGCGCCATACGGCTGCTGGCGCCGCGGTTAGAAAGCGCGAAAACCGACGCGCCGTTGGCGTCCGGGCTGGTGAAACCGTCGGCGTGAATCGACATAAAAAGATCTGCGCCGTGACGGTGAGCGATCTCGACACGCTCACCCAGCGGAATAAAATGATCGCTTTCGCGCGTCAGCTTCGCTTCGATATGAGGATGGTCGCTCAGCATCTGGCGAATATAGCCGGCGATCTCCAGCACCACATGTTTCTCCTCCGATCCTTCTTCGCCGACCGCGCCGGAATCAATGCCGCCGTGACCGGGATCGATCATCACCAGCTTTTTGCCGTTGGCTTTGGGCGGCGTCGCGTGCGGTTTGCTGCGAGGCGTTGCCGTCAGCGGCGCTTCTTTCGCCCTGGCGGGTTTATTCGCTAACAGCGCCAGCGCCAGGCCGGATAGCAGCAGCCGGCGGCGGGAGGTCAGCGGAGTCATGGAGCCAAACTTTTTCATTACAACATCCTTAAGGCGCAAATTGCCTGTCGTTATATCGTAACAATCAGGCGGCTGCGAGAGCGGAACTATTTCAGGAGTTTACTTTTTATTTCCACAGGCTAATGGCGGCGCGTTTCCCTCTTTAACGGCAAAAGCGCCCAACGCGGATTGCGGATAAGCTGAGCAGAAGGGCTGCGCCGCAGGCGTTTTCCGGCAATTATCGCGGCAGAAGCTTGCGCCCGCGAAAGAAACCGCGATAATCAGCGAATTATGGTTAACCTCTGGGGCAACGCTATGGAAATTCGCGTATTCAGCCAGGACGATTTTGAAGAAGTCATCACGCTGTGGGAGCGCTGCGATCTGCTGCGTCCGTGGAACGATCCGGAAATGGACATCGAGCGCAAGCTCAATCACGATCCCGATCTGTTTCTGGTCGCGGTGGTAGGCGGCTCGGTGGTCGGGACGCTGATGGGCGGTTACGACGGTCATCGCGGTTCGGCCTACTATCTGGGCATCCATCCCGATTATCAGGGCAGAGGCTTCGCTAACGCGCTGATCAACCGGCTGGAGAAGAAGCTGATCGCCCGCGGCTGTCCGAAAATCAACGTCATGGTGCGGGAAGAGAACGACGCGGTGCTGGGTTTCTACGAGAAGCTGGATTATGAAATGCAGGACAGCGTACTGCTGGGCAAGCGCCTGATTGAGGATCGCGAATATTAAGCCGGTGGCGCGTTTGGCTATGAGCTCTTACACTCCCGACGACTATGACGCGAAAGGCCAGCTAAAGCTGCCGCCAGCCTTTTGGGGCGTAATGCTGCTGCAGGCGCGCACCTGGCTGCTGTTTGTGATGGCCGGCGCGTCCCGCGAGCAGGGAACCGCTTTGCTGGAGCTGTTTTATCCCGACACGCGCGCGTTCTGGACAGGCATCGCGCTGGGCGTGCCTGCGGCAATCGGGCTGCTGCTGACCGGCTATCGTCAACGCCTGCCGCGTCTCTGGCAGGCGTGGCGCTGGGTGCTCTGTCTGTCGCTGACGGTGATGCTGGCCGTCCAGTTCGCCAGCCTCTGGCAGGGCGAGGAAGCGCTGTCGCCGCTGATGATCCTCTTTACCGGTTTCGATCTGCTGGCGCTGGCCTGGTTCAGCTTCAGCACGCGTCTGCGCGACTGCTTTACGCCAGCGCTGAACGCAGGATAAAACTTTTCCGCTGAATTGCACTCCAACCTCTTTTTGAGGCTGTCGATAGCCTATAACGCGACGGCCGCCCAGCTATATTGTCAGGAGACTTCATGAAAACCCTTCGTCCTTTTGCCCTCGCCGCGGCTGTTTTGCTGGCAGGCTGCGCCAGTTCAGGCGCCTCGACCCCTGCGAGCGGCGACGCCACCTGGTGGAACCCGCTGACCTACTCGTGGTCCAGCCTGGCGCCCTGGAACTGGTTCGGCTCCGCCATCGAGGTGAGCGAGCAGGGCGTCGGCGGCCTGAACGGCGCCACCGCCATGAACGAGCAGGCGATCGATAAGGCGCTGAACGGGGATTATAAACTGCGTAAAGGCATGCGCAGCGAGAACGGCGGCGTAGTCACTTTCTTCCAGGCGCTGGACGGTAAGGAGATCAGGCTTGAGGTGACAGGCGAGTCGACTGTCAGCGAGGTCAGGGTCATGGACAGCGGCATCAAAACCGCTTCCGGGGTCAAAATCGGCACGCCTTTCAGCGACCTCTACAGCCGCGCTTTTGGCTCCTGTAAAAAAGTGCCCGGCAGCGACGGCGTGGAGTGTAAAGCGCCGGAGAGACATATCAGCTATCTCTTTAGCGGCGAATGGCACGGGCCGGAAGGGTTGCTGCCGTCCGATGAAGCCCTGAAAAAATGGGCCGTCAGCCAGATTATCTGGCGCCGTTAAGCCTGCCGCGGCTGCCCTGCCATAATGGGCAGCCGCCAGTTCCGCTATTCCTGCCTTCCGCATAAGCTGTGCCGCGTGCTTATAGCTTTTTAAACTTGCAAATCACCAAACGGTATATAAAACCGTTACTGCTTTTACTGTGGTTATAAATAAACTGAACGTTCTCAGGCCGCGGGCCAGGCAGTCATTCCGGGATGAACAGCATGACCACACTACACCAATTTTGCCGCGGCGCGGCACTGCTGCTGCTGGCCGGATCAGCCCAGGCAACGGAGCTGCTGAACAGCTCTTATGATGTTTCACGCGAGCTGTTCGCCGCCCTGAATCCGCCTTTCGAACAGCGCTGGGCAGAGCAAAACGGCGGCGACAAGCTGACCATCCGGCAATCGCATGCCGGCTCTTCCAAACAGGCGCTGGCGATTCTGCAGGGCCTGAAAGCCGATGTTGTCACCTATAACCAGCTGACCGATGTGCAGATTCTGCACGATCGCGGCGACCTGATTCCGGCTGACTGGCAGCAGCGGCTGCCCAACAACAGCTCGCCTTTTTACTCCACCATGGCTTTCCTGGTGCGTAAGAGCAATCCAAAGAAGATCCGCGACTGGCAGGATCTGATCGGCAACGACGTCAGGCTGGTTTTCCCTAATCCAAAAACCTCCGGCAATGGTCGATACACTTATCTGGCGGCCTGGGGCGCGGCGGATAAGGCGAACGGGCACGATAAAGCGAAAACCGAGCGGTTTATGACGCAGTTTTTGAAGAACGTCGAAGTTTTTGATACCGGCGGTCGCGGCGCAACCACCACCTTTGTCGATCGTGGCCTGGGCGACGTGCTGATTAGCTTTGAATCGGAAGTGAATACTATTCGTAATCAGTATCCCCAACAGGATTTCGAGGTGATCGTCCCGCGCAGTAACGTGCTGGCGGAGTTTCCGGTTGCCTGGATCGATAAAAACGTGGCGGCCAACCACACGGAAAAAGCCGCTAAGGCTTATCTGAACTATCTCTATACGCCTGAGGCGCAGAAAATCATCACTCGCTATTATTACCGCGTAAATAATCCCGAGCTGATGGCGCAGCGGCAGTACTTCCCGGCGGTCGATCTGTTCCATGTGGAGCAGGTATTCGGCAGCTGGGAGCAGGTCATGAAAACGCAGTTTGCCAGCGGTGGCGAACTGGATAAGTTGTTAGCAGCGGGACGTCAGTAATGTTTGCCACTAAAAGTAAGCGCGTACTACCGGGCTTTGGACTGAGCCTGGGCAGTAGTCTGTTTTTTACCTGTCTGATACTACTGCTGCCGATCAGCGCGCTGCTGATGCAGCTCTCAAACATGACGCTGGCGCAGTATTGGGACGTGGTGACCAACCCGCAGATGGTCGCCGCCTATAAAGTGACGCTGCTGTCGGCAGGCGTCGCTTCGCTGTTCAACGCCTTTTTCGGCATGTTGATGGCCTGGATCCTGACGCGCTACCGTTTTCCGGGCCGCGCGCTGCTGGACGGCCTGATGGATCTGCCGTTTGCGCTGCCTACAGCGGTCGCTGGCCTGACGCTGGCGGGACTTTTCTCCGTTAACGGCTGGTACGGCGAGTGGCTGGCGCAGTTTGATATCAAAGTTTCCTACACCTGGATCGGTATCGCCGTCGCCATGGCGTTCACCAGCATTCCTTTTGTGGTGCGCACGGTGCAGCCGGTGCTGGAAGAGCTGGGCCCGGAGTATGAAGAGGCGGCGGAAACGCTTGGCGCCACGCCGTTTCAGAGCTTCCGTCGCGTAGTGCTGCCGGAAGTCGCGCCGGCGTTGCTGGCGGGAACGGCGCTCTCTTTCACCCGCAGCCTGGGTGAGTTCGGCGCGGTAATCTTTATCGCCGGCAATATCGCCTGGAAAACCGAAGTCACCTCGCTGATGATCTTCGTGCGCCTGCAGGAGTTCGACTATCCGGCGGCCAGCGCCATCGCCTCGGTGATCCTGGCGGCTTCGCTGCTGTTGCTGTTTGCGATTAACACCTTGCAGAGCCGCTTTGGCCGTCGTCTTGGAGGTCACTAATGGCTGATATCACCGAACTGAACCAGGCTGGTCGCGGACGCGCCAGCTGGGGCAAATGGCTGCTAATCGGCACCGGCATGATTATTTCGTTTGGCCTGCTGGTGGTGCCGCTGATTGCGATTTTCGCCAGCGCGTTCTCCGAAGGCTTTATCGCCATGATCGGTAACCTGAAGGATGGCGACATGCTGCACGCCATCTGGCTGACGGTGCTGATGGCGCTGATTACCGTACCGGTCAACCTGGTGTTCGGTACGTTGCTGGCCTGGCTGGTAACGCGATTCACTTTTCCCGGTCGCCAGCTGCTGCTGACCCTGTTTGATATTCCTTTTGCCGTCTCGCCAGTGGTTGCGGGGCTGATGTACCTGCTGTTCTGGGGCGTTAACGGCCCGGCTGGCGGCTGGCTGGATGAACACGCGATTCAGCTGATGTTCTCCTGGCCGGGCATGGCGATGGTGACTATCTTTGTTACCTGTCCATTTGTGGTGCGCGAGCTGGTGCCGGTGATGCTGAGCCAGGGCAGCAACGAAGATGAAGCGGCGGTACTGCTGGGCGCCTCCGGCTGGAAGATGTTCTGGCGCGTCACGCTGCCAAACATTCGCTGGGCGCTGCTTTACGGGCTGGTATTGACCAACGCCCGCGCGATTGGCGAATTCGGCGCCGTCTCGGTGGTATCGGGATCGATTCGCGGCGAAACCTATACGCTGCCGCTACAGGTAGAATTACTGCATCAGGATTACAACACCGTAGGCGCATTTACCGCCGCCGCGCTGCTGACCCTGATGGCGATAGCCACGCTGTTTGTGAAAAGCGCGCTGCAATGGCGTTTAGAACGCCGCGCGCATCACGAGGGGGAATCATGAGCATTGAAATCAGTAACATCAACAAATCCTTTGGCCGCACTAAAGTGCTGAACGATATTTCGCTGGATATTCCTTCTGGACAGATGGTGGCGCTGCTGGGCCCGTCCGGCTCCGGCAAGACCACGCTGCTGCGCATTATCGCCGGGCTGGAGAGTCAAAATAGCGGCCGCCTGAGTTTTCACGGCAGCGACGTTACCCGGCTGCACGCCCGCGATCGCCGCGTAGGCTTCGTCTTCCAGCACTATGCGCTGTTCCGCCATATGACGGTATTCGACAATATCGCTTTCGGTCTGACCGTGCTGCCGCGCCGCGAGCGGCCATCGGCGGCGGCGATCAAAGAAAAAGTGACGCGCCTGCTGGAGATGGTACAGCTTGGCCATCTGGCTGGCCGTTTCCCGGCGCAGCTTTCTGGCGGGCAGAAGCAGCGCGTGGCGCTGGCTCGCGCGCTGGCGGTCGATCCGCAAATCCTGCTGCTGGATGAACCTTTTGGCGCGCTGGATGCGCAGGTGCGTAAAGAGCTGCGCCGCTGGCTGCGTCAGCTGCATGAAGAGCTGAAATTCACCAGCGTCTTCGTGACGCACGATCAGGAAGAGGCGATGGAAGTCGCGGATCGCGTGGTGGTGATGAGCCAGGGCAATATTGAACAGGCTGGCGCGCCGGATGAAGTCTGGCGCGAACCGGCGACGCGCTTCGTGCTGGAGTTTCTGGGCGAGGTCAACCGCTTTGACGCCGAAGTGCATGGTTCGCAGTTCCACGTCGGCGCGCATCACTGGCCGCTGGGCTATGCACCGGCGCATCAGGGCGCGGTGGAGCTCTTCCTGCGTCCGTGGGAGATCGACGTCAGCCGTCAGAGCAGCCTGGAGACGCCGCTGCCGGTACAGGTGCTGGAAGTCAGTCCGCGCGGTCACTACTGGCAGCTGGTGGCGCAGCCGTTTGGCTGGGGCGAACATCACGAACCGCTGACCGTGGTGATGGAAGGCGAACAGACGGCGCCGGTGCGCGGCGAGCGCCTCTTTGTCGGCCTGCAGCAGGCGCGGCTCTATAAAGGCGACACGCCGTTGCGGCAGGTTGCCTTTGCGCAGAGCGCCTGATATTTTCTACCGCAATACGGGTCAGGCACGCCTGACCTTTTTTTTGCCGGTAAGGCTACTTTCAGGAACCGCAACTTGACCACGCTCGAACAAACCATCGGCAATACGCCACTGATAAAGCTTCAGCGGCTGACGCCGGACAACGGCAGTGAAATCTGGCTGAAGCTGGAGGGCAACAATCCCGGCGGTTCGGTGAAAGATCGCGCCGCGCTGTCGATGATTCAGCAGGCGGAGCGGCGTGGTGAGATTCAGCCCGGCGACGTGCTGATTGAGGCGACCAGCGGCAATACCGGCATTGCGCTGGCGATGATCGCTGCGATGAAAGGCTATCGGTTAAAGCTGTTGATGCCGGACAACATGAGCATGGAGCGTCAGGCCGCGATGCGGGCTTACGGCGCGGAGCTGATTCTGGTCAGCCGTGAGCAGGGCATGGAAGGCGCACGCGATCTGGCCCGCGAAATGCAGACGCGCGGCGAAGGCAAAGTGCTCGACCAGTTTAATAACCCCGACAATCCGCTGGGCCATTACCTTACCACAGGCCCGGAAATCTGGCGGCAGAGCTCGGCACGATTAACTCATTTCGTCTCCAGCATGGGGACGACCGGCACCATCACCGGCGTTGGCCGCTACCTGAAAGAGCAGAACGAAGCGGTGCGCATCGTAGGTCTGCAGCCTGCGGAAGGCAACAGCATTCCCGGCATTCGCCGCTGGCCGGCGGCCTATCTTCCCGCCATCTATCGACCCGAACTTATCGACCTCATCCTGGATATGACGCAGCGGGAAGCGGAAGAAACCATGCGTCTGCTGGCGCGCCGCGAAGGCATTTTTTGCGGCGTCAGCTCTGGCGGCGCGGTAGCTGGCGCGCTGCGCATCGCACGCGAGCAGCCCGGCAGCGTGATCGTGGCGATTGTCTGCGACCGCGGCGACAGATATCTCTCTACCGGCGTACACAACTCCCCTGAGTAAAGCGACCGGCCTTTTTTCGGGCCGCTTTATTTTCAACCTTCGCGCCTTCTGCCGCGTCTGCCGTTACACTGTAAGGATTGGGTAAAACCTGCTGCTATTGTTTGGGCAACAGGTGAAAATAGCGCCTGGTCTACAGAGAGATGACGCATGAAAATTTTACTGGTTGACGACGATCTGGAGCTGGGCACCATGCTCAGCCAGTATCTGATTGCCGAAGGATTTGACGCCACGCTGGTGCTGAGCGGTAAAGCGGGAATTGAAGGCGCGATGTCGGGCGACTACAGCGCGATGATCCTGGATATTATGCTGCCGGACATGAGCGGCATCGACGTGCTGCGCCAGGTGCGGCAGAACGGCCGCCTGCCGGTGATAATGCTGACAGCGAAGGGCGACAACATCGACCGCGTAATCGGCCTGGAGATGGGCGCGGACGACTATATGCCTAAGCCTTGCTACCCGCGCGAACTGGTCGCGCGGCTGCGTGCCGTACTGCGCCGCGTTGAAGAACAGCCGGTGGCGGTAGAGAATAAAGAGATAGTGAGCTGGGGCGAACTGACGCTGAATCCGGCCACACGCATCAGTGAATGGCAAAAGCGGCCGTTCGATCTCACCGCCTCGGAGTTCAATTTGCTGGATCTGCTGCTGCGTTCACCCGATCGCGTAGTGTCGAAAGACGAGCTGTCGGAAAAAGGCCTGGGTCGTCCTCGTGAAGCCTACGACCGCAGCGTGGATGTCCATATCAGCAATATCCGCCAAAAGCTCTCCGCCTTAACCAACGACGCCATCACTATTGAAACCGTGCGCAGCATAGGTTATCGCATCCGATGAGGGCCGGATTTCGCGGGCTGCTCTTCTGGAAGATCCTGCTGGGTTTTTGGCTGACGTTCCTGATCATGAGCCAGCTGCTGTGGCTGGGCTTTTCCATTTACGGCAAGCACCATGAGCCGCCGGAAAACCTGGCGGCGCGGCGTATCGTCAATCTTCAGATGACTTCAGCTGTCTCCGTGCTGCAGCGCGGCGGCATGGACGCGCTTAACGATATGATGGCGGACTGGTCCGCTAACGATCGCCGCTTCTTTTCTGTCCAGCAGATGCAGAAGCCGCCGCAGGAGCTGCCGCGCGGCGATCTCAACCGCGATCTGCGGCCGGGCGATTTTCCTAAAGAAGTGATCGAATGGGTGACCGGCGCCGACGGTCGGCAGTATCAGCTGCGTTACGACGTGCAGGCGCTGCGTGAAGACAGCAATATGAACGGCGGTCGTCGCAGCTTTCTCAACATCCCTGAGCCTATGTTCTTTATGGCCGGCGGCGGCGGGCTGCTATTCAGCCTGTTTCTGGCGTGGAACCTGACGCGTCCAATGCGCCAGCTGCGCGCAGGTTTCGATCGCGTCGCCAAAGGCGATCTTTCCGTACGGCTGTTTCCCGAGATGCGCCGCCGGCATGACGAGCTGTCGGTGGTCGCTCAGGATTTTGATGCCATGGTCGAACGCCTTTCCGTGCTGGTTAAAGCGCGCGAAGAGCTGCTGCATGACGTCTCGCACGAGCTGCGTTCGCCGCTGGCGCGTCTGCAGCTGGCGACAGGGCTGGCGCGACAGACGCCGGAGTCGGTAGGGCAGTCGCTCGACAGAATCGACGAAGAGGCGCGACAGCTGGATAAGATGATCGGCGAACTGCTGACGCTGTCGCGCGCCGAGCATCATGGCCTGGTGGACGAACAGTATTTCGATCTGCTCGGCCTGCTGGAAGCGGTGGCCAACGACGCGCGCTACGAGGCGCAGGTAACCGGCGTGGCAATTCTGCTGAATGCCGACGCCAGCGATGACTATACGGTGAAAGGCGACGCCAGGTTAATCCGCTCGGCGGTGGAAAACGTCGTGCGCAACGCGCTGCGCTTCTCCTGTCAGGGACAGCAGATCAGGATCTCGCTGCGTCAGGAGAGCGGCTGGCTCACCATTAACGTTAGCGATCAGGGGCCAGGCGTGGATGCCGATAAGCTCTCCAGCATTTTCGATCCTTTTGTGCGGGTCAACTCGCCGCTGTCCGGCAAGGGATACGGGTTGGGGCTCTCTATCGTGCGCAAGGTCATTCTGGCGCATCAGGGCGAAGTCAGCGCGGTCAACGGCAAAAACGGCGGGCTGGAGCTGACCATCAAATTGCCACACTGGGTGGTTTAGCGTAGCGAGGATGCTATTATTGGCCGAAACGTTTTATTCACGTTTATGAGGTAAGGGATGAATAAAGTGTCGTCCAGTAAGCAACAGGAAGTGCAGCGTATCGTCGAGACGATATCAAACGCTATCTCACAGCGTCGGCTGAAGCCTGGCACGCGGCTGATTGAAGCTCAGATCGTCGACGTGCTTGCGGCCAATCGCAATCATGTGCAGAGCGCGCTACAGCGTCTGGCGATGCAACATATCGTCACTATTGAGCCGCATCGCGGCGCGATGGTCGCCAAACCGGAAGCTCGCGAGGCGCGTGAAATTTTTACCGCGCGGCGAGCGGTGGAAAGCGCCATTATCTCCGGGATCACGGCGGAAACCATGCAGCGCTATCGCCATGAGCTGGAGGCGCAGCGTCAGGCGGAAAAAGCGGCGATAGCCAGCGACAACCGGCTGGAAATTGTCCGGCAGCTGACGCAGTTTCATCTGCTGCTGGCGAAAATCAGCAACAACCGCGTGCTGATGGAAATTCTCACTAACCTTACCGTACGCAGCTCGCTGATTGTCGCGCTCTATCAGCGTAACGAAAATCCTTCCTGCCATTGCGATCAGCATGATTCGATAATCTGCGCGCTGCAGGCGGGAGACGGCGATCTTGCACAGCAGCTGATGAGCCATCATATGGACGTGCTGGAACAGGAGCTGGACTTGCATGACGTGGAGGAAACGCCGAGCCTGCGCGACGTGTTTGCCTGAAAAAAAAGCCGCCTGATTGCTCAGACGGCTTTTTGTGTAGGCGCGGCGGCTTACTTTTTGATGCGGATCACCGGGGTTTCGCCTACGGTAACGCTACCCGTCAGCTTCACCAGCTCTTTGATCTCATCCATATTAGAGATAACCACCGGCGTCAGCGTGGATTTCGCTTTTTCTTCCAGCAGAGGCAGGTCGAACTCGATAACGACGTCGCCTTTCTTCACCTTCTGGCCTTCTTCAGCGATACGCTTAAAGCCTTCTCCCTTCAGTTCAACGGTGTCAATCCCGAAGTGAACGAACAGCTCAATGCCGCTATCCGATTCAATGGAAAATGCATGATTAGTTTCGAAGATTTTACCAATGGTGCCGTCAACAGGCGCCACCATTTTATTGCCGGCAGGTTTGATAGCGATGCCGTCGCCAACAATTTTCTCCGCAAACACAACGTCCGGTACGTCTTCAATGTTTACGATTTCGCCGGACAGCGGTGCCACGATCTCAATGGCGCCAGATGCGGTATCTGACTTATCGCCAAAAAGTTTTGAAAACAAACCCATGATCTTCTCCTAAGCAGTAATATTTGGCCAGCGCTTCTGGATCTCAGCAGAGTGTTTTTTCTTCAATGAACTTGTTGACCAGGTTCATTAACTCTTCCGCTGTCGGTTGAGCCAGAGCCTGTTCTGCTAACGCCTTAGCATCTTCAAAATTCGTATTACGAATAATTTTTTTGATGCGCGGGATAGAAATGGCACTCATGCTGAATTCGTCCAGCCCCATT
The DNA here is from genome assembly GCF_037026505.1 of Erwinia sp. CGal63. NCBI lineage: Bacteria > Pseudomonadati > Pseudomonadota > Gammaproteobacteria > Enterobacterales > Erwiniaceae > Erwinia > Erwinia sp. CGal63. Next base: position 210,132 of record NZ_JAKUMN010000007.1, read on the forward strand.
CCCAGTAACAGTAGTGTAGCACGTTCATCGCCCGCCAGCTCACCACACATCCCTGTCCATTTCCCTTCAGCATGAGATGCATCAATAACCTGCTTGATCAGCGTCAGCACGGAAGGGGTCATTGGGTTGTACAAATGCGAAATCAAATCATTACCGCGATCCACCGCCAGCGTGTACTGCGTCAGGTCGTTGGTGCCGATACTGAAGAAATCGACTTCTTTCGCCAGATGATGCGCGATTGCGGCTGAAGCGGGTGTTTCCACCATAATGCCAACTTCAATCTGCTCGTCAAAGGCTTTGCCTTCCGCTCGCAGCTGCGCTTTCAGCGTCTCCAGCTCGGCTTTCAGCGTGCGGACTTCCTCAACGGAAATCACCATCGGGAACATAATGCGCAGTTTGCCGAAAGCGGACGCGCGCAGAATGGCGCGCAGCTGGGCATGCAGGATTTCCGGACGATCCATAGCGATGCGAATGGCGCGCCAGCCCAGGAACGGGTTATCTTCTTTCGGCAGATTCATGTACGGCAGATCTTTGTCGCCGCCGATATCCATGGTACGCACGATAACGGCCTGCGAACCCATCGCTTCCGCTACGGCTTTATAAGCCTGGAACTGCTCTTCCTCGCTCGGCAGCGAGTCGCGATCCATAAACAGGAATTCGGTGCGGTAGAGGCCTACGCCTTCCGCGCCGTTGCGCTCTGCGCCAGCCACATCGCGTACCGTACCGATATTGGCACAGACTTCGACCTGATGACCGTCCAGCGTGATAGCGGGCAGATCTTTCAGCTTGGCCAGATCGTTCTTTTCCGTCACGTACTGGTTCTGGATAGCTTTCAGCTCTTCGATCTGCTCAGGCGTTGGATTGACGTAAATATGGTTGTTTACGCCATCAAGAATCAGATAATCGCCATTTTTCACCTGAGTGGTGACGTCGCCGGTACCCACGATAGCGGGCAGCTCCAGAGAACGCGCCATAATAGAGGTGTGCGAAGTACGACCGCCCAAATCGGTAATAAAGCCCAGCACCTTGTTCAGGTTCAGCTGCGCGGTTTCCGATGGCGTCAGGTCTTTAGCGACCAGCAGCACTTCTTCGGCGATGGCGCTGAGATCGACGATATGCAGGCCGAGAATGTTCTGCAGCAGACGCTTGCCGATATCGCGCACGTCGGCCGCGCGCTCTTTCAGATATTCGTCGTCCAGCTCTTCCAGCGCTTTGGCCTGGCCTTCGATAACGGAGTAAACCGCGGCGTCGGCAGAAGCCAGCTCGTCTTTAATCAGGGCTATGATTTCCTGCTCAAGCTCTTCATCTTCCAGCAGCATGATATGGCCTTCGAAGATGGCCTCTTTCTCTTCACCGAAGGTTTCGCCGGCTTTGATTTTGATCGCTTCAAGCTGCGTGGCGGCTTTACTGCGACCTTCGAGAAAACGCTGAACTTCCTGCTCAACCTGGTCGGTAGTAATTTTTTTCCGGTTGATGACTATTTCATCTTCTTTCAGCAGAAGCGCTTTGCCGAAAGCGATACCCGGTGATGCTAAAATGCCTGAAATCATAACCCTACCTTTTTAATAACTGATAATCGCGAGCGAGACGCTGCGGCGAATCCGGCGCCGGTAAGGAATCCGGCGGTCGCCCGCAGCTGACAGGCGCTTCACTTTATGAAAACAATAACGCGGACATGCTGTCCGCGATCAATTATGTTGCAGTAAAGTACCTGTCGCGTTGAAAAAGCTAACGCTTATTCGAGTTCCGCCATCAGTTTGACCAGGTGCTCGACCGCTTTCTGCTCGTCTTCGCCTTCAGCGGACAGCGTAACCACGGTGCCCTGAGTCAGGCCCAGCGTCTGCAGTTTGAACAGGCTCTTGGCGCTGGCGGATTTGCCGTTGGAGGTCACGGTGATTTCAGAGACGAAAGCCTTCGCTTCTTTCACGAACTGAGCGGCAGGGCGGGTATGCAGACCGTTAGGTGCGGTGATAGTAACTTCTTGCTGGAACATGCTGTTTCCCCAACTTTATTTATTTGGCGTTATTCCAAAGCCTGGCCTGGCGGCGAAACTTTGGCCTGAATGTCTTGCGCGGGCTCGCGTGTAGCAACGTGCCGGAAGCGCGCTAAAAATTGACAGATACGCAAGCGGCGGCACTCACCGGCTGCGCTTTTTCCTTCCTCATTATGCCGTGCTTTCCGCAAACACGCCAAACCGGTAAATCGATTCAGCGCCAGGCAATTCACGCGGCGATTAATTTTGAGGTTCGAAATAATTGGTTGCTTAGATACCAGACACTCCTCGGTAAAAGCAATCCGGGAAGTGGCAAAAATTTGATGTGCTCCACAAAAAAGCACCCTTATGGGTGCTTTTTCAGACTTTTTTAACCTGACGATGCCGTTACTGCAGCTCTTTCTCGGTAAAAAGATCGGCAAAGAGCGCCGTACTCAGATAACGCTCGCCGGAAGAGGGCAGGATCACCACGATATTTTTATTGGCGAAAGCCTCATCTTCCTGCAGTTTCAGCGCGGCGGCGACCGCAGCGCCAGAGGAGATACCGGCCAGGATACCTTCCTCTTCCATCAGGCGACGCGCCGTGGAGATGGACTCTTCATTCGTGATCGCGACCACACGATCGACCAGGTTCAAATCCAGGTTGCCCGGAATAAAGCCGGCGCCGATGCCCTGAATCTTATGCGGGCCAGGTTTGATCTCTTCGCCAGCCAGCGCCTGAGCGATTACCGGCGAATCCGTCGGCTCTACCGCCACGGTGATCAGATCCTTTTTACCTTTGGTGTTCTTGATATAGCGGCTGACGCCGGTCAGCGTACCGCCTGTCCCTACACCAGCGATAAAGACGTCGACTTCACCATCAGTGTCTTCCCAGATTTCCGGGCCGGTGGTTTTTTCATGAATTTCCGGGTTAGCCGGGTTGCTAAACTGCTGCAGCAGAACGAACTTATCAGGATCGCCCGCGACAATCTCTTCCGCTTTGGCGATAGCGCCCTTCATGCCTTTAGCGCCTTCCGTCAGAATCAGATTCGCGCCCAGCGCTTTCAGCAGCTTGCGGCGCTCCACGCTCATGGTTTCCGGCATGGTCAGGGTAAGCTTATAGCCGCGTGCGGCGGCCACGTAGGCCAGCGCGATACCGGTGTTGCCGCTGGTGGGTTCAACCAGTTCAACGCCAGGTTTCAGAATGCCTCTTTTTTCCGCGTCCCAAATCATATTGGCGCCGATACGGCACTTGACGCTGAAGCTCGGGTTACGTGACTCGACTTTAGCCAGAATGCGTCCGTTACCGATACGGTTCAGGCGAACCAGAGGCGTATGGCCGATAGTTAACGAATTGTCTTCGTAGATCTTACTCATAACCCGTCCTTAACTGTTTGAAAATTGGAATCTGCCTCAAGCATACCCGGTTCCTTTTTTCAAGGAAGTGAAGAAATAGTATATGCATATGTTCTGCAGCAATAAGGGTAAAGGAAAAAGCATAAGCCTTATTTCACCAGTCCCAGCGTACTGCGATAGCGATCGACCCACATGGCGGTCGCGCCGCAAACGGCTACCGGCATAATGGCCAGGTTCAGAATCGGAATCATGGTAAAGAGGCTGACCAGCGCGCCAAACTGCATCACATCCGTTTTGTGCTGTTTTAGCGATGTGCGCATCTGCCGGAAGCTGACTTTGTGGTTATCAAACGGATAGTCGCAGTACTGAATAGAGAGCATCCAGGCGCTGAAGAGGAACCAGAGCACGGGCGCGACCGTCTGCCCAAAACCCGGCACGAAATAGAGCAGCAGCAATACCAGCGCACGCGGCAGATACCAGGCTAGCTTTTGCCACTCGCGCTTCATGATGCGCGGAATATCCTTCACCATGCCGGCCCACCCGCTGTCGGGCATCGGCTTGCCGGTAAGCCGGGCTTCCAGCTGCTCGGCCAGCAGTCCGCAGAAAGGCGCCGCTATCCAGTTGGCCACGGTGGAAAAAAAGTAGCTGAACACCAGCAGGACGAAAATAACCGTCAGCGGCCAGAACAGGTAGTTAAGCCACTGCAGCCAGTCCGGTATCCGAGACATCAGCGCGGGCAGCCACTGTCCCAGTTTGTAAAAGAGCCAGATAAAAGCGCCGCCCATCAGCAAAAAGTTAAGCACCAGCGGCACGATGACAAAACGACGAATGCCGGGCAGACGGATCAGCTGCCAGCCCTGGGCAAAATAGTGAAGGCCTGTGCCGGAAGCGCCGGTACGGTTGATAGCCATGATGTGCTTTCCTTAAAATTAACAAGCTGTGCGCGGCTATCATAACTCAGCCGTTTACGCTGGTCAGAAGAGATTTGCGCGAAAAAACAGCAAATAAACATGTCGTTTCACGCTTATTTGTCAGAAAATAGTGCACGGACTTGCACTTGTGCAGCCGGGCAAATACAGTTAGGGGATAAAGTTTGCCGCGGTGGCAAGGTATTGGAACAACAGAGAATACAATGATGCAGGATTTGCGTCTGATATTAATCGTTGTTGGCGCGATCGCTATAATAGCGCTTCTGCTTCACGGCTTCTGGACCAGCCGTAAAGAGCGCTCGTCCGTTTTTCGCGATCGTCCTCATAAACGTTTAAAACAGGATAGAGAAGAGGCTTTTGACGACGTCGATGATGACGCGGGCGCCGCTCGTGGCAAAAGCCCACGCGCGCGCAATACGGAAGATGACGAACCGGTTGTCGGTGGCTTTGACGAGCCGGCACCGCGCCCGACCCGACCGCGCGCCCAGCCGGAACCTGTCCGCCATCAGCAGCCCGTCGACGAATCGCCGGAGCTGGATCCGCTGTTTGGCGGCGAGCTGCCGGATGAAGCCGATTACGATGATGAACCGCGGGCGCCGGTAAGCCGCAGGCAGCCGGAAGCGGTTCAGCCTGCCGCGCAGCCTCAACCTGTCGCGCAGCAAAAACCGGTTCAGCCGCAGCCGCCGGTTCAATCTCCGCCGCCGGTGCAGCCGCAGCCGCCTGTCCATTCCGCACCCGTCGTCGACGAGCCGGAATCAGAGCCGGAACCGATGCCGCAGCCTGAGCGTCCTGCCGCGCCGCAGGAAAAACCCAAAGAGACGGTGCTGGTGCTGCACGTCAGCGCGCACGCTGGCGGTATGCTGAACGGCGAAGCGCTGCTGCAGGGCGTACTGCAGGCGGGTTTCCAGTTCGGTGAAATGAATATCTTCCACCGTCACCTCAGTCCTGCCGGCAGCGGCCCGGTGCTGTTCAGCCTGGCGAATATGGTGAAGCCTGGCTCGTTCAATCCTGACGAGATGGCGGATTTTTCCACGCCTGGCGTCTCTATCTTTATGATGGTGCCTTCTTACGGCGACGCGAATCAGAACTTCAAGCTGATGCTGCAGTCGGCTCAGCGCATCGCCGATGATGTCGGCGGCGTGGTACTGGATGACGAGCGCCGTATGATGACGCCGCAGAAGCTGGAAACCTATAAAAACCGTATCCGTGACGTTATAGAGGCGAACGCCTGAGTTAACGGCACGCCTTCCTCTCTGTACAAGACCCCCGCCAGTCGGGGGTTTTTTATCGCTATGGTGCCGCTATGGAATCCGTACAAGACAAAATTATCGCTCTGCAAACCACGCTCCGCCATTACGAATATCAGTACCATGTGCTTGACGAACCGGTAGTGCCGGACGCCGAGTACGACCGGCTGATGGGCGAACTGCGTAAGCTGGAAGAGGCGCATCCCGAGCTCATTACGCCCGATTCGCCGACCCAGCGCGTAGGCGCTGCGCCGCTCAGCGCCTTTGAACAGGTACGCCACGAAATTCCGATGCTGTCGCTGGATAACGCTTTTGACGAAGAGAGCTACCTGGCCTTTAACAAACGCGTGCAGGACAGGCTGAAAAGCGTTGAAGAGATTACCTTCTGCTGCGAGCTGAAGCTGGATGGCCTGGCGGTTAGCCTGCTGTATGAAAACGGTCTGCTGGTGCGGGCGGCGACGCGCGGCGACGGCACGACCGGCGAAAATATTACTGCTAACGTGCGCACCATCCGCGCCATTCCATTGCGGTTACGCGGCGACAATATTCCGGCGCGGGTCGAGGTACGCGGCGAAGTCTTTATGCCGCAGGCGGGATTTGAAGCGTTGAACGAAGAAGCGCGCCGTACGGGCAGCAAGGTTTTCGCCAATCCGCGCAACGCTGCGGCCGGATCGCTGCGCCAGCTCGATCCTCGTATTACCGCGAAGCGTCCGTTGACCTTCTTTTGCTATGGTCTGGGCCTGCTGGAAGGCGGCGACATGCCGCGCAGCCATCTTGGGCGACTTCAGCAGTTTAAGGCCTGGGGATTGCCGGTCAGCGATCGCCTGCGTCTTTGTTATTCGCCGGAAGAGGTGCTGGCTTTCTATCGTAAGGTAGAAGAGGATCGCGCCACGCTGGGGTTCGACATTGACGGCGTGGTCATCAAGGTAGATTCGCTGGATTTGCAGGAGCAACTGGGCTTTGTGGCGCGCGCGCCGCGCTGGGCGATAGCGTTTAAATTCCCGGCTCAGGAGCAGATGACCCAGGTTCGCGACGTGGAATTCCAGGTTGGTCGTACGGGTGCGATTACGCCGGTTGCCAGGCTGGAGCCGGTACAGGTTGCGGGCGTTATGGTCAGTAACGCCACGCTGCACAATGCGGACGAGATCGACCGTTTGGGCCTGCGTATCGGCGATCGGGTCGTGATCCGCCGTGCGGGCGACGTTATTCCGCAGGTGGTCGGCGTCATTGAAGCGGAGCGCCCGGCGGACGCCAGAGCGGTGGTCTTCCCGACGCACTGTCCGGTCTGCGGCTCTGACGTGGAGCGCGTAGAGGGCGAGGTCGTAGCGCGCTGCACCGGCGGTCTGATTTGCGGCGCGCAGCGCAAAGGGGCGTTAAAGCACTTCGTTTCCCGTCGCGCGATGGACGTGGACGGCATGGGCGATAAGATCATCGACCAACTGGTGGAGAAAGAGTACGTCAAAACACCGGCGGATCTCTATAAACTCACGGCGGGCAAGCTGACCGGTCTTGACCGCATGGGGCCGAAATCGGCGCAGAACGTTGTGGACGCGCTGGAAAAATCGAAGCAGACCACGCTGGCGCGTTTTCTCTATGCGCTGGGCATCACGGAAGTGGGCGAAGCCACGGCCGCTAACCTCGCCGCGCACTTTGGCTCGCTGGAGAGTATTATCAGCGCCGATCTGGACGCGTTGATCGCCGTGCAGGATGTCGGTAAGGTGGTGGCCGCCCATGTACGGAATTTCATGGACGAGGAGAGCAATCGCGAGGTTATCCGCCAGCTGGTGGAGGAGGCCGGGATTCACTGGCCCGCGGTTGCTGTGGTGAAAGCGGAAGAGATCGACAGTCCCTTCGCCGGTAAAACCGTGGTGCTGACCGGTTCGCTGACGCAGCTGTCGCGCGACGAGGCCAAAGACAGGCTGACCGCGCTTGGCGCTAAGGTTAGCGGCAGCGTTTCGAAAAAGACCGACCTGGTGATTGCCGGAGAAGCGGCAGGCTCCAAACTGGCTAAGGCGCAGGAGTTAGGCATTGCGGTTATCGACGAAACGGAGATGATGCGACTGCTGGGTGAGTAAATGGAAAAAGAGCACCTGATTGAAATTGCCACAACCGAAATGCCCTTTGGTAAATACAAAGGGCGTTTGCTGATAGATTTACCGGAACCCTATCTGCTGTGGTTCGCCCGCAAGGATGAGTTTCCGGCAGGCCACCTGGGCGAGCTGATGCGTCTGACGCTGGCGATCAAGGTTGAAGGACTGGAAGGGCTGATTAAGCCGTTGAGAAAAGCCTGATAAAGCGGGGGAACGCCGTTCCCCCAATCCCTCTTATTTCTGCGATTCAATCACCGCCTTGCCGGTTTTCTTCTGGCTCTCCACCTGTTTTTCGCCCGCCCTTTTATAGCGCTGCGCCAGCATTGAGCAGACCATCAGCTGCACCTGGTGAAAAATCATCAGCGGCAGCACGATAATCCCCACCGCCGCAGAAGGGAACAGAATGTTCGCCATCGGCACGCCGTTAGCCAGGCTCTTTTTCGAGCCGCAGAACAGAATCGTAATCTCGTCAGCGCGGTTAAAGCCAAACAGGCGCGCGGCCAGCAGATTAATCGCCAGCGCCACAAACAGAATGCCCAGGCTGCCGACCAGGATATAAAGCAGCGTCAGCGCGCCGACGCGATGCCAGATGCCGTTTACCACCGCCTCGCTAAAGGCGGAATACACCACCAGCAGAATGGAAGCCTGATCCGTTTTGCCAATCAGGCTACGATGCCTCTCAACCCATTCCGCTATCCAGCGGCGAGAAATATGGCCCAGCACGAAAGGCACCAGCAGCTGCAGCATAATATTGCCAATCTGCGCAAAGCTGCCGCTGGCGGCGTCGTTATGCACGTTCATCACCAGCCCGACCAGCAGCGGCGAAATAAACACGCCCAGCAGGCTGGAAGCGGAAGCGCTGCATACCGCCGCCGCCACGTTACCGCCTGCAAGCGAAGTCAGGGCGATAGCTGACTGAACGGTAGCGGGCAGAATGCAGAGATAAAGAAAGCCCGTATAGATTTCCACGCCGACCGGCAGCGGATGCCACCAGACAAACAGCAGGCCAAGCAGGGGAAAAAGCACGAAGGTGCTGATCATGACCCAAAGATGCAGCCGCCAGTGGCCGCCGCCAGCGATAATTTTCTCACGCGACAGCTTGGCGCCGTGCATAAAAAACAGCAGCGCGATGGCGGCGGTAGTCAGCCACTCAAAGAAGGTGACAAAGTGGCCGCGAGCGGGCAGAAACGTTGCCAGCAGCACGGTGATAATCAGTTTAACCATCATGGGGTCGAGCCGGAGAAAACGCATGTTAATGCCTCGTTAATAAATCAATCGCGCTATTGTGCGCCAGAAGGGTTTAGAAATAAAATTGATTTATTGAATTCATATATGAGCGTAATCGATGAATTACACCTTAAGGCAGCTACGGGTTTTCGTCGCGGTCGCGCAGCAGGGCAGCTTCAGCCAGGCGGGCCAGATGATAGGCTTAAGCCAGTCGGCGGTCAGCCATAGCGTGAAGGAGCTGGAAAACGAAATCGGCATCCGCCTTCTGGATCGCACCACGCGCGAAGTGGTACTGACTGAAGCCGGCGTGCAGCTCTCCAGCCGTCTTGAGCGTCTGCTGGAAGAGCTCAACACCACGCTGCTGGATGTGCGCAGCTACGGACAGCAGCGCAGCGGAACGGTCAGGGTAGCCGCCAGCCAGACTATTTCCGCCCATCTGATGCCGCAGTGCCTTGCGGCCAGCCAGTTAAATTTCCCTGACATCAAAATAATGCTTCGCGACAGGCCGCAGCAGTGGGTATTGCAGAGCATCCGCAACGCCGAGGTCGATTTCGGCATCGCCATCGGGCCGCTTCAGGCAGAGGACTTTGAGTGCGAAGCGATCCTGGAGGAACCTTTCTTGCTGCTTTGCCGGCAGGACGATCCGCTTGCCGCCGCGCCGGCTGTCAGCTGGCAAATGCTGAATCGCCGCCAGCTGGTGCTGCAGGACTATTCTTCGGGTAGCCGGGTATTGATCGACGAAGCGCTACGTCTCCAGCAGGTTCAGGCGGAAATAGTGCAGGAGATCGGCCATCCGGCCACGCTCTATCCTATGGTGGAGGCGGGGATTGGCATCAGCATTTTGCCCGCGCTGGCGCTGCCGCTCCCGCAGGGCAGGCCGCTGCTGGTCAGAAGAATAACGCCGGAAATCAATCGTTCGATTATGCTGGTGCGGCGAAAAAACCGCTCGCTGACGCCCGCAGCGGAAGCGATCTGGCAGGAAGTGCGTCAGCAGGCTCTCCTGCTGACGCGGCAACGCACGCTTGTGCCAGCCTTTTAGATATAAACGTTGAGCGAGTTAGTCGCTGTCGGCCGGTTTACGCCATCGGCGACTTTACTATAGGCCGAGGCTGTATCCTGCTTCGTCTCCTGCTTATCCTGTGCTTTCTGCGCCTGGGCCTGCTCAAGCTGGGCTATTTGCGCTTCAATCATCTGGATCTGGTTTTTGATCAGCTGTTCCTGCTCCGTTTTCTGCTCTGCCGTCATGGTAGTATCTGTACCCAGATTCTTTAACTGCGTTTGCAGCTGGGTAATCTGCTTGTTCAGCGCCGCAATCTGTGAACTGGAACCGCCGCCCGAGCCACCGGAACCGATAGAGGTATGGGTGCTGGTAGTAATAGTTGTCATTGCTGTCTCCTTTGTAATAAACCAATACGGTTATCGGTAAGCAGGCAGGCAAGCTTGAACGCGTAAATCGTAAAATTAGTGATAAGAATTCGAAAGCGAGGCGTAGCCGGACGAATAACAGGCAGTTTATGCTGCTGACATAGTTTCTCAGCTGCGGTTTAGTATCGGCGCTGTCGCCCGCTCTATATAAAAGAGCGCATGATCCTTAACGAGAACCAGCAGGTTGAAAAGGATTAGGCCAAAATTTTATCTGTGTATTATTTATAAAATAACAGGACGCAGCGCCCTTAATCCTGCCATTCCTCTGCCTGGGCTAACAGGTAAAGCAAGCCACAAAATATCCTCTTCTGCTTCATCTGAATAATTCTTCGTTGATGAAAATAAAAAAAGAGCCAATAATAATTTTACTGAGGATGATTCAGGCATTTTCCTTGATTTTTATCGATTTTTATTGATATCCCCGTCTTAACTCTATAAGGAAAATCCGATAGGCTGCGTACGCAATTGACTGATTTATAAAGAAATTGTTATACCTTAATTCGTACCTGACGTTTCTTTTGGCCTTTAAAATTTAACAGCTTCAGGAAGATAACTTATAAGTCGGAGAATGTTTTTTAATAATAAAAAAAGGAATTTATCTCTTTTTAAAATTTCATGCAGCTTTGCTGATGAGCAGAAGATCTGTGGTGAGTTTTAAGGGGGTTGACCGGGGTTTATAGCAAGGGACGGCCATCAATATAAAAATTACTGCCATCAATAGTAAAAGGAGGGTGAAGCTATAAAACGTTCATTCAGAATGGGTCTTTACATACTTTAAATTGGGCGCTCTTTTCCGGAGCTGTTCCTGAAAACTATTTTCCTTATTATGCTTAATAAAGGGGTTACCTATGTCTTCTACATTAACGCAGTCTGTTTTGTCTCTTAACTCGATTACCTCTGCTCTGAAATCAGTAACGGAAGGGGGGAGTGATAGTTCGGTCAGCCAGTTGCAAACGACGCTGGCGCAGATCACCGCTATCGTTTCCGATCTGCAAACGGAAGGTAAGGCTTTCGTCACCTCGACCACCGAAGCAATCAGTAAAATTAAGCCGGAAGAGGCCGCTAAGCCATCCACATACAGCGATCTGCTAAAAAACAGCGTTGCTGGATTTTCGGCGACGGTGGATAGCGCCATCCAGACCATCGCACCCTTGAAGGATTCCGTGGTGAGTTCAGGCAACCTTCTGCAGACCACGATTGCCGGGCTGACTTCACAGCTTTCTTCGCTGCAGAGCACCCTTGCCAGCAATCAGGCTTCTCTGAATAAAGCGCAGAAGAGCTATAGCCTGTTGAGCGGTTTGGGTTCCCTGGCCGGACTATCCGGTTTGTCGGGCGCTTTGGATCTGGTGAAAAAATGGCAGGGGGTGATTACCGCCAATCAGCAAACCTTTCAGGATTTGCAAACGGCACTTACGGAAAAAAACCAGCTTGTAGGCCTGCTGAGCTCCGCCAATAGTTCAATCGCCGATATTTATAATATCTTACCCGGCCTGTCCGATACGCTGCATTTCCTGCAGAACGATCTGGCCAACCTGGCATCCGGCGTTAACGAAGACTCTTCAGCCTCTGCTGTACCGGTCATCGTGACCACTATTACCGGCGCGCTGGCCGAGCTTAATGCCGCATTAAGCTAGCTTCACCGACAAAAGCGGAAAAGCAAAAAGGCGCCTTTAGGGCGCCTTTCTACACTGGTGGGGTCGTGCAGGATAACTCGGCTAACGCCTCGCCCTTCGGGTCGTTGCTTTCAGCAACGCTGTCTCCCGTTGGTCGACCCGAACCTGCTGCAGGTTCGAACCCCGCCCGAATCGCGCATAGCAAAAAGGCGCCTTTAGGGCTGGTGGGTCGTGCAGGATAACTCGGCTAACGCCTCGCCCTTCGGGTCGTTGCTTTCAGCAACGCTGTCTCCCGTTGGTCGAC
>NZ_JAKUMN010000007.1:222393-222496 GCF_037026505.1 Erwinia sp. CGal63
CTCGACCTGCTGCAGGTTCGAACCCTGCCCGAATCGCGCATAGCAAAAAGGCGCCTTTAGGGCGCCTTTCTACACTGGTGGGTCGTGCAGGATTCGAACCTGC
>NZ_JAKUMN010000008.1:0-220159 GCF_037026505.1 Erwinia sp. CGal63
GGCGGTTCAGCTTCCTGAACCTGCTGAGCCGCTGGTGTAAACCGTTGTGCCGTCTCAGTGGTTGCGCATTATAGGGATCCGTTTTAATTGCACAAGTCTTTTTTCGATCTTTCTTTTCGACCGTGTAATTTTCGCGCTTATCGTTTCGTTATCAAACAATGTGAGCGAAAATAGCACTATTTTACGGAAAACTACGACTGTCATAGTACGATCCAACGATCCTTCAGCAGAGAGAATTCGTTATGTCACAAAATTTACGTCCTTATAAAGATACAGTTCCGCAATGCGGCGCACGAGTGATGGTCGATCCGGCAAGTGTGGTGGTTGGCGATGTGGAGTTGGGTGATGATGTCAGCATTTGGCCGCTGGTCGCCATTCGCGGCGACGTTAATAAAGTTATCATCGGTAAACGCAGTAATATTCAGGACGGTAGCGTGTTACACGTCACTCATAAATCTGCTGCCAATCCGCAAGGCTATCCGCTGGTAATAGGCGAGGATGTTACCGTGGGCCATAAGGCCATGCTGCATGGCTGTCAGATAGGTAATCGTGTTTTAGTAGGAATGGGATCGATCTTACTGGATGGCGTCATAGTAGAAGAGGATGTGATGATTGGTGCAGGCAGTCTGGTGCCGCCCGGTAAGCGGCTGGAAAGTGGCTACCTCTATCTTGGCAGTCCGGTAAAACAGATCAGACCGCTTACCGAAGCGGAAATCAGCGGTCTGCTTTACTCTTCACATAACTATGTAAGCTGGAAAGACGATTATCTGGCTCAGGAGAGCCACATCCATCCCTGATCGTCCTCACTTTCGGCCTTGATTGCCTCTTCCGCCTCATCTTCCAAATCCCAGCGGTGCTGACGAAAGTTCTCCAGCGCCGTCTTTTCATTACCATACCGGCGAATCATAGACTCGTCGCTAATGGCGCAGAGGATCTGAAAGCCGTTAACCAGCGCCGGGAAGCAGATCGCTTTAGCCGTTTCGTCCCACCATTCCCTTTCAGGGAAAAGGATGGCCTGATTCATTGCTGCAGCTCTGCCTTTAATAAGGCAATCACCGGCTCAACGTCAGGTAGCGCGTCATGCCAAAGGAAGAAGGACCAGGCCGCCTGCCCTACCAACATGCCCAGACCGTCCGCCATTATCACGGCGCCCTGTTCACGACACCAGCGCAGGAAAGGCGTCGCGCCAGCCTGGTAGAACATATCGTAACAACGACTATGCTGATTAATTAATGAAGCAGGTATAGCAGGCACTTCGCCGCCAACGCCGCTGGAGGTCGCGTTGATAATCAGATCGAACGGCATCCCTTCCAGCTGCTCCGCAGGCAGAGCGACAATTTCACCAGCCTGCTGAAAGAGTTCAGCCAGCGTCTGAGCTTTTGCCAGCGTTCGGTTAGTAATAGTCAGACTACAGCCAGAAGAGAGCAAAGGCAGAATAACGCCACGCGCCGCCCCGCCCGCGCCCACCAGCAACACGCGATCGCCAGGCTTGATCATCGCCAGCCTTTCCAGATCGCTGAGCAGACCGATGCCATCGGTGTTGTCACCCAGCAGCCGTCCATCTTCCAACTTCTTTATAGTATTCACTGCGCCAGCCAGCGAGGCGCGCTCGCTCAATACATCCACCAGCCTGTAGGCCTGCTCTTTAAAAGGGAGCGTAACGTTAGCGCCTGCGCCGCCTTGCGCGACAAAATCCGCTATCGCCTGTGTAAAACCTTCTACTGGCGCACAGATACGACCATAAGGATGGGCGATATTCATCTGCTCCGCAAAGAGCTGGTGAATACGCGGCGACTTGCTGTGACTGACTGGATTGCCAAAAACTGCAAAATTCCGCATCGTTTATCCCTGTCGGATCAGTTCGCCGGTTAAAGCGTCGCGAATTTCGGAAGGATTGGTTCTGCCGCCCGTGTCTCCAGCCAGTACCGGGAAAGCTTCGCCGAACTGCTGATGAACCTCTGCTGCGCTGCGGCAAGGTGGAAGGCCGGTAAGATTGGCACTGGTTGAAACCAGCGGCCGGCCAAACGCCTCACACAGCTGGCGCACAAGAGGATGATCGCTGACCCGCACCGCCAGAGAATCAAAGCGCCCCGTCAGCCAGCGCGGCGTAGCGGCGTTGGCCGGCACGACCCAGGTTACCGGGCCAGGCCAAAAAGAGAACATTTTCGCTTTCTGTTCGGCACTCAGCTGCTTTTCATCAACGTATGGCTGCAGCTGCTGATAATCTGCCGCGATCAGTATCAGCCCTTTTTCAACCGGGCGCTGTTTTAACGCCAACAAGGCCATAACGGCGGCTTCGCTGTCGGGATTGCACCCAAGACCAAATACGGCCTCGGTTGGATAGGCGATCACTTCATCCTGCTGCAGATGCGTAAGGCAGGCGTTTAACGAACCTGCCGGAAAGTTATTCTTCAATGCTGTTTCCTGCTGTGACTGGCTTGCCGCAGGCTTTGCTGGCGCAGAAGCGCCTGACGCCGCGCGCGGTCTTTTTTTCAATTAAAAGAGGAAAATGGCAGAACTCGCATTCGCCCTCTACCGGCGTAAAGTTTACCGCAAACTGGCAGTCCGGATAACGCTCGCAGGCGTGAAAAGTTTTGCCATAGCGCGAGCGCCGCTGCACCAGTTTTCCCTGCCGACACTGCGGGCAGACCAGCGGAGTTTCGTCAGGTTTGTCGATCTGCTCGGTATGCGTGCATTCGGGATAGCGGCTACAGCCGATAAACATTCCGTAGCGGCCCTGACGCAAAGCCAACTCCGCCTGACAGACCGGGCAAAACTGCCCTTCAAGTATTTTAACGATGTGGCCATCGGCCTGATTTTTAAGGGGGCGAATATAATCGCATTCGGGATAAGCCGAACAGCCCAGGAAAGCGCCGTGCTTTCCTGAGCGAATGACCAGCTCCGCCCCGCACTGTGGGCAAGGTTCGTTTTTTCGCACAGCGAAAAGCGCTGTTTTATTCATAGCATTTACGACACGAAGAATTTCTTCAGTGCACTATTCCTTCATTGACGTCGAAAAGAAGTTCTTCCATTTGTTGATAGGCGTTTTCACATCCGGGAATGTTAAACAGCACCATCAATACCACCCATTTGAGATCTTCGAGATCGAACTCCAGCGTATCCAGCGCCATGATGCGCTCGATAACCATCTCCCGGGTCTCCAGATTCAGCACCTGAATTTGTTCCAGGAACAGAATGAATCCCCGACAGTTGGCATCTAACCGCTGGCTCTCTTCCTCGGTGTAGATCCGCATGGAAAGCGGATCCGCCGCCAGCATAAAAGGCGCCGTCAGCCCATCCTGATAATCCGCCAGCTTTTCCAGCCAGTTCAACGCATTATAAATATCTTCACGATGAAAACCGGCATCGGTTAAATCGTCCGTCAATTTATCCTGATCGACGCGCATCTCTGCTTCGCTATGGATATACGTTTCAAATAAATACATCAGTACGTCGAACATGGCTTGCCCTCCTCAATCGGACATAGCCGCCGGGTACAGCTGTAATCCAACCTGCTAACTCCAGCTCAAGCAGCTTAGCTACGATGACTGGCACAGGTTGGCAGGCTCGTTCAGCGACGACGTCAACAGGTGTTACCTCATCTCCTACGTTAGCCAACACCTCGGGAAATGGCAATGCACTAATGTCTTCGTCAGCAGAATATATTGTGGAATTTTCCATCAGCGGCAACCATTGCAGATCGCTTTGCAGCTGCTCCAGGATGGTATTGGGGTGGTCGGTTAGCAGCGCGCCCTGCTGGATAAGCCAGTGCGTACCTTCGCTACCGGGATTGCCGAGTGCGCCAGGCAGCGCGTAGACGTCGCGGTTTTGCTCCAGAGCCAGCCTGGCGGTGACCAGGGAGCCGCTCTTCAGAGCTGCTTCCACCACCAGCACGCCAAGGCTAAGACCGCTAATAATTCTGTTACGCCAGGGAAAATGCCAGGCAAGCGGCGCGGCGGCAAGAGGAAACTCAGAAACGAGCGCGCCGCCGGCAGCGACAATCTCTTTTGCCAGCAAGAGATGCTGACGAGGATAAATATGCTGTAAGCCGCTGCCTAATACCGCCAGCGTTTTTCCTCCCACTTCTAAAGCGGCACGATGGGCGACACCATCTATCCCCAACGCCAGGCCACTGGTAATAGTAATGCCGCTCAACGCCAGCGTCTGCGCGAAACAGGTTCCCCAGTTCCTGCCGTAAGCAGAGCAGTTACGGCTGCCGACGATAGCAATCTGCGGCGTCATAAGTAGCGACGGATCGCCCTGCACAAAAAGCGCGGCGGGAAAATCAGGGATATTTTTGAGTAAAGCAGGATAAGCGTTACTGTCGCAGGGGATATAGTGATGATTCTCTTGCTCCAGCCATGCCTGCGTCTTTTCAATGGCCGTTTTATCGAAGGCGAGAAACGCCCCGCTCTGTTCAGGCGTAAGCCCCGCCTGGAGTAACGCTTCTTTATCGAAGACTGCAGTTTGCCGCAGCCTGGCCGCGATATCTTCACGCCGCGCACCCGATAACTGTTTTACGGCTGACAGACGCAGCCAAACTTCCGTTGTCGTCATAGTGCCATCCCTGCCCTGTGCTCTGGTTACGTAGCGGGAATGCTGTCAATCACAAGGCGAAATGTCTACAATAAGAGGAATAAATCTCCTATTCCTTGAACACAAATCTGGAAAGTTATGTCCGTTTTGCAGGTATTACATTATCCCGACGATCGTCTTCGCATCGTCGCTAAGCCCGTTGCCGAAGTTAACGCCGATATTCAGCGTATCGTGGATGATATGTTTGACACCATGTACGCCGAAGAAGGCATTGGTCTGGCGGCGACGCAGGTAGATATCCACCAGCGCATTATCGTTATCGACGTTTCTGAAAACCGCGACGAGCGCCTGGTGCTGATTAATCCGGAGCTGCTGGAAAAAAGCGGCGACACCGGCATTGAAGAAGGCTGTCTTTCTATCCCGGAACAGCGGGCGCTGGTGCCGCGCGCCGAAAAAGTTAAAATTCGTGCGCTGGATCGCGAAGGCAAAAGCTATGAGCTGGAAGCAGACGGCCTGCTGGCTATCTGTATTCAACATGAAATGGATCATCTGGTCGGCAAGCTTTTCATCGATTATCTGTCGCCGCTAAAACGCGATCGCATCCGCAAAAAGCTGGAAAAGCTCTATCGCCAGAGTGCCCAGGACTGATCACCATCTGAAGAAGGGAACCCCGTGTCCGACTCTTTGAATATTATCTTTGCCGGCACGCCTGACTTTGCAGCGCGTCATCTCGACGCGCTGTTGTCTTCCAGCCACAAAGTAGTAGGCGTTTTCACTCAGCCCGATCGGCCGGCCGGCCGCGGCAATAAGCTAACGGCCAGCCCGGTTAAACAGTTGGCTGAGCAGCATGGCATTCCTGTGTTCCAGCCGAAGTCCCTGCGTCCCGAAGAGAATCAGCGACTGGTCGCCGAGCTCCAGGCTGACGTCATGGTCGTGGTGGCTTACGGTCTGATCCTGCCTGCTGCCGTGCTCGCTATGCCGCGTCTTGGCTGCATTAACGTACACGGCTCTTTGCTGCCTAAATGGCGTGGCGCGGCGCCCATTCAGCGCTCGCTCTGGGCTGGCGACGCGGAAACCGGCGTAACTATCATGCAGATGGATGTTGGGCTGGATACCGGCGATATGCTGTATAAGCTTGCCTGCCCGATTGAGCCTTCCGATACCAGCGCCAGCCTCTACCAGAAGCTTGCCGAACTTGGGCCGCAGGGGATGCTGACGACGCTTGAGCAGCTTGCCAGCGGTAGCGCGAAGCCGGAAGTGCAGGATGAAGCGCTGGTTAGCTATGCCGAAAAGCTTAGTAAAGAAGAAGCTAAACTGGACTGGACGCTCTCTGCTGCCCAACTGGAACGCTGTATCCGCGCCTTTAACCCGTGGCCAGTCAGCTATTTCACCATTGACGACCAGCCGGTGAAGGTCTGGAAAGCTTCAGTGCTGCCGCACGTCGCAAAACAGCCTGGCGAAATCGTTCAGGCGGATAAAAACGGCATCCAGGTGGCTACCGCCGATGGCGTACTGAATATCGAAGAGCTACAGCCTGCCGGCAAAAAAGCCATGAAAGCGCAGGATCTTCTTAACTCCCGCCGTGAATGGTTTAACCCCGGCACTCTTCTTGCCTGACCTTTCGCCCGGCCTCGCGTCGGGCGATTTTTAAAGCGATCCTATGAAAAAAAATACCAATCTGCGCAGCGTGGCTGCCATGACTATTGAAAAAGTAGTCGAGCAGGGAGAGTCGTTAAGCAACGTGCTCCCTGCCGCGCAAAAATCGCTGCCGGAGAAAGACGCCGCGCTGCTGCAAGAACTTTGCTACGGCGTCCTGCGCACGCTGCCGCAGCTGGAATGGGTTATCGGTCAGCTGATGGAACGTCCGCTAACCGGAAAACAGCGTGCCGTACATTTTCTGATTATGGTTGGCCTTTATCAGCTGATGTTCACCCGTATTCCTGCACATGCCGCGCTGGCGGAAACGGTGGAAGGCGCGATTGCGCTCAAACGACAGCAGCTCAAAGGGCTGATTAACGGTGTACTGCGGCAGTTCCAGCGTAAACAGGACGAGCTGACTACGGCGATGGCTGAGGGCGAACAGCGGCATCTGCATCCGAAATGGCTGCTGACAAGGCTGCAGCCCGCCTGGCCGGAGCAATGGCAGCAGATCGTGGAGGCTAATAATCAGCGTCCGCCGATGTGGCTGCGGGTAAACCGACAGCATCATAGCCGTGAAGCCTGGCTGAAGCTGCTGCAGGAAGCGGGCAAAGATGCCGAACCTCATCCGCTTCACCCCGATGCGTTGCGGTTGGAAACGCCCTGCGCCGTGTCGCAGCTGCCCGGCTTCGATCAGGGTTGGGTGACGGTACAGGATGCTTCCGCGCAGGGTTGCGTCGCGCTTCTGGGGCCGCAAAACGGCGAAAGTATTCTGGATCTTTGCGCCGCACCGGGCGGGAAAACTACGCATATACTGGAAGCGGCGCCTGAAGCCAAAGTAATGGCCGTTGATATCGACGCGAAGCGCCTGGCCAGAGTCAGCGAAAATCTGCAGCGCCTGAATATGACCGCCGAAGTGAAGATAGGCGACGGCACGACTCCCGAAAAGTGGTGCGGCGACAGGCTGTTCGACCGCATTCTGTTGGATGCGCCCTGCTCGGCGACCGGCGTGATCCGCCGCCATCCGGATATCAAATGGCTGCGCCGCGATCGCGATATTCAGGAGCTGGTCACCGTTCAGCAACGTATCCTGGAAGCTATCTGGCCGCATTTGAAATCAGGCGGTACGCTGCTCTACGCCACCTGCTCCGTGCTGCCGGAAGAGAATCATCTGCAGATCGCGGACTTCCTGACTCGCCATAGCGATGCCACGCTAACGGAAACGGGTGATGTAAAACAGCCCGGGATTCAGGTTTTTCCTGATGCTCAGGGCGGCGACGGCTTTTACTATGCGAAACTGATAAAGAAATAACGTAGCGGCCGGTTTTCCCGGCCCGATCCTTTCTCCTGAACAGACTGAAGCACAATGAAAATCATCATTCTTGGCGCCGGTCAGGTCGGCGGCACGCTTGCCGAAAACCTGGTAGGTGAAAACAACGATATTACCGTGGTGGATACGGATTCCGGCCGCCTGCGTCAGCTACAGGATAAATACGATTTACGCGTTGTGCAGGGCCACGGTTCGCATCCGCGCGTGCTGCGTGAAGCGGGCGCGGAAGATGCCGATATGCTGGTTGCGGTAACCAGCTCGGACGAGACGAATATGATCGCCTGCCAGGTGGCCTATTCGCTTTTCAATACGCCGAACCGTATCGCCCGTATTCGCGCGCCAGACTATTTGCGTGATGCGGAGAAGCTTTTTATTCCGGAAGCGGTGCCGATCGATCATCTGATCTCGCCCGAACAGCTTGTTATCGACAACATCTATCGTCTGATCGAATATCCAGGCGCGCTGCAGGTAGTTAACTTCGCCGAGGGCAAGGTCAGTCTGGCAGTGGTCAAAGCCTATTACGGCGGGCCTTTGGTAGGAAATCCACTGGCGACCATGCGTGAACATATGCCGCATATCGATACGCGCGTTGCCGCTATTTTTCGTCAGGATCGTCCTATTCGGCCGCAAGGCTCGACTATTGTGGAAGCCGGCGACGAAGTCTTTTTTATCGCTGCCAGCCAGCACATTCGCGCAGTGATGAGCGAATATCAGCGTCTGGAAAAACCTTATAAACGCATCATGATTGTAGGCGGCGGCAATATCGGTTCGGGCCTAGCGCAGCGCCTGGAGAAGAACTACAGCGTGAAGCTGATTGAACGCAATCAGCAGCGCGCCGCCGAGCTGGCCGAGCTGCTGCAAAATACGATTGTGTTCTATGGCGACGCTTCAGATCAGGAGCTGCTGGCCGAAGAGCATATCGATCAGATAGATCTTTTTATCGCGATAACCAACGATGATGAAGCGAATATCATGTCGGCCATGCTGGCGAAAAGGATGGGCGCGAAAAAAGTGATGGTGCTGATTCAGCGTAAAGCCTATGTGGATCTTGTGCAGGGCAGCGTGATCGATATTGCCATTTCGCCGCAGCAGGCCACTATTTCCGCGCTGCTGAGCCACGTTCGTAAAGCGGATATTGTTGGCGTTTCCTCACTGCGTCGCGGCGTTGCGGAAGCGATCGAAGCGATCGCCCATGGCGATGAAACCACGTCGCGCGTGGTTGGACGAACCATTGACGACATCAAGCTACCGCCGGGCACTATTATAGGTGCGGTCGTCCGCGGCGACGACGTGATGATCGCCAACGATAATCTGCGCATCGAACAAGGCGATCATGTGATCATGTTCCTGACCGATAAGAAATTTGTTCCTGACGTGGAAAGGCTGTTCCAGCCAAGCCCCTTCTTCTTATAGCCTTCCAAACAGGAATGTCTGTTCGCGGCCAGGGATTGGCGAGCTAATACTCTTACCGCTGCTGTTTTCGGCAGCCATCGCGCTTTTCTCCCTACCTGATATGGCAAAAGCCGGTTCGTTTGTTAGACTTACCAATTGGCACAGGAAAGGAGAAAACAATGAGTTTATTCAAAGAATTTCGCGATTTTGCTATGCGCGGCAACGTGGTCGATCTGGCGGTCGGCGTAATCATCGGTGCCGCATTCGGTAAAATTGTCTCTTCATTGGTGGCGAATATTATTATGCCACCGCTGGGATTATTGATTGGCGGGATCGACTTCAAACAGTTTGGCTGGGTATTGAAACCCGCCGCCGGTGATACGCCAGCGGTTGTCATGCAATATGGTATCTTTCTGCAGAACGTATTTGATTTTGTAATTGTCGCTTTCGCCATTTTCCTGGCTATCAAGCTGATGAACAAGCTGCATAAAAAGAAAGAAGTAGAAAAACCAGCGCCTAAAATCAGCGCTGAAGAAACGCTGCTGACGGAAATCCGCGATCTGCTGAAGCAGAAAAACGGTCAGGTATAAAACCGACGCTACGATAAGAACCGCCTTCCACGGCGGTTTTTTTCTGCCCTGAAAGCAGAAGGCCAGTGGTAAAGTCCGCTTTACCACTGGCCTCCCGGGCTGCGTGTTTTGCTTTACGCCGGTAGCTACCTTTGCCTTTTTTATTGGCTTCGATCCTCGCCCTGAACAGCGGATCGTGCAGGAGAGCCTCAAGCGCGTTATCGCGAATAGTGCCTTTTTGGTGCTGATATTTGGTCATCATGGTTACCTTTTAATTAATCCGGCAATGAATATAGAAGCAGTAAGGCTAAAAATCAATCCGCTTCCGGCGCCAGCGCGCCTTTTTCCAGCGTCTCCAGAATAGAACAGTAAACGCTGCTGTGAGCCGTGCCGCAACAGGCATCGTTGAGCCGCTTTAGCGATCGCTGCATACGCTGCAGTTCAGCAATCATACCTTCCACTTCCTGTAGCCTTGCCTGCACAATGGTTTTCGATTCCTGACAGGTGTGATGCTCGGGATCGACGCGGATCGACAGCAGCTCGCGAATAGCCTCCAGGCTGAAGCCCAGCTGTCTGCCGTAGCGAATAAATCTAAGACGCTGCAGATCGTTTTCACTATAAAGGCGAAAGCCGCCTTCCGTGCGGATCTCGTGCTCCATCATCTGCTGTTTTTCGTAATAACGGATCGTGTCGGGTGTAACGTCCGCCAGTTTCGCCAGCTGACCAATTTTGTACACTATTTATCTCCAAAAAGCCGCTGCTGCAGCCGTTCGCCATACTCATTTCTGAGAAAGTCGGTGCTCATTCCGGCCTGGCGCAATTTGCTTTCAAGCAGCGCAAGGCGCCTGGCATGTTGCGAATACCGCTCATCCTCTGGTTGGATACCGGCAAGCAGTTCATTCAGTTCAACCGCTTCGCGTCGCATCTCCAGCTCGGGCGGCAGATAGCCAGCGTTTTTCAGCAAACGGTAGCCGGCCCGAAGTTCAGGCGGAACATGGCTGTCATCATCCAGCTCCAACTTTTTACCGCTGCCGGGAAGATTGTCGAATTCGCCCTTTTGTTGGGCTTCAGAGATGTGTTGCTCTACCAGTTGGTCAAATAACCACATAGCGACCTCGCGGAACGAGAAGGGAGCAGACAGGATAGCGCGTTAAGAAAAAGAGGGGAAATTACGGATATAAAAAAACCGGGCCAGAAGCCCGGTTTTTCCAGATTGCGGCAGAAATTACTCTGCTGCTTCTGCTTGAGCTTCTGGACGATCAACCAGCTCGATGTAAGCCATCGGAGCGTTGTCACCAGCGCGGAAGCCACACTTCAGAATACGAGTGTATCCACCGGCACGGCTCGCGAAACGCGGGCCCAGCTCGTTAAACAGTTTTGCCACGATCTCGTTATCACGAGTGCGGGCGAATGCCAGACGACGATTAGCTACGCTGTCGGTCTTGGCAAGAGTAATCAGCGGCTCAACTACACGACGCAGCTCTTTCGCTTTAGGCAGGGTCGTCTTGATGATTTCATGACGAACCAAAGAGCCTGCCATATTGCGGAACATAGCCTGGCGATGGCTGCTGTTGCGGTTCAGTTGACGACCACTCTTACGATGGCGCATGACCTTATCCTTCTCAGTGAAACCTTAACCTGTGATCGGGTTATTCATCAGCGATGCTAGCGGGCGGCCAGTTTTCCAGGCGCATGCCCAGAGACAGACCACGAGAAGCCAGCACGTCTTTAATCTCGGTAAGAGATTTTTTACCAAGGTTAGGCGTTTTAAGCAGCTCAACCTCGGTACGCTGTACCAGATCACCGATGTAGTGGATAGCTTCTGCCTTAAGGCAGTTAGCAGAGCGGACAGTCAATTCCAGATCGTCAACAGGGCGCAGCAGGATCGGATCGAATTCTGGTTTCTCTTCTTTCACTTCCGGCTGACGTACATCACGTAAGTCAACGAAAGCTTCCAGTTGTTCAGCCAGAATGGTTGCCGCACGGCGGATCGCTTCTTCAGGATCGATAGTGCCGTTGGTTTCCATTTCGATGACCAGCTTGTCCAGGTCAGTACGCTGTTCTACACGCGCTGCTTCAACATTGTAGGCAATACGCTCTACAGGGCTGTAACAGGCGTCGACCAACAGACGACCGATCGGGCGCTCATCTTCTTCCGAATGAATTCGGGCAGAAGCCGGCACATAACCACGACCGCGCTGAACTTTGATACGCATGCTGATAGCCGCGTTCTCGTCAGTCAGGTGGCAGATCACGTGCTGCGGCTTGACGATTTCGACATCACCATCATGGGTGATATCGGCTGCAGTCACAGGGCCAATGCCAGATTTATTCAGAGTAAGAATAACTTCATCTTTCCCCTGAACTCTTACCGCCAAACCTTTCAGGTTGAGCAGGATTTCCAGGATATCTTCCTGTACACCCTCTTTGGTGCTGTACTCATGCAGTACACCATCAATTTCAACCTCGGTCACCGCGCAACCCGGCATTGATGAAAGCAGAATACGGCGCAGTGCGTTACCAAGAGTATGGCCAAAGCCACGCTCTAAAGGCTCAAGGGTCACCTTGGCGTGCGTCGAACTCACTTGCTCGATATCTACCAGGCGCGGTTTTAGAAACTCTGTCACAGAACCCTGCATTGTGTCCTCTCTTTGGTACTAAGCTTTACTTAGAGTAAAGCTCGACGATCAGGTGTTCGTTAATGTCCGCAGACAGATCGGTACGTTCAGGCTTGCGCTTGAAAACACCTTCCATCTTAGTTGCATCAACTTCCAGCCAGGTTGGCTTTTCACGCTGCTCAGCCAGCTCCAGAGCGGCTTTCACGCGAGACTGCTTTTTGGCTTTCTCACGGATGCTAACAACGTCATTCGGAGTTACCTGATAAGAAGCGATGCTAACAACGCGACCATTTACCATGATGGATTTGTGGCTAACCAGCTGGCGTGCTTCTGCACGAGTGGCGCCAAAGCCCATACGATAAACAACGTTATCCAGACGACCTTCCAGCAGAGCTAACAGGTTTTCACCGGTATTGCCTTTCAGACGTGCTGCTTCTTTATAATAGTTACGGAACTGACGCTCCAGCACGCCGTAGATACGACGAACTTTTTGCTTTTCACGTAACTGTACGCCATAGTCAGACAGACGCGGTTTACGCGCACCGTGCTGGCCAGGGGCTTGTTCAATCTTGCACTTGGTATCAATCGCGCGAACGCCAGACTTCAGGAAGAGGTCTGTACCTTCACGACGGCTCAGCTTGAGCTTAGGACCCAAATATCTTGCCATTTTCTTTCTCCAACATTCCTAAAAAACGGGCGTTATACGCGACGTTTTTTCGGCGGACGACAACCGTTGTGAGGGATCGGAGTCACATCAGTAATATTCGTGATGCGGAAACCAGCAGCGTTCAGAGCACGAATCGTTGATTCGCGGCCTGGACCTGGACCCTTAACCATAACTTCCAGGTTCTTAATACCGTACTCTTTCACGGCGTCTGCGCAACGTTCAGCGGCAACCTGTGCAGCGAACGGCGTAGATTTACGAGAACCACGGAAACCGGAACCACCGGCTGTTGCCCAACCCAGCGCGTTACCCTGACGATCGGTAATGGTCACGATGGTGTTGTTGAAAGATGCATGGACATGAGCCACGCCATCAGAGACTTGCTTTCTTACACGCTTGCGTGCACGAACTGGTGCCTTTGCCATTATTCAATCACCCCGATTATTTCTTGATCGGTTTACGCGGACCCTTACGGGTACGTGCGTTGGTCTTGGTACGCTGACCGCGCACTGGAAGACCACGACGATGACGTAAACCACGATAGCAACCAAGGTCCATCAGACGCTTGATGCTCAGGGTGACTTCACGACGCAGATCGCCTTCAACAACAAACTTTGCAACTGCGTCACGCAGAATGTCGATTTGTTCTTCAGACAGCTCACTGATCTTAACATTTTCAGCGATTCCCGTTGATGCACAGATAGCCTGTGAGCGGGTCTTGCCGATGCCGAAGATCGCGGTTAAAGCGATAACGGTATGTTTATGATCAGGAATGTTAATGCCTGCTATACGGGCCACTATGCACTCCTACTATTTAAATATGCGCCCCATGCTGAAAAGCCCGTTTTCAGGATACTCAAATGGAAACGCATAGACATACAAAAGATTGGCTGGCTAATCTAGCCAGCTCAACCCGACTTTGCAAGAAAAATATTAGCCCTGACGCTGTTTATGCTTAGGCTCGGCGCTGCAAATCACACGTACGACACCGTCACGACGGATGATTTTGCAGTTACGACATAATTTCTTGACGGAAGCACGAACTTTCATTTTTACTCTCCGTAACTTCTCAAGCGCCTGAATTAACGGCCGTAGCCTTTCAGGTTTGCTTTCTTCAATGCAGACTCGTATTGACTGGACATCATCAGAGTTTGCACTTGAGCCATAAAGTCCATGATGACAACAACTACGATCAGCAGTGAGGTACCGCCGAAGTAGAATGGAACTTTCATCGCATCACGCATGAACTCCGGGATTAGGCAGATGAAAGTAATGTAGAGCGCACCCACTAACGTGAGACGAGTCATTACTTTATCGATGTACTTCGCCGTCTGTTCTCCCGGACGAATTCCTGGTACAAATGCACCAGACTTCTTCAGGTTATCTGCTGTTTCACGCGGGTTGAAAACCAACGCCGTGTAGAAGAAACAGAAGAAGATGATTGCAGTCGCATAGAGTAACACATAAAGCGGTTGACCGGGCTGCAAATACATTGAAATAGTCGTCAGCCAGTTCCAGCCGGTTCCGCCCCCGAACCATGAAGCTATGGTCGCCGGGAACAGGATAATGCTGGAAGCGAAGATTGCCGGGATAACCCCTGCCATGTTCACTTTCAACGGTAAATGTGTGCTCTGCGCAGCATAGACACGACGGCCTTGCTGACGTTTCGCATAGTTCACCACAATGCGGCGTTGACCACGCTCAACGAAAACAACGAAGAAGGTCACTGCAAATACAAGAACTGCAACCAACAGCAACAGGAGGAAGTGCAGGTCGCCTTGCCGCGCTTGCTCGATGGTATGGCCAATGGCCGGCGGCAAACCCGCAACGATACCAGCGAAGATTATGATTGAGATACCGTTGCCGATACCGCGTTCAGTAATCTGTTCACCCAGCCACATCAGGAACATAGTTCCGGTGACCAGGCTGACAACAGCGGTAAAGTAGAAGGCAAAGCCTGGATTTAACACCAGGCCCTGCATTCCAGGCATATTCGGCAGACCGGTAGCAATACCGATAGACTGAAATATGCCCAGTACCAGAGTACCGTAACGGGTGTACTGGCTAATCTTACGACGGCCAGCCTCCCCTTCTTTCTTTATTTCTGCCAGCGCGGGATGAACCACGGTCAGCAGCTGGATAATAATCGAGGCCGAAATATACGGCATAATACCCAGAGCAAAGATAGAAGCACGGCTCAGCGCACCACCAGAGAACATGTTGAACATCTCAATGATGGTGCCACGCTGTTGCTCAAGCAGTTTGGCAAGTACAGTGGCATCGATACCAGGGATTGGAATAAAAGAGCCAATGCGGAAAACAATCAGCGCACCAATCACAAACAGAAGTCTGCGTTTCAGTTCGCCAAAACCACCTTTGGCACTTTGAAAATCTAATCCCGGTTGCTTAGCCATCTGCTACTTATTCCTCAATTTTACCGCCAGCAGCTTCGATTGCAGCACGAGCGCCTTTAGTGACACGCAGACCGCGAACCGTTACCGGTACAGTGACTTCGCCAGACAGGATAACCTTAGCGAATTCGATCTGAATACCGATAATGTTGGCTGCTTTCAGCGTGTTCAGGTCGACGATCCCGCCTTCAACTTTCGCCAGGTCAGACAGACGAACTTCTGTCGTAACCATAGATTTGCGAGAGGTGAAACCGAATTTCGGCAGACGACGGTACAGTGGCATCTGGCCACCTTCGAACCCGCGACGTACGCCACCGCCAGAACGAGAGTTCTGACCTTTGTGACCACGACCACCGGTTTTACCGAGGCCAGAACCGATACCGCGACCCAGACGCTTGGAAGCGTGTTTAGACCCTTCGGCCGGAGACAGAGTATTTAAACGCATCTGTTACTCCTCCACTTTAACCATGTAGGAAATCGCGTTAACCATACCGCGTACAGCTGGCGTGTCTTCACGCTCTACGGTGTGGTTAATACGACGCAGACCCAGGCCAAGCAGCGTTGCCTTGTGTTTCGGCAGACGTCCGATCGAACTACGGGTTTGAGTAATTTTAATAGTCTTAGCCATGGTCATTACCCCAGAATGTCTTCAACGGATTTGCCACGCTTGGCAGCGACCATTTCTGGGGAATTCATGTTGGCCAGGCCATCCAGCGTTGCACGAACCACGTTGATCGGGTTAGTGGAACCGTAGGCTTTAGCCAGAACGTTATGAACCCCAGCGACTTCCAGAACGGCGCGCATTGCACCGCCGGCAATGATACCGGTACCTTCAGAAGCCGGCTGCATGAACACACGAGAACCTGTGTGCACACCTTTAACAGGGTGCTGCAGGGTGCCGTTGTTCAGCGCGACATTGATCATATTGCGACGAGCTTTTTCCATCGCTTTCTGGATCGCTGCTGGAACTTCACGCGCTTTACCGTAACCAAAACCGATGCGACCGTTACCGTCGCCTACCACTGTCAGAGCAGTGAAGGAGAAAATACGACCACCTTTAACGGTTTTCGATACGCGATTTACCGCGATCAGCTTTTCCTGCAGTTCGCCAGCTTGTTTTTCGATGTGTGCCATCTTACACCTCTACCTTAGAACTGTAGGCCAGCTTCACGGGCAGCATCTGCCAGTGCCTGGACACGACCATGATATTGGAAACCAGAGCGGTCGAAAGAAACACCAGTGATGCCTTTTTCGATTGCGCGCTCAGCGACTGCTTTACCAACAGCGGCGGCGGCGTCTTTGTTTCCGGTGTACTTCAGTTGCTCACTGATTGCTTTTTCTACTGTAGAAGCAGCAACCAGAACTTCAGAACCGTTAGGAGCAATTACCTGTGCGTAAATATGACGCGGGGTACGATGTACCACCAGGCGAGTTGCACCCAGCTCTTTGAGCTTGCGGCGTGCGCGGGTCGCACGACGGATACGAGCAGATTTCTTATCCATAGTGTTACCTTACTTCTTCTTAGCCTCTTTGGTACGCACGACTTCGTCGGCGTAACGAACACCCTTGCCTTTATAAGGCTCAGGACGACGGTAGGCGCGCAGATCGGCTGCAACCTGACCAATCAGCTGTTTATCAGCGCCTTTCAGCACGATTTCAGTCTGAGTTGGACATTCAGCAGTGATTCCCGCTGGCAGCGCGTGTTCAACCGGGTGAGAAAAGCCCAGGGCCAGACTCACAGCGTTGCCTTTAACGGCCGCACGATAACCTACACCAACCAGCTGCAGCTTCTTAGTGAAGCCTTCGGTAACACCGATAACCATACTGTTCAGCAATGCACGAGAAGTACCAGCCTGTGCCCAACCGTCTGTGAAACCTTCGCGCGGAGCGAAAGTCAGAGCGTTGTCAGCATGCTTAACTTCAACAGCATTATTGAGAGTACGAGTCAGCTCGCCGTTTTTACCTTTAATCGAAATAACCTGACCGTCGAGTTTTACCTCTACGCCGGCAGGAATGACGACAGGTGCTTTAGCAACACGAGACATTCTTTCCTCCGTTAAGCTACGTAGCAGATAATTTCGCCACCAAGACCAGCCTGGCGCGCTGCACGATCGGTCATAACACCTTTAGAGGTAGAAATAACAGCGATACCCAGTCCAGCCATTACTTTTGGCAGTTCGTCTTTGCGCTTATAGATACGCAGACCTGGACGGCTTACACGCTGAATGCTTTCTACCACAGCCTTGCCCTGGAAATACTTAAGAGTCAGTTCCAGTTCTGGCTTGGTGTCGCCTTCGATTTTAAAATCTTCAATATATCCTTCTTCCTTCAGCACGTTGGCAATTGCCACTTTCAGCTTGGAGGAAGGCATGGTGACCGCAACTTTGTTCGCGGCCTGACCGTTACGGATACGGGTCAGCATATCCGCGATCGGATCTTGCATGCTCATCTGTCTTTACTCCCGTGATTCAATTGGTAATTACCAGCTAGCCTTTTTCAAGCCAGGTACTTCACCGCGCATGGCGGCTTCACGCAGCTTGATACGGCTCAACCCGAATTTGCCCACATAACCATGTGGACGGCCAGTTTGGCGGCAGCGGTTACGCTGACGAGACGGGCTGGAATCACGCGGCAGAGTTTGCAGCTTGAGAACCGCATTCCAACGATCTTCGTCGGAAGAGTTCACACTAGAGATGATAGCTTTTAATTCCTCGCGTTTAGCGCGGTATTTATCAGCCAGTTTTACGCGAACGACTTCGCGTGCCTTCATCGATTGCTTAGCCATGAAGTAACCCTACCTTACTTGCGGAACGGGAAGTCAAAGGCAGCCAGCAGAGCACGGCCTTCATCGTCAGATTTCGCAGTAGTGGTAATGGTAATATCCAAACCACGAACGCGATCGACTTTGTCATAGTCGATTTCTGGGAAGATGATCTGCTCACGAACGCCCATGCTGTAGTTACCACGACCGTCGAATGACTTAGCGGACAGGCCACGGAAGTCACGGATACGTGGAACAGCAATAGAGATCAGACGCTCAAAGAACTCCCACATGCGTTCGCCACGCAGAGTTACTTTACAGCCGATCGGATAGCCCTGACGGATTTTGAAGCCTGCAACAGATTTGCGTGCTTTGGTGATAAACGGCTTTTGACCGGAGATTGCTGCCAGATCGGCTGCTGCGTTATCCAGCAGTTTCTTGTCAGCGATCGCTTCACCAACACCCATGTTCAGGGTGATCTTCTCGACCCGAGGGACTTGCATGACAGAATTGTAGTTAAACTCAGTCATGAGTTTCTTAACTACTTCGTCTTTGTAGTAATCATGCAGTTTCGCCATCGTACTACTCCAAATTACTTGATAGTTTCGCTGTTAGACTTGAAGAAACGGACTTTTTTGCCGTCTTCGAATCTAAAGCCTACACGGTCAGCCTTGCCAGTTGCAGAGTTGTAAAGCGCAACGTTGGAAACCTGAATAGCGGCTTCTTTTTCAACGATGCCACCTGGCTGGTTCAGAGCCGGAACCGGCTTCTGGTGTTTCTTGACCAGGTTAATACCTTCAACAATGACCTTACCGGAAGACAGGACATTCTTAACTTTACCGCGCTTACCTTTATCTTTGCCGGTCAGCACGATAACTTCGTCATCGCGACGGATTTTAGCTGCCATTTTTCGCTCCTTAGAGTACTTCTGGTGCCAGAGAGATAATTTTCATGAACTTTTCAGTACGAAGTTCACGAGTTACCGGCCCAAAAATACGCGTTCCGATAGGCTGCTCGCTGTTATTGTTTAAAATAACGCATGCATTACCATCGAAGCGAATGACAGAACCGTCCGGGCGACGAACACCCTTCCTGGTGCGCACCACTACCGCCTTCAGCACATCACCTTTCTTAACCTTACCGCGAGGAATCGCTTCCTTGATGGTAATTTTGATGATATCGCCTACGCCTGCGTAGCGACGGTGCGAGCCACCCAGAACCTTGATACACATTACGCGACGTGCACCGGAGTTGTCGGCGACGTTCAGCATAGTCTGTTCTTGGATCATTTTAGTGCTCCGCTAATGTCAACTACTACTTCGGGACCTGATTCAGGTCGTATAAAAGCCCCATTATTGAGGGCGCAGCATTATAACACCGCAGCTCGCATATGGGTAGAAAAAATAAACGACTCATATCGAGTCGATATTTGAACCTCTGATTTGAGGAACGCGACATTCTAAGGAATTGTTCATCCGGTAGCAATCGTAATCTGCACACTTCTTCACCCTGATCGCGCTTTAAAGCTGCTATTTGGGAAGTGTCTCGATAAAAAGGCGGCTTTCGCGCCGCCCTTCACCGCGATTTCTTCATTTTATGGATAGAGCCTGGCGGCCAGCGCGTTGTGCTGAGCCAGGATTTTGCCTGAATCCAGCTGCGTCATACGCCCCTTCTCCACCACTATCCGGCCATTGATTATGCTCCAGGCCACCGTTCCTGGGTTACAGAAGACCAGTGCGGCCAGCGGATCGTGCATGGCACCCGCCAGCCCAGGCTGATTGAGATCGAAAACGGCGATATCCGCCATCATGCCGGGAGCAATGACGCCGACATCATCGCGGTTTAGCACTTTCGCGCCGCCCAGTGTTGCCAGCTCAAGCGCCTGTCTGGCCGTCATGGCGTCGGGCCCGAATCCAACCCGCTGCAGCAGCAACGCCTGACGCACTTCCGCGATCATATCCGCCGTATCGTTGGAAGCGGAACCATCCACGCCCAGACCTATAGTCACGCCTGCATCCAGCATCGTCCTGATCGGCGCGATGCCGGAAGCCAACCGCATATTGGAACAGGGGCAATGCGCTATCCCGGTACCCGTACGGGCGAAAAGCCTGATACCGTAGTCGTCCAGTTTCACACAGTGAGCATGCCAGACGTCGTGCCCTACCCAGCCCAGCTCTTCAACATACTGCGCCGGCGTGCGATTGAATTTCTCCTTGCTGTAGAGCACATCATTTTCATTTTCCGCCAGGTGCGTATGCATAGAGACTTTATAGCTGCGCGCCAGACTGGCTGATTCCCTCATCAGATCCTGAGTAACTGAGAAGGGCGAACAGGGCGCCACTACGATACGCAGCATCGAACCGCGGCTGGCGTCGTGATAGCGTTCAATCACTCGCTGGGTATCCTTAAGTATCGCCGCTTCCTCCTCTACCAATGAGTCCGGCGGCAATCCTCCTTTACTCTGCCCCAGACTCATACTGCCGCGGCTGGCGTGGAAGCGCATCCCTACTGTGGCGGCGGCTTCGATGCTGTCATCCAGCCGGCAGCCGTTAGGATAAAGATAAAGGTGATCGCTGGAAGTGGTGCAGCCGGAAAGGATGAGTTCAGTCATCGACATCATGGTGGAGATGCGGATCATTTCCGGGGTAATTTTTTGCCAGATGGGATAAAGGTTGCTAATCCACTTAAAGAGTTCGCCGTCCTGCGCAGGCGGGATCACGCGCGTCAGGCTCTGGTACATATGGTGATGAGTGTTGATTAGCCCTGGAATGACAATATGTCCGCGCAAATCGATCACTCTGTCGGCGGTATCCGGCAATTCCTCTGTTTTTCCTACCGCCTGAATAAGGTTGTCCTTGATCAGTACGCTGCCGTTTTTAATCTCTCGTCGATCTTTATCCATAGTGGCAATCAACGCGGCGTTCTTAAGCAGCAGCGTGCGTCCGGATTGTGGCGAATGAGCATGGCTGTTCGCAGACGATTGCATTGCGTCGGCGGCCAGCAGCCGGGAAGAGGCGGCGAGCAGCGGTAATGTCAGCAGTAGCCGACGAGTCTGGTCTGGTTGATTTTGCATAAGAGCTTTCCCTAACTTTTTCCCGAGGCAGGGCTTTGCTACACGCGCCCTGTGTAAGCATATTCAGCGCGGCTGAACATAAGAACATCTTAAGAATTATTAGAGGCATCAACCTGATCGCGATCAGCATCAGGAAAAAAGAGAGGCGTTGTGGCGAGGAATTGCTGAAGGCAGAAAAGAAAAAACCCCCGCAAGCGGGGGTTTTTACAGAGAAGAAGTTCTTACAGAACCGCTTTCTCTACAACGCGAACCAGGGTCCAGGACTTGGTCTTGGACAGTGGACGGCATTCGCGGATTTCAACCACGTCGCCGATACCACATTCATTGTTCTCGTCATGTACGTGCAGTTTAGTCGTACGCTTAATGAATTTACCGTAGATTGGGTGTTTCACGAAACGCTCGATAGCTACAACAATGGATTTCTCCATTTTGTCGCTGGTCACACGACCCTGCAGAGTACGGATTTTATCGGTCATTACGCACCCGCCTTCTCAGTCAGTAAAGTCTTAACGCGTGCAACATCACGACGCACTTGCTTCAACAGATGAGTCTGTTGCAGCTGGCCGGATGCTGCCTGCATGCGCAGGTTGAACTGCTCACGCAGCAGGTTAAGCAGCTCAGTGTTCAGCTCTTCAACGCTTTTCTCACGCAGCTCTGTTGCTTTCATTACATCACCGTCTTAGTTACAAAGGTGGTTTTGATAGGCAGTTTTGCTGCTGCCAGCTTGAATGCTTCACGGGCCAGCTCTTCCGGAACACCGTCCATTTCATACAGGACTTTACCAGGCTGGATCAGGGCAACCCAATACTCTACGTTACCCTTACCTTTACCCATACGCACTTCCAGCGGCTTCTCAGTAATTGGTTTGTCCGGGAATACACGGATCCAAATTTTACCTTGACGCTTAACTGCACGGGTCATAGCACGACGTGCGGCTTCGATCTGACGAGCAGTCAGACGACCACGGCCAACAGCTTTCAGACCGAAAGTACCGAAGCTAACATCCGTACCCTGCGCCAGACCACGGTTGCGGCCTTTGTGCACTTTACGGAATTTTGTACGCTTTGGTTGTAACATCAGCGACTCTCCTTACTTACGGCCTTTACGCTGCTGCTTTTTAGGTTGAGCAGCCGGTTCCGGTTGTTCAACAGCAGCCATACCACCCAGGATCTCGCCTTTGAAGATCCATACCTTAACGCCGATTACACCATAAGTGGTGTGCGCTTCAGAGGTGTTGTAGTCAATGTCAGCACGCAGGGTGTGCAACGGCACGCGGCCTTCACGGTACCATTCGGTACGCGCGATTTCAGCACCGCCCAGACGGCCACTAACTTCAACTTTAATACCTTTAGCGCCCAGACGCATTGCGTTCTGTACAGCACGCTTCATCGCACGACGGAACATCACGCGACGCTCCAGCTGTGAAGTGATGCTGTCAGCAACCAGTTTAGCGTCCAGTTCCGGTTTACGGACTTCGGCGATATTGATCTGTGCAGGCACGCCAGCGATATCCGCTACGACCTTGCGCAGTTTTTCTACGTCTTCGCCTTTCTTACCGATCACGATGCCAGGACGAGCGGTGTGAATGGTCACACGGATGCTCTTAGCCGGACGCTCGATAACGATACGAGAGACGGACGCTTTAGCCAGTTCTTTAGTCAGGAACTGACGTACTTTAAAGTCGCTGTCCAGGTTGTCAGCGAATTCTTTGGTATTGGCGAACCAGGTAGAGTTCCAGGGTTTAACAATACCCAGGCGAATACCATTAGGATGTACTTTCTGACCCATTGCTAGTCTCCAGAGTCTCAGCGATCGGACACAACCACAGTAATGTGGCTGGTGCGCTTCAGGATGCGATCTGCACGACCTTTTGCACGCGGCATAATGCGCTTCATGCTTGGGCCTTCGTCTACGAAGATCTTCGTGACTTTCAGATCATCAATGTCCGCGCCATCGTTGTGTTCGGCGTTAGCAATGGCAGATTCCAGTACTTTCTTGACCAGTACAGCCGCTTTCTTGTTGGTGTAGGTCAAAATGTCCAGAGCCTGCGACACTTTCTTACCGCGTACAAGATCTGCTACCAGGCGAACCTTCTGGGCAGAAGAACGAGCGTGGCGATGTTTAGCGATAGTTTCCATCTCTTCCTCCTGTTAGCGTTTCTTGGCTTTCTTATCAGCAGTGTGACCGCGATAAGTACGAGTCGGTGCAAATTCACCCAGTTTGTGACCGACCATTTCGTCGGAAACAAAGACAGGAACGTGCTGACGACCATTATGGACAGCGATGGTCAAACCGATCATGTTAGGGAAGATCGTTGAACGACGGGACCAGGTGCGCAAAGGCTTCTTGTCTCCGCTTTCCACCGCTTTCTCTACCTTCTTCAGCAAGTGCAGGTCAATAAAAGGACCTTTCTTGAGAGAACGTGGCATGGCTTATCCTCTAAAATTATTTGCTACGGCGACGTACGATAAATTTATCAGTACGCTTGTTGCTACGGGTCTTCTTACCTTTAGTCTGCAGGCCCCAAGGTGAAACAGGGTGCTTACCAAAGTTACGACCTTCACCACCACCGTGCGGGTGATCGACTGGGTTCATCGCAGTACCGCGAACGGTAGGACGAACACCGCGCCAACGAGCTGCACCGGCTTTACCCAGAACGCGAAGCATGTGCTCTGCGTTGCCGACTTCGCCCAGGGTCGCGCGGCAGTCGGATTCGACTTTACGCATTTCGCCAGAACGCAGACGCAGGGTAACGTAAGAACCTTCACGCGCAACGATCTGCACGTAAGTACCAGCTGAACGGGCAATCTGACCGCCTTTGCCTGGTTTCATCTCTACGTTGTGTACGGTGGAACCCACTGGGATGTTGCGCATCGGCAGGGTGTTACCCGCTTTAATCGCCGCATCAACGCCAGACTGAATCTGGTCGCCAGCTTTCAGGCCTTTAGGGGCCAGGATGTAACGGCGCTCGCCGTCTTTGTACAGAACCAGCGCGATGTTCGCGGAGCGGTTCGGATCGTACTCAAGACGTTCAACGGTAGCCGGGATACCATCTTTGTTGCGTTTGAAGTCAACAATACGGTAAGCCTGCTTATGACCACCACCGATATGACGGGTAGTGATACGACCATTGTTGTTACGGCCACCGGATTTGCTGTTCTTTTCGATCAGCGGGGCAAATGGTTTGCCCTTGTGCAGCTCCGCGTTCACCACTTTAACTACGTGACGACGACCCGGAGATGTCGGTTTACATTTAACAACTGCCATTGTTCTTCTCCTCCGACTTACTCAGCGCCGCCGACGAAGTCCAGATTCTGGCCTTCTTTCAGGGTGACGTAAGCTTTTTTCCAGTCGTTACGACGACCAATACGCTGTCCGTGACGCTTAACTTTCCCTTTAACAACCAGGGTGTTTACGTCCTCTACTTCCACTTCGAAAAGCTTCTGTACAGCGGCTTTGATTTCTGCTTTGGTCGCGTCTTTAGCAACTTTGAGAACGATGGTATTGGTTTTTTCCATCGCAGCAGACGCTTTTTCAGATACGTGCGGCGCGCGCAGTACTTTCAGCAGACGTTCTTCACGGATCATGCCAGCATCTCCTCAACTTGCTTAACTGCATCAGCAGTCATAACGACTTTGTCGAAGGCGATCAGGCTAACTGGGTCGATACCCGCTGCATCACGTACGTCAACCTTGTACAGGTTGCGAGCGGCCAGGAACAGGTTCTCTTCCAGTTCGCCAGTGATGATCAGCACGTCTTCCAGCGCCATGTCTTTCAGTTTCTCTACCAGCAGCTTGGTTTTAGGTGCTTCCAGAGAGAACTGCTCGACAACGATCAGACGATCTTGACGTACCAGCTCGGACAGGATGCTTTTCAGCGCGCCGCGGTACATCTTTTTGTTAACTTTTTGACTGTGGTCCTGTGGCTTTGCAGCGAAGGTCACGCCGCCTGAACGCCAGATCGGGCTCTTTGCAGAACCTGAACGCGCACGGCCGGTGCCTTTCTGACGCCATGGCTTTTTGCCGGAACCAGTTACTTCAGCACGGGTTTTCTGACCGCGGGTACCTTGACGGGCACCTGCTGCGTAAGCAACAACAACCTGATGTACCAGCGCTTCGTTGAAATCACGACCGAAGGTAGTTTCGGAAACAGTCAGCGCGCTTTGCGCGTCTTTCAATACTAATTCCATTGCTATCCCCTTACGCCTTCACAGCTGGTTTAACGATCAGGTCGCTACCGGTCGCGCCGGGAACTGCACCTTTAACCAGCAGCAGGTTGCGCTCAGCGTCAACACGTACTACGTCCAGGCTCTGAACGGTTACGCGCTCATTACCCAGCTGGCCTGCCATTTTCTTGCCTTTGAACACTTTGCCCGGAGTCTGGTTCTGACCGATAGAACCCGGAACGCGGTGGGACAAGGAGTTACCGTGGGTAGCATCCTGAGTACGGAAGTTCCAGCGCTTAACAGTACCGGCAAAACCTTTACCTTTGGATGTGCCAGTTACGTCAACTTTTTTCACGTCAGCGAAAACGTCAACGTTGATGCTCTGGCCTACAGTGAATTCTTCGCCTTCAGCGGTACGGAATTCCCACAGACCACGGCCAGCTTCTACGCCAGCTTTAGCAAAATGGCCTGCTTCAGGCTTAGTCACGCGGTTTGCTTTTTTAGCGCCGGTGGTTACCTGGATAGCAGTGTAGCCGTCGTTAGCCAGGTCTTTAACCTGAGTCACGCGGTTTGCTTCAATTTCGATCACGGTTACTGGGATAGATACGCCGTCTTCAGTGAAGACGCGGGTCATGCCCACTTTTTTACCGACTAAACCAATCATTGTTTCAACCTCTCAATCGCTCAATGACCTGATTAACCCAGGCTGATCTGCACGTCAACACCTGCAGCCAGATCCAGACGCATCAGAGCATCAACCGTTTTTTCAGTTGGCTCAACGATGTCAACCAGACGCTTGTGAGTGCGAATTTCATACTGATCGCGCGCATCTTTGTTGACGTGCGGGGAGATCAGAACGGTAAAGCGCTCTTTGCGGGTCGGCAGAGGAATTGGACCACGAACCTGCGCACCAGTGCGCTTTGCAGTCTCAACGATTTCTGCGGTCGATTGATCGATCAGACGATGATCAAACGCTTTAAGACGGATACGGATTCTTTGGTTCTGCATGAGACCAGAGCTCCAATTATTTATAAACGAAAAAAATTACTACCCGCACCCATTACGATTGATGGGGGAGTGTAATCGTCTGCACATAACTCCCCGATTGGGAGTATTGTCAGGGAGCTCATGGCTCGCCTGCGGCTCAAATCGAACCGGGCCGTCATTTCTGACAGGCCCGCGCATTATACGTACATAGCGCGGCTTTGCAACACATTTCCTGGATTGGTCGTGCGGCGGGCATAAAGATAGCGGGGAATAAAATGGCGTCAGGCGAAAAAAAGCCGCTGAAGTTATTGTTTCAGCGGCGTCTGTTTTTTGAACCCCATCTCTACTGCTACTCCGGTTTTATCTGTGACTGCAAATAATTCTGGATACCGATTTTGCTAATCAGCTCAAGCTCCGTTTCCAGGAAGTCGATATGGTGTTCTTCATCTTCCAGAATGACGATCATCATATCGCGGCTGACATAGTCATGAACCTTATCAGCATAAGCGATGGCTTCGCGCAGATCTCTGGCGCCTTCCAGCTCCAGCGTCAGATCTGAACGCAGCATTTCTTCAACGTCCTCGCCGATGCGCAACCGCCCCAAATCCTGCAGGTTCGGCAGCCCTTCCAGAAAAAGTATGCGCTCGATATATTTGTCCGCATGCTTCATCTCGTCGATTGACTCGTGATACTCAACATCGTTCAGGCGCATCAGTCCCCAATTTTTGAACATTCGCGCGTGCAAAAAATACTGGTTGATAGCAACCAGCTCATTTCCAAGCAGTTTATTCAAATAGCTTATGATTTTGGCATCGCCCTTCATTTTGCATCCTCCGCTTCCGGTTAATCAGATCGTAGATGCGTTGTCAGGGAAGTCAAAAAAGCAGGACAAAATGCAGGGACTTATCAGGCGATCTCTTTATAGAGCGGCGCGTTGGGCAGCTCTTCGTTCATGATGTCGCGCGCCTGGCGCAGGCATTTGCCGCACTGTTTACCGACCGGTATTAGCTGGCGCAGCTGCTGAATCGATTTGGGCTGATAGCGGCGAACCACTTCGCGAAGCGTTTTATCGCTAATGGCGTTGCAAAGACAGACGTACATGGTTTTATCCCGGCGCTGAGAACAACCATATTGTAAATGAGAATCGTTTTTATTTCAATCTGAACGCGCTGCGGCTCTATCCCCTCAGAGCAAATTGCAGACATAAAAAAAGAGCACCGAAGTGCTCTTTTTATCAGCTTTAAATTATCAACAATTAAGAGATAACTTTAGCAACAACGCCCGCGCCAACGGTACGGCCGCCTTCGCGGATTGCGAAACGCAGACCATCGTCCATGGCGATTGGGTGGATCAGGGTAACAACCATTTTGATGTTGTCGCCTGGCATTACCATTTCCACGCCTTCTGGCAGTTCGATGGTACCGGTCACGTCAGTAGTACGGAAGTAGAACTGTGGACGGTAGCCTTTGAAGAACGGAGTATGACGGCCGCCTTCGTCTTTAGACAGGATGTAAACCTCAGACTCGAACTTGGTGTGTGGCTTGATGGTGCCTGGCTTAGCCAGAACCTGACCACGCTGGATATCTTCGCGCTTGATACCGCGCAGCAGGATACCGCAGTTCTCGCCCGCACGGCCTTCGTCCAGCAGCTTACGGAACATTTCAACGCCGGTACAGGTTGATTTCACGGTATCTTTGATACCAACGATTTCAACTTCTTCGCCCACTTTAACGATACCGCGCTCTACACGACCGGTAACAACGGTACCACGGCCGGAGATAGAGAACACGTCTTCGATTGGCAGCAGGAACGGCTTGTCGATAGCGCGCTCTGGTTCCGGGATGTAGTTATCCAGGTGACCAGCCAGCTCGATGATTTTCGCTTCCCACTCAGCGTCGCCTTCCAGCGCTTTCAGCGCGGAACCGTGAACGATTGGGGTGTCGTCGCCCGGGAAGTCGTACTGTGACAGCAGGTCACGGACTTCCATCTCTACCAGCTCCAGCAGCTCTTCGTCATCAACCATGTCGCACTTGTTCAGGAACACGATGATGTAAGGAACGCCAACCTGACGACCCAGCAGGATGTGCTCACGGGTCTGCGGCATTGGGCCGTCAGTCGCAGCAACAACCAGGATAGCGCCGTCCATCTGCGCAGCACCGGTGATCATGTTTTTCACATAGTCGGCGTGGCCTGGGCAGTCAACGTGCGCGTAGTGGCGAGTCGGGGTGTCGTACTCAACGTGAGAAGTGTTGATGGTGATACCACGAGCTTTTTCTTCTGGCGCGTTATCGATCTGGTCGAATGCACGAGCAGAACCGCCGTAGGTTTTAGCCAGTACGGTGGTGATAGCAGCAGTCAGGGTAGTTTTACCGTGGTCAACGTGGCCGATAGTACCAACGTTGACGTGCGGTTTGGAGCGTTCAAATTTTTCTTTAGCCACGGCGATATTCCTTACTTTCTGTGCTCTCCCCTGTGGAAAGGAGAGCACGGGATCAATTGGTTAAACCCGATTATTTACCACGGGCTTCAATAACAGCCTGAGCGACGTTGTTTGGCGCGTCATCATACTTCAGGAATTCCATGGAGTAAGATGCACGGCCTTTGGTGATTGAACGCAGCTGCGTCGCGTATCCGAACATTTCAGACAGCGGCACTTCAGCGTGGATCACAACGCCAGTCACGTTGGATTCCTGACCGCGCAGCGTACCACGACGACGGCTCAGGTCACCGATAACGTCACCAGTGTTCTCTTCAGGCGTTTCAACTTCAACCTTCATGATTGGCTCAAGCAGCACAGGTTTTGCTTTCTTAAAGCCATCTTTAAAGGCGATAGACGCCGCCAGTTTAAACGCCAGCTCAGAGGAGTCAACGTCATGGTAAGAACCAAAGTGCAGACGGATACCCATGTCAACTACCGGATAACCCGCCAGCGGGCCAGCCTTCAGCTGCTCCTGAATACCTTTATCAACCGCAGGGATGTATTCGCCAGGAATCACACCGCCTTTGATGTCGTTGATAAATTCGTAGCCTTTCGGGTTTGAGCCCGGCTCCAGTGGGTACATGTCGATAACAACATGACCGTACTGACCACGACCACCAGACTGCTTGGCGTGTTTACCTTCGATATCCGTTACTTTAGAACGGATAGCTTCGCGGTAAGCAACCTGAGGTTTACCTACGTTCGCTTCAACGTTGAATTCACGCTTCATACGGTCAACGATGATGTCGAGGTGCAGCTCACCCATACCAGCGATGATAGTCTGGTTAGACTCTTCGTCAGTCCATACGCGGAATGACGGGTCTTCTTTCGCCAGACGACCCAGAGCCAGACCCATTTTTTCCTGGTCAGCTTTGGTTTTTGGCTCTACGGCGATGGAGATTACCGGCTCAGGGAATTCCATACGCTCCAGAATGATGACGTTGTCCGGGTCACACAGGGTGTCACCGGTGGTTACGTCTTTCAGACCGATTGCCGCAGCGATGTCGCCTGCGCGAACTTCTTTGATCTCTTCACGCTTGTTGGCGTGCATCTGTACGATACGGCCAAAACGCTCACGTGCAGATTTCACTGAGTTCAGCACGGTGTCGCCGGAGTTAACAACACCGGAGTACACGCGGAAGAACGTCAGGTTACCCACAAACGGGTCAGTTGCGATTTTGAACGCCAGAGCAGAGAAAGGCTCGTCGTCGGTCGCATGACGCTCAGCTGGGGTATCTTTACCGTCGTCCAGCATACCGTTGATCGCAGGAACGTCGGTTGGTGCCGGCAGGTAGTCAACTACCGCATCCAGCATCGCCTGAACGCCTTTGTTCTTGAACGCAGAACCACAGGTAACCAGAATGATTTCGTTGTTCAGAACGCGCTGACGCAGAGCAGTTTTGATCTCTTCTTCAGTCAGTTCTTCACCGCCCAGATATTTCTCCATCAGCTCTTCAGAGGCTTCAGCTGCGGATTCAATCAGGTTCTGGTGCCATTCTTCAGCCAGTTCCTGCATGTTCGCAGGGATCTCTTCGTATTCGAAGGTCACGCCCTGGTCTGCATCGTTCCAGTTGATGGCTTTCATTTTCACCAGGTCGATAACGCCGGTGAAGTTTTCCTCTGCGCCGATAGCCAGCTGCAGTGGAACAGGGTTAGCGCCCAGACGAGATTTAATCTGGCCGACAACCTTCAGGAAGTTTGCACCCATGCGGTCCATTTTGTTAACGAACGCGATGCGTGGAACTTTATATTTGTTCGCCTGACGCCATACGGTTTCAGACTGTGGCTGAACACCACCAACCGCACAGTAAACCATTACTGCGCCGTCAAGAACACGCATGGAACGTTCTACTTCGATGGTGAAGTCAACGTGTCCCGGGGTGTCGATGATGTTAACGCGGTGCGGCTCGAACTGCTTAGCCATACCTGACCAGAAAGCGGTAGTCGCTGCGGAGGTAATGGTAATACCACGCTCCTGCTCCTGCGCCATCCAGTCCATGGTGGCTGCGCCATCATGAACTTCACCGATTTTGTGGTTTACACCGGTGTAGAACAGGATACGTTCGGTAGTTGTCGTCTTACCGGCGTCGATGTGTGCACTGATACCGATGTTACGGTAGCGTGAAATGGGTGTTGTACGAGCCATTTGATTCCTCTGATTCTCGGACGTTCAAAGTTAAAGCCCAGCGGGGTCAACTGAACGCCCGCTGGGTTAATAACAACTACAGAGCTGTTACCAGCGGTAGTGTGCGAACGCCTTGTTGGCTTCGGCCATACGGTGAACGTCTTCACGTTTCTTCACTGCGGTACCTTTGTTTTCCGCAGCATCAGAAAGTTCGTTCGCCAGGCGCAGAGCCATTGATTTATCACCGCGTTTACGAGCAGCTTCAACGATCCAACGCATTGCCAGAGCATTACGACGAACCGGACGGACTTCAACTGGTACCTGATAAGTAGAGCCACCAACGCGACGGGATTTAACTTCCACGGTTGGGCGGACGTTGTCCAGGGCTACTTCGAATGCTTCCAGTTCGCCTTTACCAGCACGCTGAGCCAGGGTCTCAAGTGCAGTATAAACGATTGATTCAGCAGTAGATTTTTTACCATCTACCATCAGGATATTTACAAATTTGGCCAGCAGCTCTGATCCGAACTTAGGATCTGGCAGAATTTTACGCTGACCAATGACGCGACGACGTGGCATGGAAATACTCCGTTGTTAATTCAGGATTGTCCAAAACTCGATGAGTTTATTATGACATTTAAGATAAAACGTTTGGCCTTACTTAACGGAGAACCATTAAGCCTTTGGCTTCTTCACGCCGTACTTGGAGCGAGCCTGCTTACGGTCTTTAACACCTGAGCAGTCCAGCGCGCCACGAACGGTGTGGTAACGCACACCTGGCAGGTCTTTTACACGACCGCCACGGATCAGGATCACGGAGTGCTCCTGCAGGTTGTGACCTTCACCGCCGATGTAGGAGGTGACTTCAAAACCGTTGGTCAAACGCACACGGCAAACTTTACGC
This sequence comes from Erwinia sp. CGal63, assembly GCF_037026505.1. Classification (NCBI taxonomy): domain Bacteria; kingdom Pseudomonadati; phylum Pseudomonadota; class Gammaproteobacteria; order Enterobacterales; family Erwiniaceae; genus Erwinia; species Erwinia sp. CGal63. Next base: position 31,653 of record NZ_JAKUMN010000008.1, read on the forward strand.
AGTGCGGAGTTTGGTTTTTTAGGGGTAGTGGTGTACACACGAGTACATACGCCACGTTTCTGCGGGCATGCTTCCAGCGCAGGCACGTTGCTCTTTGCAACTTTGCGTGCGCGTGGTTTGCGTACCAGCTGGTTAACTGTTGCCATTAAATAGCTCCTGGAATTTGCTTTTGCTTCGTAAACACGTAATAAATCGCCTCGTAAGATAACGAGGACGCGGAATTTTAGGGCTGAGCAGAAAAGGTGTCAAGAAATAACCAGGATATCGTACTCACCAGGCTATTTGTTGAGTCTGTTTTACCGTCAGCGCGACGAACTCAGTATAGCTTACTGCGGTCGCGATGGATGAAATTTGAGCAGAAAGCCCGCGAGCCATGACATCTTCTTGCAGCACGTAGAGTGAAATGGGGGCGAGACGCAGCGATTCAAGGGCCTGGCTGCCTTCCAGCGCCGCCAGCACGCCGTCCTGCAGCAGCAGCACATCGTCGCCTGCCGCCAGCAGCCGCAGCATGGCGTTGAAATCGCACTGAAAAGGCGAATGGATCAGCGTATGCAGCATACTTTCCTCAGAAAGAAATAATTCGATCGTAGTTTTCCAGCTCCGCCCGCAGCGCGGACGGCGTCAGCACCTCGACCGGCAGCGCTTTCAGCCTTGCGGCGTCGATGCCGCGTTCGGCCAGCGCCGCAGAACAAACATAGAAATTTTCTAAATCGTACAGCGGCAGCACGCCGAAGGTAGCGATGTAGTTGCGCGCCAGCACTTTTTCCGGCTGCTGACCGTCCAGCAGCTGCAGCACGCCGTCGCTAACAAAAAACAACGCGATCTCTTCACTCAGCGCCGAGATGGCCATGACGGCGTCCAGCCCTTCCCTGCCCGCGCTGGAGCCGTGCGGCGCCTTACTGAATATAAAAGCGACGCGTTTCATTAAAATTGCACCATACGTTCGCTGCTTAAGGCGGCTTCCGCCAGCGCGCCCAAGCCAGAAAGCTGAAAGCCTTCGGCCAGGTTGGCGGCAGAAAGCCCCAGATTTTTCGCTTCCTGCTCGTCGGCAATGCCGCGACGCAGCGCGGCGGCCACACAGATGTTCAGCGCGACATTGTGTTCTCGCTGTAACTTCTGCCAGGCCTGCGTCAGATTAAACTCGTCGCTGGCCGGCGAGGTGAGCGCGCTGGCATTGAGGACGCCTTCCCGATAGAAAAACACGCTCTCCAGCTCGTGGCCTGCCGCCAGCAGCGCCTGAGCGAACAGCAAGGCAGAGCTGGCGTGCTGCGTGCCATAGGCCGGGCCGGTAACCAACAGCGTGAAACGCATCAGCGCTCGCCGCCCTGGAAATCGCCGTTTTTAAACTGGCGGATATAGAGATAAACCGTGTGTTTGGAGATATTCAGGCGATCCGCCACCTGGTTGATAGCGTCCTTGATGTCAAAGATGCCCTTCTCATAAAGGTTCAGCACAATCTGACGGTTTTTAGCGTTGTTGGAGATGTTGCGGTCGTTGCTGACCTCTTCGATGGTAAACTCCAGCGTCTGCATGACCAGATCTTCCACCGACGACGCGAAGTTGACGGAAGAATCCATCTCCTGGGTTTCCGGCGGGATAAAGGTCGCCATGATCTGCGAGAAAGGCACGTCCAGGTTCATGTTGATGCAGAGCAGGCCTATTACGCGCTGTTTGCCGTTGCGGATAGCGATAGTCACTGATTTCATCAGCACTCCGCTTTTGGCGCGGGTGAAGTAAGCGCGCGAGACGTTGCTTTCCGCGTCCGTCATGTCATGCAGCATGCGCAGTGCGAGGTCGGTAATCGGCGAGCCGATTTTACGTCCCGTATGTTCGCCGTTGGCGATCCTGACGGCGGAGCACTTTAAATCTTCCAGCGAATGCAGCACGATTTCACAATGCGAGCCAATCAGCATCGCCAACCCGTCAACGACGGCCTCGTAGGATTTAAGAATATCGAAATCGCTTTGTTCGAAGGGATGCTGCTCCAGTAATTCCAGATCGTTCACATCACCGGTAAAAATTGAACCAGACATTAAGACTCCACCCTTAAAAGAGCCTGCGGCATGCGGCCGACGCAGGTTCGTTTCGAAGAGGCGTCAGTCTAGCAAATATCGGAAACGCCTGTCCTGGCCTTTGTCATGTATTTCTTGTGGGAATAGCGCGAGGGTAAAGCGGGAGAAGACGCCGCCACAAGCGTGGCGGCGAGGGGATTACTTGGTCTGGCTTGCGGCTGGCGCTTCAGTCGGTGCCTGCGCGTTAGCGTCGGCTTTAGCGGCCGGTTTGATATCCAGCAGCTCGACGTCGAAGACCAGCGTAGAGTTGGCCGGAATGCCAGGCACGCCGTTTTTACCGTAGGCGAGCTGTGGCGGGATAACCAGCTTGATCTTGCCGCCTTTCTTCACGTGCTTCAGGCCTTCAGTCCAGCCCGGGATAACACCATCCAGACGGAACGAAAGCGGCTCGCCGCGCGTGTAGGAGTTATCGAACTCAGAACCGTCGATCAGCGTGCCCTTGTAGTTAACAACAACGGTATCGCTGTCTTTTGGCGCGTCGCCGGTACCTTCTTTCTCAACCTGGTAAAGCAGGCCGGATTCGGTTTTCTTCACGCCTTTTTCTTTAGCGAATTTAGCAGCGAACGCTTCGCCTTTTTCAGTGTTCTCTTTAGCGTCTTTTTCCATCTTCGCCTGAGCGGCGGTTTTCACGCGGCCTTCGAACGCCTGCAGCGTCTGCTCGATCTCTTGATCGGAAAGCTTGCTCTTATTGGCGAAAGCATCCTGAACGCCGGCAATCAGCTGCTGCTGATCCAGCTTGATGCCCAGCTTCTCCTGCTCTTTCAGGGAGTTTTCCATATAGCGGCCAAGAGACGCGCCCAGCGCATAGGCAGACTGCTGATCTTCGTTGGTAAAGGCGGCATTCTTCGGTGCCTGCTGCGGCGCCTGAGCGGCTGGAGCTGATGGCGCGGCAGCGGTTTCGGCCGCGGATGCCAGCGGCGCGTTCAGCGCGACGGCCATGGTGGTGGCTAACAGTGTGACTTTAAACAGTGATTTCATCCATTTCTCCAAAACCGAAGCCTCTCACCTCGGAAATCGTTTTACAGACAGAGCCTGTACTATAACAACCGTGCGCGAGAAAACAGCATCCTCTCGCAATGTAAACTAACTACTTCCGACCGCTTGTCTGTCCGAAAGTTTCACCATGAAGATGCAGGCAATACCGGCATTTTTCAACGGCGACGGCGAAATTAAAGCGGGTATGCCTGTCTCGGGCCGATTTTTGCCGTTAGAATCGGAACAATCCAGCCAGATAACGCGGCCCGAGCGGCGGCAAGAGGAAACAAGAAATATGCAACAATCAGTGTTTGAGCAGCGTCTGGAGCTGCTGGAGAGCCGCCTGGCCTTTCAGGAGCACACCATAGACGAGCTGAACCAGACGGTGGTTCACCACGAGCTGGAGATGGCTCGCCTGCGCGAGCAGATGCGTCTGTTGACCGACAAACTGAAAGCCGCAGCGCCGTCGATGATCGCGTCGCAGTCAGAAGAGACGCCGCCGCCGCACTACTGACGCCGGCGCAAAATAAAAAGGCCGCCCGAAGGCAGCCTTTCACGCTTTGTCGCCGTTAGTGGCTGCAGCCGCAGCCGCCGGTGCCACAACCGCCTTTACCGTGGTCGTGGTCATGATCGTGGTCGTGATGATGGTCGTGCTCGCCGTGAACGTGGCCGTGAGCCAGTTCTTCTTCGGTCGCTTCACGCAGCGCCACAACTTCCACATTGAAGTTCAGGTTCTGGCCAGCCAGCATATGGTTGCCGTCAACCACTACATGGTCATCTTCCACTTCAGTGATTTCAACCGGTACCGGCCCCTGATCGGTTTCCGCCAGGAAACGCATGCCAACCTGCAGCTCGTCAACGCCCATAAAGACATCTTTCGGTACGCGCTGCACCAGGTTGTCGTCGTACTGGCCGTAAGCTTCGTTAGCCGGGATATGCACTTCGAACTTGTCGCCGGCTTCGTGATTTTCCAGCGCCTTTTCCAGACCAGAAATCAGGGAACCATGACCGTGCAGATAGTCCAACGGTGCGGTCACCGGAGACTCATCAACCAACACACCGTCTTCTGTACGTACCTGGTATGCCAGGCTGACTACCAGGTCTTTTGCTACTTTCATGATTACTCCTAACCGTTGAGAGCTTGAAACATCGGCGGATTTGCCGGCAAGCTCTGAGTTTGCGCTGATTGTAATGAATTTCAACGCCGCTGTAAGTTACAGCTTAAAAAAAGCTGAGCGATAACGCTACTCGGGATGAAAAATTCCGATCACTTGCTCGTTAGTGCGAACTTCATCACGAACGTGCTTATCCGCTTCGCGCATCTGGTGGCCGCACTTAACGCATTCAACCACATCGACATTGTTTTCAACCCACAGAGCAAGGGTATCTTTAGCCTGGCACTTTGGACAAGTCGCGTCGGCAATAAATCTTTTACGCATAGGTTACCCGATTAAATAAAAAGCAGTGTTCCGCAAGCGCAAGGCTGTCGCCGCGCCCTACTCATATTCGTCCCAACCGTCGAACTGGCGTTTTTCATGCCGCATTTCGGCCTGGAAAATATCCTCCAGCTCGCGCCTCGCCTCTTTCACGCGGGAAATCTGCTGGCTGTCGCCATGATTCGGCATCAGCTCGCGCAGCATACGCATATCCAGACGGCGGAAATGCTGCTGCGCGCGAAACGCCTGATGAGGATGCATACCCAGCGAAATTAACGACTTACGTCCCAGCTCCAGCGCACTGGAAAAGGTTTCGCGCGAGAACTGCGTTACGCCAGCCTGCAGCAGCTCGTGCGCCTCCACGCGTCCTCTGGCTCGCGCCAGAATTTGCAGATGCGGGAAATGATGCTGGCATAGCCGGACGATTTCCATCGCGTCTTCCGGGCCGTTGCAGGTAATCACGATCGACTGCGCCGTTTCCGCACCCGCCGCGCGCAGCAGCTCCAGCTCGGTGGCATCACCATAGTATACTTTGTAGCCATATTTGCGCATCAGGCTCACCGCGCTGATGTCCCGTTCCAGCACGGTAATGCGCTTTTCATTGGCCATCAGCAGACGCGCCACCACCTGGCCGAAGCGGCCGAAGCCCACCACGATCACCTGCGGCTTGTCGTCTTCGACAAAAGGTTTCTCTTCGTTGTCGTCGCCATCGTTAAAGCGCTTCGCCAGAATTTTATCCACGCTTTGCATCAGCAGCGGCGTGGTCATCATCGACAGCGTGACCGTGACCAGCAGCATCGGCATCTGATCGCCGCTGAACAGTTTGGCCGAAGAGGCGGCCGAGAAGAGCACGAAAGCGAATTCGCCGCCCTGACTCAGCACCGCCGAGAACTGCAGCCGCTCCGAACTGCGCAGGCCGAAGATACGCGACAGCAGATAAAGCACGAGCGCTTTAACCATTACCAGCACGATCACGCCAGCCAGGATTTCGAGAATATGGGTGTAGAGCACGCCCAGATTCAGCGCCATGCCGACGGAGATAAAAAAGAGTCCCAGCAGCAGCCCCTTGAACGGATCGATCGCCACTTCCAGCTCGTGGCGATATTCACTCTCCGCCAGCAGGATCCCGGCAATAAAGGTGCCCAGCGCCATCGACAGGCCCAGCGCATCCATAAACAGCGCCGAGCCGAGCACCAGCAGCAGCGAGGCGGCGGTAAAAACTTCCCGCACGCCGGAAGCGGCGATAAAGCGGAAAATAGGCCGCAGCAGGAAGCGCCCGCCAATCAGCATGCCGGCAAAAGCCAGCACCTTCATACCGACTTTCATCCAGTCGGTATGGCCGCTGTCGCTGCCCGCCAGCAGCGGCACCAGCGCCAGCGCCGGGATCACCGCCAAATCCTGGAACAGCAGCACCGAAAAGCCCAGCTGGCCCGATTCGTTGCGCTTCATGCCTTTGTCGCTCATCAGCTGCAGCGCCATCGCCGTCGAGGACATCGCCAGGCCCAGACCGCCAATCGTCGCCGCCTGCCAGGAGAAATCGGTCAGCCAGAGCAGGCCGCCCAGAATCGCCGCGCTGAAAATCACCTGCGCCGCGCCGACGCCAAAGATTGAGCGCCGCAGCTCCCAAAGTTTGGAAGGGTTCAGCTCCAGACCGATGATAAACATCAGAAACACCACGCCCAGCTCGGAAAAATGCAGAATCTCTTCGACGTCGCTGATAAAACCCAATCCCCACGGCCCGATAGCGATACCGGCCAGCAGATAGCCCAGCACCGCGCCGATGCCGAGTCGGGCCGCGATCGGGACGGCGATCACCGCCGCAAAAAGATAGACCACGCCGGCGGTAAGCAGGGTTTGCCCTTCCATTCAGACGCCTCCATAAGGCAAAGGTGACGCCAGCCAGTCGCCGTAGGCTCGCGCATAATTTTTCATGACTTCCGGCGTCTGCCGCCGCGCCCAGTAGACGATCATCGGCGTCAGCCAGTGCATCCGGCACAGCTGCGCGGTCAGTTCAAACGGCCGCATAATCTCCGACATCGGGTAGCGATTCAGGCCATCCTGGTGATAGGCGGCTTCCGGTTCGCCGGTAGTGATCACGCTGCGCCAGTATTTTCCTTCCAGCACGTTGCCGTCCGGCCCGCTGGCGAAGCCGCGCGACAGCACGCGATCCAGCCACTCTTTCAGCAGCGCCGGGCAGCTGTAGGTGTAAAGAGGATGTTGAAAAACAATGACATCGTGCTCGCGCAGCAGCTGCTGTTCATGATGAATATCGATAAAAAAGTCGGGATAGTGCGCGTACAGGTCATGAACAGTGACATTGGGCAACGCTTTTGCCGGCTGCAGCAAAACCCGATTGGCAATCGAATCCTGCGATTCCGGATGCGCGTAAAGCAGCAAAACTTTGGGCGGCTGCGACATCAATCCCCTCCAAATCGTCGTCACGGCGGGGAAATTCCGCTACCATGCTCGACACCGCGGAATGGTGCATTCCGCAAAGCATTTATGATGATTTAATTTAACATATTCTGGTTACTACGGCGCTTATGATTCTCTTCTCATCGTTACAAATACGACGCGGCGTGCGCGTCCTGCTGGATAACGCTACCGCCACCATCAATCCCGGACAGAAAGTGGGTCTGGTGGGCAAAAACGGCTGCGGTAAATCCACGCTGCTGTCGCTGCTTAAGAACGAGATAAGCGCCGATGCGGGCAGCTTCACCTATCCGGGCAACTGGGCGCTGGCCTGGGTCAACCAGGAGACGCCGGCGCTCGATACGCCTGCCATCGACTACGTGATCGACGGCGACCGCGAATATCGTCAGCTGCAGGCGGAGCTGGCGAAAGCCAATGAGAACGACGACGGCCACGCTATCGCCACGCTGCACGGCAAGCTGGACGCCGTTCAGGCCTGGACGATACAGTCGCGCGCCGCCAGCCTGCTTAGCGGTTTGGGCTTTTCGCAGGAGCAGCTGCAGCGACCCGTTAGCGCCTTCTCCGGCGGCTGGCGTATGCGTCTGAACCTGGCGCAGGCGCTGATCTGCCGCTCCGATCTGCTGCTGCTGGACGAACCGACCAACCACCTCGATCTGGACGCGGTGATCTGGCTGGAGCGCTGGCTGAAAAGCTATCAGGGCACGCTGATCCTGATTTCCCACGACCGCGACTTCCTCGATCCCGTGGTGGATAAAATTCTGCATATCGAACAGCAGTCGATTTTCGAATACACCGGCAACTACAGCTCGTTTGAGATCCAGCGCGCCACCAAACTGGCGCAGCAGCAGTCGATGTTCGAGAACCAGCAGCAGAAGGTGGCGCATCTGCAAAGCTTTATCGATCGCTTCAAGGCTAAAGCCAGCAAGGCGAAACAGGCGCAGAGCCGCATCAAGATGCTGGAGCGTATGGAGCTAATCGCGCCCGCGCACGTCGACAATCCCTTTACCTTCAGCTTCCGCGCGCCGGAAAGTTTGCCCAATCCGCTGCTGAAAATGGAGAAGGTCAGCGCGGGCTATGGCGAGCGCATTATTCTGGATTCGATCAAGCTCAACCTGGTGCCCGGTTCGCGTATTGGTCTGCTTGGCCGTAACGGCGCGGGCAAATCCACGCTGATCAAGCTGCTGGCCGGCGAGCTGGCGCCTTTGCGCGGCGATATCGGCCTGGCGAAAGGCATTAAGCTGGGCTACTTCGCCCAGCATCAGCTGGAATTCTTACGGGCGGATGAATCGCCGCTGCAGCATTTGGCTCGCCTGGCGCCAAAGGTGCTGGAGCAGCAGCTGCGCGACTATCTGGGCGGCTTCGGTTTTCAGGGCGACAAGGTAACCGAGCAGACCGAGCGTTTCTCCGGCGGCGAAAAAGCGCGGCTGGTGCTGGCGCTGATCGTCTGGCAGCGCCCTAACCTGCTGCTGCTGGACGAACCGACCAACCACCTCGATCTCGATATGCGCCAGGCGCTGACCGAGGCGCTGATCGATTTCGAAGGCGCGCTGGTGGTGGTTTCGCACGACAGACATCTGCTGCGCTCCACCACCGACGATCTCTATCTGGTGCATGACGGCAAGGTCGAAGCTTTCGACGGCGATCTGGAAGATTACCAGCAGTGGCTGAGCGATTTGCAAAAACAAACCGCCGCCGCAGCCGCAGCCGCCGAGCCAAAAGCGGAGAGCGGCAACAGCGCGCAGGCCAGAAAAGACCAGAAGCGTCGCGAAGCCGAGCTGCGCACGCAAACGCAGCCGCTGCGCAAGCAGATCGAGAAGCTGGAAAAGCAGATGGAGAAACTGAACGGCCAGCTTGCCGACGCGGAGAACAAACTGGCGGATAGCGCCATTTACGATCAGAGCCGCAAAGCGGATCTCACCGCGGCGCTGCAGCAGCAGGCCGAGGCGAAATCCGCACTGGAAGAGTGTGAGATGGCGTGGCTTGACGCGCAGGAGCAGCTGGAAGCGATGCTGGCTTCCTGAAGCGGTTTACACCGCATCCGCCCGGTAAAAAGGCTTGTCCCCTAAAATCGTGGCGCGATGCATAATGCGCCGTGCGGGCAGATAGTCCGCATTGGCGTAATGCTGCGTTACACGATTATCCCAAATCGCCACATCGTCCTGCTGCCAGCGCCAGCGCACCTGAAACTCCGGTTTGGTGATATGCGCGAACAGGAAGTTCAGCAGCGCGTCGCTCTCTTTCTCGCTTAGCCCGACAATACGCGTAGTAAAACCTTCGTTAACAAACAGCGCCTGCTTGCCGCTGACCGGATGCGTACGGATAACCGGATGCAGCAGCGGCGGATTCTTCGCTACCGCCTGCTGCCAGCGCTGATGCTCCTCTTCGCTGTTGCGGTATTTAAACTCCTGAAACGATTTTTTAAAGTCATGCTCCGCCTGAAGTCCGCTAAGCAGAACTTTAAACGGCTCTGACAGCGCGTTGTAAGCCGCAATGCCGCTGGCCCAAAGCGTATCGCCGCCGGTTTCCGGTAGCTGCTTCGCCGCTAAAATCGCGCCAGCCGGCGGCGTTTCGATAAAAGTGACGTCGGTGTGCCAGTTGTCGTTGTCCGGCGGATTATTGTCATGCGTGTCCAGCACGATGATCTCTTCCACATCCGGCGCGTGCGGGTAAACGGGATGGATGTGCAGATCGCCGAAGCGTGCCGCCAGCGCGCGCTGCTGAGCGGGCGTCATCGGCTGATGACGAAAGAAAAGAACCTGATGGCGGATCAGCGCGTGATAGAGCTGCTCGAACTGGGTATCGCTGAGCGGACGGCTGAGATCCACGTCAGTCACCTGTGCGCCGATATAAGGGCCAAGCGCGGTAATAGTCAGACGTTCATTCATAATGTTGCTCCATGCCAGGGAGTTAAACGGCGCTGTAAGGCTCGCAGCCCCAGCTCAAGGGAAAAAGCGATCAGGGCGATAACGGCAATGCCCGCCAGCACCACATCGGTCGCCAGGAATTCGCCAGCGGACTGCACCATAAAGCCCAGGCCGCGCGTGGCGGCAATCAGCTCGGCGGCCACCAGCGTCGACCAGCCGACGCCAAGCCCGATACGCAAGCCGGTCAAAATTTCCGGCAGCGCGCCGGGCAGCACCACGAACCAGAGCGTCTGCCAGCGATTCGCGCCCAGCGACTGTGCAGCCCTGAGCCGTACCTGCTGCGCGCTCTTCACGCCCGCCAGGGTCGACATCACCACCGGCGCGAAGATCGCCAAATAGATCAGCAAAATTTTCGAGGTTTCGCCGATGCCGAACCAGATCACCATCAGCGGCAGATAAGCCAGCGGCGGCACCGGACGATACAGCTCAATTAACGGATCGAGAATGCCGCGCGCGGTCTTGCTCAGGCCCATCAGAATACCGGTCGGCACGCCGATCAGCGTTGCCGCCAGCAGCGCGATCAGGATACGGGTCAGGCTGGCCGCCAGATGCTGCCAGAGCGTCGCGTCCATAAAACCCTGCGGGCTGGCGACCACCAACAGCTGACGGAAAACCTGCTGCGGCGCAGGCAGGAACAGCGGCGCGATCAGACCGGAAGCCGTTACGGCCCACCAAACCGCCAGCAGAACCAGCACGGTAGCCAGGCTCAGCGTAATCTGTCGGCTAAACGGCCAGCGCAGGCCGGGACGACGCGCGACGGCTTTCTCCGTAGTTAGCAGACTCATGAGAACACCTCTCGCTGTTGGAAGACCTGGCTCAGCACATATTCGCGCTTAGCGATAAATTCAGGATCGGATTTGATCGCGCGGCATGCTTCGCCTTCGGCATAGCGGCGACCGAACGGCAGCCGCAGCCGCTCGATAATTTTCCCCGGCCCTGGCGAAAGCAGAATCAGCTCGCTGGCCAGAAACACCGCCTCTTCGATATCGTGCGTGATCAGCAGCACCTGCTTGCCGCTGTCGCGCCACAGGTTCAGCAGCAGCTCCTGCATCTGCTCGCGGGTAAAGGCGTCCAGCGCGCCGAACGGCTCATCCAGCAGCAGCAGTTGCGGATCGGCGGCCAGCGCTCTTGCAATGCCGACTCGCTGCCTCATACCGCCGGAAAGCTGCCAGATAAATTTCTTTTCCGCGCCGTTCAGCCCCACTTTCTTCAGCATCTGTCGGGCCGTTGCGTGACGCGTCGCTTTATCTGCGCCGGCCAGCTGCAGACCAAAGGCGACGTTGTCCAGCACGTTGCGCCAGGGCAGCAGACCTTCATGCTGAAAAACCACGCCGCGCTCGGCGCCAGGCCCGACGACGCGCTGGCCGTCCAGCGTAATGCTGCCTTTTTCCGGCCTGAGAAAGCCCGCAATCAGATTCAGCAGCGTGGTTTTGCCGCAGCCGGAAGGGCCAAGCACCACCACCAGCTCTTTTTCGGCAATGGTCAGATTGATATCTTCAAGCGCGAGGTGGCCGTCATAGCGGGTTGTAAGCTGCGAAACGGAAAGCATGGCGGCTCCTTACTGCGCGAGATTTTTAACGAAGCGGTCGGTGACAAAGCCGCTGTAGTCGCTGGCGACCTGCGGCACTTTGCCCTGCTCTTTCAGAAAGCGCGCGGTGTCGCCGATCGCTTTATCGACCGGCTGGCCCAGCTGCTCAACCTGCTGCTGCGCCGTCAGATAGGTGTTGCCTTTCACCAGATCTGGAACCTGCTCTTCCGGCACGCCGCTCAGGCGTGACAGCTTGCTAAGGTTGTCGCCCTCTTTCAGCCACTGTTCCGGGTTATCAAGATAGGCTTTCTGCGCCGCCAGCGCGCTGCGGGCGAAAGCGGTCACCACGTCCGGATGCTGCTGCGCGAAATCTTTGCGCACTACCCACACATCCAGCGTCGGCGAACCCCATTTGCCGACCAGGGAAGAGTCCGTCAGCACCTTGCCCTCTTTCTCCAGCTCATTGATGGCAGGCGCCCAGACGTAGGCGCCGTCGATATCGCCGCGCTGCCAGGCCGCGATAATGGCAGGCGGCTGAAGGTTAACGATTTGCACCTGATTTGGCTTAATGCCCCAGTGTTTAAGTGCAGAGAGCAGGCTGTAATGCGTGGTGGAGATAAAAGGCACGGCGATGCGTTTGCCGATCAGGTCTTTGGGATCTTTAATGCTCTTTTTGACCACCAGCGCTTCGGAGTTGCCAAGCTGCGAAGCGAGCAGGAACACCTCGATCGGCACCTGCTGGCTGGCGGCGACGGCGAGCGGGCTGGAGCCGATATTGCCAATCTGCACGTCGCCGGAGGCCAGCGCTCTGACCACGCTGGCACCGCTGTCGAATTTACGCCAGTCGACCTTAGCGCCGCTGGTTTTGGCGAAGGCGTCATCGGCCTGCGCGACCTTAGCCGGTTCCGCCGAGGTCTGATAAGCCACGGTAACGTCAACGGCCTGCGCGCTCAGCGCGGAGAGAGAAAGGGTTGCGGCTAACAGGGAAAGAGTGAATTTACGCGCCATGCTTTGCTCCGGTCGTTATTGTTATAAAGGTGAATAACGCCTTTGTAACCGAGAGCCGTAACCGCAATAAAGTAATTAAAAATTATCGGTTATAACGATAAATCCTTAGAAGAAAAGCCGCATTGCATTGCCGAAAAGCGGCAGAGCGAAGCCGGCTTCAGGCGCCGGCTTGCGCGCAAGTTTGCTCAGCGCCAGATTAGCAGCACGCAGGCGGCGGTCAGCAGTCCCATTGAAACGTTGAAGAGGGTCCAGGCGCGACGGCTATGCAGAATGCGGCCAATCAGCGAGCCAAAACCGAGCCAGATTAGGCCGGAAACCAGATTGACCAGCGCCAGGGCGAAACTTATGGCGATAACGGAGCCGCGATAAGCTTCGCCCGCCAGGCTGAAGCTGGCGACCGCGCCCAGCGCCATCAGCCAGGCTTTAGGGTTGATCAGCTGCAGCAGGCCGCCCTGCCAGAACGGCATCGGCGCGGCTGGCGCTTCGCCCGTCTCCAGCTTTTCATATTTTGCCGTGGCGATTTTCCATGCCAGCCAGAGCAGATAAAGGCTGCCGGCGATTTTCAGGAACAGATGCAGAGAGGGATAAAGCAGAATCAGGCCGCCTATGCCGAACGCGACCAGCAGCAGCATGATCTGCATCCCGAGCATGATGCCGATCAGCAGCCACAGCGAGCGCAGAAAACCAAAGTTGGCGCCCGAGGCGGTGAGTAACATATTATTAGGGCCTGGCGTGATAGCGGCGACCCACAAAAAGCCCAGCATAGACAAAAACAGTTTCAGTTCCATATGAAACGGGCGCTCCTGACCCAAGACGAAAACGAACCTGTCGAAGCTAACAGTATGACAGGAATCCTGGAAGCCTTTTAAAAATGAATTTTACGCCTGCTTCGCAAGAGACTTTTCGCCCGCTGGCGGGAATGAGCAACGCGCACCTGCAAACCGTGCTGCCGCGGCTGGTGCGCCGCCGGGTTATTCTGCGGCCGCACTGGCAGCGCCTGACGCTGCCGGACAGCGATTTCATCGATCTGGCGTGGAGCGAAGATCCGGCACAGGCCAGCCATAAGCCGCGCGTGGTGCTATTCCACGGTCTGGAGGGCAGCTTTCACAGTCCCTATGCGCATGGGCTTTTGCAAGCCTGTCAGCGGCACGGCTGGCTGGGCGTGGTGATGCATTTTCGCGGCTGCGGCGGCGAACCGAACCGGCTGCGGCGCATCTATCATTCAGGCGAAACCGAAGACGCCAGCTATTTTTTGCGCTGGCTGCGTGAACGCTGGGGCGAAGCGCCTACGGCCGCCGTCGGCGTTTCTCTCGGCGGCAATATGCTGGGCTGCCTGATGGGTAAACAGGGCGAGGATTGCCTGTTGGATGCGGGCGTTATCGTCTCCGCGCCGCTGATGCTGGAGCCCTGCAGCCAGCGGCTGGAGCAGGGATTCTCGCGTTTCTATCAGCGCTATTTGCTAAACTTGTTGAAGCAGAATGCCGCCCGTAAACTCAACGCCTGGCCCGGCACGCTGCCTGTGGATCTGACGCAGCTTAAAGCGCTGAAGAGACTCAGGGAGTTTGACGACGCCATCACCGCCAGAGCGCATGGTTTTCTGGACGCGACGGATTACTATCGCCGCTGTAGCGCCCTGCCGCTGCTGCCCGGCGTGCGCAAACCTTTACTGATCATTCATGCTAAAGACGATCCCTTTATGACCGAAGAAGTGATCCCTGCCGCAGGCACCTTGCCCGCCTGCGTGGAGTATCAGCTGACGCAGCATGGCGGACATGTGGGATTTGTGGGCGGAACGCTCTTGAGGCCGCAAATGTGGCTGGAGCAGCGTATTCCGCAATGGCTTTCAACCTGGCTGGACAACGATGATTATTCCCTGGAAAGAACTGGACCCGGAGACGCTCGCTAACCTGATCGAAGCTTTTGTGCTGCGCGAAGGCACTGACTATGGCGAACAGGAGCGATCGCTGGAGCAGAAGGTCAACGACGTTAAGCGTCAGCTCACCAACGGCGAAGCCGTGCTGGTGTGGTCGGAACTGCACGAAACCGTCAACATTATGCCAAAAGGGCAGATTCGTTAAGCGCGGCAGGCTGGCTGGCACCTGTGAATTTTTTGCGCCATCCGGCACTTTGTTGTTATTAATTAACCCTTTTTCGCGCCATCGCCGAAGGCGCGGATGATGACACGCCATAGCGAAACGTGATAACAATGGCGGAATAACGCTCACAGGAAACCCGACTATGTCCGCCAAACATCCCGTGATTGCCGTGACCGGTTCCAGCGGCGCGGGCACCACCACCACCAGCCTGGCCTTTCGCAAGATTTTTCAGCAGCTCAGCCTGCACGCGGCGGAAGTGGAAGGCGACAGCTTCCACCGTTTCACCCGGCCGGAAATGGATATGGCGATCCGCAAAGCGCGCGATATGGGCCGTCATATCAGCTACTTCGGCCCCGAAGCCAACGACTTTTCGCTGCTGGAGCAAACTTTCGCGGAATATGGCCGCAGCGGCAGCGGCCAGTCCAGAAAATACCTGCATACCTACGACGAAGCGGTACCGTGGAATCAGGTGCCCGGCACTTTTACGCCGTGGCAGCCGCTGCCGGAACCGACCGACGTGCTGTTTTACGAAGGTCTGCACGGCGGCGTAGTGACGCCGCAAAATAATGTGTCGCAGCATGTCGATCTGCTGGTTGGCGTGGTGCCGATCGTCAATCTGGAGTGGATTCAGAAACTGATCCGCGATACCAGCGAACGCGGCCACTCGCGCGAGGCGGTGATGGATTCCGTAGTGCGCTCAATGGAGGATTATATCAACTTCATTACGCCGCAGTTTTCCCGAACCCATATCAATTTTCAGCGCGTGCCGACCGTGGACACCTCCAATCCTTTCGCCGCGCGCGGCATTCCTTCGCTCGACGAAAGCTTTGTGGTGATCCATTTTCAGGCGCTGGAAAATATCGACTTCCCCTATCTGCTGGCGATGCTGCAGGGCTCTTTTATCTCCCATATCAATACGCTGGTGGTGCCGGGCGGCAAAATGGGGCTGGCGATGGAGCTGATTATGGGGCCGCTGGTCAAGCGGCTGATGGAAGGCAAAGCGATACAATAGCTTTCCGCCCGTGCACGGCCTGCCAGCACGCTGAGGATTCTCCCAAAAAAGGCCGGGATCGCCGCCGGTTCTGTAGAGGTAAGTTTAACAACTTCCTCTAATTCATTCAGTTAAGCGACTGTCAGCTTCGATCGCTAAAACGGCAGCGCGGCAGATTTCCCGCTATGCTGAAGCGAGACAACAGAAGACACTCATGCAAAGCTGTGCTACAAACAAGGCTGTATTTCGTCAGTACTCTACAGACCAGACGAAACGGGACGACATAACGAGCCCGGCGCTCGACAGAGAGCCGAATAACTTTCCTGCATGGGAAGCGCTTGACTATTTCAACGCCTGTCAGGGAACTCTGCCCCTGTATTTAGGCAAGATAACAACAGAGGATAACAGCGAATGGTTCTCGGCAAACCGCAAACAGACCCGACACTTGAATGGTTCCTGTCACATTGCCATATTCATAAGTATCCATCCAAAAGCACGCTGATCCACCAGGGCGAGAAAGCGGAAACCCTTTACTACATCGTCAAAGGCGCGGTAGCGGTGCTGATCAAGGATGAAGAAGGCAAAGAGATGATCCTGTCTTACCTTAATCAGGGCGATTTTATCGGCGAGCTTGGCCTGTTCGAAGAGGGTCAGGAGCGCAGCGCCTGGGTGCGCGCAAAAACGGCCTGCGAAGTGGCAGAAATTTCCTATAAGAAGTTTCGCCAGCTGATTCAGGTTAACCCGGAAATCCTGATGCGTCTCTCTTCGCAGATGGCGCGCCGTCTGCAGGTCACCTCCGAGAAAGTAGGCAATTTAGCTTTCCTTGACGTGACGGGCCGCATCGCGCAAACGCTGTTGAACCTGGCTAAACAGCCGGACGCCATGACCCATCCGGACGGGATGCAGATCAAAATCACCCGTCAGGAGATCGGTCAGATCGTCGGCTGCTCGCGCGAAACCGTTGGCCGTATCCTGAAGATGCTGGAAGATCAGAACCTGATCTCGGCGCACGGCAAAACCATCGTGGTCTACGGCACACGCTAAGCCGCTCTGTTTGTATGGCGCAACGATGCTGTTGCGCCTTTTCAGCCGGTACAGAGTGATGTGGCGCCGAATCATCTATCATCCCGAAGTCAATTACGCCCTGCGGCAAACGCTGGTGCTTTGCCTGCCTGTCGCCGTCGGCTGGCTGCTGGGCAATCTGCAAAACGGCCTGCTGTTCTCGCTGGTGCCGGCCTGCTGCAATATCGCCGGTCTGGATACGCCGCATAAACGCTTCTTTAAACGCCTGCTAATCGGCGGCGGCCTCTTCGCCTTCAGCAGCTTTCTGGTGCAGTATCTGGGCGACTACGCCGTTCCGCTGCCCGTTATCCTCTTCTCTATGGCCATGCTGCTGGGCGTCACTGGCGAAATCAGTCCGCTGCACGGCAGGCTGCTGCCCGGCGCGCTGATCGCCGGCATATTCACGCTGAGCCTGGCCGGACGCATGCCCATCTGGCAGCCGCCGTCGCTCTATATTCTGGGCACGGTCTGGTACGGCCTGTTTAACTGGTTCTGGTTCTGGCTGTGGAAAGAGCAGCCGATGCGGGAGACGCTGAGCCTGCTCTATCGCGAGCTGGCCGACTACTGCGAAGCGAAATATACCCTGCTGACGCAGCTCGCCGATCCGGAAAAAGCGCTGCCGCCGCTGCTGGCGCGCCAGCAGAAAGCGGTCGATTTGATCAACACCTGCTATCAGCAGATGCATATGCTCGCCGCGAGCAACGATAATCATCACAAACGACTGACCCGCGCGTTTCAGGTGGCGCTGGATTTACAGGAGCATATCGCCGTTAGCCTGCACCAGCCGGAAGAGGTGCAGAAGCTGGTGGAGCAGAGCCATGCCGAAGCGGTGATCCGCTGGAACGCGCAAACCATCGCCGCCAGGCTGCGCGAGCTGGCGGACGATATCCTTTATCACCGCCTGCCTGAACGATTCAGCATGGAGAAGCCGCTTCAGGCGCTGGAGAAAATTGCCCGCCAGCATCCCGCCAATCCGGTCGGCAACTTTTGCGCCTGGCACTTCAGCCGCATCGCGCGCGTGCTGCGCACCCAGCGTCCGCTCTATCAGCGCGATCTGATGGCGGATCGGCAAAAACGCCTGCCGCTGCTGCCCGCTATCAAAAGCTATCTGTCGCTGAAATCCGCCGCGCTGCGTACCGCAGGTCGCTTTGCGGTGATGCTCGCTTTCGCCAGTTCGCTGGCGCTGTTCTTTAATCTTCCCAAGCCTTACTGGATTCTGATGACGGTGATGTTCGTCAGCCAGAACGGCTACAGCGCAACCAGAGTGCGCATCCAGCACCGCGCGCTGGGTACCCTGGCCGGTCTGGTGATAGCCGCGCTCACGCTGCGTTTTCAGGTGCCGGAATCGGCGGTGCTGCTGGTGATGCTGACGCTGACGCTGGCGGGTTATCTGGTAATCCGCAAATACTACGGGCTGGCGACGATTGGCTTTACCGTCACGGCGGTTTATTCGCTGCAGCTGCTGTCGCTGAACGGCGCCGATTTCCTGCTGCCGCGCCTGCTGGATACGCTGATGGGCTGCCTGATCGCTTTCGGCGGCATGGTCTGGCTGTGGCCGCAATGGCAAAGCGGCCTGCTGCGACAAAATGCCCATGACGCGCTGGAAACCTATCAGGAAGCGCTGCAGAAGCTGCTGGGCGACGAGCAGGATCCGCAAAAGCTCGCCTGGCAGCGTATGCGCGTCAACCAGGCGCATAACGCGCTGTTCAACTCGCTGAATCAGGCGATGCAGGAGCCAGGCTTCAATGCCAGCTATCTGGCGGATATGAAACTGTGGGTTACGCATAGCCAGTTTATCGTCGAGCATATCAACGCCATGACCATTCTGGCGCGCGAACATACCATGCTGACGCCGCAGCTGGCCGAGCGCTACCTGCAGGCGTGCGAGATAGCGCTGCAGCGCTGTCAGCAGCGGCTGGAGTATGACGGCCCAAGCTCAGAGAGCAACGTGCTGGATACGCAGGTAGAGTTTCATCGCGGCGCCACGACGATCCTGGAAAGGCATGTAAAAAGGATCCTGAGCCATCTGGCGGTGATGCACACCATCTCTTCGCTGGCCTGGAGCAACCGGCCTCATCATGGCCGCTGGCTGTCGCGACATCTGCGAAAATCGGCGTAGGTGCGCCTTTCAGGATGTAAGAGGGGTTGGGATGCGGCCCTGAAGTAAAACCGGAAGCGAGCGGCTTCCGGCTTTTACCTTAAGCCAGCACTTTTTTCACGGCGGCGGCGAAGCGGCTCATGCCCTCTTCGATGTCGGTCGGCTCAATCACCAGCGACGGCACGAAGCGGATGACATCCGTACCGGCATTCAGGATCATCACGCCTTCCGCCGCGGCGGCGTTGAGAATATCGCGAGCTTTGCCCGCATGTTGCGGCTTCAGCGCCGCGCCGATCAGCAGGCCTTTGCCGCGAATATCGCTGAACAGATCCAGCTGCGCATCCAGCGCTTTCAGCGCGACGACAAACTGTTCGCGACGCGCTTCCACGCCGTTAAGCACTTCCGGCGTATTGATGATATCTAACGCTGCTTCCGCCACCGCGCACGCCAGCGGATTGCCGCCGTAGGTGGTGCCGTGGACGCCTGGCGCCATGACCGAGGCGATCTCGTTGCTGGTCAGCATGGCGCTGACCGGGAAGCCGCCGCCCAGCGCTTTGGCCGAGGTCAGGATATCGGGCCGTACGCCGTAATGCTCATACGCAAAAAGCTTGCCGCTGCGGCCCATGCCGCTCTGCACCTCATCCAGCACCAGCAGCGCCTGGTGTTTGTCGCACAGCTCGCGCAACCCTTGCATAAACTCCTGAGTAGCGGGCATCACGCCGCCTTCGCCCTGAACCGGCTCCACGACAATAGCGCAGGTGTGATCGTCGATAACCGCTTTCACCGCGTTGAGGTCGTTAAAAGGCACGTGAACGATATCGGCCGGTTTCGGGCCGAAGCCGTCAGAGTATTTCGGCTGGCCGCCTACGGAGACGGTAAACAGCGTCCGACCGTGGAAAGCGTTATGAAAGGCGATGATTTTGCTTTTAAACGGCGAATGACGTTTGGTGGCATAGTAACGGGCCAGCTTAAACGCCGCCTCGTTGGCTTCCGCGCCGGAGTTGGCAAAGAACACGCGTTCAGCGAAGGTGGCGGCAATCAGCTTGCTGGCAAGGCGCAGCGCGGGCTCGTTGGTGAAAACGTTGCTGGTATGCCACAGGGTTTCGCCCTGGGTTTTCAGCGCTTCCACCAGCGCCGGGTGGCAGTGTCCCAGCGCGGTAACGGCGATGCCGCCGGAAAAATCGATATACTCTTTGCCCTGCTGATCCCAGACGCGGCTGCCTTTTCCTTTGACCGGCACAAACTGCGCTGGTGCATAAACAGGCAAAATCACTTCGTCAAACGTCGAGCGCGTTACCGCTAATTTTTCCGCTGCCATTGCCAACCTCTTCTTTTTTACGTTACGTAGCCGTGAAATTATAATCACAAAATATGCATAAAAAATCACTTGAAGGCAAACGAATTTATTGCCTGAGAAAATTCTCCAGCAGCTGATGTCCCTGCTCGCTGAGAATGCTTTCCGGATGAAACTGCACGCCTTCCAGCGGCAGCGTGCGGTGACGCAGACCCATGATCTCGTCCCGCTGGCCTTCCCGCATCGACCAGGCGGTTACTTCAAACTCAGCCGGCAGCGAATCGGCTTCGACAATCAACGAGTGATAGCGCGTAACCCTTAGCGGATTATTCAGCCCGGCGAACACGCCGCTCTCATTATGCTCAATCAGCGAGGTTTTACCGTGCATTACTTCACGCGCCCGCACGACGCGAGCGCCAAAAGCCTGCGCTATCGCCTGATGCCCGAGGCAGACGCCAAGAACAGGGATTTTCCCGGCGAATTCGCGGATCGCCGCCAGCGAAATCCCGGCCTCGTTCGGCGTGCAGGGGCCAGGCGAGATCGCCAGCCTTTCAGGCCGCAGCGCGCTAATCTGCTCCAGCGTCAGCTCATCGTTGCGCCGTACCTGAACCTCAGCGCCCGCTTCACAGAAATATTGGTAAAGATTCCACGTAAAAGAGTCGTAGTTGTCGATCAACAGCAGCATGAACGCTCCGAAAAAAAAGAAAACGCCGCTATTCTACGCGTTTTCCTCCCGCTCGCTGATTACTTTGCCGAAAGCAGCCTCCAGCAGCGATAAATCGCCCGCCAGGCTTGCCTTAACCGCCGCCTGCCAGCTTTCGGCGTCAATGCGGCTCCACTGGATATCGCAGCCGGCATGGATAATCAGCTGCTCGAAGAAAAGGCGCTGGGCGCGACCGTTGCCACGCAGGAAAGGATGCAGCACGGTCAGCTCGCAGTAGTACCAGGCCAGCCTTTCCGCCATGCGATCCAACGGCAGGTCGGCCAGGCCGTTCTCCTCTTCCAGCGCCTGCATCAGCGCGTTGCCCTCTTTCTCAATATATTCAAAATGGCAGCAGGGCGTATCGCCGATAGCGATATCGACCTCGCGCAGCTCGCCCGCGTCATCCAGCACGTCGTGAAAAAGCGCGCGATGCATGGCGCGCAGGTGCGGTAAACCGGGATTATGCGTACCCAGCTCGGGCAGAGAGCCGTTCAGTAAAAAGCTCGCCAGGAAGTTGGCCGGCAGACGCTGCTGCCAGAGCGTGTTTTTTTGCTTGTCGGTGAGCTTTCTGGACATGAGATCTCCTTGAATGGGTGATTGCGGCACGTAGCGCTTAGCTTAGTATAAGCAGCAATCCCCCATTCGGAGCGTTAAGGCAGGACTTTCGCGGAGAGAATGACTACCGGTTTCACCGGGACGTTCTGATAAGGGCCGACGTTTTTGGTCGGTACCTGGGCGATTTTATCCGCGATTTCCTGGCCTTTAACCACCTTGCCGAAAACGGCGTAGCCGAAGTCGCGTTGGCCATGATCCAGGAAAGCGTTGTCCGCCACGTTGATAAAGAACTGGCTGGTGGCGCTGTCTTTATCGGCGGTACGAGCCATAGCTATGGTGCCGCGCTTGTTCAGCAGACCGTTATCCGCCTCGTTCTTGATCGGCGCGTTGGTTGGCTTTTGCTGCATATCGGCGGTGAAGCCGCCGCCCTGCACCATAAAGCCAGGGATGACGCGATGGAACACGGTATTGTTGTAGAAACCGTTGTTGACGTAATCAACGAAGTTCTTCGTAGAAATCGGGGCCTTTTGATTATTGAGTTCCAGCTCAATATTGCCAGCGGAGGTGGTCAGCAGCACGTGCGTGTCTCCCTGTGCCGCCAGAGCGGAAGCGGAGAGCGTGGAGAGTGCGAAAACGGTGGCGACCGCTGTCAAAGTACGTTTTAACATGAAAGATTCCTTACTTAAGGGCTACAGGCCGAAAATTGATTGTAAAGAGGCGCTTACCCGTGCGCCAGCGTTTTACCTTTTTTTACTCGTCTTCATGCCACGCAAACGCTTTCGCTGGCGAAAAAACGGTGATATTCATCACGAAATTCCTGAAATGAACGTGAAAAGTTTCATTATTTATTTAAGCAGATCACGAATCCCGCTAAACTGCCCGCGCTTAGCGTGAGCGTTCTGCCTCACGATCCTTGACTCCACGGGCCATCACTATGACAAATCGCGATCGAATCGGTCTAACCTGGATCAGCTTTTTCTCCTATGCGCTTACCGGCGCGGTAGTAATCGTTACCGGTATGGTGCTGGAGAATATCGCTGACTATTTTCATCTGCCGGTAGCGCAGATGAGCAACACCTTCACCTTCCTTAACGCCGGCATTCTGGCCGCCGTGTTTCTCAACGCCTGGCTGATGGAAATCGTGCCGCTGAAGCGCCAGCTGATTTTCGGCTTCGTGCTGATGGTGCTTTCCGTGCTCGGCCTGATGACCAGCCACTCGCTCAGCGTCTTCTCGCTTTGTATGTTTGTGCTGGGCGTAGTCAGCGGCATCACGATGTCGATCGGCACCTTTCTGATCACGCATCTCTATGAAGGTCGTCAGCGCGGCTCGCGCCTGCTGTTTACCGACTCGTTCTTTAGTATGGCGGGCACGATTTTCCCGATTATCGCCGCCGCGCTGCTGGCGAAATCGCTGCCGTGGTACTGGGTTTACGCCTGTATCGGCGTCATTTACGTAGTGATCTTCGTTCTGGCGCTCTGCTTTGAATTCCCGGTGCTGGGCAAAAAAGCCGCCGTGCAGCAGGTGCAGAAAGAGAAATGGGGCATTGGCGTGCTGTTGCTGGCGATCGCCGCGCTCTGCTACATCCTGGGCCAGCTTGGCTTTATCGGCTGGGTGCCGCTCTACGCGACCAAAACCATGGGCATGGATCTGACGCAGGCTGGCGCGCTGGTAGGCAATTTCTGGACTGCCTATATGATCGGCATGTGGGCGTTCAGCGCCATTCTGCGCTTTTTCGATCCGCAGCGCATCGTCACGCTGCTGGCGCTGCTGGCGACCGTGCTGATGTACTGGTTTATCAGCAGCAGCGACGCCAGTATGCTGAAGTGGATTATGATGAGCCTGGGCTTCTTCTCCAGCGCTATCTACACCACCATCATTACGCTGGGCTCGCTGCAGACGAAGGTCTCTTCGCCTAAGCTGGTGAACTTTATCCTGACCTGCGGCACCATCGGCACCATGCTGACTTTCGTTGTGACCGGCCCGATCGTGGATAAGCATGGCGCGCACGCCGCGCTGTTCACCGCCAATATGCTCTACGCGGTGGTGTTTGCGATGTGCCTGCTGCTGGGCTTTGTCAGCAAGCACAAGCTGCACGGCCATATGTCTTCGCATTAATACTAAAGGCCGGTTTTAACGGCCTTTTTTAGCGACAAAAATTCACTTCTTCCGTTTCCGTCAGGTGGATAGTGCTCATCGCGGGCTGCGTTTGCGCGATCACTCTGCCCTGCCGAATCGAATAGCGTGTCGGCACCTGACGGCGCAGCGCGTCAAAGCCGCTTTCCGCCGGCAAAATAATCAGGTTGGCGCTGTTGCCGCTCTGAATACCATAGTCCTTTAGCTGTAGCGTTCTGGCGCTGTTATGGGTAATCAGCTTGATCCCTTCGTCCAGCTGGCCATAGCCCATTAGCTGACAGACATGCATCCCCATATGCAGTACCTGCAGCATACTGGCGGTGCCCAGCGGATACCAGGGATCGAAGACATCGTCGTGGCCAAAGCAAACGTTGATCTCCGCCTCCAGCATCTCTTTTACCCGCGTAACGCCGCGGCGTTTGGGATAGCTGTCAAAGCGACCCTGCAGATGAATATTGACCAGCGGGTTGGCGACAAAATTAATTCCGGAGAGTTTCAGCAGCCGGAACAGGCGCGAGGTATAGGCGCCGTTGTAAGAGTGCATCGCCGTGGTATGGCTGGCGGTAACGCGAGCGCCCATCTTTTCGCGCAGCGCCAGCGCCGCGACGGTTTCTACAAAGCGCGACTGCTCGTCGTCGATTTCATCGCAGTGAACATCGACCATGCGCTGATACTTCTGCGCCAGCGCGAAGGTCTTATGCAGCGATTCCACGCCGTATTCGCGGGTAAACTCAAAATGGGGAATAGCGCCAACCACATCGGCGCCCAGCCTTAGCGCCTCTTCCAGCAGCGCCTCGCCATCCGGATAGGAGAGAATGCCTTCCTGCGGAAAAGCGACGATCTGAATATCCACCCAGGGCGCCATCTCGCTTTTTATCTCCAGCATGGCGCGCAGCGCGGTCAGCGAAGGATCGGAAACATCCACATGGGTGCGCACGTGCTGAATGCCGTTGGCTATCTGCCATTTCAGCGTCTGCCGGGCACGCGCTTTGACATCTTCATGATCCAGCAGCGCCTTTCGCTCCGCCCAGCGCTCAATACCTTCGAACAGCGTGCCGGATTCGTTCCAGGCAGGTTCGCCCGCGGTCTGCGTGGTATCAAGATGGATATGCGGTTCGATAAACGGTGGAAAAGCCAGCCCGCCTTCCGCATCCAGCGAGTCCGCCGGCGCGACGCCGTGCGTCTGGGGCGAAATCGACGCGATCTTGCCGTCGCGGATAGCGATCTGCCAGAGCCCTTCGCGCCACGGCAGACGTAGATGATGAATGCTTTGCAATGGAATAGTCGGCATAGCCAGGCTCCTGAACATCAGTGGTTTATTTAACCATACCACCCTTTCCGGCGCCGCGAGACGGGGCAAAGCCAGTAAAATCCGCAAGTTACCGAAAAAGTTTGAAAAATCAGCTTCCTACCTACAAAGAGGTATTTAAAAAGCCGCTTGATATACATCAATAAGCCTGGAGTTTGCCGCGCTATTGTAGCGGCATTATTTTGATATGTGAGGCAACAATGCGCACCCGACTCGTGATTATTGGCAACGGCATGGTAGGACATCGCCTGCTGGAAGAGCTGACCGAAAAAGCCGCGCCTGGCCAGTTTGAGATAACCGTATTTTGTGAAGAGCCTCGCGTGGCTTACGATCGCGTGCATCTCTCCGCCTGGTTTAGCCACCACAGCGCCGACGCGCTGTCGCTGGTGGCGGAAGGGTTTTATGAAAAACACCAGATAAACGTGCTGACCGGTGAGAAAGTCTTAACTATCGATCGTCGGGAAAAAGTCGTTTACTCGGATCAAGGACGCGCGGTTTCCTACGACAAGCTGGTGCTGGCGACCGGCTCTTATGCCTGGGTGCCGCCAGTGGCGGGCGCCGACGGCAGCAACTGCTTTGTCTACCGCACCATAGAAGATCTGGAAGCTATCGAGGCCTGCGCGCGCAACAGCCGCAGCGGCGCGGTGATCGGCGGCGGACTGCTGGGACTGGAAGCCGCCGGCGCGCTGAAAAACCTGGGAATGAAAACGCACGTTGTGGAGTTTGCGCCGGTGCTGATGGCGGAACAGCTTGATGCCCAAGGCGGCCAGCTGCTGCGGAAAAAAATCGAGGGCATGGGCGTCGCCGTCCATACCAGTAAAAATACGCAACAGATTATCGACGGCCCGACAGGCGGCAAGCTTATGCAGTTTGCCGACGGCAGCGAGCTGGCGATCGATTTTATCGTTTTCTCTACCGGCATCCGACCGCAGGATCGCCTTGCCAGAGAAGCCGGTCTGCCTGTAGGGCCGCGTGGCGGCGTGATTGTTGACGATCGCTGCCTTACAGCGGATGAAGATATTTACGCTATCGGCGAATGCGCCGCCTGGCAAAATCGCGTCTACGGCCTGGTCGCGCCGGGCTACAAGATGGCGCAGGTGACGGCGGACAGCCTGCTGGGCCGCGACAACGCCTTTACCGGCGCGGATATGAGCGCCAAACTCAAACTGCTGGGCGTGGACGTCGGCGGTATCGGCGACGCGCAGGGTCGTACGGAAGGCGCGCGCAGCTATCTCTATCTGGATGAGAAGAAAGAAGTCTACAAGCGTCTGGTGGTCGGCTCGGACAACAAGCTGCTTGGCGCAGTGCTGGTTGGCGACACCAGCGACTACGGCAACCTGCTGCAGCTGATGCTGAACGGCATCGACCTGCCGGAGAATCCCGACACGCTGATCCTACCCGCTCACGCCGGCAGCAAGCCAGCGATGGGCGTGGAATCACTGCCGGACACGGCGCAAATCTGCTCCTGCTTCGACGTCACCAAAGGCGATTTGGTGCAGGCGATCCACAACGGCTGCCATACCGTGGCGGCGCTGAAGGCGGAAACCAAAGCGGGCACGGGCTGCGGCGGCTGCGTGCCGCTGATGACCCAGGTGCTCAACGCCGAGCTGAGCCGCCAGGGCATCGAGGTGAATAATCATCTTTGCGAACACTTCGCCTGGTCCCGTCAGGAGCTCTACCACTTCATCCGCGTGGAAGAGATCAAAACCTTTGAACAGCTGCTGGCTAAATATGGCAAAGGCTACGGCTGCGAAGTCTGTAAACCCACGATAGCCTCGCTGCTGGCCTCCTGCTGGAACGACTACGCGCTGCAGCCGTCGCTGGTGCCTTTACAGGACAGCAACGACAGCTATCTCGGCAATATTCAGAAAGATGGCACCTACTCCATTATCCCGCGCTCCGCAGGCGGCGAAATCACGCCGGCCGGACTGATTGTTATTGGCGAGATCGCCAGCCGCTACGGTCTTTACACCAAGATCACCGGTTCGCAGCGCATCGGCCTGTTCGGCGCGCACAAAGAGGATCTGCCCGCTATCTGGCAGACGCTGATCGAAGCGGGATTCGAAACCGGCCACGCCTACGCCAAAGCGCTGCGCATGGCGAAAACCTGCGTGGGCAGCAGCTGGTGCCGCTACGGCGTAGGCGATTCCGTCGGGCTGGGCGTGGAGCTGGAGAATCGCTATAAGGGGATCCGCACGCCGCACAAAATGAAGTTCGGCGTCTCCGGCTGCACCCGCGAATGTTCGGAAGCGCAAAGCAAAGACGTGGGCGTTATCGCCACCGAAAATGGCTGGAACCTCTACGTCTGCGGCAACGGCGGCATGAAGCCGCGCCACGGCGATCTGCTGGCGGCCGATCTGGATCGGGAGACGCTAATCCGCTATCTGGAT
Source organism: Erwinia sp. CGal63 (assembly GCF_037026505.1). Lineage (NCBI taxonomy): Bacteria > Pseudomonadati > Pseudomonadota > Gammaproteobacteria > Enterobacterales > Erwiniaceae > Erwinia > Erwinia sp. CGal63. The sequence continues at coordinate 58,661 of NZ_JAKUMN010000008.1, forward strand.
CGCTTTATGCTGTTCTACATCCGCACTGCGGACAAGCTCCAGCGCACTTCCGTCTGGCTGGAAAGCCTGGACGGCGGCATCGACTACCTGCGGGAAGTCATCATCAACAATAAGCTTGGCCTGAACGAGCAGCTTGAGGCGGAACTCGCCCGCCTGCGCGAGCGCTTTGTCTGCGAATGGCAGGCGACGCTTGCCCATCCGGAGCAGCTCGCCCGCTTCAGCCACTTTATCAACAGCGACAGCCGCGATCCGCTGGTGCAGAGCGTGGCGGAGCGTCAGCAGCATCGGCCTGCACGGCCCGAAGAGCGTATTCCCGTGGTCATGATGGAGGAGCAGCCATGAACTGGCATACCGTTTGCCCGCTGGAGAAAATCCAGCCCGATACCGGCGTTTGCGCGCTGATCGCCGGGACGCAGGTCGCCCTGTTTCGCCCGCGCGCCGACGAGAAGGTTTACGCCCTGAGCAATATCGACCCTTTTGCCCAGGCCAGCGTGCTTTCGCGCGGCCTTATCGCAGAGCACCAGCAGGCGCTGTGGGTCGCCAGCCCGCTGAAAAAGCAGCGTTTTCGCCTGAGCGACGGCTACTGTCTTGAGGACGAAAGCCGTTCGATTCCCGCCTGGCCCGCCAGAGTGCGCGACGGCATGGTCGAAGTGGCTATTTAGTTTTATCCGTTTCTGTGGCCGCCTTCTGCGGCCCTTTTTTATTGCGAGCGTCCCGTGAACTGGTTTCCTCTTTTTTGCGATCTTCGTCATAAGGCTGTTTTGCTGGTAGGCGGCGGCGACGTAGCCGAACGCAAGGCACGGCTGCTGCTGAAGGCCGGCGCGGATCTGCGCGTCTGCGCCACGCGCTTCTCCTCGCCCTTTTACGAATGGCAGCAGGCCGGCAAGCTGACGCTGCTGGAAACGCGCTTCGCGCCGGAGCAGATCGACGGCTGCTGGCTGGTGATAGCGGCGACGGACAGCAAGGAAGTCAATCAATACGTTAGCGACAGCGCCGAAGCAAGGCGCGTCTTCTGCAACGTGGTCGACGCGCCCGCTCAGGCCAGCGCTATTATGCCTTCCGTGGTCGATCGCTCGCCGCTGCTGATCGCCATTTCCAGCTCCGGCGACGCGCCGGTGATGGCTCGCCTGCTGCGGGAAAAAATCGAGGCGCTGCTGCCGCAGCATCTGGGGAAAGTCGCCGCCTGGGCAGGTTCGCTGAGGCCGCGGGTAAAAACGACCTTTAACGGAACCGGCCAGCGCAGGCGCTTCTGGGAAAAACTTTTCCAGCACGACCGGCTGGCGCAAACCCTCGCCAACGGCGACCAGCATCGGGCGGAAAAGCTGACGGAGGCGCTGTTTCAGCAGCCGCTGGCGGAGCACGGCGAAGTTGTGCTGGTCGGCGCCGGGCCTGGCGACGCGGGTCTGATGACGCTGAAAGGGCTACAGCAGATTCAGCAGGCGGACGTGGTGGTTTACGATCGGCTGGTGTCGGACGAAGTGATGGAGCTGGTACGGCGCGACGCGGAAAGAATTTTCGTTGGCAAGCGCGCCGGTTATCACTGCGTTCCTCAGGAGTCGATTAACCAGATCCTGCTGGAGCAGGCAAAGCTGGGCAAACGCGTGGTGCGGCTGAAAGGCGGCGATCCCTTTATTTTCGGACGCGGCGCGGAGGAGCTGGAAGCGCTGACGGATTCGGGTATCCCTTTCTCCGTGGTGCCTGGCATCACCGCCGCGTCGGGTTGTTCCGCCTACAGCGGCATTCCGCTCACCCATCGTGATTATGCGCAGAGCGTGCGGCTGGTTACCGGCCACGTGCAGAAAGAGGGCTCGCTGGACTGGCAAAACCTGGCGGCGGAAAAGCAAACGCTGGTGTTTTATATGGGGCTGACGCAGGCGCCGGAAATAGAGCGACAGCTGCTCGCGCACGGGATGAGCGGCGAGATGCCGGTAGCGCTGGTGGAGAACGGCACGTCGACCCGACAACGAGTATTCAGTGGCCGACTGGATGGCCTGGCCTCGCTGGCAGCGCAGGCGCAAAGCCCGTCGCTGATTATCGTAGGCCGCGTGGCGGCGCTGCGGGATCGTCTACGCTGGTTCTGAAGCGGCACATAAAAAAACGGCGCCCTGGCCGTTTTCAGGCTCAGGGCGCCGTAGCGCAGAGGTTAGCTTTTACGGCTGCGCCACAAAGCCGACGGCTTCGTAGACTTTCTTCAGCGTTTCCTGCGCGCGAGCGCGGGCTTTGGTCGCGCCGTCGCGCATCACCTGCTCCAGGAAAGCCTCGTCGTTGCGATAACGATGATAGCGCTCCTGCAGCTCGCTCAGCATACCGGAAACGGCCTCGGCGACCGCGCCTTTCAGGTGGCCATACATCTGCCCTTCAAACTGCTTTTCCAGCTCAGGGATGCTGGTGCCGGTCACGCCGGAAAGAATATCCAACAGGTTAGAGACGCCCGCTTTGTTTTTCACGTCGTAACGCACTACCGGCGGCTCTTCGCCATCGGTCATCGCCCGCTTGATCTTTTTCACCACCGACTTCGGATCTTCCAGCAGGCCGATCACGTTGTTGCGGTTATCGTCCGACTTGGACATCTTTTTGGTCGGCTCCAGCAGCGACATCACGCGCGCGCCAGATTTGGGAATAAACGGCTCTGGCACTTTAAATATGTCGCCGTAGAGCGCATTGAAACGCGCGGCCACGTCGCGGCTCAGCTCCAGATGCTGTTTCTGATCTTCGCCGACCGGCACCTGCGTGGTCTGATAAAGCAGAATATCCGCCGCCATCAGCACCGGATAGTCAAACAGGCCGGCGTTGATGTTCTCTTCATAGCGCGCGGATTTATCCTTGAACTGCGTCATGCGGCTCAGCTCGCCGAAATAGGTGTAGCAGTTCAGGATCCAGCCCAGCTGCGCGTGCTCCGGCACGTGTGACTGCACGAAGATAGTGCTTTTTTGCGGATCGATGCCGCAGGCCAGATAGAGCGCCAGCGTATCCAGCGTGGCCTTGCGCAGCGCCGCCGGATCCTGGCGTACCGTAATGGCGTGCAGGTCAACAATGCAGTAGATGCAGTCGTAATCATCCTGCATGCTGACCCACTGACGCAGCGCACCCATATAGTTACCGATGGTCAGTTCGCCGGAAGGCTGCGCGCCGCTAAATACGATGGGTTTCATCTTTTTCGTCCTGGTCGTTACAGCCCTAGAGCGGGCAACAAATCGTTAAAATGGTCAAGCACCAGCGTCGGCTGGCTGCTCGCAATCGGCTCGCCATAGTTGTAGCCGTAGGTCAGGCCAACGCAGGGCACGCCTGCCGCTTTAGCGGCCTGGATATCGTTGCGCGAGTCGCCGACAAACAGCAGCTCGTCCGGCAGCAGGCCGAACTTGCCCAGCACCAAAAAGAGCGGCGCCGGATGCGGCTTTTTCGCCGTGACGTCGTCGCCGCCGATAATCAGCGAGAAGCAGTCGTCAATGCCGAGCGAGGCGAGCAAAGGCGCGACGAATGGCGTTGGCTTGTTGGTCACTATGGCCATCGGCAACCCGGTCGCCGCCAGTTTCTGCAGCCCTTCTTTCACGCCGGGGAAGAGTTTACTGCCGCTTTCGACAACGGCAGCATAATGCTTGTCGAGCAATACGCGGGCGTCGCGCAGCAGATCGCCTTCCGGCGCGTGGCCCAGCGCCCAGGTCAGCGCGCGCTCAATCAGGATATCGGCGCCGTTGCCAATCCAGGTGGAAACGCGTTCCAGACCCGCCGCGGGTAAATTCAACGCCTGCAGCGCCGCGTCTACCGCGCTGGTCAGGCCTGGCGCGCTGTCGGTAAGCGTGCCGTCGAGATCGAACGCCAGCGCGCGAATATCAGTGAAATGAGCCATGACGTGATTTCTCCAGTTCAGTGCGCATGTCATCAATGACTTTTTTATAGTCCGGCTGGTTGAAGATGGCGGAACCCGCGACAAACATATCGGCGCCTGCCGCTGCGATTTCGCCGATGTTCTCCGCTTTTACGCCGCCGTCCACTTCCAGACGAATATCGTAACCGCTCTGGTCGATCAGCTTACGGGCCTGACGCAGCTTGTCCAGCGTGCCGGGAATAAACGACTGGCCGCCGAAACCCGGATTGACCGACATGATCAGCACCACGTCGATTTTATCCATCACGTAGTCCAGGTAGCTGAGCGAGGTGGCCGGATTGAACACCAGGCCCGCTTTGCAGCCGTGTTCTTTGATCAGCTGCAGCGTGCGGTCGACGTGCTCGGAGGCTTCCGGATGAAAGGTGATGTAACTTGCGCCGGCCTTTGCGAAGTCGGGGATCAGGCGATCGACCGGCTTGACCATCAGGTGCACATCAATCGGGGCGGTAATACCGTAATCACGCAGCGCTTTCAGCACCATCGGCCCCATCGTCAGATTTGGCACGTAGTGATTGTCCATGACGTCAAAATGTACCACGTCGCCGCCGGCAGCCAGCGCTTTCGCCGTGTCTTCACCCAGGCGGGCAAAGTCTGCAGACAAAATTGACGGAGCGATCAAAAACTTTTTCATCCATTTCTCCCAATTAGCGCGCCTGGCGACAGGCACGTACAGCGGTTGAGGTTCAGTCGCCGCTGAACAGCGCCAGCAGTTCGTCGACCTGCAGGCGGCCGCTGCCGCTGCGGCTGATCGAGCGTCGGGCCTTGATCTGGTGCAGCTGCGCAGCCTGATACCATTCGCGGGTCAGCGGCGTATCGTGGTTGGAGATCAGTACCGGAATACGACTTTCACGCGCCAGCTTCTCCGCCAGCTCCGCCAGATGCTGCTGTTCTGCCAGGCTAAAGCTGTTGGTGTGATAGGCGGTAAAATTGGCCGTGGCCGACAGCGGCGCGTAGGGCGGATCGCAATAGACCACGGAACCTTGCGTCGCCCGACTCAGCGTATCAGCGTATGACTCGCAGATAAAGGTGGCGTTTTGCGATCGCTCGGAGAACCAGTAAAGCTCATCCCGAGGAAAATAGGGTTTGCGATAGCGACCGAAAGGCACGTTAAACTCGCCGCTTAAGTTGTAGCGACAGAGTCCATTGTAGCAGTGGCGGTTGAGGTATAAGAACAGCACGCTGCGTCGCCAGGCGTCGGTAGAGCGGTTGAACTCCAGCCGACGAGCGTAGTAGAACTCGGCTTCGTTGCTTTCGCTGGTGAACAGCTTGCTGGCTTCCACCACAAACTCGTCCACGCGATCCTTTACCACGTTGTACAGGTTAATCAGGTCTTTGTTGATATCCGCCAGCACGTAGCGTGAAAATTGCGTGTTAAGAAAGACGGAGCCTGCGCCGACAAAGGGTTCAATCAGGCATTCCCCTTCCGGCAGGTGCCGCTGGATATCGTTAAGCAGCGGGAACTTGCCGCCCGCCCATTTTAAAAAAGCGCGATTTTTTTTCATGCCGTCGTTTTATTACACTTACTCTTCTGGCTGCGGTCACACCGACAGCATATCTGCGCTTTAAATTGCCGGCCCGCGTAAAGCGGGCCGGCAAAGAACGTCTTCAGGCCGTATAGCCGTTAGTCGGTCGACTCTTTTTTCACCTGGCTGACGGGTTTCACCCAGGGACTTTTCGCCCGGACTTCCGCCGGCAGCGACGCTACAGCGCGTTTAGCTTCCGCTGGCGTGGCGTAGGCGCCGCTGACCAACACGTACCAGGGCTGACCATTGCGCGTGGTTTTATATACGTGGTAGCCGCTCAGGTTCTGTTTTTTCGCCCAGGCGTTCAGCGTATCGGGACGCGAAGCGCTGCTGAGCTGCAGCGTATAGTTGCCGCCGGTTGCCGCAGGCGCGGCTTTCGCTGGCGCGCTGTGGCTCTCTTTGGCCGCTGGTTTCGTCGCGGCAGGTTTGTGCGCAATGGTAGGTTTGCTTTGCTGGACAGGCGCAGCGCTATGCTGACGCGCGGGCGCCGGTTGTGGCGCAGGCTTGCTGGCTGTCGCGCCGCCAGCGACCGTCGCCGGCGCCAGAGGCAGTGAACTGCTCTGCTGGCCGGAACCGGTCGCGTCCGGCAGATTCTGCTGCCCGGAAAGGGCGCTGTTGAGATCGCCCGGCAGCTCGACGCGCTGCTGGCCTGCAGGCGTCTGCACCGGCTGCGCTTCGGTCGGCGTTGAGGAAACCGGCGGCGCGCTCAGCTCCTGCGGCGCATTAGCGGTCGCGGGCGCTGCTGCGTCAGCCTGGGGCGCATTATTCTGCCCGCTCATGGAGGCGGAGCCGGAAAGATCGATATTTTTATTGCTGTCGGCGGAGGTCGGCGCCTGCGCCGCTTTTTTATCGCCGTCGCCCGATGAGGTCAACGTTGAGCCAATGCCGATAACGATCAGCAGCAGTACCAGTACGCCAACGCCCATCATCATCTGCTGACGGGAAACCGGAACTTTCGGCGCGGAAGACGTTTTGCGCGATCGCACAGGTCGGCGGTCGCTGGTGTCAGGCTTTAACTCGTCTTCCGGTTTAAAATCGTCCATTTAACCTCCTCCGGTAGCGCGGCGACGCCGCGCTACTTATGCAGCAATGTTTAAAAACGGCTCAGGCCTGGCAGTCGCCGATAGCAGCCAGTACCGTATCATGCGGCACGCCGCCGCGCACGCAGGCCCGGCCCAGCGCCAGCGGCAGCACCAGCCGCAGCTCGCCTGCCAGCACTTTTTTGTCGCGCAGCATATGCGGCAGATAATCTTCCGCCGCCATGCTCGCCGGGCCATGCACCGGCAAACCGGCGCGTTGCAGCAGGTTGATGATCCTGTCGGTATCAGCAGCGTCGAATTCACCAAGACGCTCGGCGGTACGCGCGGCCATCACCATACCGGCCGCCACGGCTTCGCCATGCAGCCAGTTGCCGTAGCCCATGTGCGCCTCAATGGCGTGTCCATAGGTATGGCCCAGGTTCAGCAGCGCGCGCTGCCCCATTTCGCGTTCGTCGGCGGCGACCACTTCGGCTTTCAGCTCGCAGCAGCGGCGGATGCAGTACGCCATCGCCTTGCCATCCAGCGCCAGCAGCGCATCCAGATTCGCCTCAAGCCAGCTAAAGAACTCTCCGTCCAGGATGATGCCATATTTGATCACTTCCGCAAGCCCTGAGGCCAGCTCGCGCGCGGGCAGGCTGCTGAGACAATCGATATCGATCACCACCGAAGCCGGCTGATAAAACGCGCCGATCATGTTCTTGCCGAGCGGATGATTAACGGCCGTCTTGCCGCCAACGGAAGAGTCTACCTGCGACAGCAGAGTGGTGGGAACCTGGATAAAACGCACGCCGCGCTGGTAGCTTGCCGCCGCAAAACCGGTAAGATCGCCAATGACGCCGCCGCCCAGGGCGATCAGCGTCGTATCGCGACCGTGCGGTTTTTCCAGCAGCGCGGTAAAGACCCGATCCATCACCGCCAGCGTTTTATACTGCTCGCCATCGGGCAGGATAATCTGATCCACCTCTACGCCAGCGCTTTCCAGCCGCTGGCGAACAGGTTCAAGCCAGAGCGAAGCGAGCGTGTCGTTAGTGACCAGCATCGCCCGCTCGCCCGCCTTAAGCGGCCAAAAAGAAGCCGGATCGTTAAACAGTCCGGCAGCAATGGTTATGGGGTAACTGCGTTCCCCCAGAGTGACGGTAATCTTCTCCATGAAGCACCCCTTTTGGCCCGCAGGCGGGACAGAGCCGTTAGCTCTTTTCTAACATATTGATAATTTGGTTTGCGACGACTTTAGCGCTCTGGTCGTCGGTACGAATGGTGACGTCAGCAATCTCTTCATACAGCGGATTACGCTCGTCCGCCAACGCTTCCAGCACTTCGCGCGGCGGAGAATCCACCTGCAGCAAAGGACGCTTTTTATCGCGCTGCGTGCGTGCCAGCTGTTTTTCGATCGTGGTCTCCAGATAGACCACAACGCCGCGAGCGGAAAGACGGTTGCGCGTTTCGCGAGACTTCACGGAACCGCCGCCGGTCGCCAGGACGATGCCCTGTTTTTCCGTGAGTTCATTGATAATTTTTTCTTCGCGATCGCGGAAGCCTTCTTCGCCTTCGACGTCGAACACCCAACCCACATCCGCTCCGGTACGTCGCTCAATTTCTTGATCGGAATCGAAAAATTCCATATTGAGTTGCTGAGCTAACTGACGCCCAATAGTGCTTTTGCCGGCACCCATAGGCCCAACCAGAAAGATATTGCGTTTCTCTGCCATTTTTTTCGGTATTACTAAGACAATTCGTTAATGATACCCCGTCCTACAATGGACAGGACATGAACTGAAACCTCATGAGCGATAGTGCGAGAGTCAGAGGAAAATTATCTCAACACTGAAGGTGTTTTGGCAACCGATTAAATTGACCTTGCCCACTGCGCCCTCAGCTGGCGCGTTCAGTCCGCTTCATTTATCACGCCGATGTCACACGGCTACGCCGGTTGCGCACGATAAAAAACGGGTAGATGCTTTTTCTTAAAGCCAAACCGAGGCCTGTAATTCAAAAAATCGCTAAACCTTGTAAGCTAATTCCGCTCTTGCGTCAAACGCATATGGCCGCAATCCGCTAAAAAAGCACTCGCTCGCCCGGTTTGTTACAAAAAAGTCTTACTCATCACGAATCAGTCTTGGGGTAATGAAGATCACCAGCTCGCGCTTTTTTTGGCCGGTCGCGCTGTGGCGGAACAGCGCGCCGACCAGCGGAATTTTGCCCAGCAGCGGCACCCGGTTCTCTTCCTGCGAACGCTGCTGCTGGAAAATGCCGCCCAGCGCCAGCGTCTGGCCATCTTTTAGCGTGACCTGCGTCTGTATCTCCTGTTTATCGATAGCGATATATTCGCCCTCGCCGCTGCGTATGGTGCTTCCGGGCAGGTTCTGGCTGATACGCAGCTTTAGCATAATGCGGCCATTGGGCTGCACATAAGGCGTGACGTCCATGCCCAGCACGGCTTCTTTAAACTCCACGCTGGTACTGCCGCTGCTGCCGCTGGAGACTTCATAGGGGATTTCCGTGCCCTGCTTGATGCTGGCGGGCTGCTGATGCGAAGTAAACAAACGCGGGCTGGCGATGATTTCCAGCTTGTTTTCCTGCTCCAGCGCGCTCAGCTCCAGATCCAATACCCTGCCGTCCAGGCGTCCCAGGGTAAAGCCGAACGCCAGCGCCGGACTGGCGACCGGCAGATCCACCCGCAGCTGGCTGACGCGCAGCGCCCGATTGATCTGCTCTTCGCTGCTCATGCCCCAGCGTACCCCCAGCTCGCGCAGGCTCTCTTCGCTGATGGTGACGATATGCGCGGCCAGCTCGACCTGCTCCAGCGGCGTATCCAGCGCGGCGACCCAGCGCTGAACCTCCTGCAGCGCGACTTCGCTATCGCGCAGGATCAGGCTGTTGGTGCGCTTATCCACCGTCACGCTGCCGCGCGGCGTCAGCAGCTGTGCCTGCGATGCCTGCAGGCTGGCGTAAACTTTTTCCGCGTCGGCGTAGCGTAACGTCAGCGCCAGCGTGCCGAGCGGTCGCTTTTTCTCCGCCTCTTCCTGATCAAGCTTTTGCTGACGCTGTTTCTCTTCCTGCCAGCTTTGAGGAAACACCAGCAGCACGTTGCCTTCTTTATTTACGCTGAGCTTAGCCAGACGAGAAACCAGCGACAGCGCCTGCTGCCAGCCGACCTCTTTTAAGCGTATGGAAAGCCGTCCCTCAACGCCGGGCGCCACCAGCAGATTCAGCTGCTGATAATCGGCCAGCGCCTGCAAAATTTGCCCGACGGGCGCGTCATCGAATACCAGAGAGAGCGGCGCCTGGCCGGCGCGCAGCGGCAGAGCCAGCCACAGCGTCAGCAGCAGGAGCCGCAGGCGGATAAGTTTCATAAAGACGTCCTTGCAGATTAATCCTTAACGGCGGCCTGCATGAAGTCGCAGGCGCCAGCGTAATGCCCAGCGCGGAGATCTCCCGCAGCTGCCAGTCGTGATGCGGCCAGCTCTGCTTCGCCCATAAGCGCCCTTTGCCGCCGTCGGCGACCAGCCAGGCGCGATAGTCCGTCGGCCGACCGATAATGCCGCGCAGCTGCAGCGGCAATGTAGCGGCGGCAGGTTCGCAAAGCAGTTTTTCCGGCGGCGTAAAAGGATCGCGGGCGGCGCTCGCTTCAAAGGAGAGCAGCAGCGCCGTCGCCAGCGCCTGGCCGTGCTTCAGCAGACCAGTCGACAGCAGGCTAGCGCTCATACTGCACCACCAGTTTCAGCAGCAGACGATCGCCCACGCGCTTTAGCGTAAATTGCGGCAACCTGACCGGCGGCCATCGCTCGCTGAGATAGCGAAACAGAGACTGCAGCTGCGTCCAGTCAAGCAGCAACGTCAGCTCGCCGCCCTGAGCCATCGGCTGCCAGTCCTGCAGCTGACCGCCCGCCGCATCGGTCAGCTGCAGCAGCGAGAAAGGCCGCGTCGTTCGGGGCCGCAGCGCCTGCTCCAGGCCAGCGATATCGGCTGCGATCTCGCGCAGCGAACTTTGCTGCCGCAGATGGCGCAGCAGCGTCCGGTTACGCTGCTTCTCCTGCTGCTGTTGCTGCGCCAGCTGGCGTGACTGCTGCTGCAGCGGGCGCTGCCAGAGCTGGCGTACGGTCAGCATAGCGACGCCCAGGCTGGCGATCAGCAGCAGCGCTCTGAGCCAGAAAGGAAAAGCGAGCCAGCGGCACAGCAGACTATTCATGACCCTGTCCCGAAGAGACGAGCGCGGCCCGCAGGCTGAAACGGATAATGTTTTGCCCATCGCGGCTGAGCCTGTTGGTTTTCACCTGCTGAAACAGCGCGTTTTGCTGCAGATGCTGACGAAAAGTCTCAACTTCAGCCAGCTGCTGGCAAAATCCCGCGACGTTCAGGCTCTCCGGCGTTTTGCTGAGATCGCTTAGCCAGAGCATTGCGGGCATCGTTTCGGCCAGGCCCTGGGCAAACGCATACCAGGCGTGCAGGCGCTCCTGCCGCTCCTCGCTTAGCGCCAGCGTCTGCCGCAGCGTATCGCGCTGTTGCTCAAGACGAGCCTGACGGGATTTAAGCCTGTCGAGCTGCCCGTTCGCCTCCTGCAGCCAGCCCACGCCAAGCCGCTGCCGTTCGCCGCTGGCCTGCTGCTCTAACAGCGGCGCCGTTGACGCGCTGAAAAGAGCCAACAGCAGCAGCATCAGTAGCGCATCGCGGCGCAGCTGCCGCCGTTGCCGCTGCTGACGCCAGGGTAAAAAGTTGACCCAAACCATCAGGCGTCTCCTGGCCGCAGCGCCAGCCCTGCTGCCAGCGCGAAGGCGCCGCCGAACGCGGGCAGCGGCGGCTGTTTAAAGGCGAAGGCCGCCAGCGGATCCAGCAAGTCAGCCTCCGCAGGCGGCGCTTCCGCCAATGCCGAGCTATAGTAACAACGCGTCGCGCCGGCGAGCTGCTTCTCGCGCAGCGCGGCTAAATCGGCCGCTTCGTGAGCGGGACACCAGCCCCATTCCGGTTCCAGCTGCGCGCCGTACCAGAGCCAGTGATCCGGCAGGCGATGCACCAGCGCCACATCAGGGTTGAGCCGCAGGCTTTGCGCCAGCGCGAAAAGCGCGGCGGGAGCCAGCTCCAGCACCTGGGGTTTCAGCCCGGCGTTGTCCAGCGTCGTCAGCCAGGCGCGCACCGCATCCCGGCGGGCGGCCGTCAGCCATAGCTGCCCGCTGTCGGCGGCGGCCTGGCGATAGTCAAGCGCAAGTTTTCCCGGCTCGACGGGAAAAAATCGCTTCGCCGCGGCCGTGATATAGCTGGTACGCTCTGGTTCGCGCAGCGTCGTGCCCGGCAGCGCCAGCGCGTGCTGCAGCGCGAGACGAGCGGGAAAGCCGACGCGCAGCGAAATTGGCCACGGGAGGTTTTTTCGCCACTGCCGCAGCAAAGGGATAAGCGGGTCGGGACGTTGCACCAGCCCGTTGGTTAACGTATCGTGCGGCAGCGCATGTTGCCACCAGTGACGCAGCTGCCAGCCGTTACGGCGGCGCTGAATAGCCAGGGCGCAAAGCTGTCCGTTCTGAATATCCAGGCCGACTTGCCATGTCTGAAATGCCATTTCGCGCGGTCTCCCTGCTCAGTAGAAAAATGATGTATTCAGGCCTCTGGCTTGCCTTTATACTACCGCGCGATTGTTTATAAACTGTCCAGGCGACTTAAGATGGAAAATATCAGGTGAAGTTCGTAAAGTATTTTTTGATCCTTGCAGTGTGTTGCATTTTGTTGGGAGCCGGCTCGATTTATGGTCTGTATCAATACATACAGCCGCAGCTGCCCGACGTCGCCACGCTGAAAGACGTTCGGCTGCAAACGCCGATGCAGGTTTACAGCGCGGATAACGAGCTGATTGCGCAATATGGCGAAAAGCGCCGTATTCCGTTAAAGCTCGACCAGATCCCGCCCGAGATGATTAAGGCTTTTATCGCCACCGAAGACAGCCGCTTTTATGAGCATCACGGCATCGATCCTATCGGTATCTTCCGTGCGGTCAGCATCGCGATGGTTTCCGGCCACGCTTCGCAGGGCGCCAGTACCATCACGCAGCAGCTGGCACGTAATTTCTTCCTCAGCCCTGAGCGCACGCTGATGCGTAAAATCAAGGAGGCCTTTCTCGCCATTCGCATTGAGCAGATGATGAGTAAGGACGAAATCCTTGAGCTTTACCTGAATAAAATCTATCTGGGCTATCGCGCCTATGGCGTGGGCGCCGCCGCCCAGGTCTATTTTGGCAAGAACGTCGACCAGCTCTCGCTTGGCGAAATAGCGATGATCGCCGGGCTGCCAAAAGCGCCGTCGACTTTTAACCCGCTTTACTCCCATACCCGCGCGCTGGCCCGCCGCAACGTCGTGCTCAGCCGTATGTTGGATCAGAACTACATTACGCAAGCGCAGTACGACGAAGCGCGCAACTCGTCATTAGAAGCGCACTACCACGCGCCGGAAATCGCCTTCTCCGCGCCTTACCTGACCGAGATGGTGCGTCAGGAGATGGTGAAACGCTACGGCGACAACGCCTATAACGACGGCTTTAAGGTCACCACGACCATCACCCGTAAGCTGCAGCTGGGCGCGCAAAAAGCGCTGCAGGACAACGTGCTGAACTACGATATGCGTCACGGCTATCGCGGCCCGGCGAACGTGCTGTGGAAAGTGGGCCAGACGCCGTGGGAACGTACAGAGATTCTGAAAACGCTGAAGGCACTGCCGGTTTACGGCCCGCTGTTTCCGGCGGTGGTGACCGAAGCGAACCGCGAAGAGGCTACCGTGCTGATGCGCGACGGCAGCTACGTCACGCTGAATCTGGCTGGCGTACGCTGGGCGCGTGCTTATAAGTCCGATACCCTGCAGGGCCGCACGCCGACCTCCGTTAGCGAGGTAGTGCAGCCCGGCCAGCAGATTTGGGTGCGCCAGATGGAGACGGCCTGGTGGTTAGCGCAGGTGCCGGATGTCAACTCGTCGCTGGTTTCGCTCGACCCGCACAACGGCGCTGTTCGCGCGCTGGTAGGCGGTTTCGATTTCAACCTGAGCAAGTTTAACCGCGCCACCCAGGCGCTGCGTCAGGTCGGCTCGAATATCAAGCCGTTCCTGTATACCGCAGCAATGGATCGCGGGCTGACGCTGGCTTCAATCCTGAACGACGTGCCGATCTCTCGCTGGGACGCGGGCGCGGGCGCCGACTGGCGGCCAAAAAACTCGCCGCCGACCTACGATGGTCCGATTCGCCTGCGTCAGGGGCTTGGTCAGTCGAAGAACGTGGTGATGGTGCGCGCCATGCGCGCGATGGGCGTCGATTACGCCGCGCAATATCTGCAGCGCTTTGGTTTCCCGGCGCAGAATATCGTGCATACCGAATCGTTGGCGCTGGGTTCCGCTTCGTTTACGCCGCTGCAGATGGTGCGTGGCTACTCGGTGATGGCTAACGGCGGCTTCCTGGTCGATCCTTTCTTTATCAGTAAGATAGAGGATGAACAGGGCAATACGCTGTTTGAAGCTAAGCCAAAAGTCGCCTGCCCGGAATGCAATTTACCGGTGATATACGGTGAAACGCAGAAAGCGGTAGCGCTGAATGAAGATAGCGTGGAAAACCCGGCAGTTTCACAACAGGGCGCTAACGCCGTGGTGCCGCAGCCGCAGCTGGAGCAGGTTTCCCGGCCACCGCTGCAGGATGAGCAGTACGCGCCGCACGTGATCAACACGCCGCTGTCGTTCCTGATTAAAAGCGCGCTGAACTCCAATATCTTCGGCGAGCCGGGCTGGATGGGCACCGGCTGGCGCGCGGGACGCGATCTCAAGCGCAACGATATCGGCGGCAAAACCGGTACCACCAACAGTTCAAAAGACGCCTGGTTCTCCGGCTATGGCCCCGGCGTTGTGACCTCTGTCTGGATAGGCTTTGACGATCACCGGCGCGACCTGGGCAGAACCACCGCTTCCGGCGCAATCAAGGATCAGATTTCAGGCTATGAAGGCGGCGCGAAAAGCGCCCAGCCAGCCTGGGACGATTATATGAAAGTCGCGCTGGACGGCGTGCCTGTGCAGCCGCTGACGCCGCCTGACGGCGTGGTCACGGTGACTATCGACCGCCGCACCGGCAAGCTCGCCAACGGCGGCGGCAACACGCGTCAGGAGTACTTTATCAACGGCACGCAGCCGACCGAGTACTCCGTGCATGACGTCGGCACTACGCTGATGGACAATGGCGAAAGCCACGAGCTGTTCTGACGCCCGCGCGTAGCGCTAACAAAAAAGCCCGGTTTTCACCGGGCTTTATTTTTTTCTCACGCCGCATACCAAACGCTAGTAGCTAATTCGTCCCTGACGGATCAACCATTCGCGCACTAAAAAGAGCGCGCTGACGTTGCGAGCTTCGCAGAAATCGGGCTCCTGCAGCAGCGCCATCAGGTTGTCCAGCGGCCAGCGAACCTGCGGCAGCGGTTCCGGCTCGTCGCCTTCCAGCCGCTCTTCATAAAGCTCTTCCGCCACAATGATATTCATCTTGCTGGAAAAGTAGGAAGGCGCCATCGTCAGTTTGCCCAGCCATTCCTGCTGGCGCGCGCCAAACCCGACCTCTTCTTTCAGCTCGCGGTTGGCGGCTTCGGCTGGCGTTTCACCGGGATCGATCAGCCCTTTGGGAAAGCCCAGCTCATAATTTTCCAGCCCGACGGCGTATTCCCTGATCAGGATAAGATGGTTATCCACAATCGGCACTATCATCACCGCCTCGCGTTCGGAGGGTTTCATTCTCTCATAAACGCGTTGCGCGCCGTTGCTGAACACTAAATCCACGGCTTCCACAGTGAACAGACGAGAACGCGCAACGGTTTCGACGTTAAGAATTTTGGGTTTTTGCAGTTGTCCGGTCATAGTGGCCCCAGGGAAAAGCCAAAAAAATGAGCATACGCGCTCGCCAGTTACGGTAAATTTACCGTGTTTTACGCCATTGTGCGGCAGCCCAACGGGGTTGCCAATCACGGCGTGAATAATTTTACACCTTTACAACAAATCAGTTGATAAGTAATTAAAAAGTTTTAAAAAAGTCAATGTGCGATTTACAAAATAGGAATATACCGATTCTGCTGGCCATGACGGCTTGTTACCATCACGACGGGCCCCATTTACAATTATTCTAATTTTATGATTTTGCGCGTTATTTTAATGAACATCGCGGATTGCCAGCGCTGCCTGAAGCCGTCACAATACCGATATACTTATGATTCAGGCCGGTAATTTCCAGCATAATGGCAGGAGCAGGATGGCAGGGAGAAAAGCATGAGCACAATAGTCATTATATTGGCTGTAATGCTGGCCTGTTCGATCGGGGCGGGTTGTTTTTTCTGGTACGCTATGCGGCATCGTCCGCCGTTGGCGAAACCACTGCCATTTATCAGTCCGCCTTTTCGCAAACTCAGCGACGACGAGCGTAAGGCCGTCGAGCGCTATATCGGCTCTCTGGAAAAGCATCGCGCGATCCCCCTTCCCGGCGGCACCACGCAAACAGCCGACAATCTGGCGCTGACTTCCCAGAGCAGCAACGTCTATCCGGTTACCCGCTCTATTACCCGCTACGGCCTTTCCACCGATGAACCGCACAAGTGGCGTTACTATCTGGACGCCGTGGAAGTGCATCTGCCGCCGCTTTGGGAGCAGTACATCGCCGAGGAAAACTACGTTGAGCTGATCAAGACGCAAACTATTCCGCTGGTGATCTCGCTGAACGGCCACTCGCTGGTGAACTATGTTTACGAGCCGCCTGCGCTGGGCGCGGTAGCGCGGCCCGTCGCGCAGAACGCTTCTATCAGGAAAGAAGAAGGCGAAAATATCGAGCTGCTCAGCGTCCGTAAAGAGACGCCGGAAGAGTATATGCTCAACCGTCCCGACGGCACGCGCGAGGCCGCCGCTATCAGCCTGGCGCTACTGCTGCTGTTTTTCAGCCTGGTCGGGCCGGCGGTGCTGATGCCGTGGCTGATCGCCGCAGCGCTGGCGATGATTGTGGTAAGCGCCTGGTCGCTGTGGCGCAGGCCGGGCGAGAGCGAACTCCGTGAAATCCACTGTCTGCGCGGCGCGCCTAAGCGCTGGGGCCTGTTCGGCGAATCCAACCAGGGCCAGGTAAGCAATATTTCGCTGGGCATTATCGATCTGATCTATCCGCCGCACTGGCAGCCCTATGTCGCGCATGACTTAGGCCAGCCTACCGAAGTGGATATCTATCTCAATCGTCAGGTGGTGCGTCAGGGACGCTTCCTGTCTCTGCAGGACGAGGTACGCAACTTTCCTATCCATCGCTGGCGCAAAAACCTGGTGCTGGCTGCCGGCTCGCTGCTGGTGCTGGTGCTGCTGATAAGCCTGGTGCCGCTAAGTATGCCGCTGAAACTGAGCATCGCCTGGCTGAAAGGCACGGAAAGCGTGCAGGTTCATAGCGTGGCCGATCTGGAAAAAGTAGCGCTGCGCGTCGGCGACAGCCTGAAAGTTAACGGCGAAGGCATGTGCTCGGTACCGGCGACTTATCAGGGCAACCGCAGCTACGCTTTTATGCCTTTTGACTGTTCGGCGGTCTACTGGAATAACGCCGCTCCCCTGCCCCAGCCGCAGTCGGACATTATCGATAAGGCGACGGCGCTGCTGAATACCACCAGCGTCCAGCTGCATCCGCAAAACAGCACCGATCCCAAGCTGAATCCTCAGCTGGCGACCGCTATCCAGAAATCGGGCATGATCCTGCTGGATGACTTTGCCGATATCGTGCTGAAAACGCAGGATCTCTGCAGCCAGGAGCAGGATTGCGTCAGGCTGAAGAACGCGCTGGTCAACCTGGGCAACGCCAAAGACTGGGAGACGCTGGTGCGCCGTGCCGATTCGGGCGCGCTGACCGACACCAACGTGCTGCTGCGTCCGGTCAGCGCCGAGGCGCTGGAGAATCTGGTCAACACCGCCACCTCTTCTTTTTTCTATCGGGAAACCAGACGCGCGGCGGAAGCGCTTAACAGCCCGCCGCCAGGCGGCTTTCTGATTATCAGTGACGAAGGGCGCCAGTTAGTGAATCAGCAGGCGCCTGGCGTCTCGCTGTTCGATTTCAACGCGCCCGAGCAGTGGCCGGAGCTGCAGCGCCTGGCGGGAATGTTACTGCATACGCCGTTTTCCGCCAGCGGCATTGTTACCAGCATCACCGTTGACGCCAACGGCACGCGCCATGTCGCGCTGCACAGCGAGCCGGACGCCACCAGGCTTGGCCGCTATCTTGGCACCAGCCTGCTGCTGCTGATCGTCACCTTAAGCTTTATTATCAATGCACTGCTGGCGCTGCGGCGCATCCACCTCAATCGCGTGCGCACCACGGCGATTCAGGACTACTACGATAAGTGCTTTAACCCTGCCCTGAGCTCGCCGCAGAGCATTCGCCCGCTGTTCTGAGCCCGTGGGTTTTATGCTATTTTTAAAGCTAAAGTCCTCTCTGCGCTATTCCGCATGACGCTCTCCGGCTTAAGCCGGAGAGGCACCTTGATTTCCGACAGGCAACCCATACATAGGGATATTCCCAAACAGGAGCAGCGATGAAAGAGAAATCCGCAGAAGCGGTTCGGCTCGATAAATGGCTGTGGGCCGCTCGCTTCTACAAAACTCGCGCCGTCGCGCGTGAGATGATTGAGGGCGGCAAAGTTCACTACAACGGCCAGCGCAGCAAGCCGAGCAAGATTGTGGAACTGAATGCCGAACTGACCCTGCGTCAGGGCAATGACGAACGCACGGTGACCGTGCTGACAATCGGCGATCAGCGTCGTCCGGCCGTAGAAGCTCAGCAGATGTATGCCGAAACCCCGGAAAGTATTGAGAAGCGGGAAAAGATAGCGCTGGCGCGAAAAATGAACGCGCTGACTATGCCGCATCCCGACCGTCGCCCTGATAAAAAAGAGCGCCGTGACCTGATGAAATTTAAAAATTCTGGCGACGAATAGCTCGCCACAACGAGAGAGAATTATGGCTCATCAAGACCAAATGCACCGTTATCTGTTTGAAAACTACGCCGTACGCGGCGAGCTGGTGACGGTGTCCGACACCTGGCAGCAGATTATTAACGGTCACGACTATCCGCTGCCGGTGCAGAAAGTGCTGGGCGAGCTGCTGGTGGCCACCAGCCTGCTGACCGCCACGCTGAAATTCGATGGCGATATTACCGTGCAGCTACAGGGCGATGGCCCGCTGAACCTGGCGGTGATCAACGGCAACAACCGCCAGGAGATGCGTGGCGTGGCGCGCGTTAACAGCGAGATTGCGCCAGACAGCACGCTGAAAGAGATGGTCGGCA
Organism: Erwinia sp. CGal63; assembly: GCF_037026505.1. Classification (NCBI taxonomy): domain Bacteria; kingdom Pseudomonadati; phylum Pseudomonadota; class Gammaproteobacteria; order Enterobacterales; family Erwiniaceae; genus Erwinia; species Erwinia sp. CGal63. Next base: position 77,402 of record NZ_JAKUMN010000008.1, read on the forward strand.
ACGGCTATCTGGTGATCACCATCACGCCAGCCAAAGGCGAACGCTATCAGGGCGTGGTCGGTCTGGAAGGCGAAACCCTGGCCGAGTGCCTGGAAGATTACTTTATGCGTTCAGAGCAGCTGCCGACCCGACTCTTTATCCGCACCGGTGAAGCGGAAGGCCAGCGCGGCGCGGGCGGCATTCTGCTGCAGGTGCTGCCTGCGCAGGACGCGAAAACCGACGATTTCGAGCATCTGGCGACGCTGACCGAAACCATTAAAACGGAAGAGCTGCTGGGTCTGCCGGCCAACGAAGTGCTGTGGCGTCTTTACCATCAGGAAGAAGTGACGCTTTACGAGCCACAGGACGTTATCTTCCGCTGCACCTGTTCGCACCAGCGCTGCGGCGAAGTCCTGCGCAGCCTGCCGGAAGCGGAAGTCGACGAGATCCTGGCCGAAGACGGCAAGATTGATATGCACTGCGACTACTGCGGCAGCCACTATATTTACGATGCCGTAGATATCGCCGCTATTCGTAACGACTCCGCCGCTGGCGACGAGCGCGTACACTGAGTTTTATGCGCCGTCTTCCGGCGGCGCAGCCTCTTTCCCCACTTTCCCGTCACTATGCCTTTTCATCACAGTAATTTTGCTGAACCCTTATCTCTGTGCATAGCCTGCAGCGATAGTAATCGTTTCAAGCGCTGCCTCTCATTTCTGCCGTAAGCCGCTTCTCCTCGGCCCTGAGCCGTGTACACTGCGCGCGATCGCAATTTACACTTTATTAAGAAATCGTTAACCATCTTAGTTAACGACGCGTGATTTACTTTCATCTGTCACAAAACCGAACCGACAAAGGAGCAGTAATATGCGTGACCTGACCCCGCAGGATCTCGTCGATTATGGCATCACGGACGTGGTTGAGATCCTCTACAACCCCGATTACGACACGCTGTATCAGGAAGAGACCCGTCCGGAACTCAGCGGCTTTGAGCGCGGCGTCGTAACCCAATCTGGCGCGATCGCGGTCGATACCGGCATCTTTACCGGCCGCTCGCCCAAAGATAAATATATCGTGCGCGACGAGACGACCCGCGACACGCTATGGTGGAACGATCAGGGCAAAGGCAAAAACGACAACCAGCCGCTCTCGGCGGAAATCTGGCAGGATCTGAAGGCGAAAGTCACCAGTCAGCTTTCCGGCAAGCGTCTGTTTGTCGTGGACGCCTGGTGCGGCGCAAACCCGGATACGCGACTTAGCGTGCGTTTTATTACCGAAGTGGCCTGGCAGGCGCACTTCGTTAAGAACATGTTTATCCGTCCGGACGAGGCCGCGTTAGCCAGCTTTACGCCAGACTTCGTGGTCATGAACGGCGCAAAATGCACTAATCCCGACTGGCAGCAGCAGGGTCTGCATTCAGAGAACTTTGTGGCCTTTAACCTGACCGAGCGCATTCAGCTGATTGGCGGCACCTGGTACGGCGGCGAGATGAAGAAAGGCTTGTTCGCCATTATGAACTATCTGCTGCCGCTGAAAGGCGTCGCCTCGATGCACTGCTCGGCGAACGTCGGTGAAAAAGGCGATGTGGCGCTGTTCTTCGGCCTTTCCGGCACCGGGAAAACCACGCTCTCCACCGATCCGAAGCGCCAGCTAATCGGCGATGACGAACACGGCTGGGATGACGACGGCGTCTTTAACTTCGAAGGCGGCTGCTACGCCAAAACCATTAAGCTGTCGGAGCAGGCGGAGCCGGAGATCTATCACGCTATCCGGCGCGACGCGCTGCTGGAGAACGTGGTAGTGCGCGCCGATGGCTCGGTGGATTACGACGACGGCAGCAAGACCGAGAATACCCGCGTTTCCTATCCGCTTTACCATATCGACAATATCGTTAAGCCGGTATCGAAAGCGGGCCACGCGCAAAAAGTGATCTTCCTGACGGCGGATGCTTTCGGCGTGCTGCCGCCGGTTTCTCGCCTGACGCCTGACCAGACGCAATATCACTTTTTGTCGGGCTTTACCGCCAAGCTGGCCGGCACCGAGCGAGGCGTCACCGAACCAACGCCAACTTTCTCCGCCTGCTTCGGCGCGGCGTTTCTGACGCTGCACCCGACGCAGTATGCGGAAGTGCTGGTGAAGCGCATGGTGGCGGCAGGTGCAGAGGCTTACCTGGTTAATACCGGCTGGAACGGCAGCGGCAAACGGATTTCGTTAAAGGATACCCGCGCCATTATCAACGCGATCCTCAGCGGCGATATCGACAAGGCGGAAACCGTCACGCTGCCGATCTTCAATCTGGCGATGCCGCTCTCCCTGCCGGGCGTCGACAGCGCCATCCTCGACCCGCGCGACAGCTGGGCCGATGCCGAAAAATGGCAAGAGAAAGCGCAGGATCTGGCGAAGCTGTTTATCGCGAACTTCGATAAATACACCGATACGCCAGCCGGCGCCGCGCTGGTTTCCGCCGGGCCGCAGCTGTAAAGCCCTGCGTAGCGACGAAAAAAAGGCCAGCTTTCGGGCTGGCCTTTTTACGTTGGGTAGTTAGCTGCTGACCGTCGCAGGCGGCGCGCTGGGCGGCAGCGGCAGCCAGGCGCGGATGCGCAGGCCGCCTCGTTCGCTCTCGCCAATCTCCAGCGAGCCCTGATGGGCGTCGATAATACGCTGCACTATCGCCAGGCCAAGTCCGGTGCCGCTGGTGCTGCGGGCGCTGTCGCCGCGTACAAAAGGCTGCAGCAGATGCTTGAGCTGATCGGGTTTGATGCCCGGGCCGTCATCCTCAACCTGAAACCAGGCGCGCTGTAGCTCGCTGCCGCTGCTCACTTTGATCCAGCCGTTGCCGTAGCGAGCCGCGTTGACCACCAGATTGGCGACCGCGCGCTTGATCGACAGCGGATTGATATCCACCAGCAGTTCACTCGCCATGACCGCGCTTTCGATTTCACGCTCGTAGCCGCTTTCCGCCGCCACTACCTCGCCCAGCACGCCGTTCAGATCCGCGCGCTCGGTCTGCATCTCCTGCCCGGTGCGCAGATAGTCGATAAACTGTTCGATAATGGCGTTGCACTCTTCGATATCTTTATTGATCGACTCCGCCAGATAGCCATCTTCCTGCGCCATCATCTCGGTGGCCAGGCGGATGCGCGTCAGCGGCGTGCGCAGATCGTGACTAACGCCCGCCATCAGCAGCGTGCGGTCGTCGGCAAGCTGCTTAACGCCCGCCGCCATCTGATTAAAGGCGCGCGTCACCGAACGCACCTCAGAGGCGCCGTACTCGCGCAGCGGCGGCGGAATAATGCCTTTGCCAACCTGCAGCGCGGCGTGCTCCAGCTCCACCAGCGGCCGGTTCTGGATACGAATAAACAGCCAGGCGCCGCCTATCGCCAGCAGCATGATCGCCAGCGTGTAGCGGAACAGCGGCGAGAAGTCGCCCTGGTGGATTTCAGTCAGCGGCACCCGCACCCAGATATCGGGCGAAAGCCAGGTTTTCAGCCAGACCACCGGCGAGTTTTTATTCACCTCGACGCGCACGTCGGTCGGGCCGCCGAGCTGCTGCGCCATCTGCTGGCTGAGAAATTCGTAATGCTGCGCCCAGCGTAATCCGCTCTCTTCCGCCGCCGCGTTGGTATACAGCGAAATGCCCAGCTCGCGATAGATTTCGCGGCGGAACGCTGGCGGCACCTCCAGCTGCGTGCCGTCTTCCAGCTGCAGTCTGTCGGTCATCAGCATCCGCACCTCATACGCCAGCACCTTATTAAACTGCTGCAGGCTGGGCAGAATAGCGAAGTTCAACACCACCAGATAGGTCGTTACCAGGCTGACGAACAGCAGCGTAACGATCAACAGCAGCGTGCGGGCAAAGGAACTGCGGGGAGAGAAGCGGATTCGCCTCATGCTTTACTGCCGTCCGGCACAAAGACGTAGCCCAGGCCCCAAACGGTCTGGATATAGCGCGGATGCGCCGGATCTTCTTCCACCATGCGGCGCAGGCGAGAAATCTGCACGTCGATAGAGCGCTCCATCGCGCTATATTCGCGGCCGCGCGCCAGGTTCATCAGCTTGTCGCGGGAGAGCGGCTCGCGCGGATGGCTGACCAGCGCTTTCAGCACGGCAAACTCGCCGCTGGTTAACGGCATCGGCTCGTCTTCGCGGAACATTTCGCGCGTGCCCAGATTCAGCTTGAATTTGCCGAAGGCGATCACCGCTTCTTCCTGCGAAGGCGCGCCCGGCAGCTCGTTGGCCTGGCGGCGCAGCACGGCGCGGATACGGGCCAGCAGCTCGCGCGGGTTAAACGGCTTGGGAATATAGTCGTCGGCGCCAATTTCCAGCCCAACGATACGGTCAACCTCTTCGCCTTTTGCCGTCACCATAATAATCGGCATCGGGTTGCTCTGGCTGCGCAGACGACGGCAGATCGAGAGGCCATCTTCGCCAGGCAGCATCAGGTCCAGCACCATCAGGTGAAAAGATTCGCGGGTCAGCAGACGATCCATCTGCTCGGCGTTCGCCACGCTACGCACCTGGAAACCCTGTTCGGTCAGGTAGCGTTCCAGCAGCGCACGCAGACGCATATCATCATCCACGACCAGGATTTTGTAGTTCTCTTGCATTTCGATACTCCCAAAGGCGCTATTGCCTGAGCCATTATTCTTAAAAAAGCTGCCTGAATGTAACAGTCAATAATGGTTTATATTCTAGCCGAAATTGTTACAAAGCATATTAAACAGCAGCTTATCTTTGTATTTCATCCTCTTTTGCAGAATAAATCAGGCTTTTTTAGGACATTACGGGCTTGAGCGTCCGCGTAATCCGCTAGCGCTCATATTCATCATTCGCTTCTCTGGTGACAGCAGGCGCATCCACGCTGACATTGTGGAGCTGCAGCTGATGAACGCCCGCGATTTTGCCGAACTCGGTCGCCTGCAGCACGATATGGGCGAACGTCATATCTTTAATCGGGCGCTCTTCGCAGCCTTCGATAAAAAAGGCGCGGGAAAAGATGTCTGCCGAAGAGAGCGTGGCGGAAATGTGGCTGATGGCGATATTCGTGACTTCCGTCAGTCCCGCTTCACCTTCCACGCCCTGCGTCAGCGCCTGCCAGTGCGGCGGAAAATCAGCGCTCCCGGCGTCCGTCGCGTAGCTGTACTGCGGAAACCAGTTGAGCTGCATAAGAAAGGCGAAGCGAACGTCGGTCATGGTCAGATGGCGAACGACGATATTTTTAATCCATCCGCCGCGATTGCGCGCCGATTTAATGCGAAAGCCTACGCCCGTGCCGAAGAAGTGATTATGCTCAACCGTCACCCGTTCGATGCCGCCGGAGGTTTCGCTGCCTAGCGTGATGCCAGAGCCTTTACGCAGCTCGCAGTGGCGGATAGTAATCTCTTTCGCCGTTTTCGCCTGCTGCTGCGCCTGTAAGCCGCGCCCGGACTTCACGCAGATATTGTCGTCGTTGCAGGAAACCGTACAGTGCTCGACCGTCACCTGCTGGCAGGAGTCGATATCGATGCCGTCGGTGCTGGGCCCGGCGGAATTGCTCACCACAACATGCGTCAGCAGAATGGCGCGGGAGTAGCAGAGGTGAATATTCCAGAAGCCGGACTCCCGGCTGGTAAAATCGCGCAGCTCGATATCTTCGCTCTGGTAGACCACCAGGTTACGCGGACGCTGGCAATCATAATCCACCACCCAGCGCAGATCGCGTGCGCTATAGTCCGCCAGCATACCGCCTTTTTCATCTTCGCCCCAGAAGCGTCGCCACCAGCCGCTTCCCTGTCCATCAAGGACGCCTGGCCCGGCAATCTTCACGCGTTGGCAGGCGTTAATGTTGATGATGCCAGCCGGCCATGTCATATCAATGCCGGCGACGCGGGTCTGAATTTGTTGATAATCCGCCAGCTGTTGGCTTCCCAGCAGCACCGCGCCTTCCGAGAGCCAGAGCGTGATATCGCTTTTGAGAAACAGCGAGCCGGTCAAAAAGCGTCCTGCGGGGATTGCCACGGTATCGCCAGGAGAGGCCTGGTCGATAGCCTGCTGCAGCGCGGCGGTAGAAAGCGTGGCGGCGGTGGGATCGGCGCCAAATTCAATTACGTTGAGATGTGCCATTGGTTAGTCTTCCCTGTGATTGCCGGATAAAGAGGGCTTTCACTCTACGCCACGCCCGCGCAATCCCCTTTGCGTCAATGACATACTGCGCAACAGCCTGGCAATGAGCTGAAGAAATTCCCGACGCGTCCGCCATTGTAAAAAATGAACGCGCGCCCGCTGTCTGAGGATGAATAGCGAAGCTGGAGTGATTACAATAGCGGCCACTGTTTCACTGAAAATGGCCATTGCCGGATGAAAACCAGACTGATTACTCGCGAAGGATTCGACAAACTAAAGGCTGAGTTAGACTTTCTCTGGCGCGAGGAGCGGCCAGAGGTGACCAAAAAAGTGACCTGGGCCGCCAGCCTGGGCGACCGCAGCGAAAACGCCGACTATCAGTACAATAAAAAGCGGCTGCGCGAGATCGACCGCCGCGTGCGCTATCTCACCAAATGCCTGGAGCAGCTGCGCATCGTGGACTATTCGCCGCAGCAGGAAGGCAAGGTCTTCTTCGGCGCCTGGGTCGAGGTGGAAAACGACGACGGCGAGCTCAAGCGCTTTCGCATCGTCGGCTACGACGAAATTTTCGGGCGCAAAGACTACATCTCTATCGATTCCCCGATGGCCCGCGCGCTGCTGAAAAAAGAGGTCGGCGATCTGGCCGTGGTGCAGACGCCTGTTGGCGAAGCGAGCTGGTACGTCAACGAAATCATCTACGTTAAACAATCCTAATCCTGCGGATTTGGCGCCCCTGCCGGGCCAGACGCTGGCAATTGCTGCCGCCAGTCCGTAGACTTCCCGCAATTTCCTAAGCCATAAAGTAACCGACAATGAAAGATTCGCTGAGCCGCATAATCGCAAGTGAGCTGCAGGCGCGAGCAGAGCAGGTTGATGCCGCTGTCCGTCTGCTGGATGAAGGAAACACCGTGCCGTTTATCGCACGCTACCGTAAGGAAGTCACCGGCGGCCTGGACGACACCCAGCTGCGCCAGCTGGAAACGCGCCTGAGCTACCTGCGCGAGCTGGAAGAGCGCCGCCAGTCGATCCTGAAATCCATTGGCGATCAGGGCAAGCTGACCGACGAGCTGGCCAACGCCATCAACGGCACGCTGAGCAAAACCGAGCTGGAAGACCTTTACCTGCCCTACAAGCCGAAGCGCCGCACGCGCGGGCAGATCGCTATCGAGGCGGGCCTGGAGCCGCTGGCCGAGACGCTGTGGCAGGATCCGTCGCACGAGCCAGAAGAGCTGGCTGCGGGATTTGTCGATGCCGACAAAGGCGTGGCCGACGTCAAGGCCGCGCTGGACGGCGCGCGCTATATCCTGATGGAGCGCTTCGCCGAAGACGCCGCGCTGCTGGCGAAAGTGCGCGACTATTTGTGGAAAAACGCCCATCTGGTTTCGCGCGTAGTGCCGGGCAAGGAAGAGGAAGGCGCTAAATTCCGCGACTACTTCGATCATCACGAAGCACTGTCGACGGTGCCTTCGCATCGCGCGCTGGCGATGTTCCGCGGCCGTAACGAAGGCGTGCTGCAGCTCTCGCTAAACGCCGATCCGCAGTTTGACGAGCCGCCGCGCGAAAGCCACGGCGAGCAGATTATCGCCGACCATCTCAATCTGCGCCTGAACAACGCGCCTGCCGACAGCTGGCGTAAAGCGGTGGTGAGCTGGACGTGGCGCATTAAGGTGATGCTGCATCTGGAAACCGAGCTGATGGGCACGGTGCGCGAACGCGCGGAAGACGAGGCGATCAACGTTTTCGCCCGCAATCTGCACGATCTGCTGATGGCCGCGCCTGCCGGGATGCGCGCCACTATGGGTCTGGATCCGGGCCTGCGTACCGGCGTCAAAGTGGCCGTGGTGGACGCAACCGGCAAACTGGTGGCTACCGACACCATCTACCCGCATACCGGCCAGGCCGCCAAAGCCGCCGCTGCGGTTGCCGCGCTCTGCACTAAGCATCAGGTAGAGCTGGTGGCGATCGGCAACGGCACCGCCTCGCGCGAGACGGAACGTTTCTATCTGGATGTGCAGAAGCAGTTTCCGCAGGTGAAAGCCCAGAAGGTGATCGTCAGCGAAGCGGGCGCTTCCGTCTACTCCGCTTCCGAGCTGGCCGCGCTGGAGTTCCCGGATCTGGACGTTTCGCTACGCGGCGCCGTCTCCATCGCGCGTCGCCTGCAGGACCCGCTTTCCGAGCTGGTGAAAATCGACCCGAAATCGATCGGCGTCGGCCAGTACCAGCATGACGTCAGCCAGAGCCAGCTGGCGAGAAAGCTGGACGCGGTAGTGGAAGACTGCGTAAACGGCGTGGGCGTGGATCTCAACACCGCTTCCGTGCCGCTGCTGACCCGCGTAGCGGGCCTGAGCAAAATGATCGCGCAGAATATCGTTAGCTGGCGCGACGAGAACGGCCGCTTCCGCAACCGTCAGCAGCTGCTGAAAGTGAGCCGTCTGGGGCCAAAAGCCTTTGAGCAGTGCGCGGGCTTTCTGCGTATCAGCCAGGGCGATAATCCGCTGGACGCCTCAACCGTTCACCCGGAAACCTATCCGGTTGTGGAGCGGATCCTGGCCGCGACCGAGCAGTCGCTGCGCGATCTGATGGGGAATTCTACGGCGCTACGCAACCTGCGCGCGGTGGATTTCACCGACGAAAAGTTCGGCGTACCGACCGTCAGCGACATCATTAAAGAGCTGGAGAAGCCGGGCCGCGATCCTCGTCCTGAATTCAAAACCGCGCAGTTCGCGGAAGGCGTGGAAACCATGAACGATCTGCTGCCGGGCATGGTGCTGGAAGGCGCGGTGACCAACGTCACCAACTTCGGCGCTTTTGTCGATATCGGCGTGCATCAGGATGGCCTGGTGCATATCTCTTCGCTGGCCGATAAGTTCGTCGACGATCCGCATAAAGTGGTGAAGGCTGGCGATATCGTCAAGGTGAAGGTGATGGAAGTCGACCTGCAGCGCAAGCGTATCGCGCTGACCATGCGTCTGGACGAGCAGCCTGGCGAAACCGGCGCGCGCCGCAGCGCAGGTCGCGATAGCGCTCGTCCCGCGCCGAATAAAGCGCGTGCTCGTCCGGCCGCGCAGCCGGCAGGCAACAGCGCGATGGGCGATGCGCTGGCCGCCGCCTTCGGTAAAAAATCCTGATTTAATCGGGCGCTTCACCGCGCCCAACCCGCTATCCGCGCGCGGCTCGTCCGATCCGCGCGCTAACCTTTTATGTCCGCGATTAACCTTTCTGGTTTCCTGTTTACTTTCCAGATAACTTTCCCCGGTGAAAAATTGTCCTACATCAACAGGACTAAGAATCATTCTCAATATAATTCCCCCTGTTAATTATCACGGCAGGTTGACCTGCCAGGGTGGTGTTATGAAACTTCTCTCCGGTAAACGCTATAAGATTGTCCGCTTCTCTTCCGCCATCAGTCCGGGATTCCGGCAAAAACTGCTGCTGCAAGGGTTGCGGCCCGGCTCCAGCTTTGCCGTTCAGGCCATCGCGCCGTTCGGCGGGCCCGTCAAAATCGAAAACGACTACGCCAGCCTGGCGCTGCGCCGTAACGATCTCTCCCTTCTTGAGCTGGACTGCCTGAACTGAAACGAGCGTGTTTATGAAAACTGCGACTATTGGCCTGATCGGCAACCCGAACGCCGGTAAAACCACCCTTTTCAACCAGCTGACCGGCGCCCGGCAGCGCGTCGGCAACTGGGCCGGCGTCACCGTCGAACGTAAAGAAGGCTCCTTTACCACCGCGCAGCATAAAGTGCAGCTGGTGGATCTGCCCGGCACCTATTCGCTGACCACCATGTCGGAACAGAGTTCGCTGGATGAGCAGATAGCCTGCAGCTATATCCTGAGCGGCGAAGCGGATCTGCTGATCAACGTAGTCGACGCCAGCAATCTGGCCCGCAACCTCTATCTGACGCTGCAGCTGCGCGAGCTGGGCGTGCCCTGCATCGTTGCGCTGAATATGCTGGATATCGCGGAAAGCCGTCAGCTTCATATCAATGTGGCCCGGCTGGCGGAAGCGTTAGGCTGTCCGGTGGTTCCGCTGGTGTCCACGCGCGGCAAGGGCATCGACCAGCTGAAAAAGGCTATCGATGAGTTTAACGGCAGAACGGAAACCTTCGCCGTCAGCTATCCGCCAGAGACGGAAGAACAGGTCGCCAGGCTGCAGGCTGCGATGCCGGTTCAGCTACCGGTTCCGCGCCGTCGCTGGCTGGCTTTGCAGATGCTGGAAGGGGATATCTGGTGCCGTATTCAGGCCGGCGACAGCGCCGCAGCGCTGGCTGCGCAAATTGGCGCGGAGGCGCCGCTGAATATCAGCCAGGCGCGCTATGCGGCTATTGAAAGAGTCTGCCAGAGCGCAACGTCGCAGCGGGCGCAGGCAGCACAACGCTTTACCGGCTGGCTGGACGCGCTGGTGTTGAATCGCTGGCTGGGCATTCCGGTCTTTCTGGCGGTGGTTTACCTGATGTTCTTTCTCGCCATCAACCTGGGCGGCGCGCTGCAGCCGCTGTTCGAGCTGGGCAGCGCCGCCGTTTTTATCGACGGTATGCAGTGGCTGGGCGCGACGCTGCACTTCCCTACTATTCTGACGCTCTTTCTGGCGCAGGGTATCGGCGGCGGCATCAATACCGTGATGCCGTTAATCCCGCAGATCGGCCTGATGTATCTGTTCCTCTCTTTTATGGAGGACTCCGGCTATATGGCCCGTGCGGCTTTCGTGGTCGACAGGCTGATGCAGTCGCTGGGGCTGCCGGGCAAATCCTTCGTGCCGCTTATCGTCGGTTTCGGCTGCAATGTGCCTGCGGTGATGGGAACCCGCACGCTTGAATCGCCGCGCGAGCGCCTGACCACGCTGCTGATGGCGCCTTTTATGTCCTGTGGCGCGCGGCTGGCTATCTTCGCTGTCTTCGCCGCGGCCTTTTTCGGCCAGAGCGGCGCGCTGGTGGTGTTCAGCCTCTATCTGCTGGGTATCCTGGCGGCAATTATTACCGGCCTGGTGCTGAAGCACACGCTGCTGCGCGGCGAGGCGGCGCCTTTTATGATGGAGATGCCCGCCTGGCACGTGCCGCACCTGAAAAGTCTCTGTCTGCAAACCTGGCAGCGGCTGAAAAGCTTTGTGCTGCGCGCCGGTAAAGTGATTGTGGTGGTCAGCGTGATTATCGGCGGTCTGAACAGCTTTTCGTTCAGCGGCCAGCCCGTCTCCAGCATCAACGATTCGGCGCTGGCGACCGTTAGCCGCCAGCTGACGCCGCTGCTCGCTCCCATTGGCGTCAGCCGCGACAACTGGCAGGCCACGGTTGGGCTGGTGACCGGCGCGATGGCGAAAGAGGTGGTTGTCGGCACGCTGAACACGCTCTATACCGCCGAAGCGCTGCATGAAGAAGCGTTCGATCCGCAGAGCTACAGCCTGGCGGCAGAGCTGAAAGAAGCGGTGGCGCAAACCTGGCAAAGCGTGAAGGAGACTTTCAGTCTGAATGTGCTGCTTCATCCTCTGGAGGCCAGCAAGGGCGATGGCGAGATGGCGAGCGGCGCCATGGGCGTGATGCACAGCAAATTCGCCAGCGATACTGCCGCCTACAGCTATCTGATCTTTGTGCTGCTGTATGTGCCTTGCGTATCGGTGATGGGCGCCGTGGCGCGGGAAAGCAGCACCCGCTGGATGCTGTTCTCGAACTTCTGGGGACTCAACCTGGCCTATACGTTCGCCACGCTGTTTTACCAGTTCGCGACCTTCAGCAGCCACCCGCAGTTCAGCGCCGTTACCCTTGTGGCTGTGGCCCTGTTTAATCTGCTGCTGCTGACGGTAATGAAAAATATCAGGCTGCCGCCGGCGCGGCTGACGGTCAGAACCCTTGCCGTCAGCGGCTGCAGCGGCTGCAGCAAAAAAGGCAGCTGTCACTAAGCAGTCAGCCGCCGCGGGAAGTTGCGCTTTCGCTTCCAGAGTCTACAGTGAAGATTAACGTGGCTGTAAACCAATGCGGTGGCTCACTGTATAAAAATGGAAATTATCACCCTAATCGATAAGATCTATGAGGGCGCTTTTCCCGCCGACTGCCTGAACCGGCTGACGAGCGCCATTGCGCAGGCACAGCGGCAATCCGGCTACCGGCGTAAGGCGCACTGGGACGAAAAAGATGTGGTGCTGATTACCTACGCCGATCAGTTCCGCGAAAGCGAAGCGCCCACGCTGCGTACTTTTTCCCGTTTTTATCAGCAGCATCTGCAGTGTTTTAATCTGGTTCATCTGCTGCCTTTTTTCCCCTATTCCTCCGACGATGGCTTTTCGGTTATCGATTATCATCGTGTTAACGCCATCTGCGGCGAGTGGTCTGACGTAGCGGAGCTGCACCAGCATACCCGCCTGATGTTCGATTTCGTCTGCAACCATATCTCTGCTCATAGCGCCTGGTTTAAGCACTATCTGGCGCAGGATCCCGGCTGGGACGACTTCTTTATCAGTATGCCGCCCGGCACCGACCTTAGCGCGGTAACGCGCCCCAGAACCTCACCGCTGCTGACGCCTTTTACGCTGGCGAATGGCGAAACGCGTTTTATCTGGACGACCTTCAGCGCCGATCAGATTGACCTTAACTTCGCCAATCCGGAGGTACTGCTGAGCATGATTAACGTGCTGCTGGACTATCTGGCGAAAGGCGCGGATTACGTGCGGCTGGATGCGGTGGGCTATATGTGGAAAACGCCCGGCACCTCGTGCATCCATCTGGAGAAAACGCATCAGCTGGTGAAGCTGTTTCGCGCCGTGGCTAACGAGGTCGCGCCCGGCACGGTGATCATCACTGAAACCAACGTGCCGCATAAAGACAATATCAGCTATTTCGGCAACGGCAGCGACGAGGCGCAGATGGTCTATCAGTTTTCGCTGCCGCCGCTGTTGCTACACGCTATTCACTACGGTTCTTCGCGCGCGCTGAAACAGTGGGCGGCCTCGCTGGATGCCGGCAACGGCGCGACGACCTGGTTTAACTTTTTGGCCTCGCATGACGGCATCGGCCTGAACCCGCTGCGCGGCATTCTGCCGGAAACGGAGATTGTGTCGCTGGTCAGGGATCTGGCGCTTGAAGGCGCGCTGATCTCCTACAAAAACAATCCCGACGGCACCAGCAGTCCCTATGAAATCAACGTAACCTATATGGATGCGTTGAATAAAAAAGAGGACAGCGACGAAGTACGGCTGCAGCGGTTTATGCTGGCGCATGCGGTGCTGCTGGCTTTTCCTGGCGTACCCGCAGTTTATATTCAGAGTATTTTGGGATCGCGCAACGATATCGAAGGGGTGAAAGTGGCGGGCCACAACCGGGCCATCAACCGCGAAAAGTACGCCATTAACGATATTGAAGCCGCGCTGAGCGACACCCGCTCGCTGCGCCACAAGGTCTATCACAGCCTCAGCCAGCTGATTTTGCTGCGAACGCGGCAGCCCGCTTTCCATCCCGATAATCCCGCAGAAGTGCTGGAGAGCGATAACTCGCTGTTTATTCTGCGCCGCCGTGCGGCAAAGGCGCATGAAGAAGTGCTCTGCATCTATAATCTGAGCGGCAAAGAGGTCAGCTGGACGCTGCCGGATAACCGGCTTTACCGTAATATCGCCGGCAACGCTATTTTCGACAGCAATCACCCGCTGACGCTGCCGCCGTGGCATTTTCTGTGGCTGAAAAACGCCGGAGAGAGACAGCAGGCGGAATAAATTCCGCCTGTCTGCGCTTACTTATAAACGTCAGCGGTTGCGCTAAATTTGCCGTGCTCGCGACCGGCGATAATCAGGTAATATTTACCGCCCTTCTCGTCAGCGCGCTGCGACAGCAATTTTTTAGCATCCATTGGCGAAGTGGTTTCGGCCGTGGTGTGTACCGTGCCGATTTTCTCCAGCTTCATGGTTTTAACTTCTTCTTTGGTCACCTCTTTCGCCGCCAGCGCGGAAAAAGGCAGCGCCAGCGCCAGAGCGGCGACGGCCAGGGTTTTCATTTTCATTAGCGACACTCCCGGTTGATGTTATTGTCTTCAGCTGGCCGATGAGAATGCAGGACGACTCGCCCACTCAGAGGTAAAACGATCCAGCCTCTGATAATTATTATCTGAAACCCGCAGTTCGCCAGTATTACGCGCAAATTTAAAGCGGTAATTTCAACCCAAAATCAATCAGTTGATCGCAGAACGCTTCCGGATGGGAAATAAAGGGCGCGTGCGCGGCCTTGCCGATTATCACCGACTTGCTGCCGGGCCAGCGCGCGTCCAGCAGCGGCGCTATTTTTCTCGGCACCAGGCCATCCAGCGCGCCGTAAATTCGCAGCAGAGGAACCTGCAGCGCCTGCATTTCCTCACGCAGATCGACGGTGCGCAGGATCTCCAGCCCGCCCTGCAGCACGCTGACTTCCGGCGCGGGCAGCGACAGCACCACGCTTTTCAGCTGGCGAGCATCTTGCCTGGCCGTGTCCGTACCTAAGGTCTGCAGCGCCAGAAAACGCTCTACGGTGCGCTGAAAATCTTCGCTCAGCTGCTGCTGAAAATTGCTTAGCGTCTCGGGCTTGATTCCGGGCCACGCTTCCTGCGCGGTAAAACAGGGCGACGAGGCGACGCTGACAAGTCCGCTAACCCTTTCAGGATGCTGCAACGCCAGCGAGCTGGCGACCAACCCGCCCAGCGACCAGCCCAGCCACAGCGCGCGCGTCGGCGCGAAAGGCAGCAGATTCGCTACCATCTCCTCAAGGCTCATCGCCGGAAAACCCTCGCTGCGGCCATAGCCAGGCAGATCGACCAGGTGCAGACGAAAATGCGGGCTGAGTCGCGCTATGGTCTGCTGCCAGACACCCGCGTTCAGTCCCCATCCGTGCAACATCACAAGATCGCGATCTCCCGTGCCGATTGTCTGCCAGTAAAGCTGAGCCATCTATTACTATCCTGTTTTTGTCATGGAGGACGCTATGCTAACAATGCCTGCCGCCTGTTGGCTATGCCAGATGCCGCTGGCGCTTGCCCATCACGGTATTTGCAGCTTTTGCCAGCGCGCGTTGCAGCCGCCCTGCTGCTGCCCGCGCTGCGGTTTAGCCACATTCTATCCTCATGCGGAGTGCGGCCGTTGCCTGCAGCGTCCGCCTTCCTGGCACAGGCTGGTTTTTGTCGCCGACTGGCGGCCGCCGTTGAAAGGCGCCATCAGGAAACTGAAGTTTTTGCAGCGGACAGCACTATCGGTGATGCTGGCGCGCCTGATTTTGCTAACCTGGTTAACGGCTCGTCGTGAAAACCGGGTTAACCGTCCCGATTTGCTGCTCTGCGTGCCGCTGCACCGCAGCCGCGCCTGGCGGCGAGGCTATAATCAGCTGGACGATATGGCGCGTTATCTGGCGCGCGGCATCGGTATTCCCTATGCGCCAGGCGGTTTAAGCCGGAGAAAAAAGACGAAAATTCAGCACCTTTTGAATGCTCGCGCCAGACGCCGTAATCTGCGCGGCGCGTTCAGGGTTGAAACCGATGTAAAAGGACGGCATATCGCTTTACTGGACGACGTCGTCACCACAGGCAGCACCGTGGAGGAGATTAGCCGGATCCTGCTGCGCGCAGGCGCGGCCAGCGTACAGATCCTGTGCCTTTGCCGCACCTTGTAGAGCGTCGGCGATGAGCGTAAAATAAACCCACTAATTTAGTCAACTATTGAGCAATCGCCATGATCCGAATTACTGATTCTGCGCAAGAGCACTTCGCAAAACTGCTGTCAAAACAGGAAGAGGGCACCCAGATTCGCGTATTCGTTATCAATCCGGGCACGCCCGGTGCGGAATGCGGCGTCTCTTACTGCCCGCCCGATGCGGTAGAAGCCACCGACACCGAGCTGAAGTTCGAGAAGCTCTCCGCCTATGTTGATGAACTGAGCGCGCCCTACCTGGAAGACGCGGAAATTGATTTCGTGACCGACAACCTCGGTTCCCAACTGACGCTGAAAGCGCCAAATGCCAAAATGCGTAAGGTTAGCGACGACGCGCCGCTGATTGAGCGCGTGGAGTATCAGCTGCAGGCCACCATTAACCCGCAGCTGGCCAGCCACGGCGGCAAAGTGTCGCTGATGGAGATTACCGACGATGGCTTCGCCATCCTGCAGTTCGGCGGCGGCTGCAACGGCTGTTCGATGGTGGACGTGACGCTGAAAGAAGGCATCGAGAAAGAGCTGCTGGCGACTTTCCCTGAGCTGAAAGGCGTGCGCGATTTGACCGAGCACCAGCGCGGCGAGCACTCTTTCTACTGACAGGCTGCACGCCTGACGCCGCTCCCGCTCGTATAAAGCTCTGCGATTAAGCTGCTTCCAAAGGCGGCCAACCGTTCAGGGAACAAAAAACCGGCTTATCAGGCCGGTTTTTTTATGCCTGCTTTTAGCTGCGATCTTTACCCGTTCACGCTGCGCCACAAGTTTTAGATGTTTGCCCTTAGCCTGCTTTATAATGAAAAAAGGCAGGGTGGTTAGCCCCGCCTTGATTCAGGTTCCGTCTTCCTTTACGGATGTTCGGTCAGTTGCCTTACGGCAACGATAATCTGCAATGTAGTGAGGAAGATTTTCAACACTACAAAGATAGTTGCCAGAATTATCACCTGCGCGATCTCCTTGACAGGAGCGCCACACATACTGGTTATGCCTTTGGGTTTCCCTCCCAGTGCGTATCTTGCTTACAGATACAGGCGGCGCTCTCCTGGGCGGAGGCAAACCGGACAGCACCACCTGTTTCCGGCCGGGAAGACTTGAGGCGACTATGTCTCGATCGCTTGCAAGAGCCCACCCTGAGTACCTGTAAGGCAGAAAAAGTATATGCCTCGCCATAAGTGACCCGCAACCAAAATCGGCTTGACTCGACAGGACAAAGTGGTAAAGTTTTGTACAGCTTACAGATACAGGCAGCGCAGTTTCCAAAGGCGGCCACCAACCGCTCAGGGAACAAAAAAACCGGCTTACCAGGCCGGTTTTTTTATGGGCTAAGGTTATTTTTCCCGATCCTTTTTCTCCGTCTTACGTCGCCGATCCACCTCTTTCAGCAGCAGATTAACCTGCTTATCGGCAAACATCTCCTCCACCGTTTTGCTCAGCTTGCGTCGCCAGTTAGGATATTGATCCGTGGTGCCCGGCACGTTAACCGGCTTATCCATATCCAGCAGATCTTCCGGCTGTAGCCCCAGCAAAGCGCAGCTGCTGTCGGCGAGAAAACGATGCATTCCGCGACTCAACTGCGGCGACATTTTCACCAGACTGGCTTTTTTACCGCTGTTTTTCGGCACGCAACCGTAGCGATGCAGAGCCTCCAGCAGCGCCTGCTTCTGCCGCGCCCGATCCTGGTAAAGCCCGCGCAGTACGACCTTATCGGGATAGAGGCCCAGCACTTCGCCCATCTCCAGATCGACCGCGTTCCAGAAGCCGCGTAGCGTCGGCAGATCGTGCGTGGTAGCGCTCGCCATCGCCTGGCGCGCCCATTTGTCCGGTGCGCGATAGCGATCGGGTTTATCCTGTTCAAAATAGAGCACTTTCCAGGAGTAGATGCCGCTTTCCCGCAGTTTCGAGACGATTTCCACAGGCACCGTCCCCAAATCTTCGCCGATCACCATGCATTGGTTGCGCTGGCTTTCCAGCGCCAGAATCGCCATCAGATCTTCAACCGGATAGTAGACGTAAGCGCCGAAGTTGGCGGTTTCACCGTACGGGATCCACCACAGGCGCAGCAGCGACATTACGTGGTCGATACGCAGCGCGCCGCAGCTCATCATGTTAGCCCGCAGCAGATCGATAAAGGGCTGATAGCCGCGCGCCGTCATGATATGCGGATCCATCGGCGGTAGTCCCCAGTTTTGCCCCAGCGGGCCGAGGATATCCGGCGGCGCGCCCACCGAAACGTCCATGCAGTAAAGCTCGCGATCGCTCCAGGTTTCCGCGCCGCCTTCCGCCACGCCGACCGCCAAATCGCGATACAGCCCTATCGGCATAGAGCGCTGCTGGCTTAGCTGCCAGCACTCGTCGAACTGGCGATTGGCGAGCCATTGCAGCCACAGCCAGAAGCGGACTTCCTCTTCGTTGTCCGCACAAAACTGCTGCACTGCGTCACTGTGCGCTTCCCGCAGCGCTTCCGGCCACACCGGCCAGCCCCAGTAATCGATGTTTTCTTTCAGCATCGCGCCGTGTAGCGCGTCAAAAGCGGCCTGCCAGTAAAGGCTTTCGCCGCCTTTTTCAACAAAGGCGGCAAAGTGCGCCCTGCTGGCGTCGCTCTCTTCCCGCCGGCAAAAAGTTTGCCATGCGTGACGCAGAGCCCTTATCTTCAGCTCGCCCACTACGCCGTAATCCACCCATTCCGCTTCCCTGGCCTGCTGCAGCCCGCGCTGGACGGTTTTGCCGCGCAGCCAGCGCTGACCCTCTTTGCTTTGCTGGAAATCGGGCACCGCGTTGACGTCGATATAGAGCACGTTCAGCCAGCGCCGTGAAGAAGGACTATAGGGGCTGGCGTTAGCCGGGCTGGCCGGATAGAGCGAGTGAATGGGATTCAGGCCGATAAAAGCGCCGCCGCGATCGGCAAGCTCCGCCAGCATACGTTTCAGATCGCCGAAATCGCCGATTCCCCAGTTCTGTTCAGAGCGTACGGTATAGAGCTGAACGCAGGCGCCCCAGAGTTTTTTACCCTGACGCAGCGGCTCCGGCTCATAGCACCGTTTCGGCGCGATGATGACGCGACAGCGCCAGCTTTTTTTACCCTGCTGTAGCGATAGCTCATGATAACCATAGGCCAGTGAGGAAGGCAGCGTAATGGGCTCGCCCGCGCTGACTTCGCCCTGATATTCCCGGCCTTTTTCGGTGACGAGCCGCCACTGATAGTCGCCTTTGCCGCCCACATCCAGCTGCATGGTGCGTTTACGCAGAAAAACTTTGCATGGCGGCAGCGGCCCGGGTTTGTCGCGTTTGGTCGACATCGCCGCCAGCAGCCGCTGACGAATGGCGGGATCTATCTCTTCATGCTCGCCTTTAGCGTTGGTGTATTTAGCGGCGATGCCTGCCGCCGCTGCCGCCTGCTCAAATTTCTTTTTATCCATTGCTGCTCCCTGAACGTCT
The DNA here is from genome assembly GCF_037026505.1 of Erwinia sp. CGal63. NCBI lineage: Bacteria > Pseudomonadati > Pseudomonadota > Gammaproteobacteria > Enterobacterales > Erwiniaceae > Erwinia > Erwinia sp. CGal63. Next base: position 96,558 of record NZ_JAKUMN010000008.1, read on the forward strand.
GGCCTGCCAGATACGCTGCTGATAGTCACGAATAGAACGGTCGGCGCTGAACATGCCGCAACGCGCGGTATTAAGGATGGCCATGCTGGTCCATGCGTCCTGATCGAGATAAAGCTGTTCGGCGCGCTTTTGCGCTTCGCAGTAGCTGGCGAAGTCGGCCAGCGCCAGCCAGTGGTCGCCGCCCTTGCCCAGGCTATAGAGCAGCGGCTCAAATGCCTGTTTATCGCCGTTGCTGAAAAAGCCTTTTTCCAGCTCTTTGAGAATGGCGTCGAGATGTTTCTCTTTTTTACGCAGCTTCAGCGGCGCGTAGCCGCTTTTTCTCAGCGCTTTTACCTCGTCCACGGTATGGCCGAAAATAAAGATATTCTCCTCGCCGACCTGTTCCGCTATCTCCACATTAGCGCCATCAAGCGTGCCAACCGTCAGCGCGCCGTTCAGTGCCAGCTTCATATTGCCGGTGCCGGAAGCCTCGTAGCCCGCCGTGGAGATCTGTTCAGAGATATCGGCCGCCGGGATCAGCAGTTCCGCTGCGCTGACGCGATAGTCCGGAATAAAAACGACCTTCATTTTGTCGCCAATAAGCGGGTCGTTGTTGATCTTCTCAGCCACTTTATTGATGGCGTGGATGATATTTTTCGCCAGGTAGTAGCCAGGCGCGGCTTTGGCTCCGAACAAAAATACGCGCGGCACAAAAGCCATATCGGGGTTGTCGCGCAGCTGCCGGTAGCACGACAGGATATGCAGCAGCCCGAGATGCTGGCGTTTATACTCGTGAAGCCGTTTGATCTGCACGTCGAATATCGCTTCGGGATTGACCTGAATGCCGGTCAACCGCTGGATATAGTCCGCCAGCCGCACCTTGTTAGCGTGCTTGATTTGCCGAAAGCGCTGCCGGAAAGCCTCGTCGTCAGCAAAGGCTTCCAGCCCTTTCAGCGCGTCCAGGTTATTGACCCACTCCACTTTCAGCGTGTCATCAATCAGCTGCGCCAGCTGCGGATTACACTGTTTCAGCCAGCGTCGCGGCGTAATGCCATTGGTGACGTTGTGAAATTTGCCCGGCCAAAGCTGGTGATATTCGGGAAAGAGATCTTTCACCACCAGTTCGGAGTGCAGCGCCGCCACGCCGTTGACCGCAAAGCCGCTGACCACGCAGAGGTTGGCCATGCGCAGCTGGTTATCGTGGACAATCGCCAGCTTTTCCCACACTGCGATATCGCCCGGCCACTGTTTATCTACCTGCTTTTTAAAACGTCTGTCGATCTCTTTGATAATCATCACGTGGCGCGGCAACAGCGAGCGCACCAGCCGCAAATCCCATCGTTCCAGCGCTTCCGGCATCAGCGTGTGATTGGTGTAGGCGAAGGTTTGGCTGGTAATGGCCCAGGCTTCGTCCCAGCTTAGCTGGTGCTCATCCAGCAGCACGCGCAGCATCTCCGGAATGGCGATAGTGGGATGGGTATCGTTGAGCTGAATCACTTCGAAATCGGGCAGTTCGGCGATTTTTCGTCCGGCGCGGTGATGGCGGCGCAGGATATCCGCCACCGAGCAGGCGCACTGAAAATATTGCTGCATCAGGCGCAGCCGTTTGCCTTCCTGATGGTTGTCGTTGGGATAGAGCACCTTAGTCAGCTTTGCCGCATCAATGCCCTGCTGTTCCGCCTGAAGGAATTTGCCGTCGTTAAACAGGGTCAGGTCAAACGGCTGTCTGTGGCTGGCCTGCCAGAGCCGCAGCGGCTGCGTCACGCCGTTGCGATAGCCGACCACCGGCAGATCCCAGGCCTCGCCACGCAGCATAAAGCCCGGCTGCCACTCGACACGGCCTTCGCTGTTTTTAACTACTTTGCCGCCGAAGCCGACATCGACATCCAGCGCGGTATTGTGGCGAAACCACGGATAGCTTTCACGATGCCAGTCGTCCGGCGCCTCCATCTGGCGGCCATCGTCAAAAGACTGGCGAAACAGACCGTACTGATAGTTCAGGCCGTAGCCGGTGGCGGCCTGGCCGACCGTCGCCATCGAGTCGAGGAAACAGGCGGCCAGTCGGCCCAGGCCGCCATTGCCCAGCGCCGGATCGACCTCTTCTTCCAGCAAGTCGCTCAGATCGCGGCCGTGCGCGGCCAGCGCCGTTTTTACCTCGTCATACCATCCCAGGTTCAGCAGCGTGTTGCCGGTCAGTCTGCCGATCAGAAACTCCATAGAAATATAGTTTACGTGGCGCTGTTGCTTTGCCGGTTTGGCCGGCGCGCTGGCGGCCAGCATTTCGGCCAGCGCGCCGCTCAGCGCCTGCCACCATTGATGTGAAGTCATTTCATCTGTTGAAGCAAGCCCGGCGCGCTGCCACTGGCGGGTCAACGCCGCCTCGAAACGCGCCTGATTAAATTTCTGCTGCGACATACCGCTTCCTTTTAAAAGAGTAAGAGGAACAAAGGCGGGACCACATACAGTTAAGACCTGAACGGAAAAAAATGCTCATGCAGGTCGATGATAAAATTAAAAAAGCCGCCGATTTTTTAATCGACGGCTTCTGAGAGGGGCAAAGGCAGGGATTGGGCCGCGGCTGAACTCAGCACAGTTCCAGATGAACTTCGTGCTGCTCGATGGTTTTCAGTACGCCAGATGGCGGGACTTCGTCGGTAAAGAGATAGTCGATCAGGCTCATATTGCCCAGGTTAACCATCGCGTTGCGGCCAAACTTTGAGTGGTCAGCCACCAGCATCACGCAGCGTGAATTTTCAATAATCGCCCGCTTGGTGCGAACTTCATGATAGTCAAAATCCAGTAGCGAACCGTCCATATCAATGCCGCTGATGCCCAGGATGCCGTAGTCCAGGCGAAACTGGGAGATATAGTCCAGCGTCGCCTCGCCCATAATGCCGCCGTCGCGGGTGCGGACTTCGCCGCCCGCCACGATCAGGCTGAAATCCGGCTTGCTCATCAGCAGCATCGCCACGTTAAGGTTATTGGTAACAACACGCAGATTGCTATGGTTCAGCAAGGCGTGCGCGACGGCTTCCGGCGTGGTGCCGATATCGATAAACAGCGAGGCGCCGTCCGGGATCTGGCTGGCAACGCGCTGCGCGATGCGGGCCTTTTCCGCTGACCACATCATTTTACGATCCTGCCAGGCGGTGTTTTCCGAACTGGAAGGCAGCGCCGCGCCGCCGTGATGACGCTGGATCTTATTCTGTTCCGCCAGCTCGTTCAGGTCGCGGCGGATAGTTTGCGGGCTGACGGTAAAGTGTTCCACCAGCTCCTCGGTACTGACATAGCCCTGACGACGAACCAGATCGATAATGGCGTCGTGACGTTGCGTCTGCTTCACAAAGCTCTCCTGTTGCCCGTTATTTTTTTCGGGTATCCACAAAGGCCATCGCCAGCCCAAGCAGCAGCCCGGTAATATGGGAAGCATTGGCGACCGCCGAGCCAAACCAGCCTGTAAAGCCAAGCGCCAGCATCAGCAATAAAAAACCGATCAGCCCGCGCTCAAGGTAGACACCGCTGGCGGGATCCCGTTCGCCACGCAGCCAGACATAGCCCATCAGCGCATAGACCACGCCGGAAAGGCCGCCGAACATCACGCCGCTAAACTTAGCCTGCATCCAGCCGCTGAGCAGCGCGGAAATCAGCATAATGACGAAAAGCTTACCGCTGCCCAGCCGTTTTTCAACTGCGCCGCCTAAATACCACCACCAGAGCAGATTGAACACCAGTGAGACGAATGAAAAATTGGGCAGGATATGGCTGAACCAGCGCCATAACTGAAAATGCTGTCCGTCATTCGGCCATGAAAACCAGCCAAGCACGCTATATACACCGACGATATGCATCAGCACATAGGTAACGATGCTGGCGGCCATCAGGCCCAGCGTCAGCGGGCCGGCCCGCTCGCGAATAGCGGCCATTAACGAAAAATTGCCGTAGGCAATGCCGCTGTTTGTCTTGCCCGTCTGCCAACTTGCCGCCTGATAACGCGGATGGTTGGGATCGCGGATAAACTGATTAAGTTCGTTTTCGACCAGTTCCAGCTGCGACTCGTCGTCCAGCCACAGCGTATAGCGGCTATCCTGCTCGATTCGCAGCCTGACGCCGCGGGTCGCCATATAGTCTACAAAGGCCTGCGCCGCGCGCAGACTGGAAAAATCGGTAATGCGCATCATCGCCGGTAAAGTCCCTGTCGCTGTATTCAATGTTCCTTTCCGTCGCTACTTGGCGGCGGAATCCACCTGCTGCGGGAAAGCGGCGCGCCAGGCGTCGAAGCCGCCGTCAACGCTGTAAGCCTCTTTAAATCCCTGGCTCAGCAGATATTGCGCCGCGCCCTTGCTGCTGTTGCCGTGATAGCACATCACCAGCACCGGACGGGAAAGATCGCTCTGCGCGATAAAGGTATTCAGCGTGGTATTAGTCAGATGAAAAGCGCCGCTGGCGTGAGCCATCGCATAGCTTTGCGGATCGCGGATATCGACCAGCAGGGCCTTGTCGTCTGTGAGCTTAGCCTGCGCCTGCTGCACGTTGATACACTCAAATTGTTCCATGGTTTGTTTCCGAATAATAACAAGCGGCGGCTATTGTATCGCGAACAAAGCCCACAATAACCCAACGAACCGCAGGGCTATACGGCTTTTTCATGAACAATTCTGTTACCTGCATCACGCATGAATGTTTTTATTCGGTTAACGCTGGCATCAATGTCGCTTTACGATTATTATAATGCTCGAAAACGAACATTAAAGAACTATTACGAACATCGGAGGAGATGACGTGGAAACCAAAGACTTGATCGTAATCGGCGGCGGCATCAACGGTGCCGGCATTGCAGCTGACGCTGCAGGACGCGGCCTGTCTGTGCTGATGCTGGAAGCGCAAGATTTGGCCTGCGCGACCTCTTCCGCCAGCTCTAAACTGATCCACGGTGGCCTGCGCTACCTGGAACACTACGAATTCCGCCTGGTTAGCGAAGCGCTGGCCGAGCGTGAAGTGCTGCTGAAAATGGCGCCGCATATTGCTTTCCCGATGCGCTTCCGCCTGCCGCACCGTCCGCATCTGCGTCCGGCGTGGATGATCCGCGTTGGGCTGTTTATGTATGACCACCTCGGCAAACGTACCAGCCTGCCGGGCAGTAAAGGGTTGCGTTTTGACTCAGACTCGGTGCTGAAGCCGGAAATCACGCGCGGTTTCGAATATTCCGACTGCTGGGTAGACGACGCGCGCCTGGTGGTGCTGAACGCGCAGGAAGTAGAGAAGCGCGGCGGCGAAGTGCGTACCCGTACCAAAGTGACCCGCGCCTGGCGTGAAAACGATCTCTGGACGGTAGAAGCGGAAGATATCGACAGCGGCAAAACCTACACCTGGCAGGCAAAAGGCCTGGTGAATGCGGCTGGCCCGTGGGTCAAGCAGCTGTTTGACGATGGTTTGCAGCTGAAATCGCCTTACGGCATTCGCCTGATCAAAGGCAGCCATATCGTAGTGCCGCGCGTGCATACGCAGAAGCAGGCTTATATCCTGCAAAACGAAGATAACCGCATTGTTTTCGTGATCCCGTGGATGGATGAGTTCTCGATCATCGGCACTACCGACGTCGAGTACAAAGGCGATCCGAAAAATGTGCATATTGACGAGAAAGAGACTGAGTATCTGCTGAAAGTATTTAACAGCCACTTTAAAAAGGATATCAGTAAAGAAGATATCGTCTGGTCATATTCCGGCGTGCGTCCGCTGTGCGACGACGAGTCTGATTCACCGCAGGCGATTACCCGCGACTATACGCTGGACGTGCGCGACGACAACGGCAAGGCGCCGCTGCTGTCGGTATTCGGCGGCAAGCTGACCACCTACCGCAAGCTGGCTGAGCACGCGATGGAGAAGCTGTCGAAATACTATCCGAAGATTGGCCCGGCGTGGACGCGCAACTGCGTGCTGCCCGGCGGCGATATCGCCGGTACGCGCGAGGATTATGCCGCCAGCCTGCGTCGCCGCTATCCATTTATTACGGAAGCGATGGCCCGTCATTACGCTCGTACCTACGGCAGCAACACCGAGCTGTTTTTAAAACCGGCGAAAAGCCTGGAAGATCTCGGCGAGCTGTTTGGCCACCACTTCTACGAAGCGGAGCTGCGTTACCTGGTGGAAAACGAATGGGTACGCGAGCAGGATGACGCGCTGTGGCGCCGTACCAAAATGGGTATGTTCCTGAACGAGCAGCAGCGCGCTCGCGTCGGCGAATGGCTGGCGCAGCATGCGAAGAAACCGGCGCTGTCGCTGGCTTCCTGATAGCTGAGTCACTGATATGAAAAAGGGCGGATTTCCGCCCTTTTTCATTAACTACTCGCCGGTTTCCGGGCAATAGCTTTCTAAAAATAGAGTTTTGCACTGCTAACGCCGCAGGCTCTGGCATAGCGGGCAAGCGTTTCTACGCTGGCTGAAGTAATATTTTTTTCCATTCTGGATACGGTAGGCGGCTTGATTCCCATGCGTTCCGCCACCTGAGCACTGGTCAGGCCCGCCTCGGCACGCCACTGTTGCAGCAGAGCCTGCAAGCGCTGCCTTCTCTCTTCTGCTTCCCATGCAGCCCGATATTCTGGATCGCACATCATCTCTTCATGAATTTGTGAATGGCTTTTATATTTCACGCTTCATTTCCTCCAGACGTCGTAATGCCAGTTTGAGCTCCGACGATGGCGTTTTTTGTGTTTTCTTGATGAAAATTCTTAGCATATAGATGCGCCTGCCGGTCTGATACACTCATATTCCCCGAACAGCGTCATTACCTGGCGTTCTGACTTCGTATAATCCTTTAACGAGCGGCTTTGTATGAGGCTCGCGCAGGATACGAGGGTCATCCTGCAGCAGACCAATAAGCTTATCCAGTTTTACTCTGAGCGTAAGCGGTAAAGCTTTTAGCTCGGCTTCTGCCTCATTATGGTAAATAACGGTGAACATGTTTTTCTTCCCTGAGAGAGATAATAGCTTCCAGGCTAATCAGGCTCAATACGTATTGTTTTGCCGCAAATGAAAAAAGAAACGTCCAGGCGTAAGCGGACAGCGCTGCCGCGCCGTACAAATCTACAGCGCGGCGGCGGGTCAGGTAAACAAACTAACGGCAGGTTTTAACAGACTTTGCGAGACGTGCCTCAAAGCCGAATCGGCTTAATTCCCCAGATCTCGTCGGCGTACTCCTGAATCGTTCTGTCCGACGAGAAGTAGCCCATATTGGCAATGTTGAGCAGCGTTTTGCGCGTCCACTCTTCCGGATGGCGATAGAGTTCATCCACCTTGTCCTGCGTATCCACATAGCTGCGGTAATCCGCCAGCAGCTGATAGTGATCGCCCAGGTTCACCAGCGAATCGAAAATATTACGATAGCGGCCAGGCTCCTGCGGACTGAACGTGCCGGTGGCGATCTGCGTCAGCGCCTGATGCAGCTCGGCGTCCTGCTCGTAATATTTATGCGAGTTATAGCCTTTGGCGCGCAGCTCCTCGACCTGCGGCGTGGTGTTGCCGAAGATAAAGATATTCTCCTCGCCCATATGTTCCAGCATCTCGACGTTTGCGCCGTCCAGCGTGCCGATGGTCAGCGCGCCGTTCAGGGCAAATTTCATATTACTGGTGCCGGAAGCTTCCGTGCCCGCCAGCGAGATCTGCTCAGAGAGATCGGCCGCCGGAATAATGATCTGCGCCAGGCTAACGCTGTAGTTAGGGATAAACACGACCTTGAGCTTGTTCTTCACCTGCGGATCGTTGTTGATCACCTGCGCGACATCGTTAATCAGATGGATAATATGCTTCGCCATGTAGTAAGCCGAAGCGGCTTTACCGGCGAAGATATTGACGCGCGGCACCCAGTCGGCGTCGGGATCGGCCTTAATACGGTTGTAGCGCGTAATCACGTGCAGCACGTTCAGCAGCTGACGTTTGTACTCGTGAATACGTTTAATCTGCACGTCGAACAGCGCGTGCGGATCGATAACGATATCCATTTTCTGCGCGATATAGTCCGCCAGCCTCTTTTTGTTGACCAGCTTGGAATCGCTGATCTTTTTCAAAAAGCCGGGATAGTCAATATGCTGCTTCAGCTCGTCCAGCTGGCTTAAGTCGGTACGCCAGGTGCGGCCGATGGTGTCGTCCAGCACTCTGGAGAGCGAAGGATTCGCCAGCGCCACCCAGCGGCGCGGCGTCACGCCGTTGGTTTTATTGCAGAAGCGGCCAGGGAACAGCGCGGCGAAATCGGCGAACAGCGACTGTACCATCAGGTTGGAGTGCAGTTCGGAAACGCCGTTGACCTTGTGACTTACCACCACCGCCAGCCATGCCATACGCACGCGGCGGCCATCGGCTTCATCAATGATCGAGATGCGCGACTGCAGATCCCAGTCGTCAGGATAGTAGTCCTGAATGGTTTTCAGGAAGTAGTCGTTGATATCGAAAATAATCTGCAGATGACGCGGCAGGATCTTGCCGATCATATCCACCGGCCAGGTTTCCAGCGCTTCCTGCATCAGCGTGTGGTTCGTGTAGGAGAAGACCTGGCAGGTCACTTCGAAAGCGTCGTCCCAGCTAAACTTATGCTCGTCGATCAGCAGCCGCATCAGCTCCGGGATCGCCAGCACCGGATGGGTATCGTTGAGGTGAATGGCGATTTTATCCGCCAGGTTGTCGAAAGTCTGGTGCATCGCCCAGTGACGATTGAGGATATCCTGCACGGTCGCCGACACCAGGAAATACTCCTGACGCAGGCGTAGCTCGCGGCCAGAATAGGTGGAGTCATCCGGGTAGAGCACGCGCGACACGTTTTCCGAATGGTTTTTATCTTCTACCGCAGCGAAGTAGTCGCCCTGGTTGAATTTACCCAGGTTGATTTCATTACTCGCCTGCGCCCCCCACAGCCGCAGCGTGTTGGTGGCATCGGTATCAAAGCCCGGAATGATCTGGTCATAGGCCGTCGCCAGCACCTCTTCCGTTTCCAGCCAGCGCGAACGGCTGCCTTCAACCTGAATACGTCCGCCGAAACGCACTTTGTAGCGGGTACTGAAGCGCTGGAATTCCCAGGGATTGCCATATTCCAGCCAGTAGTCCGGCGATTCCGCCTGGCGGCCGTCAACGATGTTTTGTTTAAACATGCCGTAGTCGTAGCGGATGCCATAGCCGCGTCCGGGCAGGCCCAGCGTGGCGAGCGAGTCCAGGAAACAGGCGGCCAGGCGACCCAGACCGCCATTGCCTAAACCGGGATCGCTCTCTTCGCCAATCAGATCTTCCAGATCGAACCCCATCTCTTCCAGCGCGGCGCGCGCGTCCTCGTAAATCCCCATTGCCAGCAGCGCATTAGAGAGCGTGCGGCCGACCAGGAACTCCATAGAGAGATAGTAGACCTGACGCACATCCTGCGAGAGCTGCGCCCGGTTAAAGCGCAGCCAGCGTTCCACCATGCGATCCCGCACCGCCAGCAGCGTGGCGTTCAGCCACTCATGCTTATTGGCGACAGAAGGATCCTTGCCGATGGTGAACATCAGCTTATAGGCGATAGAGTGCTTCAGGGCCTCGACGCTGAGCGTCGGCGCGGTATAGATGAAAGGTGCGTTCATAGCTAGTTTCCTGGGTTCTTTACAACAGACGTTGATAGAGATCGCGGTAAGCCACGGCGGCCACCTGCCAGCTAAAATCCATCGCCATCGCCTGGCGCTGGACGTAGCGCCACAGCGAAGGCCGTGACCAGAGCACAAAGGCGCGACGGATCGCCCGCAGCAGCGACCAGGCGTTGCTGTCTTCAAACACAAAGCCGCTGGCGATGCCGTCAGCCAGGTTCTCCAGCGAACTGTCGTTGACCGTATCGGCCAGGCCGCCGGTACGCCGCACCAGCGGCAGCGTGCCATATTTCAGGCCGTAGAGCTGCGTCAGGCCGCAGGGTTCGAAACGGCTTGGCACCACAATCACGTCGGCGCCGCCCATAATGCGGTGCGAAAAAGCTTCGTGATAGCCAATCTGCACGCCGACCTGGCCCGGATACTCCGCCGCCGCCGCCAGGAATCCCTGCTGCAGCACCGCGTCGCCCGCGCCCAGCAGCACCAGCTGGCCGCCCTGCTCCAGCAGGCCCGGCAGCGCCTCCAGCACCAGATCCAGCCCTTTCTGCTTCGTCAGGCGACTGACCACGGCGAACACCGGCGCTTTCTCGTCGATCTTCAGCCCCATCGCGATCTGCAGCTGACGCTTGTTCTCCTGCTTGGCGTCCAGCACGTCACGGTTGTAGCGCGTGGTCAGCAGCAGATCCTGCTCCGGGTCCCAAATCAGCGGGTCCACACCGTTGAGGATGCCGGTCAGCCGCCCTTCCATCTGCCGCTGCTTCAGCAGATCTTCCATGCCGTAGCCAAACTCCGGCTGGGTGATCTCGCGCGCGTAGGTCGGGCTGACCGCCGTAATATGATCGGCATAAAACAAACCGGCTTTGAGATAGGAGATCTGACCGTAGAATTCCAGGCCATGCATATTAAAGAACGACCACGGCAGCTGGATCTGCTCCAGATGGTGAGCGTAGAACAGTCCCTGATAGGCCAGGTTATGCACGGTAAACACTGACTTCGCCGGCCGGCCTCTGGCGGCCAGATAGGCGCAGGTCAGGCCCGCGTGCCAGTCATGAGCGTGCACCACTTCCGGTCGCCAGAACGTATCCAGCCCGCAGGCGATTTCGCAGCCCATCCAGCCCAGCAGCGCGAAACGCAGGTAGTTATCCGTGTAGGCGAACTGCGATTCATCGTGATAGGGACTGCCAGGACGATCGTACAGGCCCGGCGCGTCGATCATATAGATGCCCACGCCGTCGTACTGGCCGTAATGCAGCTCAACATAACCAGCGAAAGTGTGCAGGCGAGCCACCACTTCCGCATCGGGAATCCCTTTTTTTATATCCGGAAACGCCGGGATCAATACGCGCGTATCAATCCCTTCTGCAATCTGCGCCGCCGGTAATGCCCCCACAACATCAGCAAGCCCGCCCGTTTTCAGCAGCGGGAAAATTTCTGAACAGACATGTAAAACCTGCATTATCGGCTCCTTTACCTTGTTCTGACGCGTTCCTCCGCATCAAATACCTGTGCTTTATTTTTCTGATTTATGCGGTTAACTACGCCAGCCAAGCTTCGCCAGCATGGAACGCGTTACCAGCACAATGCCTTCTTCCGAGCGATAAAAACGGCGCGCGTCGTCATCGGGGTTCTCACCGATTACCGTTCCTTCAGGCAGCTCGCACGCACGATCTATAACGCAGCGGCGCAGGCGACAGGAGCGCCCTACCACCACATCCGGCGACAGCACAGAAGATTCGATATTGCAGAAAGAATTGATTCTTACGCGTGAAAACAGTACGGAATTCACCACTACCGAGCCGGAAATAATGCAGCCGCCCGATACCAGCGAATTCATCGTCATGCCATGACTGCCTGACCTGTCCTGCACGAATTTCGCCGGCGGCAGCGGCTCCATATGGGTGCGGATCGGCCATTCACGGTCATACATATCCAGTTCCGGCGTCACCGACGCCAGATCGAGATTCGCTTTCCAGTAAGCTTCCAGCGTGCCGACGTCGCGCCAGTAAGGCGGCGCGCTGTCGTCACTTTGCACGCAGGAAACGCTGAAGGAGTGCGCCAGCGCTTCGCCGGTCGCCACGATTTTCGGCAGGATATCCTTGCCGAAGTCATGGTTCGATTCGGGAATTTTCAGGTCGTCTTCCAGCAGCTGATAAAGATAGTCAGCGTTAAAGGTATAGATGCCCATGCTCGCCAGCGCCAGGGTATCGTCGCCAGGCATCGACGGCGGATCGGCCGGTTTCTCCAGGAAATCGACCACTTTATTCTCGTCGTTGACCGCCATCACGCCGAAAGCGCTCGCCTCCGCAATCGGCACCGGCAGACAGGCGATGGTGCATTTGGCGCCGTTCTCCACGTGATCCAGCAGCATGCGCGAGTAGTCCATTTTGTAGATATGGTCGCCCGCCAGGATCACGATATATTTCGCCTGATAGCGGCGGATAATATCGAGGTTCTGCGTCACCGCATCCGCCGTGCCCCGATACCAGTGTTCGGTCGCCTGGCGCTGCTGCGCGGGCAGCAGATCTACAAACTCGTTCATCTCCTCGTTAAGGAAAGACCAGCCGCGCTGGATATGCTGCACCAGCGTGTGCGACTGATACTGCGTGATCACCGCGATCCGCCGGATCCCGGAGTTCAGGCAGTTTGACAGGGCAAAGTCGATAATGCGGAACTTGCCGCCGAAATGGACGGCAGGTTTGGCGCGCTTCGCGGTAAGGTCTTTCAGGCGCGTACCGCGTCCGCCCGCCAGGATCAGGGCTACAGTTTGCGACGGCAATTGTCTTGCCAGCATCAGGGGATCGTTCTTATCTAAAGTGGCCATGCCTGACTCCTGTTATGGTTGTTCCTGGAAGACGCACACGCCGTGCGCCGCTCCATGCCAGACAGTTAACAGAATGGGGTTGTCATCCCCGGCGAAGGGCGGAATGGCGTGCCAGCGCCCTGGAGGCAGCGTGATATCGCTCACTTCTTCGGTGGCGTTTATCGCGATCAGCCAATGCTGCGACAGCCTGATTTGCATCCTGCGCTCGCCGTGGCGCCAGGCTTTGGCGGTCATCGGCTTGCCGTCCGCCCCAAGCCACTCCACGTTGCCGTCGTCAATCTGCCACCAGCGATCGGCCTGAAGCGCGGGAATGCGTTTGCGCAGGTGGATCAGGGCGGCAGTAAAATTGAACAATCCGCTGTTGTTGTTTTCCCAGTCGAGCCAGGTCAGCTCGTTATCCTGACAGTAGGCGTTGTTGTTGCCGTGCTGCGTGTGACCATGCTCATCGCCGGCCAGCAGCATCGGCGTGCCCTGCGAAAGCAGCAGCGTGGTCAACAGCGCATGCACGCTGCGCCGCCGGTGTTCCGCCACCAGCAGCGGCGCGTCCAGCCCTTCCACGCCGTGGTTATGGCTGAAGTTGCTGTTGTGGCCGTCGCGGTTCTCTTCGCCGTTGGCCTCGTTATGCTTGTTGTTAAAGCAAACCACGTCGGTCAGGGTAAAGCCGTCGTGCGCGGTGATCAGATTGATGGTGGACGAAGGCAGCCGCTCTTCCTTGCCGAAAATATCGCTGGAGCCGGCAAAGCGTTTGGCGAACTGGCCGTTGGTGACATCGCCATGCAACCAGTAGCGCCGCATAGTGTCGCGGAACTGGTCGTTCCATTCGGCGAACGGCGGCGGAAAATTGCCGACCTGATAGCCATCGGGGCCGATATCCCAGGGTTCCGCGATCAGCTTGCATTTCGACAGCACGGGATCTTCCTGCAACACCTCAAAAAACGAAGCGTGCGGATAGTACTCCGGCGTGCGGCCTAACACCGTCGCCAGGTCAAAACGGAAACCGTCGATGTGGCAAACCTCTACCCAGTAGCGCAAACACTCAATGGTCCAGGTCGTGACGTTGGGATGGCTGATATTCAGCGTGTTGCCGCAGCCCGTCCAGTTTTCGTAATGGCCCTCGTCGTCCGACCAGTAAAAGCTTTTGTTATCCACGCCGCGCTTGCAGAGCGTCGGCCCGGTTTCATCCAGCTCGGCGGTATGGTTAAACACCACGTCCAGAATCACCTCAATGCCCGCCGCGTGCAGCGCTTTTACCGCCTGCTGAAACTCTTCGCGCGGATGCAGATTGTTGACGCCGGAAGCGTAGCGAGAGTCCAGCGCGTAGGTCGCTACCGGGTTATAACCCCAGTAATTGGTCAACCCCAGCCGCAGCAGCCGTGGCTCATGCGCGAAATAAGCTACCGGCAGCAGCTCCAGCGCGGTGATGCCCAACCGCTTGAAATAGCTGATCATCACCGGATGGCCCAGCGCCGCGTAGGTGCCCTGCAGCTCCGCCGGAATGCCCGGATGCCGTTTGGTCAGGCCACGCACGTGGGCTTCATAGATCACCGTCGATCCCCAAGGCACGCGCGGCGGCTCATCGTCTTCCCAGTCGAAGTCGTCCGCCAGCACCACGCTTTTCGGCGCGACGGCGGCGCTGTCCGCCGTGTCCATCTTCTTTTCGCCGCACTGGAAGCGCGGATCGTCCGTGACTTCGCCAATGACCTCACGTGCGCAGGGATCGATCAGCAGCTTATGCGGATTGAAGCGATGCCCGGCTTCCGGCTGCCACGGCCCGTGGACGCGATAGCCGTAGAGCTGACCAGGCCTGATGGCGGGCAGATAGCCGTGCCAGATATCGTCGGTACGCGCGGGCAGATCCAGCCGCGTTTCGACGCCACGCTCATCGAACAGGCAGAGCTCTACCCGCTCGGCATGCTGCGAAAAAAGCGTGAAATTTACCCCTTTGCCGTCGTAGGTCGCGCCTGACGGCGTCGGCTTGCCGGGCTGCAAATGACTCATGACGCCTCCCTCACCAGCCAGACCGTGGCGAGCGGCGGCAGAGTGATACTGACGGAGTGTTCGCGGTTATGGCTCGGAATCGCCTCGCTCAGAACCGGCGCCAGGTTACCGACGTTGCTGCCGTGGTAATAAGCGGAATCGGTGTTCAGCACTTCCCGCCAGCTGCCAGGCTGCGTGACGCCGAAACGGTAATCGTGGCGCGGCACCGGCGTGAAGTTGCTGGCAACAATCAGCTCGTTGCCTTCGCGATCGCGGCGAACGAACACGAAAACGGAGTTATCGAAATCATCGACCACCAGCCACTCAAAGCCCATCTGATCGAAATCGAGCTGATAAAGCGGCGGATTTTCGCGATAGGTGTGGTTGAGATCGCGCACCAGGCGCTGCACGCCGTTGTGCCAGTTGTCTTCGCCTTCCAGCAGGTGCCAGTCCAGGCTGATATCGTGGTTCCACTCTTTGCCCTGAGCGAATTCATTGCCCATAAACAGCAGTTTTTTGCCGGGGAAGCCGAACATCCAGCCGTAGTAAGCGCGCAGGTTGGCGAACTTTTGCCAGGCGTCGCCAGGCATACGATCCAGAATCGAGCGTTTGCCGTGTACTACCTCATCATGCGACAGCGGCAGCACGAAGTTTTCAGTGGAGTTGTAGAGCATCCCGAAGGTCAGGTTGTTGTGGTGATGCTTGCGGTACACCGGATCGACCTGCATATAGTTCAGCGTGTCGTGCATCCAGCCCAGATTCCACTTGTACCAGAAGCCCAGGCCGCCGGTTTCGGACGGACGCGACACGCCCGGAAAATCGGTCGACTCTTCCGCGATGGTGACGGTGCCGGGCGCGGCGTTGCCCAGCGTGCGGTTGGTGTAGCGCAGGAAGGCGATGGCTTCCAGGTTTTCCCGACCGCCGAAATGGTTAGGGATCCATTCCCCTTCCGCACGGCTATAGTCGCGGTAGATCATCGAGGCGACAGCGTCCACGCGCAGGCCGTCGATACCGAAGCGCTCAATCCAGTACAGCGCGTTGCCGGTAAGATAGTTGCTGACCTCGCGGCGGCCAAAGTTGTAGATCAGCGTGTTCCAGTCCTGATGGTAGCCTTCGCGCGGGTCGCCGTGCTCGTAAAGCTCGGTGCCGTCAAATTTGGCCAGGCTGAAATCATCATCGGGAAAGTGGCCAGGCACCCAATCCAATAACACGTTAAGGCCAGCCTGATGGGCGACGGCGATAAAGTTGCGGAACTCGTCACGCGTGCCGAAACGGCGCGTCGGCGCGTACATGCCGGTCGGCTGGTAGCCCCAGCTGCCGTCGAAAGGATGCTCGTTGATCGGCATCAGCTCCAGATGGGTAAAGCCCATCTCTTTGGCGTAAGGCACCAGCTGCTCGGCCAGCTCTTTATAGCTCAGCCAATAGTTGTTATCGGTATGGCGGCGCCAGGAACCCAGATGCACCTCGTAGATAGAGATGGGCGCGTCGAAATCGTTGGCGCGCTGGCGCTCTTCCGGCATGGTGACCTTAGGCGGAATGCCGCAGATCATTGAGGCGCTGTCCGGCCGCATCTGGGCTTCGAAAGCGTAGGGATCGGACTTCAGCCGCAGCTGGCCGTTTTTATCGATGATTTCATATTTATAGAGCTGCCCCTGTATCGCGCCGGGCACGAATAGCTCCCAGACGCCGCTTTCCTGGCGCAGCCGCATAGGATGACGACGACCATCCCAGAAGTTGAAGTCGCCTACCACAGAGACGCGACGGGCATTAGGCGCCCAGACGGAGAAGCGGGTACCGATAACCCCATCAATCACATCGGAATGCGCGCCCATTGTCTCGTAAGGACGCAGGTGAGTGCCTTCCGCCAGCAGCCAGCTGTCGAGCTCTTTCAGCAGTGGCCCAAAGCGGTAAGCGTCGTCGATAAGATTTTGCTGCCCGTGCCAGGTGACGGCCAGCTGATAGCGAAAAAGATTTTTGCGGCGCGGGATCACGCCCTGAAAAAAACCACGTGAATCGATACATTCAAGCTGGGCGCATTTCCGTCCGGTATTGGTTTCAATAACCCAGACTTCCGTAGCGTCCGGCAGCAGGGCGCGCACCGTCAGCCCTTTTGGAGTCTGGTGCATGCCGAGAAGCGAAAAAGGGTCAGCATAGTGGCCGGAAATTAACGCGTTAATTAACCGGCGATCCGTAAGCTCTGACATGACTGTCTTCCCGTGATGTATGGCAGCCGACTCGCCAAAATTTGAGGAGTGCGCTGCTCTTCATTGAGCCAAAAGCACGCTGCCGGGTACGACCATCCGGTGCGAAAAACCGCCGCAGCGTGCGACAACTTCAGTTGAATACTCAAAACGCGATCGGGCGCGGCAGACAGCTCCGTCATCCTGCAATCGGGCGATACAGGTAAGCATAGCCAGGGCGCAACCAAAGCCTGCACCGAATAGAGAAAAATATTGCTTTCAGATCAAACTTTCATGGATTTATAACTTCCGGAAAACGCCGATACAGCCAATCAGGCGATGATAAAGGGCTGGACAAAGGCAGGCTGGCTGCATGGTTAAGCGTTTTCATCGTCATACAAGATGAATTTAAGAGGGGGTTGCTGAATCGAGGTTAAAAAATTCTTCGGACGTACGCCGCTCGTTCAAAGTGGCGAAAAAAGGCAATTAAGCGGAAGGCGGAGAAGAGACGTCCTGCCGCTATCGGCAGGACGCGAGGAGAGTTAGTCCACCAGCAGACGCAGCATACGGCGCAGCGGTTCGGCGGCGCCCCACAGCAGCTGATCGCCAACGGTGAAGGCGGAGAGATATTCCGGCCCCATATTGAGCTTGCGCAGGCGGCCTACCGGCGTTTTCAGCGTGCCGGTCACTGCGGCAGGCGTCAGCTCGCGCATGGTCAGCTCACGGTCGTTAGGCACCACGGTGGCCCATTCGTTATGCGCGGCCAGCAGCTGTTCGATCTCCGCCAGCGGCACATCTTTTTTCAGCTTCAGCGTGAACGCCTGGCTATGGCAGCGCAGCGCGCCAACGCGTACGCACAGGCCGTCGACCGGAATGATGCCTGCCGGCTGCAGGATCTTGTTGGTTTCCGCCTGGCCTTTCCACTCTTCGCGGCTCTGACCGTTTTCCAGCTGCTTGTCGATCCAGGGGATCAGGCTGCCCGCCAGCGGTACGCCGAAGTTGTCGGTCGGCAGCACGCCGCTGCGGCCCATCTCCGTCACCTTACGCTCGATATCCAGGATTGCGGACGCCGGATCCTGCAGCTCTTTCGCTACGCCGTCGTGCAGCATTCCCATCTGCGTCAACAGCTCGCGCATATGACGCGCGCCGCCGCCGGAAGCGGCCTGATAGGTGGCGACGGAGGCCCACTCCACCAGATCCTGCGCGAACAGGCCGCCCAGCGCCATCAGCATCAGGCTGACGGTGCAGTTGCCGCCCGCGAAGGTTTTGATGCCTTTATCCAGCCCCTGGCGGATAACGTGATGGTTGACCGGATCCAGAATAATCAGCGCGTCATCCTGCATACGCAGCGTAGAGGCCGCGTCGATCCAGTAACCCTGCCAGCCTGCGGCGCGCAGTTTTGGATAGATCTCGGTGGTGTAGTCGCCGCCCTGACAGGTGATAATGATATCCAGCGCCTTCAGCGCCTCCAGGTCATACGCGTTCTGCAGCAGACCCGGAGACTGGCCGCCAAACTGCGGCGCGGCCTGGCCGTGCTGTGAAGTAGAGAAAAACACCGGGCGAATAACGTCAAAGTCGCGCTCTTCGGTCATCCGCTGCATCAGCACGGAACCGACCATGCCGCGCCACCCAATTAAGCCTACTGATTTCATATTGCACCTGTTTCAGGCGAGTTCGCCTGCCAGCGCGCCACGCTGAAGCAAAGCAAACTGTCTGCGACAAAAACGCCTGACCTGTTAGAGTAAGTGATAAGAAAGAAATATGGCTAACACCTTACAAAATGCAGCAAAAGTGGCAAGTGAATTAATTCGATTAGCGTCGCTTTTTTAGCAGAACTGCTTATAACGGACAGCGAAGCGCGGTGAAACAGAGGGAAAACCCATGACAGAGATGATTTCGGTCACCATATTATTGCTGCTTATTATGGACCCGTTGGGCAATTTGCCGATTTTTATGTCGGTTTTGAAGCATCTGGAGCCGAAACGTCGTCGAACGGTGCTTATCCGCGAAATGCTGATCGCGCTGGCGATTATGCTGCTGTTTCTGTTCGCCGGTGAAAAAATTCTCGCCTTTCTGAACCTGCGTACGGAAACCGTCTCGATTTCCGGCGGCGTAATCCTGTTTTTAATCGCCATTAAGATGATTTTTCCGTCGCATGAAAGCAGCAGCAGCGGACTGCCCGCAGGCGAAGAGCCTTTTCTGGTGCCGCTGGCGATCCCGCTGGTGGCCGGGCCTTCGCTGCTGGCAACGCTGATGCTGCTGTCGCATCAGTATCCCAATAATATCGGCTATCTGGCGGGCGCGCTGCTGATCGCCTGGGGCGCAACGGTGACCATCCTGCTTTTTTCCGGGCTGTTTTTACGGCTGCTGGGCGAGAAAGGCGTCAATGCGCTGGAAAGGCTGATGGGGTTGATTCTGATCATGCTGGCGACGCAGATGTTTTTGGACGGGATACGGGCTTATCTGAAGTTTTGAAAAAAGGGCAGCCTGCGCTGCCCTTTTACCTGTCAGGAGAGCAGCTCAAAGGCGATCATGCCGACAATCGCGCCGGTGGTGCCGAGGATAGTTTCCATCAGCGTCCAGGTTTTCAGCGTCTGGCCTTCGGTGGCGCCGGTAAACCGGCCGAACAGCCAGAAGCCTGCGTCGTTGACGTGGCTGAAAATAATCGAACCGCCAGCGATGCAGATAGATAATGCCGCCATCTGCGCGCCGGAATAGTGCAGCGGCTCGATCACCGGCATAATCAGGCCGACCGCCGTCAGGCAGGCTACCGTGGCGGAACCCTGAATGATACGTACCGCGCCCGCCAGGATAAAGCACGCCAAAGCGACCGGCAGACCCGCGCCGGTTAACGCATGGCCCAGCGCCGGGCCAACGCCGGAATCCACCAGCACCTGTTTAAACACGCCGCCCGCGCCAATCACCAGCAGGATAATGCCCGCAGGCTGCAACGCGCTGCCGCAAATCTGCATCACTCGCTCTTTTTCCATGCCCTGCCGATACGCCAGACCATAAATCGCCAGCAGACAGGCAAGCAGAATGGCGATAAACGGATGGCCGATAAACTCCAGCCACTCGTAAAGCGAAGTGCCTTCGGTAGCGAAGCGCGCGCCAATGGTTTTCAGGCCGACCAGCACCAGCGGAAACAGGATCAGCGACAGGCTGAAGCCGAACGACGGCAGCTTATGCTCTTCGAACTCAGGATGGCTGGTTTCGGTCGGCAGCGTAAACTGCACGTGACGGCTGATAAAGTTGCCGAACAGCGGCCCGGCAATCAGCATACTGGGGATGGCGGCGCAAACGCCCAGTAAAATCATCCAGCCGAAGTCGACGTGCATCTGCGAAGCCAGCAGCATCGGCGCCGGGCCAGGCAGCAGAAACGCGGCGGCGGCGGCCACGCCAGCGAACAGCGGGATCACCAGTTTGACCAGGTTGTCGCCGGTACGGCGCGCCACGGCGAAGGCAATGCTGATCAGCAGCACTACCGCGACCTCGAAGAAAAGCGGCAGCGCACAGATCAGGCCAGCGATGCCCATCGCGTAGTGCGCGCGGCTTTCGCCGAAGGTTTTCAGCATTTTGATGGCGATTTGGTCGACCGCGCCGGTTTCATGCAGGATTTTGCCAAACATCGCGCCCAGCGCCACCACCACGGCCAGGAAACCCAGCGTGCCGCCCATGCCTTTCTGCATGGTGGCGGCGATATCGTCCAGCGGCATCCCGGAGAAAATACCCGCGCCGACGGAAACCAGCATCAGCGCCAGAAAGGCGTGCATACGCGCTTTCATCACGAGGAACAGCAGCAGCAGGACAGAGCCTGCCGCGGTTAATACCAGTGTTGCAGTTGCCATGACACCCTACTTGTTAATCGCACCTTCGATGGTGGCGATAGTGGCAGCCACAACTTCATCCAGCGTCTGGTTAATATCCACGACCAGCACGTCGCGCTCGTCGCTGCCCGGCTCCTGCAGCGTTTCAAACTGCGTCACCAGCATCTGCGGCTTGAAGAAGTGTCCTTTGCGCGCGCGCAGACGGGATTCGATGGTGTCGAAATCGCCCTTCAGATAGATAAAGGAGAGGTTGTCATTGCCTTCGCGCAGGATGTCGCGATAGCTCTGCTTCAGCGAAGAGCAGACGATCAGCGAAACCTGGTTGGTACGCTGCATAGCGAAAGCGGCGTCGTTGATCGCTTTCAGCCAAGGCTGACGATCTTCGTCGTTCAGCGGATGGCCGTCCGCCATTTTTTGTATATTGCTGCGAGGGTGCAGGAAGTCGCCATCCAGGAAGGCCGCTTTCAGGTGGTAAGCTACGGCGTTGGCAACGGCGGATTTGCCGCTGCCGGAAACGCCCATCAGCACAAACACATGATTGGACGCAGGTAATTTGTTCATTGTTTTACTCCGGCGAAGATGTCAGGGGCCAGCCCATAGCGTTAGCGTTATGTTGTTATCGGTAACATTGTCTGGACGCCTGTGAAGTATGGCAACAGCTGGGCGGGAAAAAGCTGGTAAATGTGAGATGCTTCAAAAAAATGGCAGATTCAGAGTCTTTGCGGCACAAAGGGTCAAAGAGCCGGGGCAATCGGCTCTATGTCTTCAGATACTGCCGCCTTCGGAGATGGTAAAGCCGACGTCAATCTGCTGCGTGCCCGTCTGTTCGCCACGGATGCGCGCCAGCAGCAGCGAGGCGGAAACCTGCCCCATTTTTTCACGTGGCGTCAGCACTGTCGCCAGCTCCGGCGTCACCACCTGGGTGATATCGTGACCGTGAAAACCGGCGATAGCCATATCTTCCGGCACGCGAAGCCCCTGGCGCTGGCATTCAAACATCGCGCCGACCGCCAGGTCATCGTTAGTACAGAATAAACTGTCCGTATCGGGATAGCGTCTTTGCGCCTCCAGCAGCAGCGTACCGCCCATCGAGAACGACGAAGCCTCTTCCATCATCACGCTGCGCGGCTCCAGGTTAGCTTCGCGCATCGCCTGTTCATAGCCCTGATGCTTCAACAAGGTACGCTCATCCAGCCGCGCGCCGAGGTAAACGGTGCGGCGATGCCCTTTGCGCAGAATAGCGTGCGTCATCTGTCGCGCCGCCTCAACGTTATCAAAACCGACCGCCAGATCCAGGCACGGCGAGACGCAATCCATCATTTCCAGTACCGGAATGCCCGCCGTTTCTATCATGCGCAGGCTCGCTGGCGTATGGGTACGCTCGGTCAGGATCAGGCCGTCAATGTTCCAGCCCAGCAGCGAACGCATCTGCAGCTCTTCTTTCTCTGCGCTGTAGCCAAAGTGGCCGAGCATGGTCTGATAGCCCGCCGCATCGGTCACGGCTTCGATACCGCGCAGCACATCGGCGAACACCTGGTTGGTAAGCGAAGGCAGCAGCACGCCGATCGCACGGCTGGTGGCATTGGACAAAATATCGGGCGCGCGATTGGGGATATAGCCCAGCTCGTCCAGCGCGGCGGCGATGCGACTCTGCAGCGCCACGGAAACCTGATCGGGATTGCGCAGATAGCGGCTGACGGTCATTTTGGTGATGCCCACACGATCGGCAACGTCCTGTAACACCGGTCTTTTTTTCTTCATGATTTTCAGTGAGTCAGGGGAAGAGAAGCTGAGTGTAACAAAAAAGTCAGAAAAGCGGTGAAGGTTGCAGCCTGACCTTCCCAGACTCCTGCGTAACCGGTAAAGCGTCAATGCTGTTCATTGGGTTGTTTCATAACCAGCCAGGCTTCAGGCCGCTTTCCTCCCATCCTTCCCGGTGTTATTGATAATAAAAACAATGTTAATATAATATGTCAAAACATCAGGTGAGCTTATGGCCGATAATATTGCGAACTAGAAGGGAACGGGAATTTTTATTATTGTGGAACGCCTGTACAGCAGAGGCGCACCAAACTGGCATGGTATCGGAGCATCAATGATGCTGTTGCACAGAATGGTTTATCAACTTTATCAGCAGCAGGATATTTTTCTTGAAGGACAAAAAATAACCCCGTCAATGGTAACTTTATGGCAGCGCGTAAAAATTCTTTTCGGTGCCGATCTGGTTCAAAGGAACTCAGCCACAAACAGCACTCGTTTTTCTCTTGATTATGCCGGTTCACGCTTCATGGCTACGCCTCTTGCCAGCATAGATTCTAAAAAGATCCCTGATTTTCTGAGCCGTGAATATACATTACCTGGACAAAATATACTGGCATTAGGTAATGATCCTTTCCCTAACGTGACTATTTATGGCCGTTCTGATGCAAAATTTGTCATGGCGGATGGCGTTAAAGGCGACCCAACGGCAGCCGCAAAATATGACATTAAAACCAAACAACTGGTGATGATCGATCCAGGCCAGGAGTTGCCCCGGCTGATGCAGCGCTTAAAAAAGCGGGGGGGAAAGTAATGAGACGCGTCGGTATAACCTTTGTTTTTAGCCTGCTTTTTTTACTGGCCGGCTATTTTTCCTGGCATAAAGTTACGCAATTCTATTTGGGCGATGCAATGGGAAATATAACTAACATGCGGATGTATCTTATTGCTCCGCTGCTTTGCGCCGTTTTGTGGCTAATGATTTTCCTGATAGCCAAAAAAATATTCAACCAGATTACTCTTTTACCTGTGGGAAAAGAGAGTGGTTTCTGCCTGTCTTTTTTGGCGGGCAATCTCGCTTTTTTATTTTTAATAAGCAAGCTGGCATATTTTATGCGAAGCGATGAGTTAAAATCGGTGCAGTTAGACACTATCAACATTCTGCCGCTGGCCCTTATTTATCTGGCTTCCGCCTTGCTATCAGTAACATTATTTGCAATTTTAAGAAGGAAATGCAGGTGATCTGTCTGCTGCGAATTATTAAAGATTCCCTGTTAAGGAGCTTTAACTACGAAGGGCGGGAAACGCGTGGACGTTATCTGGTTTTCCTCTCTTTTCAGCTGCTGTGGTTTTGTAGCTATCTGAACTGGTTTACCGGTGCAGAACATGAAATTAGCTTTACGGCGCTGTTTCTTTTTCTGCTGCCGACTTTTTCCTGCGCCGTCAGAAGAATTAATGACGCCGGTTACTCGCGCGGCGTTATCGCGCTACTGGTTATTGCGCCTTATTTGCTACTGCCCTTTTTGCTCTTTCCGGCTTCGGTAAACCTTTCAGATGAGCGAAGCTAAACAACCTGGCCGTGTCATCCTGTCAGATGAAGAATAACGTGCGCAAAAAGGGCGCGATAAATCGCGCCCTGGTCACTTTTACAAGTCGATTAAACCGGCGGCAGATCGAACAGCAGGATTTCAGCGTCGCTGGCGGCCTCGAGGCTCAGCGTGGTTTCGTCCCAGATAGCGAAAGCGTCGCTGGTGGTCGCTTTTTCGCCGTTAACCGTGACATCGCCTTTCACCACCTGAATCCAGATACGACGGTTCGGCTCAACCTGTACGCTATCCTGCTCGCCCTGCCGCAGCACCCAGCGTGAGAGCGTCATATCCTGATAAACCTTCAGCGAACCTTCGCGCGCGTCCGGCGTCAGGATCAGCTGGCGGCCCTGCACATCGTCAAAACGGCGCTGATCGTAGCGCGGCGTGATGCCGGTTGTTTCCGGGATAATCCAGATCTGGTACAGATGCAGCGGCACTTCTTTGCTGGCGTTGTATTCAGAATGACGAACGCCGGTTCCGGCGCTCATAATCTGGAACTCGCCTGCCGGGATCTGCTCTTTATTGCCCATGCTGTCCTGATGCTCCACCGTGCCGGAGAGCACATAGGTCAGGATTTCCATATCTTTATGCGGATGGGTACCGAAACCCTGGCCGGCGTCGATCACATCTTCGTTAATCACCCGCAGCGCCGAGAAGCCCATAAAATTGGCATCATAGTAGTTGGCGAAAGAAAAGGTATGCCAGCTATCCAGCCAGCCGTGGTTAGCGTGGCCGCGATCTTGTGCTTTGCGTAAGTAAATCATATTCAATTCTCCTCAACGTTTTCACACAGTCTGCACCTGAGCCTTGCGGGAAGATAGCGGAGAAAATTGTCTCCTCTGTTCAAAATATTCGATTAAACCGCTGGCGTCTATTCAGGCCATTTGCGTAAGGCTTCGATAATTGACAGAAGAAGGATAAAAGCGTCGTATTACAGGCAAAAAAAAGCCAGCACCCGGGCTGGCTAAGTCATACTGGAAGCAATGTGAGCAATGTCGTGCCTTCCCGACCGGTCCGTGAAGTCCGTATCGAAAACGCATCGCAATAATAATCATTATCATTCGCACTTGTAAAGTTTTTACCGCAATTTTTTCACTTGCTTTTACGCACGAATCCCATGAATTTAGAAAGGAAATCACCTAAAGGAGCTGAAAATGAGCGAGATTGCGATAAGACACGCTGCCGTTGATGACGCCGCCGCGCTATACCGAATCCTTAGCCAGCCGGAAACTTATGCCGATACGTTGCAGATCCCTCATCCGTCGCTTCAGCTCACTCAGGAACGCCTGCGGAACAATAAACCCGGCGCGCAGCGGCTGGTGGCCTGCATTGATGAACAGGTCGTCGGCGATCTCTATCTGGAAGTGAATGACCGCGCGCGGCGGCGTCATACGGCGACTTTCGGCCTCTGCGTCGATTCTCATTTTCGTGGCCGCGGCGTGGCGTCGGCTTTAATGCGCGAGATGGTTGGCCTGTGCGATAACTGGCTGAATGTCGAAAGAATAGAGCTGACGGTTTTTGCCGACAACGAGACAGCCGTCAGGCTCTATCAGCGTTTTGGTTTTGAAACCGAAGGCCGCGCGAGGCGCTTCGCTATGCGCAACGGCAAGCTGGTGGACGCGTTGTATATGGCACGGTTAAGGGCTGCGTAAACCAAAAATCTATCCCGTTGGTATTCTTAATAGCAGGTTAAAACGTGCTGTTAAGGTACCTTCAAGACTTACTCTTCACGTAAGAGATCTACATAAGCTTTGTAGACAAAGCTTTTCCCTCGTTGTTTGCCCGTTGTTTCAATCAGGATGCCAGCTTGCAGCAAAGTTTTAATCGCAGCATTTGCCGTAGGAAAGGTTACGCCAAGTTCAGACTGCGCACGTTCAACCGTTAGCTTTGGCATAACGGGCAACAGTTCAAAAAGCCGGAGCGTTTGCAGCGTACTGGAACTCATAGTAAGGACTTTTTTTCTGTCAGCCGCAATCAATGAAGCAATTTGAATAATACTTTGTTGCGCCTTCTCTGCAGCAATCTCCACGCCTTCCAGGAAAAAAAGTATCCATGATTCCCAATCGCCATTGCTGCGAAGTTCAGAAAGGCAGCGATAGTATTCCGTCTGATGGGCTTTAAGATAACCTGACATATACAACAAAGGCTGAGGCAAGAGTTTCCACTCTTCAAGCAGCATAGCTATCAGTAATCGTCCAATACGACCATTGCCGTCCAGAAAAGGATGAATGGTTTCAAATTGCGCGTGTACCAGCGCAATTCGCACAAGCGGAGGTAGTGTCGCTTGTTTGCTATGAATAAACAGCTCTAAATCACTAAGCAGATCGGGGACTATTTCAGGCGGTGGCGGGACAAATACCGCATTGCCTGGCCGGGTTCCTCCAATCCAGTTTTGGCTGGTACGGACAGAACCGGGACTTTTCGCCGCTCCACGTACCCCAGCCAGCAAAATTTCATGGGCTTGCGTAAGCAATCTTATCGACACAGGTAATCCTGTAGGAGAAAGGATTTGTTCGCGCGCAAATTTGAACGCTTTTAGATAGTTGGTAACCTCTTCGACGTCATCGCTATTTGTCACGGAAATACCGGCTTCATCGTCGAATACATCAATTAGCGTGGCCTGAGTTCCTTCCAGCTGCGAAGTAAGCAGCGCTTCTTTGCGTATGGCGCTGTAAATTAACCATTCACCTGATGTCACCAGACCTGACATGCCCGATAGCCTGGCTATCGCCAATTCCGCTCTACGGCTAAGATCCGTCCAGCACTCTGCCTGAATTTCCGGAGAATGTGGGGGCAAGGCTTCAGGCACGAATGCTCGTACGCTTTCATCATGACTTTTTGTCACTACATATCGACCTGCGACTCTTTTCATTAAAAGCTCCTTTAATTGCTCCCTTTCTTATTAAACGACTCTTTAATAAAACAGCCTATAATTAAATACCGTTTTAATAGCTATGCCCAGGCTGATCTGCAATCCGGATCAAAGCGACTTCCCTGTCGCCCTTTCACTCTTAATAACCTGCCGTCAGATCGTCAACGGTGCGCGGATCGGAAGCGCCATACAGCGAGCCATCCGGGCCAATCATAATGCTCTGCGTGCTGCCCATTGCCGGCAATACCTTCACCTGCTGGCCTTTCGCTTCCAGCAGTTTCAGCGTATCGGGGCTGAAGCCTTTTTCCACCCGCAGCTGATCCGGCAGCCACTGATGATGAAAGCGCGGCGCGCTGGTTGCTTCTGCAATGTTCATCCCAAAATCGATGCTATTTACCACCATTTGCAGCACGGTGGTGATAATACGACTGCCGCCAGGGCTGCCCGTCACCAGCCAGGTTTTGCCGTCTTTGGCGACGATGGTCGGCGACATGGAGGAGAGCGGCCTTTTGTATGGCTGCACCGCGTTGGCTTCGCCGCCAACCAGACCATAGATATTTGGCGTGCCCGGTTTGGCGGAGAAATCGTCCATCTCGTTATTCAGCAGAATACCGCTGTTGCCCGCTACGATGCCGCTGCCAAAATTGGTGTTCAGCGTATAGGTGACGGCCACCGCGTTGCCCTGCTTATCCACCACGGAGAAATGGGTGGTCTGGTTGCTTTCATAAGGCGCGAGCTTGCCGGGTTTAATGTCTGCAGAAGGCCGCGCTTTGTTGATATCTATCTGCTGCGCCAGCGATTTTGCATAGGCTTTGCTGGTCAGCGCCTGCCACGGCACTTTCACGAAATCGGGGTCGCCCAGGTATTCCGAGCGGTCGGCATAGGCGCGCTTTTCCGCTTCCGCCATCACCTGCATTGCGTCGGCACTGCCGAAGCCCATTTTCGCCAGGTCGAAGTTCTCCAGAATATTGAGGATTTGTACGATATGGATGCCGCCGGAAGATGGCGGCGGCATGGAAAAGACTTCATAGCCGCGATAGGTGCCGCCGATCGGCTTGCGCTCTACGGCTTTATAGTTCGCCAGATCCGCTTTGCCGATCAGGCCGCCGTTGGCCGCCATCTCCGCCGCGATTTCATCAGCTATTTTACCTTTATAAAAGGCGTCCGGCCCAAGCGTCGCGATCAGTTTCAGGCTGCGGGCCAGGTTGTGCTGCACCAGCTTCTCGCCGCGAGCGTAAGGCTCGCCGTCCGCTTTATAAAAAATCGCCTTGCTGTTGGCATGATCAAACAGCACTTCTTTGCCGTAGACTTTAAGATCGTCCGCCAGCGCCTCGTTTACCACTATGCCTTTTTCCGCCATGTTAATCGCGGGCGCGATCAGCTGAGAGAGCGGCAAAGTGCCATACTCTTTATTGGCCAGCGCAAAACCGGCGACGGTGCCGGGCACGCCGGTAGCAAGATGGGAAGTCAGCGATTTTTTGCTGTCGGCATTGCCCTGGGCATCCAGGAACATATCGCGGCTGGCTTTAATCGGCGCCATCTCGCGGAAATCGATAGCGGTAGTATGACCGGACGCGGTGCGAATTAGCATAAAACCGCCGCCGCCGAGGTTTCCGGCCTGCGGATGGGTGACCGCCAGCGCAAAGCCGACGGCGACGGCCGCGTCCACCGCGTTGCCGCCGCGCTTCAGCACGTCGACGCCAGCCTGGGTTGCCAGCGCGTCCACGGAGGCCACCATACCGTGCTGCTCTTTAACCGGATGAAAAGTATCTGCCTCAACGCCGTAGGAAACCGGCGGCGCGGCTGGCGCAGCCCACGCGCCCTGCCAGAGACATAATCCCGCTATCAGCGATACTGCCAACTGCTTTCTGCCCATAGACACCTCTTATTAGTATTATTTACGTTTGTTTACCGTCTCTAACTATGCACAAAATAAGCAATAAGGCGAGAGTTCACGCAAATTCAGAACGCTTCCCGGGCCAGAAAAGCGAGGCTGGCATACACTTATGCCACAGCAACATGGAGGATAATAAATGAAATGGTTACTCGTTTGCGCCGCGCTGCTGCCGTTAAGCGGCATGGCTAATATGTTAAATAACAATCAACCTAACCAGCCGGGCTATAACCCCAGCTCGCAGCGGATGCAGACGCAGATGCAAACGCAGCAGCAGCAACAGCAGCGCAAGCTGCAGCAGGATCAGCAGCAGCAGAGCCAGCAGCTGCAGCGTAAAATTCAGGAGCAGCGCAACAGCGCCTCCCAGCGCGTGTTGCAGTCGCAGCCAGGCAATACCACGCCGCCGCCGGTGCAGCAGAATACTCAGTAAGGCGTTTTCAGCATCGCTTCTCCTGAACAGGGGAAGCGATACCTGAAGCTTTAGCGCCGCTCGGCGAAATCCGCCGTCAGCAGATCGATACGATCCGTGCAGATAGCGTCAACGCCCCAGCTCAGCAGCTCCCTCGCTTTTTCCGGCTGGTTGACCGTATAAACCAGGATGCGTAGCCCCGACGCTTTTAACGCCGCCACTCTTTCCCGATCCAGCACCTTATAGTTGAAATGCACCGACACGCAGTCCAGCCGCTGCGTCAACGCAAGCCAGTCGTCGTGCCATTCATGCAGCAGCAGCCCGCGTGGCAGCTCAGGCGCGGCCTGCATCGCGGCTTCCAGCGCGACATAAGAAAACGAGGAGAGCAGCGGCGCGGTCTGGTTTCGCCACAGTTCGCGGGCCGCCAGCGCGACCACGCGTCCGGTATCCGCTTCCAGCCCGATAGTGGGTTTGATCTCGATATTCGCCATCATGCCGTAAGAGGCGCAGCGCTGCGCCACCTGCGAAAGCAGGGGCAGCCGCTCGCCGGTGAAATCCTTGCCGAACCAGCCGCCCGCGTCCAGCTGGATAAGCTTTTCCCAGGGAAGCTGGCCGGCAATGCCCCAGCCGTTGCTGGTTCTGTCCAGCGTATCGTCGTGTAGCAGGAAAATTTCATCGTCCAGCGACAGCTTGACGTCGAATTCAATCATTTTATGGCCCAGTCGCGCGCCGGTATCGATACCGGCCAACGTGTTTTCCGGGGCCAGCTTGCCGCCGCCGCGATGGGCGACGATGGGCGGGTAAGGCCAGGCTTTAGCAGTCATTCGAGCCGTTGTCCGTTGTGGGTGTCAAAGAAGTGTAGCGACTCCGCCGGCAGATGCAGCCACAGCAGGCTGCCGATAGCCGGACGCTCGACGTGCGGCAGGCGCACCACCATATTGCGGCCGCCCCATTTGCCGTGCGCCAGGTTATCCGCGCCCAGCATCTCCAGCGTTTCCACCGTCAGCGCCAGCCCGCTTTGCCGGTCGGCCAGCTTAATATGCTCCGGGCGGATCCCCAGCGTCAACTGACGGCCAGCCCACTGCGGTTTGGGCTGCGGCAGAGGAATGGCGCTTTCTCCCAGCGACAGTCGCGTGCCATCCTGGCTGATTTCGCCTTCCAGCAGATTCATCGCGGGCGCGCCGATAAAGCTGGCGACAAAGCGCGTAGCCGGACGCTCGTAGATTTCCACCGGCGTGCCAAGCTGCTCCAGCACGCCTTTATTCATTACCATCACCCGCTGCGCCAGCGTCATCGCCTCCACCTGATCGTGCGTGACGTACAGGCTGGTGGTTTGCAGACGGCGGTGCAGCTGCTGTAGCTCAAGCCGCATCTGTACCCGCAGCCGCGCGTCCAGGTTTGACAGCGGCTCGTCAAACAGAAACACCGCGGGTTCACGCACGATGGCGCGGCCCATCGCCACGCGCTGGCGCTGCCCGCCGGAAAGCTCGCGCGGCCGACGATGCAGCAGCGTTTCCAGCTCCAGGCTTTTCGCCGTTTCCAGCACACGCTGACGAATATGCTCCTTGCCCATGCCACGGATTTTCAGGCCGTAAGCCATGTTCTGCTCAACGCTCATATGCGGATAGAGCGCGTAGTTCTGGAAAACCATCGCGATGCCGCGATCCTTCGGCTCCAGATCCGTAACCCGTTCACTGTCGATGTAGATATCACCGCTGCTGATCTGCTCCAGCCCGGCAACCATCCGCAGCAGCGTGGATTTGCCACAGCCGGAAGGGCCAACCATCACCATAAACTCGCCGTCGCGGATATCGACGTCGAGCGGCTGAATAATCTGGTTTTTGCCGTCATAGGTTTTGGTGACGGCCTGAAATTTTACGCCTGCCATGCTATTTCTCGCTCTCTACCAGCCCGCGAACAAAAGCGCGCTGCATAACTAAAACAATGACTACCGGCGGGATCATCGTCAGCAGCATTGCCGCCATCACCAGGTTCCACTGCGTAGTGGTGCCGTCGCCGCTGCCGATCATGCTACGAATGCCCGCGACGGCGGTGCCCAGATCGATCTCGTTGATAATCAGCAGCGGCCAGAGATACTGGTTCCAGCCGTAGATAAAAGTGATAACGAATAGCGCGGCCAGATTGGTTTTCGACAGCGGCAGCACGATATCCCAAAAGAAGCGCATCGGCCCGGCGCCGTCGATGCGCGCCGCTTCGATCAGCTCGTCAGGGAGCGTCATAAAGAACTGACGGAACAGAAAGGTGGCGGTCGCCGAAGCCATCAGTGGCAGCGTCAGGCCGCTGTAGCTATCCAGCATATGCAGGTTTGAAATCACCTCCACGGTCGGGAAAATACGCACTTCGACCGGCAGCATCAACGTCAGGAATATCATCCAGAAAAACAGGCCGCGCAGCGGGAAGCGGAACCAGACCAGCGCAAAGGCGGAAAGGATGGAAACCGAAATCTTGCCCACGGTGATCGCCAGCGCCATAAAGGTGCTGTTAAACAGCATTCTGCCGAAAGGTGCGCTGTTCTGGCCTACGCCGTGCTGCCAAATGGTGCTGACGTTATGCCACAGCGAACCGCCGGGGATCAGCGGCATCGGCACCTGAAACACTTCGCTGTCGTTGAGCGTGGCGGCCACGAAAGCGACGTAGAGCGGAAACAGTACGGTCAGCGCGCCCAGAGCCAGCATAATATGGCTGAAGAGGCTCAGCCCGCGTCGGTTCTCAATCATTGGTAGCGTACCTTTTTCTCGACGAAGCGGAACTGGATTACCGTCAGCGCTATCACCAACACCATCAGCACCACGGACTGCGCGGAAGAGGAAGAGAGATCCAGACCGGCAAAGCCTTCGCGGTAGATTTTATAGATCAGCGTGGTGGTGGACTGTACCGGCCCGCCGCCCGTCGCCGCATCGATGACCGGGAAAGTATCGAAAAAGGCGTAAACCAGATTCACCACCACCAGAAAGAAGCCGACCGGCGTAATTAGCGGCAGCGAAATCTGGAAGAAGCGGCGTACCGGGCCAGCGCCGTCGATGGCGGCGGCTTCGATCAGCGATTTCGGGATCGACTGCAGCGCGGCGAAGAAGAACAGAAAGTTGTAGCTCATCTGCTGCCAGACGGAAGCCAGCACCACCAGCGTCATCGCCTGAGCGCTGTTTTGCGCATGGTTCCAGCTATAGCCCATCTGCCCCAGAAAATGGGTGATCAATCCCTGACCCGGACTAAACAGGAACATCCACAGTACCGCCGCCACTGCGGGCGCCACCGCGTAAGGCAGCAGGAACAGCGTCTGGTAAAACCGCTTCAGGCGCAGCACATAATCGGTCAGCGCGGCGAAAAACAGCGATACCACCAGGCCGATAACCGTGACCAGACCGCTGAAGATCAGCGTGGTTTTAAAAGACTCCAGGTAATACTCATCGTCCAGCAGCTGGCTGAAATTTTCCATGCCAACGAAAGTGCTGGAGATGCCGAAAGGATCGACGCGCTGTACCGAATACCATAAGGCTTCGCCAGCGGGCCAGAGAAAGAAGATCAGCGTAATCAGCAGCTGCGGCAGCATCAGTAAACAGGGCAGCCAGCGCGAACGAAAAACGGGGCGAGAAGCGGACATATAAGGACTCAAAGCGTGGGGTGATCCTTGCGCCGCCGTGAGCCACACGGCGGCGCGACTGACTACGGCTTAACGCTCTGCTCGAAACGTCTCAGCAAAACATTGCCGCGGGTTACCGCGTTATCCAGCGCGGCCTGCGGCGTTTTCTTGCCGGTCCAGACGCCTTCCAGCTCTTCATCCACTATGGTGCGGATCTGCGGCATATTGCCCAGGCGCATCCCTTTGGTGAACGGCAACGGCGGCTTGTTCAGCATCTGGCGCGTGGCGATATCGGCGCCGGGATTTTTCTCGTAAAAGCCCTGTTGGCGAGTCAGCTCGTAGGCGGCGGTGGTGATCGGCAGGTAGCCCGTTTTCTGATGCCATTCGGCGGCGATTTCCGGCTGCGCCAGGAACTGCATAAACTCCGCTACGCCTTTGTAAGTCGCGGCGTCTTTGCCTTTCATCACCCACAGGCTGGCGCCGCCGATAATGGCGTTTTGCGGCGCGTTCGGCACGCTGTCGTCATAAGGCATCATGCCGACGCCGTAATTGAATTTGGCATAGTGACGAATATCGGCCAGCGAGCCGGAAGAGGCGGTCGTGATGCCGCAGTCGCCGTTATAGAACTTGGCGGTGGATTCGTCCTTGCGGCCGAAATAGGTGAAGTCGCCCTTCTTGTTCATCTCCTGCAGCAGCTGAATATGACGCACCTGAACCGGCTTGTTGAATTCCAGCTCCGCGTCGGTGCCGTCGAAGCCGTTATTTTTGGTGGCGACCGGCAGCCCATGCCAGGCGCTGAAGTTTTCAATCTGGATCCAGCCCTGCCAGCCGCTGGCGTAGCCGCAGCTCATGCCGGCTTTGCGCAGCGCTTCAGCGTCTTTCGCCAGCTCCTGCCAGGTTTTCGGCGGCTCATCCGGGTTCAGCCCCGCTTTTTTAAAGGCATCTTTATTGTAGTAGAGCACCGGCGTGGAGCTGTTGAACGGCTGTGAGATCAGATGGCCGGTTTTCGAATCGCTGTAGTAACCGGCAACCGTCGGCACAAACTGCTTTTCATCGATGGTGATGCCGGCGTTTTTAAAGACGTCATATACCGGCACGATCGCTTTTGACGCCATCATCGTGGCGGTGCCCACTTCATAAACCTGAAGAATGGCAGGCGCTCTGCCGGAGCGGACGGCGGCGATACCGGCAGCCAGGCTTTGCTCATAGTTGCCTTTATAGGTCGGCACTATTTTGTAATCGGGATGCGATTCGTTAAAGCGCTGCGCCAGTGAATTGACCTCTACGCCCAGCTCGCCTTCCATAGAGTGCCAGAAAGGAATATCGGTGGCGGCCAGCGCCTGTCCGCTGAGAGTCAGTCCCAGCGCAATGGAAAGTGTGGTACGGCGGAAGAACAATGACATATCGGTTTCCTGTGCCCGGTGAATACGCGCGTCCCAGAACGCATCGGCAGGTAACATGACATGCAAAAATGACGGAGAGATAACGGTCAGATGACAGCGAGATGACGGAAGGATGACTAATAAGCCCGGCTGAACGATATCAGACCGGGCCTGAGAAAAAGCGTTTAGCCGCCCAGATAGGCGCTGCGTACCGCTTCGTTAGCCAGCAGGGCTTCGCCGGTATCGCTCAGTACCACATGGCCGTTTTCCAGCACGTAGCCGCGATCGGCCAGCTTCAGCGCCTGGTTGGCGTTCTGCTCCACCAGGAAGATAGTCATCCCTTCCTGACGCAGCTGTTCGATAGTGTCGAAGATCTGCTGAATAATGATTGGCGCCAGGCCCAGCGACGGCTCGTCCAGCAGCAGCAGGCGCGGCTGGCTCATCAGCGCGCGCCCGATCGCCAGCATTTGCTGCTCGCCGCCGGACATAGTGCCCGCACGCTGCACGCGTCGCTCATAAAGGCGCGGGAACAGCTCGTAGACGCGCTTGATCCGGGTCTGATACTGCTGACGATCGGCAAAAAAGCCGCCCATCGCCAGGTTTTCATCTACCGTCATGCGGGAAAAAACGCGTCGTCCTTCCGGCACGATAGCAATCGCCTCACGCATAATGCGTGCGGTTTGCCAGTCGGTGATCTCCTTGCCGTCAAACAGCACCTTTCCCTGAGTCGCGCGCGGCTCGCCGCACAGCGTCCCCAGAATAGTGGTTTTCCCGGCGCCATTAGCGCCGATCAGCGTGACGATTTCGCCCTGCTCGATATGCAGGCTGACGTTATGTAGCGCCTGAATTTTACCGTAGTGCGCGCTGACGTTTTCCAGAGAGAGCATCGGCATCTTAAGCTTCTCCCAGATAAGCGCGGATCACGTCCGGGTTATTGCGGATCTCTTCCGGCGTGCCGTTGGCCAACGGCGTACCCTGGTTGACCACGTAGATGCGGTCAGAAATGCCCATTACCAGTTTCATATCGTGTTCAATCAACAGTACCGATACCTTATGTTCGTTGCGCAGCTCGGCGATCAGTTCGTCCAGCTCCAGCGTCTCTTTCGGGTTCAGGCCAGCCGCCGGCTCGTCCAGCATGAGGATCTCCGGACGGGTGACCATACAGCGGGCGATCTCCAGACGGCGCTGCTGACCATAGGCCAGATTGCCCGCCTGACGATTGGCGAGCGCCAGCAGACCTACGCGATCCAGCCAGCTGGCCGCTCTGTCCAGCGCTTCGCTTTCCGCTTTGCGGAAGCCCGGCGTTTTCAGCAGTCCGGCGAATACGCCGCTCTTCAGGTGCTGATGCTGAGCGACCAGCAGGTTCTCAATCACCGTCATCTCGCGAAACAGGCGCACATGCTGAAAGGTGCGCACAACGCCCATCCGCGCGATTTCCTGTCCCGCCAGGCCCGCCAGCTGGCGATCGCCCAGCATGATGCTGCCGCCCGTAGGCCGATAAAAACCGGTCAGGCAGTTGAACACCGTGGTTTTGCCGGCGCCGTTGGGGCCGATCAGCGAAACGATCTCCTGAGGCCGCAGCTCCAGCTCGACGTTGTTGACCGCGAGCAGGCCGCCAAAGCGCATCATCAGGCCGTTTACGGCTAATAAAGGCTTCATGGCTGCTCTCCTTTTTCCACGCTTTTTAACTTCAGGTGCGGGCGCTGCATCGGCAGCAGACCCTGCGGCCGCCAGATCATCATCAGTACCATCAGGCCGCCCAGCACCAGCATGCTGTATTCATTCAGATCGCGCATCAGCTCGCGCGACACCACCAGCAGTATGGCGGCGAGGATCACCGCGAACTGCGAGCCCATTCCGCCCAGCACCACAATGGCCAGCACAAAAGCCGATTCGGCGAAGGTAAAGGATTCCGGGCTGACGAAGCCCTGGCGCGCGGCGAACAGGCTGCCGGCGAAACCGGCGAAGGCAGCGCTGATAGTAAAAGCGGTCAGCTTGATGCGCGTCGGACTAAGGCCCAGCGAACGGCAGGCGATTTCATCTTCCCGCAGCGCTTCCCAGGCGCGGCCCAGCGGCATTCTCAGCAGCCGGTTGATCACAAACAGCGTCAGTACCACCAGCAGCAGCGCCACCATATAGAGGAAAATGATGCGGTCGCTGGGATCGTATTTCAGGTTAAAGAAATGATGGAAAGTGTCCCAGCCGCCGTCACGCACGCTGCGGTTGAACTCCAGGCCGAAAAAGGAGGGTTTCGGGATCTGGCTGATACCGTTTGGGCCGCCGGTGATCTCCGTGTTATTCAGCAGCAGGATACGTACGATTTCGCCAAAGCCCAGCGTGACGATCGCCAGGTAGTCGCCGCGCAGGCGCAGCACCGGAAAGCCCAGCAGCAGGCCAAACAGCGCCGCCACGATACCCGCCAGCGGCAGACACTCCCAGAAGCCCAGGCCGAAGTAGTGGTTCAGCAGCGCGAAGGTATAGGCGCCGATGGCGTAGAAGCCGCCGTAGCCCAGCACCAGCAGGCCGGAAAGCCCAACCACTACGTTCAGTCCCAGGCCCAGCATCACATAAATCAGGGTCAGCGTGGCGATATCCACCGTGCCGCGGGAAACCAGGAATGGCCAGGCGACCGCGGCGATAATCAGCAGCAGCATAAAGAGCTTCTGCTTTGGCGTGGAGCCGTCGATACCCGGCAGCACCAGCGCCGGGCCGGAAATTTTCTTCAGGCCGCGCTGGAAAAGAGGCCGCAGCAGCTGGAAGAAAAACACTACGGCGCAGCCGATGGCGATCCAGTTCCAGCGCACGCTGCCTGCGTTATTCACCACCAGATGCGTACCGTCCAGCGTCAGGCGCATTCCCATAAAGAACGCGGCCAGCACCAACAGCATCAGGGCGGAAGTAAAGGCGTTAAAGAGGTTCTTCATACCTTTTCCACCTCCGGACGGCCCAGGATGCCGGTTGGCATCACCAGCAGCACCACAATCAGTAGTGCAAAAGAAACCACGTCTTTGTACTCGGTGCTCAAATAGGCCGAAGTCAGCGCCTCGGCGATACCCAGAATCAGGCCGCCCAGCATCGCGCCGGGAATGCTGCCGATGCCGCCCAGCACGGCGGCGGTAAACGCCTTCATGCCGGCCATAAAGCCGATATAGGGGTTAATCACGCCGTAAAACTGCCCCAGCAGCACGCCCGCCACCGCCGCCATTGCCGCGCCGATAACAAAGGTCAGCGAGATCACGCGGTCGGTGTTGATGCCCAGCAGGCTGGCCATTTTCAGGTCTTCGGCACAGGCACGGCAGGCGCGGCCCATACGGGAGTAGCGGATAAACAGCGTCAGCGCGAGCATGGCGACAAAGGTTACTGACCAGATCACTATCTGCATGGTGGAGATAGTGGCGGCGAAACCGTTGCTGACGCCCAGCGTCCACTGACCGCTAATCAGGCCCGGCAGCGCCAGATCGCGCGAGCCCTGCGTCAGGCTGACATAGTTTTGTAAAAAGATGGACATACCGATGGCGGAAATAAGCGCGATCAGACGCTTGGAGGAGCGTACGGGCTTATAGGCCACGCGCTCAATGCTCCAGCCATAGGCGCTGGCGATCACGATGGCAGCGAGAAAACCGGCGCCAATCAGCAGCCAGCCAGCGTCGATGCCCATCATCATTAGCGCGGCGATCACGATAAAAGAGACGTAGCTGCCGATCATATAAACCTCGCCGTGGGCGAAGTTGATCATGCCGATAATGCCGTACACCATGGTGTAGCCAATGGCGATCAGCGCATAGGTGCTGCCCAACGTCACGCCGTTGAACATTTGCTGCAGAAAATAGAGAAACTGCTCGGACATAGAAATACCTTACTGCTATCCGCCCTGGCGGAAAGAGAGTTGCTTTATCAACACGGGCGGAAAGCATTCCGTTATCGAAGCGCGCCCCGATATTTCCACCCCATCAGATCCTGGCGAGTGTTGCTACGGACAGCCCGTGAAGAATGGCGCGACGGGCGTCAGCGACGCCCGCTATTGTTATTATTTAACCGCGGTGGAAGAGCCGTCGGCATGCCAGGTAAAGATGCCGAACTCGAAGCCTTTCAGATCGCCTTTGGCGTCCCAGCTCAGATCGCCCATTACCGTTGGCACCGGCGCGCCCTCTTTCAGGTTTTTAGCAATTTCTTCCGGCTCGGCGCTCTTGCTGCGCTCCATACCGGTAGTCAGAGCCTGCAAGGCCGCGTAGGTTGTCCAGACGAAAGGCCCGGTTGGATCGAGCTTCTTCGCCTTCAGCGCGTCGACGATCGGCTGGTTGGCCGGCACCTGGTCGTAGCGTTTAGGCAGCGTAACCAGCATACCTTCCGAAGCCGCGCCGGCGATATTGGAAAGCGAAGCGTTACCTACGCCTTCCGGCCCCATAAAGCGAGTCTGCAGGCCCGCCGCGCGGGACTGGCGTAGAATCTGCCCCATTTCCGGGTAGTAGCCGCCGAAATAGACGAAATCGACGTTCTCTTTTTTCAGGCGCGCCACCAGCGTGGAGAAATCTTTGTCGCCTGCGGTGACGCCTTCAAACATCACCACGTTGCCGCCCGATTTTTTCAGGCTCGCCTGTACGGAGCGCGCCAGTCCTTCGCCATACTGCTGCTTGTCGTGGATAACGGCGATACGCTGCGGTTTGATCTGCTCAAGAATATATTTCGCCGCCGTTGGCCCCTGATCGGAATCCAGACCGGTAGTGCGCATAATCATCTTGTAGCCGCGGGTAGTCAGATCGGCGTTGGTCGCCGCTGGCGTAATCATCAGCACGCCTTCGTCTTCATAAATATCGGAAGCGGGCTGAGTGGAAGAGGAGCAGAGATGCCCGATAACGTAACGAATGCCGTCGTTGATCACCTTGTTAGCGACCGCGACCGCCTGTTTTGGATCGCAGGCGTCGTCATACTGCACGCCGACCAGCTTGTTGCCATTGACGCCGCCTTTGGCGTTGATATCGGCAATCGCCTGTTTCGCGCCGGTAAACTGCATATCGCCATACTGCGCCACGGGGCCGGACATAGCGCCAACGATAGCCACTTTAATCTCTTCCGCCATCGCGGCGTGGCTCAGCGCCATTGCCATACAACCTGCTAAAAACGCGCTACCTTTCATTTTCATCCCGACTACCCCATCAGTTATGTTTGCTGCTCTCGTCAATAATCGTCATGAGAATAACGGCTTAGCGAATGAGAGCGTTGTTTTAGTAATAAGGCTTTAAATTTCAGGTTATTAAACAGGAATTTTATTCTGTAAATCAACTGAAGAAATGGGCTATTGCCGCTTACTTCAGCATAAATGACTGGTACAAATGCGTGTTGTTTCACCACTTTGCCAGCTGGTTATTCTGCGTTCAGCAGGATGGCTCAGCGTTTATCATTAACTTTAATCGCCAGACTGACAGATTGCTTTGTTTTTATACAAAAAAAGTTCTGCGTTGCTCTGTGCCTGTTTTCGCTACAATCTGCCTTTCACACCTTCGGGGTAATTTGATGAAACTGACTATTCTCAGGCTGCAGCGGTTAACCGCTCAGGATCGTCTGGATCTAAGCAAAATCTGGCCGGAAAACGACGCAGATACGCTGGAGAGCGGGCTGAACGAGTGCAGCCAGCTCTACGCGGCGAAGTTTAACGATCGCCTGCTGGCCGCGGTAAAAGTGACGCTAAAAGGCACGCAGGGCGAGCTGACGGATTTCCTGGTACGGGAAGTCACCCGAAGGCGCGGCGTCGGCAGCTATCTGCTGGAGGAAGTGCTGGCGCACAATCCGGCCATTACGCAGTGGTGGATGGCGGATACGGGTGATGGGGATCGGGAAGGCATTGCGGCTTTTATGCAGCGGCACGGATTTGTCGCTCAGCCAAACGGCTGGGTATATCAGCGACAGTGAATCGGACGCCTTTTTTACGGAAACAAAAAAGGCGACCCGAAAGTCGCCTTTTTTCTGCTGCTGCGGTTTTTACGCTTCGATAGCGACGCGCAGCTTTTTCATCGCGTTCTTTTCCAGCTGGCGAACACGCTCGGCGGAGACGCCATATTTATCGGCCAGCTCCTGCAGCGTGGTTTTGTTGTCGTCGTCCAGCCAGCGGGCGCGGATAATGTCCTGACTACGCTCGTCCAGACCCTGCATGGCGTCGCTCAGCTTATCGGCAGCGTGGTTATCCCAGTTGTCTTCTTCGATGCCGTCGGCAAAGTCGGAAGATTTATCCTGCAGATAGAGCATCGGCGCCATTGAGCGGCCTTCGCCTTCGTCTTCCGGCGTTGGGTCAAAGGTCATGTCCTGAGCCGCCATACGCGACTCCATTTCCAGCACGTCTTTGCTGGTCACGCCCAGCTCGCGCGCCACCATTTCCACCTCGTCCTGGTTAAACCAGCCCAGACGCTGCTTGGCTTTACGCAGGTTAAAGAACAGCTTGCGCTGCGCTTTGGTGGTAGCGACCTTGACGATGCGCCAGTTGCGCAAGACGTACTCGTGGATTTCGGCTTTGATCCAGTGCACGGCGAAAGAAACCAGACGCACGCCCACCTCAGGATTGAAGCGACGCACGGCTTTCATCAGGCCGATATTGCCTTCCTGAATCAGATCCGCCTGCGGCAGGCCATATCCGGCGTAGTTACGGGCGACATGAACAACAAAGCGCAGGTGAGACAGGATCAGCTTTTTGGCTGCTTCCAGATCGCCCTGGTAATGCAGCCGTTCAGCCAGCGCTTTTTCCTCTTCTGCCGTCAGCACAGGCCAGGCATTAGCCGCCCGGATATAGGAATCCAGGTTGCCTAAGGGAG
The DNA here is from genome assembly GCF_037026505.1 of Erwinia sp. CGal63. Lineage (NCBI taxonomy): Bacteria > Pseudomonadati > Pseudomonadota > Gammaproteobacteria > Enterobacterales > Erwiniaceae > Erwinia > Erwinia sp. CGal63. The sequence goes on from NZ_JAKUMN010000008.1 coordinate 137,240, forward strand.
CAATAGCTAAAGTTTGCATTTCTTTGGTCATTCAAACCCTCTCTGTATTAAGCGATATTGCCGCAAGTTCCCTGCGCGATTCATAAGACTACGTGAACAACAGCGAGAAAGAAGAGCAATCAGTGCTACTCTGACCGCAAAGTTATCCACAAGTTCACTATCAGCTGTGCGTAATATACACACATTTCTCGGGTAGGGGGAACAGGCCGGAAGGAAGTTTTGCGAAAGAGAACTTCCTCTGCGGCACAACGTTCATGCAACAGAGGAATAGTATATCAAAAAAAGTGTGAAGAGGTTACTGCGGCGTAAATCGACGTAAATGTTGCACCGTCGCCAGCCAGGCGGCGATCCAGCCAATCATGGCGGAAATCAGCAGCAGCAGCAGGCTTTCATCCCAGGCCAGGCCGTGCAGCACAAAGGTGGTGCCGAAGACGGCAGCGACCTGAGTCACCACCGATTCCAGACGGAACACCAGCACCTCGGAGAGCACCAGCGACAGCAGCGCGCCGCAGAAGCCCAGCAGCGCGCCGCCGTACAGAAACGGCCGCAGAATAAAGCCATCGGTAGCGCCGATCAGCTTCTGCACGTTAATGGTGTCGCGACGGGCAAAGATGCTGAGCCGCACGCTGTTGCCGATCACCAGGAACACCGCAACGATCATCAGGATGCCGATCATGGTAGCGACCTGACCTACCAGGCCCGCCAGCGCCGCCAGCCGCGCGAACCAGCTGTCGTCCATCTTCACTTCATCCACGCCCTGCACTTTCGCCACGCGATCGCGCAGGTTGTTCATGGTGTCTGAATTCTGAAAATTGATTTTCGGCGTGATAATGGCGACGGCCGGCAGCGGATTCTGCTCAAGCATATCCATTGCGCCGCCGAAGCCCGACCAGTTGCGAAACTCGCCCATCGCCTCTTCCCGCGACAGGTAGTTCACCTTGTCCACGCCGTCCTCTTTTTTCAGCAGCGCCACCACGTTTTCCGCCGCATCGTCATCCAGCGTTTTGCTCAGGTAAACCGTCAGCTGCGGCGCCGGATACCACTGCTGCGCCGCGTTGCTGACGTTTTTCCAGACCATAAAGCAGACGCTCGGCAGCGTCAGAGAAATGGCTATTACCATTACCGTCAGCAGCGTCGCCAGCGGCTGTCGCCACATATCGGACAGGGTGCCGCGCAGCGCGTAGCGCCACTGCTCCTGCCAGCCGCCCTTCAGCGCTTTGCTTTTGGAAGGCTGCTTCGCAGCTTTAGGCGCGGCCGGGCGCGGATTACGCTTATTCGCCATAGTTGCCTCCGTGCAGACGTCCCTGATTCAGCGTCATCAGACGATAGTTGCGGCGGGCGATCAGCGCCCGATCGTGAGTTGCCATCAGTACGGTAACGCCCACGCGGTTGAACTCTTCAAACAGGCGCAGAATATCTTCCGACAGCGCGTGATCGAGGTTGCCGGTCGGCTCATCCGCCAGCAGCACGGCGGGCTTATTGACCACCGCGCGCGCGATACCCACGCGCTGCTGCTCGCCGCCCGACAGCTGAATAGGATAACTTTTCGCTTTGTCCAGCAGCCCGACTTTATCCAGCGCGGCGGAGACGCGACGACGAATATCTTCGCCGCTGGCGCCCGCGATAATCAGCGGGATAGCCACGTTGTCATAAACGGACCTGTCCATCAGCAGATGGTGATCCTGAAAAATCATGCCGATCTGACGGCGCAGAAAAGGCACTTCCCGGCTTTTCAGGCGGCTGATATCGTGCCCGCTGAACCAGATATGGCCAGCGCTGGGGCGCTCAATGCCGCAAATCAGTTTCAGCAGCGTGCTTTTCCCCGCGCCGGAATGGCCGGTCAGAAACGCCATTTCTCCCGGTTGCAGATGAAAATCCACTCCCTGCAGCGCTTGCCGACCGCCGAGATAAGCCTTACTGACTTCTTCAAAGCGAATCATCCTAATTAGTCCTCTCGGGCAAATAGTGCCTCTATAAAATCGTCCGCCTTGAACGATCGTAAATCTTCAATGCCTTCGCCAACGCCGATGTAGCGGATTGGAATGCCGAACTGGTCGGCGACGGAGAAGATCACGCCGCCTTTGGCGGTGCCGTCAAGCTTGGTCAGCGTAATGCCTGTCAGGCCTACCGCTTCATGGAACAGCTTAGTCTGGCTGATAGCGTTCTGGCCGGTGCTGGCGTCAATCGTCAGCATCACCTCGTGCGGCGCCTGCTCGTCCAGCTTTTTCATCACGCGGGTGATTTTCTTCAGCTCTTCCATCAGGTGCGATTTGTTCTGCAAACGCCCCGCCGTATCAGCGATTAATACATCAACGTTGCGCGCTTTCGCCGCCTGAATCGCGTCGAAAATCACCGAAGCGGAGTCCGCGCCGGTATGCTGGGCGACAACCGGAATATTATTGCGCTGGCCCCAAACTTGCAGCTGCTCTACGGCCGCCGCGCGGAAAGTATCGCCCGCCGCCAGCATGACCGATTTGCCTTCTGCCTGATACTGGCGCGCCAGCTTGCCGATGGTGGTGGTTTTGCCCACGCCGTTGACGCCGACCATCAGGATTACGAACGGCGTTTTGCCGCTCACATCCAGCGGCGCGTCGACCTTCGCCAAAATTTCAGACATTTCCTGCTTCAGCAGGCCGTACAGCGCTTCGGCGTCGCGCAGCTGTTTGCGGCTAGCCTGAGCGGTAAGATTGGTGATAATGCGACGCGTGGTTTCAACGCCTACGTCTGCGATCAGCAGCTGCTCTTCCAGCTCTTCGAACAGCTCGTCGTCGATTTTCTTGCCGCGGAACAGACTGACGAACCCAGAACCCAGATTCTGGCGCGTTTTCACCAGGCTGCGCTTCAGACGAGCGAAGAAGCCCTCTTTCGTTGGCCGCGCCTGCTCTTCGGCGACCTGCTCTTCAGCGGCGTTGGCCTGCTCAACCTTGACCAGCGCGGCGGCGATCGACTCTTCTTCTTCGATTTCCGTCAGCTCTTCTTCGGAAGCGCCTGCGGCCAGCGCCGCCGCTTCAAGCTCTTCCGGCGTGACGTCTTCAGGCTCCTCTGCCGCTATTGCCGCCTCTTCCGGCTGCGGTTCGTCAGCCACGATCTCTTCAGGCAAAAGCGCCGGCTCTGGCTGCACAGCAGCCGTTTCTTCCGGCAGCGGTTCCTGTTCCGGCTCAACGATTTTGCTTTCTTCCGGCAGCCGCTCTTCTTCTGGCTTAACGACTTCGTTCTCTTCCGGCAGCCACTCTTCTTCCACATGCGGTTTGGCTGGCGCAGCCTCTTCGGACACGCTCGTTTCTTCTGGCCGCGACCCGGACTCAGCAGGGGCACGCTCTTCAGGCTGCGCGCGAACCTCTTCCGCCTGCTCGCGAGCAACGGTTTCCGTTACTTCTACGACAGCTTCCGCGCGCTGTTCCGCTTCGGCAGGCGTGGCGGCATCCGCTGTTTCGCTCTGCTGCTCTGGCGTTTGGAGCTCTTCCTCAGGCGCTTTTTCTTCGCGTCCCAGTCCCAGCCAGGAAAAAAAGCCACGTTTTTTATTTTTTGCCATGGTGCAACCACACTCCTCGCGGGGAAAAAACCGTCAGGTCTCTGAAAATTATCTAATCCCCTAGTCTAACACTTTCCTGCTGACGCAACACAGCACCCTTTTTACGTTTCCTGAGCGCGAATCGCGCGTTAAACTGTGCAACAAATTATGAAAAGTTAAGTCAGATGATGAAAAAACCTCGCGGCGGCAGCGCCGGACAAATCCGCATTATTGGCGGCCAGTGGCGCGGCAGAAAGCTGCCGGTGCCGGACAGCGCCGGGCTGCGTCCTACTACCGATCGCGTCCGTGAGACGCTGTTTAACTGGCTGGCGCCCGACATTCAGGGCGCGCGCTGTCTGGACTGTTTCGCCGGTAGCGGCGCGCTGGGGCTGGAAGCGCTGTCGCGTCACGCGGCATCGGCCACGCTGCTGGAGCTGGAGCGCGCCGTGGCGCAGCAGCTTGGCAAAAACCTCGCTACGCTGGGCGCGGCCAATGGTCGGGTGATCAATACCAATACGCTGCAGTATCTGGCGCAGGCAGGCGAACCGCACCAGCTGGTGTTTATCGATCCGCCGTTCCGCAAGGGGCTGCTGGAAGAGACGCTGACGCTGCTGGAAACGCGCGGCTGGCTGGCGGAAGAAGCCTTAATCTATGTAGAGAGCGAGGTGGAGAACGGCGCGCCGCCCGTGCCGACGAGCTGGCAGCTGCATCGGGAGAAGATCGCCGGGCAGGTCGCTTATCGCCTTTACGTTCGTCATTCGCCAGAGAGGAGAGAGACTCATGCTGATTAACCTGGGCAGAGCGCTAATGGTCTGCGTATGGGCGTTTTTGTTGCTGAATCTGATCCACCCTTATCCCGCGCCGCTGAAATATTTTATTAATGTCGCGCTGTTTTTTATGGTGATTATGCACGGCCTGCAGCTGGTGTTGATGCGCGCCACGCAGCCGAAAGAGGGGCCGAAGCTGAGCGGCGCGCTACAGGCCAAAATCTTCTTTTTCGGCGTGTTCGAGCTGCTGGCCTGGCAGAAAAAGCAGCTGCCTAAATCGTGAATCCCGCGTTCCGGCCAGCCTTTATCGCGGCCGGAACGAGACAAATCGCTTGCCCTTGATCTGCAGATCGCCCTTCTCTCCCTGCTCAAGCTGCTGATAGTCGTCAGCCTGCAGCACCAGTTTAAAATCGCCCGCGCCGTTTAGCGGGTGAAACCATGCCTCATAGCGCATCGCCTCCACCGGGATCGTCTCACGCTGGCGCGATCGCAGCGCGGAAGTAGACACCGCCCGCTTATCCTTAACTTCCACCAGCAGGCTGCGCACAGGCGAAGCGTCGTTGACCGCGACTTCCTGCCGCTGCCTGATAAATTGCCGGGTCGCCAGCACGGCAATAATGGCCAGCGTAATAAAAAAAATCAGAGGTGGCTTCACGGCTTTTCCTCGTTTTTGCAGCGTAAACGGAAAGAATACAACCAGAGCGCTCTCATTGTCACATCGTCGACGCCTGGCCTAGACTAAAAAGATACTGTGGAATTTAGCATCTAAAAACAAAGGGACACATTATGATTTGGTCGTTTCTGGCAGTGCTTTTTTCCGGCTGGCTGTACGTTGACGCTACTTACCGTGGCCCACAATGGCAGCGCTGGGTCTTTAAACCGGTTACGCTGTTGCTGCTGCTTGCCTGGGCCTGGCAGGCGCCGGTTCTGAGCGCCACGGATTATCTGATTCTGTTCGGTCTGCTGGCGACGCTGGTCGGCGATGCGCTGATGCTACTGCCCGAGCGCCGTATGCTCTACGCTATTGGCGCTTTTTTCCTCTCGCATCTGCTCTATACCATCTGCTTCGCCAGCCATATGACGCTGACGTTCTTCTGGCCGATCCCGCTGACGGTGTTGATTATCGGCGCGCTGCTGATCGCCGCCATCTGGACGAAACTGGCCGAGCTGCGGTGGCCGATCTGTACTTTTATCGGCATGACGCTGCTGATGGTCTGGCTGACTACCGAACAATATTTCTTCCGGCCGACGGACTATGGTTTTTCACTGATGGTCGGCACCTCGCTGCTGCTGCTCGCCAATATCGTCTGGCTGGTTAGCCACTATCGTCGCCGCTTCACGGCCGACAGCGCCATCACCGCTGCCTGCTATTTTGCCGGCCACTTTATGATCGTCCGCTCGCTTTACCTCTGATTTACGCCTTGACTCTGGAGTCCGCTCCAGAGTGTAAGATAAGCCTCGCGGGAGAAGCTGCCCGCCAGGCTTATCAGGAGGCGCCATGCACCCACACTCACCTTTATCCTGCCCTTGCGGGCAGCGCCACGCGGCTGGCCAGCGAGGCTGCCGTCCGGCGCCTGGCAAAATTACCTCAATCGCTTTTTCTCCGACTGAAAAATCCAGCTGCTGCGCCGCGCCGCGCGAGGAAGAGAGCGACAGAGGCGACGCCGATTACCGCTGGCGGATTAGCGGTATGGATTGCCCTGCCTGCGCCAGAAAGATCGAAAACGCCGTAGGCCAGCTACCTGGCGTCGCTCAGGCACGCGTACTGTTCGCTACGGAAAAACTGCTGGTCAGCGCCGATAAAGATGTGCGTCAGCAGGTCGAACAGGCGGTCGTCAGCGCAGGATTTACGCTTCGCTCTGAGAGCCAGCCAGCCGAAGAAAACCCCGGCTTCTGGCGGGAAAACGGCCTGCTGCTGGCGCTGGGCGCGCTGTTGTTGGCCAGCTGGCTGCTGCAGGCCATCGATCCGCAGGCCGGGAAAATTGCGTTTATCCTGACCACACTGGTCGGCTGCTGGCCCGTTGCGCGTACCGCGCTACGGCTGATGCGCAGCGGCACGCCTTTCGCCATCGAAACTTTAATGACGGTGGCGGCGCTCGGCGCGTTGTTTATCGGCGCGACGGCGGAAGCCGCGATGGTGCTGCTGCTGTTTATGCTGGGCGAACGGCTGGAAGCCTTTGCCGCCGGTCGCGCGCGCCGCGGCGTGACGGCGCTGATGGCGCTAAAACCTGATGAAGCGCTACGGATACGCGGAGACAAACGCGAAACGGTGGCGGTGAGCGAGCTGCAGCCGGGCGATCTGATTGAGGTCGCGGCAGGCGGACGCTTACCGGCCGATGCCATTCTGGCGACGTCTTTCGCCAGCTTCGACGAGAGCGCGCTGACCGGCGAATCGATGCCGGTAGCGCGTCAGGCGGGCGAAACCGTCGCCGCTGGCAGCCTGAGCGTCGATCGCTTGGTCACACTGAAGGTGGCGTCAAAACCGGGTGAGAGCGCTATCGACCGTATTCTGCACCTGATCGAAGAAGCGGACGCGCATCGTGCGCCGGTGGAGCGTTTTCTCGATCGCTTCAGCCGCGTCTATACGCCGCTGGTGATGGCGCTGGCGCTGCTGGTAGCGCTAATTCCGCCGCTGCTGTTTGCCGGCGACTGGCAGACGTGGATCTACAAGGGCCTGACACTGCTGCTGATCGGCTGTCCCTGCGCGCTGGTGATCTCCACGCCTGCGGCGATAACTTCAGGCCTGGCCGCCGCGGCCCGACATGGCGTGTTAATCAAAGGCGGCGCGGCGCTGGAAAGCCTGAACAATGTGCGCACGCTGGCGTTTGATAAAACCGGTACGCTGACCGAAGGCAAACCGCAAATCGTCGCTATTGAAGCTTTCGACGGCCAGGACGAAGCGGCGCTGCTGGCGAAAGCCGCCGCTGTAGAACAGGGATCTTCCCATCCGCTGGCGAAGGCGATTGTGCAGCTGGCAGAGCAGCGTCGGCTGCTTATACCTCAGGCCACGGCGCAAAAAACGCTGGCGGGAAGCGGTATTGAAGCGGTAGTTGGCGGTCACAAACTTTCCATCTGCGCGCCGGAGAGGCTGGCGCTGACGGCGGAGCGGCAGGCGCAGGTGGCGCAACTGGAGTCGGCAGGCAATACCGTCGCGATTGTCGCGCAAAACCTGCAGCCGACTGGCCTGATAGCGCTGCGCGATACGCTACGTCCGGACGCGGCGGCGGCGCTGGCCGAACTGCGCGCGCTGAATATCACGGCGGTGATGCTGACCGGCGACAATCCGCGAGCGGCGGCGGCCATCGCCAGCGAGCTTGCTATCGACTATCGGGCCAGCCTGCTGCCTGAGGATAAGGTTGCGGCTATTCACGAGCTTAATCAGCGCAGCGCGGTAGCAATGGTGGGTGACGGCATCAACGACGCGCCCGCGATGAAGGCGGCGACGCTGGGGATTGCGATGGGCGGCGGCAGCGACGTGGCGCTGGAGAGCGCGGATGCCGCTTTAACCCATAACCGGCTGACGGGACTGGCGACGATGATCCGTCTGTCGCGCGCCACCCATGCCAACATCCGGCAAAATATTACGCTGGCGCTTGGCCTGAAAGGGTTGTTTCTGGTGACGACGCTGCTGGGAATAACCGGGCTATGGCTGGCGGTGCTGGCGGATTCCGGCGCCACCGCACTGGTGACGGCGAACGCGCTACGGTTACTGAGTAAGCGCTAAGTTAACATCTCGCCCTGCGGGTTTCGGCAGGGCGAGCCGCAGGGCGCTACAGCCCTTTTTTCAGCAGATAACGATAAGGTAATCCATCCGTTTCCTGCGCCAGCAGCGTATGTTCCATAAAGCGGCAGAAACCGGGGATATCGCGCGTGGTGGCCGGATCGTCGGCGATAATCAGCAGCGTTTCGCCTTCCTGCATGTGCCGCACGGCTTTACGTACCATCATGACCGGCTCGGGGCAGCGCAGGCCCAGCGCGTCCAGAGTTTGGTCGGGATTTGCGAAAATTTCGCTCATATTCTTCTCAATCAGCCAGGAAATGGTGCCATTTTACCCCCGAACGGCGCTTGTGCAAGCCGGGCAGACACCGATAACGTTTGCGCTAAAATTAACCATTGCATTGACAGAGTGATTCGGTAAGATGCCGCGCAATCGCTCAGGCGAGACAATTTTTTTTTGGGTTCCCTCACCCCAACGTTCAAAAAGGCTACATGATGATCTCTTTTTCTTCGCGTCAGCGTAAACACGCGCTGATCTGGCTGTCGCTGTTCCATCTGCTGGTGATTACTTCCAGTAACTACCTGGTGCAGCTCCCCATTTCTGTTTTCGGCTTCCACACCACCTGGGGCGCCTTCAGCTTTCCGTTTATCTTTCTGGCGACCGATCTGACGGTGCGGATTTTCGGCGCGCCGCTGGCAAGACGCATTATTCTGGCGGTGATGATCCCGGCGCTGTTTATCTCCTACAGCGTTTCCGCGCTGTTTTATCAGGGCGAATGGCAGGGAATGGCCGCGCTGGCGAGCGTCAACCTGTTTGTCGCCCGCATCGCCTGCGCCAGCTTTATGGCCTACGCGCTGGGCCAGATTCTGGACGTGCATGTCTTTAACCGTCTGCGTCAGCTGCCGCAGTGGTGGATAGCGCCCGCTTCCGCGATGTTTTTAGGCAATATCAGCGATACGCTGGCGTTCTTTTTTATCGCTTTCTATAAAAGCCCCGACGCCTTTATGGCGCAGAACTGGGTAGAGATCGCGCTGGTGGACTACAGCTTCAAGGTGCTTATCTGCATGGTTTTCTTCCTGCCCGCTTACGGCGTGCTGCTCAACGCCGCACTGAAGCGCATAACGGAAAAATCCTCTGGCGCTCAGGTGAACTTCGGCTAGTCTGTCACTCTGTGGGGCGCAGCCGTAACACGCGGTTGTCCACGGCAGGTTGCTTTTAGCTGCTGATTAATTATATAAGTTGCTGAAAAGCGTGAACGACTAACGTAAAAGGGATCATAATGCGTCACTTACTGAAATATGCCGGAATCGGTTTACTGGTGGTCGGACTGGCCGCTTGCGACGGCAAAAATGATAAAGCTGCCGCCGACGACAACGGCGTCAGCAGCAGCCAGAGCAGCCAGACCGTTACCCTGATGGACGGTAAACTCAGCTTCTCACTGCCGGCGGGCATGTCCGATCAGACCGGAAAAATGGGCACGCAGGCTAATAACATGCATGTTTACGCCGACGCCACCGGCCAGAAAGCGATTATCGTTATCGCGGGTGACGAAACCACAGAGAGCCTCGACGTGCTGGCGAAACGTCTGGAAGATCAGCAGCGCAACCGCGACGCACAGCTGCAGGTTGTGACCAATAAATCGATTGAGCTGAAGGGCCAGCCGGCGCAGCAGCTGGATTCGGTGATCTCGGCCAAAGGCCAGTCTTCCTGGTCATCGGTGCTGCTGGCGAAGGTCGACGGCAAGCTACTGACGCTGCAGATCACGCTGCCTGCGGATAACCAACAGCAGTCGCAGACGGAAGCGGAAAATATCATTAACACCGTGGTACTGAAATAAGCTCGTACTGCGAAAAAACAGCGCCTGATATCAGGTGCTGTTTTTTTATTGATTGCAGCACGGCTGCTCTACCTGCGGTAGAACGTCTTAAATGCCCGCGTGCTCGCGAATATATTTTCTGGCCTTAACGGCATATTCAAAAGGGTTAGCCAGCGCCGGATCCTGCTCCGCTTCCACCACCATCCAGCCTTTGTAGCCTGACTCGTCGAGAATTTTAAACACCGGCGCGAAGTCGATTACGCCATCGCCAGGCACGGTAAAGGTGCCTTTTTTCACGCCATCCAGAAAAGAGAGCCGCTGGCTTCTGACCTGGGCTACCACCTCATCACGCACGTCCTTCAGATGCACATGGTTGATGCGCGGCAGGTACTTCTCCAGGATCGCCAGCATTTGCGCCTGGCTGCCTTCCGAGTAGTAAGCGTGGCCGGTATCAAACAGCAGATAAACGTCGTCGTGGGTTAACGCCATAAATTTATCGATTTCCGCTGCGGTCTGGATCGCCGTGCCCATATGGTGATGCAGGCAAACCTGCATCCCTTTTTCCGCCGCAAGCTTCGCCAGCTCGTTGTAGCCTTCCGCCGTCAGCCGCCACTCTTCTTCGGTAAAGTGCGGCTTCTCTTCCAGCACCGGCAGCCCGGTTCCCTGAATGCTTTTACTCTGCTCCGAGCAGCCAATAACCTTCGCGCCCATCGCATGGAGAAAATCGCGATGGTTGATAAATTCATCAATGGTTTTCGCCCGTTCGCCGTTGGCGAAAAAAGTGCTGAACCAGGCGTTGCAGATCTGAATGTTACGGATCTCCAGCATGGGCCTGAGCACCGCCGGATCGCGCGGGTATTTACTGCCGACTTCGCTACCGGTAAAGCCCGCCAGCGCCATTTCGCTGACGATTTGCTGAAAGGTGTTCTCCGCGCCCAGCTCCGGCATATCGTCGTTGGTCCAGCCGATTGGGGCGATTGCCAGCTTCACGTTCTCTTTGTTCATGATGGTGTCTCAGCAGTCTGTCGATCAGGGTAGCGCGGCGCGTCCCGCAGGCTCTCCGCGCTTGGGTTCAGGCGCCGTGCGCCGGACGATTAACGCAGCAGCTCGCGTTCGATTAGCTCGCGGGTTTCCACTGCCTGGTACTTCATTTTTTCCGGATAGCCGAACAGCGACGCGGCGATAATCGACTCGCCGCCCACTTTGTAAGTGCGGTTCGCAAAATCCATTTCCCGCAGGGTTTTAAACAGCGTATCGAAATCCACTTCGCCCTCGCCCACGCCCACATGCTGATGGATGGTGGCGTCCACGCCTGGCGGATTGACGATATAGCGGCAGTGTTTGGTGTGGTTCATGGTGTCGGCGATCAGCACGTGCGAAAGATCGCCGCCCGCGTATTCCAGCATGCTTTTCACGTCGCCTTTGCCTTTGTCATAAAAGAAGGTGTGCGGCGCGCTATAGAGGTATTTGACGTTTTCGCTGCGGAACGACTTCACCAGATCGGCGGTTTCGTTATTTTCTTCGCAGAAATCCCACGGATGAGACTGGATTTCAATGCGAATACCTTCCCGCTCGACGATCGGCAGCAGCTCTTCCATTGAGCGATAGAGCATCTCTTCGCAGATCTCCGGCTCGTTAGGCGTGCCGGAAAGCTCGGTGTTGATCACCTGCACGCCGGTTTCCACCGCGATCTCGATCATGCGCTTCCAGTTGCGAACCGCGGCCTGGCGGCGAGCCTCGTCCGGCCCCGACCAGCGATAGACCACGATATAAGAAGAGATCTCCAGCCCGGTTTCGCGCAGCGCTCTTTTATATTCGGTAATGATTTCCCGGCTGGCTTTCGGGTGCTTGTAAAATGGGTTGATCTGCGGATGCGGCGACTGTTCGATATATTTGTAGCCCCAGTCCGCTACCTGGTGAACCATTTTAGTGATGCCTAAATCTTTGATGACATCAACGTCAAAGGCAATCTTCATCAGTTTCTCCCTGCTTATCGTTTGACGGCTCCTCTGCTGCCAGAGGAGCCGATCGGCGCTATTTGTTGTAGAACGCCGGACGCGGCGGCAGCTCTACGCTTTCAATGGCGCCGCTCTCCTGCGCCTTCAGGCAGGCGTCCGCCGCCACGGAGGCCGCATAGCCATCCCAGGCGGACGGGCCGTGCAGCTCGCCGGCCGTGACATCGTTGATAAAGGCCTGCAGCTCGACGTCGTAGGCGTCGATAAAGCGATCTTTCCAGTCGGTCAGAATAGAAGTCGAGAGCTTCGCCTCTTTACGCAGCTGTACGGATGAAGGTTCCGGCAGCCTGGCGATGCCGGTTTCGCCGACCACTTCGCACTGAATATCGTAGCCGTAGGCGCAGTTAACGAAGATTTCGACGTCGATGCGCACGCCCTTTTGCGTTTCAAACAGCACGATTTGCGGATCGCGCAGCTTCGCGTGGGTGTTTTTGGTATCGCGCGGGAAGACAACCTGGACGGTTTTATAGTCGTCCTCGGTCAGCCAGCGCAGCACGTCCAGTTCGTGGATTAGCGTGCTGGTGATCGCCATATCGGTAGTGTAGCTCTCCGGCACCGCTGGGTTACGGTGCGCGCAGTGCAGCATCAGCGGCTCGCCAATCTCGCCGTTGCTGATAACCTGCTTCAGCGCGCGGTAGCCGGTATCGTAAGGGCGCATAAAGCCAACCTGCACCAGACGCTTGCCGTGCGCGATTTCGGCGTCGACGACGCGACGACAGCCTTCAGCGGTCAGCGCCAGCGGTTTTTCGCAGAACACCGGTTTGCCCGCCGCAATGGCGGCGAGCGTGAATTCTTCGTGGGTTGGGTCCCAGGAGGTAACAATCAGCGCGTCCACGTCCGAGGAGCGGATCACGTCATGGCCGTTGGCATAGACTTCCGCCTCCAGACCCAGACGGCTGACCACGCCTTTGGCGCCTTCAATATTAATATCGGAAACAGCCACCACCTTCGCGCCCTGCAGCACTTTACTGCAGCGACGAATATGTTCCTGTCCGATTGCGCCGGTGCCGATAACGCCAAGTTTCAGTGTCATAACTACTCCGTTGAATCCAGGTTGTAGGGGAGCCTTCCGGGCTGGCAAAAGCAGCCCGGTTCAGGTCACAGAGGGATAATTAGTATTTACGTGCCTGGTCGATATGCTCGTTCAGCATCTGGGCCACGGCATCAATGCGTTCAGATTGCGAAACCTGCGCGCCGCCGACGCGCCACCAGCTGAAATATTTATGCACCATGGTTTTTGGCAGCACTTTAATGTCAATCAGCGTGGAAACCGGCGACTGGCGCGCTTCTTCCAGCGCCTGCTTCAGCTGCGCCAGCGTGGTCACGCGCCAGGTTTTACAGCCGTAGCCGGCGGCGATGGCGGCGAAATCTACCGGTATCAGGCCGCCGTCCAGCTTGCCGCCCTCGGCATTACGGAAACGGAACTCGGTGGTGAAGCTGTCCATGCCGTGTTCCATCTGCAGATTGTTAATGCAGCCGTTGGTCATGTTGTCGAACAGCACCACGTTGATTTTGGCGTTCTCCTGAATGGAGGTCACCAGCTCCGAATGCAGCATCATAAAGGAGCCGTCGCCGACCAGCGTATAGACCTCGCGGTGCGGCTCAGCCAGCTTGACGCCCAGCGAAGCGTTAACCTCATAGCCCATACAGGAGTAGCCATACTCGACGTGATAACTGTTGTAATCCTTGTTGCGCCAGACGCGCTGCAGATCGCCCGGCAGGCTACCGGCAGCGGCGACGATCACCGCATCCTTTGGGAGGTTTTCATTTAGCGTGCCCAGCACGCTGCTCTGGGTCAGAAAGGAATCCGTCAGCCGGTTGAATTCGGCGAAGACCGCCTCGCGATCCAGATGATCGTCAATCTCCGGGATAAAACCGTCATTGCTGTAGACCGCCTCGTAAACGCGCTGCGTCTCTTTCAGCAATTTGCTCTGCGCCTGGGCGATTTTTTCTCCCCAGCCGCTGCTAAAGCCCTGAGCGGCCAGTCGGCTATCCAGCGCCGTCAGCGCCTCGCGCGCGTCGGCGACGACCTGCACGCCATCCAGCTTGTAAGCGTCGAAGCTGCTGACGTTGATATTGAGATAGCTGACGTCCGGATGCTGGAAAATCCATTTTGAAGCGGTGGTGAAGTCGGTGTAGCGCGTGCCGACGCCAATCACCAGATCGGCCTCTTTCGCCAGCAGGTTAGCCGCCAGACAGCCGGTTTCGCCCACGCCGCCGACGTTTAGCGGATGATCGGAGAGGATCGTGCCTTTACCAGCCTGCGTTTCCGCAAAGGGAATCTGATGGCGCTCGGCGAACTGGCGCAGCGCTTCGCCCGCCTCGGAATATTTTACGCCGCCGCCGCAGACGATCAGCGGCTTGCTTTTGCCGGCTATCAGCTTCAGCGCCGCGGCCAGCTGTGCTTCCGTCGGCAGACGGCGATCCAGCAAATGTACGCGCTTCTGGAAGAAGTAGTCCGGATAGTCCCAGGCTTCGCCCTGCACGTCCTGCGGCAGCGAAATCGTGACGGCGCCGGTTTCTGCCGGATCGGTCAGCACGCGCATGGCGTTAATGCAGGCGGTCATCAGCTGTTCCGGGCGACTTACCCGATCCCAGTATTTGCTGACCGCGCGAAAGGCGTCGTTGGTGCTGATGCTGAGATCATGGTTCTGCTCGATCTGTTGCAGCACCGGATCGGGCTGGCGCGTGGCGAACACGTCGCCAGGCAGCAGCAGTAGAGGAATGCGGTTGGCGGAAGCGGTACCCGCCGCGGTAATCATGTTGGCGGCGCCCGGCCCGACGGAAGAGGTGCAGGCGATGATCTCGCGACGCAGCTTCTGTTTAGCGTAACCGATAGCGGCGTGCGCCATGCCCTGCTCGTTACGGCCCTGATGCACCACCAAATCGCCGCTCTTCTGCTCCAGCGCCTGGCCCAGCCCCAGCACGTTGCCGTGGCCGAAAATCGCGAAGATGCCTTTGACAAATTTGGTTTCAACGCCATCTACCGACAGATACTGGTTGTCCAGAAATCTGACCAGAGCCTGTGCCGTGGTTAATCTGATCTTGCCCATTTGCTCTTCCTTAACGGTACGGCGGCAGACCTTGAGCCTGCCGCGCTTCGCCTGAGTAATCGCCACTGCGGTAATGGCCGAAAATGAAACGTGAGGCGATTATAAACAAATATTTTTTTCACTAAACCACATTACAGAAGAAACATTTCATTTTGCGAGAGAGATCAAATTATGCCGTGAAACACAGGTCGCCGCGGCGATCCAGCCGACACAATGGTCATAGCCTTTGTCTGAAAACCCGATAACGCCTTATTCCTATCTTAATCAACAGGTTAATTAAAAATTTCACGTTTGTTGCAGCCGTTTTACCGTCTGTTGTCAGCCGTCAACAATCGTCAGAAAAAGCGCAGCCGGCGGTGAAATGCGAGAGTTTTAGCCACTTCACATTTTTGGGGTATTAATTTCATTCTTAGTTGAAGTTGAAATATTTATTCCCCATACTGATTTTCACCTCATATCCGGACGCCGCCACGCGTTCAGGAGGATGCGCTGACACAGCGCGGCTGGCCTATCACAGAAGGAAAACAGAATGAGTACACAACAGAAGCGGCTCGATGTGATCTGTATCGGGCGCATCGCCGTTGACCTCTATGGTCAGCAGATTGGTGCCCGACTGGAAGATATGAGCACGTTTTCCAAATACCTCGGCGGATCGTCCGGCAACGTCGCCTACGGTACGGCGATCCAGGGGCTGAAATCCGCCATGCTGGCTCGCGTGGGCGATGAGCATATGGGCCGCTTTCTGCGGGAAGAGCTGCAGCGCGTCGGCGCGGATACCGAGTGTTTGATCACTGATAAAACCCGCCTGACGGGCCTCGTGATCCTCGGGATCAAGGATCAGGACACCTTTCCGCTGGTGTTCTATCGCGACAACTGCGCCGATATGGGCCTGACGCCCGACGATATCAAAGAAGAGTACATCGCCTCTTCCCGCGCGGTCGCGGTAACCGGCACGCATCTGTCTCATCCTGATACTCGCGCCGCCGTGCTGAAAGCGCTGGAGATCGCTCGTCGCCACGGCCTGCGTACCGCGCTGGATATCGATTATCGGCCGGTGCTGTGGGGTCTGACTTCGCTGGGCGACGGCGAAACCCGCTTTATTGAATCCAGCCACGTTACGCAGCAGCTGCAGGAAGTGCTGCACTATTTCGATCTGGTGGTCGGCACGGAAGAGGAGTTCCATATTGCCGGCGGCAGCACTGATACGCTTACCGCGCTGAAAAACGTGCGCCAGGCGACCAAAGCGACGCTGGTCTGCAAGCGCGGCGCGCTGGGCTGCGTGGTGCTGGAAGGCGATATTCCGGATAGCTGGGAGCAAACCAAACTGCAAAGCGGCGTGCGCGTGGAAGTGCTGAACGTGCTGGGCGCGGGCGACGCCTTTATGTCCGGCCTGCTGCGCGGCTGGCTGAACGATGAAAGCTGGGAGCAGGCGTGCCGCTACGCCAATGCCTGTGGCGCGCTGGTGGTATCGCGCCACGGCTGCGCGCCGGCGATGCCGACCAAAGCCGAGCTGGATGATTTTCTCAGCCGCGATAACGAGGTCAAGCGCCCGGATCTGGACAGCCGCCTCAACCATCTGCATCGCGTCACCACGCGGAAACAGCAGTGGCCGGAGCTGTGCGTGTTCGCCTTCGACCATCGTAAGCAGCTGGTGGATATGGCGAATGAAGCGGGCGTCGACACGACTCGTCTGCCGGAACTGAAACAGCTACTGCTGCGCGCGGCGCAGGAAGCGGCTACCGAGGCCGGTCTGGATCGCCGCAGCGGCATCCTGGCGGACACAACGTTTGGGCAGCCCACGCTGAACGCGATTACCGGTAAAGGCTGGTGGATTGGCCGGCCGATTGAGATGCCTGGCTCCAGGCCGCTACGGCTGGAACATGGCAACATCGGCTCGCAGCTGGTGGACTGGCCGCAGGAGCACGTGGTGAAGTGCCTGGTATTTTATCATCCTCACGACAGCGCCGAGCTGCGTAAAGAGCAGGACGAGCTGATCCTGGACGTCTGGAAAGGCTGTAATAAAACCGGCCACGAGCTGCTGCTGGAGGTGATTCTGCCGGAGAGCAATCCGGACAAGAAAGAGTCTTACTATCTGGATATGCTGAGCCACTTCTACTCGCTGGGCGTGCAGCCAGACTGGTGGAAGCTGCCGCCGCTAAGCCTGGAGAGCTGGCAGGCTATCAGCGGGCTGATCGAGCAGCAGGACCCCTGGTGCCGCGGTATTCTGATTCTGGGACTGGACGCGCCGGAAGAGAAACTGAAGGCCGGTTTCGCCGCCGCCGCTCAGGCGCCGTGGGTCAAAGGTTTCGCCGTAGGCCGCACTATCTTCGGCCAGCCTTCGCGCCAGTGGCTGCAGGGCGAACTCAATGACGACGCCCTGATTGCCGAAGTGAAAGGCAATTATCTACGCCTGATCGACTACTGGCGTGAAGTGCGTCCGGTAAAATAACGTCCCGTCGTTAAGCCGCCCGCCAGTGGTTTTCTCTGTTATCTGGCGGCGCGGTCTCTCTCTTCCAGTTTCGGTTTCTGAGCCGCTTTCTGCGGTTAAAAAAAGCGAACGCCGGTAAAAGAGCGGCGATCGCGCTTTTTCTGTGATGCAATTCATATAGCGATGAAATAGAACCGCTGAATTTCGTTTAAAAGTGAAATTTTTTGTTCATCTGATAGAATAACCGCCAGAAGAATATGACTAATTTAGCGAGCCTGACTGCATGACTATTACGCCCACACAGCTTTCCCTGTTACAGGATGACATCCGCCGTCGCTACGACACCCTGAGTAAGCGCCTGAAACAGGTGGCTCGCTACATTCTCGACAACAGCAACAGCATCGCTTTTGACACCGTCGCCTCGATTGCTCAGCAGGCCGACGTGCCGCCTTCCACCTTAATCCGCTTCTCCAACGCTTTTGGTTTCAGCGGCTTTAATGAAATGAAGCAGGTGTTTCGCCAGCATTTGATGGAAGAGACGGTTAACTACACCGAACGCGCACGCCTGTTCCGCCAGACCTCTACGGATGAAGCGGCTACGCCGCCGGAAAATCCGGCTGAGATCCTCAACGTCTTTACTATGGTCAACTCTCAGGCGCTGCAGCAGCTGGCGATGCAGACCAACCCGGAGCAGCTGGATAAAGCGGTAGCGCTGCTGGCGCAGGCGGAGAATATCTACGTGATCGGCCTGCGTCGCTCGTTCAGCGTCGCCTCCTACCTGACCTATGCGCTGCGCCATCTGGAGCGCCGCGCCTTTCTGATCGACGGTCTTGGCGGCATGTTTACCGAACAGCTCACCATGGTTAACCCGAAAGATGTGGTTATCGCCATCAGCTATTCGCCTTACGCTCGCGAAGCTGTCGAGCTGGTGGAGCTGGGCGCGAAACGCGGCGCGCAGCAGATCGCCATTACCGACAGTCAGGTCAGCCCGCTGGCCGCCTTCAGCGACGTCTGTTTTGTAGTGCGCGAGGCCCAGGTCGACGGTTTCCGTTCGCAGGTCGCCTCGCTGTGCCTGGCGCAAACGCTGGCGGTTTCGCTGGCGCTGAACAACGCCAAAGACTAACCGACCGCCTGGCGTAATCCGGGCGATCGTCAATGCGCTACGCCAGCGGCTCTGCCGCTTGCGCCAGCCGCGCTCTTATTTGCTGATAGCGTTCCGCAACCTGCTGTTCCGCCCACTGCGTATCGGCTATTTTCTCTACCCTGACGGCGCAGTGTTTGAACTCCGGCGTTTTCGCCACGGGATCGACGCTGTCCAGCGTTAGCTCATTGCAGGCGCCGATCCACCACTGATAGGTCATATAGACCGCGCCGTAATTCGTTCTGTCGCTGACCTCGGCGCGGCTGATCACCCTGCCGCGTCGCGACGTCACCCAAACCAGCTCGCCGTCGTTGATATCCAGCCTGCGCGCATCCTCCGTGTTGATCTGCACCCGGCCTGGCTCATCGGCCTGGGCGGTTAAGGCGTGACAGTTGCCGGTCATGGAACGACAGCTGTAGTGGCCGACCTCCCGTACCGTGCAGAGCGCCAGCGGCCACTCCTCATCGGTGGTTTCCGCAGGCGGCTGCCAGTCGCAGGCGAACAGCAAGCCTTTGCCGGACGGTCGTGAAAAACGGTTTCCCTCGTAAAGATAAGGCGTACCCGGATGCGACTCGTCGGGACAGGGCCACTGGACGTAGCCGAATCCGGCCATTTTCTCCCAGGTCGCGCCGGTATAAAGCGGGCACAGCGCGCGCAGCTCGTCCCATATAGCCTTGTTGTTGGCGTAACGCATGGGATAACCCATCGCCTGCGCTACCCGGCAGATAATTTCCCAGTCCGGCAGCACATCGCCCTGCGGCTCTACGGCTTTTTCAAAGCGCTGGAAGCCCCGATCCGCGCTGGTGTAGACCCCTTCGTGCTCGCCCCAGCTGGTGGCGGGCAGCAGCACATCCGCCAGCTCGGCCGTTTTGGTCATAAAGATATCCTGCACGATGATCAGATCCAGCTTCGCCATCGCCTGGCGCATCAGGGCGAGATCAGGCTCGGTTTGCAGCGGGTCTTCGCCCATAATCCAGTAGGCGCGCAGCTTGCCTTCCAGCGCCAGATGCGGCACGTCGGTAATCGCGTGGCCGGGCTTATCGCTCAGCGAAGCCACGCCCCAGGCGGCGGCGAATTTGTCGCGTGCCGCCTTGCTGGTCACGGGCTGATAGCCAGGAAAAACGTCCGGCAAAGCGCCCATATCGCAGGCGCCCTGCACGTTGTTCTGGCCTCTCACTGGCCCAACGCCGACGCCGGGACGGCCAAAATTGCCGGTGGCCAGCGCCAGACTGGAGAGCCCTTTCACCACATCCACGCCCTGTCCCCATTGCGTCACGCCCATGCCCCATAAAATCGTGGCGTTTTTGGCGCTGGCGTAGAGGCGCGCGGCCTGGCGAATCAGCTCCGGCTTCAGCCCGGTGATCGCCTGCACAGCTTCCGGCGAGTAGCGC
Source organism: Erwinia sp. CGal63 (assembly GCF_037026505.1). Classification (NCBI taxonomy): domain Bacteria; kingdom Pseudomonadati; phylum Pseudomonadota; class Gammaproteobacteria; order Enterobacterales; family Erwiniaceae; genus Erwinia; species Erwinia sp. CGal63. The sequence goes on from NZ_JAKUMN010000008.1 coordinate 157,081, forward strand.
TGAACCACTTCCCGCCAGGCTTCAACCCCTTCCGTATGGTTATCGATATAGCTTTTGTTCCACAGCTTCTCGGCGATCAGCACGTGCGCCAGCGCGTTGACCAGCGCCATATTGCTGCCGTTTTTCAGCGGCAGCCACAGGTCGGCCAGTCGGGCGCTCTCAATATAGCGCGGATCGCAAACGATGATTTTGGCGCCTTTTTCTTTGGCGTGAAGAATGCGCCTTGCCAGAATCGGATGGGAATCCGCAGCGTTGTAGCCGAAGATCAACAGGCAGTCGCTCTCTTCGATATCCTTCATCGAGTTGCTCATCGCTCCGTTGCCCAGCGTCGCCCGCAGCCCGGCGACGGAAGGGCCGTGACAGACCCTGGCGCAGCAGTCGATATTGTTGCTGCCCAATACGGCGCGCACGAACTTCTGCATAACGTAGTTGGTTTCATTGCCCGGCCCGCGCGAAGAGCCGGTAACCATAATGCTCTCCGGCCCGAACCGGCTTTTGATTTTTTGCAGTCGGGCGCTGACGAAGTCTGTTGCTTCCTGCCAGCTTACCCGCTCAAAAGGGCCGCCTCGCTTACGACGAATGGCGGGATGCCGCAGCCGCGGCGTCAGCAGGCGAGTGTTATTGAGAAATTCCCAGCCGAAGTAGCCTTTCAGACAGAGCCTTCCCTCGTTGGTGACGCCGGGCGCGCCTTCCGCGCCAACGACTTTTCCGTCCGCAATCTGCAGCGCGATTTTGCAGCCGCAGCCGCAGTAGGGACAAACAACGATCGCTTTATCCATGTGTTTCCACCTCTTGTAAACAGGGGCCATTCAGCTGGCTCTCTTTCGCCGCTCGCTGCTGTTTTTGCCGCTGTCGCCGGGTTAACCGGGCGGAAGAGATCAGCGCAAGCGCGTCGGTCGGACAGACTCTGACGCAGGCCGGGCCGTCGGCCTGACCAGCGCAGAGATCGCATTTCACTATCAACGGCGTCTCTTCAGGCTTACTGACGATCTCTATAACGCCGAACGGACAGGCGATCACGCAGCTCTTGCAGTCGATGCAGAGCTGGCTACGGCTCTCTATAGCCTCTTCGCCCTTGTACAGCGCCGCTACGGGACAGGCCGCCACGCAGGGCGCGTTGTCGCACTGATGACACATCACGGGTACGCTAATCTGCGCCGATTTAATCACGTTCAGACGGGGAAAATAACGCTGCGCGGCCAGCAAAGGCGACCCGGTATGCGCAACGGCGCAGGCCACTTCGCAGGTGTGGCAGCCGATACATTTTTCCGGCTGGGCGACGATAAACTGATTCATGATGCCCGCTCCTTTCTTGCGGCGTTTTGTGCAAACATCGCCAGCATCTCTCGTGCGCTGCGACGTCCTTCCGCCATGGCCGTGACGACCAGATCCGCGCCGTGTACCGCGTCACCTGCGGCGAAGACTTTCGGATTGTGCGTCTGCGTGACGCGCCCTGAACAGCCCGTTTCAATCAGTCCCCAGCGATTGAAGCGAACTGACTGACCCGCCAGCCAGGGCATTTCGTGCGCCTGAAAACCAAAGGCCAGAACGAGCGCGTCGGCCGCCAGCACGAACTCCGATCCCTTCACCGGCTGAGGCCGTCGCCGTCCGTCACTGCCCGCTTCGCCGAGGACGGTACGGATCATCCCTATACCGCTCACCCGCCCGGCTTTATCCAGCTCAATATGCTGCGGCAGCAGGTTGAACATAAATTCCACCCCTTCCTCACGCGCATTGGCGACCTCTTTTTTAGAACCCGGCATATTCGCCTCATCGCGCCGATAGGCGCAGATCACCTGCTTCGCCTGCTGGCGAACCGCGGTACGCACGCAGTCCATTGCCGTATCACCGCCGCCCAGCACCACCACTCTTTTTCCTTTTAGCGAGATATAAGGCTGCTGCTTGTCTTCCGGCAGCCCCATAACCCGACGCGTGTTGGCGGTCAGATAGGGCAATGCCTGAATAACGCCCGACGCGTCTTCATGTTCAAGGCCCGCCCGCATCAGCTTATAGGTGCCCACGCCCAAAAAGACGGCGTCGTAATCCGCCAGCAGGCGGGAAAAAGGGAGATCGCGCCCAATCTCGCAGTTAAGGTGGAACTTAATGCCCATCTCGCCGAAAAGAGCCCGCCGCTTCGTCAGCAGCTGCTTATCCAACTTGAAGGAAGGAATGCCGAAGGTCAGCATCCCGCCGATTTCAGGATGGCGATCGAACACATCCACCTGAACGCCGCTGCGCGCGAGAATATCCGCACAGCCCAGGCCAGCCGGCCCGGCGCCGACGATGGCCACTTTTTCCCGGCGCGGCTTGACGGCGGGCGGCGCCGGACGCCAGCCCTGCTTCAACGCTTCATCGGTAATGTAGCGCTCGATATTGCCGATGGTGACCGCGCCCGCGCGTCCGTTCAGCGTGCAGGCGCCTTCGCAAAGACGATCCTGAGGACAGACGCGCCCGCAGATTTCCGGCAGGCTGCTGGTTTGATGCGACAGCTCCGCCGCCTCGATAATCCGGCCTTCGCGCGCCAGCCGTATAAAGTCGGGAATCGCGTTGTGCAGCGGACAGGCCCAGCCGCACCAGGCTTTTTGCGCGCAGTAGAGACAGCGCTCCGCTTCATAACCGGCCTGCGCCGGCGAAAACCCCTGATAAATTTCACCAAAGTGCTGTTTTCGCGCCTGCGCTTCAAGCTTGCGGGCGCCGACGCGCGGCGGCTTATCCAGCGCCTGTTCTGCTCGGCGCGCGGCTGAACCGCAGGTTTTATCGTCGGCGCTGACCTTCTGCCGATAGCTGCTCAGCTGCGTCAGCGCGGCGTCATCCATCAGCCGCAGCGCCTGAGTGGGACAAGCGGAGACGCAGGCGGGCTTGCCCTGCTCGCTCTGCTCGCATAGATCGCATTTGATCATTGTTCCCCTTAGCGCGGCCGGTTCGATCGCGCCAAACGGGCAGGCCAGCAGACAGTTTTTACAGCCAATGCATTTCTCTTCATGCAGCCGCACGCTGTGCCGATCGAAAACCAGCGCTCCGGTCGGACAGCTGGTGACGCACGGCGCGTTATTACAATGCCGACAGGTAACGGGGCCGTAGCCTTTAACAAGGTGGATGCGCGGGCGAAATTGCTCGCGGTCGCCTGGCCATTCGCCGTCGCCATGCGTTAACGCGCAGGCAACTTCGCAAACGTGGCAGTCGATACATTCAGCGGGATTAACAGTGACAAACCGGTTCATCTTTACTCCTTTTTATGCCGCACAATCCCTTTCACTGCCGGGGTTTATGCAAAAAAAGGGCAAATCTGCGCCGTCAGGCAGAATAAAATTGAATTCTGTGAACCAGTACGCAATTGCAAGCGAGGGATAATCTGACGCCGCCGCTCAGCAAGGCTCTGCGCGAGAATCAACTTCTCATTTTGAGAAAAATAACGCCAAAGTGAAACAGCACTTTCGCGTGCTGCCACCGCAAGGAAGGTCTTTTCAGGCTGGTTTCTACGACACGCTTCACAACCCCGTCGCCTAGCTGCTCCACATTCGCACTCTGGCATATCGCTTGCTTAAGGTGGCGCCAAAGAAGCGTATCAGGAGGGCCAGAACCCGTGAAAACTCATTTAGTGGGCAGTGAAGTCCCGCGCGTCGACGGCCTGGCGAAGGTCAGGGGCGCAGCCATATACGGCGACGACATCGTATTGAAAAACATGCTTTACGGCGTATGCCGCTACGCCGATATCGCCGCAGGAGAGATCGCCTCGCTGGATATCTCAGAGGCGGAAAAAATGCCCGGCGTAGTGAAAATAGCCACGTGCAAAGATATTCCAGGCCAGCGCTATATCGGCGTAGTCGTCCCGGACTACCCGCCTCTGGCCGATCGTGAAATCGCTTTTCGCGGCGACGTTATCGCCGTTGTCGCCGCGGAAAGCTATGAAATCGCCTGCCAGGCGGCCGAGAAGATCCGCGTCACCTACACGCCCTGGACGCCGATCACCTCGATAAAAGAGGCGACCAGGCCCGGTGCGCGTCTGATCCACAGCGATCGTGAAAACAATATTATCAATCACCATCATACGATTAAGGGCGATATTGAGGCGGGTTTCGCCGCTTCCACTCATATCTTCGAGCGCGATTTCGAGGTCGGTTTTCAGGAGCACGCCTACATCGAACCGGAATCGATCACTGCCGGTTATGATGATAACGAACAGATCGTCACGATCTACGGCTCGATACAGAACGCCCACCGCGTGCGCGGCATGGTGGCGAAATATCTGGATCTGCCGCAGTCGAAAGTAAACGTGAAGCGTTCGGTACTGGGCGGCTCCTTCGGCGGTAAAGATGACATTATCGATCATCTTGCCTGTCGGGCGGCGCTGCTGGCGGTGTTGACGTCAAGGCCGGTAAAAATGACCTATAACCGCGAGCAGTCGATGCGGGAAAGCTATAAGCGTCACCCTTATCAAATGCACTATAAAATCGGTCTGGACGATGAGGCGCGCATTCAGGCGATCAAAATCGATATCCTGGCGGACGGCGGCAGCTACGCCGGCCAGACCCCCTTTGTTACCTGGCGCAGCTCGGTGCAGGCCGCCGGGCCTTACAATATTCCCAATGTCCGCATCGATATCACTGGCGTCTATACCAACAACAACTATACCTCGGCCTATCGCGGCTTCGGCGCGCCGCAGGTGATTTTCGCCAATGAGTCGCTGATGGACGAGGTCGCCGAAAAAATGGGGCTGTCGCCGGTGGAGCTGCGGCTGCGCAACGTGCTGCGGCAGAACGATACCAGCATAGCCGGGCAGGTGTTCAGCGAGCACACCGTTTCAGCGCAGGAAGTCCTGCAAAAGGCGATCGATAAAACCGAGTTTCTGGCGAAGCGCGAGCACTATCAGAAGCTTAACCAGCAGGGCGGCCCAATCAAATATGGCATCGGGCTGGCGCTCAGCCACCGCGGCTGCTCGCTGGGCGCCGAAGGTCTGGACGCCTCTTCCGCGCTGATTCAGGTTAACGCCGACGGCAGCCTGAATCTTTCGACCTCGGTGTCGGAAAACGGTCAGGGCCTGCAAACCACGATGTCGCTAATCGCCGCGGAAGCCTTCGGCCTGAGCCTGGATCGCGTTCACTTTACCGAACCGGCCACCGCGATGATCGCGGACGGCGGCTCTACCGTAGCGTCGCGAGGCACGCTGATGGGCGGCCAGGCGGTGCTCAGCGCGGCCAATAAAATCAAGAGGCGCATGGCCAAAGCGCTGGCGCAGGAGCTGGATGTTACCGATCCCGACGAGCTGGTCTGGGAAAACGGCAAGGTATTCAACCGCAAGCATCCCTGGAAACGCCTGAGTTTCCAGCAGGCGGTGGATATCACCAAAGCCGCCGGCGCTAACCTTTCCGACTACGGCTGGCACGTCGCGCCGGCTATTCACTGGGATGAAGAAAAAGGCTGCGGCAGCCCCTATTTCACCTGGGTTTACGGCTGTCAGGTCGCCGATATCGCTCTGGATACCCGTACCGGAAAAGTGACTTTCAATAATATTACGGCCGTACATGACGTCGGCAAGGTGATCAATAAAGTCGGCTTTGAAGGCCAGGTCTATGGCGGCGTGGCGCAGGGCATGATCGGCTACGGTATGCTCGAGGAGTTCAATATCGAGCAGGGCGAAGTGAAATCAGAAAATTTCGACACTTATCTGCTGCCCACCATTAAAGACGTACCCAATATCGACATTATCGCTGTGGAAAACCATGACCAGGCTGGCCCTTATGGCGCGAAAGTTATCGGCGAACCCGTGCTGGAGCTGGGCGGCGCGGCGCTGAACAATGCGGTCAGCTTCGCGCTTGGACGACGCAACTACGCGCTGCCGCTGACGCTGGAACAGATTCGCCTGGGCTACGCCCTGAAAAAACCGGTGCGGCAGAGCGAGCTGCTGGCCGAGTCGGGCGATAAAAAACAGATACTGCGGCTGAATACGCTGCAAATCGCAAAGCCGAAAACGCTGGATGAGGCGCTACAGCTGCTGGCCGAGGGGCAATGCAGGCCGATTGCGGGCGGCACGGACGTGCTGGTACAGGCAAGGCTCAGCACCACCACGCTGCCGCTGGTAGATATCTCCGGCCTGACGGAGCTGAAACATATTGCGCCTTGCGACGAAGGCATCGCCATTGGGGCAGGCGTCTGCTTTAGCGACTTAACGGCGGACAAGCGAATGCAGGAAAACTATCCGCTGCTGGTCACCGCCTGCAACACCATCGGCTCTCTGCAGCTACGCAACCGCGCGACGCTGGGCGGCAATATCGTTAACGCCGCGCCCTGCGCGGACTCCGTGCCGCCGCTGATCGTCTATGACGCCATAGTAGTGTTGCAGAGTCGGCAGGCGCAGCGCCGTATGCCGCTGGCGGATTTTATTACCGCTGGCTATCGCACTCAGCTACGGCCTGACGAGTTGCTGACGTCGATAATCCTTCCCCAGCCATACCGCGATGCTGGTCTGCAACAGCGCTATTTACAGCTGGGCCGCCGTAACGCCCTCAACATTACCCGCCAGAGCCTGACCGGTCAGTTTACCTTTAACCAGGCCGGCATTCTGGTGCGCTGTCGACTGGTGGACGGCGCGCTGCTCAGTAAACCTCAGCGCCTGATTGCGGTTGAGAAAGTCCTGACCGGCCAGAAGCTGAGCGACGTGCAAACAGAAGCGGGCGCCAGCGCGCTTGAAGCGCTGCTGATGGCCGCGATAGGCAACCGCTGGTCTGCCGCTTACAAAGTGCCGGTCGCGCTGGATATGTTGCGTCAGATATTACAGGAAGCCCGCGAAGCCGGGGCACAATAAGGAGCAAAGCATGAATCGGATCAGGCTGACTATAAACGGTATTCAGGTTGAAAAAGCGGTTGCGGACAATCGCCGCCTGCTTGATTTTTTGCGGGAAGACCTGCAGCTGACCGGCACTAAAGAGGGATGCTCAGTAGGCGAATGCGGCGCCTGTACGGTTATCATGAACGGGAAATCCGTCTGTTCATGCCTGGTGCTGGCGGCGCAGTGCGACGGCGCGGAAGTCACTACTGTCGAAGCGCTGCACAGGGATAAAGTCGGCCAGAAACTGCAGCAGGCGTTTGTCCGTCACGGCGGCGTACAGTGCGGCTTCTGTACGCCTGGCGTGTTGATGAGCACCAAAGCGCTGCTGGATAAGCATCCCAATCCCAGCGACCAACAGATTGCGGAAGCGCTGGAAGGAAACCTCTGTCGCTGTACCGGCTATCGACCGATTATCAAGTCGATTAAAGCGGTGCTGAAAGCGGATTAAGGCTGCGAAGTGAAAGCGTGCATTATGCTGGCGGCAGGCTTCTCATCGCGTATGGGAGCCTGGAAAATGCTGCTGCCGTGGCGGAAGAAGACCGTGCTGGACAGCGCGCTGCGCAACGCGCTGGGGTTTTGCGACAGGGTTATTCTGGTCACGGGCTATCGTGCCGAAGAGCTGCATCAGCGCTACGCTGGCTGGCCTGCCGTTCAGCTTTGCTATAACGCCAACTATCCGTCGGGCATGTTTTCTTCGGTACGCTGCGGCGCCGCTGCGCTCTCCGGCGAACACTTTTTTGTCGTCCCCGGCGATATGCCCGCTATTGATGCCCGCATCTATGCGCGACTCTGGCAGCATCGCGGCTCGCGCTGCCTGCTACCGCGCTATGCGGGCAGAAACGGGCATCCGGTGCTGCTGCCGGGCACGATGGCGACGCACATTATGGCGGCACCTGAAAGCAGCACGCTACGCACGTTAATGCAGGACTTTGGCTGCGCCAGCCTGCCGGTCGACAGCCCGGCCATTCACTGGGATCTGGATACGCCCGAGCAGTATCAGCAGCGGCTGGGCAATGCCTGTTAATTCTTTGCCTGGGACAGGCCATATTTTTTTATTTTGCGATAGAGGGTCGCGACACCAATGCCCAGCTCTTCCGCTATCTGTTTTTTATTGCGGGTGCGCTGCAGCGCTGCCTCTATCAGATTTTTTTCCACCAGTTTCAGCTTCGCGCCCTCTTCTTCTTCGGGCGAGGCACAGACTGTTTTCGCTGAATATTCCGTGGATGGCGCGGCACGAATAGCGGTATGAAACAGCGGCGGCAACAGCGCGCTGTCGATAATTTCGCCCTCAGGGACAATATTCACCAGGTATTCGACAAGGTTGCTCAGCTCGCGCACGTTTCCTGGCCATGGGTGACGCTGCAGCAGCCTGATGACTTCCCGACTGATGCCGGGATAGGCGCAGCCGATACGCTGCGAATGATGGTTAAGAAAGTAATGCAGCAGCAGCTCAATATCCCCTTCACGCTCGCGTAAAGGCGGCATTTCCAGCGGAATAACGTTGAGACGATAGTAGAGATCCTCACGAAATTTACCTTCGATAATAAATTGCCGCAGGTTCTGATGAGTGGCGGAGATAATGCGGATATCGACGGGCACGGGACGGCTGGCGCCAACGGGCAGCACTTCCCGACTCTCTATCGCCCGCAGTAAGCGAGCCTGCAGGCCTGGCGGCATATCACCGATTTCATCCAGGAACAGCGTGCCGCCGCTGGCTGACTGAATCAGACCCGCCCGACCACCGGGCGCTGCGCCGGTAAAAGCGCCTTTCACATAGCCGAACAGCTCGCTTTCCAGCAGATTTTCCGGGATCGCCGCGCAGTTTATCGCTACAAAAGGCTTATCGTGTCGGTTGCTAAGCCGATGGATGGCCCGCGCCACCACCTCTTTACCCGTGCCGCTCTCGCCCAGGATCATCACGCTGGAAGGGCTGGAGGCGATGCGCATAATCAGGCGCTTTAGCTCGCGCATCGCCGGCGATTTGCCGACCAGCCGCTCAATGCCGGGCGGCTCGTTTTCTACCAGAAAAGAGGCCGCGGCGTCCTGGTGAAAAGCCAGCAGAAACAGCGTTTGCGGGCCGATGTGATGCAGCTGGCCCGTCAGCAGCGTCTCATGCTCGCCCAGGATAACGCGATGCTGGGCGTTTCCCCGCCCGGCTTCCCGTTGGCGGCTGAGCGGCTCAATACTCAGCGATCTTCCCGTTAAGTTTTCCTGCGGCACATGTAATTGGCTGAGCGCCCGCTCGTTAATCGCTTTGATCCTGCTCTCTTTATCCAACAGGATCACGCCCTGATCCATATTACCTAGCAGCGTGTGCCAAACGGCGTCGCTTTGCGGCTGCCGCTGCTGTGCGCTGGCAAGGTTAGCCACCAGCAGGCGGGAAACGTGCCACATATACTGCACAAACATTTCCGCGTTATCGCTAAGTTTACGATGTTGCTCATTATTAACCGCAATCAGGCTAATAACGCCCAGGCATCGCTGAGGCGCGAGGATAGGCACGCCGATAAATGCCCGCTCTTTACAGGCATGGCGATGCTGGCAGGCTTTGCAAAGCGGGTTGTAGCGCGAATCGACCACCACCATCTCTTTTTGCGTTTCGATCACGTTTCTGAGCAGGCGGGTATTGCTCTCCAGGCTATGCCCGAAGCGCTGACCATAAGGGCCTGTGCCGGCGATACGGATAAGATGGCGGTCGACAACCTCTACTTCCATTTCCAGCACGTTAGCCAGCAGACTGCTGAAATTCAGTATGGTCGGCTGGATCGCCATCAGCGTAGAAGGTAACGATGGGTTTTCATCCATGGAAAACGTCCTTTTGTCCATAGTCCATTCTCTCATCCGGGAGAATCTGGCACCGCCTCTCATTTTGAGAGAAACGGTAAGCTTTATCATTTTGAGCGCGAAGAATTCAACGATCGCGTAACACCATACTCCGTCACGCTATCGGCTGTCATGCCCGACGCCGCGCTCGGGACGAATTCCCTGGTCATTTCATTTTTATTCTGCTACCCGTTTCGCAAATCCGACGAAAGATCACACTTTTTTATCCTCACTCATCCTGCGCTTCGACGTTGGCACAGAAGTTGATTACAGCGGGCAGGCTTTCTGCCGCGCCCTGGGCGGCAGAGATAATTTACCGCTATTGAGGAACCGATTAAATGGAAGAGACAGGCGCACTGCTGCGGGCTATCGGCCAGAGAAAAACCGGCCTGAGCGACAAAGACTTTCTACTCACCTGGGAGCAGACCCGCGAGGAACTTGAGCAAATACTGGATATCGCTCAGCTAATGAAAAAAATGCGCGAGCAGAACATCGACACGCGAGTCTTCAACAATGGCCTGGGAATTTCTGTTTTCCGCGATAACTCTACCCGCACGCGTTTTTCCTACGCATCGGCGCTGAATCTGCTCGGGCTGACTCAGCAGGATTTGGATGAAGGGAAATCCCAGATCGCACACGGCGAAACGGTACGGGAAACCGCCAACATGATCTCCTTTTGCGCCGATGCGATCGGCATCCGCGACGATATGTATTTGGGCGCGGGCAACGCCTATATGCGCGAAGTCGGCGAAGCGCTGGACGAAGGCTTCAGCCAGGGCGTGCTGCCGCAGCGGCCGGCGCTGGTCAACCTGCAGTGCGATATCGATCACCCCACGCAGTCGATGGCCGACCTGGCCTGGCTGAAAGAGCATTTCGGCGGGCTGGACAAGCTGAAAGGCAAGAAGATCGCCATGACCTGGGCCTATTCGCCAAGCTACGGCAAGCCGCTGTCGGTGCCGCAGGGCATTATCGGCCTGATGACCCGTTTCGGTATGGAGGTCACGCTGGCGCATCCCGAAGGTTACGATCTGATCCCTGAAGTGCTGGAGACGGCCCGGCGCAACGCCACGGCCTCAGGCGGCAGCTTCCGCCAGGTCGGCAGCATGGAAGAGGCGTTCCGCGACGCCGATATCGTCTATCCCAAATCCTGGGCGCCCTGGCAGGTGATGCAGCAAAGAACCACGCTGCTGCGCAATCAGGACAGCGCCGGACTGAAAGAACTGGAGCAGCGCTGCCTGCAGCAAAATGCCCGGCATCAGCAGTGGCACTGTACGGAAGAGATGATGAAGCTGACCCGCAACGGCAGCGCGCTCTATATGCACTGTCTGCCCGCCGACATTACCGGCGTCTCCTGCGAAGCGGGCGAAGTCGCCGCCAGCGTTTTTGAACGCTATCGCATCGCGACTTACAAAGAAGCCAGCTGGAAGCCCTGGATTATCGCCAGCATGATTCTGGCCAGAAAATTCGCCGATCCCGCTGCCGTACTGAGCCGTCGCCTGCAGGAAGCGCAGCCGAGAATAAAATCCTGAGCGCCACCGCTTACTTTTTTAAGGAAAGGTCAGCTATGTCAAACTTCACGTTAAAAATGGCCATTGCGGATAACACGGCTTTTTCTCCTGGTCGCTCAGCGCTGTTCAACCGCGAATCCGCCAGAGCGGCGCGGGCTTTTCACCGCAAGCTGCCCGGCTATCGCCCTACGCCGCTGCTCTCCTTGCCCGCCTTCGCCGCCGCGCTTGGCGTCGAACAGGTTTTGGTTAAAGACGAGTCCCGGCGTTTTGGGCTGAACGCCTTCAAAATGCTTGGCGGCGCCTGGGCTATCGCCCGTCTGCTCTGTAAGGAAACAGACAGCGATATCAACGAGTTCTCATTCGCCACCTTCCGTCAGCAGCAGCGCGCACCCATGACGTTCGCGACCACCACCGACGGCAACCACGGTCGCGGCGTCGCCTGGGCGGCCCGCCAGCTGGGGCAGCGCGCCGTCATCTATATGCCCAAAGGCTCCTCGCCCGCGCGCGTCAGGCACATTACGGAGCTGGGCGCCGAATGCATCGTTACCGAAATGAACTACGACGACACGGTGCGCCTGACCATGCGCGATGCGGAAAAACAGGGTTGGAAGGTGGTGCAGGATACCGCCTGGGAAGGCTATAGCGAAGTGCCCACCTGGATTATGCAGGGCTACGCCACGCTGGCGGACGAGGCCGCAGAGCAGATGCAGGCGATGGGCACCTCGCCGACCCATGTCTTCCTGCAGGCTGGCGTAGGCGCGATGGCCGCTGGCGTGCTCGGCTACCTGAGCGACGTCTACGATGCCAAAAACCTTCATGCCGTGGTCGTGGAGCCGGACAAAGCCGACTGCCTGTACCGCTCCGCCGGAAAGGGAGAGATCGTCAACGTGGGCGGCGAGATGAACACCATCATGGCCGGCCTCGCCTGCGGCGAACCTAATCCGCTGGGCTGGCCGCTGCTGCGCGACTGCGTCAGACAGTTTATCTCCTGCGAGGATCGCGTGGCCGCTTTAGGAATGCGCGTGCTGGGCAATCCTCTGGGCGACGATCCACGCGTGATTTCCGGCGAATCCGGCGCGGTGACCGCAGGCGTGCTGGCTGCCGTTCTGCATCATCCCGAGAGCCAGGCGCTGAAAGAGAAGCTAAAACTCACCTCGGGTTCACGCGTGCTGCTGCTCAGCACCGAAGGCGACACCGATCCGCAGCACTATCGTGAAGTGGTGTGGGAAGGAAAAGATGGCATTACCACTGACAGGAGTTAATCATGAAATCTGTTCCGTTCGACGACATTGTTGCTCTGGCAAACAAATATCAGCCGGAGATGACGCGTTTTCTGCGCGATATGATCGCCATTCCCAGCGAGAGCTGCGATGAAAAACGCGTGGTGGAGCGCATCAGGCAGGAGATGGAAAAAGTCGGTTTCGACAAGATCGAGATCGATCCTATGGGCAATATCCTGGGCTATATCGGTCACGGCCCGCGCCTGCTGGCGATGGACGCCCATATTGACACGGTCGGTATCGGCAACCGTAAAAACTGGCATTTCGATCCTTATGAGGGCATGGAAGATAGCGAGCTGATCGGCGGTCGCGGCGCTTCCGATCAGGAAGGCGGCATGGCGGCGATGGTTTACGCCGCGAAGATCATCAAGGATCTGCGCCTGGAGGACGACTATACGCTGCTGATCACCGGCACGGTGCAGGAAGAGGACTGCGACGGCCTGTGCTGGCAATACCTTATTGAGCAGATGAACATCCGACCTGAATTCGTTATCAGCACCGAGCCGACCGACTGTAAAATTTATCGCGGCCATCGCGGCCGGATGGAGATTCGGGTCGAGGTTCAGGGCGTCAGCTGCCACGGTTCCGCGCCGGAACGCGGCGATAACGCCATCTTTAAAATGGCGCCGATCCTCACCGAGCTGCAGGCGCTGGCCGGCAGGCTGGGCAATGACGAGTTCCTGGGCAAAGGCACCCTGACCGTTTCGGAAATTTTCTTCACCTCCCCCAGCCGCTGCGCCGTGGCGGACAGCTGCGCCATCTCTATCGATCGCCGCCTGACCTGGGGCGAAACCTGGGAGAACGCGCTGGAGGAGATCCGCGCCCTGCCTGCCGTGAAGGCAGCCAAAGCGGAAGTCTCGCTCTATACCTACGAACGCCCATCCTGGACAGGACTGGTCTATCCCACCGACTGCTACTTTCCTACCTGGAAAGTGGAGCCGGACCATATCACGGTAAAAACCCTCAGCGCGGCCTATCGCGGCCTGTTTAAACGCGAACCCGTCGTGGATAAGTGGACTTTTTCCACCAACGGCGTCTCGATTATGGGCCGTCACGGTATTCCCGTTATCGGTTTTGGCCCGGGTAAAGAGCCGGAAGCCCACGCACCCAATGAAAAAACCTGGAAAGCGCATCTGGTCACCTGCGCCGCGCTTTATGCCGCCACGCCTTTGACCTGGCTACAGCAGCAGGCCTGATAGCGGCGCTGGCGTCGAAAGGAGAAAGGGATGAAAACGCTACTGAAAGGCGGCACGCTGGTGGATGACGCCGGGGAATACCGCCAGGATTTGCTGATTGCGCAGGGAAAAATCGTCCGGCGCGCGCCGCAGATCGAGGCGGATGAAAGCATGGGCATTATCGACGCCCGCGAGCTGCTGGTCATGCCGGGCGGCGTGGATGTGCATACCCATTTCAATATCGACGTCGGCATCGCTCAAAGCTGCGACGATTTCTTTGCCGGTACGCGCGCGGCGGCCTGCGGCGGCACCACGACCATTGTCGACCATATGGGTTTTGGGCCGCCAGGCTGCTCGCTCCATCACCAGCTGGAAAAATACCATCGCGACGCGGCCGAAGCGGTTATCGATTACAGCTTCCATGGCGTTATCCAGCACGTGAATCCCCAAATCCTGGAGGAGATTGCGCCGATGGTGCAGCAGGAAGGGATCAGCAGCTTCAAGTTTTATCTGACCTACGACTATATGCTGCAGGATGAGGATGTGCTGAACGTTCTGCAGCGGCTCAACGAAGCGGGCGCGCTGGCGACAGTGCACCCGGAAAACGACGCGGCCATACGCTGGCGGCGACGCCAGTTTCAGCAGCAGGGTAAAACGGCGCCGATCTGGCATGCCCACAGCCGCCCGCTGGCCTGCGAAGCGGAAGCGATTTCACGAACGATCAACCTGGCGCGGCTGGCGGACAACGCGCCTTTATATATCGTCCATCTCTCTAACGGCCTGGGGCTGGACTATGTACGGATGGCGCGGCAAAGCGGGCAGCCGGTCTGGGCGGAAACCTGTCCGCAATATCTGCTGCTGGACAGCAGCAGGTATCTCTTGCCCGACGGGCTGAAATATATTCTCAGCCCGCCTCTGCGCCCGCACAGCGAGCTGGATAAGCTCTGGGTCGGCATCGCCGAAGGCGCTATCGCTACGCTGGCGACCGACCACTGCAATTTTCCCTATCGTCAGCGCCAGCAGATGGCCGCCGGGAACTTCACCCGCTGCCCCAACGGTATGCCGGGCGTGGAAAACCGGCTTGCCCTGCTGTTTTCCGAAGGCGTGATGAAGGGGCGCATCAGTCGTTCACGCTTTGTTTCACTCACCAGCACTATGCCCGCGAAACTGTTTGGCCTGTGGCCGGAAAAAGGCAGCCTGCTGCCTGGCGCCGACGCCGATCTGGTGCTGTTCGATCCTCGTCGCCAGCAGATCGTTCATCATGCCGATCTGCATGACAACGGCGATTATACGCCCTATGAAGGCTTTTGCTGCCAGGGCTGGCCGGCGATCACGCTCTCACGCGGAGAAGTTGTCTGCCGGGAAGGCCGCTTCACCGGTCAGGCAGGCCACGGCCGCTTTATTTCTCGCAAACCATTCGTCACAGGAAGTCACTTATGAAAAAGAGAATTGTACTGGCGCTGGGCGGCAACGCGCTTGGCGCCGGGCTGACCGAGCAAATGCAGGCGGTGCAGCACACGGCGGAAACCATAGCTACGCTAATCGCCGAAGGGCATGAACTGGTGATCACCCACGGCAACGGCCCGCAGGTGGGCATGATCCATCAGGCGTTTGAAGCGGCGGCCCACACGGCGGCGCATTCACCGGTACTGCCGATGTCGGTGTGCGTGGCACTCAGCCAGGGCTACATCGGTTACGACCTGCAAAACGCGCTGCGCGAGGCGCTGCTTAACCACGGCATCGATAAAAACGTGGTATCGCTGATTACCCAGGTACGCGTGGACACGCGCGATCCCGCTTTTGTTCATCCCGACAAGCCGATCGGCTCTTTTTTATCGGAGGAGGAGGCCCGCAAACTGAAGTCGATGGGCATCCTGTTGATGGAGGATGCCGGTCGAGGCTGGCGACGGGTCGTCGCCTCGCCCAAACCTCTGGAAATTATCGAAGCGCGTGCGGTAAAAGCGCTGCTTGAAGCGGGTCAGATTGTGGTCACCGCCGGCGGCGGCGGCATTCCCGTTATCGCGCAGGGGAATCATCTGCAGGGCGCCAATGCCGTTATCGATAAAGATCTCGCCAGCGCCGTACTGGCGCAGGATATTGGCGCCGACATGCTGATTATCCTGACGGCAGTGGAAAAAGTCGCCGTCGATTTCCGTAAACCGACAGAGCGCTGGCTGGATACGCTAACCCCGCAGCAAGCGCTGCGCTATATCGCCGACAATCAGTTCGCGCCCGGTTCGATGCTGCCGAAGGTTGAAGCCGCCGTCGCCTTTGCCGAATCGAAACCCGGACGGCAGGCTTTAATTACGCTGCTCGCAAAAGCCAGAGAAGGCATTGCGGGGCAGACCGGAACGCTTATTCAGCAGTAGCGACGCGGGCCGTTGTCACCGCAGCGGCCTCTGTGCTTTCAATGCCCCGCTCGCCGCCGGATCGCTTCTGGCGGCGATGCTGGATCAGAGCGGCCAGAATGCTCACTGCAATCTCCTCCGGCGTCTCTGCAGCGATCTCCAGCCCCACCGGCGTATGCAAACTTTGCAATCGAGCCTCACCGATCTGCAGCGTTTTGCTCAGCCGCTCACGAAAATATCGCGCTTTGCGTCGGCTGGCCAGCAGGCCCAGATAGCCCAGCGGCAGTTTGATAATCTGCTCCAGCACCTCCCAATCCTGATGGTTGGTCGCCACGATGACGTAGCTGTCGTCCGTCAGCTTCAGCCGGGAAAGTATCTCGCTGTAGTTTTCGCCGCCAACCCGCTCGCAGGCTTGCGGCAGCGCCGGATGACACAGATTTTCCTGCCAGGGATCGGCTATGGTCACCTGAAATCCCAGCGGCACCGCTGCTTGCGCCACCGCCCGATTCACATGGCCCGCGCCCAGCAGAAACAGCGTCGGGCGTCGGGGATAAACGGCAATGTAGATGGTCATGGCGCCGCCGCAGTCCGAGCCGACGGCATCCTCGCCGTGACGCGCCAGCCTGCCGTGAAAAAGGCGCGAGCGCGCTTCCGCCAGCGCGGCTTTGGCCTCCTTCAGCGCCAGCCGCTCTATCATACCGCCGCCGATGGTGCCTGCCGTCTCGCCCTCTTCCGATACCAGCATGGTGGCGGCGTGACGCGGCGCGGAGCCGCGGCACTCGATAATATGCAGCAGCGCGAAAGCGCGATTCTCCTTCTCCAGCCGGCTGGCTATGGCAAACAGGCTCATGTTCCTCTCCTTGCAGTGAGACCCTGTAGGGTCAATGCAACCGCCGTGCCGATTTTTTATGCTTATTTTTCAGTTTATTAGACTAAAAACCCGGCCACAACTTCTCATAATGAGAGCTTTTGTTCTTATATTGCGAAGATTCCCCTGCGCAACGGCAGGTAATGCTTTTCTGGATGCCACTTAGGCTCATTCCCTGGCTGAGCAGGCGCGCTTACGTTGCTTTTTTGCGAAAGCTATCACGAAACCTGGACAAAAAAGCATCCGGTAACGACCCTGGCTCGCTTGTTGCTATGCGCTGACAAAATCGCCCGTGTTGAACAGCGGCACTACTCAGCAGCATTAAGGAGCTATTTATGGGTGACATCATGCGTCCCATTCCTTTCGATGAACTCCTGACGCGGATCTGTGCGGAATATCAGGAGAATCGTTCGATTTTCGGCATTCCCGAAACGGAATTTTATCAGCGGGAGCCGCGTCGCCGGATCGCCCTGTTCGGTGAAAGCTGCGACACGCCTGTTGGGCCGGCCGCCGGCCCGCATACGCAGCTGGCGCAGAATATCGTGGTTGCCTGGCTGACCGGCGGCAGCTTTATTGAACTGAAAACCGTACAGATCCTGGACAGGCTGGAGCTGGAAAAACCCTGTATCGACGCCAGCGACGAAGCGTTCAATACCGAATGGTCTACCGAATTTACCCTGAAAAAAGCCTGGAATGAGTATCTGAAAGCCTGGTTTGCGCTGCATCTGCTGCAGGCGATTTTCACGCCGCGAAGTAATGGAGAGCGCTCTTTTATCTTTAATATGAGCGTCGGCTACGATCTGCAGGGGATAAAACAGCCGCCCATGCAGGCCTTTATCAATGAGATGCTGGACGCCGCTCAAAATGAGAAATTCGCGCTCTACCAGCAAACGCTGCGGCGCTTTATTGCGCGCGGCGGCTGGCGGCTGCTGCAAAAAGCGCAGCCTGCCGACTTAGCGGCGCTGCCCGCCAGTATCTCCAGCCATCTGGTTAACAGCGTCACGCTCTCCACCATGCATGGCTGCCCGCCTGACGAAATCGAATCCATTTGCCGCTATATGCTGGCGGAAAAACAGCTGCATACCTTTGTTAAACTTAATCCTACGCTGCTCGGCTATCAGCGCGTGCGCCAGATTCTGGATAACAACGGCTTCGACTATATCGCTTTAAGCGAAGAGTCCTTCAGCCACGACCTGCCGCTGGATCAGGCGCTGGGGATGCTGGAAAGGCTGCTGGCGCTGGGCCGGGAAAAACAGCGCGCTTTCGGCGTGAAGCTGACCAATACGCTGGGCGCCCGCAACCACAAGCATCGCCTGCCCGGCGAAGAGATGTATATGTCGGGCCGCGCGCTCTATCCGCTGTCGATCAACGTCGCGGCACTGCTCTCCACGCATTTTTCCGGCAGGCTGCCCATCTCCTATTCCGGCGGCGCCAGCCAGTACAATATCGCGGCTATCTTCGCTACCGGCATCCAGCCGATCACCATGGCGACCGATTTGCTTAAACCCGGCGGCTATCTGCGCATGAAAGCCTGCGCGCAAATTCTGGAAAACAGCCAGGGCTGGGAGCGTCAGAGCATAGATGTGCCAGCGCTGCAAAAGCTGGCTGACGAAGCGCTAAGCGCCAGCTGGGCGCAAAAAGCCTGGAAATCCCGCGAGCAGATCGACGCTGGCGGCCCGCTGCCGCTAACCGACTGCTACGTCGCGCCTTGTGTCACCGCGTGCGCTATCCGTCAGGATATTCCGGAGTATCTGCGCCTGGCGGGAGAAGGCCGCTATGTCGAAGCGCTGGATCTGATCTATCAGCGCAACGCCTTACCGGCTATCACCGGGCATATCTGCGATCACCAGTGCCAAAATAACTGTACCCGTCTGGATTACGACAACGCGCTGAATATCCGACGTATCAAGAAAATCGTGCTGGAAAAAGGCTGGGATGAGTATCGTCGACGCTGGCATAAACCGGCAGGATCGGGCGACAAGCATCCCGCTGCCGTGCTGGGTGCCGGGCCGGCAGGGCTCGCTGCCGCCTTTTTCCTCGCTCGGGCGGGCCATCCGGTAACCGTATTTGAGCGCGAAGCCAGCCCTGGCGGCGTAGTGCGACATATCGTGCCGCAATTCCGCATTCCGGCACGGCTGATAGAGCAGGATATTGAGTTTATTGCCGATCACGGCGTGAAATTCGAGTTCGATTGCGATCCTAATCTGACCATTGAGCAGCTTCGCCAGCAGGGCTTTAACTGGATCTGCATCGGTATCGGCGCGGGAAAAAGCAGCGAGCTGTCGCTGACGGGCGGCAATCCCCATGTCTTTAACGCCTTTACATTTTTGCAGGCTTTTAACCAGCAGCGCGTCGATCCCGCGATTCAGGGCGATGTGGCAGTGGTCGGCGCCGGCAACACTGCAATGGACTGCGCCAGAGCGGCGCTGAGAGTGCCAACTGTGCGCTCGGTAACGCTGCTGTATCGTCGGGAAGAGCGGGATATGCCCGCCTGGCCGGAAGAGATAGCCGAAGCCAGACGCGACGGCGTGCAGTTTATGACGCTGGTAAACCCGGAAAGCTTCGCGCCAGACGGCAGCCTGCTGCTGCGGGTAATGGAACCGGGCGAACCGGATCGGCAGGGTCGCCGCCGTCCGGTAGCCACAGCAAGGACGCTGAGCAAACGCTTCAACGCGCTGATCACCGCTACCGGCGAGAAGCCGGACGAGCGGGCGCTCAGCCGTCTCGGCCTGCCGCTGAGCGCTGATGGCCTGGTCGAAGTCGATCCGCATACGCTGGAAACCCGCCAGCCGAACGTTTTCTTAATTGGCGATGCGCAGAGCGGGCCGGCCTCGGTGGTGGCCGCGATTGGCGCCGCACGCAAAGCGACACGCGCCATTCTCAGGCGGGAAAATATCCACTGCGACGACGAGCACAAGCGCTGGCTGAACCGCGATCCCCTTGCCCTCTATCGTCGACACGGCATCGTCGCCGTGCGGCAAATCGGCGACGACGACCAGGAAGCTTTTGCGCGTCAGGAGGCGGCACGCTGCCTGGAGTGCAACTACGTCTGCGCCCGCTGCGTGGATGTCTGTCCCAACCGCGCCAACGTCGCGCTCGCCGTACCGGGATTCGACAGCCGCCAGCAGATCCTGCATCTGGATGCGCTCTGCAACGAATGCGGCAACTGCGCGCAGTTCTGCCCGTGGCAGGGCAAACCCTACAAAGACAAAATCACCCTTTTCAGCCGCCGGGACGATTTCGACAACAGTACCAACCCCGGCTTTCTGCTTGATAAAGAGAGCCTCCGGCTACGTCTCGATCGGCGCGTCTGGCAGCTGAAAATCGACGATCGGGGCGAGGTTGCGGAAGCGGTGCCTGACGAGCTGCAGACGATGGCCCGCGTTATCAGCTATACGC
This sequence comes from Erwinia sp. CGal63, assembly GCF_037026505.1. Taxonomy (NCBI): domain Bacteria; kingdom Pseudomonadati; phylum Pseudomonadota; class Gammaproteobacteria; order Enterobacterales; family Erwiniaceae; genus Erwinia; species Erwinia sp. CGal63. The sequence continues at coordinate 177,308 of NZ_JAKUMN010000008.1, forward strand.
GCCAGCATCATGCTTATCTGCTGGGCAGAGTGGAGGAATAGCTATGCTGCTGCTAAAAAACGCTACCCTTGTTAACTTTTACCCTGCCAGGATTGTTGAAAACAGCGATATCGCGATCGATGGTGACAAAATTATCGCCGTTGGCCGCGATTTGTCGGCAGATTATCCTGATGCGCAGTGTAAACCGCTGTACGGCAAGCTGGTTATGCCGGGTCTGGTTTGCGCGCACAATCATTTTTACTCCGGCCTTTCGCGCGGCATTCTGGCACCCATTCCGCCCTGCCCGGATTTTATCTCGACGTTAAAAAACCTGTGGTGGCGGCTGGATCGGGCGCTGGACGAAGAGTCGCTCTACTACAGCGGTCTGATCTGCTCGCTGGAAGCGATCCGGCATGGCTGTACCGCAGTTATCGATCATCACGCCTCACCCCATTTTATCAGAGGATCGCTGGCGATCCTGCGTCGTGGCTTTATCGAAGCCGGACTACGCGGCATGACCTGTTTTGAAACCACGGATCGTAATGGCGGCCTGCAGGAGCTGGAGGCGGGCGTGAGAGAGAATATCGATTTTGCCCGTCTGATCGACTCCCGACGGGACGACAGCCCGGAAGAAAGGCTGGTAGAGTGCCACCTCGGCGCCCATGCGCCGTTTACCGTGCCGGATGCTGGCCTGAAAATGCTGGCCGAGGCGAAGCGGGAAACCGGACGTGGCCTGCATATTCACGTGGCGGAAGATCGTTACGACGTTTCGCACAGCCACGATAAGTACGGCATGGATCCCATCGCCCGCCTCGAGAAATTCGATTTGCTGGATGAGAAAACGCTTATCGCTCATGCACTCTGGCTCTCTGCCGATGAGATCGCCCTGCTCAACCGGCACCGCGCCTGCCTGGCGCATAACGCCCGTTCCAATATGAACAACCATGTCGGCTATAACCACCAGCTGCCCGGCTATCAGCTGGCGGCGCTCGGTACCGATGGCATCGGCGCCGATATGTTTGAAGAGCTGAAATTCGCCTGTTTCAAACATCGTGACGCGGGCGGCCCGCTCTGGCCCGACAGCTTTCTGCGCATGCTGCACAACGGCAATATTCTGCTGGAGCGCAACTTCGCACAGCCGTTCGGCCAGCTGGCGGCAGGCTATACCGCCGATCTGACCATTTGCGATTACGTTTCCCCCACGCCGCTGCGGGCGGAAAACCTGGCCGGGCATTTCGCGTTCGGCCTCAACAGCGCGTCGGTGCACAGCGTCATTATCGCCGGCAGGCTGGTCTACGAAGATCGGCAGTTCCCCTTTGAGGTTGAACCGATCTACGCGCGCGCGCGCAAAGCCGCAGCCAGACTGTGGCAAAACATGACGGAGCTTTGATAAAAAAGGAAAGATTATTATGAGCGCTCTTGATCCGCACTCTGCTTCATCCGTGAACGATGTGCACCACGAAGACGAAGTCGATCGCCTTACCACGCCCGGCAAGCTCTTTATTCTGGGGCTACAGCACGTACTGGTGATGTACGCCGGCGCGGTTGCCGTGCCGTTAATGATTGGCGATCGTCTGGGCCTGAGCAAAGAGACCGTGGCTCTGCTTATCAGCTCCGATCTGTTCTGCTGCGGCATAGTTACGCTGATGCAGTGCATCGGTATTGGACGCTTTATGGGGATCCGCCTGCCGGTAATTATGTCCGTGACCTTCGCTGCCGTTACGCCAATGATCGCTATCGGCATGAATCCGGATATCGGCCTGCTGGGTATTTTTGGCGCCACGATAGGCGCCGGTTTAATTACCACGCTGTTAGCACCGGTAGTGGGCAGGCTGATGCCGCTCTTTCCTCCGCTGGTCACCGGCATAGTGATTACCTCTATCGGCCTGAGCATTATTCAGGTTGGCGTGGACTGGGCTGCGGGAGGCAAAGGCAATCCGGACTATGGCAGCCCGGTTTACCTGTCGATCTCGTTTGCGGTGCTGCTGTTTATTCTGCTGGTAACCCGCTTTGCCAAAGGCTTTCTGTCCAATATCGCGGTGCTGTTGGGCATCATTTTCGGCTTTATCCTTTCCCTGATGATAAACGAGGTCAACCTTGCCGGACTGCACGACGCCGCCTGGTTTGCCGTGGTTACGCCGCTGGCGTTGGGCGAGCCGGTTTTCGATCCCGTCTCGATTCTGACTATGTCCGCCGTGCTGATCATCGTGTTTATTGAGTCAATGGGGATGTTTCTGGCGCTGGGCGATATCGTTGGCCGCAAGCTGACCTCTGACGACATAGTGCGCGGTCTGCGCGTTGATGGCATAGGCACGCTGTTCGGCGGCCTCTTTAACAGCTTTCCCCATACTTCCTTTTCGCAAAATGTGGGGCTGGTCAGCGTGACGCGAGTGCACAGCAGATGGGTTTGTGTGGCTTCAGGCGTTATTCTGCTGGTGTTTGGCATGGTGCCCAAAATGGCAGTGCTGGTCGCTTCCATCCCCCAGTTTGTGCTGGGCGGCGCCGGACTGGTGATGTTCGGGATGGTGCTGGCTACGGGCATCCGTATTCTGGCGAGAAACAACTATTCCACTAACCGCTATAACCTTTATATCGTGGCGATTAGTCTGGGGGTAGGCATGACGCCAACGCTCTCGCACGATTTCTTTGCCAAACTCCCCGCCTTTATGCAGCCGCTGCTGCACAGCGGCATTATGCTGGCAACTATCAGCGCCGTGACGCTAAATCTATTCTTTAATGGCTACCAGCATCACCACAAGCTGCCCGATGCGCCCGATGTCAGCCGACTGTCAGTGCGTACGGTACGGATGTGGCTACTGTTACGGAAATTGAAAAAAGATCGGGAGCAGGAGTAGGCGTGAAGTTGAGAGGGAAAATCCCTCTCAACCTGCTGCTGTAAGGCTATTTGCGCGGATACTCTTCGCTGTTTACCCAGGCGTGATCGTTTTCCCAGCTGAACTTCCACAGGCGAACCGGCCCGGCCATAACGTTGAGGTAGTAGTTGTCATAACCGGCAATGGTCGCCACCGGATGGTAGCCGCGCGGCACCGTCACCACATCGTGGTTATAGGCCGCCATGCACTCATCCAGCGAGCGATCGTCGGTATAAACGCGCTGCATAGCGAAGCCCTGTTCCGGATTGAAACGGTGATAATAGGTTTCTTCCAGATAGGTTTCGGTTTCCGAGTTTTCCGTATCGTGCTTATGGCTGGGATAAGAGCTGGTGTCGCCCTCATCGGTATAAACTTCTACCACCAGCAGACTGTCCGCTGGCTTATCGTCAGGCAGGATATTATGCACCAGCCGCCTGTTGCGCCCTTTGCCGCGTTTTTCGACGCCCACGTCGCCAGGCGCAATCAGCCGCGCCGGCAGATTGCCGTTTCCGGGCGCCCGGCAGACCGCCAGCTCCAGATCGGTGTCGGCCCGCACCTCGACCTTGTCGTCGTGCGGAACATAAACCGAATAAGGCGGCGTGCGCTCGAAGGGCGACATCCGCTTGCCGATATCGGGGAACTCCGCATAGCGAGTCTTCACCGAGGCCAGCCCGGCGACCAGCACCAGACACAGCTCCTGGCTGCCGCTTTCCAGCTGTAGCGTCTGGCCCTGTTTCAGCTGGTAAGCTTCAAAACCCACATAGCGCCAGTTCGCGCTTTCCGGCGTAACCTGCTGGATACGTCCCTGCGCATCCGGGCTTTGTGCTTTGGACAGCAATGACATAGCGCTTCTCCTTAAATGAATTAGCCCAGCGTTGGCATACTGAATTCAGAAACCGTTTTCTGACCGCTCGGCCAGCGCACGGTTGCGGTTTTCATGCGGGTATAGAAACGAACGCCGTCCGGCCCGTGCACGTTCAGGGCGCCAAAGACGGAGCGTTTCCAGCCGCCAAAGCTGTGGAACGCCATCGGCACCGGTACCGGAACGTTTACGCCGACCATGCCCGCCTGCACTTCGCGCACAAAGTCGCGTCCGATGTGGCCGTTGCTGGTAAAGATGGCGCTGCCGTTGCCGAACTCGTGACTGTTGACCAGCTTCAGCGCCGTGGCGTAATCCGGCGCGCGCATGATGCTGAGCACCGGGCCAAAGATCTCTTCCCGCCAAATCACCATATCCGACGTCACATCATCGAACAGCGTACCGCCGACGTAGTAGCCTTCCGCGTGGCCCGGCACCTGAAGATTACGCCCGTCCACCACCAGTTTCGCGCCCTCTTCCACGCCCTTGTCGATATAGCCCAGCACTTTCTTCTGGTGCGCGGCGGAAACCACCGGCCCCATCTCGTTCTCTTCACTGCCCTGCTGCATACCTGGACCGACGCGCAGAGCTTTGACCAGCGGCGTCAGGGCGGCGATCAGTTTGTCGGCGGTATCATCGCCCACCGCGACCACAACCGGCAGCGCCATGCAGCGTTCGCCCGCAGAACCGAAGGCGCCGCCCATAATGGCGTTGACCGTCGCATCCAGATCCGCGTCCGGCATGACGATGGCGTGGTTTTTCGCCGCGCCGAAAGCCTGCACGCGCTTGCCGTGCGCGCTGGCGGTTTTATAGATGTGTTCGGCCACGCCGGAAGAACCGACAAAGCTCACCGCCTGCACCCGCTCGTCGGTATAAAGCTGTTCGGCGTCTTCGTTAGCGCAGTGAATCACGTTAAAGACGCCGTCCGGCAGACCGGCTTCCGTCAGCAGTTCGGCCATGCGTACGGAGACGGAAGGGTCCAGCGCCGGCGGCTTAAGCACGAAAGTGTTGCCGCAGGCCAGCGCAACAGGGAACATCCACAGCGGCACCATCGCCGGGAAGTTGAACGGCGTAATGCCCGCCACCACGCCCAGCGGCTGCATCAGCGAGTAGCTGTCCACGCCCGTGGCCACGTCCGGCGAATTTTCGCCTTTAATCAAATGCGGAATGCCGCAGGCGAACTCGACGACTTCCATACCCCGGGTCAGCTCGCCCAGCGCATCTGACCAGACTTTGCCATGCTCGCTGACGATCAGCGCGGCCAGCTCGTCGCGATGCTGTTCCATCAGGGCTTTGAAATTAAACAGGATGCGCGCGCGGCGCAGAGGCGAGGTGCGTGACCAGCCTTCAAAAGCGTTGTGCGCAACTTCAATGGCGTGAGCAACCTCTTCCGCCGTGCTTTGCGTCACCTCACGCACCGGCTTTCCGGTCGCCGGATCGTAAACCGGAATCGTTTCATTGCTGGCGCTCAGAGAGGTTTTTCCGCCAATAAAGTTTCCTGTAATAGTCATGTTCTGGCCTCTTGAATGTAGGGATCTCCTGCCGGAAGTTGCTTGCCGCAGCTGCCTGGCCGGTCAACGCCCGAATGCGTGCAATGACACTATTATATTGGAATAAATTTTTCAAATATTCCACTTTAGAAAATCTGTTTTTAGCGGCGCAGATCGCATTTTTTCAGCGCGTGACTTGTCAAAGCCGTAACCTGTCGGCCTGAGCGTCAAAAAAAGAAAAACCCCCAGCCTGCGGGCTTTATCAGGGATAAAACACCCGCTTCCCTGCAGAAAACCGCCTCACGCGAGCCAGCTGAAAGTGGCCCAATCTTCAGCGGCGGCCAGGCCAAAAAATGAAATTTTGCGAGAAAGATCCAAAAATTTAAGTTTCATTATTCCCTTTATATGAAATAAATGTTTTTATCATCCGTAGCGAACGACGGGCCGCGAAACGGGCTGAACAGCGGCAGCCGCACGGCTTAGCGGCCAGCGCCCTTTGCCAACGTTGTCGATATCTATCCCTTTTATTTTGCAGGAGCAGCAAGATGGCTATTGATTCAACCCGTTTCTGTATCAACCGCAAGATCGCTCCCAATCTCGGCATTGAGCCATTTTTTCAGCTGGTTCATGGCCTCGGTTTAAATAAAGTCGAACTGCGCAACGATATGCGCAGCGGCAAAGTCACCGATGACCTGAGCCATGAAGAAGTACGCGAGCTGGCGCAGCGCTATGGCCTGGAAATCGTCACCATTAACGCCGTTTACCCGTTTAATCAGGCGGACGACGCGCTGCTGGCGAAGACGGAAGCCCTGCTGAAGGACGCCAACGGCGTCGGCGCGAAGGCGCTGGTGCTTTGCCCGCTCAACGACGGTACGCCGGTTTCGGCGGAAGAAACCATCGCCGCGCTGAAAAAACTGGCGCCGCTGTTCGCGAAGTATGGCGTTGAAGGCCTGGTAGAGCCGCTGGGCTTCCCGGTCAGTTCGCTGCGCTCCGCCGTGCATGCCCAGGCGCTGATCCGCGACGCCAGCGTACCTTTCCGTCTGATGCTGGATACCTTTCATCACCATCTGTACGAAAAAGCGGAAGACGAATTTGAAAATGGCATCGATATCGACAATATCGGTCTGGTTCATCTGTCCGGCGTCGAAGATACGCGCCCAACGGCGGAGCTGACTGACGAAGAGCGCATTATGCTGAGCGAAGGCGACCTGCTTAAGAGCGTGGCTCAGGTGCAGCGGCTGGAGCGCATGGGCTATCGCGGCGTGTACGCGCTGGAGCCTTTCTCTTCCATTATGGAGAGCTGGAGCACGGCGGATATCGAACGCGAGATCCGCCAGAGCCTCAGCCTGCTGCAGGCATAAATGTTTTTCAACGGGCGAACCGGGTTCGTACGTCGGCCACGCCAGACGGCTGGCAAACCTTAACAGTTGGTGCAGGCTGGCTTTTTTCACCACAACACCGCTGTTTCACGGCGGCAGAGGCTGAGCGGATAAATTTTGGCGCATGGACGCGCCAGACGAGCTTACAGGGACGTATTCAAGGCGTGTCTGTGTTCCGCTTTGCCTCTACCGCTGTTCGCAAGCGACAACAGTAACGCCGGGTTTGTCATCAATCTCACTCTTTCCTCTCTTTTATCTGTGTCGTACCTGGCGGCCTGAATGGCCGCCCTTTTTTTTAACCCTGCGCACAGAGCTTTCACGAATCAAAGCTGCCTGAGTTTGACGCTGGCGAAGATCACCTGTTCGCTATATGCAAAGCCCGCCTGAAAATCGCCATCGCCTTAATTATGCCGACTTATTTAGCTGCTTTCCGGCTGCGCACGGCGGGCTTTCAGCGTCAGCAGCATCGCCAGACAGACCAGCAGCGCGCTAAGCAGATAGATAACCGGCACGCCGGCATAGCTCATTACCAGCCCGGCCAGCGGCCCGGTAACGCCCAGCGAAAGATCCATAAACGCGGTATAGGTCGCCAGCGCGCTGCCCTGATTTTGCGCCGGTACGGCCTTAACCGCCACCACGCCGATTGCCGGGAAAACCAGCGAGAAACCGGCGCCGGTCAGCAGCGCACCCAGCTTAGCCATCCACGGATCGGTCGCGCCCCAGACCAGGAACAGGCCGATAGCTTCTACGGCAAAGCAGACCGCCGCCACCATCAGTCCGCCGTGCCGGTTGATGGCATTAGGGAACAGCAGGCGCGTGCCGACAAAGGCGCCGCTGAACAGCGTCAGCGCCCAGGCCGCGCCGTCCCAACCTTTATCCTGATAAAAGAGCGTAATAAAAGTGGCGATAACGCCAAAGCCGGCCGATCCCATCGCCAGAATCATCCCGAAGCGCCAGACCTTGCCCAGTACGGCGCGAAACGGCAGCGGCCTACCTTTAGCGCTTTTTACCGCGGGCCGCGGCAGCGCCATCAGCACGGCCAGCAGCGCAATCGTCGTCACCACGCCCGCGAGCAGCAGCAGCCCGCCCCAGCGATAGATGGCCACGCCCAGCGGCGCGCCAATCGCCATCGCGCCGTAGGTGAAAATGCCGTTCCAGGAGATAACGCGGCCAATATGCAGCGATCCTACTACGCCAACGCCCCACAAGGTTGAGCCTGTGCCAGCGAAGCTCTGTCCGACGCCCAGTATCACCCTGCCGAGGCAAAGCAGAAGCAGGCTGACCATGGGGATCGCCGCGCTTAACGCGGCAAGCGCGTAGCACAACCCGCTGAGCAGACAGCCGCCAAGCCCCATTACCACCACTTTTTTCGGCCCCAGCAGATCGGCGAAGCGGCCCGCGTATGGACGGCTGAGCAAGGTGGCGAAATACTGCAGGCTGACCACCAGCCCGGCCCAGAACGCGCTATAGCCCATCACGTCATGGACGTAGCCAGGCAAGACCGCCAGCGGCAGACCGATGGTCAGATAGGCGGCGAAGTTAAAGATGACGACGGCGATAATGCGCAGGTTCAGGCGTAAAGCGCCCGTGGTCTCCGGCGCGGGTTGTTCAGGCATGGCAACAGATGTCCTGTCCGGGGTGGAATGAAGGGTAACTATAACCCGATTCCGGCCTGTGCCGAGGGGCAAGGCGGAAATTAGCGTTGCGTTGTGGTTTAGCTCGTGGTCGAGCCAGACCAGCTATTGCTGGCCCAGGGCGTGAAAAATAGCCGCGTCTGAGAGCTTTCCTGAAATCAACCGCCTGGCGATAAACAGCCGCTACACTTAAACACAAAACGCCTGAAGGAGAAGGAATGAACGTACCGCAGCAGGAGAAGATGGGGCAGAATATGCTGCTGAAAATGGCGACGCTGGTTGTGATTCTGGCCGGCATCAAGGCGGCCTCCGCTATTCTGGTCCCTTTTTTACTGGCCCTGTTTCTGGCCATTATTTTAAACCCTTTGGTGACTATACTGATGCGGCGCGGCGCCCGGCGCGGCATGGCTATCAGCCTGGTGATCGCGGCGGTACTGATCGCCCTGGGGCTATTGGTGGCGATGATTGCTGGCTCACTGGATGAGTTCTCCACCGTCTATCCGCAGCTGCAGCAGCAGATGACGCAAAAGCTGGCGCAGCTGCAGCACGTCGTCGCGCCTTTTCATATCAACCTCTCCACCAACAGCCTGGCCGCGCGGCTCGATCCCAATGCGATTATGGGCATGGCAACGCTGATCCTCAGTCAGTTTTCCGGCGCGCTGACCAACCTGGTGCTGCTGATTATGACGGTGGTGTTTATGCTGTTTGAGGTGCACCACCTGCCCTACAAGCTGCGTTTCGCGCTGATTAATCCCAAGATCCGCATTGCCGGGCTGCATAAGGCGCTGAAAGGCGTCACGCACTACCTGGCGCTGAAGACGCTGATTAGCCTGATTACCGGCTTCGCCGTCTGGCTGGTGCTGATGCTGCTGGGAGTGAAGTTCGCGCTGATGTGGGGCGTGGTGGCGTTTGTCCTGAACTATATTCCCAATATCGGCCCGGTTATCGCCGGTATTCCTCCCACGCTGCAGGCGCTGCTGCTGAACGGCGTTTATGAGGCGGCGCTGGTGGCCGCGCTGTTCAGCGCGATCCATATGGTGTTTGGCAATATGCTGGAACCACGCGTGATGGGCAAAGGCCTGGGGCTCTCCAGCCTGGTGGTGTTCCTGTCGCTGATTTTCTGGGGCTGGCTGCTGGGGCCGGTGGGAATGCTGCTTTCGGTGCCGCTCACCAGCGTGTGCAAAATCCTGATGGAAACCACGCCTGGCGGCAGCAAGCTGGCGATCCTGCTGGGTAACGGCAGGCCGCCACGAACGCCCAAGCCTAAAGTACAGAAGTAGCGTCAGCGCGCATCAAAGACGCTGCTATCGGTTATCGCCTGCACGTCAACCTTGTTGGGCAGGATAGCCAGCGACGAGAAGAGATCCGCTACCCGTTGGACTTTGGCGATATCTTCCGGTGCTACCGGCCGTATGCCGTGAGAGATACGGCTGGTTATCACTTTCGCTTCCGTGGGAGAGAGTCGGGTAAGGGTTGAGTAAACCTGGTTATAGTCTGCGGGATGCGCGATTCCCCAGGCGCGCGCCTTCGCCAGACGGCGGGCAAAGTCGGCGATGGCCAGCCGTTTTTGCGGATCCTGCAGCGAGCTACCGGTAGCGGTCACGAAGGAGAGCGAGGTGGTTAACCCTTTGCTGTCGCGCAGCAGCCGCGCGCCATGCTGTTCCGCTATCCCCAGATAGGGATCGAAGGTGGCCCAGGCGGCGATTTGCCCGGCGTTAAACGCCGCGCTGGCGTCGGTAGGCAGCACAAAGCGTATGGAAACCGCCGTTTGCGGCACGCCGGCCTCTTTCAGCGCTTCATACAGCAGATGCTGGGAGATGCTGCCGCGCGCGGAGGAGACCACTACCGTTTTGCCAGCCAGATCTTTTACGCTGCGCAGCGGCGAATCCGCAGGCACGATCAGGCCATTGGCGGCGCCGTCACCGACATTGGTGGCAATGATTTTGAGATCGACGCCGCCGGAAGCCGCCATCAACACCGGCAGATCGCCCGCGTAAGAAGTGTCTACCGCGCCGGCGCGCTGCGCCTCAAACAGCGGCGCGGCGCCCTGAAAGTTGGCCCAGCGATAGTCGTACGGCGCGTCCTTCATTACGCCCGATGCCTCTACCAGCGAGCGCAGATTACGCGCCTGATCGCCCAGCACTAAAGTCACCTTTTCCGCTCTGGCCGCGCCGATGGCCATCACCATTCCCAGCAGCAGCGCCAGCGCGCTTTTTCCTTTGTTCATCGATGTTCCTTAAAGCGCGCCGCGCTGCAGCTGTCGTATATAAGCATCCCAGTGCAGCAGATACTTTTTATTTTTTATGCCGTTATCGAAAACCCGCGCGGCTTTTTCCGCTACCTCGTCGGACACGATAAGCAGTTCGGCGCCGCCAGCCTGCGCCGCCAGCTGCGCCACGCAGGCCCGCTCCAGGTAGTAGAGGTTATAGAAAGCCTCTTCCAGCTGCTGGCCGCAGGCAAGCAAGCCGTGATTGCGCAGGATCAGCGCATCAAGATCGCCCAGATCCGCGACGATGCGCTGCTGTTCGTCCAGGTCCAGCGCGATGCCTTCATAGTCGTGATAAGCCAGCCGCTGCCAGAAGCGCATACTGTGCTGCGAAATCATCAGCAGACCGTTTTTTTGCGCCGCGACGCCAATGCCCGCCGCCGTATGGGTATGCAGCACGGCATGAGTCTGCGGGCGAGCGCGGTGAATGGCGCTGTGAATAACGTAGCCAGCCGGGTTAATTCCCAATCCGGAAGGATCGTCCAGAATTTCGCCGTCCAGATCGACTTTTACCAGGGTTTCTGGGGCGATTTCGTCAAAAGTCTGGCCGTAGGCGTTGATCAGGAAATGCGGCTTCTCGCCCGGTACCCGTAGCGAGAAATGCGTATAGATATGGTCGGTCCAGCGTAACCGCGCGGCCAGCTGATAGCACTGCGCCAATTTGACGCGAGCCTGCCACTCCGCGTCGGTAATGCGCGCGCGTAGCGATGCGGCATCATGAACCATAAAAAATCTCCTCAGTTACAGCATGATGGATGGCCGGAGCCGGGCCAGAGCATCCTGACACAGAAGAAACGCGCGACGGAAACGATCAATCTGAGAATAAATTGCATAAAATTAACTAAGCGACAATGCGCGGCGCGGCGGCGAAACTTTTTTCCGGCGCCATGCTACCTTTACCTTTTTCAGGTGGCGCAGGAATGCCGCTAACCGAGGTTACTGGATGGATTTGCCGAAAAAATACGGTGAAAGGAAAGGCGTGCTGCTGGCCGTTGCGGGTTCGGTGCCGCTGATCCTCTGCCTGATATTTACCTTTATCGACGCCAGGCAGATCGTGAAGCGCCAGCAGGCGGCGACCGCGGATATGCTGCTGGCGCACGCGGAAGCGATCGGCGATCGGGCCTGGAGGATGATCGACCAGCTTGAGCCGCTACCCGAACAGCCCTGTGCGGCTATCAACGATCGGCTGCGCCAGTATGCGGCGCTCTATCCCTATTTTCGTTCGGTAGGCGTTATCAAAAATGATACGGTGACCTGTTCTTCCGCGTTCGGCGGACTGACGAAAGAGCTTGCTACCATTATTCAGCGTCCGCTGCCGGAGCACCCTCAGGCGCAGTGGATGCTTTCGCTCGGTAAAACCTGGGCCGTGCGGGATCGACCGGCCGTGATTTTCGTGCGTAACATGACCTTGCCGTTCAGCGCTTTTGTGCTGGTCGACGGGCAATATCTGTCAGATGTGATGAGCGCCGTTGGCAGAAGCCAGCACGACAGCATTACGCTTCAGTTTGGCAGTGGCTTCGCGCTTGCCAGCCATACCGGGGAATCGCCTGAACGCAGCCTGCTGCAGGCGGTGACGCTGAGTAAAAACGCCCATCGCTATCCGATCATCGTGCGCGTCACCTCGCCCGGCAGCGACATCGCCCTGAACTGGCGGCGCAGTCTGTTTACCTATCTGCCGATGGCGCTGATCCTTTCGCTGCTGCTGATGACCGTGACTAATAGCTGGCTGAAGCGCAAGCTGTCACTGCGCGATCAGCTGCGGCGGGCCATTCTGCACCGTGAGTTTTCGGTCAACTATCAGCCCGTTTACCATATCGCTACCGGCAAAGTCAGCGGCGCGGAGATCCTGATGCGCTGGCAGCGGCCCGGCGGCGGCTGGGTAAGGCCGGATCTGTTTATCGCCGCGGCGGAAGCGGAAGAGATGATTATTCCGCTGACCCGCCATCTGATCGATCTGGTGCTGGAGGATGCGAAACAGTGGGTTCTGCCGCCCGATTTCCGGCTGGCGATCAACGTCGCCGCAGCGCACGTGCACCACGCCAGCTTTGTCGACGATATCCGCTATTTCGCTGCGGGAATGGCGGTACACCAGCCGGATATTACGCTGGAGCTGACCGAGCGCAGCCTGCTTTCCGACGGCGAGGATGTGGTGCAAAAACTGCAGCAGTTGCGCAGCGAAGGGATTCATATCGCGATTGATGATTTCGGTACCGGCCACTGCTCGCTCTCTTACCTGCAGACCTTTCCGCTGGATTACCTGAAGATCGATCGCGGCTTTATCAACGCTATCGAAACCGTAGAGGGCGAGGCGCCGGTGCTGGACGCCATCATCATGCTGAGCCATAAGCTGGGGTTAAAAATCGTGGCCGAAGGCGTGGAAACCGCTACCCAGCTGCGCTATCTGAAAGCGCGCGGCGTGGTTTTTATTCAGGGCTATTATTACGCTCGTCCAATGGCCAGCAGTACGCTGATGGCCTGGATGCAAGAGGAAGGCCAGCAGCCGCTGATATAAACGGGTCTGAATTAATAGCGTGGAAAATAAGGCGTAACGATTTTCAATTTCATTTGCGATTTTTAAGTGCCGCCCGCAATGCCACTTTTACTTCTTCATCCGTTAACACTATTTTCTGTCCGTTATATTTTATTCCTGCGTCTTCACAGCGGGCTCTGGCGCGCGCCTTTATTCTGTTCAGGGTTTGCCTGATCTGTTTCAGACACTGCTGCTGTTCGAACTCAATTTCAGAGGCGCTTTTACGTGGATGTTTACAGAGAGGAGAAGAGCTTAAAAAACTATGTAAATCAAACACCTTAATAAGAAATAATCGAACTTTAGCCGCGCTGTGCAAAAAGGGAAATTCGCTTATTCCGACGCGACGATTAGCCACTTTGTCGATTATTTTTCCACAATAAAGCCAGGTATTTATCGGTGAATAAACCCTGGTGTTATCAGGGAGAAAGCGGCGCGACGCGCGGAAAAATTTTAAATTCGCCTCTGTGCTTTCCAGCCAGTAATTTACAAAATGAACGCTTTTTTTATTATACATTGCCTCCCCCGCATGACTGCGGCGGGCAGTATTACCGATCGGGTTAGCGGGCGCAATACTCAATCCGGCGGCGGTTCCGACTTAATTTTAATATAAAAAATAGGTTGTTACGGTTTATTTAGCGCAGTTACCCGCCGTTGGCGCCTCTTTTAAGCCTCTTCTCGCATCGCACGCCGGCCCCTTCCCTCACGCAGTGCAGGTTACGCAATCTGATTTCAGTTAGAAATTATGTTACACGGCACAGAGACGATATACTAAAAGCAGACAGATATTTGCTGAGTAAACAACAAATTTGCTACTTATCACTGTCTGCAGGGCAAAAGTCCGTACGCTATTCCGCTTTGCCCGCGTGCCACGGCGGCACAGGACAGAGCGGAGAATTTTACTGGGAAACAGTCAATTACAGGGTGCTTTATATGAAGCTACGTAGGAAGCGTGTTAAGCCGATTGGCTTGAAAGACGTAACGATCATTGATGATGCCAGATTACGCAAAGCCATTACCGCAGCGTCGCTTGGTAACGCCATGGAGTGGTTTGACTTTGGGGTATACGGCTTTGTGGCCTATGCGCTGGGCCAGGTATTTTTCCCTGGCGCCGACCCCGGCTTGCAGATGATCGCCGCGCTGGCGACCTTCTCCGTTCCTTTCCTGATCCGTCCGCTTGGCGGCCTGTTTTTTGGCGCGCTGGGCGATAAGTATGGCCGTCAGAAAATCCTCTCTGTCACTATCGTGATCATGTCGGTCAGTACCTTCTGTATCGGCCTGATCCCCTCTCATGCCAGTATCGGTATCTGGGCGCCCATTCTGCTGCTGCTGTGCAAAATGGCGCAGGGCTTCTCGGTAGGCGGGGAATATACCGGCGCTTCTATCTTCGTCGCCGAATACTCACCTGACCGCAAACGCGGCTTTATGGGCAGCTGGCTCGATTTTGGTTCCATTGTCGGCTTCGTTACCGGCGCGGGCCTGGTGGTGCTGATCTCTACCGTAGTCGGCGAAGCGAACTTCCTCGACTGGGGCTGGCGTATTCCGTTCTTCGTTGCGCTGCCGCTGGGATTAATCGGTATCTATCTGCGTAACGCGCTGGAAGAAACCCCGGCGTTTCAGCAGCATGTCGACAAGCTGGAACAGGGCGACCGCGAAGGCCTGGCCGACGGGCCGAAAGTCTCCTTCAAGGAGATCGCGACCAAACACTGGAAAAGCCTGCTGGCCTGTATCGGCCTGGTGCTTTCCACTAACGTTACCTATTACATGCTGCTCACCTATATGCCGAGCTACCTGTCGCATAACCTTCACTACTCCGAAGATCACGGCGTAATGATTATTATCGCGATTATGATCGGTATGCTGTTCGTGCAGCCGGTAATGGGCCTGATGAGCGACAAGTTTGGCCGCCGTCCGTTTGTGATTATTGGCAGTATCGCGCTGCTGCTGCTGGCTATTCCTTGCTTTATGCTGATCAACAGTAACGTGATGGGGCTGATTTTTGCCGGTCTGCTGCTGCTGGCGGTGATCCTCAACTGCTTCACCGGCGTGATGGCTTCGTCGCTGCCGGCGATGTTCCCTACCCATATCCGCTACAGCGCGCTGGCCAGCGCCTTTAATATTTCGATTCTGGTGGCGGGTCTGACGCCAACGCTGGCGGCGTGGCTGGTGGAATATACCGCTAACCTCTATATGCCGGCGTACTATCTGATGGTGGTCGCGGTCGTGGGCCTGATTACCGGCATTATGATGAAGGAAACGGCCAATATGCCGCTGCGCGGCGCTACCCCGGCCGCTTCCGATATCAACGAGGCGCGCGAGCTGCTGCAGGAGCATCACGATAATATCGAGAGCAAGATCGAAGATATTAACGAGCAGATTGCCGAGCTGGAAGCCAAGCGCTCACATCTGATTAATCAGCATCCTCGCATCAACGAGTAGCGCTCTCACCCGCTGACGCGGGCCTGAAGCCGCTGATAACCCTCAAGCCCGCGAATGCGGGCTTTTTTTCGTCCGTTAGTTTTCCTGAGCTGTTGTCCAGTAGGTGCCGCTTTCCGGCAGCGGCAGGAAGTCGCGGTTCATCTCCTGCAGGGTTTGCGCCGGATCCAGATCGGTAAAAAGCTGTGGATGCAGCGTTTTGGCAAAGATTTCCAGCGCCAGCAGATGCCACGGGCTGAGGTAGAAATTGTGCCAGATCGCTAAGGTTCGGCCCTGACGAATCGCGGCCAGCTGCGCAAGCAGCGGCTGGCTCGCCAGCGCCTGCGCGAAACTTTCCCGGGCAGCTTGCGCTGTGACCTGCGGGCCAAGCTGTAGCTGCTGCGCGCTGCCTAAGCCCGTCGCGATAAAATAATCGGGCCTGGCCGCCAGCACCGCTTCCGGGCTTAGCTGCCCAAATACGCTGCCAAATTTGCCGGCCGCGATGTTGTCGCCGCCGGCAAAGGCCAGCAGTTCGGCCAGGTTGCCGTGTCCAACCGTGGTACAGCAGGCATCCCGGCGCCCAATATGCAGCTGCAGCATCACGCGCGGCCTGGCCGGAGCCGCTTCGCGCAGCCGGTCGCGAATGAGATCCCTGTGCCGCTGATAAAAGGCGATAAAGCGTTGCGCCTTCTGCCGATCGCCCAGCGCCTCTCCCAGTATGCGCAGGCTGGGCACGGTATTATTCAGCTGGTCCACGCGCGTATCAATATAGAGAACCGGAACGCCCGCCGCCGTTAGCTGCGCCAGTAAACTCTCCTGCGCTGCGGGCCGCTTAGCGTAAAGCGGCATGATCAGCAGATCCGGACGCAGCGCGATGATTTTTTCCGCACTAAGCTGGCCAGGCGCGGCGCCGCCAATCAGGGGGATCTTTTTGATAGCGGGAAAAGCGGCGCTGTAGCGCGCCCAGGTTTGCGGGTCGTAACGCGGCAGATCGGCGGGCCAGCCCACCACGCGGCGCAGCGGATTGCCTTTTTCCACCAGCGCAAGCGTATAGAGCAGCCTTCCTTCGCCCAGCATGATGCGCTGCGGGTTATCCGGCACGGTGACGTTGCGCTGCAAAATATCCGTGACGATTTTCGCCTGGGTCGCGCCGCCGGCTAACAGCAGCAGCAGGATTAGCCATTTTTTCATGAGTCACCCGTCATTGTCAGAAATCTACCGAAGCGGAAAGGATGATTTCGCGCGGCGCGCCCTCGCTGACGCGCAGACTGCCGCCGCTGGATTCGTAATACGCTTTGTCGAACAGGTTGTTGACGTTGATCTTTAGCTGAGTATGTTTGCCCAGCAGTTTGCTGTCCCAGGCGACAAAAGCGTCCGCTACCCTGTAGTCCGGCATCGTAAAGCTGTTTTCCGGATCGCCGGCGCGAGAACCGACATAGCGCGCGCCGCCGCCAACGCGGATATCGCCCGGCAGCCAGGAGAAGCGCATGGCGTGCGTCAGGTAAAGGCTGCCGCTGTTGGTTGGCGCATTAACCAGCCGGTTACCCACGTTGGCCTTGTTGATATCATCCTCGACGATTTCCGTTTTATCGTGGCTGTAAGTCGCAATCAGCTGCCAGTCAGGCGCCAGCTCGCCGTTGATTTCAATTTCCGCGCCGGTTGAACGTGCTTTGGGAATAGTGCGCGTGCTGCCATTGATCAACACCGACATATCCTTTTCGTCAATGCGGTAGAGCGCCAGCGTGGCGGAGACTGCCGGAACCATCTGCCATTTTGCGCCGACTTCATAGGTGACGCCCTTTTCCGTGGAGGCGACGTTGCCGTCATCGTCGGTCTGCGTCGAAGGCGTGAAGGATTTGCTGTAGCTGCCGTAGAGCGAAAGGTCAGGCAGCGCCTTATACACCACGCCCGCCTGCGGTAGAAAAGCGTCGCCGCGATCGTTAAGCGTGGTTTGCGGATCGCGCCAGCCGCTGCTCGCGGTTTGGGTATAGCGCTGATAGCGGGCGCCCGCTACCGCTATCCATTTATCCGACAGATGAATGCTGTCTTTAAAATAGAGCGAACGGCTGTAGAGGTTGGTGCGCAGATTACTCTGCGCGTCGGAAACCGTGCTGGCGTTGACCGACGGCTCTTCGCCATAAACCGGATGATAAAGATTGAAGGTTTTCGACACTTTGCCGCGATAAGAGTAAGCCTTATAGGTTTCGTTCTGCTCGTAGTCAGCGCCCAGCATAATATCGTGCTGCATTCCCCCGATCTCCGGGCTGCCGCCGATATCCCACGCGAGATAAGTTGTTTGATGATTGAAGCCGCGATTGGCATCGGCACGACGGGAGACAACGCCCGTTGTTGTATCAATCGCCGTCGCACGCACTTCATTGCTGTCGTAGCGTCGCTGCATCCAGGCATAGTTAAAGTGGGTATCCCAGGTTTCGTTCAGGCTATAGCCGTAACCGATGTTGAGCCGTTTGTTTTTGCCCCATGCGTGATTGGCGCTGTCGTCCAGCCGCTGGTTATAGGGAATATTTACCGGTTTTTTATTGATAAAGGCGGTGCCGCGATCGACCGGAATATCGAACTTGTATTCGCTATAGCTGATATTGAAAGAGGCTTTTTCGCCATACCAGCTCAGGGATGGCGCCAGCAGCGTATGTTCGTTGGCGCCAAAGTTTCGCCAGTAGTTCTGGCGCTGGCGTTCGGCGATCAGGCGGAAAGCAAAGCCGTCGCCCAACGGGCCGGTAATATCAACGCTGCCCGCGCCGCCGCCGACGCTGGTGGTTTCGCCGCTAAGATGGCTATGCCATTCGTACTGCGGCTTTTTACTGACCAGGTTGATAATGCCGCCGGGATTCTGGATGCCGTACAGCAGCGAAGCGGAGCCTTTCAGCACTTCAACGTGGTCGATGGTGCTGTCCATCGCCAGTCCCTGGTTGCTGCGCACGCCGTCAATAAAGATTGAACCGTCGGAATTACTGCCAAAGCCGCGCTTGACGAAACCATCCTCAATCGCGCCCAGCGTATTGCCCTGAGTAACGCCGCTGACAAATTTCATCGCGTCGGTCACGGTTTTGACCTGATAATCTTTTATTACCTGCGGCGTCACCACGCTGACGGACTGCGGCGTTTCACTGCGCGGCGCAGGCGTTTTCGTGGCCGCAGTCGCGTCATCCTGGCCATAGCTGCCCGCCTCGTCAGCGCTGTCGGCGGTCACGGTGAGCTTCTGTTCTTTGGCGGTTTCGGCGGCCGGTGCAGCCACGCTGACCAGCGAGAGTAACAGGAACAGCGGCGTCTTCCCTTTTAAACGCGCGACGGCGAAAGGAGCGGTGAAAGGTGTTTTCATTGATAGTTGCAGGTGTAAGAATAGTTGGCGCGGATGATAATAATTTTCATTGCGATTAGCAATTTCAAAAATTACGCTGCCGCAATGAAAAAAGGGCCCGCAGGCCCTTTTCAGCAGGATCCAGCCATCAGAATTTGTAGCGTATGCCCATGTTGCCGGTATAGCCTTCCGTTCCTTCGCCGAAGCTGTGGGAATATTTCACCTGCGCGTACACGCTGAAATGCGGGTTCAGCTGACCGCTTAAACCGGCGCCAGCCTGCCAGTAGCCGCGACGCACGTCCGGTCTCATTGTTTCGTTGTTCATATCAATGCCCGGCGTATGGCCCAGGAACTGTACTACGTCCGCCTGCAGATAAGGCTTCATAACGGGCCCGTCGAACCAGACGCGCACACCTTCACGCAGCTGGGCCGTCATCAGGTTCTGATCCTTCAGCTTCACGCCTTCGGAGTAGGTCTGGCTGATGTTCATATACTGTCCCATCGCCTGCAGCTGCGGCTCCAGCCTCAACTGACCCAGCGGAATCGGATAGCCGGTTTCCACCGAGGCGACGACGCCATAGCTGTCCATTTTGGCATTGGTCAGGCTGGAGAAGTCGTTGCTGTAGCGGGTAACCTGCATCACGTTATCCAGGTAAGCGCCGCTGTCGTTCCAGACCGTCAGATAGCCGCCGAGGCCGTAAGCGTTGGTGTTTGTCTTGCCGACGTCGACAGAGAGATCTGAACGCAGGCTGCGGGCGGTATCCTTGTTTTTGCTGCGCTGATTGCCCAGCGTCATCATTGGGCCAGCGGTCAGATGCCAGTCATTGCCAAACTGGCGCGTCAGCACGTCACCGCCCAGCTGGACGAAGGTGGTGTTCACCTCAAAGGCGAAACGTCCGGCTTCGTAGCTGTCGTGGCGGCCGGAGACTCTGGCCCAGACGGTGTTGCCCTGATAAGCGCCAAGACGTTCGTGCCAGGTGCCGATGGTTTCAAAGCCATAGGCCGTGTTCAGATAAGGCGCAATCAGGTAGCCGGCGGTTTCCGGCCTGTAGGCTTTCACGCCTGCCGATGGCGCTACGCTGCCGCTGTCGTCCGAGGGCGTCGGAACGACTTCCGGCACATCCGGCACCTCGCTGCTGCTGCCCGAGTTGTCGTCCGGCGTGACCGGGACATCTGGCGTAACAGGTTCGTCCGGCGTGACCGGGACATCTGGCGTAACTGGTTCATCCGGCGTGGCCGGTACGTCAGGCACATCGGGTTCGTCCGGCGTGACCGGCGTCAGTGAAGACTGCAGATACCAGTTTTGATCGCCGATTTTATACAGGAAATATTCATAGTTCCCCGCGACGACGGTGTTTTTCTGGCTAAAGGTGGCCGTGCTGGCGTCGCCCGCCACGCTGATCAGCAGAATACCGCTGCTGGTTTGCGCGCCTGTTCCGCCTCTGTTGCTGACGGTGACGTCATAGCTGCCGGCAGCGCTGCCGCTGACCACCAGCCTGTCGGTAGCCGAACTGTCGTCATCCAGCTGGGTATTAAAAGCAAACAGGCCTGAACCGGAGAGGTCGCCGTCCACGGTTACCGTACTGAAGCTGTTGGCGTTGTTAAAGATAACCGAGCCGCTATCCATCGTCAGCGATTTGAGGTTGGAATCGCCGCTGACCAGCCAGCTGCTGGCGCTATTAAGGATCAGCTGGTTAACGTTCTGCGTGGCGCCATTCAGCGTCGAGCCGTCGTTCAGCGTCAGATTGATCGCGTTGTCATAGCTGTCGGTAACAACATTTCCCAGCAGCTGAGAAGCGCTGGCCGTGACGTTGACGTCAGAGAAGTAGGTATCGCCCTCTTCCGTAACGTTGGTGACGGCGCGAACAGCGGTTCCGTTGCCGCCATAGACCAGGCTGCTGTTATTAAGGGTCAGATCGAGCGCGGCGCCTTTAACCCGTACGCCGGTTCCCGCATCACTGCGCAGCGTCGAATTATCCAGCGTAACAGCGCTTCTCAGCGTCTCCGACCAGGTAGCCGTATAGAGCGCGGCGGCGTCGGTTTGGTTTGAAGACGCGCCCGTATGGGTGATGGTGCTGTCGCTGATAGCTAAATTGCCGAGCGCGGCGATCATGCCAAAAGCGTTATCGCCAGAAGCGGTGACGGCGACGTTGCTGGCGGTGACGGTTGACGAACTTCCTGAGTAGAGGCCCGCGCTGGCTTCGCCTGAGGCGGCGATCTCGCCGCCGGTGATATTAACAATGCCGCTATCGGTAGCGGCGATAGCATGGGCTGCATTGCCGCTGGTGGTAATGGTTGACTCGGTCAGCGTGGCGGTACTGGCCGATGACCTTATGCCGTAAGCTTCAGCGCCAGTCGTGGTTATGGCGGAATTATCGAGCGTTAAATTACTATTCTCAGCAAGGTAGGCGCCGGGAGACTTCTCTCCCGTTGTCTCAACGGTACTATTGGTCAGCCCCAGCGTGCCGTTTTTTGTGGCAGCCACGCCATAGGCCTGGCTGCCGGAGGTGGCGATAGTAGAGTTATCGAGCGTGATGATGCCATCAACGGTCGCCACTGCGCCGTAGGCTTTTTCCCCGGACGTGGTAACGATGAGATTATCGCCCTTGACGCTATTCTGGGTATAAATGCCGTAACTGCTCGTCCCCGAAGTCAGCAGGGTGCTGTTTTCCAGAATGACGGCGCCTTTATAACCATTAACCGCATGAGCCCAATTGCCGCTGGTGGTAAAACTGGTATCGGACGCATCTAAAGTCGTATTTGTACCGGCCAGCCAGACAGCTTCCGCACCATAACCAGAAGTTTGATAGCTACCGCCACGAACAATCGTATCGGATGCAAGATTGATATCAAGAGCCTGAGCAAACCGATAGGTAGTGGTGATCGAGACGTTATTTAACGTGACATCCCCGCCCATAGCCCGTATTCCGATATAGGTTGCATTGATAGTACTGTCGTTCAATGTCAGCGAACTTCTTTTTGCCGCGGCTTCGCCCACTCTGATAGCGGCGAAGACTTGAGAGGAGGAATTAATGGTGACATCTGTCCCGGTAAGATGGCCATAGGAGAGATAAATGGCCTGCAAAGCATTAAGACTACCAACTGTGATATCCGTGTTGGTTATCGTTGCAGTACCGAACTCCGTTCCATTTTTACTAATTTCAATTCCTGTAGCCAGATATTTTTCGTTGACGTTAATAGTCAGCGCGTCTGCGGTCAGCGTACCGCCCTGCATATAGATAGCTTTTGAGGTGCCGACTCTTTGCAGCATTTTCGTATCGGTGATATTAATGATGCTGTTTTTAGCCCGTATGCCACCGTAATTTTTTCCTGACGCAATAAGAGTACTACCCGTTACATTCAACGTTGCATTGGTAAGCTGCACCGTATAGATGCTGTCTGAAGAGAGCGTGACATCATTTAACGTCAGTATTCCACCATCCTCAGCATTGCCGACAGATGTCCCGGCTGGCGCAGAAAAAGAGAGACCGCTATCGGTAATCAACTGGCTACCCGTGCCCGAAACCTGCAACGGGATATCATCTTTCTCAGTGGAATCATAGCTGGACGTTACCTGCAGCGTAGAGCCGTCGGTAACAATCCATGGCGAGGCCGCTGCAGCGTAAAGCGGCGAAAGCGCCAGGGTTAAGGCGCTCAACATAAAAGGCCGTTGTTTCATAGCCATAAGGCATCCTTTCGTTAAATATCCATAAATAAACAAAAAAGATAAAGGGATTACCGGGCTTTCAGGCGGGGACAGGCATTGCCTGTCAGTAATAGCGCAAATAATTTTTCAGGTAATGCTTTCATAAGAAAAAATAGAGAATCCATCCACACCAGCCGGTTTCCTGGCCAGCAATACTAATTGATCGCTTTGCGCACGAGAAGTATTTTTTTAAAAATTCCACCGGACAGAGACGCGCCTCTTACATATTTAACCGAATGAATAACAAGAATAAGTTAATATTGCACGTAAAGCTTACCGTTATAAATTTGAATCATTCAGTAATTAAGAAAACTCCTGGGAAATCTGCATGATTCATTTATTTCAACTTCTGAAAATCGGTGGCAGAGATAAACACTTAAGATAAAAACTGACAGCATCATGCCGCTTTCATCAGGAAAAACCCGCTTATTAATACGTAATCATTTTCTGTATTTATTTTTTATTTGCGATCGTCATACGCATCACCTGAAAGCCTTATGCCTTTACAGGATGTCATACCCGAGGATGGGATAGGGCTAAGCGGAAAAGCCGAAACAGATGAACTGGCTGACAGCCTGACGAGCGCCCTGCGGGTGGAAACCGGCTGGCGAAACGGGCAAGGAAGCGGCGGCAAAACGGGCAAGGAAGCGGCGGCAAAACCTCGGGCCATGCCGCCTGAGGCTATACCGCTTTCGGCGTCGCCTGTAGCGGAGCCGATTGCGCAGGCACGAGTTGAGCGTAAATCGGCAACGGCAGCTGGTTCAAAGCGCCTGCGCGCAGGCCCAGGCGGAGCTCCAGGCCCATTGAAAGTTATAGCCGCCAAGCCAGCCGGTAACATCCACGACTTCGCCGATAAAATAGAGCCCCGGCACGTCGCGCGTCTCCATCGTTTTGGAAGAGAGCGCGCCGGTATCCACGCCGCCCAACGTCACTTCCGCCGTGCGGTAACCTTCAGTGCCGTTAGGCTGCACGCGCCAGCCGTGCAGGGTTTCCGCCAGCTCGCTCTGCTGGCGGCTGTTCAGCTGCTTAAGCGTACACTCCGGCAGCGTTCCCAGCAGCTGCAGAGACTCCACGAGGCGGCGAGGCAGCACCTTAGCCAGGGTATTTTTCAGGCTCTGGTTTGGATGAGTCTCGCGCTCTTCGCTGATAAAAGCGTGCAGATCGCGATCCGGGGAAAGGTTAATGGTTACGAATTCGCCTGGCTGCCAGTAGCTGGAAAGCTGCAGCACCGCCGGGCCGGAAAGTCCGCGATGAGTGAACAGCAGCGCCTCTTTAAACACGACGCCGCTTTCGGACGTCATCACGGCGGGTACGGCGACGCCGGAAAGCGTCTGCAGCTGTTCAAGCAGCGGCTTATGCAGGGTAAAAGGCACCAGACCGGCACGCGTAGGGAAAACGTTCAGGCCAAACTGCTCTGCGATTTTATAGCCGAAAGGCGAGGCGCCCAGGCCAGGCATAGAAAGACCGCCGGAAGCGATCACCAGTTTTTCCGCCTGTACCGTGCCGCCGTTCAGCTCCAGCGTATAGCCTTCATCGCGCGTTACCTTCAGCACCTCGCTACGCAGCCGCAGCGTCACCTGACCGGCTTCACACTCTTTCAGCAGTAAATCCACTATTTGCTGGGCGGAATCGTCGCAAAACAGCTGGCCCAGCGTTTTTTCGTGCCACTGAATACCGTGCCGGTTAACCAGGTCGATAAAGTCCCATTGGGTATAGCGCGCCAGCGCGGATTTGCAGAAATGCGGGTTATGCGACAGGTAAGCCGCAGGCTCGGTATAAAGGTTAGTGAAGTTGCAGCGGCCGCCGCCCGACATCAGGATTTTGCGCCCCGCCTTTTTACCATTATCCAGCACCAGCACGCGCTTGCCACGCTGGCCTGCCTGGGCGGCGCAAAACAGGCCGGCCGCGCCTGCACCGATAATGATAACGTCAAACTTTTCCACACTGCTCTCCGGCCCGCTGCTCTAAAAAAACGCTGATTGTAATGACAAGGGACGCTTCCTGCCAGCGTCACAAAAGCGTCATGTTGGCCCCGCTTTATAACTGGATGATTTTTATACGCTTCAGGGCCATTATTTGCCCCAGCTGACGCATTAATGTCAAAAAAAGTCTATATTTCACTTTCCCCGGGCGCCGTTTCTCGCTGATAATGCGCCGCGTTCATGTCCTCCAAAATGGCGTAACGCTTATGCTACATCTGTTTGCTGGTCTTGATTACCATACCGGCCTGTTACTCGTCCTTGCCCTGCTTTTTGTTTTGTTCTACGAAGCTATCAACGGCTTCCACGACACGGCAAATGCGGTGGCTACCGTTATCTATACCCGAGCAATGCGATCGCAACTGGCGGTGGTGATGGCCGGCGTATTTAACTTCTTCGGCGTACTGCTGGGCGGGCTAAGCGTTGCTTACGCCATTGTCCATCTGCTACCCACCGATCTGCTGCTCAACGTCGGTTCGGCTCACGGTCTGGCCATGGTCTTTTCCATGCTGCTGGCCGCTATCATCTGGAATCTGGGCACCTGGTATTTCGGTCTGCCTGCTTCCAGCTCCCATACCCTCATCGGGGCCATTATCGGCATCGGCCTGACCAACGCGCTGCTGACCGGCACGTCGGTGGTGGAAGCGCTGAATATCCCGAAAATGATCGGCATTTTTCTGTCGCTGGTTATTTCACCAATTGTCGGCCTGGTGCTGGCTGGCGGCCTGGTGTTTATCCTGCGTCGCTTCTGGAGCGGCAATAAAAAACGTCGCCGCATCCATATGACGCCGGCAGAACGCGAAAAGATCGACGGCAAGAAGAAGCCGCCGTTCTGGACGCGTATCGCTCTGATCGTGTCGGCTATCGGCGTCAGCTACTCGCACGGCGCTAACGATGGTCAGAAAGGCATCGGTCTGATTATGCTGGTGCTGATTGGCGTGGCGCCTGCGGGCTTTATCGTCAATATGAATGCTTCCGGTTACGACATCACGCGCACGCGCGATTCGGTCAATCATCTGGAGCAGTACTATCAGCAGCATCCCGCTTCTCTGGCGGAGATGGTGCAGTTGACGCCGCCCGCGCTGCCAACGCCGGAAGAGAACCCGGGCAGCCCGAAAGAGTTTCACTGCGACGCTTCACGTGTGATGCCCGCTATCGAACGGACTCAGGGCCTGCTGAACAATCTGCAAAGCTACGATGCGCTCAGCGTTGAGCAGCGCAGCCAGCTGCGTCGCCTGCTGATGTGCATCTCCGATACCGCGGACAAAACGGCCAAGCTGAAGAGCGTACCTGCCGAAGATCAGCGTTTCCTCGGCAAGCTGAAGGGCGATATGCTCAACACCGTTGAGTACGCGCCGGTCTGGATCATTATCGCCGTTGCTCTGGCGCTGTCGCTGGGCACGATGGTGGGCTGGCGCCGTGTCGCCACCACCATCGGCGAGAAGATCGGTAAAAAAGGCATGACCTATGCTCAGGGAATGTCCGCGCAGATGACCGCTGCAGTATCTATCGGCGTAGCCAGCTACACCGGGATGCCGGTGTCGACCACGCACGTGCTCTCCTCTTCCGTGGCCGGCACCATGCTGGTAGACGGCGGCGGCGTGCAGGGCAAGACGATCAAGAATATCCTGCTGGCCTGGGTCTTTACCCTGCCGGTGTCGATCGTCCTGTCGGGCGTGCTCTACTGGCTGGCGCTGAAGCTGGTGCACTAAGCCGGCAGCGAAAACGCTATCAGGGCGGGGAATTTTCCCCGCCTTTTTTTTCGCCTAATGCCAGATAAGCAGGCCGATCAGGCTGATAAAAACCAGTCCACACAGCGAGCTGGTCAGCAGGAACTGACCACGCACCCGCTCACAGCGCCGAATAAATTCTTCGTCATGATGGTCGCGATAGCGCTGCAGCCAGATGTAGCGCACCAGCCGCACCTGTTTCCCCGGCTGCCCGTGCGAGGTAAAAAAGCCCGCGCCGTCGACATACTGATAGAGCAAAGGATCGCAGCCACGAAGGACTACCAGTAAAGCACGCAGGGAAGAGAAATAGCGCGCCATATTCACCAGACAAACCACGCAAAGCGCCCAAAAAAGTGCAATCGTGCTAATCATGCTCCCCTCCACGACGAGACTCTGCCAGCCTGCGCAGAGTTAAGCCAACCCCAGGCTGCGATAGCGACAAGGCGCCGCTCAGCGTTTTTATTCTCTTCAGTTTAGGAGATGAGGTGAATTTTTTACCAGCGCCGCAACCGCCAGGATAAAAAACAGCGCGAAACGCATGTTGATCTCGCTCGCAAAGGTGAGGCGCTGGTCGGGATTTGTTAACAATTTTCGCTATACTAAGGTGATAATAAAGGCGCTATGTCAGGCGCTGAAAACCCTGCCACATCGCATTAATTCAATGTGTTATGATGCCAGACTGCCTGCGAATACGCAGCCGCACCGAATGGAAGGAGTAGCGTTATGTCTTACAAACACATTCTGATTGCCGTGGATCTTTCACCAGAAAGCAAACTGCTGGTCGCTAAAGCGGTTTCGATGGCTCGCCCTTACGACGCTAAAGTGTCGCTGATCCACGTTGACGTTAATTACTCCGATCTTTATACCGGCCTGATCGACGTTAACCTCGGCGATATGCAAAAAAGGATTTCCGAAGAAACCCACACCGCGCTTTCCGATATTTCCGCCAGCGCGGGCTATCCGATCGCCGAAACCCTCAGCGGCAGCGGCGACCTGGGTCAGGTGCTGGTGGACGCCATCAAGCGCTATGATGTGGATCTGGTGGTCTGCGGCCATCATCAGGATTTCTGGAGCAAGCTGATGTCCTCCGCTCGTCAGCTGATCAATACCGTGCATATCGATATGCTGATCGTGCCGCTGCGCGACGAAGAAGAGAACTAACTGCCCGGGCTTTCCGCGGGCCATAAAAAAGCCGCTTCGCCAGTCTGGCGCAAGCGGCTTTTTACCGTCCGATGATACGTTACTGCGCGTTCAGCGGCGGATAGATATCAAACCGATGACTTTTGGTCACTACCGCAGATTGCGTAACCACGCCAGCCAGCGGCGGCGCGTAATCGGGACGTTTTACCACCACGCGCTTTTTCGCCAGACGCCTCGCAGGCTCCAGCAGCCCGTCTGCATCATCGTCCGCGCCCACCAGCGACTGAAACACCCGCATCTCTTTTTTGACCAGCGCGCTTTTCTGCCGGTGCGGATACATGGGATCGAGATAGACCACATCGGGCTTATCGCTGATGGCCGTGAGCGCCTCCAGGCTGGAAGCGTGCAGTAGCGTCAGCCGCGCCTGCAGCCAGCCGCCGATTTCCGCGTCGCGATAGCCGCGCTGCAGGCCATCGTCCAGCAGCGCCGCGACCACCGGATGTCGCTCCAGCATCTGCACGCGGCAGCCCAGCGAGGCCAGCACAAAGGCGTCGCGTCCCAGGCCCGCCGTGGCGTCGACAACGGCAGGCAGATAGTCGCCTTTGATGCCGACCGCCTTCGCTACGGCTTCGCCGCGGCCGCCGCCAAAGCGCCGACGATGCGCCATCGCGCCCTCGACGAAATCCACAAAAATACCGCCCAGCTTCGGCTCGTCTCGCTTGCGCAGCTCCAGACGCTCCGCCGTCATCACCAGCGCCATCGGCGCTTCTTCGTCGTGCTCCAGCCGCCAGCGCGCGGCCAAAAGAGATAAGGCGCCGTCTCCGGCGCCCGCTTCATCGACTAAACAGATCTTCACGCAGCCTGTTCCTGGATGCCATAGTGCGCCAGCATCGCGTCCAGCTGCGGCTCGCGACCGCGGAAGCGTTTGAACAGCGCCATCGGCTCTTCGGAACCGCCGCGCGTCAGGATATTGTCCAGGAATGACTGGCCCGTCTCGCGATTGAAGATCCCCTCTTCTTCGAAGCGCGAATAAGCATCCGCCGCCAGCACGTCCGCCCACAGATAGCTGTAGTAGCCCGCCGCGTAACCGCCCGCAAAGATATGGCTGAAGGCGTGCGGGAAGCGTCCCCATGACGGGCTCGGCACCACGGCCACCAGCTTTTTAATCTCTTTCAGCATCTCCAGGATCTGCGCGCCTTTGGCCGGATCGAACTCGGCGTGCAGGCGGAAATCGAACAGGCCGAACTCCAGCTGACGCAGGATAAACAGCGCAGCCTGATAGTTTTTCGCCGCCAGCATTTTATCCAGCAGCGCCTGAGGCAGCGGCTCGCCGGTTTCATAGTGGCCGGAGATAAAGGCCAGCGCTTCCGGCTCCCAGCACCAGTTTTCCATAAACTGGCTTGGCAGCTCAACCGCGTCCCACGGCACGCCGTTGATACCGGAAACCCCCGGCGTTTCGATGCGGGTCAGCATATGGTGCAGGCCATGACCGAACTCGTGGAACAGCGTAGTCACTTCGTCATGGGTGAACAGCGCGGGCTTGCCGTTCAGCGGACG
The DNA here is from genome assembly GCF_037026505.1 of Erwinia sp. CGal63. Classification (NCBI taxonomy): domain Bacteria; kingdom Pseudomonadati; phylum Pseudomonadota; class Gammaproteobacteria; order Enterobacterales; family Erwiniaceae; genus Erwinia; species Erwinia sp. CGal63. The sequence goes on from NZ_JAKUMN010000008.1 coordinate 206,161, forward strand.
GTTGAAGTTGCAGGTGAGATAGGCGACCGGCTTCTGCAGCGAGCCGTCGGCGCGGCGCATCTGGCCGACGCAATCGTCCATCCACGCGCCGCCGCGTTTGTTTTCACGCGCGTAGAGATCCAGATAGAAGCTGCCGCGCAGCTCGCCGCTTTCGTCAAACAGATCGAAGAAGCGCACGTCCGGATGGTAGACATCCACATCTTTGCGCTCTTTGGCGGTAATGCCGTAAATGCGTTTCACCACTTCGAACAGGCCGTTGACCGCGCGCTCTTCCGGGAAGTAAGGGCGCAGCTGCTCGTCGCTGATGGCGTAGAGATGCTGCTTCTGCTTTTCGCCGTAGTAAGTCAGATCCCACGGATTCAGCTCGTCAATGCCGTGCTCTTTTTTGGCGAAGGCGCGCAGCTGCTCCAGCTCTTTTTCCGCCTGCGGACGGGCGCGCTTAGCCAGATCGGTCAGGAAGTCGGTAACCTGCGCCGGGTTTTCGGCCATTTTGGTCGCCAGGGATTTTTCGGCATAGGAAGAGAAGCCCAGCAGCTGAGCCAGCTCGTGACGCAGCGCCAGCGTTTCCGCCATCACTTCGCTGTTATCCCATTTGCCGGCGTTCGGCCCCTGATCGGAAGCGCGAGTGGAGTAAGCGCGGTACATCTCTTCACGCAGCGCCTGGTTGTCGCAGTAGGTCATTACCGGCAGATAGCTTGGAATATCCAGCGTCAGCAGCCAGCCCTCTTGCTCTTTGGCTTCCGCCTGCGCTTTGGCGGCGGCCAGCGCGCTCTCCGGCATGCCCGCCAGCTCGCTTTCGTCGGTAATCAGCTTGCTCCAGCCCATCGTGGCGTCAAGCACGTTGTTGCTGTAGGTCGAACCCAGCTCGGAAAGGCGCGCGGCGATTTCGCCATAGCGTTTCTGCTTCTCTTTAGAGAGGCCGATACCGGAAAGCTCGAAGTCGCGCAGCGCGTTATCCACCGCTTTCTTCTGCGGCTCGCTAAGCTGGGCGTAGCTGTTCTCTTTCAGGTTGCGGTACGCCTGGTAAAGTCCTTCGTGCTGGCCGACCCAGGTGCTGTATTCGGAGAGCAGCGGCAGCGTCTGCTCATAGGCCTGACGCAGCTCCGGGCTGTTTTTTACCGAGTTAAGATGGCTGACCGGCGAGAAGAGACGGCTCAGGCGATCGTCAGCTTCCGAAAGCGGCTGCACCAGGTTTTCCCAGCTGTAAGGCGCGCCCTGGGCGACAGCCTTTTCAACGGCCGCGCGGCAATCCGCCAGCGCGGCGGTAACAGCCGGCACCACGTGCTCTGGCTCAATAGCGGAAAAAGGGGGAAGCGTAAAAGAAGTCAGCAACGGATTGGTCATAGCGCAGTCCTTGTTATCGATGTATGAGGCGCGTTGCCGCGCGCGATTAAGCTAACATGAGGCTAAGTGTAGCGAAAATCAATGGGGCAACGGCGAGCGCCGAAAAGGGAATTGCCTGCAAAGCGCGGCGGGAGCATACTTTTGCCGCGATTTATTTTATTGCTTAACAGGGAGCGTCTTTTTATGTGGTACTGCCTTGCCGCATCGTTGTTCTTTCTGCCTTTTTACCGCCGCGTCGCGCTGAGTCTGCTGGCCGTCTCGCTGCTGCTGGCCATCAGTAATCATACTTTGCAGCTGCCGGCGATTGCGGCGCTGGCGGCGACAGGCGCTGTGGCGATCTTCTGTTGGCGACGGCAGGGCGCGCTGACCGTAGCGGCGGAAGCTTTTCTGGTCTGCATTGCGGCGGCGCTGGCGCTGCATCTGCTGCCGGGTTTCCAGAATCTGGCGATAGCTTCCGGGGTCAAAGCCGGGCCGGAGAGCGCGCCCTTCTCTTTCTGTTACAACTTCGATAAGGCGCTAATCCCTTTCGTCCTGCTGGGCGCGCTGCCGACGCTGCTGAAGCGCCAGGCCGCGCCGCCCGCCAATCGCCTCTGGTGGCTGGTGCTGCTGCTTTCCATCCCGCTGCTGCTGCTGGCGGCGACGCTGGCTGGCGGCCTGCGCGTGGAGTCGCATCATCCCGCGTGGCTCGGCTCTTTTATGCTGGCTAATCTGTTTTTTGTCTCGCTGGCGGAGGAGACGCTGTTTCGCGGCTGGCTGCAGCAGCGCCTGAGCCAGCGACTCGGCAATCTTTGGGGACTGGCGATTGCCGCCGTGCTGTTCGGCCTGGCGCATTTCGCTGGCGGCGCGCTGCTGGTCTGTTTCGCCATGCTGGCCGGCGTGATTTACGGTCTGGCCTGGCTGTGGAGCGGACGCGTTTGGATCTCCACGCTGTTTCACTTCGCCTTTAACCTGATGCATCTGCTGTTTTTTACTTATCCCTTCTGGCAAGCCGTATAGCGCATTTTTTCCGCCGGAGCGTTATACTAGGCCGAACTCGTGCCGTTCAGGCGGCACACTTGCTTTTCTCCCACCGGACAGATCCCACGACATGCTGAGTTATCGCCACAGTTTTCACGCCGGCAACCACGCCGATGTTCTCAAACACACCGTTCAGAGCCTGATTATCGAAGCGCTCAACGAGAAAGATAAACCTTACCTCTATCTCGATACCCATGCGGGCGCCGGGCGCTATCAGCTGAGCGGCGAGCATGCCGAACGTACCGGCGAGTATCTGGAAGGGATCGCTCGTATCTGGCAGCAGGACGACGCGCCGGCGGAGCTGGAAAGCTATCTCTCCTGCGTCAGAGCGCTGAATCCCAACGGCAAGCTGCGCTACTATCCCGGCTCGCCGCTGATTGCCCGTCATCTGCTGCGTCCCTACGACAAGCTGAACCTGACCGAGCTGCATCCGAGCGATTTTCCGCTGCTGCGTAACGAGTTCTCGAAGGACGATCGCGCGCGCACGGAAAAAGCCGACGGTTATCAGCAGCTGAAAGCCAAACTGCCGCCGCTGTCGCGTCGCGGACTGGTACTGATCGATCCGCCTTATGAGATCAAGAGCGACTATCAGGCGGTGGTAAAAGGCATTCAGGAAGGCTACAAGCGCTTTGGTACCGGCGTCTTCGCACTCTGGTATCCGGTGGTACTGCGCCAGCAGATCAAGCGCATGGTAGCCGACCTGGAAGCCACCGGCATCCGCCGCATTCTGCAGATTGAACTGGCGGTACGTCCGGACAGCGATCAGCGCGGTATGACCGCTTCCGGCATGATCGTCATTAATCCGCCGTGGAAACTGGAGCAGCAGATGAACAACGTGCTGCCGTGGCTGCACAAGCAGCTGGTGCCCGCAGGTACCGGCCATACCAAAGTCAGCTGGATCGTGCCGGAGTAATCGCGCCGGTCGGATGCTCTGTCCGACCGACTCACCAGCGGCGGCTACAGCGGAAACAGCGCGAAATCGTGGGCCATTTCCGTAGCGGGAAAGATTTCCCGGCACTCCGCCAGCAGCCGCTCCGTATCCTCACGCAGGTAGCGCGAGCTGAGGTGCGTGATAATCAGTTTTTTCGCTCCCGCCGCTTTCGCCATTGTCGCCGCCTGCACCGTAGACGAGTGTCCGCGGCTGTTGGCTTTCTCCTCCATGGCGGCTTCCAGCGTCGCTTCATGCACGACAACGTCGGCATTGGCGGCCAGCGCCTGCGCCGCCGCCGTCGGCGCGGTATCGCCAAATATCGCCAGCGTCAGCCCTTTGAGCGCCGGGCCGAGATAGTCGCGACCGTTCACTACCCGGCCATCCTCCATCGTGACCGTTTTCCCCTGCTTCAACTGCTGAAAAAGTCGGCCTGGCCTGACGCCGTCCGCCAGCAGCCGCTCCGCGTCCAGCGCGCCCGGCTTGTCATGTTCCTCGATACGAAACCCGTAGCATTCCACCGGATGGGTCAGTGGATAAGCCGTAACGCGAAAGTGTTCGTCGCTGAAAACTTCGCCCGCGCCAATTTCCACAATCTCCAGCGGGAAGGTCAGCCAGGAACCGCTCAGGCTGAGCGACATCTCGACAAAGGTTTTAATGCCCGGCGGCCCATAGAGCGTGATGCCGTCGCTGATGCCGTTCATCGAGCGGCTGGTCAGCAAGCCCGGCAGGCCGAAGATATGGTCGCCGTGAAGATGAGTAATAAAGATTTTTTCCAGTTTGCCCGGTTTCGTCGCGCTGCGCATAATCTGGTGCTGAGTGCCTTCGCCGCAGTCAAACAGCCAGCTGCCGCTGCGCACGCCCTGCAGGTTTAAAGCGATGCTGGTGACGTTGCGCTGGCGGCTGGGCGTGCCAGCGCCGGTACCTAAAAAAAGCAGTTCCATTTCGTCTCTCTTTTGCCGATATAGCCGCTAAAAATAGCGACGTTAATCACGTTTAGCGCCGATTATGACCGATTTTAACGCGCCCGCCCTATCACAATCATAGACGCAAACTTTGCGGCATTTAGCCGACTGGCGTTACACTAGGCGCAGTTTATTTGACACTTATGGAACTCTTTCGATGACCAGACATTATGACTACCTTGCTATCGGCGGCGGCAGCGGCGGCATCGCTTCCATTAATCGCGCGGCTATGTATGGCCAGAAATGCGCGCTGATCGAGGCGAAAGACCTCGGCGGCACCTGTGTGAACGTTGGCTGCGTGCCGAAAAAAGTGATGTGGCATGCGGCGCAGATCGCCGAGGCTATCCACCAGTACGGCCCTGACTACGGCTTTAACACCACCGTCAACAGCTTTGACTGGGCGACGCTGGTTAAGAACCGTAGCGCCTATATCGATCGTATCCATACCTCGTACGACAACGTGCTGGGTAAAAACAATGTCGATGTTATCAAAGGGTTCGCTCGTTTTGTCGACGCGCATACGGTTGAAGTGAACGGCGAGAAGATCACTGCAGATCATATTCTGATCGCGACCGGTGGTCGTCCGAGCCATCCGTCCATTCCAGGCGCGGAATACGGTATCGACTCCGACGGTTTCTTCGATCTGGACGCGCTGCCAAAACGCACCGCCGTAGTTGGCGCTGGCTATATTGCCGTTGAGATCGCTGGCGTGGTGAACGCGCTGGGTTCCGAAACGCACCTGTTCGTGCGTAAGCACGCGCCGCTGCGCACCTTCGATCCGCTGATCGTGGATACGCTGGTGGAAGTGATGAATGCGGAAGGCCCAACGCTGCATACCGAATCGATTCCGAAAGCGGTGATTAAAAATGCCGACGGCAGCCTGACGCTGCAGTTGGAAAACGGCAAAGAGCAGACCGTGGATTGCCTGGTGTGGGCGATTGGCCGTGAGCCGGAAACCGATAATCTGAACCTGAGCGTCACCGGCGTTGAGCTGAACGAGAAAGGCTATATTCAGGTTGATAAGTATCAGAATACCAACGTGAAAGGTATTTACGCCGTCGGCGACAACACCGGCGCGGTTGAGCTGACGCCTGTTGCCGTCGCGGCGGGACGTCGTCTGTCCGAGCGCCTGTTTAACAACAAGCCGGACGAGCATCTGGACTACAGCAACGTGCCGACCGTGGTCTTCAGCCATCCGCCAATCGGCACCGTTGGCCTGAGCGAGCCGGAAGCGCGCGAAAAATATGGCGATGAGGAAGTGAAAGTGTACAAATCCGCTTTCACCGCCATGTATACCGCCGTGACGCAGCATCGCCAGCCGTGCCGCATGAAGCTGGTTTGCGTGGGCAAAGATGAGAAGATCGTCGGCATTCATGGCATCGGCTACGGTATGGACGAAATGCTGCAGGGCTTCGCGGTGGCGCTGAAAATGGGCGCAACCAAGAAAGACTTCGACAACACCGTGGCTATTCACCCGACCGGCGCGGAAGAGTTTGTCACCATGCGCTAAGCGCGTGTCGCCTGAGAAAAGGGTCAGCTAGCGCTGGCCCTTTGAAGTTGGTGACAAGGTGCAGGCTCAGAGAGCCAGCGCCTTCCGTAAAGACGCAAAAAACGCCCTCCCTGGCAGCTCAGCACGGGCCGTCCATGGCCCGTGATGCTTTACTTCAGTCACTGGCTCTCATCGCCTCAGGTTTACCTGCCGTCTGAAAGGGTCAGCTATCGCTGGCCCTTTTTTATTACGCTTTCAACGGCATCGCCTTTAGCGAGCAGCCGTTGATAAAGCCTGGCAACGTATCCGCCGGCAGATAGCTCAGCTCACCGTGCTCCGCCTTCAGCAGCGCCTGAAACGACATGGCCGGAAAGCCGTTAAACACCATCGTCAACGCCATCGCCGGGCCGTCCTTCAGTTGCCGTTCCGCGACAATCGGCTGGCTCATGCGCCAGCGTCGCGCCAGTTCAGATTTGATCAGGTTCAGATGCCAGGCAGGGTTTTGCGCCTCCAGCGTCGGGTTATAGCGCCCATAGCGAATACGGTAGGCGCGCTGCCTTAGCGAACTCGCCTCGCGAGACTGCAGCTGTTTATCCAGGCTCACCTCGCAGCGCAACTGATAGCTGTGGGCAAAATAGGTTTTTCCATCAGGCTGGCTAAGCAGTGAAGTGATAAAGAAGTCGATCGCCAGCGTGTCGGTTTTGACGCGGCTTGCCGTCTCGTCAGCCGTATCCTGCCAGCGATCCGGCGCAACGCGGGTCAGTATCATCAGCGGCGCATCCTGGCTGCTGATACGGGCGATAATCGGCGGCAGGCTGATATAGCCGTTGGGCAAAGGGACGGGAACGCTTAAGACCTGCGGCGTCGGCGCTGGCGATGAGCCGTCCTGCGGCAGGCGCCAGAGCTTAATCAGCGGCGGACGCTTTGCCGGTTTGCCGTTCTCTATCCGCGGTAAATCCTCAGCCGACCATGCCAGACCAAGCAGCGCCGCGCCCTGCGCTTTTCCCAGCCGTACCGCTGACAGCGGCTCATCCGTTTCCGCCGCGTTTAACAGAAAGCGCTGGATTTCTCCCGTATGGCCGTTACCCAGTTGTTGCCGCGCTACCGCCACGCGCACGGCATAGTTTTCTCCGCTGTCATCACGCATAAACCGCCTGCCGTCTGGCGAAACCGCCACGCCGCGAGCAAACGCCAGCGCGTGCGTTACGCGACCGGCGTTATCCCGCTCCAGCAGCATATCGTGCGACAAAAAGCGGTACTGGTTATGGATGGAAGTCTGCGGGCCGCTAAGGGCGTAATCGCTCATGGGCCTGCGGTTTTCACTCTGTAAAAAGGCGTTCTGGGTGATTTTTACCGTGGTTTTATTGCTGCTCAGCACGCCGCGATGGGTCAGCGAAACCAGCGTTGGCGTGTCGTCAATCAGCGCGAACTTATTGATAGAGGCATCCGCGTCCAGCATACAAGCGTCAGGCGCGCCTGTCGGGCAGCCAGGGAAAGTCAGCTGATGGCTTGCCTTTTGCGTAGAAGCGATAGCAAAAGGGATTAAATGAACGCTGGTGTCGCTCAGCGTGCTGCGGGCCAGCGAAATCAGCGGCGGCAGCGGCTCGCCTTCCATCGTGCCAGTTAAAATGGGCGGCGTAGCTATCAGCGAGTTGGGGAAAGGTAGCGGAGTGACGCTGCCGCTCTCCGGCCTTGTTGCCAACACGCGCATTTTTACGCTGTTGCGCCGGAAGTAAAAGGTGCGGACGCCGAAATCCCTGCCCGGATCGCTGACGGTCGCCTGCGGCACGGCGCGGCCCACGATATAGTCATCGGCTTTTGCCGGCTGCGGATCGTACTCAAAATAAGTGGAGCTTCGTCTGCTGTGGAAAGAGCCTGCGCCGCCAAGCGTTACGCCCAGCAGCACCTCTTTGGCTTCGTGCTCGCACGCCGCATAGGCCGACAGCGGATCCTGAGAATTTCCCTGACGGTTGATCTGGCGACATAAACGGTAGGCGGACTGCTGCAGCTGGCTGTCGCAGTCCGCCTGGGTATAACCGTAAGTCGCGTAGCCGTGGCGGTAGCAAAGGTCGTGCATGACGCAGGCCTGGCGAAAGCGCAAAGCGATAGCGGAGCCGTCTTGCGCGGGCTTGAACGCGACCTTCGCCAGCAGCGCTGGAATAGAGCAGTTCAGTCCGGTGCCCTGGCCGCCTATTATCGCTTCGGTAGCCAGCGAAGCGCGGTAAGTAGTAAAGGTGGCGGGCGCTTCCGTCTCTTCCGGTTGCGCCAGATCGGGAAAGACCTTTTCGGCGGCCATGCCGCTGAATAAGCGGCAGGCGAGGAAAAAGACGACCAGCAAAAGTCCGCAGCCCGCCAGCACAGCGAGAAAACGACGAGAACCGATAAGCCTTACGATTTTTGCCATAGCTGGCGCCCCTTTTTGGCAGGTTTATCCGAAAATTTCCTGAGGATATTGAGGGCAGTATAGGCACGCTTATAGTTACGCGGAGAGGGCAACACAGGAGAAAAGAGAAATTCAAAATAAAAAACGAATGGGGCGGCCGCGTACGCGATTAACCACCAGCGGCGCCGGGAAATAACAGCCAGCCGAAGCTGGCTTAAATAAGGATTTCGTCGCTGTGACTGCCGTTAAAACGACAGCGTGACGCCCGCATAATAAGCGCGACCCGGTTCGTTGTAGGTCGAAGCGCCTTCATTTTCGCGATAGAGACGCTTGTCAAACAGGTTGCTGATGCCCGCTTTTAGCTGCACATCTTTCACTACCTGATAATTAGCGCCGATGCCGACAATGGAGTAAGCGCCAACTTCCTTATCAGAAAGCCCCGCTTTTTCCGTATTGATTTCCGCGTACTGGCGGGGTTTTTGCCTGCCGTAGAAAGTCCAGTTTAGATTGGTGGAAAGCTTATCGGTCAGCTGATAATCCAGCATAGTGTTAATGGTATATTCCGGAATAATCGACAGCGGATTGCCGGTATCTTTATTTTCCGAGGTGATCATATAGGTGGCATTGGTGCGCCAGTCCAGTTTGTCTTTAATCACCGGAATAGTCAGATTGCCTTCCAGCCCTTCCACCAGCGCTTTGCCGCCGTTTTCCCAGCGCAGCACGTTGTAATTGTCCGAAGTGCGGCCAATGACCTCCGTGCCCGAAACGATTTTATTTTTATAATCGTTGCGGAAATAAGTGACGCCAGCGGCATAGCCTTCGTTATTAAATTCCAGACCAATTTCTTTATTGATACTGATTTCCGGATCGAGGTCCGGATTGCCGATTAAATAACACTGGCTGGTAATGCCTATCGGACAACCGTTACCGCGCGTTTTCAGTAAATAACCGGAGGTTGACTGATAAAGGTTCGGCGCTTTAAATACGCGCGCGATACCCGCTTTCAGTTTGAAGTAGTCGCCCAGCGCCTGTGAGACGTTGAGGCTTGGGCTGAAGTTACCGCCAAATTTGCTGTGATAATCAAAACGCAGGCCAGGGATCAGGTTGGTGCCGACCACGGGCTCAATATTGTCTTCAAAATAGAGCGCGCTCAGCTCGGCGCTGTTTTTGGCGCTGCGATTATCGGTTATGCCGCTGCCTGTGCCGCCGTTAGTGCTGGTAGCGTGCATGGAAGCCGGATCGTTCAGCGCTTCGCGGTTCCATTCCCCGCCCAGCGTCAGCGTCTGTTCCAGCCATTTTTCCAGCGGAATAGTGAGTTCGCCGCTGGTACGGTAGTTCTGCAAACGGCTGGTATCGTAGGTGTCGCTGTCGATCATCCCTTCCACGCGGCCCGTTGTCCCTTCATGCAGGCGCGTGTTGTTGGTTTTCTCGTAGTAAAAACCGACTTTTGACTGGCCCCAATCCCAGACGCCGTTATGCGTTACCCCATAAGTCTGGCGATACATGCGGTTGGTTTCCTGACCGTAAAGCGACGGCACCAGCATGCTGATATTGCCGTTGCTGTGCTGCGTATCGCCTGCGTAGATATTACCCTGGCGGCTGTAGCCGAGATCGAAATCGACGATTTGCGTCGGGGTGACTTTCCATGAGAGCTGCGCGTTGACGTCTTTATTGCGGACGCCTTCACGACCGGCGGCGTAGCTGCCGTTTTGCGCCGTGTTGATATCATAAGCGTCGGCGTCGGTTTTATTGATATTGCCATATAGCCGCATAGTCAGCGCTTCGCCGGCCAACGGGCCGCTCAGGCTGAAGTTGGCGCGTTTAGTATCGCCTTCCTTGCTGTTTTCCGGCTGGTTGGTAAACAGCGACAGCGAACCGTGCCAGTCATTGGTCGGCCTTTTGGTAATGATATTGATCACGCCGCCCGCCGCGCCGGAGCCGTAGCGCGCCGCTGCCGGGCCACGCAGCACTTCTATCCTCTCTACCATTTCCGCCGGCACCCAGTTGCTGTCGCCGCGTGTGTCACGCTCGCCGCGCCAGCTGTAGCGCACCGAATTACGGGAGAGCGTCGGTACGCCGTCGATCAGGATCAGCGTGTTTTCCGGCCCCATGCCGCGAATATCGATCTGGCGATTGTTGCCGCGGCTGCCGGTGGCGCTGTTGCCGGTCAGATTGACGCCGGGCATTTTGCGGATGATATCGGAGAGGTCGTTGACCGGCGGATCTTTAGCGATATCCTCAGCGGTGATCACCGATACGCCCGGCTGCTGCTTCAGCTGTTCTTCGGCTGAACGCGTCACGACCATTTGCGCCTCGTCGTCCTTCAGTTCTTCTGCGGCCAAAGCGGGGCCGCTTAAAATACCTGCCAGCACTATCGCCAGCTTTTTGTACTGCAACGCAGTGGAGTCAACCATTGTAACCCATCCCTGAATGTGTCTGTTTGTTTCATTGAATGCGTATGATAACGATAATTGTTACCGTTTGCATAGTCCCTGCGTTCTTATCTCACTTGCAGCAGCAGCAAAAGGAAAACAAGCCGTGCGGAATGGCACGGCCTGAGGCGGGCGGTTTGAAATGGTTAACTGGCGCGATTGCCGTTTAAGGAGAACATCGGAGCGCCCGACTGTGGTACTCCTGTGCAAGCAGCCGCATCGATCGTCTGCTGGCCGCGTGACGGCTGATTATGATTGGGGCTTTGCTTGCGGGCTAAGCCAGTTTTTCAGCAGCCGCGTTATTGTCGGCATCCACAGATAGACCACCAGCGCGACAACGGTGGCGTCATTAAGCAGATGGCCCGGCAGCGTGCCTTTTAAACCCGGCAGCACCGTACTCCAGAACCAGGGAACCAGATTGGTGGAAGGGAAGATGACCGCCAGCGTGACCAGATACTGCTTCCAGCGCGCGGGCGCGGGACGCGCAGGCGTCGCCGGCGTAAACCAGAATGCCGCGCCGGGTCGCATTTCAATATGTTCCTGTCCGCTAAGCATTGCGGGTAATTCGGCGGTTCGCGCTTTACGTTCGTCCGACTGCAGCCAGCGCCAGAGGTTGTCCATATTGTCGAAGCGGATCAGCACGGTCCAGGTCAGCTCGCCGTGAGCCGGACGCAGGACGTTAACGCCAAGATGGCCGGGATAGCGCGCCGCCTGCGGCATAATGACGTCCAGCCAGCGTTCATAGTCAGCCTGCTTTCCCGCCAGGACGTTATGGGTGATCACCAGTGTGACGTGATGGAGTTGATTAGGCCAGTCCACGTTTCTCTCCTTTCGGTTTGCCGACCGCAGCCGGGGGATCGTAATGGCGGTTTGGGCGCCAGGATCAACAATAAGAGAGGAGCAGAAAGAGAGATAGCGGAAAATATTGGGTAATTCAGTGAGTTTTTTTAACTGCGCAATACTATGAATAACGCTCTGCGTCAGCCGGGTAAGCGCCAATAATAATTCAGCGATATCTTGTTAAAAACTTCGCTTCAGGAGCGGCTTGCGCTGTTCAAAGCCACCGGAGATCTGGCGGTTTACCCCCTTAAAGGCGCGCATTATGACGCGCGCCGCACGGCTTATTGGCAGTTGAACAAAGTTACGCTGGCTTGTGTACAGGCCTGAGAGGATTATTTATCCTGCGGTCGCAGTGAGATTTCGCCACCGACCCAGGATTTTCGCACGCCGTCCTGCTCCAGAATCAAACCGCCCTGCTGGTCGATGCCTCTGGCGATGCCGGCAATTTCTCTGTCGCCAATCAGCAGCTTCACCGGGCGATCCATAAAGTTATCCAGCCTGCTCCAGCGTTCGATAAACGGCGCCAGCCCTTCGCGCTCGAACAGCTGCAGCGACTCGCGCGTTTTATTGACCAGGCTGGCGGCAAGCGCATTCCGGTCAACGGTGACGCCGGCTTCCTGCAGATTGATCCACGCCTGATTGACCACGCTGGCATCCGGCGATCGCATCGCCAGATTGATGCCCGTGCCGATGACGATATTTGCCGCATCTCCGGCTTTACCCGTCAGTTCGACAAGGATGCCCGCGAGTTTGCGATCGTGCAGATAGAGATCGTTCGGCCATTTTACCCTGACGTCGCTGGCGCCCAGCGCCTGCAGGACTTCTGCCGTCACAATACCTATCACCAGACTCAGTCCCATCGCGGCCAGCGGCCCCTGTTCCAGACGCCAGTACATGGAGAGATAGAGGTTAGAGCCGAAAGGTGAAAACCACTGGCGGCCACGTCGACCGCGCCCGGCCAGCTGATATTCCGCTACGCAGGCGTCACCGGATTGCAGCGTGGCCATTCTGTCCAGCAGGTACTGGTTGGTGGAATCGATCACCGGGATCACCGCCAGCCTGCCCTGATCCAGCCGGGAAGCGATTATCTCTTCATTCAGCAGCTGCATTGGCCCCGACAGGCTGTAGCCTCTGCCGGTGACGGTAAAGACTTCAATTCCCCACTCTTTCAGCGTTTGCATATGCTTGTTGATAGCGGCGCGGCTCATGCCCAGCTGCTCGCCAAGCTGTTCGCCTGAGTGAAATTCGCCATCGGCCAGAATGGCGACAAGTTTTAACGGCACGGTCTGATCTTTCATGCAATCACTCCAACGGCATCCTGTTCGCCTTTCGCGCCAATAAAGCGCACCTCTGGCTCAAGCCAGACGTTGAATTTCTCTCCGACGCGCTGGCGAACCTCGTGCGCCAACGCCACAATATCGTCACTGGTCGCTCGATCTTTGTTGATCAAGACCAGCGCCTGCCGCTGATGCACCGCCGCGCCGCCTACGGCATACCCTTTAAGATCGCAGCGATCGATTAGCCAGCCCGCAGCCAGCTTAACGCCGCCGTCCGCCTGCGGATAGCGTGGCGCATCCGGCCATACCTCGGCGATAACTTTCGCCTGCTCTGCGGTAATAACCGGGTTTTTGAAAAAGCTACCGGCATTGCCGGTTTCTGCAGGATCGGGCAGCTTGCTGCGACGCATCTCGCAAACGGCATCGAAAACCTGTCGTGGCGTGACCGTTTCCGGCGCAAGCTGGTTTAAGTCGCCATAGCTCAGTATCGGCTGCCACTTTTTATTGAGGATCAGCCCTACCGCGACAATAGCGTAGCCATGCTGGTAGCGATGCTTGAAAATGCTGTCGCGGTAACCGAATTCGCAGGCCTGAGCAGTCAATCGCTCGATCTTACCGGTAGCCAAATGCATAACGTCTACGTATTCACAAACGTCTTTCAGCTCTACGCCATAAGCACCGATATTCTGGATAGGTGCCGACCCCGTACAGCCTGGGATCATCGCCATATTCTCCAGACCGGGCAGCGCGTTTTCCAGCGTGTACGTTACCAGCCGGTGCCAGTTTTCCCCGGCGCCAACATGCAGATGCCAGGCTTCCGCGCCTTCTTTTACCACTATGCCTTCGATGCGATTAACGATGGCTGTGCCCTGAAAGTCCTGTAAAAACAGGATATTGCTACCTTCGCCGATCAACAGTGCCGGCTGCTGCAGGCGCTGGCTTTCCTGCCAGGCAGTGCATAGCATTTCAGGCGTGGTCGCCACAACAAGGTTTTTGGCAAAGGCATCAAGATTAAAGGTGTTGAAAGGTTTTAAAGAGTGCTGCTGGCTGGACATGAGACGGCCTTAAGGAATTTAACTGCCGGTAGTTTACCCGATTCGGGCTGGAAGCGTGGAGGGAATTGTGGACGCAACAGAGCCGGACAACCCGGAAAGTCGTATGGAATTCGCCAAAACGGCGGCAATTTGAAGCAGAATTTCTGCCGCCCAAACGCAAAAAACCCCGACCGTGAGGTCGGGGTTATCGCAATTTGATGCCTGGCAGTTCCCTACTCTCGCATGGGGAGGCCCCACACTACCATCGGCGCTACGGCGTTTCACTTCTG
>NZ_JAKUMN010000009.1:0-131059 GCF_037026505.1 Erwinia sp. CGal63
TTTGCGTCCGGAGACGCTTGATATCAATCCTGCGAGTGCCCACACAGATTGTCTGATAAATTGTTAAAGAGCGGTGCCACATATCTCGTGTGGCGCGGGCTGCAGATATTACGCTTTCCCGCTGAAGAGTCAAGGAATTTCTCACTTTTCTCTTTCTAACCCGGCGACTCGTAAGCCGTTGTTCCGTGTCAGTGGAGGCGCATTATAGGGAGTTCTCGGCGGCTGACAACCCCTATTTTCAAAAAACTTTTCGACCGCTGGTTTTTTACGCAAAAGTACCTTAAAGCGCCAGTTTTTCCAGCTTTTCGAAGCCATAGCGGCGCAATACGGGCAATAATTGTACGGCCTGCTCCGTCATTGCCAGGCAAAAAGCCAGATTACTTTCTTCAGAGTGAATCTTTGGCGATTCATTTTCCAGCAGCCAGGCGGTACGACGGGCGATAGCCGCGCCGGAATCGATCAAGCGCGTCCCTTCAGGCAATACCTGCTGCAGCTCTCCGGCTAATAATGGAAAGTGCGTGCAGCCCAGCACGACAGTATCCGGCGGTTCCTTCATACGTAGCCAGGGCTGCAGGATGCGTTTCACTTCTTCCAGCGGTACTTCTTTACCCTGCAGCTTGGCCTCCGCCAGCTCCACCAGCTCGGCCGAGCCCAGCATTTCCGTTTTGCATTCGCCGGCGAACCGCTTTACCAGCTCATGGGTATAAGGACGTTTTACCGTTCCCCGCGTAGCTAACAGGCCGACGACGCCATTACGGGTTAAACGTGCGGCGGGTTTAATAGCGGGAACGACGCCTACAACGGGAAAATCGAAATGCTCGCGCAAAGAAGGAAGCGTGACGGTGCTGGCAGAGTTACAGGCGATGACCACCAGCGCCAGCGGATAAGCGCGCGCAACGGCGGTAACGATCTCAAGCACGCGCCCGACGATAAACTCTTCAGTTTTCTCACCATAAGGAAAGGCGGCGTTATCGAAGGCGTAGATATAGTGCAAATCCGGCAGCAGCTGCCGGATCTCATCATAAACGGAAAGCCCACCGACGCCGGAATCAAACACCAGCACGGTGGGACGCGGATTAGAAGGTGTAGCTGCCGCTGAGGTAATACTCCCTTCCTGGAGTTTGATAGCCATAAACTGTCTCGTAATCTTTATCAAACAGGTTGGCTATTCTACCACGAACGGTTATCCGGGATGTGACCGGATACGAAACCGCGAGATCCCATAAACTCACGCCGCCAAGCTTCACAAGGTTGCCGCTGGCGTTCTGCGAATACTCTTTATCGTAGCGCTGTCCCAGATAGTAATAGCTTACAGACCAGTCAAAGCCGTAAAGCGCGTAATCCAGCTGATATTTCACCTGCTGTTTAGCGCGACGCAGCAGGATCTCGTTGGTTTCGCCGTTACGCGCGTCTGTATAGTCGTAAGAAAGCGTATGGCTGACCGGGCCGGTATCAAACGAGGCCGACGCCTCTACACCTTTAATCGACGCTTTGCTGACGTTGTAATAACTGCTGGTCGCGTTGTTATAGTCGATCAGATGATCGATATCGTTACGGTAGCCAGAAAGGTGCCAGGTTACCGGGCCAGTAAGGCCTTCGAAGCCGCCTTCCCACTGCTTACTCTGCTCGGGATCGAGATCGCGGTTGCCGCCAAAGGAACCATAGAGCTGGCCCAGCGTCGGCGCTTTAAAGGCAGTGCCATAGCTGGCGATAAAGCGATAGCCCGGCGCGAATTCCCAGGCGCCGCTGGTTTGCCAGGTTTCATGCCAGCCGAACTCGGAATGATCGTCGCCGCGCACGGCGCCTTCCAGCGTTAGCGAACCGAAGGCCTGCTGGGCGGTTGCGTAGATGCCGGTGTTTCTCACTTCGCGGCTTTCAGCGATATAAGCTGTTCCCGGTTCGATAGACTGCTTCTGCCAGTCGACGCCGCCGCTGACGCTACCGTTGCCCAGCGCAATATTGTTGCCCCATTGCAGATTGTACTGCTGCGAATCGTCCAGAGTAGCGGAGCTGTCATAGCGTCCGAGATCGGGGCTATAGTTGTAATCCTTTGAATGGCTGTAGCTGGCGACAAGCTGGGAAGAGTAGATGCCGTTGTTGAAACGCAATCCGCCATCCCACGTCTGGCTGTAAAGCTGACGCGTATCTACATAGGTGTCTGGCTTAACGTAGGTTGAGTAGCCATCATAGGCCGTGCGGTTGTCATAGCCGTAGCCGCGCAGGAAGCCGCTGAATTCATCATTGATTTGCTGTTCTATCGAGCCATAGAGCGTTTTGCTCATAAAGCCATCGCGGTCTTTCTGGCGCTCGTTGCCCAACGCATCCGGATAGTTGGCCACTACATCATACCCTTTGGTGTAGGTGTAGTTGCCCGCCAGCGTTACGCGCGTATTGTCGCCCAGCATCTGCTGCGTTGAGCCGTCATAAGCCTGATAGCCGTTTGAGCCGACACCGGCAGTTAAGGTAGTGCCCGGTCTTTCACGCCCGGTGATAATGTTGACCACGCCGCCGATCGCGTCGGAACCGTAGACGGCGGAGCGCGCGCCGCGCACATATTCAATGCGCTGCACCAGAGAAACAGGGATCTGGCTGAGATCGGATGAACCGCCGATCCCAGCCTGGTTCAGGCGAATACCATCCACCAGCACCAGCACGTGGCTGGAGTTGGTGCCGCGAATAAACAGCGAGGTTTGCTGTCCCAGGCCGCCGTTTTGCGCGATATCCACGCCCGGCAGACGACGCATCACGTCAGCGACGCTTTTCGCCTGCCAGCGGTCGATCTCTTCACGCGTTACCACGGTAGTAGGTGCCAGCACAGAGGAAACAGGTTGTGCAAAACGGTTTGCGGTTGTGACCAGCGTTGTTTCGGCTTCCTGCGCAAAGCCATATTGCGCCCAGAGGGAAAGTGCCGTGGCGCTATAAGCCAACAGCTTCGGTTTAGTTATCATGGTGTCAAAGCATCCGGTAAATCAGTCAGATGCCGCAGGCATACGAGAAAGAGCGCGCTCGTAAGAGTTGCGACGTAATCACCGGCAGGTCTTCGGACTCGGAATCATGAAAACGGCGCAGACTTCCCATCTAAAGACAGTGTCTGCCACCCACGACGACATTCCACACCGCTGCGCGTCAGCTCCAGCTTTGCACTGGATTCCCTTTTAACTTATTGAAAGACCGGCATCGCATTTTATGTTCAACGACCGGAGGAATCCAGACGTCTGCGAGGCTAAAAGACGCGGGCGCTGGACATTACGCGGCGGATGCCTACAATCGCAGAGCTTTAAAGCCCCTTAACCCAGGAAACGTTATGACGCCCGAACAGCTGCCGATCGAACACTACGATGCCCAACTGGAAGAGAAAGTAGCCCGTCTGCAAACGCTGATGGTGCCTTTTACCGCTAAGGACGTCGAAGTCTTTCGTTCGCCAGTCAGCCACTACCGTATGCGCGCTGAGTTCCGGATCTGGCATGACGGCGACGACCTTTATCATATTATCTTCGACCAGCAGACCCGCCAGCGCATCCGCGTCGACAGCTTTCCGGCCGCCAGCGAGCTGATTAACCGGCTGATGCCGCGACTAATGGACGCCGTGCGCGACAAGCCGGCGCTACGTCATAAGCTGTTCCAGATCGACTATCTCTCTACCCTGAGCAACCAGATCGTCGTTTCCCTGCTTTATCATCGCGCGCTGACGGAAGAGTGGCAGCAGGCTGCGACAGCACTGCGTGACGAATTGCGCGCGGAAGGCTTCGATCTGCATTTAATCGGCCGCGCCACCAAAACCAAAATCTGTCTGGATCGTGATTATGTCGACGAGCGCTTAACTGTAGCGGGCAAAGAGATTATTTACCGTCAGGTAGAGAACAGCTTTACCCAGCCGAACGCGGCGATGAATATTAAAATGCTGGAGTGGGCGCTGGACGTGACGCAAAACGCCAGCGGCGATCTGCTGGAGCTCTACTGCGGCAACGGCAATTTCTCTTTGGCCTTAGCGCGCAACTTCCGGCGCGTGCTGGCGACAGAGATCGCCAAGCCATCGGTCGCTTCCGCTCAGTACAATATCGCCGTTAACAATATTGATAACGTGCAGATTATCCGCATGGCGGCGGAAGAGTTTACGCAGGCGATGAACGGCACGCGCCAGTTCAACCGGCTGGAAGGCATCGATCTGAGCAGCTATGAGTGCGAGACGATTTTTGTCGATCCGCCGCGCAGCGGGCTGGATAGCGAAACGGTGAAAATGGTGCAGGCTTATCCGCGCATCCTTTATATCTCCTGCAATCCAGAAACGCTGTGCGACAACCTGGCAACGCTTTCCGCCACGCATGATGTCGAGCGGCTGGCGCTGTTCGACCAGTTCCCCTATACCCATCATATGGAGTGCGGCGTACTGCTGACGCGGCGCTAATATAAGAAGAGCGATGGCAAACCATCGCTCTTCTTCCTAGCTATCTTTTCGCGCGCGCAGCTTCAGGCCGATCCAGAACACCAGCGCCACCATCAGGATAGTCTGCACGAAGTTCGAGCCGAGATCGGGATATTCCGCGCGCACAATAGCGCTATAGACCAGAATGCCGAGCAGGAAAAACGCGGCGGCGACAGAAGGCATGCCGTCTGGCATCGCACGGTTAAGGTAGCGTTGATGCAGGCACCAGGCGGAAAGGCCCAGCGCGATAAGCGGGAAAACGGAAAAAGGCACGATCGAGCTGAACAGCACCGACAACGAGCCGTTAATGGATAATCCGGTCAGAAAGGCCAGTAGCAGCGTGCCCTTGTCCCGGCCAGTCGCTAAACTCATCTCACTCTCCTAATCATGGGAGTCCAGCGTCACCGCCAGCCTCTCCTGTTCACGTCGATACCAGTAGTAAGCGCCTTTGGAGATCATCCGTAACTGCAGCACCAGCCGCTCTTCCAGCTGGCGCCGCTGTAGCGCGTCGATATCCAGCGCCTCAGCACCGGCGTTAAAAACAATAATCACCATCGCCTCCGCCTGCGCTTCGGTAAAGCTGCGCGGCATACGGTTCTCAATCTCAAGATAGTCCGCCAGTTCGGCGATAAAATGTTGGATTTCCCGGGCTACCGCAGCGCGAAACGCGGCGGAGGTGCCGGAACGCTCGCGCAGAAGCAAGCGAAAAGCATTGGGATTATTGCCGATGAATTCCATAAAGGTGGACACCGAAGTGCGGATCACGCTGCCGCCTTTAGCGATGCGCTGACGCGCCTGGCGCATTAGCTGACGCAGCATCAGGCCGCTTTCGTCCACCATGGTTAGCCCGAGCTCGTCTACGTCACGGAAATGGCGATAGAAGGAGGTTGGCGCGATGCCCGCTTCCCTGGCGACTTCCCGCAGGCTCAGGCTGGCAAAACTCCGTTCGGCGCTGAGTTGACTAAACGCCGCCTCAATCAGCGAACGTCGCGTTCGTTCTTTTTGCTGCGCTCTGACGCCCATTGTTTGTGCCTGTTTTGCCTGCCAGATTTGCACTATACCAAATTTTCAGCGTACAGCGGCAGCAACTTTGTGTACGCCTGTTAACCTGTCGCTTTGTCAATAAATGGCAAATCGTTCGGTTAAAATTGGGAACCCGCTTACGAGATGTTAGAATAACGTTGAAAATTTGTATAAGAATATAGGACGTATCGGTATGCAACAGTCTTATGATTACGACGCCATAGTGATTGGCTCCGGTCCTGGCGGCGAAGGCGCAGCGATGGGCCTGGTCAAACAGGGCGCGCGCATCGCGGTGATCGAGCGCTATCACAATATCGGCGGCGGTTGTACACATTGGGGAACTATCCCTTCGAAAGCGCTACGCCACGCCGTCAGCCGTATTATCGAATTCAACCAGAATCCGCTCTATAGCGACCATACCCGTCTTCTGCGATCTTCATTTGCCGACATCCTTAACCATACGGAAAACGTCATCAGCCAGCAGACGCGGATGCGCCAGGGGTTTTACGAGCGCAATCGCTGTGAACTGTTTCAGGGCGACGCGCGCTTTGTCGACGCCAACACTATCGAGATCGAAAGCCACGACGGCAGCGTCGAACGTTTAACCGCAGAGAAGTTTGTTATCGCCTGCGGCTCGCGCCCTTATCATCCCGCCGATGTGGACTTTACCCATCCGCGCATTTACGACAGCGATTCCATCCTGAATCTGCACCATGAGCCGGGCCACGTTATTATTTACGGCGCCGGGGTTATCGGCTGCGAATATGCGTCGATCTTCCGCGGACTGAACGTCAAAGTCGATTTAATCAACACGCGCGATCATCTGCTGGCGTTTCTCGATCAGGAGATTTCCGACTCGCTCTCCTATCACTTCTGGAACAGCGGCGTAGTGATTCGCCACAACGAAGAGTTCGAGAAGATTGAAGGCGTGAGCGACGGCGTGATTATGCACCTGAAGTCCGGCAAGAAGGTGAAAGCCGACTGTCTGCTGTACGCCAACGGCCGTACCGGCAACACCGATGCGTTAGGCCTGGAAAACGTCGGTCTGGAAGCGGACGGTCGCGGCCTGCTGAAGGTCAACAGCATGTATCAGACCGCTCAGCCGCATATTTATGCCGTTGGCGATGTGATCGGCTATCCAAGCCTGGCTTCCGCCGCTTACGATCAGGGCCGTATCGCCGCTCAGGCGTTGATGAAAGGCGAAGCGAACGCGCATCTGATCGAGGATATCCCAACCGGTATCTACACCATTCCGGAAATCAGCTCGGTTGGCAAAACGGAACAGCAGCTGACGGCGATGAAAGTGCCGTATGAAGTGGGCCGCGCGCAGTTTAAACATCTGGCGCGTGCGCAGATTGTGGGGATGAATGTCGGCAGCCTGAAGATCCTTTTCCATCGCGACACCAAAGAGATTCTGGGGATCCACTGCTTTGGCGAGCGCGCCGCCGAAATTATTCATATCGGCCAGGCCATCATGGAACAGAAAAACGGCGGCAACACGATCGAGTACTTCGTGAATACCACCTTTAACTATCCGACCATGGCCGAAGCCTATCGCGTGGCCGCGCTGAACGGCTTAAACCGCCTGTTTTAACGCGCTGTTCATGTAGCCCTGCATATGGGTGCGGATCGCCTCTGCCAGCTGCTCATAGCGGCCGCGCAGCGGCGAGCCAGGCCGGTAAACCAGCGCGATGGTGCGCTGCGGCTCCGGCTTGTAGCAAGGCAGATAGCAAACGCCGTCGCGTACGCGCTCTTTCGGTACCGCCAGCGCTGGTAGCAGCGTAATGCCGCTGCCGGCCGCCACCATATTGCGCAGCGTCTCAAGACTGGTGGCGCGGAAGTGCGTATCCTCGTCGGCGCCCGCCTGAAAACAGAAACCCATCGCCTGATCGCGCAGGCAGTGACCATCTTCCAGCATCAGCAGTTTCTCGCCTGAAAGATCGGACATCGGCACGCGATCGCGATCTTTCCACGGGTGATCCTGATAGATCGCCAGCTTCATCGGCTCGTCGAACAGCGGGACTTCGATAAAGGCTTCCGACTCTTTCACCAGGGCCAGGATAGCGCAGTCGAGCTTGCCGCTGTCCAGCTGCGCCAGCAGCTGCTGCGTCTGCGCCTCGTGCAGATACATCTCCAGCTTGGGAAAGGTTTGATGCAGCGTCGGGATAATCTGCGGCAGCAGATAGGGGCCAACCGTCGGGATCAGCCCGATATGCAGCGGCCCGGACATCGCCTCACCCTGCTGGCTGGCCATCTCTTTCAGGACTTTGACCTCGCGCAGTACGGTGCGCGCCTGGTCCACCAGCAGCAGGCCGGCCTGAGTAAACAGCACCTTGCGGCTGGTTCTTTCCAGCAGCATGACGCCCAGTTCATCTTCCAGCTTGCGGATCTGTCCGCTGAGCGTGGGTTGGCTGACGTGGCAGGCATCTGCCGCACGCCGAAAATGGCGGTGTTCCGCCAGGGCTACCAGATACTCAAGATCGCGAATATTCATGCTTTTCCTCCGAACCACGATAGTTCGTGGCGATAGATAGAATAGCAATCAACGATTATCCCTATCAAGCACGAATGATAATAATGTCTCCCGTTCGAGAGATGAGTCACCCTAATCAAGAGGTAGTTTATGTTTGCAAGTCAGGAAGGTAAGTCAGTCCCACAGGTCACTTTCCACACGCGTCAGGGCGACAGCTGGGTAGACGTCACAACTGATGAGCTGTTTAAAGACAAAACTGTTATCGTGTTCTCTTTGCCAGGCGCGTTTACGCCAACCTGCTCTTCCAGCCATCTGCCGCGCTACAACGAGCTGGCAGACGTTTTCAAAAAACATGGCGTGGACAATATTCTGTGCGTATCGGTTAACGACACCTTCGTAATGAATGCGTGGAAAGCCGATCAGCACGCCAAAAACATCACTTTTATTCCGGACGGCAACGGCGACTTTACCCGCGGCATGGAAATGCTGGTAGAGAAAGCGGATCTGGGCTTCGGGCCTCGTTCATGGCGTTACTCCATGCTGGTACGCAACGGCGTGGTAGAGAAGATGTTTGTTGAGCCGAACAAGCCGGGCGACCCGTTCGAAGTCTCCGACGCTGACACCATGCTGCGCTACCTGGCGCCGGAATTTAAGGTGCAGGAATCGGTATCGCTGTTTACCAAACCGGGCTGCCCGTTCTGCGCCAAAGCCAAGCAGATGCTGCTGGATCGCGGTATTCAGTATGAAGAGATCGTGCTGGGACAGGATGCGACTTCCGTGAGCCTGCGTGCCGTAACCGGCCGCGCGACCGTGCCTCAGGTCTTTATCGGCGGACGCCATATCGGCGGCAGCGACGACCTGGAGCAGTTCTTTTTAGCATAACGAATTGAGAAGGCGAGCCTGCGCCCGCCTTCTTATGTGCCTAAAATTAATAATATAAGTCGAAACTGATTTGGCGGGCCTGATGCCCGCCTTTTTTCGTTTATGCCAGCCGCTTTTTCGCATCGGTAATAGCGAGCGACACCTGATGAGGCGACACGCCGCCTTTGGCGTTACGCTTGTCCAGGCAGGACTGCAGCGACAGGATTGGCCAGACGTCTTCGCCAATCACCTGGCTGTATTGCTGCAGCTCTTCCAGCTTCAGCGCTTCCAGCGCCACGCCTTTGCCAATAGCGGCCACGACGACTTCGCCAACGATATGATGCGCTTCACGGAACGGCACGCCTTTGGCGACCAGATAGTCCGCCAGCTCGGTGGCGTTGGCGTAGCCCTGCTCCGCCGCTTCCTGACAGCGCGGACGCTTCACCTGAATGCCGTCCAGCACCAGTGCGGCCATATGCAGACAGTCGGACCAGGTATCCAGTGCGTCGAACAGCCCTTCTTTGTCTTCCTGCATATCTTTGTTATAGGCCAGCGGCAGGCCTTTCAGCGTCATCATCATGCCGGTCAGCGCGCCCTGCACGCGACCACATTTACCGCGGATCAGCTCCAGCGCGTCCGGGTTTTTCTTCTGCGGCATCAGCGACGAGCCGGAAGTCACCTTATCAGAGAGCTCGACAAAACCGGATTCGCCGGTGTTGAAGAAGATCAGGTCTTCGGCGAAGCGGGAAAGATGCACCATGCCGATAGAGGCGTCGGAAAGCAGCTCCAGCACGTGATCGCGGTCGGAAACGGTATCCAGACTGTTGCGGGTAGCGGAAGCGAAGCCCAACCAGCCGGCCAGCTGCTCGCGATCGATCTCATAAGCCGTGCCGGCCAGCGCGCCGCAGCCCAGTGGGCTGACGTCCAGACGCTTCAGCGTATCCTGCAGACGGCTTTCATCACGCGCCAGCATTTCGACATAGGCCAGGCACCAGTGCGCGAACGTCACCGGCTGCGCGCGTTGCAGATGCGTATAGCCGGGCATAACCGCATCCTGGTTCGCCTCGGCTGTAGCCACCAGCGCCTGCTGTAACTGACGCGTGGCGATCAGCAGTTCGCTGACCTGCGCTTTGCACCAGAGTTTAAGATCGGTAGCAACCTGATCGTTACGGCTGCGGCCGGTATGCAGTTTTTTGCCCAGCGCGCCGACTTTTTCAATCAGGCGGCCTTCGATATAGCTATGAATATCTTCCGCGTCGCTTTCCAGAATCTGCTCCGGATTGGCGCGGACTTCTTCCAGCAGCACGTTCAGCGCGCCTTCAAGCTGCTGCTGCTCTTCCGCCGTCAGAACATTGACCGTGACCAGCGCTTTGGACCAGGCTACGGACCCGACGATGTCCTGCTCTGCCAGACGATAGTCGAAGCGCAGCGAGTCATTAAACTGTTTGAAACGTTGATCTGCTGCCTGAGTAAACCGTCCACCCCAAAGTGCCATGTCAGTGCTCCATTAAATTCGTTGAGTATTGAGGCGGAGAAACGCCGCCTGAGAAATCCTTTTAGCCTGTTTAGGGGCGTCGTCCGTGACGCCCTGGTGTTATTACTTCTGTTTTTTCTCGTTCAGCGCGCGGATGCGTGAAGAAAGCGAGAACAGACGGATAAAGCCGCCCGCATGGCTGTGGTCGTAAACTTCGTCTTCGCCGAAGGTAGCGAACTCTTCGGAGTAGAGGCTGTTGGCCGATTTCTTCTGAATCGCGGTCACCTGGCCTTTGTAGAGCTGCAGCACCACTTCGCCGTTAACCTCTTCCGCCAGCGATTCGGCAGCGGCCTGGATAGATTTACGCAGCGGCGCGAACCAGCGGCCGTCGTAAACCACATAGGACATTTCATGGCCCAGCTGCTCGCGCCATTTAAAGCTGTCGCGGTCCAGCACCAGCTGTTCAACCGCGCGCAGCGCGTTGACCATAATGGTGCCGCCAGGGGTTTCGTAGCAGCCGCGGGATTTGATGCCGACCAGACGGTTTTCCACGATATCGATACGGCCCACGCCATGTTTCGCGCCGATAGCATTGAGTTTTTCCAGGCAGCCGTACGGGCTTAGCGCTTCGCCGTTGACGGCAACCACGCGGCCTTTTTCCACTTTCACCGTCACCTGCTCAGGCTGATCCGGCGCTTCCAGCGGATCCACCGTCCAGACCCAGCAATCTTTGTTCGGCGCGTTCCACGGGCTTTCCAGCACGCCGCCTTCGGTAGAGATGTGCCACGCGTTTTCATCACGGCTGTAGATTTTTTCCAGCGACGCGGTGGTCGGAATATTGCGCTCTTTCAGGTAGTCCAGCAGCGCTTCACGGGAACGCAGGTTCCACTCACGCCACGGCGCAACCACTTTCAGCTGCGGCGCCAGCGCGGTATAGGTGGTTTCAAAACGCACCTGATCGTTGCCCTTGCCGGTTGCGCCGTGGCACAGCGCGTCCGCGCCTACTTTCAGCGCCAGCTCAACCTGCGCCTTAGCGATAATCGGACGAGCCATTGAGGTGCCCAGCAGATAGGTGCCTTCATACAGCGCGCCCGTTTGCAGCACCGGATAAACGTAGTCGCTGATAAACTCTTCACGCAGGTCGACCACGTGGCATTCGGAAGCGCCGGACTGCAGCGCTTTCTGCTCAACGCCTTCCAGATCGCCACGCTCCTGGCCAATATCGGCCACGAAAGCGACCACTTCACAGCCGCCGTAGTTCTCTTTCAGCCACGGAATAATCGCGGAAGTATCCAGACCGCCGGAGTAAGCCAGAACGATTTTTTTGATGCTTTTATCTTGCATTGTCTTTTCCTTGAACCTGTTAAGCGAGAATTCGGGTGCCGATGGACACGCCGTTAAATAGGGTTGGCAGCTGCTCGGCATGGCGCCAGCTGGCGATATCGACCGGGCGACCCAGCGTGCGTGCGGCGTCCAGCGCGGCGTTCACTTTCACAATCATGCCGTCGGTGATAATGCCCTGAGCGATCAGCTGTTCCGCCAGCGCGGCGGTCATCTCTTCAATGCGCTGCCCTTTGCCGTCCAGAATGCCGCTGACGTCGGAGAGCAGCACCAGGTCAGCGCCCAGCGTCGAGGCCAGCGCAGTGGCGGCCTGATCGGCGTTGACGTTCATCAGCTTGCCGTCGTCGGTGATGCCGATAGAGCTAACCACCGGCAAATAGCCTGAAGCCAGCAGCGTGTTAATCAGTTTTGGATTGCCCGGCGTTGCCTGGCCAACGTGGCCCAGCTCTTCGTCGAAAGCCGCCACGTCGACGCTGCCGCCGTCGCCCAGGCAAAGTCCTACCGCATCGATGCCGTGCTTTTTCGACCAGGCCAGCAGCGTTTTATTGGCGGTGCCCGCCAGCGCGCCGGTAATAATGTCAATCTGATCGGCTGGCGTAACGCGCAGGCCGTTTTTCTTTTTCACCGGCAGCGCCAGCTTCTTCATCAGTTCGTCCACCAGGCAGCCGCCGCCGTGGACAATCAGCAGTGGACGCTGATGGCTTTCACGGTACGCTACCAGCGCGTCGAACAGACGCGCCAGCGCCTCTTCGCTGTCCAGCAGTACGCCGCCGAGTTTGATAATTAGAGGGTTGGTCATGGCTTTCTCACTGATTAAATAAGCGACTGCGTTTCCGGGAAACCGAAACGAATATTCATACACTGCACCGCCTGCGACGATGCGCCTTTCAGCAGGTTATCTTCCGCCGACACGATAATCGCGTGCTCGCCCTGCACGGCGAAGCCAATGTCGCAGAACGGCAGGCCAACCACGCCTTTGATCGACGGCACGCCTTTATCATAGACGCGCACCAGCGGCTTATCGTGATAGGCGTTGTGAAAAGCTTCGGCCACATCATCACGCGTTACGCCCGCCTTCAGCCGACAGGTGGTGGTTGCCAGAATGCCGCGCGGGAAGTTGCCCAGATGCGGAGTGAAAATCACCGGCACGCCAAGATGCGCGGCGATTTCCGGCTGATGACGATGGGTGAAAATGCCGTAAGGCTGCAGGCTGACCTCGCAGAAGCTGGTGGTCACGGAAGCTTTGCGTCCCGCGCCGCTGACGCCGCTGGTGGCGTTGATTACCGGCCACTGCGCGTCGTTCAGCAGATTCGCCTCAATCAGCGGCTTCAGCGCCAGCTGCGCAGCGGTTGGATAGCAGCCCGGCACCGCAATCAGCTGCGCTTCCTTCAGCTTGCTCTGCTGCCATTCGGCCAGGCCGTAGACCGCTTTCGCCAGCCACTCTTTATGCTGATGCGGGAAACCGTAGTAGTCGGTGAAGAAGCTCTCTTCATTGACGCGGAACGCCGCCGAGAGATCGAACACCACGCAGCCCGCCGCCAGAAACTCCGGCGCCAGATCGTGGCTCACTTCGTGCGCCGTCGCCAGAAATACCACGTCGACTTTATCCGCAAACTCCGCCGCGCTCGTCAGCGGCTGCAGCGGCATATCCAGGATTCCTTTCAGCTGCGGATGCAGATCGGAAAGCAATTTTCCTGCGTCAGGGCTTTGCGCTGATACCGCCAAAGCGGTTATGTTCACCTGAGGGTGACGATTCAGGTAAGTCGCAAGCTCTACGCCAGCGTAGCCACTGGCACCAACAATCAGCGTATTTAACATCGGACACCTTATAACGGTCTCTGGTTTCGGGTAACGGCTCCGGGCCGTTTCCCCACGCGGCTGGCGCCGGACAAGCAGGAAATTTGGTTTCCTTCCCCACGCCATTAATGTATTTTTATTCACTATTAGTGCATGAATATTGATACTATCCTAACGCAAGGACTGTCAACAGTGAAGACAAAATTACCGCCTTTTATCGAGCTTTACCGTGAGTTGATCGCCACGCCGTCCATCAGCGCCACCGACAGCGCGATGGATCAGAGTAATGAAGCTTTAATCAGTTTGCTGGCAGGCTGGTTTCGCGACCTGGGCTTTGCGGTGGAAGTGCAGCCGGTTCCCGGCACGCGGCACAAATTCAATATGCTGGCGCGCAGCGGCAGCGGCGCGGGCGGCCTGCTGCTGGCCGGCCATAGCGATACCGTGCCGTTCGACGACGGCCGCTGGACGCGCGATCCTTTTACCCTGACCGAGCACGACAACAAGCTCTATGGCCTGGGCACGGCTGATATGAAAGGTTTCTTCGCTTTTATTCTGGACGCGCTGCGCGATGTGGACGTGACGAAGCTGAGCAAACCGCTCTACGTGCTGGCGACCGCCGATGAGGAAACCACCATGGCGGGCGCAAAATATTTCTCTGAAAACGCCACCGTACGGCCCGACTGCGCCATCATCGGTGAACCGACTTCGCTGCAGCCGGTGCGCGCGCACAAAGGCCATATGTCGAACGCGATCCGTATCGAAGGTCAGTCGGGCCACTCCAGCGATCCTTCGCGCGGCGTCAACGCCATCGAACTGATGCATGAGTCGATCACTCAGCTGATGGGCCTGCGCAACACGCTGAAGGAACGCTATCATCACGACGGTTTCGCCATTCCTTATCCCACAATGAACTTCGGCCATATCAGCGGCGGCGACGCGGCGAACCGCATCTGCGCCTGCTGTGAACTGCATATGGATTTACGGCCGCTGCCCGGCCTGACGCTGAACGAGCTGGAAGGGTTGATCAACGAGGCGCTGGCGCCGGTCAGCGAGCGCTGGCCAGGCCGCGTCAATGTCAGCCAGCTGCATCCGCCCATTCCGGGCTACGAATGTCCGGCCGATCATCGCCTGGTAAAAGTGGTGGAGAAGCTGCTGGGTACGGAAACCAGCATTGTGAATTACTGCACCGAGGCGCCGTTTATCCAGCAGCTGTGTCCGACGCTGGTGTTAGGGCCAGGCTCAATTAACCAGGCGCACCAGCCGGATGAATATATCGACACCGCATTTATTAAACCTACTCGCGAACTGATTACCCAGGTCGTGCAGCATTTTTGCTACCACTAAGTGAAAATCGGGGTATTTGGCGGCTTAAACAGCCTTTTGCCCCGGCTTTATCACCCATTTCCCGATAAGAATAACTTATCTCGCTGTAGCTCTGTTAAATTTCATAAATTCCCGCTAGTTAGCAACAGATTCGCGCGCGTTTAAGTCAATTGACGGATGGCAGGGAACGTGGCTAGATAAAAGGCAATGTTATACCGGCGACGGTAGAGAGTGATAAAAATAACGGTCAGGGGTCATATGAACGAACAATATTCCGCAATGCGAAGTAATGTCAGTATGCTCGGCAAACTACTCGGGGATACGATTAAGGATGCGCTTGGCGAAAACATCCTGGATCGGGTGGAAACCATCCGTAAGCTTTCCAAGTCATCCCGCGCGGGAAATGACGTTCACCGTCAAGAGCTGCTCTCCACGCTGCAAAATCTCTCCAACGACGAGCTGCTGCCGGTGGCGCGCGCCTTCAGCCAGTTTCTTAATCTGACCAACGTCGCCGAGCAGTACCATACGATTTCACCCAAAGGCGAAGGCGCCAACCATCAGGAACTGCTGACGAAAACCTTCGAACGCCTGAAGCAGCAGCCCAACCTGACCGAAGCCAAAATCCGCGAGGCGATCGAATCGCTCTCCCTGGAGCTGGTATTGACCGCGCACCCAACGGAAATCACCCGCCGTACCCTGATCCACAAACTGATCGAAGTGAACAACTGCCTGAAGCAGCTCGATCACAACGATCTTTCCGACTACGACCGATCGCAGATTATGCGCCGTTTGCGCCAGCTGGTGGCGCAGGCCTGGCACACCGACGAAATCCGCAAATATCGCCCAACGCCGGTCGACGAAGCCAAATGGGGTTTCGCCGTGGTGGAGAACAGCCTGTGGGAAGGCGTTCCGGCCTTTCTGCGTGAGCTGTACGAGCAGGTGGAAGCGTCGTTCGGCGTGAAGCTGCCGGTGGATTTCGTGCCGGTCAAATTCACCTCATGGATGGGCGGCGACCGCGACGGCAACCCGAACGTCACGGCGAAAATCACGCGTCATGTGCTGCAGCTAAGCCGCTGGAAAGCGACCGATCTTTTCCTGCGCGATATCGCCGTGCTGGTTTCCGAGCTGTCGATGTCGGAGTGTACGCCGGAAGTGCGCGAGCTTTGCGGCAATCCGGAAGCGCTGGAACCGTACCGTGAAATTATGAAAAACCTGCGGGCGCAGCTGCTGGCCACCCAGGCTTATCTGGAGCGTCGCCTGAAAGGCGAGCGTCCATCGCGCCCGGCCAACCTGCTGATTTCCAACGATCAGCTGTGGGAGCCGCTCTACGCCTGCTATCAGTCGCTGCAGGCCTGCGGCATGGGCATTATCGCCAACG
Organism: Erwinia sp. CGal63; assembly: GCF_037026505.1. NCBI lineage: Bacteria > Pseudomonadati > Pseudomonadota > Gammaproteobacteria > Enterobacterales > Erwiniaceae > Erwinia > Erwinia sp. CGal63. The sequence continues at coordinate 16,094 of NZ_JAKUMN010000009.1, forward strand.
GTCAGCTGCTGGACACGCTGCGCCGCGTGAAGTGCTTTGGCGTGCCGCTGGTGCGTATCGATCTGCGTCAGGAGAGCACGCGCCATACCGACGCCATCGCGGAGATTACCCGCTACCTCGGCCTGGGCGATTACGCCAGCTGGTCGGAAGCTGACAAGCAGGCGTTCCTGATCAGCGAGCTGACCTCCAAGCGCCCGCTGCTGCCGCGCCAGTGGCAGCCAGGCGCTGAAACGCAAGAGGTGCTGGATACCTGCCGCGTGGCGGCGGAAGCGCCGCAGGGTTCCATCGCCGCTTACGTTATCTCGATGGCGAAAACCCCTTCCGACGTGCTGGCGGTACATCTGCTGCTGAAAGAAGCGGGCATCCCTTTCGCCATGCCGGTAGCGCCACTGTTTGAAACGCTCGACGACCTGAACAACGCCAATGACGTCATGCGCCAGCTGCTGGATATTGGCTGGTATCGCGGCTTTATCCAGGGCAAGCAGATGGTGATGATTGGCTACTCCGACTCGGCGAAAGACGCGGGCGTCATGGCCGCCAGCTGGGCGCAGTACCAGGCGCAGGACTCGCTGATCAAAACCTGTGAGAAAGCGGGCATCGCGCTGACGCTGTTCCACGGACGCGGCGGCACCATCGGCCGTGGCGGCGCGCCCGCTCACGCGGCGCTGCTATCGCAGCCGCCGGGCAGCCTGAAAGGCGGCCTGCGCGTCACCGAACAGGGCGAGATGATCCGCTTTAAATATGGCCTGCCGGAAGTGACCATCAGCAGCCTGACGCTCTACACCAGCGCTATTCTGGAAGCCAACCTGCTGCCGCCGCCGGAGCCGGAAGCCGCCTGGTGCGGCATCATGGATCAGCTTTCTGCTGATTCCTGTGCGATGTATCGCGGCTACGTGCGCGAAAACGCCGATTTCGTGCCCTATTTCCGCTCGGCCACGCCGGAACAGGAGCTAGGCAAGCTGCCGCTGGGTTCGCGTCCGGCCAAGCGTCGCGCCAGCGGCGGCGTCGAATCGCTGCGCGCTATTCCCTGGATCTTCGCCTGGACGCAAAACCGCTTAATGCTGCCGGCCTGGCTGGGCGCAGGCGCGGCGCTGCAGAAAGCGATGCAGGCAGGCCATCAGGATCAGCTGGAGGCGATGTGCCGCAACTGGCCGTTCTTCTCGACTCGCCTGGGTATGCTGGAGATGGTGTTTGCCAAGGCCGACCTGTGGCTGGCGGAGTATTACGATCAGCGGCTGGTGGAGCGCTCGCTATGGCCGCTGGGCAAACAGCTGCGCGACCAGCTGGATTCCGACATTAAAGCCGTGTTGACCATCGCCAACGACGCTCACCTGATGGCCGATCAGCCGTGGATAGCGGAATCGATCGCGCTGCGTAACGTCTATACCGATCCGTTAAACGTGCTGCAGGCGGAGCTGCTGCATCGCTCGCGCTTACAGGAAGCCAACGGCGAAGAGCCGGATCCGCGCGTCGAGCAGGCGCTGATGGTGACCATCGCCGGCGTGGCGGCAGGGATGCGTAATACGGGCTAACTTTACCAGGCGTTTCTGTCGGCCAGGCAGAAACGCCGCTATTTTTTAATCGGCGACCAGGCGCACCAGTAGTTAACGATTTTCACGCCATACCTGTTGACGTCTTCAACCACTTCAATGCGATCCTTTCCTCTTTCACAATTCGCTTTTAGCCAGGCACGGCTGCTGCAAAACTGAATCCAGCGGTTAAGATGGCGATCCTTAAGCCATAGTCCCATTTCACAATGACCCGACTTTCCGCGACTGGGGCCGGGGAAGGAGATATCGTACTCGGTAAGGTACTGAATACGTTCGTGAGGAAGATAACGTACCAGCGCGGAAGGCAGCTGGATTGATAAAATGCCGATAAGAAAAGCGGTACTGCCAAAAAGTTTAGGCAACTGTCGCAGCGTCAGGCGGTGAGGAAAAAAAAGAACGGCTAATAGGGTAATAATCGCGGCGCTGCTCAGACCGACGATAGCTCCCATCCGAAAGGAATCCATGGCATCAGCAAGGTAAATATCTCGCGAAAGTTCTGACCAAAAAGTCATCACTGCAAACGTTGCAACGATTAAAAATATCGCTACTAAACCATCTTTGAAGCCAATTCTTTTAATTTCTTTAATAACACTCTCTAAAGCCATGCCGGGAATTTCCTGCCCTGGAAATTGTTTATCATAAAAAAATGCCGTCTCGCGTAAACGAAACGGCCTGTTCCTTAATTTGCCACGTCTGATTCACCGCAGCAAGCTGAAGGTCTTGCCTGAACGCCGCCGTAAACGACCAACGCTTTCAGGCCGCATTCACCGCAACCGCCGGGCGCACGCCCAGCGTATGGCAGATGGCGTAGCTCATCTCCGCGCGGTTCAGCGTATAGAAGTGGAAATCCTTTACGCCCTCGCGGCTGAGGATTTTTACCATATCCATCGCCACGTTGGCGCCGACCATTTTGCGGGTTTCCGGATCGTCGTCCAGGCCCTGAAACATGCTGGTCATCCAGCCCGGCACGCGCACGTTGGTCATCGCCGCAAAGCGCTGTAGTTGCTTAAAGTTGGAAACCGGCAGGATGCCGGGCACGATTTCCACATCTATCCCGGCGATGACGCAGCGGTCGCGGAAACGCAGGTAGCTTTCCACGTCGAAGAAAAATTGCGTAATGGCGCGGTTCGCGCCCGCGTCGACCTTGCGTTTCAGATTGATTAAATCCGCCTGCGCGCTTTTCGCTTCGGGATGCACTTCCGGATAGGCCGCTACAGAGATATCAAAATCGCCGACTTCTTTCAGCAGCGCCACCAGATCCGCTGCATACATCTCTGGTCTGCCGCTGTCCGGCGGCAGATCGCCGCGCAGCGCCACAATATGGCGGATACCGTTGTTCCAGTAATCCTGCGCGATGGCGCGCAGTTCGCTACGGGTCGCGTCCACGCAGGTCAAATGCGGCGCGGCTTCCAGTCCGGTGCGGTCCTTGATGCCTTTAATAATGCTGTGGGTGCGGTCGCGTTCGCCGGAGTTGGCGCCGTAGGTAACCGAAACGAATTTTGGCTTCAGGCTGCTGAGACGATCGATTGAGTTCCACAGCGTCTGTTCCATCTCGCTGGTGCGCGGCGGAAAAAACTCGAACGAGACGTTAATTTGTCCATTCAGTTCGGCCAGACTCTGGTTCAGCGCTTCGCGCTGGTTGGCGTGGAAAAAACTCATGGCTTACCTCATCGATCGCTGAATTAAACGGCCTTCAATGAACTTCTATACGTTTAGACGTCCAGACATTCAAAGTGACGGATTCAGCGTTTTTCGTCAACAGATAAATGGTGCAGAGGCGTGATAATTTCTCAACGACATTGAGGAAAATTCATACAGAAAAAAGAAGTGATAAAAATCAATGGGCGGCAAAAGATGGCCCGAAAAGAAGGGTTGAGCCAAAGCGCGAACGAAACCCGTGTCGCGCTTTGGCTCAGATCAGCTACAGCAGCTGAGCCAGCCGGTTGATATCGGACTGAATCGCGCCGGCGGTAACGTCGCGTCCCGCGCCAGGCCCGCGGATAACCAGCGGGTTATCGCGATACCAACGGCTTTCGATGGCGAACACGTTATCGCAAGGCAGCAGCGAGGCCAGCGGATGATCGTTCCTGACCGCTTCCACGCCGACGCGCGCCTTGCCGTTGGCGTCGAAGCGCGCCACGTAGCGCAGCACCAGCCCCATTTCCTGCGCCGCCTCGAAGCGCTGCTGCATCTGCTCGTTCAGCGCCTCGCCGTTTTCAAAGAAGTGATCGACCGATTCGCCTTCGCAGCTTTTTGGCACCAGCGACTCGACGCGAACCTGATCCGGTTCGATATCGTAGCCCGCCTCGCGCGCCAGAATCACCAGCTTGCGCATCACATCCTGGCCGGAAAGATCGACGCGCGGATCTGGTTCGGTCAAACCCTGCTGCCAGGCCTGATCCACCAGCTCGGTGAACGGTACCGTGCCGTCATACTGCAAAAACAGCCAGGAGAGCGTGCCGGAGAAGATGCCGCTGATAGCAATAATACTGTCGCCGCTTTCGCGCAGGTCACGCACCGTATGGTTGACCGGCAGACCGGCGCCGACGGTAGCGTTGTAAAGCCAGTGACGCCCCGTTTTCGCGAAGGCGTCGCGGATTTGGCGATAGCGGTCGCTGCTGGAGGCGCCGGCCACCTTATTCGCGCCGATGACGTGGAAGCCGTGGCTGGCGAAATCCAGGTACTGCTCCGCCAGCTGTTCGCTGGCCGTCACGTCCAACACCACCAGATCGTCAAACGGATGCGCGCGCATCCACAGAAACAGCGACTCCTCATCCAGCGTCACCGCTTCATCCTCAAAGAAAGCGAGCGCGCGGCTGGCGTCCAGGCCTTCATAGCTCAGCAGACTGCGGCGACTGTCCACCACGCCAGCCAGCAGATATTCAAAGCCGGTACGCGCCGACAGCGTCTCCTGCTCGCGGGCGAACAGCTCCAGCCAGCGCGAACCGATATTGCCTTTACCGAACAGCATCAGGCCAATCTGCTTTTCCGCGCGGAACAGCGACTGATGCAGGCCGCGGATCAGATGCTCAGTCGGCCCAACGCGCAGCACGGCTACCAGGCTGATGCCCTCTTCCGACTGCCAGATAAACTCGACCGGCTGATCCTTCAGCTGCTGCCAGAAACGATGGCTGTGCAGCGGATTGCGGCAGACGCCCGCGCCAACCATCGCCACCAGCGCCATGCCTTCGCGCAGCTGCAGGCGGCCCGGAATGCCCGCGTCCTGTAGCAGCGACAGCGCGCTGTTCACCACTTCCGAGGTATAGCAAAGCTGTAAAAGGTGACGATCCGGATGCGCGCCGGTCGCCAGCGGACGAAGCTGCTCGCGCTGCAACAGCCGATCGATCTCTTTATGCGTCGTGGCGAAGTCGTGCTGCGTCGGCACCTGAAACTCAATCAGACAGACGTCGTCGTGGCTGGTAACGATACGCGCGCCCGTACCGGATGCCAGCACGCGCTCAATGCGCGTCGAGCCTTGCTCCGGCTGGTAGCTACAGCGCAGCTGCAGATCGATGTCGCTGCCGGAAACGGGCTGCAGCGTGCGGGTATGCAGTACCGGCGCGGCCAGACGCGCCAGCTCGCTGGCTTCGTCCAGACGCAGCAAAGGCAGCAGGCAGGCGTCTTTCACCTTACGCGGATCGGCGCTGTAGACACCGGCCACGTCGCTCCAGATAGTGACGCGCGCCGCGCCGGCCAGCGCACCAATCTGCGTGGCAGAATAGTCGCTGCCGTTGCGGCCCAGCAGCACGGTTTCGCCCGCGTCGTTGCGGCTGATAAAACCGGTGACGACCAGGCGTTCGCCCGGATGTTGGGCAATCAGCTGTTGCAGCAGCGGCCAGGATTTTCCTTCGTCGACCTGCGGCTGCGCGGCGCGCTCGGCGCGCAGAAAGTCTCGCGCATCCAGCCAGCTCGCCGCCATATCCTGCTGCCGCAGCACGGCCGCCATCAGCCGCGCCGACCAGATTTCACCGTGTCCGACCACTTCCGCGTAGGCCGCGTCGGTTATTTTACCGTCCAGCAGAGCGGCCAGCTTTTCCAGATCGCGGATAAACTCGCTAATCAACCCGTCGGCGATCTGTGGCGGCAGCAGACTGCTGATTAAATCGCTCTGGTAACGACGCAGCGCCTGCTGCACCTGATGCGCCGACAGGCGGTCGCTCTGGCTCAGCTTCAGCCAGCTAATCAGCTGGTTGGTGGTGCTGCCCGCTGCGGAAACCACCATCACGTCGCCAGCACGGCTGTATTCCGCCATGATGCTTGCTACCCGCAGATAACATTTGGCGTCGGCAAGGCTGCTGCCGCCGAATTTATGCAGCTGACGCGCGCCTGCTGCCACCGCTGAATGACTCATGCTTACCTCTTAGCCGCTATCCGGAACGCATTATCCAGATCGGCGATTAAATCTTCGTGATCTTCAATCCCTACGGAGACGCGCAGCAGCGTTTCCGAAATGCCCGCCGCGGCGCGCGCTTCCGCCGACATGCCCGCATGGGTCATGGTAGCCGTATGGGAAATCAGACTTTCCACGCCGCCCAGCGATTCGGCCAGGGTGAAAAGCTCCAGCGCCTTCAGGAAACGACGCAGCGTCTGTTCGTCGCCATCCAGCTCAAAGCTGAGCATCGCGCCGAAGCCTTTTTGCTGGCGCGCGGCGATCTGGTGGCCCGCGTTTTCCGGCAGCGAAGGATGATAGAGCTTTTTCACCAGCGGCTGCTGCTTCAGATAGTCTACCAAAGCCTGCGCGTTGCGCTGTGCGGCGGCCATACGCGGCGCCAGCGTGCGCAGACCGCGCAGCAGCAGATAGCTGTCGAAGGCCGCGCCGGTCACGCCGATATTGTTAGCCCACCAGGCCAGCTCTTTCACCAGCTCAGGATCTTTGGCGATGACCGCGCCAGCCACCACATCGGAGTGGCCGTTCAAATATTTCGTGCAGGAATGAATCACCAGATCGGCGCCCAGCGCCAGCGGATTCTGCAACGCCGGGCTAAGGAAGGTGTTATCAACCACGCTCACCGCGCCCACCGCTTTCGCCGCCTTACAGATAGCCTCGATATCCACCACGCGCAGCAGCGGATTGCTTGGGCTTTCCACCAGCACCAGCTTCGGTTTTTCCGCCAGCGCCGCGTGCAGCGCTGCTTCGTCACCCTGATCGACAAACTTCACGCGGTAAGCGCCGCGCTTGCTTAAGCTGTCGAACAGGCGATAGCTGCCGCCATAGCAGTCGTGCGGCGCCACCAGCAGATCGCCCGGCTTAAGAAAAACGGTGCAAACCAGGTGAATAGCCGACATACCGGTGTTGGTCATTACCGCGCCGGCGCCGCCTTCCAGCTCGGCCAGCGCGCGCTGCACCACATCACGAGTCGGATTGCCGCGACGAGAATAGTCATGGGCGCGCGGCTCGTTAAAATCGGTGAAGTTATAGGTGCTGGAGAGGTGAATCGGCGGGACAACACAGCCATACTGTTCATCATCGTTCAAGCCGCTACGTACTGCGATGGTTGCCTGTTTGCGCGTCATGGTGCATAAATTCCTGCAGGAGAAAAAAGGATAGCCATCAGCATAACAGGGTAACGATAGACGTCAATACATCTGGACTTCTAAATGTCTTTGCGTATAGATTGAGCAATGCGCCCGGAACCGGTAATATTACCTTTTTCCACCCCACAAAAAGTGGCGGTGATGCACTCCCTTTTCGGGCATAATTAGCCGAATTTCGGCACAGTTAACTATTTATGATGATTAAGGTACCCCATGGCTGAATGGAACGGCGAATATATCAGTCCTTACGCTGAGCATGGTAAAAAGAGCGAGCAGGTCAAAAAAATCACGGTATCCATTCCGTTAAAAGTTCTGAAAATCCTGACCGACGAGCGTACCCGCCGTCAGGTCAATAACCTGCGTCACGCCACCAACAGCGAGCTGCTGTGTGAAGCGTTTTTGCACGCCTTTACCGGCCAGCCTCTGCCGGACGACGTCGATCTGCGTAAAGAGCGCAACGACGAGATCCCGGAGGAAGCCAAAGCGATTATGCGGGAAATGGGTGTCGATCCCGATACCTGGGAATATTAAGCGCAGACATAAAAAAACCCGGCCGAAGCCGGGTTTTTTGTTGCGTCCAACAGGCTGCTTATTTGCTGCCTGGGATGCTGAAACGCTTGTTGAAGCGGTCAACACGACCACCGGTCGCCACGTCACGCTGCTTGCCGGTGTAGAACGGGTGGCATTTGCCGCACACGTCCAGGTTCAGGTCGTGACCCACGGTTGAGCGGGTTTTAATTTCGTTACCGCAAGAACATTTAGCAGTAACTTCAACGTAATTCGGGTGAATACCTTTTTTCATGGGAAAACCTCAGTTAAGGCCGTGTCGCTCTCCCGCGCCAGGAACTTGCCTGCGCCGGCACCACACGAAGATTAATAGTTCAGGTGATTTGATACCAAAATGCCGTATCAACGGCGGCGAACTATACAGAAAATAACCGCACACCGCAATCGAATCCGCACATTCAGGAAGACACAGTGTACACTATCCCGCTCACAATTTCATCCGGATGAATTCATGCCCGTCGTTCAGGTCGCTCTGCCCGTTCCGCTTGCCCGCAATTTTGATTATCTGCTGCCCGCGCATCTGCCCGCGGCAGCGACTGGCGCGCGCGTTATCGTGCCGTTCGGCAAGCGCAAGGCGGTCGGCGTAGTGGTAGGTATTGCCGATAGCAGCGATTTTCCTCTCGATCAGCTGAAAGCCGTGCATGAGGTGCTGGACGACGAGTCCCTTTATCCGCCGTCGCTGTGGCGCATTTTGCTGTGGGCCGCCGACTACTATCACTATCCGCTGGGCGAAGTGCTGTTTCACGCCATGCCCGTTTTACTGCGTCAGGGTAAGCCCGCGCGGGAAGCGCCGCTCTGGCAATGGTTTATTACCGAAAGCGGCCGCGAAACCGCGCCGGAAAGCCTGAAGCGAGCGCCCAAACAGCAGCAGGCGCTGGCGGCGCTGCGCCAGCGTAACCTTTATCGCCACGAAATCGGCCAGCACGATATTACCGACGCGACGCTACAGGCGCTGCGGGCCAAAGGTTTGTGCGATCTGCAAACCCAGCAGCGCGCGCTGCAGGACTGGCGGACGAATTACGAGGTCAAAGGCGAGCGGCTGCGGCTGAATACCGAGCAGGCGACGGCAGTCGGCGCCATTCGGGCGGAAGACGATCGCTTCGCCGCCTGGCTGCTGGCCGGTATCACCGGTTCCGGCAAAACCGAGGTCTACCTGAGCGTGCTGGAGAACGTGCTCGCCAGCGGCAAGCAGGCGCTGGTGCTGGTGCCGGAAATCGGCCTGACGCCGCAAACCATCGCCCGCTTCCGCGAGCGGTTCAATGCGCCGGTCGACGTGCTGCATTCCGCGCTTAACGACAGCGAGCGGCTGGCAGTCTGGCTGCGCGCGCGCCACGGCGAAACGGCCATCGTTATCGGCACTCGCTCCGCGCTGTTCACGCCGTTCGCCCAGCTGGGCGTCATCATCATCGATGAAGAGCACGACAGCTCCTATAAACAGCAGGAAGGCTGGCGTTATCAGGCGCGCGATCTGGCGGTTTTCCGCGCGCGTCAGGAAGATATCCCGATTGTTATGGGCACCGCCACGCCAGCACTGGAGACGTTGCACAACGTGCAGATGGGCAAATATCGCCAGCTGAATCTCAGCAAGCGCGCGGGCAACGCGCGTCAGGCGACGCAGCAGCTGATCGATCTGAAAGGCGTGAAGCTGCAGGGCGGCCTGTCGCCGATGCTGATTAAAAAGATCGGCGACCACCTGAAAGCGGATAACCAGGTGCTGCTGTTTTTAAACCGTCGCGGCTTTTCACCAGCGCTGCTCTGTCATGAATGCGGCTGGATCGCCGAATGCCAGCGCTGCGACCGCTACTACACGCTGCATCAGCACTCTCGCCAGCTGCGCTGCCATCACTGTGACAGCCAGCGCCCTATTCCGCATCAGTGTCCGCAGTGCGGCTCGACGCATCTGGTGCCGGTCGGCCTGGGCACCGAGCAGCTGGAACAGAACCTGAGCGAGCTGTTTCCAAACGTGCCGCTTTCCAGAATCGATCGCGACACCACCAGCCGCAAAGGCGCGCTTGAACAGCATCTGGCGGACGTGCATCGCGGCGGCGCCAGGATTCTGGTCGGGACGCAGATGCTGGCTAAAGGCCATCATTTCCCCGATGTCACGCTGGTTTCGCTGCTGGACGTCGACGGCGCGCTCTTTTCCGCCGACTTCCGCTCCGCCGAGCGCTTCGCCCAGCTTTACACCCAGGTCGCCGGCCGCGCCGGTCGTGCCGGCAAACAGGGCGAAGTCATGCTGCAAACGCACCATCCTGAACATCCGCTGCTGCAAACGCTGCTGCACCAGGGTTATGACGCCTTTGCGCAGCAGGCGCTAAACGAGCGTAAAACCGTGTTTCTGCCGCCGTTTACCAGTCACGCGCTGTTCCGCTCCGAAGATCACGACAACCAGCAGTCCGCGCTCTTTTTACAGCAGCTGCGCAATCTGCTGGAGGCCAGTCCGCTGAAAGACGAGGCGTTCTGGGTGATGGGCCCGGTTCCGGCGCTGCAGCCGAAGCGAGGCGGTCGCTATCGCTGGCAGCTGCTGCTGCAGCATCCTTCCCGCGCGCTGCTGCAGCGGCTGATCAAAGCCACGCTGCCGCTGATGGGCACGCTGCCGCAGGCGCGCAAGGTGAAATGGACGCTGGATGTGGATCCCACCGAAAGCTGAAAATCTGGCGACTTTGCTTTCGGCTTGCGAGCCGACTCGAAAAAAGTCGCACAAGTCACAATTTTTATGCAAATTATCTAACGCTATTGATTAGCATTAATGAATTTCACGGTGACGGTCGGCCGCAACGCTGACAGCCGTCCCTTTATTTCCGGCCGGTGCCGATCAGTGATTACGCCGGGACGAGGAGAACAGCGTTGGAGCAGAAGCTTGAGACTATGGGCGCCACGATGAAAGACGTGGCGGAAAAAGCGGGCGTATCGACGGCGACCGTTTCGCGCGCCCTGATGAGCCCGGAAAAAGTCTCTGCCGCCACGCGTCAAAAGGTTGAAGCGGCGGTGATCGCCGTTGGCTATTCGCCGCACGCGATGGTGCGTAATCCGCGCCGCAGCGACTCTCGCACCATTCTGGTGATAGTGCCGGATATCTGCGATCCCTTCTTCAGCGAAATCATTCGCGGCGTGGAGTCTGTCGCGGCGGAACAGGGCTATCTGGTGCTGATTGGCGACTGCGCCCATCAAAACCGTCAGGAGAACGCTTTTCTGAATCTGGTGCTGACCCGCCAAATCGACGGTATGGTGCTGCTGGGCTCGCAGGTGCCTTTTGAAGCGGGCCTGGAAGAGCAGCGCAGCCTGCCGCCGATGGTGATGGCGAACGAATTCGCGCCCGAGCTGGAGCTGCCGACCGTGCATATCGATAACCTGACGGCGGCTTTCGAAGCGGTTAACCATCTGCTGAAGCTGGGTCACGAGCGCATCGCCTGCATTGCCGGGCCGCAGGAGATGCCGCTGTGCCAGTATCGCCTGCAGGGCTATATTCAGGCGCTGCAGCGCAACGGTATCGCCCTGGATCCGCGCTACATCGTGCGCGGCGATTTTACTTTCGACGCCGGCAGTCGCGCGCTGAAGCAGCTGATGCGGCTGCCGCAGCCGCCGGACGCCCTTTTTTGTCACAGCGATATTATGGCGCTGGGCGCGATGGCGCAGGCAAAAATCATGGGCATGAGCGTGCCCAGAGATCTGTCGCTGATCGGCTTCGACGATATCGAGCTGTCGCGCTACAGCGATCCTCAACTGACCACCATCGCCCAGCCAAGATTCAATATCGGTCGCGAAGCGATGAACCTGCTGCTGGAGCAGCTGCAGGGCAAGCTGGTGAACAGCGGCTCCAGGCTGCTGGATTTCGAAATCAAAATTCGCGGCAGCACTGCGCCCGCGCTGCAGGAAAAAGCGTGACCGGCGGCGAAAAACCTTTTTCAGCGCAATAAAAAGGGAGTTTCAGCAGATTCTTACCTGCATCGCCGCTGGTCAAACTTCCGGCCCTTGAGTAACATGGCGGGCTGCAGGCCAGCGCGCTGGCCCGACCTTACTCTTCATTGATTATTAGCGGAACGATAGTGGCACAAAAAGATTACGTAGGCCGCGGGCGTTCGACAGGGACGCGTCGCAAAAAGAGCAACGGCCGCGGCGGCAGCAAAAAGCGCAGCGGCGGTTCGGGTGTATCGAAGATCATGGTAGGCCTGGCCGTTGCGGTACTGGTGACCTTTGTCGGCGGGTTGTGGTTTATCGCTCATCATAAAAAAGAAGAAGAAACGCCCGTTATTCCGGATCACAAAGCGACCGGCAACGGCCTGCCGCCCAAGCCTGAAGAGCGCTGGCGCTATATCAAAGAGCTGGAAAACCGCCAAATCACCGTGCCTACGCCGGTGGAGCCTTCAGCAGGCGGCGAAGTGCATTCGCCTACCCAGCTAACCGACGAGCAGCGTCAGCTACTGGAGCAGATGCAGGCCGATATGCGCCAGCAGCCTACCCAGCTGAACGAAGTGCCGTGGAACGAGCAGACGCCTGCGCAGCGCCAGCAAACGCTGCAGCGCCAGCAGCAGCAAACACAGCTGCAACAGCAGTCGCGCCAGCCTCAGAGCCAGTATCAATCGCCGCCGCGCCAGTCGCAGCCGCAAACGGCCCCAACGCCGCGTCAGTCGCAGCCGGTACAGACCACTCAGCAGCCGACGCAGCAGCAGCAGCATATGCTGCCGCAGCACAGCCAGCAGCCGAAAACCGAAAAGCCGAAGGAAGTGGAAAAAGAGAAGACGCAGCGCTGGATGGTGCAATGCGGCTCGTTCAAAGGCAGCGATCAGGCGGAATCGGTACGCGCCTCGCTGGCGTTTGAAGGCTTCGAGAGCAAGATCACCAGCGGCGGCGGCTGGAACCGCGTTATCGTCGGCCCTTACAACAGCCGTAGCGCCGCCGACAGCACGCTGAAGCGTCTGCGCGGCAGCGGCCACTCAAATTGTATTCCTGTCTCTCTCGGGGGTTGAAAACTTCCGGATTCCCCCCATATCTGTTTGCATCATTGCCCCGCAGCGAGCCTGCGGGGAGATCTTTCGACTGCAACAAGGGGTCTGCCCGTGACAACAATTGTAAGTGTACGACGCAACGGCCAGGTAGTAATTGGCGGTGATGGCCAGGCTACGCTCGGCAATACCGTAATGAAAGGCAACGTCAAAAAAGTGCGTCGTCTCTATAATGACAAGGTCATCGCTGGTTTTGCCGGTGGCACCGCAGATGCCTTTACGCTGTTCGAGCTGTTCGAGCGCAAACTGGAGATGCATCAGGGCCACCTGGTGAAGGCGGCGGTCGAACTGGCTAAAGACTGGCGTACCGACCGGATGCTGCGCAAGCTGGAAGCACTGCTTGCGGTAGCCGATGAAAACGCCTCGCTGATCATTACCGGTAACGGCGACGTTATCCAGCCGGAAAACGATTTGATCGCTATTGGCTCCGGCGGCCCTTACGCACAGGCGGCCGCTCGCGCACTGCTGGAAAACACCGAAATTGGCGCGCGCGACATCGTGGAAAAAGCGCTGGGTATTGCAGGCGATATCTGCATCTATACCAACCACAATCTTACTATCGAAGAATTACCGTCTAAAGCGTAAGGACCCTGATTATGTCTGAAATGACTCCGCGCGAAATCGTCAGCGAACTGAACAGATTTATCATCGGCCAGGACGGCGCCAAGCGCGCCGTGGCCATCGCGCTGCGTAACCGCTGGCGCCGTATGCAGCTCGATGAAGAGCTGCGCCACGAGGTAACGCCTAAAAATATTCTGATGATCGGCCCGACCGGCGTCGGTAAAACCGAAATCGCCCGTCGCCTGGCCAAGCTGGCCAACGCGCCGTTTATCAAGGTCGAAGCGACTAAATTCACCGAAGTCGGCTATGTAGGCAAGGAAGTGGATTCGATTATCCGCGATCTGACCGACTCCGCGCTCAAGATGGTACGCTCGCAGGCGATTGACAAAAATCGCTACCGTGCCGAAGAGATGGCTGAAGAGCGCATTCTCGACGTGCTGATCCCGCCAGCGAAAAACAACTGGGGTCAGGCGGAAGCGCCTGCCGAGCCGTCGGCCGCCCGCCAGGCTTTCCGCAAGAAACTGCGTGAAGGTCAGCTGGACGACAAAGAGATTGAAATCAATCTGGCCGCCGCGCCGATGGGCGTTGAAATTATGGCGCCGCCAGGCATGGAAGAGATGACCAGCCAGCTGCAGTCGATGTTCCAGAACATCGGCGGCCAGAAGCAGAAGCCGCGCAAGCTTCCCATCAAAGAGGCGATGAAGCTGCTGGTGGAAGAAGAAGCCGCTAAGCTGGTGAACCCGGAAGAGCTGAAGCAGGAAGCCATTGAGGCGGTCGAGCAGCACGGCATCGTGTTTATCGACGAAATCGACAAGGTGTGTAAGCGCGGCGAAAGCTCCGGCCCGGATGTCTCGCGCGAAGGCGTACAGCGCGACCTGCTGCCGCTGGTGGAAGGCTGCACCGTCTCCACCAAGCACGGCATGGTTAAAACCGACCATATCCTGTTTATCGCCTCCGGCGCGTTCCAGGTCGCCAGCCCTTCCGATCTGATCCCGGAACTGCAGGGTCGTCTGCCGATCCGCGTTGAGCTGCAGGCGCTGACCACGCACGATTTTGAACGCATCCTCACTGAGCCAAGCGCTTCCGTCACCGTCCAGTACAAAGCGCTGATGAAGACCGAAGGCGTGGATATTCACTTTACGGACGACGGCATCAGCCGTATCGCGGCCGCCGCATGGCAGGTGAACGAAACCGCCGAGAATATCGGTGCGCGCCGTTTGCATACCGTGCTGGAGCGTCTGATGGAAGAGATCTCCTATGACGCCAGCGATCGCAACGGCGAGTCGATTACCATCGACGCGGAATACGTCAGCAAGCATCTGGACGAGCTGGTAGCGGACGAAGATCTCAGCCGCTTTATTCTGTAAGCGCTTCGTCACCGTTATCTCAACCCCGTCGCTTACGCGCGGGGTTTTTCTTTTTCTACCGTCTTCCCGCCCGATCCCTGATATGGATTAATTCCTGACGCTCCCACAGCCGCTAAACTGGCCGCTTTCCGGCACTTCTTACCCAGCAAAGGCCACTGTGTGATGACCGACAATATTTCTACCGCTCCGGCTCTCTCCTCCTTGCGCGCATGGCTGGAAAGCTTTCGCCTGCGCACGCTGCCGCTGGCCTGCGCCTCGGTAATAACCGGCTCGGCGCTGGCGTGGCAACAGAGCAGCTTCAATCCGACGGTGGCGCTGCTGACGCTCCTGACCACGGCGCTGCTGCAAATTCTCTCTAATCTGGCCAACGATTATGGCGATGCGGTAAAAGGCAGCGATACGCCTGAACGCCTGGGCCCGCTGCGCGGTATGCAGAAAGGATTGATCGGCCTGAAGCAGATGCGCTTCGCGCTGGCGTTAACTACCGTCCTCACGCTGATAGCGGGCGTCACGCTGGTTGTGAGCGCCTGCGACAGCCTTGTCGATATGCTGGGCTTTCTGGCGCTGGGCGCGGTGGCCGTGGTCGCCGCTATCGCCTACACGGTAGGGAAAAAACCCTATGGCTATCTCGGCCTGGGCGATCTCGCCGTGCTGATCTTTTTTGGCTGGCTGGGCGTGGTGGGCAGTTTTTACCTGCAGACGCACAGCCTGCAGTGGCTCTCTTTTCTGCCGGCCACCGGCTGCGGGCTGCTGGCGGTGGCGGTGCTGAACGTCAACAATATGCGCGATATCGACAGCGACAGGCGGAACGGCAAATTTACCGTGGCCGTAAGGCTTGGCGCCTGTAGCGCGCGTTACTATCACGCCATGCTGCTCTCCGCTTCGCTGTTCTGCTTTGCCCTGTACGCCAAACTGACCGGGCTCGACGCGCCGGGCTGGCTGTTTTTACTTAGCGCGCCGCTGTTATTCGGGCAGGCGCGCTTCGTTATCAAACATACCAATGCCGCAGCAATGCGTCCCGTACTGGAAAAAACGGTAAAAGCGGCGCTGCTGGTTAATCTGCTTTTTGCGCTGGGTCTGGCGATGAGCTAAACGCGATGTGCTTGACCCATCGCAACTTTTAGCAACTGATGATTTTGCCAACAGTCGACAGAAAGCGATATACTTAATGTCCCTGTGGCAAACAGATGAACCCTTATGAAATACGATACTTCTGAACTGTGCGACATCTACCATGAAGATGTGAACGTGGTCGAACCGCTTTTTTCAAACTTTGGTGGCCGCACCTCGTTTGGCGGGCAAATCACCACGGTGAAATGTTTTGAAGATAACGGGCTTCTGTACGATCTGCTGGAAGAGAACGGGCGTGGTCGGGTGCTGCTGGTAGACGGCGGCGGTTCCGTGCGGCGCGCGCTGGTCGACGCGGCGCTGGCGCGTCTGGCGCTGCAAAACGAGTGGGAAGGTATCGTGGTGTACGGTTCCGTGCGTCAGGTCGACGAGCTGGAAGATCTGGATATCGGCATCCAGGCGATTGCGGCTATCCCGGCAGGCGCAGCCGGAGAAGGCATTGGCGAGAGCGACGTACGCGTTAACTTTGGCGGCGTGACCTTCTTCTCAGGCGACCACCTTTACGCCGACAATACCGGCATTATCCTTGCCGAAGATCCGCTGGATATCGAATAGCAAAAACGGGTGCTGAAGGGCACCCGTTCTCTTCCTGCCTGTCGTCAAACCTGACTCAGACTTCTTCCATTTTTCCCAACAGCGCACGCAGGCGTTCCTGCCAGACATGCTGCTCCTCTTTCAGGTGCTGGTTTTCACGCACCAGAGCTTCACTGCTGCCCGCGGCCTGCTGAACCTGCTGGTTCAGGTTGTTGTTCTGCTCTTTCAGCTCTTCGATTTCCATCTGCAGCAGAGTGATAGTATCAATCGCCTGCTGAACTTTTGCTTCCAGTTTTTCGAACACTTCAAATGACATCGTGAATGACCTCTCCTAATCGCAAGGCGTTGATGTTGCTGACGCAGCTTTACCGGCTTTTACCGACCCGCTGCGGATCACAACGATGCCCCGATTGTAAGTAGAGCGGCGCGTCAAGTCCAGCAACGAACCCGCTACAGGCGCGAGAGCCGCGTTTTTCAGTGAAGACCTGGTATCTTTAACATTTATCCGCATTCCTTTACCGCTACTGTTAATAAATTGAAACATAGCAACAGAAACGAAAGTGTCATCTGCCGGGAAAATGGCGCAGAAAGACGCGAAAACGCTCATTTTTTTGAAGCAGCACACAACTTTTGATTTCGCTATTTCTCGTTTATGCTCGTTAACGATAAATTCACAACAACCCCACACAAGATTGGGGCGACTCAGGGAATGAGAACAAAAACGTCGCACGTCATTTAACCTCGCCTTCAGGAAACATCATTATGAGCCAGACAACTACTCTCAAAGGACAGTGCATCGCTGAATTTCTCGGCGTAGGCACAATTATTTTCTTCGGCGCCGGCTGCGTTGCCGCGGCGAAGCTGGCCGGTGCGGTACTGGGCCTGTGGGAAATCAGCATTATCTGGGGGATTGCCGTTGCGATGGCGGTCTACCTGAGCGCGGCGATCTCCGGCGCGCATCTGAACCCGGCCGTCACGCTGGCGCTCTGCCTGTTCGGCAACTTCGAAGGCCGTAAAGTTATCCCTTATATCCTGGCGCAGATCGCCGGCGCCTTCTGTTCCGCTGCGCTGGTCTACGCGCTTTACTACAACCTGTTCCTGGATTATGAACAGGCGCATCATATGGTGCGCGGCAGCGTAGAGAGTCTGGATCTGGCAGGCATCTTCTCAACCTACCCTAACGCGCATATCAGCGTCGGCCAGGCTTTCCTGGTTGAAGCGGTGATTACCGCCGTGATGATGGGCCTGATTATGGCGCTGACCGACGATGGCAACGGCCTGCCGCGTGGCCCGATGGCGCCGCTGCTGATCGGCCTGCTGATCGCGGTGATCGGCGGTGCGATGGGGCCGCTGACCGGCTTCGCCCTGAACCCGGCTCGCGATTTCGGCCCTAAGCTCTTCGCATGGCTGGCCGGATGGGGTAACGTCGCCTTTACCGGCGGCCGCGACATTCCTTATTTCCTCGTGCCAATTTTTGGCCCGATCGTTGGCGCCAGCGTGGGCGCACTCGGCTACCGCTCTCTGATCGCCCGCAACCTGCCAGGCGCTGTCACGGTAAAGAAGACAGAGAAGACGATAGCGCGTGCTGAACAGCGTAAAGCGTAAGTGCTAACCCTTTACACATCAGGAAGGATTTATGACTACAGATAAAAAATATATCGTCGCGCTGGATCAGGGGACTACCAGCTCCCGCGCCGTGGTGCTGGATCACGACTCCAACATTGTTGCGGTTTCCCAGCGCGAATTTCAGCAAATCTATCCTAAGCCAGGCTGGGTAGAGCACGACCCAATGGATATCTGGGCGTCGCAAAGCTCCACGCTGGTGGAAGTGCTGGCCCACGCCGATATCCGTTCGGACGAGATCGCCGCTATCGGCATCACCAACCAGCGCGAAACCGCTATCGTCTGGGATAAAGAGACCGGCAAGCCGATCTACAACGCTATCGTCTGGCAGGACCCGCGTACCGCCGACTACTGCGCCAAACTGAAAAAGGAAGGCCTGGAAGAGTATATCCAGCACACGACCGGCCTGGTGATTAACCCTTACTTCTCCGGCACTAAGGTGAAGTGGATTCTGGATCACGTGGAAGGCGCGCGCGAACGCGCGAAACGCGGCGAGCTGCTGTTCGGCAACGTCGATTCATGGCTGGTGTGGAAAATGACTCAGGGTCGGGTGCATATCACCGACTACACCAACGCCTCGCGCACCATGATGTTCAACATCCACAAGCTGGAGTGGGATCAGCGTATGCTGGATATCCTGGATATCCCGCGTGAAATGCTGCCGGAAGTGAAATCCTCTTCCGAAGTTTACGGCCAGACCAATATCGGCGGTAAAGGCGGCACGCGTATTCCTATCGCCGGCATCGCGGGCGACCAGCAGGCGGCGCTGTATGGCCAGCTGTGCGTGCAGCCCGGCATGGCGAAAAACACCTATGGCACCGGCTGCTTTATGCTGATGAACACCGGTACGGAAGCGGTCACCTCGACCAACGGCCTGCTGACCACTATCGCCTGCGGCCCGCGCGGCGAAGTGAACTATGCGCTGGAAGGCGCGGTGTTTATCGGCGGCGCCTCTATTCAGTGGCTGCGCGACGAGATGAAACTGATTGGCGACGCGACCGACTCTGAATATTTCGCGACCAAAGTGAAGGACAGCAACGGCGTCTATATGGTACCGGCCTTTACCGGCCTGGGCGCGCCATACTGGGACCCGTATGCGCGCGGCGCGATTTTCGGCCTGACGCGCGGTGCGAACGCCAACCACATTATCCGCGCCACGCTGGAGTCCATCGCCTTCCAGACGCGCGACGTGCTGGAAGCGATGCAGAACGACGCCAATACGCGCCTGCAGTCGCTGCGCGTGGATGGCGGCGCGGTAGCCAACAACTTCCTGATGCAGTTCCAGTCCGATATCCTGGGCACTCGCGTAGAACGCCCGGAAGTGCTGGAAGTCACCGCGCTTGGCTCGGCTTACCTGGCCGGTCTGGCAGTAGGCTTCTGGAAAGATCTGGATGAGGTTCGCTCCAAAGCGGTTATCGAACGCGAATTCCGTCCAAGCATCGAAACCACCGAGCGTAACTATCGTTATGCCGGCTGGAAGAAAGCCGTCGCCCGCGCTCAGGCGTGGGAAGATCACGAAGAGTAATTCCCCCTCGCCCGCCATCGCCATGATGGCGGGCTGCTTTTGCCAGGCTTAACGACCGCGATAAGAATGCTGGCGTTTTCCCTTTCCGCTATGCCAGACTTCCTGCCTCATTACTTTCCCGAGGCCTATGATGAAACGAGAACTCGCTATTGAATTTTCACGCGTAACGGAAGCAGCGGCGCTGGCTGGCTACAAATGGCTGGGACGCGGCGACAAGAACGCGGCCGACGGCGCGGCGGTATACGCCATGCGGATTATGCTGAACAAAGTGGATATCGACGGGCAAATCGTTATCGGCGAGGGCGAGATCGATGAAGCGCCGATGCTCTATATCGGCGAAAAGGTAGGCAGCGGCCAGGGCGACGCGGTGGATATTGCCGTCGATCCTATTGAAGGCACGCGTATGACCGCGATGGGCCAGGCTAACGCGCTGGCGGTGCTGGCGGTCGGCGATAAAGGCACCTTTCTCAACGCGCCCGATATGTATATGGAGAAACTGGCGGTCGGCCCCGGTGCGAAAGGCGCTATCGACTTGGCACTGCCGCTGGCAGAAAATCTGCAGAATATCGCGCGGGCGCTGCAAAAGCCGCTGTCGGAACTGACCGTTACTATTCTCGCCAAACCGCGTCATGACAGCGTGATTGCGGAGATGCAGCGCCTGGGCGTGCGAATTTTCGCCTTTCCCGACGGCGACGTCGCCGCCTCCATCCTGACCTGTATGCCTGACAGCGAAGTAGACGTGCTGTATGGCATTGGCGGCGCGCCGGAAGGCGTGGTTTCCGCCGCGGTAATCCGCGCGCTGGATGGCGATATGCAGGGAAGGCTGCTGCCGCGCCACGCGGTGAAAGGCGATACGCCAGAGAACCGCGCGCTGGGCGAAGAAGAGCTGAAGCGCTGCGCGGCAATGGGCATCGAGGCCGGAAAAGTTTTACAGCTTGCCGAGATGGCGCATAACGATAACGTGATATTTTCCGCCACCGGCATCACCAGCGGCGATCTGCTGAAAGGCATCACGCGCCAGGGCAACGTCGCCACTACCGAAACGCTGCTGGTGCGCGGCAAATCGCGCACCATCCGCCGTATTCAGTCCATCCACTACCTGGATCGCAAGGACGAGAGTCTGCACCCCTATATTCTGTAGGCGCGCCGCCTATACGGCCTGCAGTTCGGGCCGTTTCGACAGCGGCAGCCAGCAGAGCAGAATCAGCAGCGCCATCGCGAACATCAGCATCCCCAGGCTAAACTGGCCGCTCTGCGGCAGCAGCGCGGAGAGCCAGGCCGCCAGACCCGAGCCCAGGTTCTGCAGGCCGCCCAGCAGCGCGCCTGCCGTACCGGCCATATAGGGCCAGGGCTCCATCGCGCCGGTGGTCGCCAGCGGGAACAGCATCCCCGCGCCGAAGAAGAACAGCGCGGCGGGCGCAACCAGCGTCCAGATGTTCATAACGCCGAACCAGGCCGGCAGCCACATCAGCGCGCCCGCCAGCAGGCAGCTGTTGACCGACCACCACATCAGCTGCGGGAAAGGTTTGTTGTCGCGACCCGCAAACCAGGCGCCGAAAAAGGCCGCCGGAATCGGCAGGATAAACAGCAGGCTGACCGTCAGGCTGCTCAGCCCCAACACGCCGCCCATCAGTACACCGCAGCTGGCTTCGAATACCGCGATACCGCCCAACGCGCCCATCAGCATAATCAGATAGCGAATAAAAGTGGCGTCCGCCAGCAGCGGTCGGTAGCGCGAAAAGAGCGCACGCTTTTCCAGCGGCGCAGGACGCGTTTCCGGCAGCCAGCGCAGCATCGTCACGCCCACGCTCAGACAGAGCAAAAGCAGGAAAATAAAGCAGGCGTGCCAGCCGAACAGATGCGTCAGCAGCGCGCCAATAACCGGCGCTGCCAGCGGGCTGACCAGAATGCCCATATTCAGCAGGCTGTTAGCGTGACGCAGCGCGCCGCCCGCATAGAGATCGCGCGGCATCGTACGCGCCATTACGCCCGCTACGCCAGTTCCCAATCCCTGAATGGCGCTACCCAGCACCAGCAGATTGAAATCAGGCGCGCAAAGCGCTACCAGCGAGCCAAGCATAAAAATAGTCAGTCCGCCCAGGATAACCGGGCGGCGGCCAATATTGTCTGATAGCGGCCCATACAGCAGCTGCGAACCGCCATAGGTCATCAGGTAAGCCGCCATTACGCGCTGCACCACGCCGTCGCGCACGCCGAAATCCTGTGCGATGGTCGCCATCGCGGGGACATAAATGGTTTGCGCCATCTGGCCGACGGCCACCAGCGCGATCAGCATCACCAGAAGATGCCCGTTTGCAATTTTTTTCATTTCATCAGCACGGTTAACGGCCAAATCGCCGTAAAAAAGGACGATTCGCCAGGAAGGGATTTTAATGACGAGGAAAATATCAGGAACCCGTGACAAAGCGAGAGTGCGCGTGAAAATGGTCTTTAATTAAGTGTCAGTAAAAGCGTTCAGCAACGTAAAAGAAACTGTACGACTGGCGCAGAATTTGTCGATATGAGCTTTGTAGAGGACGCAGGCTGGTAAAAACGCCGCCGCGTAGCGAAGATAGCTATTCCACCCGTTTTGACTAAGGAGCGCGCTATGGCCGAATGGGTCAACGCCGAGGTACAGCAGGTGCATAACTGGACGGATAGCCTGTTCAGCCTTATCGTCACCGCGCCCATCGATCCCTTTACCGCCGGGCAGTTTGCCAAGCTGGCGCTGGAAGTTGACGGCGAACGCGTCCAGCGCGCCTACTCTTTTGTGAACGCGCCCAGCGATAAAAATCTGGAGTTCTATCTGGTCACGGTGCCGGAAGGCAAGCTCAGCCCGCGTCTTCACGCGCTGCAGCCCGGCCAGACGCTGATGATCACCAAAGAGTCGGCCGGTTTTTTCGTTATTGATGAAGTTCCCGAGTGCAAAACCCTGTGGATGCTGGCGACCGGCACGGCGATCGGCCCCTATCTTTCTGTTTTACAGCAAGGCGAAGGACTGGCGCGTTTCGAAAATATCGTGCTGGTACACGCCGCGCGCTATGCGCGGGATCTGAGCTATCTGCCGCTGATGCGAACGCTGGAACAGCGCTATAACGGCCAGCTGCGCATTCAGACAGTGGTCAGCCGTGAAGAGGCCGCAGGTTCATTAACCGGCCGCGTGCCGGCGCTGATCGCCAGCGGCGAACTGGAAGCCGCCGTCGGCCTGCCGATGACGGCACAAGAGAGCCATATTATGCTGTGCGGCAATCCGCAAATGGTCAGGGACACGCAGCAGCTGCTGAAAGAGACGCGCGATATGCGCAAGCATCTCAAACGTAAACCGGGCCATATGACCAGCGAGCATTACTGGTAATCGGGCGTTCTGCGACCGAAATAATTGACCTGCAGCGTGGCTTTGCCGAAGCGGTTTTCGCCTTTGCTGCCGCTGAAGACGCCCAGCTCCAGGCTCATGGTCACCAGAATCAGCGTGGGAATGAAACGTCCCAGCGCCCACTGCCAGCTGGCGGGCAGCGAAGCCCAGTCGCCCGCCAGCAGCATCCATGCCACCAGCAGCAGTAAAGCCCATGCGGCCGATTTGTTGCGGTCATGCAGCCGCTTGACCACCACGGCGCTGGAAGGCCACAGCAGGCAGACGACGCAAAACGCCGCCGTTTGCGTGCTGAGCCAGCCGCGCGCGGCCAGGGCAAACAGGACGGTCAAGAGCAGGAGCCAGAGCGTCAGCCAGATCCACAGATCGCGCCGCCCCAACCTGCCGCGCCAGGAGAAACACCACGCTTGTAAGGTCATTTTTTCTTCCTCAGAACAGCGTCAGGTTTTGACTTTGCCGGTCATTGTCCGTTTTAATTCTGAATTAATTGCACAGGTTAGAGCGACAGATGATGAATAAAGCGTTACTCATGGGTGTAACAGCACTGGTCTGGCTGGCCGTCGCGCCCGTCCGGGCCGACGCCGATCCCCAGGCCCGTGCGGAACATATGCCTGCGGCGCCCTATCTGCTGGCGGGCGCGCCGACCTTTGATATGACTATCGGCCAGTTTCGTGAAAAGTATAATGCTATCAATCCAAAGTTACAGATTGCTGAATATCGGGCGACAGACAGCCGCGGCGATAAAAGTAATTTGACTCGCGCCGCCAGTAAGATCAATGAAAATCTCTACTCTTCCACCGCGCTGGAACAGGGAACGGGGAAGATCAAAACCTTACAGATCACCTGGCTGCCGGTGCCTGGCCCGGACGAAAAAACGGCCAGAGAGAAAGCGGTGGCCTATATGATCGCGCTGACGCGTTTTTTTGAACCGACGCTGACGCAGGAGCAGAGCCAAAAACGGCTGGAAGAGTTGCTGAGCAAGGGCAAAGGCTCGCGCTACTATGCCCAGGCGGAAGGCGCGCTGCGCTACGTGGTGGCCGATAATGGCGAAAAGGGCCTGACCTTCGCTATTGAGCCGGTCAAGCTGGCGCTGAACGCCAACTGACCCGCGCTAAAGATGACGAAAAACAAAGCTCCGAAGGGCTTTGATCTCTATACTGTCCGGCAGACAACGCTGCTGAGGCAGAGTAATTAAACCGTATCGCGCTAAGCGTGGAGGATAGAATGCGACATCCGTTAGTAATGGGTAACTGGAAACTGAACGGCAGCAAACACATGGTCAATGAGCTGATTGCCGGTCTGCGTAAAGAGCTGAGCGCTGTCGATGGCTGCGGCGTAGCCATTGCCCCTCCAACGATTTATCTGGATCTGGCTAAACACGCCAGCTCAGGCAGCCATATCGCGCTTGGCGCGCAGAACGTCGACGTTAACCTGTCCGGCGCTTTCACCGGCGAAGTTTCCGCCGAGATGCTGAAAGATGTCGGCGCGAAATACATCATTATCGGCCACTCCGAACGCCGTACTTACCATAAAGAAAGCGACGAGCTGATCGCCAAAAAATTCGCCGTGCTGAAAACGGCTGGCCTGATCCCGGTTCTGTGCATCGGCGAAACCGAAGCGGAAAACGAAGCGGGCAAAACGGAAGAAGTCTGCGCGCGTCAGATCGACGCCGTGCTGGAAACTCAGGGTGCGGAAGCGTTTAACGGCGTGGTTATCGCCTACGAACCTGTCTGGGCCATCGGTACCGGCAAATCCGCCACGCCAGCTCAGGCTCAGGCCGTGCACAAATTTATCCGCGACCATATCGCCAAAAAAGATGCCGCTGTTGCAGAACAGGTCATCATTCAGTACGGCGGTTCCGTCAACGACAAAAACGCCGCCGAGCTGTTTGCACAGCCGGATATCGATGGCGCGCTGGTCGGCGGCGCGTCGCTGAAAGCGGACGCTTTCGCCGTTATCGTCAAGGCTGCCGCCGCGGCGAAAAACGCCTGATCTTAGCCTGCTCCGGCAACGGAGCAGGTTTTTTCCGCCTGCAATTTCCGTTACTTTTCCCACTCCGCGCCTTACCCAACAAAAAAGCAACAAAACATTAACAAATGATGCCTTTTTCTGCGCTGAAGAAAATTTTTATTTTGCTGCTTTAAACGCCATCTGGTGACGCTTTTTTCCGCTCTTCGCCGCTTTTTTAACCTGACCTTCTTTTCTTCAACACGCTGATATACTTAAACTAATGATCATATAGCCCAAGAATTAACCGCTTCGTTATCACCTTCGCTAATCGCGGCACGCACAGCATTCTTATTTTTAATCTTTAAACAATTTTTTAATTGGCGCGTAACAATGGTATATTTCTGAGACGCCTTATGCGCGTTATTCATCCGTTTTAGTGATGGAAACGCCTGTTTCCCTGGAGCGACCATGATGGTTCAAAGAAACCGCTGTCGTTTCACCTGCTCACCATGTTGATTCATCAACATACGGAGAAGTCGTCTCATGCCAAAATTAGCAGGACTTCTGGCCGCTATGGGCTCTGCGAAAGCCGCCACGGCAGATGAAGAGAAAGATGTGTTACTGATCGGCGGCGGCGCAATGAGCGCCACGCTCGGCACTTATTTGCAGGCGCTGGAGCCGGAATGGCGCATCAGCATGATCGAGCGCCTCGACACCGTGGCCGAAGAGAGCTCTAACGGCTGGAACAATGCGGGCACCGGACACGCCGCGCTGGCGGAAATGAACTATACGCCGCAGAAAGAGGACGGCTCGGTAGAGATTAAAAAAGCGGTGGAGATCAACGAGGCATTCCAGATCTCCCGCCAGTTCTGGGCCCATCTGGTGCAGAAAGGCGTATTGCGCAATCCGCGCAGCTTTATTAACACCGTGCCGCATATGAGCTTCGTCTGGGGCGAGGATAACGTTACCTTCCTGCAAAAGCGCTTTGCGGCGCTGCAGAAAAGCTCGCTGTTCCGCGGCATGGAGTATTCCGAAGATCCTGACCAGATCAGGGAATGGGCGCCGCTGCTGATGGAAGGCCGCGATGTGAGCCAGCAGGTGGCCGCCACGCGTATCACCACGGGCACCGATGTGAACTTCGGCGAAATTACACGCCAGATGGTGGCCTCCATGCAGAAAAACCGCCATTTTTCGCTGGAAACCGGCCAGGAAGTGCGCGGCTTTAAACGCAACGCCGACGGCAGCTGGAATGTAACCGTAGCCGACCTGAAAAACAGCGGCCGACAGAAAACCATTCGCGCTAAATATATCTTTATCGGCGCGGGCGGCGCGGCGCTGACGCTGCTGCAGCAGACAGGCATTCCGGAAGCCAGAGACTACGCGGGCTTCCCGGTCGGTGGCGAATTCCTTGTCAGCGAAAATCCTGAAGTGGTGAAGCGCCATCTCGCTAAGGTGTACGGCAAGGCTTCGGTCGGCGCGCCACCGATGTCCGTGCCGCATCTGGACACGCGCATGCTGGACGGCAAGCAGGTGCTGCTGTTCGGGCCGTTCGCCACTTTCTCGACCAAATTCCTGAAGCAAGGCTCGCTGTGGGATATGTTTGGCTCCATGACCTCGTCAAACCTCAAGCCAATGATGCATGTCGGGCTGGATAACTTCGATCTGGTGAAATACCTGATTGGTCAGGTGATGCTGACCGATGACGATCGCTGCAGGGCGCTGCAGGAGTATTTCCCGGAGGCGAGGAAAGAGGACTGGCGCCGGGTCAAAGCGGGCCAGCGCGTGCAGATTATCAAAAAGGATGCGCAGAAAGGCGGCGTGCTGAAGCTCGGCACCGAAGTGGTAACTTCGCAGGACGGCACCATCTCCGCACTGCTGGGCGCCTCGCCGGGCGCTTCCACGGCGGCGCCTATTATGATCGACCTGATGAGCAAAGTGTTCACGGAAAAAATGGCGTCCAAAGAGTGGCAGGCGAAGCTGAAAGCGATGATTCCTTCCTGGGGTCAGAAGCTCAACGGCAACGTGGCGGCTACCGAGCAGCAGCTGGCGGAAACCAGCCGCATTCTGCAGCTCGACTACTCGCCGTTTACCGCCGCTAATGATGAAGCCGCAGTGGCCGGCGCTGCCGTTATCGGCAAATAGTTCTGTTTTAAAGGCGGAGATGCTCCGCCTTTTCTTTCCCTGCCTGCACAACTGCTTCAGCCGTCTATGCTTTTAGCTGACCCATTTAACAGGAGCAGCAGATGGACACCTCTTCCCCGCACGCCGCCACCGACAGTGAATTAGCGCTGCTTGACCGCTACTGGCGCGCCGCCAATTACCTTTCGGTCGGGCAAATTTACCTGATGGACAATCCTCTGCTGCGCGAGCCGCTGCGGCCCGAGCATATTAAGCCTCGCCTGCTGGGACACTGGGGCACCACGCCGGGCCTGAACTTTATCTATGCGCATTTGAACCGCATTATCCGCCAGCGCGACCTCGATCTGCTCTATATCTGCGGGCCCGGTCACGGCGGGCCAGGCATGGTGGCCAACACCTGGCTGGAAGGCACCTATAGCGAGATTTATCCTAAAGTGAGCGCCGACGCGCAGGGAATGCAGCGGCTTTTCCGCCAGTTCTCGTTCCCTGGCGGCATTCCCAGCCACGCCGCGCCGGAAACGCCCGGCTCCATCCATGAAGGCGGCGAGCTGGGCTATTCGCTGGTACATGCCTTTGGCGCCGCCTTCGATCATCCGGATCTTATCGTGCCCTGCGTGATCGGCGACGGCGAGGCGGAAACCGGCCCGCTGGCCGCCAGCTGGCACGGCACCAAATTCTTAAACGCCGCGCGCGACGGCGCCGTGCTGCCAATTCTGCATTTAAACGGCTATAAAATTGCGAACCCGACTCTGCTTGGCCGCAGCAGCGACGAAGATCTGCGCCAGCTCTTCGCCGGTTACGGCTATGAACCGCTGTTCGTCAGCGGCGACGATCCGCAAAAGATGCATCGCCTGATGGCCGATACGCTGGACGCCGCCTTCAATCGTATTCGGGATTTACAGCAGCAGGCGCGCCAGGGGAAAACCGCTGACAGCGTTCCCGCCTGGCCGATGATTATCCTGCGCAGCCCGAAAGGCTGGACCGGCCCGAAAACGGTGGACGGCAAAAAGGTAGAAGGCTTCTGGCGCGCGCACCAGGTACCGGTCGCGGAATGTCGGGAGAACGAAGAACATCGCCAGCTGCTACAGCAGTGGCTGCAGAGCTATCGGCCTGACGATCTCTTTGATGAGCAGGGCAAGCTTAAGCCGGAACTGCAGGCGCTGGCGCCGCAGGGCGAAAAGCGCATGGGCGCGACGCCTTACGCTAACGGCGGCCGGCTGCGCAAGGAGCTGAAAACGCCCGATATTCGTGAGTTCGCTATCAAAGTCGACAAGCCAGGTGAAACACAGGAGCAGTCCACGGCGGTGCTGGCTAGCTATCTGAGCGCGATCTTCCGCGATAATCCCGATAACTTCCGCCTGTTCGGCCCGGACGAAACCGCGTCTAACCGCCTGAGCAAAGTTTTTGACGTCACCAACCGCACCTGGATGGAGGAGATCCGCGATTACGACGTGCAGCTGGCGCCGGATGGTCGCGTGATGGAAATCCTCAGCGAACATCAGTGTCAGGGCTGGCTGGAAGGCTATCTGCTGACCGGTCGCCACGGCCTGTTTAATTGCTATGAAGCCTTTATCCACATCATCGATTCCATGTTCAACCAGCACGCTAAATGGCTGAAGGTTTCCCGCAAGCTGCCGTGGCGCGAGCCGATCGCCTCGCTGAACTATCTGCTCTCCTCACACGTCTGGCGTCAGGATCACAACGGCTACAGCCATCAGGATCCCGGCTTTATCGATCATGTTGTCAACAAGAAAGCCGATATTGTCCGCGTTTACCTGCCGCCGGACGCTAACACCCTGCTGTGGGTTGGCGACCACTGTCTGAAAACCTGGGACCGCATCAATGTCATCATCGCGGGCAAACAGCCGGAACCGCAGTGGCTGACCATGGACGAGGCGGTAGCGCACTGTGAAAAAGGCATGGGGATTTGGCCGTGGGCCGGTAACGAAAAGCCTGGCAGAGAGCCTGACGTAGTGATGGCCTGCGCGGGCGACGTGCCGACGATGGAAGCGCTGGCGGCGGTGGATCTGCTGCGGCAGTATCTGCCCGATCTGGCGGTTCGCGTCGTCAACGTGGTGGATTTAATGGCCCTGCAGACGCGTGAACAGCATCCACACGGACTGGAAGAGCCAGATTTTGACGCGATCTTTACCCGCGATAAACCGGTCGTGTTCGCCTTCCACGGTTATCCCGCGCTGATCCATCGTCTGACCTATCAGCGCCATAACCATCCGAACTTCCACGTTCGTGGCTTTAATGAAGAAGGCACCACCACCACGCCTTTCGATATGACGGTGCTGAACGAGCTGGATCGCTACCATCTGGCGCAGGAAGCTATTCTGCGCGTGCCTGGCCTGCAGGAGAAAGCCGCGGACGTGCTGGATGCGCTGCAGGAGAAGCTGGCCGCTCACCATGCTTACGTCCGTGAACACGGCGAAGATATTCCTGAAGTACGTGACTGGAAATGGCCGTCGCAGGAAGGCGGCGGCGAAGTCGGCGATTAACAAGGCGGGCGGCGTAAAGGCCGCCCTTTTTTCAGGGCTTCAGCAGCTCGACCAGCATCCAGCCGATTGTCGCCACCAGCGACAGCGCCATCACGCTGTTAAACGCCTTTAACTTCCACGCCACCTGCAAATGTTTCCCCAGCCTGTCGCCCATCACCGCCCAGATCAGAATACAGGGCAGGTTCAGCACGACGAAGCCGGTCATCATCGGCACTATGCCGCTGCTGGCAGAGTAAATCAGCGCCACGTTGGTCGCCATCAGCCAGGCTTTGGGATTAACCACCTGAAACAGCGCGCCGCCCAGCAGCGACACCGGTTTGGCTTTCTCCCGCAGCTCCGGCGCGCCCGCGCGAAAAATTTTCCAGGAGAGCCACAGCAGATAAGCGCAGCCCAGCAGCGTCAAAGGCAGGCGTATGGCGCCCATCCACAACAGCAGGCTGTCCAGCAGCAGCGCGGCGATGGCGATCTGCAAAGCACAGCCTAAAGTAATGCCGAGCATCATAGGCACGGTACGGCGCATCCCGAAATTAACGCCGGAAGTCGCCAGCATCAGGTTATTCGGGCCAGGCGTAATCGACATCACGGTAACATAGCTGAAAAAAGAGGGATCGAGCATGGCCGCTCTCCTGCGAAATAAGTGAGGAGAACAGAGTAAGCCGTACCTGAAGATGGTAACAGATTCACAAATAACCTATTGTTATGAGCACAATTGCCGTTGTGGCAGCACTGTAACCATCAGCCGGAGGCGCGACTGTGTCCCTTATCGATCCGCAAGAGCAGACGCTTTATCATCAGCTGGCCGAAACGCTGGCGGAAGCGATCCATAACGGCACCTGGCTGCCGGGCAGTCGCCTGCCAGCCGTGCGCCGCTGCGCCGCCGGCCATCAGGTCAGCATCAACACCGTGCTGACGGCCTATCGGCTGCTGGAGGATCGCGGCCTGATCGAGGCGCGGCCGCAGTCCGGCTACTATGTGCGCGGCGTGTTGCCTTCCGTTAAGGCGCGCAATAGTCATCCTACGCAGGTAAGCTCGCCCAGCAGCGAAAAACTGGATCTGATCGATACCGTTTTCGCGGCGCAGAATCATCCGGACTATGTCAATCTCTCGCTGGCCTGTCCGCAGAACAGCGACTTTTTTCCGACGGCGAAAATCAGCCGTATCATGGCCTCGCTGCTGCGTCGCGATCCCGATCTTATCGGCCGCTACGCTCTGCCGCCTGGCAGCCAGCGTCTGCGTCGTGAAATTGCCCGACGCGTCGCGGATCTGGGCATGATGCTGACCGCCGAAGATATCACGCTGACTCACGGCTGTATGGAGGCGCTGCAGCTGGCCCTGCGCGCCGTTACCAAACCTGGCGACTGCGTCGGGTTAGAGACGCCCACCTATTTCTATCTCTTTCCGCTGCTCGCCAGTCTGGGGCTAAAGGTGCTGGAGCTGCCCACCGATCCGCAGCACGGTCTGTCGCTGGACGCGCTGGAGCTGGTACTGCGTGAAAAGCGCATTCAGGCGCTGGTGGCGATGCCGACGATACAGAATCCGCTGGGCTGCACCATGCGGCTGGAGGATAAAAAACGGCTGGCGAAGCTGGTGAATCACTACCAGGTTCCGATGCTGGAGGATGGCCTGTATGGCGAGCTGCAGTTCTGCTGGCCGCCATCGCCAGCGGTTAAAGCGTTCGACACGGACGGCTGGGTGCTGCACTGCGCCAGCTTTACTAAAACGGTGGCGCCCGATTTTCACGTGGGTTGGATAGCCGCAGGCCGCTTTTCACAGGCGCTGGCGCGTCTCAAGTCCGTTTCCTCTCTGACGGAGTCGAAGCTGTTGAGCGAAACGCTCGGGCTTTTTCTGGAATCCGGCGGCTACGATCGTCATTTGCGCACCATGCGCCGCCGCTATGCCGCGCTGGTGGATGAGGCGCGCGGCCTGATCGCCCGGCATTTTCCGCAGGGAACAAGAGCGACGCTGCCCAGCGGCGGCTTTATTTTTTGGGTCGAGCTGCCGGGCCGGATCGACTCTATCGACCTGTTCCATCGTCTGCTGCAGGAGAAAATCTGCCTGACGCCGGGCGCGCTCTACACGCTGAGCGATCGCTGCAACAGCGCGATACGCCTGACCTGCTGTTACCACTTTGACGAGCGCTATATTCACGCGCTGAAACGAACCGGCGAACTGGCCTGCGAGATGAGCGGTATTCCGCCGGGTATGGCCTGACCGGCTACGGCATGCCGTTGCGGCCCCAGCGCGCATAGGCCTTACGCTTCGTCAGCCGTTCGTAGTAGGCGCGCACGCCCGGCAGCTCCGGATGGTCCATCGGCGTTTCATACCAGCGGTTTACCGACAGGCCAATCGGAATATCGGCCAGCGAAAAATCTTTGCCCGCTACAAAGGCGTCGGTTTTTTCCAGCTGATGATTAAGGATGGCCATAGTGTAGTTCCAGCCTTTACAGGCGGCAGCCAGCAGGCGCGGATCCTGGTGGGCGGGCGAGTGGCGCACCAGCGACATAAACGCGTAGCGCCAGGAGGTATTCAGCTCGGTGGCCTGCCAGTCGATCCACTGATCGACCAGTCCGCGCGCCTGCGCCCGCTGCGGATAGAGCCAGTCGCCATCGTAAGCATTCGCCAGATAGCGAATAATGGCGTTAGATTCCCACAGCACAAAATCATCGTCCTGAATAACCGGCATCAGCGCGTTTGGATTCAGCGCCTTGAATTCGGCGACCTGCGGCGATTTGGTGCCTTCGCCCCAGGCTTCCTGTTCAAAAGGCGCGCCCAGTTCTTCACAGGCCCACAGGACTTTGCGGACGTTGATAGAGGATGCCCGTCCCAGTATTTTCAGCATAATTTCCGTCACTTTTTTGTTCAGGTTTAGGCTACCCGTTCCAGACTAAGCTGATAACGGCACGACCAATCCTGAAAATAGCACCTCTTCGCCACCCGGATCGTGAAAATTCCTGATACTCTCAAATAATTCTAATGAAAAGGTGATGACGATGACGCAGGCACGCGCTTTTAAACAGGTTGATGTTTTTACCTCTTCGCCCCTGAACGGTAATCCGCTGGCGGTGATTATGGCGGCTGAAGGACTCAGCACGGAGCAGATGCAGGCCGCGGCGCGCTGGACGCATTTATCGGAAACCACTTTTGTGCTGCCCGCCACCGATGCGGCCGCCGACTATCGGGTCAGGATCTTTACCCCTGACGGCGAGCTGCCGTTTGCCGGCCATCCGACGCTGGGCACTGCGCATGCGCTGCTGGAAGCGGGTATCAGCCTGAAAAATCCTGGCCAGATTGTGCAGCAGTGCGAGCTGGGCCTGGTGACGATCAAAATTGCCGACGACGGCGCGCTGGCGTTCGCCGCGCCCGAAGCGACGCTGACGGAGTTCAACGATGCGCCGCTCGGCAGCGCGTTGAACAGCGAGGCGATTGAAACACGTCTGCCGGTAATGATTGCGGATATGGGCATCCGCTTCCTGCTGGTGCCGATGGTTTCCGCTGAAGCGGTGCTGGCGATTAAACCCAACGTGACCGAATTTGAACGACTGCTGAAAAAAGCCCGCGTCACCGGCGTGATGCCTTTCGGCCCTTTACAGAATGCGGAAGAGCAGTACGAGGTGCGCGGGCTGCTGCTGGAACATGGCTCGCTGTGCGAAGATCCCGTTACCGGCAGCGCCAACGCCTGCCTTGCCCGCTATTTTCAGGCGCGCGGCGTGGAGCTGGACTATCGCGTTCGTCAGGGCACGGCTTTGCAGCGCGCGGGACGACTCAGCGTCAGCTGGGCGGCCGGCACGGCCTGGATCGGCGGCCAGACGGTAACGGTTATCGACGGCACCATCCATATCTGATGCCGTAACCGGGAGGCGGATCGCTTCCCGGCCCGGATTCCCTTAAAGAAACATGCCGCCGGAAGCCTCAATGCGCTGTCCGGTAATCCAGGCGCTCTCTTCACTAAACAGCATAGCGATCACCTTACCGATATCTTCCGACTGGCCCACGCGACCCAGCGCGGTTACCGAAGAGATAAATTCGTTGATCTGCGGATTGTCGCGCACTCTGCCGTCGCTAAAGTCGGTGGCGATAGCGCCGGGCGCCAGGATATTGACGCGAATATCCCGTGCCGCCAGCTCTTTTGCCTGATAGCGCGTCAGCACTTCCATCGCGCCCTTCACTGCCGCATAGGC
This sequence comes from Erwinia sp. CGal63, assembly GCF_037026505.1. Classification (NCBI taxonomy): domain Bacteria; kingdom Pseudomonadati; phylum Pseudomonadota; class Gammaproteobacteria; order Enterobacterales; family Erwiniaceae; genus Erwinia; species Erwinia sp. CGal63. The sequence continues at coordinate 49,628 of NZ_JAKUMN010000009.1, forward strand.
GCCGGAGCCCGGCTGGCTAAAGCGCGTCAGACCGCTGGAGACGTTCAGAATACGTCCGCCATTGGCAATCAGCGGCAACAGCTGCTGGGTCAGGAAAAACGGCCCTTTAAAATGCACGTTAATTAATGCGTCCAGCTGCGCTTCTGTAGTCGAGGCAAAAGGCTCATGCAGCGCGGTACCGGCATTGTTCAATAAATAATCAAAGCTGTCGCGCTGCCAGTGCGATTTCAGTTGCTTTTGCAGTTCAAGGACAAAGCCGGGAAAAGCCTGACTGTCGCCAACATCCAGCTGCAGCGCTACACCGCGCGCCCCAAGCGCCTCGATCTCCTTAACCACTGCCTGCGCTTCCTGCTCTTTGCTGTGCCACGTAAAAATGATATCAACGCCCTTTTCCGCCAGCTTCAGGGCGCCGTTTCTGCCTAAACCGCGGCTTCCGCCGGTGATGACTGCAATTTTATGGCTCATTCTCACTCTCCAGGTTTCGCTGTGGATAAAAAACAGGATATTGCCTGCAAAGCGATCTATAAATGTACTCAGCAACGCATCACTGTTTCACTTTGAACAACAATGGGCGCATAAATGGATAAAATTCAGGCAATGCAGGTCTTTGTCAGAGTAGCCGAACTACAGAGTTTTACTCGCGCCGCGGAGAGCATGGGATTGCCTAAAGGCAGCCTGTCGCGCCAGCTGCAGGCGCTAGAGAACGCAATGGGCGTACGGCTGCTGCACCGAACGACGCGGCGCGTACAGCTAACGCAGGATGGCATGATCTACTATGAACGCTGTCGCGACGTGCTGGCGACGCTGGACGAAATGGATTCGCTGTTTCAGCACGATCCCGCCACGCTGAGCGGCAAGCTAAGGGTGGATATGCCGGTCAGCATGGCGTGCGACTATATCCTGCCGAGACTGCCCGACTTTCTGCAGCACTATCCGGGTATCGAACTGGAGCTGAGCAGCAGCGACAGGCGCGTGGACGTGGTACGCGAAGGCTTTGACTGCGTCGTGCGCGTCGGCACGCTGGAAAACTCCGGCCTGATAGCGCGGCCGCTGGGCAAGCTAACGCTGATCAACTGCGCCAGCCCCGATTATCTGACGCGTTTCGGCACGCCAAACTCGCCTGAGGATCTCGCCTCGCACGCGATGGTGCACTACAGTCAGCAGATCGGCGTTCAGCCCACGGGCTTTGAGTTTTTCGACGGCAAAACCTGCCGTTATATCCAGACCGGCGGCACCGTTACCGTCAACAGTACCGAAACCTATCGCGCGGCCTGCCTGGCCGGCCTGGGCATCATTCAGGTGCCGGAGCGCGGCGTGAGACAGGCGCTGAAGGAGAAAAGGCTGGTTGAAATCCTGCCGCATTTTCGCGCGCAGCCGATGCCCGTTTCGCTGATCTACCCTCATCGCCGCAACCTGACGCGTCGGGTACAGGTCTTTATGGAGTGGCTGACGCAGGCAATGAAACATTACGTTGCCTGATCGCCCGGCTATAATCTGTTTTACGCCATGCACTTGAAGGATACAGAGAAGAATTCATGAAGGAAAACCAACCAGCAAAGCAGAAAGCGGAAGACAAACCGCTGATTAATATTAAAACCGGCAACAAAACCGTCGATAAGTCGATCACGCGCGTCTCCCGGCTGGTCAGCTGGTTCCAGGCGATCCCGGCGGTAGCGCATTTTATTCGCGCCGGGGAACGCTTTACCGATCGTATGGGCAGCCAGTTCGGCGCGGCAATCACCTACTTCTCCTTTCTGTCGCTGATCCCGATACTGATGGTTTCTTTCGCCGGTGTCGGTTTTGTGCTCGCCTCCAACCAGGATCTGCTGACCGACTTAATAGATAAAATGGTCAACAGTATCAGCGATCCCACGCTGGCGAACACGCTGAAAAACACCGTGAAAACGGCGGTTCAGCAGCGTACTACCGTAGGGATCACCGGTCTGCTGGTGGCGCTCTATTCCGGTATCAGCTGGATGGGCAACCTGCGCGAAGCGGTGCGCGCGCAGTCTCGCGACGTCTGGGAACGCAACGAGCAGGATAAAGAGAAGATCTATTTTAAATATACCCGCGACTTTATCTCGCTTATCGGCCTGGTACTGGCGCTGTTTATCACTATTACGCTGACGTCGGTCGCGGGCGCGGCGCAGGAAGCGATCGTGCGGGCGTTAGGTCTGGACGGCATCGAATGGCTGCGTCCGGCGATGACCACTATCGCGCTGTCGATCTCTATTCTGGCTAACTATCTGCTGTTTCTGTGGATTTTCTGGCGCCTGCCGCGCCATAAGCCGCGTAAAAAAGCGCTGTTTCGCGGCACGCTGCTGGCCGCGATTGGTTTTGAGGTGATTAAAGCGATTATGACCATGACGCTGCCGAAGCTGGCCTCGTCGCCTTCCGGCGCGGCGTTTGGTTCCGTGCTGGGCCTGATGGCCTTTTTCTACTTCTTCGCGCGTCTGACGCTGTTCTGCGCCGCCTGGATAGCCACGGCGGAATATGCGGACGATGAAGAGCCGGAACAGCTCAACTCACGTGCCTGATAAGGTCGACGGCTGCAGAATAGCGCAGCTGTGATCCTGCAACTCCTCCGCCGAGCCGCGATTCAGCAGCAGCAGGTTGCGCTTGATTACCATCAACGCTCGCCGTCCACCCGGCATCGCCGCTAACGCGATGCCATATTTTCCCATCTCCTCGCGCGCGCCAGGCAGTTCGTTGGCGATACGAACAAATGGACTGGTTTTTTTCAGCTCTTCGCGGGTAAGAATTCTGATCTGATACTCATGCTCGCCAAGCTGCGTGGTCTGCCACTTCTCGCTTAGCGTAGCGTCCAGACTGTCCAGCCGCCGACGGATATCCGGACGCAGGCAGGAGATATGGATATGCAGCTGATTTTGCGTTCTGCCGCGCTGTGAATTGACGCTTAAGGCTATCGCGCTGTCATCCACCGGCGAACCACGGCGCTCTTCCATATAGTGGCGAGCGTGCCAGGCTTCGGCAAAATAGTTGGCAGAAAAGGGATTCAGCAGTACGGCGCTTTCAATGCCGGAAATCTTTTTAACGGGCAGCAGCAGGAACTGTAAAGGGCCTTCCCGATCTTTCATCACCACGTAGCCATTGCGCAAATCCACCAGCCGGCAGGGCGCCGGATCGCTGTTTTGCTGCTGATTGGGTACGCATTGCTGGCTGACAATGTTCCATAACGCATCGGCATTGCGATTAAAACTGAACGCCTGACAACCCGCGGCGGCGACTACGGACGTCACGATCCCCGCAATCAGAACCCGCTTTCCTGCCTGCATAACCCAACCTCTACGCTTTCAACTGCGCATAATGTAAACGAAGCGTTGCAAAAGGTCATGCTAAATAATCAACCTGCGTGACCATTTATTGTAACCTTCTTGCGGTCGGTAGAAAAAGCGGGGAGTAAACTAAAAAGCCAGTCGGATGACTGGCCTGAAAGCGGATTTATCAGAAATTAACGCTGCATTGCTTTGTCGTAGGTGCCGCCGTCCGCAAAGTGAGTTTTCTGCGCTTTGCTCCAGCCGCCGAACTTAGCGTCGTCGATGGTAAAGAGTTTCACCGGCGCAAAGGTGCTGGCGTATTTTTTCGCTACGGCAGCATCGCGCGGACGATAGTAATTCTGCGCGGCGATCTCCTGGCCTTCCGGCGAGTAGAGATATTTCAGATAGGCTTCGGCGACCTTGCGGGTATCGCGCTCATCCACCACTTTGTCCACTACGGATACCGTAGGCTCGGCCAGAATCGACTCGCTCGGCGTTACGATTTCAAACTGATCCTTGCCCAGTTTGTTGACCGCCAGATAAGCTTCATTTTCCCAGGCGATCAGCACGTCGCCAATGCCGCGCTCCACGAAAGTGTTGGTCGCGCCGCGCGCGCCGGAATCCTGTACCTCGACGTTTTTAAACAGCGCCTTGATGTAATCCTGCGCCTTTGCCGCATCGCCGTTGTTTTTATCCAGCGCCCAACCCCAGGCCGCCAGATAGTTCCAGCGAGCGCCGCCGGAGGTTTTCGGGTTTGGCGTGATCACGGAAACGCCAGGTTTGGTCAGATCCTGCCAGTCATGAATTTGCTTAGGGTTGCCTTTGCGAACCAGGAAAACGATGGTGGAAGTGTAAGGCGCGGCGTTTTCCGGCAGGCGTTTGATCCAGTTTTTATCAATGCGGCCGCGATCGGCAATGGCGTCGACGTCGGACGCGAGCGCCAGCGTCACCACATCGGCGCGAATGCCGTTAATCACGGAAGTAGCCTGCTTGCCGGAGCCGCCGTGCGACTGGCGGATCACCACGTTATCGCCGGTTTCCTGCTTATAGTGCGCGCTGAAAGCTTTGTTGTACTGCTCGTAAAGCTCACGGGTTGGATCGTAAGAGACGTTCAACAGCTGGATATCTTTCGCCAGAACGCTGGTTGAAGCCAGCAACAGGGTGAGTCCGACACTCCACTTTTTCATTATGCGCGCTCCCAAAGGTTTTTTTGCTGGCAGAGAGCGTGACACAAAGTGATCGCTGACTTAAAGAATTAAAAGATAGCTGTAATAACCTAATGGAATATCGCTGTCGATAAAAAGGGCGCCGTTAGTCAGCGCCCCAAACAGACTATGCGTTTAGTAGAGACGTTTGGCGGTATCCAGCCAGTCGCCTTTGAACGGACGCTTCATGTTTTCGATAGCGTCGATGATATCGTGATGTACCATCTTCTCGTTCTGAATGCCAACGCAGCGGCCGCCGTAGCCCTGCAGCAGCAGTTCAATAGAGTAGGCGCCCATGCGCGAAGCCAGAATGCGGTCATAGGCTACCGGCGCGCCACCGCGCTGGATATGGCCCAACACCGTGGCGCGGGTTTCGCGTTTGGTTTCGGATTCGATATATTTCGCCAGCTCGTCGATGTCGCAGATATGCTCGGTGATGGCCACAATCGCATGCTTCTTGCCTTTGGCGATGCCCGCTTTGATCTCCTGTACCAGCTCTTCGCGGGTAAAAGGAATTTCCGGCAGCACGATAAACTCACAGCCGCCGGCAATAGCCGCCGCCAGCGTCAGATCGCCGCAGTAGCGGCCCATCACTTCAACGATGGAGATGCGCTGGTGGGAAGAGGATGTGTCACGCAGGCGGTCAATCGCCTCTACTACGGTTTCAAGCGCGGTGAAATAACCGATGGTGTAATCCGTACCGGCCACGTCGTTGTCAATGGTGCCTGGCAGGCCGATGCAGGGGAAACCCATCTCCGTCAGCTTTTTGGCGCCCATATAGGAGCCGTCGCCGCCGATAACCACCAGCGCATCGATACCGCGCTTTTTCATATTTTCGATAGCGACGGCACGCGTCGCTTCTTCGCGAAACTCAGGGAAGCGCGCCGATCCCAGGAAGGTGCCGCCGCGGTTGATCATGTCGGAAACGCTGTAGCGATCCAGATTGACCATACGATCTTCGTACAGACCCAGATACCCGTCATAAACGCCAAAAACTTCCAGATTTTCACTCAGCGCCGCACGAACGACACCCCGAATAGCTGCATTCATGCCAGGCGCGTCACCGCCGCTTGTCAGTACACCGATTTTTTTGATCATGACAACCTCTGAACTTGTTAATGCAAATTTTAAATTCTGAACGCCGTGGGGGATCGGCGTACGCGAGCGATCGACTAATAGTGGCAATAGTATATCAAAGCCTTCTAGCTGAATTGATTCAGGTCAGAAATCATTCCGCTATTTTTCAACGCAAAATAACTTTTCAGGCAATTTTTCGGCCAAACCTTTTAACCTGCGTAGCTTACAGGCCGTTGAGCCCTTTCTCCGGGACAACGGAACAGGGATCCTGATGAATAGTAATATCAGAACCCGGAAAAGCTTTCAGCAACGCTCTTTCCACTTCTTCCGCAATCAGGTGCGCCTGAAACAGCGTCAGCCTGTCCTGAAGTTCCAGATGTAGCTGGATAAAACGCGTCGGCCCGGAAAGGCGCGTGCGAATATCGTGTACGCCTTCAACGCCCGGCCAGCTGGTAACAATCGCGGCAATCTCCGCCTTTTCCGACTCCGGCAGCGCCCTGTCGAGCAGCAGCTGCACCGCTTCATAGCCCATACGCAGCGCGTTATAGAGGATCCAGACGCCGATGCCCAGCGCAAAGAGCGCATCGGCGCGCTGGAAGCCATACCAGCTTAGCGCCAGCGCCGCCAGGATGGCGCCGTTCATCACAACGTCGGATTGATAGTGAAGCATATCGGCGCGAATAGCGAGGCTATGCGTTTTACGCACCACCCAGCGCTGAAAAGCGACCAGAACCAGCGTCGAAAAAAGCGCGATAAGCGTGACGATGATACCTACCAGAGGCGCGTGCATTTCAGCGGGCGACGAAAGATGCTTTAAACCTGTCAGAAAGAGGAACAGAGCGGAGCCGGAGATAAACATACTTTGTGCCAGCGCCGCCAGCGATTCGGCTTTGCCGTGCCCGAAGGTATGCTCCTCGTCGGCGGGCTGCAGGGAGTAGCGCACCACAAAGAGGTTAGTCAGAGAAGCGGCGATATCCACCAGAGAATCCACCAGCGCCGCCAGCAGGCTGACCGAACCGGTGTACCACCAGGCGAAAATTTTCACCAGCAGCAGCAGAGAAGCCAGGGTCGTCGCCGCCAGCGCGGCAGAGTTAACCAGACGCGCATAGTGCTGTGCCATATCATACTCCGTTCGGGACAGTAGCCTGAGTATACCGGATTTCAGGAAAAAAAAGCCTTGCCGTCATGACAGGGAGAAGAGAAAAGAGGTGCGGCATCCTTGAGTAACAAAATGAAATAAAAGGAGTTACTGCATCCACTCTTTGCACATTGGCCGCAGCAAAAAAGTCCGCAGGCTCCGGTTTGTTATAGGGGATAAGCCGGACCTTCACTCCTCAAGAGCGAGCGCATTCTATGGCCTTCACTATGCGTCTGGCCTTCAGGCGGGAATAATTAGATAAAAAAAACCCCCACATCATGTGGGGGAAGACAGGGATGGTGTCTATGGCAAGGAAAACAGGGATAATCTGCTACTGGTTACTGCCTGTACTACTTACAGCCTGCAGCGGTGTAACGTGCTGCACTTCAGTCAGCCGGCGCATTTCGTTTATGCGCTGCTGATGTTTCTGGTTCAGAACAGCCTGCTGGGCCGGCGTTAGCAGGTGATACATCTGATTACGCACTCGCGCCATCTCGACCTGCCGCGCCACTTCCGCCTGGGCGATTTTATCAACGCGCGCTTTGTAACCCGCCTCGTCGAATTTATCTGCAATAATCATTGCGTGCAGCTGTTCTAAATCGTTAATACTTATGGGAGAACGCTCATGTCGGGCCTGCTGCATCAGATCCCGCATCTGCTGGCGCTGCTGTTCACTCAGATCGATGCCATCGAACATGTGGCTTTGCGGAATTTGCGCCATACTGCCTGGCACTACGCTGCCCCGATGCATCTCGTCAGTCGTCGTCACGTCTGTAGCCCACGCGGCGGAGAAGCTGAGTATCAGCGCCGGAACCACAACGACGGCGGTAACTTTGCGCATCGTTCACTCCCAGGTTGGTTTCCATATTTCGATTCAACGAAAATCAGTCTACGGGGGCAGCTGCAAACATGCGTCAGGGGGTGTAAAACTACGTAAAGTCATGGATTGCGGGCATTCGTTCACGGTATTTTGCCTGTGGAGGGCAATAAAAAATGAATAAAATCCTGTTGGTTGACGACGATCGCGAATTAACTTCGCTATTGAAAGAATTGCTTGAAATGGAAGGGTTCGACGTTCTGGTAGCCGGCGACGGCGAACAGGCGCTGGCTCTGTTGGATAGTTCGGTCGATCTTTTACTGCTTGACGTGATGATGCCTAAAAAGAACGGCATTGATACCCTGAAAGAGCTGCGGCAGCAGCACCAGACGCCGGTGATTATGCTGACGGCGCGCGGCAGCGAGCTGGATCGGGTGCTTGGGCTGGAGCTGGGCGCGGACGACTATCTGCCCAAGCCTTTTAACGATCGCGAGCTGGTGGCGCGCATTCGCGCGATTTTGCGCCGTTCCAACTGGAGCGAACAGCAACAGCAGCACGACAGCAGCTCCCCGACGCTGGAGGTCGATCATCTACGCCTGAATCCCGGCCGTCAGGAAGCCAGCTTTGACGACGTGACGCTGGATTTAACCGGTACCGAGTTCACTTTGCTCTATCTGCTGGCGCAGCATCTGGGTCAGGTTGTTTCCCGCGAACATTTGAGCCAGGAAGTGCTGGGCAAACGCTTAACGCCGTTCGACCGCGCCATCGACATGCATATCTCCAACCTGCGCCGCAAATTACCGGATCGCAAGGATGGGCATCCCTGGTTTAAAACGCTACGCGGTCGAGGCTATCTGATGGTTTCCGCTACATGATTTCCAGCCTGACTACCCGCATCTTCGCCATTTTCTGGCTAACCCTGGCGCTGGTGCTGATGCTGGTGCTGATGGTACCCAAACTGGACACGCGCCAGATGACGCCGCTGCTCGACAACGAGCAGCGGCAGGGCACCATGATTGAACAACATGTCGAGGCGGAGCTGAGACAGGATCCGCCCAACGATTTGATGTGGTGGCGCAGGCTTTTTCGCGCTATCGACAAGTGGGCGCCGCCCGGCCAGCGTCTGCTGCTGGTCACCAGCGAAGGCCGGGTAATCGGCGCTCAGCATAATGAGATGCAGGTGATCCGCAACTTTATCGGTCAGTCCGATAACGCCGATCATCCGCAGAAAAAAAAGTATGGCCGTACTGAGATGCTTGGGCCGTTTTCCGTGCGCGACGGCGAAGACAGCTATCAGCTCTATCTGATCAGGCCGGCGGGCAGCTCGCAGCTGGATTTTATCAACCTGCTGTTTGACCGACCGCTGCTGCTGCTGATGGTCACCATGCTGATCAGCTCGCCGCTGCTGCTCTGGCTGGCGTGGAGCCTGGCGAAACCGGCACGCAAGCTGAAACATGCGGCCGACGATGTGGCGGCAGGCAATCTGCGACAGCGACCGGAGCTGGAAGCGGGCCCGCAGGAGTTTCTCGCTGCCGGTTCCAGTTTCAACCAGATGGTCAGCGCGCTGGAGCGAATGATGACCGCGCAGCAGCGTCTGCTGTCGGATATCTCGCACGAGCTGCGTACGCCGCTGACACGTCTGCAACTTGCTACCGCGCTGATGCGCCGCCGACAGGGCGAAGGCAAAGAGCTGCAGCGTATCGAGATGGAAGCGCAAAGGCTGGACGGCATGATCAACGATCTGCTGGTACTGTCGCGCACCCAGCATAAAAACGCGCTGGTCAGCGAGGCGATGAAGGCTAACCATCTCTGGTCGGGCGTGCTGGATGACGCGCGATTCGAAGCGGAACAGATGGGCAAGACGCTGGAAGTGCCCTATCCGCCCGGCCCGTGGCCGCTTTACGGCAACCCGAGCGCGCTCGACAGCGCGCTGGAAAATATCGTCCGCAACGCGCTGCGCTACTCGCACAGCCGCATTATGGTCAGTTTTGCCGTTGATAAGCAGGGCATAACTATCCATGTAGATGATGACGGCCCGGGCGTCAGCGCGGAAGATCGCGAGCAGATTTTCCGGCCGTTTTATCGTACCGATGAGGCGCGCGATCGCGAGTCCGGCGGCACCGGCCTGGGACTGGCGATTGTGGAAACCGCCATTCAGCAGCATCGCGGCTGGGTGAAAGCGGACGACAGCCCGCTGGGCGGCCTGCGGCTGACGCTATGGCTGCCGCTCTATACCAGCCAAAGCTGATCTTTGCTATGCTGCGGCCCTTGTGAACGAGGGCCGCCGCTGATGCTGAATATCGTACTTTTTGAACCTGAAATCCCCCCCAATACGGGCAATATTATCCGCCTGTGCGCCAATACCGGCTTTCGCCTGCATCTGATTGAACCGCTGGGTTTTACCTGGGACGACAAGCGCCTGCGTCGCGCCGGCCTGGACTATCACGAATTTACCGCCGTTCGCCGTCACGCCGACTATGCGGCTTTTCTGGCCGCTGAAAAGCCGCAGCGTCTGTTTGCCCTGACCACTAAGGGAACGCCCGCACACAGCGCGGTGAGCTATCAGCAAGGGGATTATTTGCTTTTCGGCCCGGAGACGCGCGGGCTGCCGAAAGAGATTCTGGACGCGTTGCCGCCGGCGCAGAAAATTCGTATTCCGATGCAGCCAGACAGCCGCAGCATGAATCTGTCAAACGCGGTTTCCGTGGTGGTGTATGAAGCGTGGCGCCAGCTGGGCTATGCGGGCGCGCTGCTTAAGGAGTAGGCGGAGCGCGCGACGTAAACCCGGGCAGTTATGCGCCGCGTAAAGGGTTCAGATGCCGTCGCCGAACTCAAAGCCCGGCACCATGCCGTTAAAGTGCTGATCCATCTCCATTGACGGCTTGTCGCTGCTGGGTTTACCGACGATGCGGGCCGGCACGCCAGCCGCCGTAGTATGCGGCGGCACCGGCTGCAGCACCACGGAACCTGCGCCAATCTTGGCGCCGCGCCCTACTTCGATATTGCCCAGCACCTTCGCGCCCGCGCCGATCATTACGCCTTCGCGAATTTTAGGATGGCGATCGCCGCTGGTTTTGCCGGTACCGCCCAGCGTGACCGATTGCAGGATAGAGACGTCGTCCTCGATGACCGCCGTTTCGCCAACCACAATCCCCGTAGCATGGTCGAGCATAATACCGCGGCCAATTTTCGCCGCCGGATGAATATCCACGGCAAAGGAAACGGAGATTTCGTTCTGCAGATAGATAGCCAACGCCCGGCGGCCTTCGTTCCATAGCCAGTGTCCAATACGGTAGGCCTGCAGCGCGTGGAAACCTTTCAGATAAAGCAGCGGCGTAGAGTATTTATCAATGGCGGGATCGCGCTGGCGCACGGCCTGAATATCGCAGGCCGCTGACTGAATCATCGTAGCGTCCTGCTTATAGGCTTCCTGTACAATCTCGCGAATGGCAATGGCGGGCATAATAGGGTTAGCCAGCTTGTTGGCCAGCATATAGCTCAGCGCGCTGCCTAAATCATCATGCTTTAATAAGGTGGCATGGTAAAAACTGGCCAGCATCGGCTCGCACTCCGCCAGCGCGCGCGCTTCCTCTTTGATATAATCCCAGACAACTCCCGGCTCTACACACGGCATCACTCTACTCTCCATCAAATTACAGAATGCTGCGGCGCGGCGTTTCCCTGTCTCAGCCAGTGCTGTTTTCGTCTTTCCTTGTGCGCCCAAGCAAGCTTAATGCTGCCTCTCGCGCGTTTTTTTCGCAATATAATACCTGATAAATTTGCTCGGTTATCGGCATCTCTACGCCGCAGCGCGCGGCCAGCGCCCTGACCTCTTTGGTATTTCGGAATCCTTCCACGACCTGACCGATGTTATTCTGCGCCGTCGCCACGTCCAGACCCTGGCCCAGCATCATGCCGAAGCGGCGGTTGCGCGACTGATTGTCGGTACAGGTCAGCACCAGATCGCCTAACCCCGCCATGCCCATAAAAGTGGTGGGATCGGCGCCCAGCGCTACGCCCAGACGGGTCATCTCCGCCAGGCCGCGCGTAATCAGCGCCGTTCTGGCGTTAGCGCCGAAGCCGATGCCGTCGGAGATACCGGCGCCAATGGCGATAACGTTTTTCACCGCGCCGCCAAGCTGCACGCCGGTGAAATCGGGATTGTTATAGACGCGGAAGCTTTTGCCACAGTGCAGCAGCTGCTGCAAATCTTCGGCGAACCCGGCGTCCGTCGCCGCCAGCGCGATCGCCGTCGGCAGTCCCGCAGCCAGCTCTTTAGCGAACGTTGGCCCGGAGACGATGGCCAGCGGCATCTCGTCGCCCAGAATCTCGCGCGCAACCTCCTGCAGCAGCCTTCCGGTCTCTTTTTCCAGACCTTTAGTCGCCCAGACGATGCGGGAATCGGGCCGCAGATGCGGTTTAATTTGCTGTAGCAGATCGCCGAACACGTGGCTGGGTACGACCACCAGCAGATCGCGGCTGGCGGCGATAGCCGCGGCCAGATCGCTTTCCAGGCTCAGCGATTCGGGAAAAGGGACATCGGGCAGGAAAGCCGCGTTGCAGCGGTCAGCCTGTAGCTGTGCCAGATGCTGTGGGTTATGGCCCCACATCACCACGTCGTGCCCGTTACGGGCCAGCGTGATGGCCAATGCGGTGCCGTACGAGCCGGCACCGAGAACACTCATTGAGGCAGGCATTATGCGTCCTGTTGCGGAACGGCGCCTTCACCTGACTGCTGCTGCAGATAGTTCATAAACAGCGCGTCGAAGTTGACCGGCGCCAGGTTAAGCTGCGGGAAGGTTCCACGGGAAACCAGGCTGGTGATGCATTCACGAGCATAAGGGAACAGGATGTTCGGGCAGTACGCGCCCAGGCAATGCGCCATCTGATTGCCGTCGATACCCGCTACGGAGAAGATGCCCGCCTGCTGCACTTCGCACAGGAAAGCCGTGTCTTCGCCAACGGTAGCGGTTACGGTCACACGCAGCACCACTTCGTAGACATCGTCAGCCAGCTGGGTAGAAGCCGTATCCAGATCCAGCTTCACTTCCGGCTCCCACTCTTTCTGGAAAACCTGAGGAGCGTTTGGCGCTTCGAAAGAGACATCTTTCGTATAGATACGTTGGATCTGGAAAGACATCTCGGTGTTGTTTTGTTCTGACATATTATAATCCTATGGGTTAATAATCCGTTATTTCGCCACTTGCCCGCTTTACTTCAGCAGCGGGTCGAGGCCCTGGCGGCCATCGAGGGCATAGAGGTCGTCACAGCCGCCAACGTGCTGTGCATCAATGAAAATCTGCGGAACGGTGGTACGGCCGCTGCGTTTGATCATCTCTTCGCGCTTCTCAGCGTCGCCGTCGATAGCGATTTCCTGATAGTCGACGCCTTTCTGGCTCAGCAGCGCTTTGGCGCGATGGCAGAAAGGACAGGTTGCTTTGGTGTAGATCTCAACGTTTGCCATACCTTCGTCTCCGGAAATTATTTGCCGCGCACCAGCGGAAGGTTTTCACCGCTCCAGCCAGACACGCCATCTTTCAGAATGAAAACCTGTTCAAAACCGGCCGCGTTCAGCGCAGCAGCGGGATCGGCTGCGGATACGCCGTTAGCGCACACCACGATTACCGGCTTCGCCTTGTGTTTTTCCAGTTCGCCAAAGCTGCCCTTTTTGATGTCGGCAGCCAGGACGTTGATCGCGTTGGAGATATGGCCTTTACGGAAGTCATCGCGCCCGCGCACGTCGACCACCACGGCTTCTTCTTTATTGATCAGCCGGGTCGCTTCGCCGCGGCTAATGGTTTTTACCTTGGAGAACATGCCCTTAACGGTGGTCACGATCACCAAAACCAGCAGGACGACCCATGCCAGACTAAGGATGGTATGGTTGCCTGCGAACTGCATAATATCTTGCATGAGGGGTAACAACTCCCGAAAGGGTTAATAAGCGAAAACAAGGCTTCTGAGTATACCTGCCAGGCGTTTCATGTACAGACGTGATGCCTTCAGAGTTACGTTTTCTGCGGCAGATTTCCCAAAAAAGTTGCCTTAAGTCATAAAGGCCCTGCCGGTAGAGCAACGCGGTAATTCCATGCGGCGATTTATTACGCAACGAGCCTCGCGGCGGCGCGGCCTGGCCGCCGACAGCATCGCTTTGTCACCGATGGAAACGCAAAAGCCGCCGTCGACGCTGGTAAGGCGCTGTTCATCGTGGAATAATCTTCCCCCTATGAGGGAAAAATCGACAGTTTCATATCAACGAACCCCAGCTAACGGACTGGCTTCTGTCACCCCGTTACGATTGGGCATGTTCAGCCTGTCAGGCCTGCTTTGCGCGGGTCTGCTGCTGCTGCCCGCGATCGGCCAGGCGGAAGACAGCAAATCCGCGCTCTCCAGCCTGCGTGCCGACATCGCCGCCAAAGAGAAAAGCGTTCAGCAGCAGAAGCAGCAGCGCAGCAAGCTGCTCGACCAACTGCAAAGCCAGGAAAAAATCATCGCTCAGGCCAGCCGTCAGCTGCGCGAAACTCAGCTTACGCTTGCAGGTCTCAACGGTGAGATTACCTCGCTGACCGCCTCTATCAGCAAGCTGCAGACACAGCAGACGCAGCAGGAGAAAATGCTGGCTGACCAGCTGGACGCCGCGTTTCGTCAGGGACAGCACAACGGCCTGCAGCTGGTTTTAAGCGGCGAAGAGAGCCAGCGCAGCGAGCGCATCCTGGCCTATTTCGGCTACCTGAACGACGCCCGCCAGAAATCGATCGACGAGCTGAAAAAAACGCGCAGCGATCTCTCTGCGCAAAAAGCCTCACTGTTAGAAAAACAGGCTAAACAAAAGGCGATGCTCGCGCAGCAGGAAACGCAGCAGCAGGCGCTGGAAAAGGCTCGCGCGGCGCGTAAGGAAACGCTGGCCTCGCTGGAGTCCTCGCTGGAAAAAGATCAGGCGCAGCTGGAAGAGATGCGGGCGAACGAAAGCCGCCTGCGTGACAAAATAGCCAAAGCAGAGCGCGAAGCGCGCGCCAGAGCCGAGAAAGAGGCTAAAGAAGCGCAGCGCGTGCGTGAACGCGAGGCGCAGGCGAAAAGTAAAGGCACCACCTACAAGCCAACCGAAGGCGAACGCTCGCTGATGGCGAGAACCGGCGGTTTGGGCAGGCCAGGCGGCCAGCTGCTGTGGCCGGTACGAGGCACGCTTGAGCATCGCTTCGGCGAACAGCTGCAGGGCGAGCTGCGCTGGAAAGGGCTGGTGATCGACGCGCCGGAAGGCAAGGAAGTCAAAGCCGTCGCCGATGGCCGCGTGCTGATGGCGGACTGGCTGCAGGGTTACGGCCTGGTTGTGGTGGTGGAACACGGTAAAGGCGATATGAGCCTTTACGGCTACAACCAGAGCGCGCTGGTCAGCGTGGGCGCTCAGGTGAAAGCGGGCCAGCCGATCGCGCTGGTCGGCACCAGCGGCGGACGCGGCACGCCTTCGCTCTACTTTGAAATCCGTCGCCAGGGACAGGCCGTTAATCCACTTCCGTGGTTGGGAAAATAACTTTTGTCTTATCTTTATAAAATCGGCGGCGCGCTGGCGGGCCTGCTGATGGCCTGTTCGGCGCAGGCGGGCAAACTCGCTATCGTGATTGATGATTTCGGCTATCGGCCGGCGCAGGAAAATCAGGTTTTACAGATGTCGCCGCAAATCTCCGTTGCGGTGCTGCCGGACGCCACGCACGCGCATGAAATGGCGACTAAAGCCCACCAGCGCGGCCATGAGGTGCTGATCCATCTGCCGATGGCGCCGCTAAGCAAGCAGCCGCTGGAGAAAAATACCCTGCGTCCGGATATGTCCAGCCAGGAGATTGAGCGGATTATCCACGACGCCGTAGCCAAAGTGCCTTACGCCGTCGGGCTGAATAACCATATGGGCAGCGCGATGACCTCCAGCCTGCCTGGCATGCAGAAAGTCATGCAGGTGCTGAACCACTATAATTTCTACTTCCTTGACAGCATGACCATCGGCAACAGCCAGTCGACCCGCGCTGCGGAAGGCACCAGCGTGAAGGTTATCAAGCGTCGCGTCTTCCTTGACGATACGCAAAACGAAGCAGATATTCGCAAACAGTTTTCGCGTGCGGTGCATCTGGCGCAGCGCGACGGTTCCGCCATCGCTATCGGTCATCCGCATCCGACCACGGTAAAAGTGCTGCAGCAGATGTTGCCGACGCTGCCAGCTGATATCACGCTGGTCAGGCCGAGCCAGCTGCTGAACGAGCCGCAGCGTGTCGGCAGTCAGCCGCCGCCCGTAACCAAACCGGCGCGCAACCCGTTTCGCGGCGTGAAAACCTGTCCGGGCAAGGCTGAATATGTCCCGGCCGGTCGCGCGCTGAACGTGATAACGGAAAGCCTTGCCGACAGCGCAGGCGTTCGCTATCTGCACACTTATTTTTCCGGCCTGAGGCTGGAATTGGGCAACAATTAATAGTCAGCCGCATCGCGCAGGCTGAATAAATCTGGAAACGGCATAATGGAGCCACAGCGTATAAAAATCCTGTTACTGGATACCGGCAATGAATGGGGCGGCGGCACCAACAGTATGCTTGAGCTGCTGAAGCGCATCGACCGCAACCGGTTCGATATCCACTGCTGCTTTTACCGTAACTACCGGCGCGGCAGCGGCGACTCCATAGAGCAGGTGCTGACTTCGCTGGCGATTCCCGTGACCTTTATTCCCCAGCGTAAACAGCCGCGCTGGGCGAAGATTCTGAAGGAGCTGCTGCGTTCGCTGGTGTTCTTCAACCGCAAGCTGCGGCTAAAAGCCACGCGCTTTGTCGACAAGCTGTGGCGCATCCGGCCCAACGCCCGTGCTATTCGCCAGCTTCTCGTGCAGCAGCGTTTCCATATGATCTATATGAACAATCAGCCCGGAACCAATGCTGAAGGCTACCTGGCCGCGAGCGATCTCGCCGTCAGCGTGGTGCAGCACTGTCGTATCGAGCCGGTGCTGGACAGCGAACTGGTCAATATGGTCAACCGACGCGCCGATGCGGTTATCGCCGTTTCCAACGGCGTACGCGACGTGCTGATGGCGAACGGCGTAAAGGCGGAAAAATGTTTTACCGTGTTTAACGCCATCGATATTTATCAGCCGCTGCCGGAGCGTGCCGCAATGCGCCAGCAGCTGCTGAACGTCACGGACGAGACTTTTGTTTTCGGCAGCATCGGCTCGCTGATCGCCCGAAAATCCAATCAGCACACGCTGCAGGCGCTGGCGAAGTTCGCCGCCGCCTTTCCTCAGGCCGACTGGCGCATGGTGATTCTGGGCGAAGGCCCGGATCTTGCGGCGCTGCAGCAGCAGGCGTCGCAGGCCGGCATAGCGGATCGAGTGATTTTCACCGGTTTTCGCAGCAATCCGCTCGATTATCTCGCCGCTTTCGACGTTTTTATCCTGGCATCGAAAAGCGAAGGTCTGCCGCGCGTGGTGCTGGAAGCGATGCTGCTTAATACGGCGGTAATCGGCTCAAAAGTAACCGGCACAGCAGAACTCATCCAGCACGACAGTACCGGCCTGCTGTTTGACTACGGCGATATTCAGGGCCTGTTCCGCCAGATGGAAACGCTGTGGCTTGACGCGGAAAAGCGTCGCCAGCTGCTGCTGCAGGCAAATCACCACGTCAAAGCGCGCTATGCTATCGAGCACTATGTCGCTGGCGTGGAAACTATTTTGGAAAATGCGGCTTACGGAAACTCATCGCATGTTTGAATTTTTAAATCCCCGATTTCGCTATATTCGCGCCCGACACAACCTTTCTTATCAGCAGCGTGACGTGCAGGGCGACATTGCGGTTACGTCGATCGTTATTCCCTGCACGGGCGCGGATTTTGTCGAGGAAGCTAAGCTGAGCGCGCTGTTTGCTTCCCGCTTTGCGCCCGCCGCCGAAGAGATCGTGATTGTTAGCGATCAGGCTGCCGATGCCTTTGGCGAGCTGCCGGAAAAAACCCGCATTGTCACGCTGGATGTGCCTTTCCGCGAAGAGAGCTACCGCTACAAGCAGATTTACCGCAGTCGACTGATTAAACTCCAGGCGCCGCTTCAGGCGCGCACCGAAGGGATTTTGATGATCGATTCCGACCTGAACCTGCTGAAAATGCCGGAAATTCATATGCTGGACGGACATATCTACTCCAGCTTCCGTCAGGGCAAAATGATCGCCAAGCTGATGAACGCGCCGGAGCAGAATCGTCCTGCCTATTACCGCAACAGCGTACGCCCGTTTATCGTCGATCACGTTAACGGCGCTTTTCTGGCCGCCACGCGCCAGACCTGGAAGCGCATCTGCCCGCTTTGGCTGACGCTGTTCCAGGATACCTGGGAGCTGATGGACGACTCGCAGCCGCCGACCGACCAGCTACCGCTGGCCGCGCTGCTGGATATGCTGGATTTGAAAACGGTGAACCTGGGCGACTGGATGAACTGGCCGGTTTCCAAAAAAATCGGCGGCACCACCGCGGCGATCCCGTCAGAAGTGGTCGGCGCGCACGGCGGTTTCCCGCTGACGGAATGGCAGAAATATCTGCAGTCGCCGACAGCGCCGCTGACGTTTAAAGGTCAGGACTATACGCGCAAAGTGCGCTATCTGACCGACGCGGAAAAGCTGAAGTAGCACGGCGCCGGGCGCGGAATTTACCTTCTCTTACGGAGTCATCCGGCTGCCCGGGACGTGATGAGATGTTATTATAACGGCCATAAGCGCGTGAACTTTCCGTTTCACCCATATTATTTAAAGGTTAAAACTCATGATTATCGTCACTGGCGGCGCAGGATTTATTGGAAGCAATATCATCAAGGCGCTGAATGACCAGGGCCACACTGATATTCTGGTGGTCGACAACCTGAAAGACGGCACCAAGTTCGCCAATCTGGTCGATCTGGATATCGCCGATTACATGGACAAAGAAGACTTTCTGATCGCCGTGCTGGCCGATGAGGATTTTGGCGACGTGGAAGCCGTTTTCCACGAAGGCGCCTGCTCTTCCACCACCGAGTGGGACGGCAAGTACATGATGGACAACAACTATCAGTACTCCAAAGAGCTGCTGCACTACTGCCTGGAGCGCCAGATCCCCTTCCTGTACGCCTCTTCCGCCGCGACCTACGGCGGCCGCAACGATAACTTTATCGAAGAGCGTCAGTATGAAGAGCCGCTGAACGTCTACGGCTACTCGAAAATGCTGTTCGATCACTACGTGCGCCAGATCCTGCCGGAAGCGCAGTCGCAGGTTTGCGGCTTCCGCTACTTTAACGTCTACGGCCCGCGCGAAGGCCACAAAGGCAGCATGGCCAGCGTGGCTTTCCATCTGAACACGCAGCTGAACAACGGCGAGAATCCAAAGCTATTTGAAGGCAGTGACAACTTCAAACGCGATTTCATCTATGTGGAAGATGTCGCCAGCGTCAACCTGTGGTTCTGGCAAAACGGCGTTTCCGGCATTTTCAACTGCGGCACCGGCCGCGCGGAATCTTTCCAGGAAGTGGCCGACGCCGCGCTGAAATATCACCAGAAAGGCCAGATTGAATACATTCCTTTCCCGGAAAAACTAAAGGGACGCTATCAGGCCTATACGCTGGCGGATCAAACCAAACTGCGCGCGGCGGGCTACGACAAGCCGTTTAAAACCGTGGCGGAAGGCGTGGCCGAGTATATGGCCTGGCTGAACCGCAACGCGTAACGGGACGGATTCGGCAATGAAAATTCTGGTGATCGGGCCGTCATGGGTCGGCGATATGATGATGTCGCAAAGCCTTTATCGCACGCTGAAACAGCGCTGGCCTGAAGCCGAGATCGACGTGATGGCGCCCGCGTGGTGCCGTCCTCTGCTGTCGCGGATGCCTGAAGTCAACGAGGCGCTGGCGATGCCGCTGGGCCACGGCGCGCTGGCGCTGGGCGAACGGCGCCGTCTTGGTCGCGCGCTGCGCGACAAAGGCTACGATCGTGCTTACGTGCTGCCTAACTCGTTTAAATCCGCGCTGGTGCCCTTCTTCGCCGGTATAAAAGTTCGCACCGGCTGGCGCGGCGAAATGCGCTACGGTCTGCTGAACGATATTCGGACGCTGGACAAAGCCGCCTTTCCGCTGATGGTCGAGCGCTACGTCGCGCTGGGCTACGATAAAGAGCGCGTCGCCCGCGCCAGCGATCTGCCACAGCCGCTGCTCTGGCCGCAGCTGCTGGTGAACGAGCAGGAAAAACTCGACACCGCGGCGGAATTCAACCTGAATGCAGAAAGGCCGGTTATCGGCTTCTGTCCCGGCGCGGAGTTCGGCCCGGCCAAGCGCTGGCCGCACTATCACTACGCGGCGCTGGCGCAGCAGCTGATTGACCAGGGCTATCAGATCGCGCTGTTCGGCTCGGCCAAAGATAAAGAAACCGGCGAGCAGATCCTGCAAAGTCTGCAGGAAGCTTCGCGGCAGCATTGCCATAACCTGGCCGGCGAAACCCGTCTGGAGCAGGCGGTTTGCCTGCTGGCGCACTGCAAAGCGGTGATCAGCAACGACTCCGGCCTGATGCATATCGCCGCCGCGCTGGATCGTCCGCTGGTCGCGCTTTATGGCCCGAGCAGCCCGGACTTTACGCCGCCGCTGTCGCACAAGGCGCGCGTTATCCGCCTGATTACCGGCTATCACAAGGTGCGCAAAGGCGATGCTGACGAAGGCTACCACCAGAGCCTGATCGATATTACACCGCAACGCGTTAGCGCAGAGCTGGCTACGCTGCTGGAGAGCGCATGCACGTCCTGATTGTGAAAACTTCCTCAATGGGCGATGTGCTACACACCTTGCCTGCCCTGACTGACGCCATGCGGGCGATCCCCGGTATCCGTTTCGACTGGGTGGTGGAAGAAGGCTTCGCGCAGATCCCTTCCTGGCATCCGGCGGTCGATAAGGTGATCCCCGTGGCGATTCGTCGCTGGCGCAAGCACTGGTTCGGCAGCGAAGTGCGTGAAGAACGCTTTCTGTTCAAGCGCGAAGTACAGTCGCGCCAGTATGACGTGGTGATTGACGCGCAGGGCCTGATCAAAAGCGCCGCGCTGGTGACGCGCATCGCCAAAGGCGTCAAGCACGGTCAGGATAGCCGCAGTGCGCGCGAGCCGTTCGCCAGCTGGTGGTACGACCAACGTCATGAGATCGGCAAGCAGCAGCATGCCGTCCAGCGCACGCGCGAACTGTTCGCTAAAAGCCTGGGCTATCCGCTGCCGGAAACTACCGGTGATTACGCTATCGCGCAGCATTTCAGCACTGAAGGGTCTGCCGATGGCGGACGCTATCTGGTCTTTCTGCACGCCACCACGCGTGATGAAAAACACTGGCCGGAAGCGCACTGGCGCGAGCTGATTGCACTGCTGGCGGATAGCGGCCTGAAAATCAAACTGCCCTGGGGCGCAGAGCACGAGCACCAGCGCGCACAGCGGCTGGCGGCGGGTTTTGACCATGTGGAAGTGCTGCCGAAATTATCGCTGGAACAGGTAGCTCGCGCTTTAGCAGGCGCGACCGCAGTGGTATCGGTGGATACCGGATTAAGCCACTTAACGGCGGCGCTGGATCGTCCCAATATCACGCTGTACGGCCCAACCGATCCGGGTCTGATCGGCGGCTATGGGAAAAATCAGTTTGTGCTGCGGCCTGCAGAAGGTAATCGGATGGCGGATATCTCCGCAGATAATGTGCTGGCACAGCTGGCGCCGCTTCTCTCTACCGGCGAAAACGGATGAACAATCTGCCGCTGAGCATACTGATTGCCGCCCATAACTGCGGCGATACGCTTGCCGACACGCTCGACAGTGTTGTCGCTTCGCTGGGCACTGCGCTCGACCAGGCAGAAATTGTCGTGGTCAACGACGCCTCGACAGACGCGACGCAAAGCATTATTGACAGCTATGCCGCGCGGCTGCCGCAGCTTCGCAGCAGCCATACGCATTATCGCAACGTTGGCAAGGTACGCAATCACGCGGTAAGCCTGGCTCGCGGCGACTATGTGCTGATGGTGGACGGTGACGATACGCTGTTGCCCAGCGCGCTGGCGCACAGGCTGGAGACGCTGCGTCAGGCCTCGCCGGATATCCTGCTCAGCAGGATTATCGAAGTGCGCTCATTCTCGCCTGCGCCTGAATGGCAGCCAGCTGAGCCCGAATTGCTGACCACGCATGACGCGGTAGAGCGCTTTCTGATTCATCGCGATTATCAGGCGCATTTTATCGGCCAGTTTTTCTCGCGCGAGTTACTTCAGCGACACGCCTTTCCCGATTTTATCTGCTATGAAGATAGCTGGCTGTTTCCGCAGCTGCTGATGCAGAGCAGCAAAACGCTGTTTACCTCTGCCGGTTTTTATCTCTACCGCAAACACAGCCAGAGCCTCTCTTCCGCTATCAACGCGGAAAAAATCGCCTGTCTGATCGCCGCTACGGCGCATATGGATGAGGTCTTGCCGCCACAGTATGAACATCTGATCACCTGTCACTGGCTGGATATCGCCAACCGTTATCACGCCGAGCTGCGGGGAACGCCGCACGGCGACAAGGTAAAAGCGCGCATTGCGCGGGTCAGCCTCGGACGCTTTTTGCTGAACGGTAAAATCAGGACAAGCTACAAAAGAAAAATGCTGACGGTGAGGAAACGGGGCCTGTAAAGGCCTCGTTCTTATTCAGGTCGCGGATTTGGCGGCGGCGTACTCCGCCAGCGTCATGCCCTGGGTGCGGCTTTGCAGCCAGCTAAACAGCTGCTCAAGATCGGCATAGAGGCGATCGATATCGGCTTCGGTTGTAAAGGTCGGGCTGCCGTCAGGCATAAATTCGCTGGAGTGCAGCATAAATTCCACGTAGTCGGCACCGTCCGCCAGCGTTTTTTCCGCCAGCGTTATCATCTGCTGAGCGTTGCCGCCGGTTGGGCGCAGCCAGTAAACGGAAGGAGTGCGGCGCTTGCCGCGCAGGCGATCGTAACCCTGCTTAAGCGTGTTCATCAGCCCGGAATGCTTGTAGCGGATGGTCATCGGCACTTCTAACAGCGGCGACGCGCCCGGTCGGGCGATATCGGCCGCGTCAAGATAGTAAGCCTCGCGCGGGAAACGAGTGTAGTCCGAGCCGCCGTTGCCCTGTGGCGCGCCCGGCGAAAAGCGCCAGTTAACGCCCGGCGTGACCGAGCAGTCAACGCGGTAGCCGTGCTCGATCAGTAATTCAGCATAGTATTCGTCAAATGCCCAGCGGCCGGCGCGGTGGCTGAGCATTTTGACGTTAAACGTCTCCTGCAGCAGCTGAGTCATAAAATCGACTTTTTTACGCATTTCCTCACGCGGGTATTCAATCAGATAAGGCTGGTGCTGCCAGTCGTTATCGGTCAGCGCGAATGCGGGCGGACTGTTCCAGGCGTGCAGATGCATGCCGACTTCACCCTGGCCACGGGCGATAACGTCGCGAGCGAAGTCGATATAAACGGGATCGATGGCCATTTCATAGTTGGTCAGCCAGGTTGGCTTAAAACGATATTTTTCGCAAATTTGCTGAAAGCGGGCGAGATAAGCCGCATTTTTGGTCGTAACATGGCCGGAGCGGTTACGCCAGAGATTGTCACCTTCCGTATCGATGGTGATTAAAAAAGCAGGTTTTTTCATGTCGATGCGGCGCTCCGTATTAACTCTGTCGCTATGTTAGCAGCGGCCTGACAGGACGCAAAAGGATTTGCGGACAGCCTGAAGGATAATCGCTGTGGCGCTATCTTTTTTATTTTTCTAAGATAAACAAATAAAGCTGACTAAGCCTGACAATAGGTTAAAAACGGCGGGACAGATTTAACAGGGTTTCGGCAACAGGATTGCCTGAATGGATAAAAAGTTTTTGTTTTCGTGTGGTTAGCGGTCAGGAACCTTCCGACATCGCATGATTTCCTCTGCTAAGGGTAAAAAATTGTCCAAGCGCGTGTTAATGATCATTGACGGTCTACCCGGCGGGGGAGCGGAAAAAGTCGTGTTGACGCTTTCCAAAGGATTGATCGAGCGCGGTCACCGGGTTTCACTGTTTTCGCTGCGCGCCGTCTGCGATTATGCTATTCCCGCAGGGCTCGATTATCAGGTTATTGACGACAGATGCCGTCTGCCGTGGCGAAAGCTCACCGAGCTGAGCCGACGCGCAGCCAGTCTGGATCGGGCTATCATGCAGGCCGAACAGCAGAGTGGCCGCTTCGATCTGGTGGTTTCCCATCTGCATAAAACCGACAGGATCGTCAGCCGCTGCCGCCATCTTGCCGCGGACAAAACCTGGTTCTGCCTGCACGGCGTTTTTTCCGCCTCCTATCTGGCTCACCGTCACGGCTTTTCTCTGTGGCAAAAGAAGCTTAAGACACGTCGCGTTTACCAACACCGAAATATCATTGGCGTTTCACAGTATGTCGTTAACGACCTGAAGCGCTGCTTTGCGGTGCAGCCAAAGCATGAGCGGATAATTTTTAATCCTTTCGACTTTGATACTGTACGTGAAGCCGCCCGGCAGCCTTGCGAGATGGCGGGAAAGCCTTATTTGATCCATGTCGGCCGTTTTCACCAAACGAAACGTCACGATCGCCTGCTGCGCGCCTATGCCAAAACGGGCATAACCGCGCCGCTGGTGTTGATTGGCAAAGGCAGTGACGAAGCGATGGGGCGCATCAAGAAACTGGCGCTGTCGCTGGGCATTCAGGATCGGGTAATTTTTAAAGGCTTTACCAGTAACCCTTATCCGTGGATCCGTCATGCGAAACTGCTGGTGGTCAGTTCAGACAGCGAGGGCTTCGGCAACGTATTGGTGGAAGCGCTGATCTGTCAGGTGCCTGTGGTCAGCACCCGCTGTCCCGGCGGCCCCGTTTCGATTATGACCGGCGAACTGGCTCGCGGTCTGGCGAATCTGGATGTGGATTCACTGGCGAAAGCGATAGTGGATATCTGGTCGAATCCGCCTGACGTCTCGCAGCTGAATTTAGAGGCCTACAGTATCGAAGCAATCTGCAAACAGTATATTGCACTGACCGAGGGTTAGTCGGGCGCAACATTTGCGGATCGGAGATGTCTGAAAGAATCAGACGTTTATTCTGGCGCGATCGTCGGCACGGCCGACAGCGTGAATTTTTTACTTTTAAGGTTTTAGTATGGCGACGCTCATAACCGAAAACGGCTATCAGAGCACAGTGATAAAACGACAATATGCTATTTCGCCGTCTGCAGGTCGGCGTTTTTCGCTCAGGGAGAACAGAGCGTGAATTATGTGCTGCTATTTATATTACTGCTGCCTTTTAAACTGTTGATGAAGTTAAGCCATAAAAAACAGGCGCGCAACCTGGTGATCCAGACGGCGAAAATCGGCGATTTTATCAATATTACCCCTTTGCTCAGGCATCTTGGCTGCAGCGACGCCTTGCTGAGCCGCACGGTTGCGCCGCTGGCGCAGCACGACGAGACGCTGGCGGAGATCTTCTATATCGAAGAGCATAAAAGCAGCACGCTCAGTAAGCTGAAGCTCGCTTTTAAGCTGATGAACCGCTACGAAAACGTCTATCTGCTGCATCCCAACAACACCAACCTGTTTTATGCCGCCTGCTGCAATGCCGGCAACAAGCAGTTTTTGTCGATGTATCGCCGCAAATGGTATCAGGGAATTTTTTATCTGACGGCTACCGGCACGGTAGAGCACGGCAAGTATACGCTGACGCTGGAGAACTACCTCAAGCTGGCCGACCGCTCGTTGACCAAAGAGAGCTACCCCAAACACGCCACGCTGCCGCTGCTAAAGCCGGCGAACACGCCGGAAGAAGTATTCAGAACGGATAAAATCAAAATCGGTATCAGCATCTCCGCCGGAAACCAGGCGAAAACCATTCCGCCTGCCATCTGGAAAGCGCTGTTCGACCGACTCAGCACGCTGCCCTGCCTGTTTTATGTTTTTGGCGCGCCGAATGAACTTACTCGCCTGCACGAGCTCAATAAGGTGGTGGGCGAGCGCGACAATATCGTTAACCTGATTGGCAAGGTGTCGCTGGAAGGGCTGCCTTACGCCATCAGCCAGATGGATTTCTATGTGGCTTCCGACTCGGGCAATGTCTATATCGCCGATGCGCAGAACGTGCCGGTGATCCTGATCTATGGCCCATGCTGCGTCGAAGAGCAGCGTCCGTTGGGCGACGTGCTGCTGATTGGCCCTAACCATATCGCGCCCAGCTCTTTTGTGTTTCACGCGCTGTATAAGTTCAACCATCCGGTCGAACAACTTTATGAGCTGGATAACCGTAAGCTCAATGATATTTATGATTTTATCTGCGCGCGCAAGCCGCCGTTACAAAAGAAGACGCAATCCTGAGCATGAAACCGCAAGATAACTCCTCAGCGCCTTTGCTGAGTGCGATCGTCCCGATGTACAACGCCGGAACCAGCTTTCAGGCTTTTATCGACTCCATGCTGGCGCAAACGCTGCCGTCGCTGGAAATCATTATCGTTAACGATGGCTCGACCGATGAGTCGGCAGCGCTGGCGCACCGCTACGCCAGCGAGCATCCGCATATTCAGGTTATCGATCAGGCCAACGGCGGCGTGTCGCGCGCGCGCAACGCGGGCCTGGCAATCGCTCGCGGTAAATACGTCACCTTTCCCGACGCCGACGATACGCTGGCGCCAGAGATGTACAGCACGCTGATCGCTATGGCTGAACAGGATGACCTGGACGTGGCGCAGTGCAACGCGGAACGTGTGTTTTGGGGGTCGGGACGGGCGAAAACGCTGATTCCTGCGGATCGCCTGCGCTCCACCCCGGTGCTGAGCGGCGCGGAGTGGCTGAACAAGGCGCTGTCGAGCAATCGCTACCTGCACGTGGTCTGGCTGGGGATTTATCGCCGCTCGCTGATCGAGCAGCTAAACCTGCTGTTTGAGCCTGGCCTGCACCATCAGGATATTCCCTGGACTACGGAACTGATGCTGAACGCCCGTCGCGTGCGCTATACCGAGCAGGTGTTCTATCGCTATTACGTCCACGACCAGTCCATCAGCAACCGCAAGCGTACCGGCATGGCCAACGTCGACTATCAGCGTCACTATTTGAAAATCGCCCGCATGCTGGACGAGATCAACCTGCGCTATCGCCATAAGGTTAAAATCGGCCCGGCAATTTATCGTCAGGTAACCAAAGAGGCGCTGACTGTCTGCCATGCGCTACGGCGCGAACCCGATGCCGCAGCGCGCCAGGCGATGATTGCGGATCTGCTGGACAGCAAAACCCCTGGCCGTATGCTGCGCAACGCGCGCGGCTTAAAGCAGTGGTATCAGCTGCTGCTCTGGCTGAGCCGGATTTATCGCTGGCGCAGGCGCTGATGCGCGACGGCTTTTCCCTGTTCGGGCTTTCCCTTACAATCGGTCCACTTTATTTTGAGATCTCATGAGCATGGCCACTCCTCAGTCGATTCCCGCCGCCTTCGCGCCGCAAAAGATTTTGCTGATCAAGCTGCGTCATCATGGCGATATGCTGCTGACCACGCCGGTTATCGCCGCGCTGCGCCAGCGTTATCCGCAGGCCAGCATCGACGTGCTGCTCTATAAAGAGACGCTGCCGATGCTGCAGGCGCATCCGCATATTCGTCAGCTGCGCTTTATCGATCGCAAATGGAAAAACGAGGGAAAGCTGGCGCATATGCGCCACGAGGCGGCTCTGCTGAAAACAATTCGCCGCGAAGGCTACGATCTGGTTATTAACCTGGCGGATCAGTGGCGCAGCGCGATCATTACCGCGCTTTCCGGCGCGAAGGTCAGGATCGGCTTCGCCTACAACAAGCGCAGCAACGCTTTCTGGCGGCAGGCGCATACGCATCTGGTCTCCACCCGGAACCACGGCCAGCTGCATACCGTTGAACAGAATCTGACCGCGCTGCAGCCGCTGAACATCGCCTCTGAGGGCTTTGCGGCGGCGATGCACTACAGCGACAGCGACTGGCGCCACACCCAGGCTACGCTGGCGCAACACAAGGTGACGCATCCCTATATCGTGATTCAGCCAACGTCACGCTGGCTGTTCAAATGCTGGGAAGATGAGAAGGTCGCCGGGCTGGTGGCAGCGCTGGCGAACGAGCAGACAGCTATCGTGCTGACCGCCGCGCCGGACAAAAAAGAGCTGGCGATGATCGAGCATATTCTCTCGCTTTGCCCCGGCAAGGCGATTTCGCTGGCCGGTCAGCTGACGCTGCCGCAGCTGGCTTCGCTGATCGATCACGCGCGCCTGTTTATCGGCGTCGACTCCGCGCCGATGCATATGGCCGCCGCGCTGAATACGCCGTGTATCGCGCTGTTCGGCCCCACTAAACTGAAGCAGTGGCGTCCCTGGGGCGACAATAATCAGGTGATTTGGGCCGGAGACTACGCGCCGCTGCCGGCGCCGGACAGCATCAATACCAATACCGAGACTCGCTATCTTTCCGCTATTCCGCTTGAAGACGTGGTGAAAGCCGCAAGGAACTATCTGGATGAGTAAAGTTCGACTGGCCATAGTACGGCAAAAGTATCGTCCCGACGGCGGCGCCGAGCGGTTTATCTCGCGGGCGCTTGAGGCGCTGGACGACGATAGCCTGGATCTGAATATTATTACCCGCAGCTGGCAGGGCGATCCGAAGCCCGAATGGCATCTGCATATCTGCAACCCAAAAAAGTGGGGACGCATCTCGCGCGAGCGCGGCTTTGCCCTGGCGGCGCGCGAATGCTGGCAGCGGGAGAAATTTGATATCGTGCAGAGCCACGAACGCATCGCGGGCTGCGATATCTTTCGCGCAGGCGATGGCGTGCATCGTGTCTGGCTGGAGCAAAGGGCGCGTATCGTTTCGCCCGCGCAAAAACTGCTGACCGCCTTAAGTCCGTATCATCGCTATGTCATGGCGGCGGAAGAAGAGATGTTTCGTTCGCCCGCGCTGAAAAAAATCATCTGTAACTCGCTGATGGTGAAAAACGACATCATGCGCTGCTTTCAGGTACCGGAAGAGAAGTTCGCGGTTATCTATAACGCTATCGACGCGCAGCGTTTCCAGCCCGCTACGCCAGCCGAACGTCAGCAGTCGCGCGCGGCACTGAATCTGCCCGCCGATGCCAAAGTGTTTATTTACGTCGGCTCCGGTTTCGAGCGCAAAGGGTTAAAGGCCTCTGTCAGCGCGCTGGCCGCTACCGATGCGCATTTGCTGGTGGTAGGTCAGGATAAACAGCAGGCGCACTATGTGGAGCAAGCTCGCGCGCTGGGCTGCGAAAAGCGTATCCATTTTGTCGGCGTTCAGCACAACGTTATTCCTTACTATCACGCGGCCGACGCGCTGATGCTGCCTACGCTCTACGATCCTTTTCCTAACGTGATTCTGGAAGCGATGGCCTGCGGCCTGCCGGTGATTACCAGCTTTACCTGCGGCGGCGCGGAGTTTATCGTCGATGGCGAACAGGGCTATGTTTGCGACGCGCTGGATATCGCGGCGCTGACTGCGGCGGCGCAGGCGGTGCCGGTGAGAAGTCAGGATCCCCGTATGGGCGAGGCGGCGCGCGAACGCGTTCTGCCCTGTTCGCCGCAGCAGCTGGCGAGCCAGCTTCATGCGCTGTATCAACAAGTGTTGCGACAGGCCTGAGAAGAAGATATGAGCGAGCGCGACTTATCTGCTAACATGCGGTAATGTTTCTCTTTTCCGGCATTTTCTGACGCGAGTCTCTCCGTAATCCGTAAACACTGTGATGACAACAATTTATTCCGCCCTGCTCTATCTTATTCAGCCTTTGATCTGGCTCCGGCTCTGGCTACGCGGCAGAAAAGCGCCCGCCTACCGGAAACGCTGGGCCGAACGCTACGGCTACTGTAAAGGCAAGGTCAGGCCGGACGGCATTCTGCTGCACTCCGTTTCCGTCGGTGAGACGCTGGCCGCCGTGCCGCTGGTCAGGGCGCTGCGTCATCGCTACCCAACGATGCCGATCACCGTCACCACCATGACGCCGACCGGTTCGGAACGGGCGGCTTCCGCCTTTGGTAAAGATGTGCATCACGTTTATCTGCCTTACGATCTTCCCGGCTCGATGAACCGCTTTCTGGACAACGTCAGCCCGCGGCTGGTGATTATTATGGAAACCGAGCTGTGGCCAAATATGATTGGTCAGCTGCACGCCCGTAAAATTCCGCTGGTGATCGCCAATGCCCGTCTTTCCGAACGGTCGGCGAAAGGCTACGGCAAGCTGGGTAAATTTATGCAGCGCCTGCTGCAGAAAATTACGCTGATCGCGGCGCAGAACGAAGAAGATGGCGAACGCTTTGTAACGCTGGGCCTGAAACGCTCGCAGCTGGCGGTGACCGGCAGCCTGAAGTTCGATATTTCGGTTACGCCCGAGCTGGCCGCCCGCGCGGTGACGCTGCGGCGCCAGTGGGCGCCGCGCCGTCCGGTCTGGATCGCCACCAGCACCCACGACGGCGAAGAGAGCATTATTCTGGAGGCGCACCGCAAACTGCTGGCGCGTTTCCCTGACCTGCTGCTGATTCTGGTGCCGCGTCATCCGGAGCGCTTCGACACCGCGCGCGAAATGGCACAGAAGGCGGGCTTCAGCTACACCCTGCGCAGCAGCGGCGAAATTCCTTCCGGCAGCACTCAGGTGGTGATTGGCGATACAATGGGCGAACTTATGCTGCTCTACGGTATCGCCGATGTGGCTTTCGTCGGCGGCAGCCTGGTGGAGCGAGGCGGACACAACCCGCTGGAAGCCGCCGCGCACGCTATTCCGGTGCTGATGGGGCCGCATATCTTTAACTTCAAGGATATCTGCGCCAAACTGCAGCAGGCGGACGGTCTGATCACCGTGACCGACGCCGATTCGTTGGATAAAGAGATCGGTAATCTGCTCACCGATGAGGATTACCGTCTTTACTACGGCCGCCACGCCGTGGAAGTGCTGCATCAGAATCAGGGCGCGCTGCAGCGTCTGCTACAGTTACTCGAACCTTATCTGCCACAGCGGAATCACTAAATGTCTTCACGTCAGCTTCTGTCGGTCGTCCTGATCGCTAAAGATGCAGCGGAGCTGCTGCCGGAATGCCTGGAGTCCGTCAGCTGGGCCGATGAGATTGTGCTGCTGGATTCCGGCAGCCACGACGGCACGCCGCAAATCGCCGCCCGACACGGCGCTAAGGTCTATCACTCTCGCGAATGGCACGGCTATGGTAAACAGCGCCAGCTGGCGCAAAGCTACGCCACGCATCCGATGATTTTGATGATCGATAGCGACGAGCGCGTCACGCCGCAGCTGCGCGCCGCCATTGAAGCCGTGCTGGCCCAGCCTGCCGCTGCGGATAAGGTTTACAGCCTGGGCCGTCGCAACCTGTTTCTGGGGCGTTTTATGCGCCACAGCGGCTGGTATCCCGATCGCGTTACGCGCCTCTATCCGCGCCAGTTCAGCTATAACGATCATCAGGTGCATGAGTCGCTGGAAACCGGCAACGCGACAACGGTAGCGCTGAAAGGCGATCTGCTGCATCTGACCTGCCGCGATTTTTCCGCCTTTCAGTGGAAACAGTTCGCCTACGCGGAAGCCTGGGCGAAACAGCGTTATCATCAGGGTAAAAAGTGCGGCCTGCTGTCGATTTTCGCCCATACGCTGGGCGCCTTCCTGAAAACCCTGGTGCTGCGCGCCGGTTTTCTGGACGGCAAACAGGGCTGGCTGCTCGCCGTGGTCAACGCGCAGTACACCTTCAACAAATATACGGCGCTGTGGGCGCTGAACCACTCCATTCATCACGTATCCGGCAAAGGCGGCGCATGAGCACAAAAGCGATCTATCCCGGCACTTTCGATCCCATGACCAACGGCCATCTGGATATCGTCACGCGCGCCGCGCTGATGTTCGATCATATCGTGCTGGCTATCGCCGCCAGCCCCAGTAAAAAGCCGATGTTCTCGCTGGACGAGCGCGTGGCGCTGGCGCAACAGGTGGTGGCGCACCTGCCGAACGTCGAAGTGGTGGGATTCAGCGATTTAATGGCAAACTTCGCGCGGGATCAGCAGGCTAACGTGCTGGTTCGCGGTCTGCGGGCGGTATCCGATTTTGAATATGAGATGCAGCTGGCGCATATGAATCGCCATCTGCTGGCGGAGCTGGAAAGCGTTTTTCTGATGCCTTCAGAAAAGTATTCGTTTATCTCTTCTTCGCTGGTCAAAGAAGTCGCGCGCCATAACGGCGACGTCAGCGCTTTTCTGCCGCCGCCGGTGCACAGCGCGCTGCTGGCGAAGCTTTCCGCCTGAGCTATTTCTGACAGTTCGGGCAATAGAAGGTGCTGCGCTGGGCATGTTTGGCGCCCACGATTGGCGTGGCGCAAACGCGGCAGGGTTCGCCTGCGCGGCCATAAACCTGCAGCTCCTGAGCGAAGTAGCCCGGTTTGCCGTCCGTCTGTAAAAAATCCCGCAGCGTGGTGCCGCCCTGCTCTATCGATCGCACCAGCACCGCCTTGATCGTTTCCGTCAGCAGCACAATCTCTTCTCTGGTCAGCGCCATAGCGGGTCGATCGGGATGGATCCCGGCGGCAAACAGCGATTCGCTGGCATAGATGTTGCCGACGCCCACCACCAGCTTGTTATCCATTAGCCAGGGTTTAACCGGCGTGCGCCTGCCGCGAGACTTTTCAAACAGGTAATCCGCGTTAAACGCTTCGCTGAGCGGTTCCGGGCCAAGATGGGCGAGCACGTTGCTGGCGGTCAGATCGCGGCTCCACAGCCAGGCGCCGAAACGTCGCGGGTCGGTATAGCGCAGTATCTTGCCGTTGCTCATCACCAAATCCACATGGTCATGTTTCGCCGGCGGCGTCTCTTCCGACAATATCCGCAGGCTGCCGGACATGCCGAGATGGATAATGATCCAGCCTTCGGGCAGCTCCAGCAGCAGGTATTTGGCGCGACGCTGTACGCTGAGCACCGGCCGATCGCTGAGGCTGTGAATTTCATGCGCTACCGGCCAGCGCAGGCGGCCATTGCGCACCACGGCGTGCAGAATAGTGGCGCCGACGAGATGCGGCTCAATACCGCGTCGGCTGGTTTCAACCTCTGGTAATTCCGGCATGCAAACCTCCCGCAAATGTTTTCAGACGCACAAAAGAAAAAACCCCGCCGAGGCAGGGTTTTTCAGTCGCTAAACTCAATTACTTGATTTTAGCTTCTTTGTAGATCACGTGCTGGCGGACAACCGGATCGAATTTCTTCAGTTCCAGTTTTTCCGGCTTAGTACGCTTGTTCTTCGTGGTGGTATAGAAGTGACCTGTACCAGCAGAAGAAACCAGCTTGATCTTCTCACGAATACCTTTAGCCATGTTTCAGTTCCTTACCTTAGTACTTCTCACCGCGGGTACGCAGATCGGCCAGAACCGTCTCAATACCCTTTTTATCAATTACGCGCATGCCTTTGGCAGATACGCGCAGTGTAACGAAGCGCTTTTCGCTCTCAACCCAGAAACGGTGAGAGTGCAGGTTCGGCAGGAAACGGCGTTTCGTCGCGTTCATTGCGTGGGAACGGTTGTTACCCGTTACCGGACGCTTTCCAGTTACCTGGCAGACTCGTGACATGTCAATTCTCCAAAAATCAAATAAGCTCGAGCTTTAAAAATAAGGGTCCTGGCCGCCTCGTCAGGCTCTTAGCCTATCCAGGCGAGTTCTATGTGAACCCGCTGAGCAGGCCCAAACGCCAAACCCGAGATTCTCAAAGGTGGCGTAGTATACGCTCTGCGGCGCTGGTGCTCAAGTCCCGAACAGATAAAGATCCCTTAGGATCGCGCAAAATTGCCGCGTTTGAATGGGAAAAGCCCTGTCGCGCCAGGGAAAAACGGGCGGCCAGGGCATTGCGCCGGCGCTAAAGCCAGCCTCTCTCCGCGAAGGAAACGTGTTCGCCCTGCCCGATAACGATATGGTCGAGCACGCGAATATTAAATAGCTGGCAGCAGTCGATAACCTGTTGAGTCACATCACGATCCGCCATGCTGGGCGTCGCCACGCCCGAGGGATGGTTGTGGGCAAGCACAATCGCCGCCGCATTGTGTTTCAGCGCCTCGCGCACGATTTCACGCGGATGCACCTCAACGCTGGCTATGGTGCCCGCAAACATTTCGCAGCTATGAATCACCCGAAGCTGGTTATCGAAAAAAACCACCATAAAAATCTCTCTTTCCCGATGCCCCAGCTTGCTGTGCAGAAAATTCACCATATCGGCCGGGTTCTGCACCATGTTTTTCACCGAGTCCGCGCAGGTGAAAAATCGCCTGCCCAGTTCGGCAATAGCGCTCAGCTGGGCATATTTCGCCACGCCTACGCCTTTAATCCGCAAAAAGGCCTCTTTATCCGCCGTCATTAACCGGTAGAGCGACCCAAACTCCTCCAGCAGCTGCTGCGCCAGCGTCATCACGTGCACGCCGTTGGCGCCGGTACGTAAAAAAAGCGCCAGCAGCTCCGCATCCGTCAGCGCGTCAGGCCCATCCGTTACCAGCTTTTCGCGTGGCGGCATTTTTTTCCATGGCTTTTTCATTGGCTTTCTCCTTCCGCAATTGGCAAAAGCATGGCATTATATACAGTAGTTTTCCACGCTTTTCTCCCGTATTGCGAGCTGCTTTACAAAGTGGCCGTTGCGCCAAAAGTCAGCCGGCAGCGAGTATGATAAAATGACGCTCTTCCGGCGCACGGGCGCCCTGCTGGCTCAACGGAGCAGAGACTATGACACTAACCGGTAAACGTATTGTGCTGGGCGTAAGCGGCGGTATCGCCGCCTATAAGGCGCCTGAGCTGGTAAGACGCCTGCGCGATCGCGGCGCGGAAGTGCGGGTAGTGATGACCGCGGCGGCGAAAGCTTTTATCACGCCTCTGAGCCTGCAGGCCGTTTCCGGCCATCCGGTCAGCGACGATCTGCTGGACCCGGCGGCGGAAGCGGCGATGGGCCATATCGAACTGGGTAAATGGGCCGATCTGGTGATTCTGGCGCCCGCTACGTCCGATCTGATTGCCCGCATTGCCGCCGGCATGGCGAACGACCTGGTGACCACAATCTGTCTGGCGACGGCCGCGCCCGTTGCGGTTGTCCCGGCGATGAACCAGCAGATGTATCGCGCGGCAGCCACGCAGCATAATCTTCAGGTTTTACAAGCGCGTGGCCTGATGATCTGGGGGCCGGACAGCGGCAGCCAGGCGTGCGGCGATATCGGCCCTGGCCGTATGCTGGACCCAATGGCTATCGTGGCGGAAGCCGTCGGCTGGGCCGCTCCGCAGCATGATTTGACGCATCTTAATATTATGGTGACGGCCGGCCCTACCCGCGAATCGCTTGATCCAGTCCGGTTCATTACCAACCACAGCTCCGGTAAAATGGGCTTCGCTGTCGCCGCTGCCGCAGCAAAACGGGGCGCCAGCGTGACGCTGGTTGCTGGCCCGGTCGCTTTAGCGACGCCGCCCGGCGTGAAGCGTATTGATGTTGTCAGCGCGCTGGAGATGGAAAAAGCGGTGATGACGAATGCCGCCGAACAGCAGATATTTATCGCCGCGGCCGCTGTCGGCGACTACCGCGCCGCCGAGTTTTCCAGCGACAAAATTAAAAAGCAGGGCGAGGAGATTCTCCTGAAGATGATCCGTAACCCGGATATCGTGGCGGGCGTGGCGGCCATGCAGCAAAACCGGCCTTACGTGGTGGGATTTGCAGCGGAAACCCGGAATGTGGAAGAATACGCCCGGCAAAAAAGAATTCGGAAGAATCTGGATCTGATTTGCGCCAACGATGTATCAAAAGCCGGGCAGGGATTTAACAGCGACACCAATGCCCTGCATCTTTTCTGGCAGGATGGGGATAAAGTCTTACCGCCTGGCGATAAGCAGCTCCTGGGCCAACAATTACTGGACGAGATAGTCAGCCGTTATGAAGAAAAAAATCGACGTTAAGATTTTAGACCCGCGCGTGGGTACCACTTTTCCTTTACCCGCTTACGCCACCTCCGGCTCCGCTGGTCTTGATCTTCGCGCCTGCCTTGATGAGGCGATAGCGCTGGCGCCGGGCGCCACCGTGCTGGTGCCGACAGGCCTGGCTATCCATATCGGCGATCCGCAGCTGGCGGCCGTTATTCTGCCGCGCTCCGGCCTGGGCCATAAGCATGGCGTGGTGCTGGGCAATCTGGTCGGCCTGATCGACTCCGATTATCAGGGACAGCTTATGGTTTCCGTCTGGAACCGCGGTCAGGATGCCTTCAGCATCGAGCCAGGCGAGCGTATCGCTCAGATGGTGTTTGTCCCTGTGGTGCAGGCTGAATTTAATTTGGTTAACGACTTCGACGCCAGCGCGCGCGGCGAAGGCGGCTTCGGCCACTCCGGCCGTCAGTAGTAGCTCTCGTCCTTATTTCCACCGTGAGCGTTTCGGCTCACGGATGTTGCGTGGGCGTTTGCCCGTACAAGGTGATATTTCAGGGGTCTTTCAGGACATGGCAGAGAAAAAAAGTGCGAAAAGGAATCGTCGCGAAGAAATACTGCAGGCTCTGGCGCAAATGCTGGAATCCAGCGACGGCAGCCAGCGGATAACCACCGCCAAACTGGCGGCGAGCGTGGGGGTTTCTGAAGCTGCGCTTTACCGGCATTTTCCCAGCAAAACCCGCATGTTTGACAGCCTGATTGAGTTTATTGAAGACAGCCTGATTACGCGCATCAATCTGATTTTGCAGGATGAAAAAGAGACGTTGCCGCGCCTGCGGCTGATTGTCCAGCTTATCCTGGGCTTTGGTGAGCGTAATCCGGGTTTATCGCGCATCCTGACCGGCCATGCGTTGATGTTTGAACAGGATCGCCTGCAGGGCAGGATAAACCAGCTGTTCGAACGCATCGAGGTGCAGCTGAAACAGGTATTGCGCGAGCATAAGATGCGTACCGGCGAAGGCTTCCGCACGGATGAGGCGCTGCTGGCTTCACAGCTGCTGGCTTTCTGCGAAGGGCTGCTGTCGCGCTTTGTCCGCTCTGATTTCCGCTATCGTCCGACGGTGGAGTTTGAAACGCGCTGGCCGCTGCTGGCCTGCCAGCTGGTATAAAGAACGGGGCCGTCATCGACGGCCCTTTTTTCAGATGCCGTACTCTTTACGGTAGGCGCGAACGGCGGCCAGATGATCGGCCAGTTCGGGTTTCTCTTCCAGATAGCTAATCAGGTCGTTCAGCGTAATGATAGCGGTTACCTTGCAGCCGTAGTCACGCTCGACTTCCTGAATGGCAGACTCCTCGCCGCGGCCGCGCTCCTGACGATCCAGCGAAATCAGTACGCCAGCCAGCGTCGCGTTGTTCGCGGCGATGATTTCCATGGATTCACGAATAGCGGTGCCGGCGGTGATGACGTCATCCACCAGCATAATACGGCCCTGCAATGGGCTGCCTACCAGCGTGCCGCCTTCACCATGAGTTTTCGCCTCTTTGCGGTTAAAGCAGTAAGGCACGTCGCGGTCGTGATGATCCGCCAGCGCGACGGCAGTGGTGGTAGCGATGGGAATGCCTTTATAGGCCGGGCCAAACAGCAAATCGAAATCGATGTTGGAATCCACCAAAGCCTGCGCGTAGAAGCGGCCCAGCAGCGCCAGATCGCGGCCCGTGTTAAACAAGCCCGCGTTAAAAAAATAGGGGCTTTTACGGCCCGATTTCAGCGTGAACTCTCCGAATTTCAGGACCTGCTTATTGATGGCAAATTCAATAAATTGGCGCTGCCAGGCTTTCATGTTTCGCTCCTCAATCACTTATAAAAAAGGCGACTCTCTGGTCGCCTGGGAAATCAGTTCTGTAGCGCCGCTTTCTGCGCCTGAATCAAGGTGTCGATGCCGCCACGCGCCAGCGAGAGCAGCGTCAATAGCTCGTCATGAGTGAACGGCTCGCCTTCCGCGGTGCCCTGCACTTCAATCATGCGGCCATCTTCTGTCATCACCACGTTCATATCGGTTTCCGCTGCGGAATCCTCAACGTATTCCAGATCGCACAGCGCTTCGCCGTTGACGATACCTACGGAAACGGCAGCGACCATGCCTTTCATCGGATTAGCCTTCAGCTTGCCGATAGCCACCAGATGATTCAGCGCATCGGCCAGCGCCACGCAGGCGCCGGTGATGGAAGCTGTACGCGTGCCGCCATCGGCCTGCAGCACGTCGCAGTCCAGCGTAATGGTAAACTCGCCCAGCGCTTTTAAATCCAGCGCGGCGCGGAGGGAGCGGGCGATCAGGCGCTGGATTTCCAGCGTGCGGCCGCCCTGTTTGCCTTTGGCCGCTTCACGCGCGTTACGGCTGTGGGTGGCGCGCGGCAACATCCCGTATTCTGCGGTTACCCAGCCCTGGCCCTGCCCTTTCAGAAAGCGCGGCACGCCCTCTTCAATCGTGGCGGTACAGAGAACTTTGGTTTCACCGAATTCAACCAGAACGGAGCCTTCCGCATGTTTGGTATAGTGGCGGGTCAGGGTGACGGGACGCACCTCATGGGCATTACGGCCTGCTGGACGCATGGTTTTTCTCCGGCTTGTAAATCAGGATTGGCTGCGCATTATACGGATTTCGCAGCCGAATGCCTATGGCGGCTTCAGGCCGCCTTTAATCCAGCGTTTTATTCCAGGATTTCAGCGCGATTAACATAATTACGGCGCTTAGCCCGACCAGCATCATCAGATCGGGCCATATCGCGTCGAGCGAATAGCCTTTCAGCATGACGCCTTTCATCAGGCGGATAAAGTAGGTTAGCGGCAGACACGAGCCAAGCCACTGCGCCCAAAAAGGCATGCTGATAAAAGGGCTGATAAATCCCGAAAGCATCACCGACGGAATAAAATAGAAAGAGGACATCTGCAGAGCCTGCAGCTGACTATGCGCCAGGCTGGAGATGGTGATGCCTATCGACAGACAAAGAAAGATGTAAATCATCAAAATAAAGAAGACTAACAGCAAATTTCCCACAAGCGGCAGCTCAAATATCACTATCGCGCTGACGAGGATCAGCGCCGCCTGAATCACACCGATAAGCACGAAAGGCGTGATTTTCCCCATCATGACTTCAAAAGCGGTTACGGGCGAAATCAGCAGATTCTCCATTGCACCGCTTTCCCGCTCGCGAGTGACCGCCAGCGCCGTCATCAGAATCAGCGTAGTGCTGAGTATCGAGCCGATAATTCCCGGAATGGTATTAAACTGCGTGATACCTTCCGGATTAAACATGCGATGAATCACCAGGTCATACACATCATCGCTTTGCTGTCCTGCCAGAGACGGCGGCAGATCGTGCTGAAACAAGGTTTTTGAAGCCATGACGATGGCGTTGAGCGCGTTGCCGGTCGCCATAGGATCGATGGCATCGGCCTGAATCAGCAGCTGTGGTTTCTCCGCGCGCAGGATTTTCTCTGTGAAACCCTGCGGAATCGTGATGATAAACAGCACGTCGCCTCGGGAAAATGCTTTCTCCGCTTCCGTTGCCGATTCAAAGGGAGAGATTGAAAAGTAGCCGGTGTTTTGCGCGGTGGAGACAAACACTTCGCTCAGGCGCTCGTTATCATAATTAAGCAACGCCGCCGGAATATGATGAGGGTCCATATTTACCGCATAGCCCAGCAGGATAAGCTGAAGAAGCGGCGTCAGAAAGATCATGGCGGCGCTGATCTTGTCCCGGCTGAGTTCGTGCAGCTCCTTTAACACTACGCCCGACCAGCGTACCAGCGAAAATTTATGCATCGGTATTTCCATCGTTTTGTTTCATCAGCCAGGTGAAGGCATCTTCGAGCCTGGTTTCCGCCGCTTCGATGCTGCACTGTTTCGGCACCCTTCGCGCCAGTACAGCACGCAGCTCCCCTTCATGACGCGAGGTAACGTATAGCGTGTTGCCGAACATCACCGTTTGCTCGACGCAGGAAAATTGCTGCAGCTGATTTTCAAGACTTATCAAACCGCTGCCGCGTATCTGCAACGTCGTTAACTGCTGAGCCGCGATAATTGATGGAATGGTGCCGCTGGCCAGTAAATTGCCGTAAGAGAGATAGGCCACCTTATGACAGCGTTCCGCCTCATCCATGTAATGCGTACTGACCAGCACCGAAATTCCCCGATCGGAAAGGCGGTGCAGCGTCTGCCAGAACTCACGCCGCGCTTTGGGATCCACACCTGCCGTAGGCTCGTCCAGAAAAAGCAGAGAAGGCTGATGGAGCATACAGGCCGTCAGCGCCATTCGCTGCTTCCAGCCTCCGGAAAGCGATTTTGCCAGCTGATGCTGGCGGGAGAGCAGGCCTGATTCACTTAACACGGTTTCTATCAGCCGTGCTCGATCGTCCAGGCTGTGCAGAC
The DNA here is from genome assembly GCF_037026505.1 of Erwinia sp. CGal63. Classification (NCBI taxonomy): domain Bacteria; kingdom Pseudomonadati; phylum Pseudomonadota; class Gammaproteobacteria; order Enterobacterales; family Erwiniaceae; genus Erwinia; species Erwinia sp. CGal63. The sequence goes on from NZ_JAKUMN010000009.1 coordinate 89,465, forward strand.
GGGCAATAAACTGCAGGTTTTCCCTGATTGTCAGATTGCCCCACAGTGAAAAGTGCTGCGTCATGTAGCCGATATGCCGCTTAATCACCTGACGCTGGGTAAAAATATCCAGCCCAAGACAGTGGCCGCTGCCCGAATCGGGAGTCAGCAAGCCGCACATCATGCGGATAGAGGTGGTTTTTCCGCTGCCGTTAGGGCCAAGAAAGCCGTAAATTTCTCCTTTTTTTATCTGTAGAGAAAAATCTTTTACTACGTGATGCTCGCCGAAATATTTGTTGAGATTATTCACCTCAATGCAGAACTCACTCATACGCCAGCTCTACCCTTACCGGCTGACCAGGCCTGACGAAACTCTCAGGTAACGCCTCGGCCATAAACATCAGTGTTTCACGGCGCGCGGTGCTATAGATAACCGGCGGAGTGTATTCCACCTGCGGACTGATATAGTTAATCGAGGCATTTACGGGCTGCGGACAACCATCGCAATGGATTTTCACTCTCGTGCCGGTATGAAAAGCGCCGGCATACTTCTCAGGAATAAAGAATCTTATTTTTAACCGGTCAGGGGGGAGAAGGCTGACGAGCGGTTTTCCAGCCGTGGGTCGTTCGCCGGGACGATACAAAATATCGTAAACCTGCGCATCCTGTGGCGCGGTAATAATCAGCTGTTGCCGATCCCACAGCGCTTTATCCAACTGCAGTTTCGCTGCCTGTGTTCTCAGCTTCTGCGCCTCGATTTGCGCCTTACGGGCCGGTAATTTCTTAGCCTCAAGCTGATGTTCAAGCTGGTTTACTTCGGCCTGCCTTTGCCTGTAATTATCCTGCCATTGTTCCCATTCCGCTTTTGAAACCGTCTTTTGCTGGTAAAGCGGACGGTAGCGCTCAAGCTGGCTTTTGGCGAGATCGGCGGCCGATTGCGCGCGACGCAGCTGGGAGTAAATAATATTGAGTTCTTCCGTTCTCTCTCCTGTTTCCAGATTATGCAGGGTAGCCATTTCCGCCTGGTAATTCTTATCCGCAATGCGCAGCGCGTTGTCCGCCTGATAAGCTTCCATAACCATCAGTGGCTGTCCTGCCTTTATGCTGTCGCCTTTTTCGATCAGAATCTTCTCCACTTTTTCTGTAGTAGCACATGAAAGATAGATAAAATCGCCATAAGCGTAGCCCGATAAAAGAGGGGAAGAACCATCACAACCCGCCAATAAAAAAACAATAAAAAGAGGAACAATAAATATTACTTTTTTCATATTTTCGCCGTGTAAGCCACTTCAAACCCAAAGAAAGAGAATCCATTATTTTTACAATTGAACTTTAAACGGCATTAAGAGGCTTTTTTTCTGGTAATAAAATGCGCGTAATAACTTCTTTTTAAATTTTCTATATTGCATACATTTAAGCCTGCTACGGAATTGAAGGTTTTATCCTCAACAAAAGAGAAAATCTTCGATCCTCCAAGTTGATACCATTTCGCTGCCTGTTTGTAAGGCCAGGGGAGTTCACATCCCTGTTCTTTCAGGATAGCGTTTAATATTGACCAATCCTGTTGAAATTCTTTTCCCAAAAAGAATTTGTTAACTGCACTATCATTGATCAGAAACTCATTTTCTGACGCCATTTTTTCATCGGGCGAAAACCAGAGTCGATAAAATGCCACAATAATTTGTTGTGCAAGCAGAGTAAAAGATCTGGGAATGGTCAGTACGCCGATAAGATTTTCATACTCCGGATAACGAGATACGAACCTGAATATCCCTTTCCACAAGCTGTCCAGCGCATTGGTTTTTTGATAGCTCTGCTGTACAAACCCGCGACCTATTTCAATACTTTTGTTGAGTAGTGAAAGATTACTGTTGGTGTAGTTAAATAAGGTGCTGCTATATAATCCGTTAAGACCTTTAGCCGCAAGTTGCTCGCCAACGGGCATAAGTCGGTAGGCGCCAGCTATTTCCATCTTTTGTGGATCCCAAAGGAAAATATGGTAGTAGTCAAAATCGTAAACGTCATTATCTCTTTTCTTTCCGGTTCCTACGCCTGTTGCCCGGAAAGAAATTTCTCTCAGCCTGCCCAGTTCAGACAGAACAGGAGAATGTCCTTCACCATTAAAACGGTAAAGAAACAGCTTCTTACCGCTGCTGAGGGTTTCCAGAAGCTCGCATTTTTCGACCGCTTCCGCCAGAAGCCCTTTGTTTTCAGGCCTGGCTACGGGCGCAACCATGGGTAATGGCGCCGGTCGATTTTTTGCCAGCTGCAGCAGATGATGCCGGCATTCCTGCGCTTCCAGAGGAGACTCTATATTTTTTTCAGCTTCTACAAGGTTTATCTGGGGAAATATCTTTACTTTGAGCGTCTTACCCTTATGCCGTACACACTCACGGAATATCATCAGATTAGATAAGGGTCGCCATATCAGCGCCGTTATGTAATAAATCAGACTGTTTCGTCCTCTTATATGCGCAGGCACAATGGCAGCATTATTTTTAGAAGCCAGCCGAAGAAACCCTTCCAGCCACGGCGACTCTTTTAAACCCAATGGCGTGATGCTGGCCAGTCGGCCAGCCGGAAAAATAAGCAAAAGACCATTATTTTTCAGGTGATCGTTCATCTCCTTAAGCTGTCTGCGACTCATTTTTCCTTGCATATTTCTGATGCCGATAGAAATGCTTTCTATTTCCGGAAATGTCGTAGTAAGCACATGGTTAGCCACGATTTTTATATCTTTTCTAACCACAGCAAGGCTGTTGATCATCACTATGCCGTCCATCACGGTAGGATGATTAGAGACAACAACCACCGGCCCTTTCTCCGGAATGTTTTGGTAATCACCACAGTGAGTTTCACACCGAATTCGCAATGATTCCATGAGAGTTTCTACCCACTCTATACCCTGCTTTCCCTTTGCGCAGTCCAGATAGGGATTCATTTTATTCAGGCCAATTAACCATTCGATAATGCGGCGCTTTCGCGAAGAAAAATTATTCTCCGGAAAAAACTCGTTAATAATTCCATCGGTAACATCCATGATTTCACCCTTTTAATTGCTGCGTTAACGTGTAGTTTCAACAGGAAATACCATCCAATACTTATCAAATATTAATAAGCAATATTTTTTATCTTTCTACTTATTTTGCAAATAATTAGCTGAGCAAATATATGTGATCAGACAAATCCTTGTATTTGATCCAGGTCAAATCACCCTATTTTTTAGCAAACTCTTTATTGAACAAGAATAAAACAATAAACACCCAAACACACCACTAATCCTTTATAATAAACAAGCTAATCGCTATTTTTGCTGTGAATTATTCTTAACCTGAAAAAAATAAATACAGACAAGACCAATGATTTCGCCTCATACCTTACCCAGCCCCGCAGGAAATAAAAAATTATTTGTAAAATCACATCTATTTCATATTGTGGTTTTTATCAGATTTTTCCCGCAATATCTCTTCCAGTAATAGATTTGATTATGCGTAATGCTGATTAATTTATCCGTGACGAATGATTTCCGGCAGCCGCATCACCGTTATGTTAATGAAAATAAAATAGCGCGCAGCTTAGCGGTTTCGTAGGGGGCACCGTTCACTTCGGTGGCTGAAAAACCAGACCTGTCCCGAAATTTTACAGAGTTTGACCAGATGCCTGTTAAGCCAGGATGCGCGCCGCTATAATCACCTGAACTTAATCTGAAAACGGGTACGCACAATGATCCGCAGTATGACCGCCTACGCCCGGCGTGAAACCAAAGGCGAATGGGGCAGCGCAGCCTGGGAGCTTCGTTCCGTAAACCAGCGTTACTTAGAAACCTATATCCGTCTGCCCGAACAGTTCCGCGGTCTGGAACCGGTGATCCGTGAACGCATTCGCAATCGTCTGACGCGCGGTAAGATTGAATGCAATCTGCGTTTCGACGCTGACGTTCGCGCGCAAAGCTCATTGGTGCTGAATGAGAAACTGGCTATCCAGCTGGTAAAAGCTGCCAACTGGGTCAAATTGCAGAGCGATGAAGGTGAAATTAATCCGGTTGATATTCTGCGCTGGCCAGGCGTGATGTCAGCGGAAGAGCAGGATCTGGACGTCATTTCCGCAGAGTTATTGAGCGCACTGGATGTGGCGCTGGACGACTTTATCACCGCCCGCGAAACCGAAGGCGCCGCGCTGAAATCGCTAATCGAGCAGCGGCTGGAAGGCGTCAGCACTGAAGTCGCTAAGGTACGCGCGCAGATGCCGGACGTGCTGAAATGGCAGCGTGAGCGCCTGGTTACCAAACTGGAAGAGGCGCAGGTTCAACTGGACAGCAACCGGGTCGAGCAGGAACTGATTATGCTGGCGCAGCGTGTTGACGTGGCGGAAGAGCTGGATCGGCTGGAAGCGCACGTGAAAGAGACTTACAACATCCTGAAGAAAAAGGAAGCCGTTGGGCGTCGTCTCGACTTTATGATGCAGGAATTCAACCGTGAGTCGAACACGCTGGCTTCTAAATCGATTAATGCTGAGGTGACTACTTCCGCTATCGAGCTCAAAGTGCTGATCGAACAGATGCGTGAGCAGATTCAGAATATCGAGTAACCAGACCGACATTCTATAAAAAAGCCCGTATTACGGGCTCTTTGCACTCCACAACAGTACCCGATTTCCACCTCCGGTAGCTTAAAGCTCGCTTACAATCCTGGCTTTGGTGGTTTCATATTCGGAATCGCTGATTAGCCCTTCTTCATAGAGCTTTTTCGCTTTCTTCAGGCGTTCAACGGCGCTGGCTTCCGGGCTGGGTTCCGTTACGGGCGTGCTGTTAGCGAAGTTACCGAAGCCGCCGGATTTTGCCCGCAGCTCTTCCAGCTCTCGCTGGCGCCTTTTTTCCCGCCATGCTTGCTCGTGGGTCTGGGCAATCTTGTAGATTTCCTGCGCTTCGTCTTTGCGTAGCCCGCTGAACTGAAAGCGCATCACTCTGCCCTGCGTCGCCAGGTCAGGCTGTTCCAGCGCGATAATATAGAGCGTGCTGCCAAATATGCCCGCTTTGATATGCGCATTTTTTAAATCCTGCCAGCGAACATCTACCGGCGTAAAACCGCCCAGCAGGCCGCGACTCGTGCCGATAAAGCGGCCGGAAGTGGCGCTCACCATGGTTCGACGATGCGTCAGGGCAAACAGGCGGCGCTGAATGCCGACTTTTAGCAAGGTTTCTCCCGGCACCAGCATAGAAGCGAGATACCCAAAGGCTTTCTCTAACCCCTTCTCGGGAACAACGGTTTGCTGGCTATCCTGGGTACTCATAATGGGCTCCTGCTGTGTCATTAATGATAAAAAAAGCTTAATGGTTAATATACCTGCTCTTTATCGGTTGCTTAAGAATTTTCTTAACGTGATAGCGCCGAATTTCTTTAAACAGCGGTGCCTGTGTTGATCAGGCTAAATCATCTTTTATATTTGCAGCTGAAGACGTTATTGCCGGTAAAGATAAATAGGCTTCCGGGCTGCACCAGGCTAGAATCCCCCTCTTTTTCTATGGATTAATTTGAGGTTTCTATGCATACCCTTCCTCCCTGCCCTGAATGCCACTCCGAATACAGCTGGCAGGATGACGAGCTGTTCAACTGTCCGGAATGTGGCCACGTCTGGTCTGACAGCGCGGAAGCCACCGCTGGCGATGCGCTAATCGTGAAAGATGCCAACGGCAATCTGCTGGCCGATGGCGATAGCGTGACGGTGATTAAAGATCTTAAGGTTAAAGGCAGCTCAACGCCGCTGAAGATCGGCACCCGTGTTAAAAGTATTCGCCTGGTAGAAGGCGATCATAATATCGACTGCAAAATTGACGGCTTTGGCCCGATGAAGCTGAAATCGGAGTTCGTTAAAAAGAACTGATGCGGCCTGCTCTGCAGATGGTTCTCAGCTTTGCGAGCTTCAGCTTCGGCATTCGGCCTGGTAATATCGGTTCAGTTATAGGCCGCCGCTTCTTCAGCGCTGATAAGCGCCAGCCTTTCCAGCTGCATGGCGACTGAACGCGGCGATCGCTCGCATATCCCCGCCAAATCGCTGATTGAACAGCCCTGACGAAACTGCAGAACCAGCGTCTGCTTTTCATCTTCGCTCCAGGGCAGATAAGCGTTGGCGGGACGTCCTTCCGCCCGATTTTTTTCGCGCCGCTGCTCCGGCGTCAGCTTCACTTTTTCTTTTCTGGCTGCCATGCTGAAATTAACGCCGCTGAACTCCTCGGCGAGAGCGAAAAGCAGCCTTATGGCGTCCGGTGTATGGACAACAGAAGCTGGCGGCAGCAACTCGCCCGTTTCCGGATGTATGCCTTTTGCCAGCAGTCGGAAGATTTCACCTGCCATCATTTTTCTCGTCCTTGTTATAGCCAGCCTTCCGGGAAAGCAGACATGCGGTTTTTTAATCACGTCGGCCGTGGAAAGCGGTTCGTTTCTGCCTGAAGCGCCACGAAAAACATATACCAAATAAAGGGTTGCTATAGAAAACAACGCAGTTATTTTGTCTTCAGATTAGGTAAACTCATCTAATCTGGTGCCGTTTAAAAAATTTCAGTCGCCAATCCGTCTGCAATCCTGCAGGCTTGCCGCCGATTATTCAGGAGCGGGCTATGCTACTTACTGTTTTTTATCTGATCGGAATTACCGCAGAAGCCATGACCGGCGCGCTGGCTGCGGGCCGTCGTAAAATGGATATGTTTGGCGTCATTATTATCGCCTCCGTTACCGCTATCGGCGGCGGATCCGTTCGCGATATGCTGCTCGGTCACTATCCGCTCGGCTGGGTAAAGCATCCTGAATACATTGTGATTGTCGCTATCGCTGCCGTAGCCACCACTCAGCTTGCGCCGCTGATGCCGCATCTGCGCAAGGTTTTTCTGGTACTGGATGCGCTGGGCCTGGCCGTGTTTTCTGTTATCGGTACTCAGGTTGCGCTGGATATGGGCCATTCGCCGATTATCGCCGCTATCAGCGCGGTCATCACCGGCGTCTTTGGCGGCGTGCTGCGCGATATGTTTTGCAACCGTATCCCGCTGGTCTTCCAGAAAGAGCTGTATGCGGGCATCGCTTTCGCCTCTGGCTGGCTCTATATTCTGCTGCTGAAAACACCGCTTACCCACGAGTTGACGATCGTCATTACGCTGCTGTTTGGCTTTCTGGCACGCCTGCTGGCGCTGCGTTTTCGGCTGGGACTGCCGGTATTCAACTATCCTCACGCCGATCATTGAACTGCTCATCGCTGCGCCTCTTCTAAATAAGTGATCATCTGCCGCACTTCAGGATGACGCAGGAAAGCAACGATTTGGCCTGCCAGCGTTTTGCCTGTGCCTGGCAGCTGCTGCCACTCCTGAGCTTGTCGGGTCAGCAGCGTTGACCAGCTGTTGTCCGTGATAGCGTTAAGCGCCTCTTCAGGAATGGGCACGCCCAGCGCCCTTACCCAGCGTCGAAAAGGCTGCTGTCGGCTCAGCGAAAACTCGTGGTAAAGCCAGTCCGCGCGAGCAGGCGTAATGTCGGTTATGTTACGCAGCTCTTCCTGTGACAGCGACAGCCAGGAAAAAAGGTGGGTTAGCTGTCCTGCCTGTATCAGGCGCTGCCAGCTGCTGCGACTGATGCCCGTCATCGCCAGCGCTTTCTTGCCGCTTAGCCAGACAAGGCGGGCCAGAAACTGTTCGCGGCAGGCTGGCGTATAGAAAAAGCAGCTTAACGAGTGGAAAGCCTTCGCGTCGGGTACTGGCGGCCTGTCGCGCTTCGTTACCCGCCAAATTACCTCGTCGAGCCTGGGAATGCCCTGGCCAGCCAGACTAACGGCAACCTGATCTCCGGGTACAATATCCAATGCCTGCCAGCGTTTCAGCGAGCCGATATTGACCCGGCTGACTTTTTTATCGTCCAGCTGCACAGGAGAAAGATTCAGTACCGCGCCTGTTTTCCCCGTACGCCCGATGGGAAAATCTACTGACAACACCTCCGTGGTGACTTTGCGCGGCGTATATTTCCAGGCCGCTGACCAGCTATTCTCGCCAGGCAGCCAGTAAGCGCCTCTCACTGGCGTGCCGTGAATAACAACGCCATCCGTCACGAAAGGCAGCGGCTGACGAAACCAGCGCTCGCGCCAGTCGGCAACCTCGTCGACGTTAGCGACAGGTTTGCTCCATGCCTGCATAACGCTGAAACCCATCTTGCTCAGCAGCTGCAAACGCTGCGGCATCGGCGCCGGCCCGTCCGGCCAGGCCCAGATAAAAATCCCCAGCCGCGCCAGCAGCGGCGAATTTTCGCTGCGCCGCATCGCGCCCGCCACCATTGAACGAGCGTTAACGCCGCCCTGGCTGGCCTGTTGATGATCGGTCATCTTCAGGTAGAGCTCGCCCTGTAGCACAAGGGGATCGTCATCCAGCGCCACGCGCTGCGGAATATCGGGAATATGCCGCGCCTTTTCCGTCCAGTCTTCGCCCCGCAGCCCATTGCCGCGGCTAATCATCCGCACGAGCTTTCCATGCCGGTAGTGAAGCGTTACGGCGACGCCGTCCAGCTTGGGCTGCACCCAAAGCGGCTGTTTGCCCATCATCCAGCGCGCCACCGCCTGACGATCGGGCAGCTTTCTGACCCCAGCATGCGCTACCGGATGCTGTGTCTTACCGTTGTTCGCCAGCGCTGGCGAGCGTGGCTGGCTTCCAGGCCGGAAGCACTGCTGCCAGTCGCGATATTTTTTCTCTAAGGCGTCGTAGCGCTCATCCGTCACCAGGCTGACGCCCTGCTCATAGTAGGCGCGATCCCAGTCGCTCAGCTGTTTTTCCAGCGCTTTTACCTCCGCCTCCGCCCTTGCGGGCGACCAGACGGGACAAAACGCCTGAGCGATTGCGCACCATGCCAGACTTACCATCATCACTATACTTCGCATCTCCACACTCCTTTGTTGCCCTGCTGTGCCGATTAAACCGACAAAGCAACGGCGTAGCGATAGCGATAACGCTGTTCCGGGAATCGTCTCGAAATCTTTTTGCGCCTAGCATGAAACGTCTCATTAGTGCTGCGAGTTATCTTCCAGTTTTTGAGAAAATACGCGGCGAAACAGCCGAAACGCTGCATCCTGCCCGCCACCCGTGTATACTGTGCAGGAAGTAGACTTCGACTGGCATATCAAGAAATCATCATGGCTCAAGGCACACTCTTTATTGTTTCAGCACCAAGCGGCGCGGGTAAATCCAGCCTGATTAACGCGCTGTTAAAAACGCAACCGCTGTACGACACCCAGGTTTCTGTTTCTCACACCACCCGCGGCGTGCGTCCGGGAGAGAATCACGGCGAGCATTACTATTTCGTCAACCATGATGAGTTTCGTCAGATGATCGAAGAGGACGCCTTTCTGGAACATGCCGAAGTATTCGGCAACTACTACGGCACTTCCCGCCAGGCGATTGAGCAGGTGCTCTCGACCGGCGTGGACGTCTTTTTGGATATCGACTGGCAGGGCGCGCAGCAAATCCGCCAGAAAATGCCGCAGGCGCGCAGTATTTTCGTGCTGCCGCCGTCCAAAGACGAGCTGGATCGTCGCCTGCGCGGCCGCGGCCAGGATAGCGAAGAGGTGATTGCCCGACGTATGGCGCAGGCCGTCGCGGAAATGAGCCACTATGCGGAGTACGACTACCTTATTGTGAATGATGATTTCGATCTGGCGCTGTCCGATCTGAAAACCATTATTCGCGCCGAGCGTCTGCGAATGGGCCGTCAAAAATCCCGTCATGATGCTTTAATCAGCAAACTGTTGGCAGACTGAGGACAACTCAGTATGATGCCCAGTCATTTCGTCAACCGTGGAGTATCACACTTATGGCACGCGTAACCGTACAGGACGCAGTAGAAAAAATTGGTAACCGTTTTGACCTGGTTCTGGTCGCCGCTCGTCGCGCTCGCCAGATGCAGGTTGGCGGTAAAGATCCGCTGGTTCCGGAAGAAAACGACAAGTCTACCGTGATCGCGCTGCGCGAGATCGAAGAAGGTCTGATCACCAACCAAATTCTGGATGTGCGTGATCGTCAGGAACAGCAGGAGCAGGAAGCCGCAGAACTGCAGGCTGTTACCGCGATCGCTGAAGGTCGTCGTTAATCATTAGCCGGAAGGCTCGCCCTTGTATCTGTTTGAAAGTCTCAATCAGCTGATTGAAAAATACTTGCCTGAGGATCAGATAAAGCGCCTCAAGCAAGCTTACCTTGTCGCACGTGATGCTCACGAGGGACAGACTCGCTCCAGCGGTGAGCCTTATATCACCCATCCGGTTGCCGTCGCCTGCATCCTGGCAGAGATGAAGCTCGACCATGAAACGCTCATGGCCGCGCTTCTGCACGACGTTATCGAGGATACGCCTGCCACCTATCAGGATATGGAACAGCTGTTCGGCAAGAACGTCGCCGAGCTGGTGGAAGGGGTATCCAAGCTCGATAAGCTTAAATTCCGCGACAAGAAAGAGGCCCAGGCCGAAAACTTTCGCAAAATGATCATGGCGATGGTGCAGGATATCCGCGTCATTCTGATCAAGCTGGCCGACCGTACGCATAATATGCGCACGCTGGGATCGCTGCGTCCGGATAAGCGCCGCCGTATCGCGCTGGAGACGCTGGAGATCTACAGCCCGCTGGCGCACCGCCTGGGTATTCACCATCTGAAAACCGAGCTGGAAGAGCTGGGTTTCGAGGCGCTTTACCCTAACCGCTACCGCGTCATTAAAGAGGTGGTTAAAGCGGCACGCGGCAACCGTAAAGAGATGATCCAGAAAATCCTCTCGGAAATCGACGGTCGCCTGCAGGAAGCCGGCATTCCCTGTCGCGTCAGCGGCCGGGAGAAACACCTCTATTCCATTTACTGCAAAATGCACCTGAAAGAACAGCGTTTCCATTCCATTATGGATATCTACGCCTTTCGGGTGATCGTGCATGACGTGGACACCTGCTATCGGGTGCTGGGCCAGATGCACAGCCTCTATAAGCCTCGTCCTGGGCGGGTAAAAGACTACATCGCCATTCCCAAAGCCAACGGCTATCAGTCGCTGCACACTTCCATGATCGGCCCGCACGGCGTACCGGTCGAAGTGCAGATCCGTACGGAAGATATGGATCAGATGGCGGAGATGGGCGTGGCGGCGCACTGGGCCTATAAAGAACAGGGCGAAAGCAGCACCACCGCGCAGATCCGCGCCCAGCGCTGGCTGCAAAGCCTGCTGGAGCTGCAGCAGAGCGCGGGCAGCTCTTTTGAATTTATCGAAAGCGTAAAATCCGACCTTTTCCCGGACGAGATTTACGTTTTCACGCCGGAAGGCCGCATCGTCGAACTGCCTGCAGGCGCGACGCCGGTCGACTTCGCCTATGCCGTGCACACCGATATCGGCCATGCCTGCGTGGGCGCGCGCGTCGATCGCCAGCCTTATCCGCTCTCTCAGCCGCTGACCAGCGGGCAAACCGTTGAAATTATTACGGCGCCGGGCGCGCGGCCCAATGCGGCCTGGCTGAACTTTGTCGTCAGCTCCAAAGCGCGCGCGAAAATCCGTCAGCTGCTGAAGAACCTCAAGCGCGACGATTCGGTCAGCCTGGGACGTCGTCTGCTGAACCACGCGCTGGGCGGCAGCCGCAAGCTGGCTGAAATTTCGCCGGAAAGCATCCAGCACGAGCTGGAGCGCATGAAGCTGGCGACGCTGGACGATCTGCTGTCCGAAATCGGTCTGGGCAACGCCATGAGCGTAGTGGTGGCGAAAAACCTGCAGCAAAGCGATCAGCCTGCGCCGGTTATCTCCAATACGCCATCGCGCGGCAAGCTGCCGATCAAGGGCGCTGACGGCGTGCTGATCACCTTTGCCAAGTGCTGTCGCCCTATTCCGGGCGATCCTATCGTGGCGCACGTCAGTCCGGGAAAAGGCCTGGTGGTGCATCATGAATCCTGCCGAAATATCCGTGGCTACCAGAAAGAGCCAGAGAAATTTATGGCGGTAGAGTGGGATAAAGTCACCGAGCAGGAGTTTGTGGCGGAGATCAAGGTGGATATGTTTAACCATCAGGGCGCGCTGGCGAATCTTACGGCGGCGATCAACACCGCCGGTTCGAATATTCAGAGCCTGAACACGGAAGAGAAAGATGGCCGCGTTTACAGCGCCTTTATCCGGCTGACGGCACGCGATCGCGTTCACCTGGCGAATATTATGCGCAAAATCCGCGTAATGCCTGACGTGATCAAAGTTCACCGCAACAGAAACTAGCGCATGAATGAGCAACGCTTTGCCCGTATCCGTGAAATGCTGGCTGCCCGCCAGCACGATCTGACCGTCTGTATGGAGCAGGTTCACAAGCCGCATAACGTCTCTGCGGTGATCCGTACGGCGGATGCGGTCGGCGTGCACGAAGTCCATGCGGTCTGGCCCGGCAGCCGAATGCGCACCATGGCTTCGGCCGCTGCCGGCAGCAACAGCTGGGTGCAGGTAAAAACGCATCCGACTATTGTGGAAGCGGTTGCCCACCTGAAAAGCCAGGGAATGCAGATCCTGGCGACGCACCTTTCCGATAAAGCAGTAGACTTTCGCAAGATCGACTATACCCGCCCAACCTGCGTGTTAATGGGGCAGGAAAAAACCGGCATTACCCAACAGGCGCTTGAGCTGGCTGACCAGGATATTGTTATTCCGATGGTGGGTATGGTGCAGTCGCTGAACGTCTCCGTGGCTTCGGCGCTGATCCTCTATGAAGCGCAGCGTCAGCGCCAGAACGCAGGCATGTACCAGCGTCAGCAAAGCCAGCTGCCGTACAGCGAGCAGCAGCGCCTGCTGTTCGAAGGCGGCTATCCGGTTCTCGCAAGGGTTGCCAAACATAAAGGCCTGCCTTATCCGCAGATCGATGAGGCGGGCGACGTTATCGCTGATGACGACTGGTGGGCCACTATGCAGGCTTCGGTTCGCAAAAGATGACGGGGAAACTGCTGGATGCCGTCCCGCTCACCACGCTTTCCGGCGTCGGCGCAAGCCTGGCCGACAAGCTGGCAAAGCTTGGGCTGTCAACCGTGCAGGATCTGCTGCTGCATCTGCCGCTGCGTTACGAAGACCGTACCCGGCTTTACGCCATTAACGACCTCTTGCCCAATATCTATGCCACGGTCGAAGGCGAAGTGCTGCAAAGCGATATCTCTTTTGGCCGTCGTCGTATGCTCACCTGCCAGATTAGCGACGGCAGCGGCATCCTGACGCTGCGCTTTTTCAATTTCAACGCCGGAATGAAAAACAGCCTGTCGCCTGGCCGCCGCGTAACCGCCTATGGCGAAATCAAGCGCGGGCAGCGCGGGGCTGAAATCATTCATCCCGAATATCGCGTACAGGGCGATAACAGCGCGGTCGAGCTACAGGAAACGCTGACGCCGGTTTACTCCACTACCGAAGGCGTACGCCAGGCGACGCTGCGCAATTTGACCGATCAGGCGCTGAAGCTGCTGGAGAGCTGCGCCATCGCCGAGCTGCTGCCGCCGGAGCTGAGCCAGGGCATGATCAGCCTGCCAGATGCGCTGCGTATGCTGCACAGGCCGCCGCCCGATATGGAGTTAGTAGATCTGGAAAACGGCAGGCATCCCGCACAGCGGCGCCTGATAATGGAAGAGCTGCTGGCGCACAATCTCAGTATGCTGGCCGTGCGCGCAGGCGCGCAGCGCTATCATGCCTTACCGATGCCGGCTCGCCATGAGCTAAGCGATAAATTACTGACCGCACTGCCTTTTAAACCCACCAACGCCCAGGCGCGGGTAGTGAAGGAAATCGAGCAGGATCTGGCGCAGAGCTATCCGATGATGCGTCTGGTGCAGGGCGACGTCGGCTCCGGCAAAACGCTGGTGGCGGCGCTGACCGCGTTAAATGTTATCGCCTGGGGCAAACAGGTGGCGCTAATGGCGCCTACCGAACTGCTGGCCGAACAGCACGCCAACAACTTCCGCCAGTGGTTTGCGCCGCTGGGTATCGAAGTGGGCTGGCTGGCTGGCAAACAGAAAGGCAAGGCGCGTCTGGCACAACAGGAAGCTATCGCCAGCGGTCAGGTGTCGATGATCGTCGGCACCCACGCGATTTTTCAGGAACAGGTACAGTTTAACGGCCTGGCGCTGGTCATTATCGATGAGCAGCATCGCTTTGGCGTCCACCAGCGGCTGGCGCTGTGGGAGAAAGGCCTGCAGCAGGGCTTTCATCCTCATCAGCTGATCATGACCGCAACGCCGATCCCGCGCACGCTGGCGATGACCGCCTATGCGGATCTGGAAACCTCCACCATTGACGAGCTGCCGCCAGGCCGTACGCCGGTAACCACCGTAGCCATTCCCGATACTCGCCGGGCCGATATTATTACCCGCGTGCAGAACGCCTGTAGCGGTGAAGGTCGTCAGGCTTATTGGGTTTGTACGCTGATTGAAGAGTCTGAACAGCTGGAAGCTCAGGCTGCCGAAGCCACCTGGGAAGAGTTAAAGCTGGCGCTGCCTGAACTGCAGGTCGGACTGGTGCATGGCCGGATGAAGCCTGCCGAGAAGCAGGCGGTTATGCAGGCTTTTAAACAGGGCGAAATCGATCTGCTGGTTGCCACCACGGTAATTGAAGTCGGCGTGGATGTGCCTAATGCCAGCCTGATGATTATCGAGAACCCGGAACGGCTGGGTCTGGCTCAGCTGCACCAGCTGCGCGGTCGTGTCGGACGTGGTTCGGTCGCCTCTCACTGCGTGCTGCTTTATAAAGCGCCGCTGAGCAAAACGGCACAGAAGCGTCTGCAGGTGCTGCGTGACAGCAATGACGGCTTTGTGATTGCACAATGCGATCTGGAGATTCGCGGCCCTGGCGAGCTGCTGGGCACGCGTCAGACGGGCAACGCCGAGTTCAAAGTGGCCGATCTGGTACGCGACGGCGCAATGATCCCGGAAGTGCAGCGCGTCGCCCGCCATATTCATCAGCACTATCCTCAGCAGGCGCAGGCGCTGATCGAGCGCTGGATGCCGGAAACGGAACGCTACACCAACGCCTGACGCGCAATGGCGGCTGTTAACGTCCGCTGAACGCTGCCATCGCGGCAACCGCTTCACCGACCGGCTGTTCGCCTGCTGTCAGTTCGATAATCACCCTTTTCACTTCCGGCTGTTCGATCAGCTCGTGCAGCACGGCGGCCACATCATCGCGCGGAACCGATCCGTAAGGTATGGCCAAACCGGCTTTGACTTTTTCCGTACCCGCTTCGTTAATCAGCGTACCGGGACGCAGGATCACCCAATCCAGCGAAGTGGCGGTTAACATCACATCGGCCTGTTTTTTTACCTGCATATAGTGTTCGAAGCCCGGTGAAGGCTCTTTTCCCCTGCCAGCCTCCGGAAACGCGGAAACCAGCAGAAAGCGCTGGATGCCTGCCAGCCTGGCAGCTTCGGCAGCAAAGCGCGCGCCGCGTCCGTCGATACCGTCGGTGAGATCCATGCCCGCGCCCGCTGCGCCAGCGGAGAACACCACGGCGTCACAACCTTGCATCGCCGCTGCCAGTCTTTCGCTGCTGGTGTTCATCAGGTCAATATTCACCGGCGTGACGTTATCGGCTTCCAGCGACGCTTTCTGGCTGTCGCGGCGGTACAATCCGGTAACCTGATGGCCAGCGCCGACCAGCCGCTTTCTCAGACGACGTCCTACGCCGCCCGTTGCGCCGATAATAAATACGTTCATAACATGTTCCCTTTTTGGCTAACGCAAACTGCGAGAATTAAGCTTAGTGAATTGTGGCTCGCCTCGCTGTCCGCCATTTGCCCATCTGCGCTTTATGTTGTTGGCAATCGTTTGCTTTTATGGCGCAGAAGCTTAAAATCGCCACTTTGTTCGCCTCGGAACTCCACGCATGTCCGTTAACAGCACTGAAACCAGCCGCAGCGCCGCGCCCGCTGCCACCAGCGAATTAATCTACCGGCTTGAAGATCGGCCGCCACTACCGCAAACGCTGTTTGCCGCCGGCCAGCATCTGCTGGCGATGTTTGTCGCGGTAATCACGCCAGCCCTGCTGATTTGTCAGGCTTTGGGCCTGCCTGAGCAGGATACGCGGCATATTATCAGCATGTCGCTGTTCGCTTCCGGCGTCGCCTCAATCCTGCAAATCAAGACCTGGGGCCCGATAGGCTCCGGCCTGCTGTCAATTCAGGGCACCAGTTTTAACTTTGTCACACCGCTGATTATGGGCGGTATGGCGCTGAAAAACGGCGGCGCCGACGTACCGGCCATGATGGCCGCGCTGTTCGGCACGCTGATGCTGGCTTCGGTTACTGAAATGGCGCTTTCCCGCGTGCTGCACCTGGCGCGCCGGATTATTACGCCGCTGGTTTCCGGCGTCGTAGTGATGATTATCGGCCTGTCGCTGATTCAGGTTGGCCTCACTTCTATTGGCGGCGGTTATGCCGCGATAAGCGACCATACTTTCGGCGCGCCCAAAAACCTGCTGCTGGCGGGCACGGTGCTGCTGGTGATTATCTTGCTGAACCGCCAGCGCAATCCATGGCTGCGCGTGGCTTCGCTGGTCATCGCGATGGCCGTCGGCTATCTGCTGGCCTGGCTGATGGATATGCTGCCTGCCGCCTCTTCTGCGGCGAACCAGCCGCTGATCGCGGTGCCGAAGCCGTTTTATTACGGGCTAGGCATCGACTGGAATCTGCTGATCCCGCTGATGCTGGTGTTTATGGTGACCTCTCTGGAAACCATCGGCGATATCACCGCGACCTCCGACGTTTCCGAACAACCGGTCAGCGGCCCGCTTTATATGCAGCGCCTGAAAGGCGGCGTGCTGGCGAACGGCCTGAACTCCTGCGTCTCCGCGCTGTTTAATACCTTTCCCAACTCCTGTTTCGGTCAAAACAATGGCGTGATCCAGCTGACCGGCGTCGCCAGCCGCTATGTCGGTTTCGTGGTGGCGCTGATGCTGATTGCGCTGGGGCTTTTCCCGGCGGTAAGCGGTTTTGTGCAGCATATTCCCGAGCCTGTGCTGGGCGGCGCGACCATTGTGATGTTCGGCACTATCGCCGCCTCCGGCGTGCGTATCGTCTCGCGCGAGCCGCTGAATCGTCGGGCCATTATGATTATCGCGCTGTCGCTGGCGGCAGGGCTCGGCGTTTCACAGCAGCCGCTTATTTTGCAATTCGCGCCGGAATGGCTGAAAACGCTGCTCTCTTCCGGCATCGCCGCCGGCGGTCTTACCGCTATCGTTCTGAACCTGCTTTTCCCTCAGGAAAAATAGCGCCAACGGCAGAGGGCGACGCGCCTTCTGCCATCCGTCCAGGGTTGAGCTTCGCCAATAAATCAGGCATAACACCCCCTATTGAAAGCTCCCAGGGATAGCTCATGAAATCTGTCGGAAAAATGCTCCTCTCGCTGCTGGTTTTGCTGCTGGCGCTCATCATCCTGTTGTATCTACTGTTGCAAACCCGCTGGGGCGCCAGCTGGCTCAGCCGTACGCTCAGCCAGCACAGCAGCTATCAGCTGGTGTTCAGTAAGCTGGAGCATAACTTTTCCGCCCCATCGCATCTGATTTTGCGTGACGTGTCGTTCGGGCATAAAACCCGACCGGCGATTCTGGTCGCCAAAAGCGTTGATTTGGGCCTGAGCGCCGCACAGTTCTCCCAACCACTGCGTTTCGCCACTATTTTGCTCAATAACGGCACGCTGCGGGTGACCGATAAAACCAGCGCGCTGCCTTTTTCCGCTGACCGCCTCCAGCTAAAAGATATGGCGATCGACAGTTTTCACAATCCTTTGCCTCTGACCGCGCAACGGGTTAGCGGCGGTATCGTGCCGTGGCGGCCCGAAGCGGAAAACTTTATCGGCAGCGACGCCAGCTTTCAGTTCAGCGCAGGCGCGCTAACGTTTAAAGAGACGCCCGTCAGCAACGTGCTGATTCAGGGGCGAATCAACAAGCAGCAGCTGATAGTAAGCAACCTGGGCGCCGACGTGGCGCGCGGTTCGGTGACGGCCAGCGCACAGCGCGACGCGCAGGGTAACTGGCAGGTCGACGCGTTAAGGCTGAACGATCTTCGTCTGCAAAGCAGCAAAACGCTGGTGGATTTCTTACAGCCTTTGCTGACGCTGCCAGCCGTGCATTTTGGCCGGGTAGATGTTACCAACGCGCGGCTGGAAGGCCAGAACTGGGCGGTTACCGACCTTAACCTGGCGCTGAAAAATATCACGCTGCGCGATGGCGACTGGGCAAGTGACGATGGCTCGCTGTCGATGAACGCCAGCAGCTTTGTGGACGATACGCTGCAGTTTAACGACCCTATCGTCAATATGACGCTTTCGCCGCAGGGCGTGGCGCTGACGCAGCTAAGTTCCCGCTGGGTTAACGGACTGGTGCGCGCTTCCGGTAACTGGACGCGCAGCGACAAGAAGCTGACGCTGGACGAAGTGGCTGTCGGCGGCCTGGAGTACACGCTGCCGCAAAGCTGGCGAGCGTTCTGGCTGACGCGCCTGCCGGAGTGGCTGCACAGCGTGGCGGTGACCAAACTCAGCCTCAGTCATAACCTGATTATCGATATCGATCCGGCTTTTCCTTTTCAAATGACCTCTCTGGACGGCACGGGCAGCAACCTGCTGCTGGCGCGCGATCGTGAATGGGGCATCTGGAACGGCAACCTGAATTTTAACGCGGCGGAAGCCACTTTTAACCGCGTGGATCTGCGTCACCCTTCCATCGCCATAACGGCGGACAGCAACAGCATTAACGTCACCGAGATGAGCGCGTTTCCCCGCAGCGGTATGATCGAAGGTCTGGCGACGGTTTCCCAACAGCCGCAGCGCGCGCTGTCGCTGTCGCTACACGGGCGCGAAGCGCCGCTGAATCTGCTGCAGGATTGGGGATGGCCCGCCGTGCCGCTGGAGGGCAACGGCGAGCTGACGCTGAAAATGCAGGCCAGCCTGGCGAAGGACGCGCCGCTGAAGCCTTCCGTTAGCGGCACGCTTTCCGCGGTGGCGGGCGACAAATCCCTACAGCAGAACGTGCAGGCAGGCGAGCTCACCAGCCAGTAAGCGTCCCGCAACCAGCGGACTATATGATTAACCGATATTCGCAACGTAGCGCGGTTAATGTATAGTCCGCTTTTTTACGGAGGAACCATGCTGACCAACTCATCCATTCGTCTCAATAAATACATTAGCGAGAGCGGTATCTGTTCTCGTCGCGACGCCGATCGCTATATCGAACAGGGAAATGTTTTTATTAACGGCAAGCGGGCCGCCGTAGGCGCGCAGGTTTTTGCCGGCGACGTGGTGAAAGTGAACGGTCAGCTGATAGAGCCGCGTGATGAAGAGGATCTGGTTTTTATCGCGCTGAATAAACCCGTCGGCATTATCACCACGATGGAAGAAGGCGAGCGGGACAACATCAGCGATTTTGTTAACCACAGCAAGCGCGTTTTCCCGATAGGACGCCTGGATAAAGATTCCCAGGGACTGATTTTCCTGACCAATCATGGCGATCTGGTGAATAAAATCCTGCGCGCCGGCAATAATCATGAAAAAGAGTACGTGGTGACGGTAAATAAACCGGTGACGGATGAGTTTATCGAAGGGATGAGCGCCGGTGTGCCGATGCTGGGTACGGTAACGCTGAAGTGCAAAGTGCAAAGAGAAGCGCCGTTTGTTTTCCGCATTACGCTGGTACAGGGGCTTAACCGCCAGATCCGCCGCATGTGCAAACACTTCGGCTACGAGGTGACCAAACTCGAACGTACGCGCATCATGAACGTCAGCCTGAAAGGGCTGCCATTAGGCGAATGGCGCGATTTGACCGATGACGAGCTGACCGAGCTGTTCAGGCTGATTGAGGACTCTTCATCAGAGGCGAAGCCCGCTAAAAAACCGCAGAACAAAGCGAAGCCCGCCACCGCGAAAAAACCGGCGACGGGCGGGCCAAAAGGCGGCGACAAAGGCGGCAAGGACGGCGCGAAAACGCCAGGCAACCTGGCTTCCCGCAAGCGCTTTACTCAGCCGGGCCGCAAGAAAAAAGGCCGTTAAGGCATGTTCGATCCGGCCGGCTCCAGCGGGCCGTTCGGATCGGCAGGCAGCACAATATAGACGCCTTCGAACACCGCGCCGCACTCTTCATTGCCAAACAGCTCCACCTCCAGCTGCACACGGGCTTTGCGGCCTCGCGCCAGCCTGTCCAGATCGCCGCTGAGCGAGCCTAAATCCGCTACCGCACCCGGTTTGCCGCTAATCGGATGGCTGTAGCGGATATGCGCGTCCGCCAGAATAATGGTGCCGCCCAGATGCCGCTCGCGCAGCAGCAGCCAGATCAATCCCCAGCCGGTCAGCGTCGCCAGCGAAAACAGACTGCCCGCAAACAGCGTGTGGTGAGGGTTCTGGTTACCGGTTTCCGGCATGGTGGTGATAAATTTTTGCCCGGTATACTGCAGGATGCGCACGCCCATTTTTTCACTGAGCGGTATGTGCTCGTACCAGGCCTGCTGCAGCTGACCGCACCAGTCGGCGCGATGCAGGATATCGTCAAGCGTCACCACGGGTTTGATCATCAAAAAGTGGCGTACCGGCGTTGTCTGCGGCACGGTGATCTCGCCCTGGTTAACGTAGCCAAGCTTGGCGAAGAACTCGACGGCGTCTTCACGGGCGCTGCAGACCACGCGCTTGGCGCCTTCCTGACGCGCCACGGACTCCAGCGTCATCGCCACCAGCGTCCCCAAGCCTTTGCCCTGCACCGAAGGATGCACGGCGAGAAAGCGGATCGCCGCCTCGTTGTCCGCGTTGATATAGAGTCGGCCAACGGCAACCGGCCTGTTGTTTTCGTCGACCACCATCTGGTGATGCGCCAGCGCGTCCCAGGCATCCCGCTCCGAGCCTTTCGGCTGGCGCAGCGGCTTGCGCAGCATTTCCCAACGGAACTGATAGTAGGTATCCAGCTCTTCTGCGGTTTCAGGTACACGAAGATGATACATAAAAGGGTTCTCTCTTTCCGGGTCGCTTCCGTGCCATTGAGATCGCGTCAAACCTGCAGCCAAAAGGTGACCGGCCCGTCGTTGACCAGCCCGACCTGCATATCCGCGGCAAAGCGGCCCGTTTCGGTAACAATGCCTTTTTCGCGACAGCAGGCGACGAAATAGTCATAAAGACGCTCAGCTTCGGCAGGCTCCGCGCCGCCCGAAAAACTCGGGCGCATCCCTTTTTGCGTATCGGCCGCCAGCGTAAACTGTGAAACCACCAGCACGCTGCCGCCCGCCTGCTGCACATTAAGGTTCATTTTGCCGTTCTCATCGCTAAAGATGCGATACCCCAGCACGCGATCGCACAGCCGCTGCGCCTTTTGTTCGTCGTCGCCTTTTTCCACGCCCAACAAGATTAGCAATCCTGGCCCGATCTCACCGAGGGTTTCACCGGCCACCGTCACGCTGGCGTTCAGCGCTCGTTGAATTAAGGCTATCATTCTCTTCCTTTTCTTCTTCTTTTATCAGCTGGCGATAGTCGCCAAGAGCCGCGGTGATTTCCGCGCCCAGCAGGACAATACACCATGTCCAGTAAACCCAAAGAAACAGTATCGGGATCACCGCCAGCACGCCGTAAATCAGCTGGTATGAAGGAAACATCGTAACATAGAGCGCGAAACCCTTTTTACCCAGCTCGAAAAGCAGTCCGGCGACCAGCGCGCCGACCAGCGCATCTTTGCCCGGCACCTGGCGCGTCGGCACAATGCTGTAGAGCAGCCAGAAAGAGAGCCACGACAGCAGCAGCGGAAAAATACGCAGCCCGTAATCGATTAGCCCGCTGACGCCGGTAACCGACGCCCAGCGCAGCGACAGCAGGTAAGAGCTGATCGCCAGGCTGGCGCCCGCCAGCAGTGGACCAAGCGTCAGGATCATCCAGTAAACCGCAAAGGAGTAAACAATGGGCCGCTTGCGCTTGCTGCGCCAGATAACGTTCAGCGCGCTGTCGATGGAATACATCAGCAGCAGCGCCGTCACCACCAGGCCGCAGGCGCCTACCGCCGTCATTTTGTTGACGTTGGCGACGAACTGCTCCAGATAGCTCTGGATCACCGTGCCGGAAGCCGGCACAAAGTTTTCAAAAATAAAGAGCTTGAGCTGCCTGCTGATATCGGAAAAGGCAGGGAAAGCGGCAAAAAGCGCAAACACCACCGCGATAAGCGGCACCAGCGACAGCAGCGACACGTAGGCAAGATGACCCGCCAGCGTGGTCATGCCGTCTTCTTCTATACGTAGCCAAAGCAGTTTGATCCAGCGCCAGATAGCACGCGAGCGATGGTTAATCCGCCGCATTAGCGAAGAAGGCCGGAATAGTCGTCGCATCGAAAACCTGCACGCTCTGGATACCCAGCGCCTGCGCCGCTGCAATATTTTCCTGGTTGTCGTCAAAGAAGATTGCCTGGTCGGCAGTAAAGCCTTCTTCGCTCAATACCTGCTGCCAGATCCGCGCCTCCGGCTTGCGCATCCCCATTTCCTGAGAGAGGTAGAGCTTGTCTGCCGCGCTTTGTACCTCGGGGTATTGCGACGGCCAAAAGCGATGATGCAGGCGGTTAGTGTTGGATAAGATCACCACGCGTTCGCCGCGGGCGCGCAGTGTATTCATAATACGGATAGTGTCCGTCCTGACACCGACGAAAACAGCCTGCCAGCCGGCGGTAAACTGCTCGAAGCTCAGCGCCAGCCCCAGCTCGTCGCACAGTTGGTCGGCGAACGTCTCGTCGCTGATTTCTCCCCGTTCATGACGCTCGAAGCTTTCGCCCATCGTAAAGCGGCTTTGCAGCGTGGCCAGCGGTACGCGTCCCAGATCGCTCCAGACGCCCAGCACCCGGTTGAAATCAATATCAACAATGACGTTACCTAAATCAAAGATATACAGCATGGTCATCTCCATTTGTTCCGGCAAGATAATCACTCTAGCGGTAAAAAGAGAAGCTGAACAGGGCGGGAATTTGAAATATGGAAGGAAGGTTCCACTGAGGAAAAAAACAGGGCCGGAAAGCTCCGGCCCTGTCTAACAGCTTAAAAACGAGAATTAAGCGTCTTTGCTGCCGCGTGAAGCGCGTTTACGATCGTTTTCGGTCAGGTGACGCTTACGAATACGTACGGACAGCGGAGTCACTTCCACCAGCTCGTCGTCATCGATAAACTCAATCGCCTGCTCAAGGGTCATCTTGATGGCCGGAACCAGCGTAGTCGCTTCGTCAGTACCGGAAGCACGCATGTTGGTCAGCTTCTTACCGGTCAGACAGTTCACGGTCAGGTCGTTGGAGCGGCTGTGAATACCGATGATCTGGCCTTCATAAACCTCTGCACCGTGACCCAGGAACAGCTTGCCGCGATCCTGCAGGCTGTACAGGGCGAACGCTACCGCTTTACCCTGGCCGTTAGAGATCAGTACGCCGTTCTGACGCTGGCCCACTTCGCCCGGACGAACATCGTCGTAGTGGCTGAAAGTGGAGTACAGCAGACCGGTACCGGAAGTCATGGTCATGAATTCGTTACGGAAGCCGATCAGGCCACGGCTTGGGATCACGTAGTCAAGACGTACGCGGCCTTTGCCATCCGGATCCATGTTTTTCATGTCCGCTTTACGTTCGCCCATCGCCTGCATCACGGCGCCCTGGTGCTGCTCTTCGATATCCAGGGTAACGTTCTCGAACGGCTCCTGCTTACGACCGTCAACTTCGCGGAAGATAACTTTCGGACGGGATACCGCCAGCTCAAAGCCTTCACGACGCATGTTTTCGATCAGTACGGACAGGTGCAGCTCGCCACGACCAGAAACGCGGAACGCATCGGCGTCTTCGGTTTCTTCCACGCGCAGCGCCACGTTGTGCACCAGCTCTTTACGCAGACGATCCAGAATCTGACGAGAAGTAACGAACTTACCTTCTTTACCGCAGAACGGCGAGGTGTTGACGTTAAAGAACATGGTGACGGTTGGCTCGTCAACGCTCAGGGCCGGCAGCGCCTGCACGTTCTGCGTATCGCAGATAGTGTCGGAGATGTTCAGCTCGCCCAGACCGGTGATAGCGATGATATCGCCCGCTTCCGCTTCGGTAGCATCAATACGCTCCAGACCCAGGTGAGTCAGCACTTTGCCAACTTTACCGTTACGGGTTTTGCCTTCGCTATCGATGATAGTAACCTGCTGGTTCGGCTTCACTTTACCGCGCTTGATGCGGCCGATGCCGATAACGCCAACATAGTTGTTGTAGTCCAGCTGAGAGATCTGCATCTGGAACGGCGCTTCTGCCTCAACCTGCGGAGGCGAAACGTGTTTCACGATCGCTTCATACAGCGGAGTCATATCTTCAGCCATGTCGGTGTGGTCAAGACCAGCGATACCGTTCAGGGCGGAAGCATAGATGATAGGGAAATCCAGCTGCTCGTCAGTCGCATCCAGGTTAACGAACAGGTCGAACACCTGATCCACAACCCAGTCAGGGCGCGCGCCAGGACGGTCAACTTTGTTGATGACCACGATCGGCTTCAGACCATTAGCAAACGCTTTTTTGGTCACGAAGCGGGTTTGCGGCATAGGGCCATCCATTGCATCCACAACCAGCAGCACCGAGTCGACCATTGACATCACGCGCTCTACCTCGCCGCCGAAGTCGGCGTGTCCCGGGGTATCCACGATGTTGATACGGTAGTCGTTCCATTTAA
This sequence comes from Erwinia sp. CGal63, assembly GCF_037026505.1. NCBI lineage: Bacteria > Pseudomonadati > Pseudomonadota > Gammaproteobacteria > Enterobacterales > Erwiniaceae > Erwinia > Erwinia sp. CGal63. The sequence continues at coordinate 114,118 of NZ_JAKUMN010000009.1, forward strand.
TGGCGGTGTTTTTTGCGAGGATGGTAATCCCACGCTCTTTCTCCAAATCGTTGGAGTCCATTACGCGTTCGGTCGCTTCGGTACGGGCGTCGAAAGTCCCGGACTGCTGCAGCAACTTATCAACCAGGGTAGTTTTACCGTGGTCAACGTGGGCAATAATGGCGATGTTACGCAAATTTTCGATCACAGCTTTGCCTCAGGCATTAGAAATAGCGCGCTATTGTACACGGATTAATCGAAGAGCTGAACAGGATCACAGTTTTCAATTAAAGATAACTTTCGGGATTGCTTTAAGGGGCCGTTTCCGGTGCAAAAAATGCACGTTATCGCAAAAATGCACTATTATTGTGCATTGCCCGCATGCAAAAGCACCACAATGGTGCGCGACTTCCATCGTGGTGCAGCTCCCGTTTCACGAGAGGGCGCATCATAGCGCTTTTTCCGCCAATTAAGAAAGTTGGCATAGTTTTCGCTTTAATTCCCTTAAGCGAAAAACGCCCGTTTCCACAACGGTAGCTTGTCAGAGAACGTAATTATCGGTCGGCTGGGCGAACCAGGCAACCCGCGAAAGTTCTCTAACTGACGACCATGACAAAATCCAGGAGAGTTAAGTATGTCCGCTGAACACGTTCTGTCGATGATGAACGAGCATGAAGTCAAATTTGTTGACCTGCGCTTCACAGACACCAAAGGTAAAGAGCAGCACGTTACCATTCCTGCTCACCAGGTTAACGCCGACTTCTTCGAAGAAGGCAAAATGTTTGACGGCTCCTCTATCGGCGGCTGGAAAGGCATTAACGAATCAGACATGGTGCTGATGCCTGACGCGACTACCGCGGTTCTGGATCCGTTTTTCGAAGACTCTACGCTGATTATCCGCTGCGACATCCTGGAGCCAGGCACCATGCAGGGCTACGATCGCGACCCACGCTCTATCGCCAAGCGCGCGGAAGATTTCCTGCGCTCTTCCGGCATCGCGGATACCGTGCTGTTTGGGCCAGAGCCAGAGTTCTTCCTGTTTGACGACGTGCGTTTCGGCGCGACGACTTCCGGCTCTCACGTTGCTATCGACGATATCGAAGCGGCATGGAACACCGGCAAAGAATACGAAGGCGGCAACAAAGGCCACCGTCCGGGCCTGAAAGGCGGCTACTTCCCGGTTCCACCGGTCGATTCCTCTCAGGATATCCGTTCCGCCATGTGCCTGACCATGGAACAGATGGGCCTGGTTGTTGAAGCTCATCACCACGAAGTGGCGACAGCAGGTCAGAACGAAGTGGCTACCCGCTTCAACACCATGACCAAGAAAGCGGACGAAATTCAGATCTATAAATACGTTGTGCACAACGTGGCGCACGCTTTCGGTAAAACCGCGACCTTTATGCCAAAACCCATTTTCGGCGATAACGGTTCCGGTATGCACTGCCATATGTCTCTGTCCAAAGGCGGCACCAACCTGTTCGCTGGCGACAAATACGGCGGCCTGTCTGAAACTGCCCTGTTCTACATCGGCGGCGTTATCAAGCACGCGAAAGCGATCAACGCCCTGTCTAACCCAACGACCAACTCCTACAAGCGTCTGGTTCCGGGTTACGAAGCGCCGGTAATGCTGGCTTATTCCGCACGTAACCGCTCCGCTTCTATCCGTATCCCGGTTGTCGCCAGCCCGAAAGCGCGCCGTATCGAAGCTCGCTTCCCGGATCCAGCGGCCAACCCGTACCTGTGCTTCGCTGCGCTGCTGATGGCTGGCCTGGACGGCATCATCAACAAAATCCATCCTGGCGACGCGATGGACAAAAACCTGTACGACCTGCCGCCGGAAGAAGAAGCTGAGATTCCAAAAGTAGCTGGCTCGCTGGAAGAGGCGCTGAACGCGCTGAACGAAGATCGTGAGTTCCTGACTCGCGGTGGCGTGTTCACCGACGACACCATCGATGCTTATATCGAACTGCGCAAAGCCGAAATGGACCGCGTGCGCATGACGCCGCATCCGGTAGAGTTCGAACTCTACTACAGCGTTTAATTTCTGAATCCGGCGTATTTCGTCGCGTCAGAGCAACGCCCGAAGCGATTCGGGCGCTTACAGAAGCCGCCGCGTAACAAACGCCGGAGATTTTGTTGCCGTGGAAACTTTCAGCCCATCTCCGGATGGGCTTTTTTCACCGCGTAACAAGGTTCAGGAAGACGAATTTCGGGTTCCATGACTATAATGCACCAAAACGGTGCAGGAGAACGCTGTTATGGCAACAGGCACGCGGCCCGATGCCGGGCAGATCCTCAACTCCCTGATTAACAGTATCTTGCTGGTCGACGGCGAACTGGTGGTGCACTACGCCAATCCCGCCGCGCAGCAGCTGCTGGCGCAAAGTTCCCGCAAGCTTTTCGGCACGCCGCTGCCAGATTTGATGGGCTATTTTTCCCTCAATATCGAGGTGATGCGCGAGAGCCTGAAAGCCGGCCAGGGTTTTACCGACAGCGAGGTTACGCTGGTTGTGGACAGCCGGGCGCACATTATGTCGCTAACGGCGCAGCTGCTGCCGGACGGCTTAATCTTGTTGGAAATGGCGCCGATGGATAATCAGCGTCGCCTCAGTCAGGAACAGATTCAGCATGCGCAACAGGTGGCCGCGCGCGATCTGGTGCGCGGGCTGGCGCACGAAATAAAAAACCCGCTTGGCGGCCTACGCGGCGCAGCGCAGCTATTGGCTAAAGCGCTGCCCGATCCCGCCTTAACGGAATACACCAAAGTTATTATCGAGCAGGCCGACCGTCTGCGTAATCTGGTGGATCGCCTGCTTGGCCCGCAGCAGCCCGGGATGCACGTGACGCAAAGCATTCATCAGGTCGCCGAGCGCGTGGTCAACCTGGTTTCAATGGAACTGCCGGACAATGTCAAACTGATCAGGGATTACGATCCCAGCCTGCCGGAGCTGCCGCACGATCCTGACCAAATCGAGCAGGTGCTGCTGAACGTCGTGCGCAACGCCTTACAGGCACTGGGAGAGAAAGGCGGCGAAATTACGCTGCGCACCCGTACAGCATTTCAGCTGACGCTGCACGGCGTCCGCTATCGGCTGGTCGCCCGTATCGATATCGAAGATAACGGCCCCGGCATTCCAGCCCAGCTCCAGGATACGCTGTTTTACCCAATGGTGAGCGGGCGTGAAGGCGGCACCGGCTTAGGCCTGTCGATCGCCCGCAGCCTGATCGATCAGCATTCGGGAAAAATAGAATTCAACAGCTGGCCTGGCCACACCGAATTTTCCGTTTATTTACCTATTCGCCAGTGAGGTTTCTATGCAACGAGGGATAGTCTGGATCGTCGATGACGATAGCTCCATCCGCTGGGTGCTTGAACGCGCGCTCACTGGAGCCGGTTTAAGCTGCGCCACTTTTGACAGCGCGAGCGAGGTGCTGGACGCCCTTGCCACCAAAACCCCGGACGTTTTGCTTTCCGATATTCGTATGCCCGGCATGGATGGACTGGCGCTACTGAAACAGATTAAGCAGCGTCATCCGATGCTGCCGGTGATTATTATGACCGCGCATTCCGATCTAGATGCCGCCGTCAGCGCCTATCAACAGGGCGCGTTCGACTATCTGCCTAAGCCTTTCGATATTGACGAGGCCGTGGCGCTGGTAGAGCGCGCAATCAGCCACTATCAGGAACAGCAGCAGCCGCGCAATCAGCCGGTAAGCGGCCCAACCACCGATATTATCGGCGAAGCGCCGGCGATGCAGGATGTTTTCCGCATTATTGGTCGCCTTTCGCGCTCGTCGATCAGCGTCCTGATCAATGGCGAATCGGGTACGGGTAAAGAGCTGGTGGCGCACGCGCTGCATCGTCACAGCCCGCGGGCGAAGGCGCCTTTTATCGCGCTGAATATGGCGGCGATACCGAAAGATCTGATCGAATCAGAGCTTTTTGGCCACGAGAAAGGCGCGTTCACCGGCGCCAATCAGATTCGTCAGGGACGCTTTGAACAGGCGGACGGCGGTACGCTGTTTCTGGATGAAATCGGCGATATGCCGCTGGATGTGCAGACGCGCTTACTGCGCGTGCTGGCCGACGGGCAGTTTTATCGCGTTGGCGGTTATGCGCCGGTTAAAGTGGACGTCAGGATTATCGCCGCCACGCACCAGAATCTTGAGCTGCGGGTACAGGAAGGCAAATTCCGCGAGGATCTGTTCCATCGCCTGAACGTTATCCGCGTGCATCTGCCGCCGCTGCGCGAGCGCCGTGAGGATATTCCTCGCCTGGCTCGCTATTTTTTACAGGTCGCGGCTCGCGAACTGGGCGTAGAGGCGAAGATCCTGCATCCCGAAACCGAAACGGCGCTGACACGTCTGCACTGGTCGGGCAACGTGCGCCAGCTGGAGAATACCTGTCGCTGGCTGACAGTGATGGCTGCCGGTCAGGAAGTCCTGATTCAGGATCTGCCGCCGGAGCTGTTTGAAACCGCGACGCCGGAAAGCCCGACGCAGTCGCTGCCCGACAGCTGGGCGACGCTGCTGGCGCAGTGGGCCGATCGCGCGCTGCGTTCCGGTCATCAAAACCTGCTTTCGGAAGCGCAGCCGGAAATGGAACGTACGCTGCTGACCACTGCTTTACGCCATACGCAGGGTCACAAGCAGGAAGCGGCGCGTCTGCTGGGCTGGGGACGAAACACGCTGACCCGCAAGCTGAAAGAATTGGGCATGGAGTAAATCGGAAATCGCATAAAAAAACGTCAATAAGCGTAATTTCTGTGCGATTCCGTCTTTACATAAAGATGCCAGTCAGTATCATTCTGAACCGTTATGGGGAGGAAGATCATGCTGGAATCGTTAATCCATCTTGTGACGCAATATGTACAAACGGGGGCGGCGCATCCTCCGCAAACGGCTATCGCAGCCGTACTATGTGCCGTGATGCTGAATCTTGTTAACTGATGCTGAAACAGGCCAAAGTTAGCTGCGTTTAAACCGGAAACCTGACAGTTTCCGGTTTTTTTACGCCTCTTATCAGCCTTCTGACCGCTCCCTTTTATCAAAAGTTTGTCTGGCCAGGCTCTTAGCCATCCTTTTTAGTGGCATTTGCTGCAGAAAAGCGCTCGGGTAAATTAATAAACTAAATTTAACTTAAAACGCACAAAACAACTCTGAAGAAGATCAACACATTAATTAATATGGCATTTTTTGAGCGAACACGTGTACACTGAAATCACCATTATAAAGGAAGGCTTATCTATGAGTAATTTTGCTTCAAAGCGTGTGGTGGTAACAGGTACTGGTCTGGTGTCTCCTTTAGGCGCAACGACAAACCTATCGTGGGAAAGATTAATCAGGGGTGAATCAGGCATTCGGGCACTGCTTCCTGAAATGTATGGCGATACGCCCGTTAAGATTGGCGGCCGTGTGCCCAACATCGAAGAGGATGCGGAAGGCGGTCTGGATCTGGATAAATTTATTCCGCTTAAAGAGCAGAAGAAAGGCGACAGGTTTATTCATCTTGCTCTGGTTGCCGCAGAAGAAGCGCTGCAACAGGCTGGCTTGTTGACGTTGTCGGAAGAAGAAAAGCTGAATGTGGCTACTATTATCGCCACGGGCATCGGCGGCTTTCATGCCATCACCAACGCAGTGAATACCGTATCGGAGAAGGGAAGCAAGAGAATGTCTCCTTTTACCGTCCCCTCATTTATTGCGAACCTGGCAGCGGCGCAGGTTTCGATTAAATATGGCTTCAAGGGAATTTCAGGTACGCCTGTTTCTGCGTGTGCGGCCAGCGTGCAGGCAATTGGCGATGGATTTAAAACTATAATGACGGAAGATGTGGATATTGCCGTGGTCGGTGGAAGCGAATCCTGCATCAATGCCGTATCGCTTGGCGGTTTTAATGCTGCGAGAGCATTAACGATCGGGTTCAATGACGCGCCGGAAAAAGCCTCACGCCCCTTTGACGCCCAGCGCAGCGGATTTGTGATGAGCGAGGGCGCAGGCGTTCTCGTTCTGGAAGAGCTGGAACATGCCAAACGTCGGGGAGCGACCATTCTGGCTGAAGTTAAAGGTTATGGTACAACCTCGGATGCCTGGCACATTACTGCTGGCCCGGAGGATGGCGAAGGCGCAGCAAGAGCCATGTCTGGCGCCCTGAAGAAAGCAGAAATGCGCCCCGAAGAGATTGACTATATCAACGCCCATTCCACTTCCACGCCGGTCGGTGATAAAGCGGAAATCTTTGCGCTTAAAACCGTTTTTGGCGACAACAGGCCGTTTATCTCTTCCACTAAATCCGCTACCGGACATATGCTGGGCGCCGCCGGCGCTGCGGGCGCGATTTTCTCCATTAAGGCGCTGAACGAAAGCCTGGTTCCCGCATCGTTAAATATTGAAGAAGTTGATGAAGACGCGCAGACGCTGAATATTGTTAAAGAGGGCGCTAAAAAAGCAGCGTTATCCACAGCCATGGTTAACGGTTTTGGCTTTGGCGGCGTTAACGCCTCTGTGATTTTCAGTAAATATCAGGATTGATTTTGCTGCAAAAGGAGCCCGTTTGCTGGTACAGAAAACTGCACAAGGCGGCTGTTTAAAAACGGCCGCCGCCGAGCCACTACAAGTTTTTAGATTACTCGAGAAAACTGCTGCCTGCGCGCCTGCTGGCGCAGATAGCTGTCAAAGCACATGCAGATATTACGCACCAGCAAACGTCCTTTAGCGGTGACCTGAAGGCCCTTCTCATTGCGTTCCACCAGCCCATCGGCGATTAGCGGCGCCAGCAGCGCCAGATCCTCGGCAAAATAGTCGGTGAAGCCGCCGTGCATCGGCTGGAAATCAGCAAAATCCAGCGAGAAGTTGCACATCAGTGTTTTAATAATCTCACGGCGCAGGATATCGTCATGCGACAGCTCTACGCCGCGCCACAGCGCTATGCCCTGCGCCTCGACAGCGGCAGACCAGCTTTTCAGCTCTTTTTGGTTTTGCGCATAGCTGTCACCGATAATGCTGATCGCGGAAACGCCCAGCCCCAGCAGATCGTTCTCTCCCTGCGTGGTATATCCCTGGAAGTTACGGTGCAGCTTGCCTTCGCGCTGGGCGATAGCGAGTTCATCTTCCGGCCTGGCGAAATGATCCATACCGATAAACTGGTAGCCTGCCGCCATCAGCGTAGCAATCGTCTGTTGCAGGATGGTCAGCTTTTGCCGGGAATCGGGCAATTCGGCTTCTTTGATTTTTCGCTGCGCGGCGAAGTGTCCGGGCATATGCGCATAGTTAAAGACGCTAAGACGATCCGGGTTCAGCGCGATAACCTTTTGTAAGGTAAAGGCGAAACTTTCCGGCGTCTGTTTCGGCAGACCATAAATCAGATCGAGATTTATCGAGCGGAAACCAACCTGCCTGGCCCGTTCAACAAGCGCGACGATAACCTGCTCATCCTGCACGCGATTAACTTTTTCCTGCACCTCTTTATTAAAGTCCTGTACACCCATACTCAGCCGGGTAAAGCCACAGGCGTAAAGATGATCGATGACTTCCGGTTCAATCTCGCGCGGATCGATCTCAATAGAGAGTTCGGCCTTGTCGCTGAAGGTAAAGTGTTGCTGCAGCAGCGCTGTTAATCTGGAAATTTGCGCCTTATTGAGAAAGGTAGGCGTGCCGCCGCCCCAGTGCATCTGCGTAACGATGCGATTAGCGAAAAGCCTGCCGCGTGCTTCAATCTCTTTCGCCAGCGTTTGTAGATAGTCATCAGCTTTGTGCTGATGGCGAGTGACTACTTTGTTGCAGCCGCAGAAATAGCAAAGGCGATGGCAGAAAGGAATATGGATATAGAGTGACAGCGGGCGGTCGGGCGCGCGCTGGCTGGCGCGAATAAAGTCGGCTTCGCTATAGTTTTCGCTGAACTCCAGCGCAGTGGGGTAAGAAGTGTAACGGGGGCCAGAGATGTTATATTTTTGCAGCAGGACGGGATCCCACTCAATTGTCTGCGTCACGATATTCTCTCCTGCGTTGGCGCCCGGTTAACGACCCACGGGGCGGCGAGGCCGTTCTGCGCAGCCGTAGTTTCAGCCGGGACAGACGCCGTAGTTTAACCAACATCCAGAGCAGAGAGCAGAGCAGAATCAGCAGGTAAATTGATCCAGGCCAAATCATTAAGAGATACCGGATGCAGAGACGGCGCCCGTCGGCGCCGTTCTGGAAAGTGAGTCCGAAAAGCGCCGTTTAGTTGCCGCCCTTAAGCAGACGATACATATCTTCTTCGGCTTCTTCATCTTCCACATCGTCATCCAGCGCGATGCCAAGCTGTTCCATCAGCACATCGATGCGGTCGAGCGTCTGATCCAGCCACGCCTGATCTTCCGCTTTCAGCGTTTCGCCGTTTTCCAGTCGATCCAGCAGCGTATCCAGTCGCTCGTCGTTTTCCAGTTTCGCCAGCTCTTCTTCAGGCGTCAGACGCGGCTTTTTCTCTTCGGCCTTTTTAGCCGGCTTCGCTTTTTTTTCTGGCTGTGCGACCGCAGCAGCGCCAAGCGCTATCGGTTTTTTACTGCCGATACGCGGATCTTTCTCTTTAGCGCTTTCGCCGCCTTTCCTTGCCGCAGTAACAGGATTGGCACGGCTGCCGGAGGCGTTGCCGCGATGCTTTTTATCGCGTTTGCGATCGCGCGCTTCCGTGTTGATTTCATCGCGCGTTTTACGCTTCGCTTTTGCCGCCGGTTTTTTCTGCGATTCGCGTACAGGTTGCTTCATGGTTTCTGCTCTCAGACTGTTTATCTTCAGTATAGAATTGCGGCGGAATCTAGCAGAAAGCAGACAAAGAAAAAAGGCGCCAGGTCACCCTGTCGCCTTTTTTCGCACCTTCCGCAGAAGGACTGACTATGTCAGCATCCTTTTTGGCATCCAACTTCCCGGTTTTCCCTTGCCATGCCGTCCTTCATGGACGCAGTCCTTTCCCTTCAGATGAGTCTTCCCCGACACTTTTCCTTCCCTGCTCTGCACCATCCTGGCAACCCCTGAGCGCTTCATCCTGAAGTAAGCCGTCCTGGCTCTGACAACAAATGTAGTCGAAATTGAAAAACTCACAAGGTAAGTTCCGAAAAAATTTTATTATTGTCTGGCATTAAAATCTTAAGATTTTGATTTTAAATAATTTAATTTTTAAGGTTAATGCAAAAAAGGTAAAGTTCTTGCAAAAACTATAGCCGATCTCTCACAAAGCCTGAAGCGCATCGCGCGCGGCTGGGCGCTTTTAATCCATACAGGGTATACTCTGCGCAATTGTTCTTATTATCTGGAGTTTCTATTTTGTCTGGCTGGAATTATCAACTTACCCATTTTGTCACCAGCGCGCCCGATATTCGCCACCTTCCAGCCGATACCGGTATCGAAGTCGCGTTTGCAGGGCGTTCTAACGCGGGCAAATCCAGCGCGCTGAACACGCTGACCAATCAGAAAAGCCTGGCCCGAACCAGTAAAACGCCTGGCAGGACGCAGCTGATTAACCTGTTTCAGGTGGCAGAAGGTTATCGCCTGGTGGATTTGCCTGGCTATGGCTATGCGGAAGTGCCGGAAGAGATGAAGCTGAAGTGGCAGCGTTCGCTGGCAGAGTATCTGCAAATGCGCGACTGTCTTAAAGGGCTGGTCGTACTGATGGATATCCGTCATCCGCTGAAAGATTTGGACAGGCAGATGATCGAGTGGGCAGTGCAAAGCGGCATTCAGGTGCTGGTGCTGCTGACCAAAGCGGATAAGCTGGCTTCGGGCGCGCGTAAAGCGCAGCTGAATCTGGTGCGCGAGGCTGCGAAAGGCTTCGTTGGCGACGTGCAGGTCGAAGTTTTCTCTTCGCTGAAGAAAACCGGCGTGGATAAACTGCGCCTGAAGCTGGATAGCTGGTTTAGCGAGATTCCACCAGCGGGCGAAGCGGCACTGCCGGACGCCTGATCCTGAACGACGCGCAATAAAAAACGCCCCAGTCATAACGACTGGGGCGGCTAATATTCAGCCAAATCCGATTACGTGAAGTAAAAGGTTTGAAAGATAGAACATCTTACCTCTGTACCCTACATCCGCAACTCTACATGATTTTTTCGGGCCTCAAAAGTATTTTTTACCCCTTGATTTCATAAAATTCGCTTTTTTATCCAATAGAGTTCACATAAAAACGCTTTTCAGGTAGCCGTTGCGCTAAAAAAATGTTTGAAGGATAACGAGTTAGCCAGCTCGCCGCTTCAGGCTTTTTGGTCTGAAACAGGCGCTGAAAACCGCTCCAGAACGGAGCGAGTCTGCTTCAGCGCCGTGAGCAAATCGCCGGCCGGCGCCGTTAGTGCGCTTCGTCCCAGTTATCCCCGACACCCACATCAACACGCAACGGCACATCCAGCCGCATACTGTTTTCCATCAGCTCGCGGATTTTTACCGTCGCCGCCTCAACCTCTGAGGTTTTAACTTCGAACACCAGTTCATCGTGCACCTGCATGATCATTTTCACATCGGGGTTAGCCTGCGGCGTTAGCCAGCCGTCGACGGCAATCATGGCTTTTTTGATGATATCGGCGGCAGTACCCTGCATCGGCGCGTTGATCGCCGCACGTTCGGCTGCCTTGCGGCGCATCGCGTTGCTGGCTTTGATATCCGGCAGATAGAGGCGTCGACCGTCCAGCGTGGAAACATAGCCCTTTTCGGCAGCCTGCTGACGCGTGCTTTCCATATACTGCAGCACGCCTGGATAGCGCTCAAAATAGAGATCCATATATTTCCTTGCTTCGTTCGCGCCGATATTAAGCTGACGCGAAAGACCGAAGGCGCTCATACCATAAATCAGGCCAAAGTTGATGGCCTTCGCGCTGCGGCGCTGCTCGTTGGTTACTTTGTCCAGCGCCATACCGAACACTTCCGCCGCCGTGGCGCGGTGAATATCTTCTCCGGCGGAGAAGGCGCTCAACAGTCCCTTATCCTGTGAAAGGTGCGCCATAATGCGCAGCTCGATTTGCGAATAGTCCGCCGCCACTATTTGATGGCCTTTAGAGGCGATAAACGCCTGACGAATACGGCGCCCTTCCTCATTGCGTACCGGGATGTTCTGCAGGTTAGGATCGGTGGAAGAGAGACGTCCCGTCGCCGTTACGGCCTGATGGTAAGAAGTATGCACGCGTCCGCTCAGCGGATTAATCATCATCGGTAGCTTGTCGGTATAGGTCGACTTCAGCTTGGACAAACCGCGGTGCTCCAGGATCACTTTTGGCAGCGGATAGTCCAGCGCCAACTCGGCCAGCACCTCTTCGCTGGTGGACGGCGCGCCGCCCGGCGTCTTTTTGGTCGGCTTGATACCCTGTTTCTCAAACAGAATGGTTTGCAGCTGTTTGGTGGACGAGAGGTTGAAAGGTTCGCCCGCCAGTTCGTGCGCTTTCAGCTCCAGTTCCGCCAGGCGCGTGGTCAGCTCCTGCGAATGTTTGGCAAGAATGGCCTGGTCGATCAGTACGCCGTTGCGCTCAATACGTGAAATTACCGTGACCAGCGGCATTTCGATATTTTCGAAAACGGCTTTCGGGCCCTGCTCTTTTTCCAGCTCTGGCCACATCTTAAGATGCAGCTGCAGCGTGACGTCCGCATCTTCCGCAGCGTAGTGCGCCGCCTGCTCAAGCGCAATCTGATTGAACGTCAGCTGCTTTTTGCCCTTGCCAGCGATCTCTTCAAAGGTGACGGTTTTGTGATTCAGCCAGCGTGAAGCCAGCGTATCCATATCGTGACGGCCTACCACGCTGTTCAGGGCGTAGGATTCCAGCATGGTGTCGAATTTTATGCCCTGTAGCTCAATGCCGTAGTTATTGAGTACGCCACGATCGTATTTCAGGTTCTGCCCGACTTTGAACCGCTTTTCATCTTCCAGCAGCGGCTTCAGGCGTTCCAGTACTTCCTTGCGATCGAGCTGGTCGGGCGCGTCCAGATAGTCGTGGGCCACCGGCAGATAAGCAGCCTCGCCCGGCGCGACGGCAAAAGCGATGCCGACAATGTTGGCGCTGAGCGTATCCAGCGAGTCGGTTTCCAGATCGAAAGCGAACAGTTCGCTTTTCTGCAGCTTTTGCAGCCATTCGGCAAAGGTGGCTTCATCGAGAATGGTGACGTAGCCGTCCGCCGAAAGAATGCTGGTCGCTTCCGGCTGCGGCTCGCTTTCCGGCTGCTGGGCCAGGGTTTTCTGCGCGGCCGCGCCGCTTTTTTTGCCCTGCAGCCATTTTCCTTCTTCCAGATCGCTAATCCAGCGTTTGAACTCGTAACGACGGAACAGCGCCAGTAGCTCTTCAACGGCCGGTTCGCTGACGGTCAGCTCTTCGCAGCTCTTTTCAAGCGGCACGTCGGTTTTGATGGTCGCCAGCTGGTAGGAAAGGAGAGCGACTTCTTTGTTCTGCTCCAGTTTAGCCGCCATGGTTTTGGCGCCGCGAAAGGAGAGGTCGGCAACCTTATCCAGGTTCTCGTAGATATCTTTAATGCCGCCAAGCCCCTGTAACAGCGCCTGCGCCGTTTTTTCACCCACGCCAGGCACGCCTGGAATGTTGTCTGAGGAGTCGCCCATCAGCGCCAGAAAATCGATAATCAGCGAGGGCGGAATACCATATTTCTCCACAACTTCATCCGGGCCGAGAATAGCGTTGTTCATGGTATTGATCAGCGTGATATCCGGCGTCACCAGCTGCGCCATATCTTTATCGCCGGTGCTGATAAGTACGGGTATGCCCTTTTTACCGGCTTCCAGCGCCAGCGTGCCGATGACGTCGTCAGCCTCGACGCCTGACACCGCCAGCAGCGGCAGCCCCATCGCCCTGACCATATTATGCAGCGGCTCAATCTGCGCGCGCAGATCGTCCGGCATTGGCGGTCGGTGAGATTTATAGTGTTCAAAAAGCTCATCACGAAACGTCTTGCCTTTGGCATCGAAAACGACCGCAACATGGCTGGGTTTATATTGCAGCAGCAGGCTGCGCAGCATATTCAGCACGCCGTACATGGCTCCGGTAGGATCGCCGGCGCTATTGGTCAGCGGAGGAAACGCATGATATGCGCGATACAGATAGGAAGAGCCGTCTACCAGAATTAGCGGGTTTTCTGCGATTTGTGCCATTGGTGTCACATTCCGGGTTTGATTTCACAATAGGGTAAGGATGCCACAGCTGCACCGAAAAGATGAAATATCTCCGGGCATGACGTCGAAGGGAATAAGCATTTTGCGGCCTGTTTCGCAATCAAATCCTGTGGATAACTTTGTGCGTAAAATTCATAACAGATAAATACATCAGGCGTAATTATAGACTACTCACTGCAAAGTAATTTATTTTCAATGAGTTAATTACAGGATCAAGGCTAATTAGCGCCAGTTTTGAATTTGATTTAATGTGGATATTAATTAGCGGGCAACGATCTTTTGGATCCTGAGATGAAAATGGGATCGGGCAATTTTTTGATCGGGACGGGCTGTTGGAATCGAAACGAAAGGTGCAGCGACAACCAATATTGTCGCTGCATCAAATTATCTTACTTCTGGGTCAGCAGGAATTTTACCACGTTAGCATACTGCTGCGTGTAGTTATCCATAGAGCTGGTATCCAGCCCGCCGTTGTTGACCATATATTTGCCGTTAACAAACATCGCCGGCACGCCACGCAGATCGACATCAACGGCCGCTTTTTCCTGCTGCGCCACCAGTGATTTCACTACGAAGCTGTTCCATGCCGCGTCGTATTCTTCTGGCTTAATGCCTGCCGCCTTAACAAAAGCCTCTTTCAGGCTGGCCGGATCGTTAATGGTCTGCGTTTTCTGAATGCCTTCGAACAGCGGCGCAGTCACCTTGTCTTCCACGCCCAGCGCCATCGCTACGGCCCAGGCCTGAGTAACCACTTTACCCATTTCGCCGCCAAGGAATTCAACGTGATATTTGGTGACTTTCGTCTCCGCAGGCACAGCTTTCTTCACGGCATCGCTAACGTGCCAGACGTGTTCAAACTCGTAGCAGTGCGGGCAGTAGAAAGAAAAGAATTCCAGAACCTGGGGCTCGCCGGTGACAGGTTTCTGTATCGTGATGTATTGCTGACCATCGGTAAACTGGGCAGCCGAGGCGCTAAACGCCAGAAATACCCCAACCAGCGCGAATAAAATCTTTTTCATCTGGAACTCTCTCTCCATAACAGCAAAAGAGGCTGGCCGGAAAAGGCGGTCAGCCCTGGAATGCGGGCGTCAGCTGCAGCGGTGGCTCCTGCAGCAGCCGGGCCTGCTCGTTAAAAATGGCTATCTGTCTGCGCCAAAAATCTTCATCCGTCATCCACGGGAACGCCGCCGGAAATGCGGGATCCTGCCAGCGGCGGACAATCCACGCCAGATAATAAACCATCCTCATGGCGCGTAAAGGCTCAATCAGTGACAATTCGTGTGTGTCGAACTCGCTGAATTCGCTGTAGGCTTCCAGCAGGATATCCCACTGTATGCGCTGTTCGCTGAGGTCGCCGTTAATCAGCATCCACAGATCCTGTACCGCCGGGCCGTTGCGGGCATCATCCAGGTCGACGAACAGTGGGCCATCGCGCCACAGTATATTGCCGGGATGGCAATCGCCATGCAGACGAAGCGGTCGCCACTGAGTATGCCAGCACTTTTGTAAAGTTGTGCTGAGCAACTCGACGCTGGCTAATAAATTATTTTTCAGGCCGGCGGGGATCAGCGTGCTGGATTCGAGCAACTGCCTCGGCTCGTCAATATATTCTTTCAGGCCAAAAGTAGGACGCTCGATAAACGTTTTTTTACGGCCGGTCTGATGAATTCTTCCCAGGAAACGACCGACCCATTCCAGATGATCGTAATTGTCTGTCTCATACTGGCGTCCGCCAAGACTGGGAAAGAGGGTAAACCAGTAGCCATCGCGTTGATGCAGCGTTTGCCCCTGCAGCGCCAGCGGCGCGGCGACAGGCACCTCGTCAGCCAGCAGTTCGGCGGCAAACTGATGCTCTTCTTCAATCTGCTGTGGCGACCAGCGCTGCGGGCGATAGAATTTCACTACATAGCGTTTTTTATCTTCATCAGAAAACTGGTAGACGCGGTTTTCATAGCTGTTCAGCGCGGTCAGGCCTGATTCCACCCGTATGCCTGTCTCCCAGAGCGCATCCAGAATGGTATCGGGATTAAGGTTTTGAAAGGTAAAAGCGGGTTCGGTCATCCGGCGTACTCGTTGATAGTCGTCATGCGCAGAGGATACCATTAATCACCCGTACGCCGGATCAACAGCGGAATTTAATCTTTGATTACGCCGCGCGCCCGAAGCAAGGCCGTTTTAAAATCCTCTTCATAATCTTTTTTCAGGCCGGGGATTTGTTCCGTTTTATCTGTGCCGCGTAATTTAAGATGGTAAATAAGCACATCATCGGTCAGTTCAGTCAGCGGCTGGGTAAAACCCGCTTCGTCAGCCATTTTCTGTAAGAATTGCATTAGGTTCAGATCGGGTTCCTGCCGCCACGCTGGCTGCAGCAGCGAAATTAGCTCGTCAAGACGATGACATTTCATTATCGATTTCCTGTAATAGTTAGGTTCCGCTACGGTAGCAGGGTTAATCCCACAAAAAAAGAGGGTGTATGCTTATGGATTATAGCAAGTCGGGTGAGGCTCTGGTCGCGGGCGTTATCCTTGCTGGCGGGCGCGGCAGCCGCATGGGTGGAGAAGATAAAGGTTTGGTGCAGTACAGGAATAAGCCTCTTTATCTGCACGTTCTGGAACGTTTCCAGCCGCAGGTGAACCATCTCTATATCAGCGCCAATCGCAACCAGACGGTGTACCAGCAAAGCGGCGTGCCGGTTATTACCGATACGCTGCCTGATTTTCCCGGCCCGCTGGCTGGCATGCTTACGGCGCTGCAAACTATTGAAGCTGAGTGGCTGGCGTTTGCTTCCTGCGACACGCCAGATTTACCTGCAGACCTTGTACAGCGCTTATGGCAGCATAAAGCCGAAGCGCCTGCCGTCTGGGCACGTACAGCCGAACGCGATCATCCTACGCTGGCGCTATTGCACCATAGCGTAGCGACGGCGCTCGCCGCTTTTTTAGCGCGAGGAGAACGCAAAGTCATGCTGTTTTTGCAGCAGAGCGGCGGACACGCGGTCATGTTTGATGATGCGGCCGCTTTTAGCAATATTAATCGACCAGACGATCTTGGCAGGTGAAGACGATGAAAGCCCCCTTATTAGCCGTAGCTGCCTTTAGCGGAACAGGCAAAACGACCCTATTGAAAAAGCTGATTCCGACTTTGCGTGATAAGGGGATCCGCTGCGGGCTAATTAAACATACTCATCACGATATGGAGATAGATAAGCCGGGCAAGGATAGCTACGAATTACGCAAAGCCGGAGCAGATCAGGTGTTGGTCGCCAGCCGGCAGCGCTGGGCGCTGATGACAGAAACGCCCTCTCAATCGGAGCCCGATCTGGCTTATCTGGCCAGCCGTATGAATAGAGACGCGCTGGATTTGATTTTGATCGAAGGTTTTAAGGACGAGCCGATAGCGAAAATTATGCTGCACCGGGATGCGGCAGGAAAATCTTTCCCAAAGATGTTGGACAAATACGTGATTGCGTTAGCCAGTGACAAAGCCTGTGAGCTTAATGTCCCTTGCCTGCCGCTTGACGATGTTGAAGGTATTGCAGAGTTTATTGAAGAGTGGTTAAAAACGCAGGAAAGCTGATAAACACAGGCAGAAAAAAAGTTTTTTTGGCTTAACCTTCGCATATTTTCGCAGCGGAATGAAGTCCGGGATCTATTTTTATCCTTATCAGCTTTAAAATCAGGTAGCAATCGGCCCCAGTTCGACTCCTGTTCAGGCTTGTCTCTTGATGCTTCCAGCATACAACCAGCTTTTAAAAGCCTCAAAACGCAAAAAACCCCGACCGTGAGGTCGGGGTTATCGCAATTTGATGCCTGGCAGTTCCCTACTCTCGCATGGGGA